>JACKPJ010000001.1 GCA_024233625.1 Deltaproteobacteria bacterium
TTAAAACTCATTTCCGAAGCCGAACGATTAAGCTCCGGCGCTTGGGCTTCATTGCTAGATGCTTGGGAAGAACTCGAAAATCTAGCCAACAATGGAACTCTCGAAGAAGAAGTTACCGTCTGATTTTAATACTGCAAGTTCGAAAACCGAACGCTTAGCAAACTTCTTCAATAATTTTTTTTAAAAAAATCATCCCAAAAAAAATAAATTATAACAGCTAAGTTTATATATTTAATAAAGAAATTCACATTCGCTTCTTCATTTAAAAAATTCTGAAACAATTTGGCATCTCACTTGCTCTTATTACTCAGCAACTGATGTTCACTTAACTTTTTACAAGAAAGGAATTTTTAAATGAAACGATTCACAAAAATACTCATCAGCTTTCTAACCCTTTTATTTTGCCTCAGCTTGGGATCATTACAAGCCAAGACTTTTGAAGGTACTATCAATGTCAATACGGCTAATGTCAACGAACTCATGCAACTCCCTGGCATTGGTAAAGTGAAAGCAGAAAATATTGTCGAAATGAGAAAAGAAAAGCCCTTTAGCTCACTTGAAGACCTTAAAAAAGTCAAAGGCATTGGAGACAAAAGACTCGAATCACTCAAACCCTACGTCTCATTTTCTAGCTCAACAAACACTCAAGCTCCCACAAATACAACTCAAGAAAAGAGCACTGAAAGCGTTTCCACTCAAAACTAACCACCCTGTCGGCGGAGGCGAGCCCATCTCGTCTCCGCTTTCTTATTTTTCAAAAGATCTAACCATGACAACAACATAGATTTTCTTAAATTCGCCAATCTAGGCAACAAATCTCGACTTTTTTCAATAATTTCCTCAGGAGAGTCTAAATAAGTATTCTGACGAACTTCTTTTTGATGAATCTTAAGCCAATTTTTAATGGTCATTAGATTCATTTCTGGATGAAATTGAATAGCATATACGTTTTGATTCCAGACAAAAGCCTGATTTTGATAGAGAGTAGAACTCGCGATTCTTTTTGCACCCTCAGGCAAATCAAAGGTCTCGCCATGCCATTGAAACATCATTAAACTCTCTGGCCATGCTTCAAATAAGCTGTCCTTTTTGCTTTGAGCATTCATAAAGAGTGGATACCATCCAATTTCTTTTTTCTCTCCGACATAGACCTGAGCACCTAAAGCTTGTGCAATCAGTTGAGATCCTAAACATATCCCTAAAATTGGAACTTCTTTTTTAAAAGCTCGCTCAAGAATTTGTAGTTCTTCCTTCAAAAATGGGAAATCATGACTATCATGGACACTCATTGGACCACCCATAACAATAATTCCGTCTAGTTTTTCCCAATCTCTCTCAGAAAGTAAGACAGAACTACGCCGAAATCCGGAAATATATTCAAACTGTATTCCAAAATCTTTAATTATTGGTTCAAACTCAGATAGATTTTCATACTCAACGTGCTGAAAAACTTTAATATGCATGAATTTCTTCGCATCCTTTATTGATTAGTTGAAAAGTTTTCTCAAAATGAATATCATACACAAAACTTTAGATGAACAGTTTACGTAAATAAGAGACAAATAAAAATATATGATTCTAATAAGGGAGTGATATCCATGAAAAAAACATTTAAGTCCTTAATCTTCAGTTTTTTACTTATTGCAGTCGCTGCTATAAGCCTCAGTTGCGGAAATAACGATAACATCGTGGACGAATTAGTTGAAGAAGGCAATTTTAAAACCTTAGTTCAAAGTTTACAAGCCACGGGTTTAGATCAAACTCTACGGGATGATGGCCCCTTTACTGTATTTGCCCCAACTGACAGTGCATTCCAAGCATTAGGGCAAGAAACCCTTAATGAACTTATTAATGATACTGCAAAATTAAGCGAAGTTCTTAAACTTCACGTTGTCAGTGGTGAGTTTAGCTCAGATGAGTTAATTGACATTGCTCAAACGGATGGGTTTTTAATTTCATTAGAAGGCAGTCAATTAAATCTGAGTTATGATGGTACAAATTTATACGTCAATAGTGTACAAATTATTGATGATATTAACGCAGACAATGGAATCATCCATATCGTCAATAAAGTTATTAATTGATACGAAGTCTATTCACTCTCATAGAAAATATTTTAAAAGCGCTTTTTAGAATCTAAAAGCGCTTTTTTTTTACTCAACAATTTATTATTTAATCATGACTCCTGAAAAAGAAAAATCTATTCTAGAGATACGAAAAAGACTACTCAAGTGGTACAGAAGCCATGCACGCCAACTTCCTTGGCGCCAAACAAAGGATCCCTATAAAATTTGGGTCAGCGAAATCATGCTCCAACAAACTCAAGTCAAAACTGTCATTCCCTTTTACAAGAAGTTCATTAAAATTTTTCCAAATTTAAAAAGCTTAGCAAGGGCTGAGGAAAATGAAATTCTCGCCCAGTGGTCCGGTTTGGGTTATTATCGCCGAGCAAAATTACTTCATCAAGGAGCCAAATACGTTTTTGAAAACTATCAAGGAATCGTCCCTGAAGAGCCCGAAGAACTCAAAAAAATACCTGGCGTTGGTCCATACACTGCGGGAGCCATTTCTTCGATTGCTTATAATCGTCCTAGCCCACTAGTAGATGGAAATGTCATTCGCGTTTTCTCAAGAATATTCAGTCATCCTGGCCATGCAAAATCTGGCGAATTACATAAAAAAATTTGGAGAGAAGCCCAGCAAGTGATTGACCCTAAAAGCCCTGGCGATTTTAATCAGGCGCTTATGGAATTAGGAGCCACAGTCTGCCGCAAATATCTCCCTTCATGCCAACGCTGCCCTCTCCAAGACGAGTGCACAAGTTATCAAAATAATACAGTTGAGCAATTTCCTGAAACTCCTCCTAGCACTCAAATCATCTCTTTGACTCGAGTTGTCGCTATCTGCCAACATCAACAGGGCATTTTATTTGTGAAACGTCATAAAACTCGTTGGTTTGAAGGAATGTGGGAATTGCCTCACGACTATTGCCAAAGCGAAGAATCTGCTCAGAAAACTCTCGAATTACTCATCAAAAATCAGCTAAAAAGCTCTATGACACAGCCTGTCAAAATCTCCCCTTCTATTCACCACATCACACACCACAAGATAAACTCTCTGCCTTGGCATGGAAAAATCAACAAAATACAACCTTGTAAAAAAACTTTTCAAGATTTCGGTTTTTTTTCCTTAAATCAGCTAAAACAGCTTGCCATTCCAAATTTTGAAAGAAAAGTACTTCAAAAAGCTAAAATTTTGTAGTATGAATTTTAAGTTCTGATACTTGAGTTAAAACTTAAACGGGGTATTTGTCGTTGTGTAATGGTATCGGGTATTCAAAAAACCTTCTCTCATTATAAAGTGGTTGTTAAAAGAAAAAAGTATGAATAAAAATATTCCAAATGGTGTTTTTCAATCTTTACTTAGTGGAAACTGTGCTGAATTTACCTTCGTCAAACAAAATCAGAACCCAGCAGATGCAAATTTAGCAAAATCCTTAAATACCTTTTCTCAAGGCAATCCAACTGAAGTCCACATTCGTGATCAAGTGACGATAGCTCCTAATCAAGACCTTGAAAAAATTCGCAAAGGACACAACAAAACTTAGGCAACTACGTCTTAGCTTCCTATACTGCCCTGCAGAGAAAAATAATATTTAATAATGAAAACCGCTACGGCGCACATGCACCATCGGTTCACCTTTTTCCTTTAAATCTCCATCAACAGCCTCAACTAGGTATAAATCATGGTCTCCAGCAGAGACTTTATTTTTGACCTCAAGCACCAAATAGACATGGCTTTCTTTTAATAAAGGAAGTCCCAAACTATGCTCTTCAACCTCAATACCCTCAAAAGGATTGATTCCCGGTTTAAAACCTTTCCCAAAATGCGCTAAGACCTCTTTTTGGTCATTACATAAGATATTTAGAGCAAATTTCTTAGTTTCATCGATCACTTTTTGAATGGGACGATCTTTTTTAACCGCGACACTTAACATTGGAGGCTCAAAGCTAACCTGTTGAAACCAAGAAGCTAAGATCGCTTCCTTTTCTACCCCCTCTTGAGCCGTTAAAATTGCAATTCCACTCACTACTCGACCTAATGCTTTTCCAATATTTTCTTTACGCTCCGACATGGCTTCCTCCATAAAATAATTCATCTTTTTTTTGCATTCAGGGCTATTTTCTCATGAGCCAATTATTAATTAAAGCAATTTTTTTTAATGTTCAGTAAAAAGACAAACGAATACAAAATTTTGATCTAGCAAAAAAAATAAAAATAAGTAGATTCACACTATGATAAAAGCAGAAATTTTGAACCAATATAAACAAAAACAAAACAGCTACATCTTTGTAGATTTAAGCTTAGAAGAAGACATTTTAAAGCTATCAGGACCTGAAAAAGATACCTTTTTAAATGCTTATAACACGCAAAACATCCTAGCTCTTCAAAACAATCATATTTGCTATGGAGCTTTTCTCAACCAGAAAGGGAAACTTATCACCGATTCATGGATTTTAAAACATAATGAGCACTTCTTTCTATTTATTCCAAAGGGCTATGATGAAAAACTACTGAAGCACTTAGAAATATTTCTTAATTTTGCTGACGTCAGTCTAGAAGCATTGAAATCTCCCTACAGTCACCTTCTTTGTATGGGATCTGAAGCTTCTAATGTTATTGAGAAATTCTTTCAGAGGAGAAGTATAGATGAATCAAAAGTACAAAACTTTTTCCATGAGGAAACCGAAATTATTCTGATCTATTCAAATCGCTTTGGATGCCCTACCTGGGAAATCTTCATTCCTGAAGATAAAAATAACCTGGGCCAAAAAATACTCAGCGAAAATCAAAAATTTATTGCCGATCCAAATTTACTAGAAATCTTCCGTATTGAAGCTGGCTATCCCAAAATGGGAATCGATATGGACGAAAATTGCCTCGTTGCAGAAGTCGGTCTTGACCAACGTGCAACAAGCTTTACGAAAGGCTGCTATCTTGGACAAGAAACCACAGCTCGCATCCAAAGCATTGGAAAAGTCAATCGTCAATTACAAGTATTTGAGCTACAAAAACCTACCAGCAAAACACTTCCCATCCCAATTGAAGACTCAGAGGGAAAACAAATTGGTCAGTTGACTTCTCAAATCTATTCTCCTAAATTCGAGAAAGAAGTCGGCTTGGGAATACTCAACACAAAAGCAATGCAAGCAAGTACTCAATACAAAATCGATTCCGAAACAAGCCTACACATTTTAGAAAAGCCCTTAGCCAAAGAAAAAGGCAAGTCTAATTCATGAATACAGAGTTCACAAAAGAAGCCAACTATCCTATCGACGAAGTCCTACAAAAAAAAGTATGGCATTTAGAAGATTCCTACAAATATTGTGAACGCCTCGCACGCATGCATTATGAAAACTTTCCGGTAGGTTCTGTGCTTATTCCAAAAAAATTACGCCCTCATGTTTGGGCTGTATATGCTTTTGCCCGCCGGGCAGATGATATTGCTGACGAAGATTTTTTTGAAGCTGACCGCATCCCCGCTTTAAATGCATGGGAAGGCTTACTCGAACAAAGCTTGCAAGGACGCGTCAAGCACCCTGTTTTTATTGCTCTCAAGGAAACCATGCGTCAGTTTGAACTGCCTCTTCAATTATTTAAAGATTTACTCACTGCATTCAAAATGGATGTTAACATCAAAAGACATCCGGATTTTTCTCATCTACTTTACTATTGTCATCACTCGGCCAACCCGGTTGGCAGGCTAATTTTACTACTGTTTGGTTATCAAGATGAAAAACTTATGCTACTTTCCGATAAGATTTGTACAGCCTTACAGCTCGCTAATTTTTGGCAAGATGTCGCAGTCGATCTAAAAAAAGGAAGAATCTATATTCCTCAAGAAGATTTTTTGATGTTTAACTACAGTGAAATGGAATTACTTAATAAAACTTTCAACCCAAATTTCCAAAAGCTCATGGATTTTGAAATTTCTCGCACAGAACAAATGTTTCAAGAAGGTTCCGAATTAGTCCAATATCTTAAAGGACGTCTTCGTTGGGAAATCAAATGCATCGTATTAGGAGGAATGACGATCCTTAAAAAAATTCGTGAGTTTAACTTCGATACACTCACTAAGCGACCAACAATTAGAAAAAATGACAAAATTTCTATACTCAGCAAAAGCATCATCGGTTTTCGCAAAGCAATGAAAACAAAGTTTTCACAACAAAATTCTGCTTCACTTTCTCAAACAAATCCTGGGGGAGAACTATGAGCGCGATACCGCCGCAAGCATCATGGACTTTGCCAACCGAAATGAATTCCCAAGAAATCACGGCCAAAAGCAAAAGTAACTTTATACTCTCATTTCTTTTGTTACCCAAAGCTAGAAGACAAGGCATGGTTAACTTCTATGCCCTCAGCCGAGTGATTGATGATGCAGTCGACGATTATGAAATAAGCGAAGCCAAGGTTTATTTAAATTTTTGGAAAAAAGAAATCGAGGCATGCTACTCAGGACAGCCTACTCACCCAATTACTCAAGCCATGCAAGAAACCATTCAAACATTTAAAATTCCCAAAAACTATCTCGATTTGCTCATCGAAGGCTGCGAACAAGACTTGTACAAAAAAAAATATAACAGTCTTACTGAACTTCGA
The DNA here is from genome assembly GCA_024233625.1 of Deltaproteobacteria bacterium. GTDB lineage: Bacteria > UBA10199 > UBA10199 > DSSB01 > DSSB01 > JACKPJ01. The sequence continues at coordinate 6,664 of JACKPJ010000001.1, forward strand.
GAATACTGCTTTCGAGTCGCAAGCGTGATCGGCCTCATATCGATGAAAATTTTTGGTGTTCATGGAAAAATATCCGAAGAAGCTGCTGAAGAAATGGGTTTGGCCTTGCAATATACCAATATTCTTCGAGACATTGCAGAAGACGCCAAAATAGGAAGAATTTACCTCCCCCAAGAAGACATTAAACGTTATCGCCTAAGCGAAGAACAAGTCACACAAGGAAAACCCTTCGATAAAAAACTAAAAATCCTTCTCAAACTTCAAGCCGACCGTGCAGAAACTCATTTTGAAAAAGCTTTCACATTAATGAGAAAATTACCCCGCCGCCCACTTGTTGCTGCTTGGATCATGGGAAAAGTCTACTACAAAATCCTCAAAAAAATACGTGCAAAACACTACAATATTTACTCAAAAAAAATCAAGATCAGCAAATTGAGTAAGCTATGGATATTACTGAGTGAATCAATCAAATCAATTTTTTTTAAATAAAATGGCCGATAAACTCAAAGTATGAAAAGATTGGCACGGCAATTTTTCGTACTGGCTTTTTCTATTCTTCATGATAAGTAAAACCTATGTCAAATGCAGATAAATCTTCTGAAGTAAGTATCATTGGTGGTGGATTTGCTGGTTTGGCCGCTGCACAAAGATTATTACACGCAGGAGTCAAATTTCGTATCTTTGAAAAACGTCCTTTTTTTGGAGGACGCGCCTACTCTTTCCAAGAAAGTAAAACAGGAGAAACTGTCGACAACGGTCAACATTTGATGATGGGCGCCTATCACGAGACTCTACAATTTTTTAAAGAACTCGGCACTGACTCACTTCTTCATCAGCAAGACAATCTCGAAATCACCTTTGCACAGAGCAATGATAACTTTTTTTCCATGAGCTGCCCTAAACTCCCCGCACCACTTCATCTTGCGTGGGGATTATATAAATTTAAAGGTCTCTCTTGGCAGGACAAAGTTGCCATGAACCGATTAGTCAAGTTTTGCAAAAAAACGAAAGATAATGATATTTCTTTACATAAGCAATCCGTTGAAGATTTATTTAAAAAGACACAACAAACGCCTCAATCGATCCGAGTCTTTTGGGAACCCGTTGGTCTCGCGACGCTTAACGAACCTATGGAACAAGCTAGCGCAGCTCTCTTTGTAGAAGTAATTAAAAGAGCCCTGTTATCTAAACGTAAAGATTCCCAAATCATTACACCACAAGTCGGATTTAATGAATTGTATTGCGACCCTTTAAAGGAAAAATTACTTCAGGCAGATGTTCCACTTCATTTCCAGACACAAGTTGAAGAAATTAAAAAAAGTGGGAGTTCTTGGTTAATAAGGACCCACGAAGGAGAAGAGTATCTTTCAGAAAAAATTATTTTTGCCATCCCTCCTCCTGCACTCAAAAAGATATTAAAGAACTCTGAAACAAAGCTTAAAGACAAACTTAACTATATGGATCAAATTCAAGCAGCTCCGATTGTCTCGATTAATCTTTGGTACGAGAACTTCAATCCTCCCCAAAGTTTTGTAGGTTTTATCAATAGTCCGATTCACTGGCTATTTAATAAATCAAAGATCTATCCTAACAAAAAAGCCAACTATATTAGTTTAGTCATTAGTGGAGCATACAGTTTAGCGGTGATGGAAAAAAATACTCTCGTCCAGCTAGCCGAACAAGAGCTTAAACGTTTTTATCCGGAAATTGAATCCCATCGGCTTTTGCATAGCCAAGTCATCAAAGAATATTGGGCAACCTTTGGAGCTAGACCTGGTGAGCACCAATATCGACCTCATTGTAAACAAGACATCGAAGGCATCTATTTCGCAGGCGATTGGACCAATACTGGATTACCTTCAACAATAGAAAGCGCGGTATTAAGCGGCCACCGTGCAGTAGATTATATTCTGAAGGAATCCGCTTAAACTTTTCAACTTTAGGAAATAATTGATTATGAAATCTGCGATTGCTTTTTTTGATGTCGATCAAACCTTAATCAAAGGCTATTGCGGTTATACTGTCGTCCGCAATTTGATTAAAAAAGGTATGATTAAAAAGCGTCGAGTTATTCAAGCTTTTGCTTATAAGAGCATTGGAAGATTATTTCGCAAACTCGATGTTAAACGTATGTACGAAATTGTCATGTCTGATCTTGCAGGATTCAAAATGAAAGAAATAATGCAAATCGGTGAAGAAATATTCAATCAACAAGTTAAACCTCTCATCTACCAAGAAGCCATCAAAGAAGTTAAAAAGCAAAGAAATTTAGGGCATAAAATTGCTTTTATTTCTTCAGGACCACAAATGGCCATTCAACCCATAGAAAAATTTTTTCATGCGGATCGCTCTTTCAGCATTAGTCCACAAATAAAAGAAGGTGTTTTACAAAAAGAAATTATAGAACCATTATGCTATGAAGAAGGCAAAGTTATTTTAGCCGAGCAATACGCAAACGAAAATCAAACTGAACTTAAAGACTGTTTATTTTATTCCGACTCCATCTCCGATTTACCTCTATTAGAAAAAGTTGGTAAAGCTCACGCCGTCAATCCGGACAAATTTTTATTTCGAGAAGCTCAAAAGCGCCATTGGCCAATTTTAAATTTTCACAAACTTTTAGGAATACAAGCCCCAGATTTAGCAGGAGCTTAACAGAAAATCATTTAATTTTAACTTTCAAAAAAACAAAGATAAGTTTAAGCTAGAATCCGCTACTGCAGAATCTAGGTATAGATCTAAAAATTTTATAGGAAGACTTCATGCTTTTAGAAATTGTCAAATTTCCCGACCCTCTCTTGCGGCAAGTTTCTCAATCTGTCGAAGTAGAGGAAATTCACTCAAAAGAGTTTCAAAGCCTTCTCGAAAATATGTTTGAAACCATGTACACAGCTCCAGGAATTGGTTTAGCTGCCGTCCAAATTGGCGTGCTCAAACGCGTGATGGTTTTAGACTTAGGCATTGAGGAAGGCGAAGTCATTGAAAGAGAACCTCGTGTTATCATTAACCCTCAATTTACTCAGCAAGAAGGAAGCATAATTTGGGAAGAAGGATGTTTAAGCTGCCCTGAACTGGTTGTCCCCATGAAGCGCTTTCAAAAAATAAGTGTAGAAGGTCTCGACCAAGAAGCAAAACCTTTTAGCCTTCAAGCAGAAGATCTATTAGCCGTTGCACTTCAACACGAAATTGACCACATGGACGGCAAACTCATTATTGATCAACTCAGCCACCTCAAAAGATCTCGCTACAAAGACAAAATTCAAAAAGGAAAAATAGCTATACGCTAATTTAGGTCTTAATTTGTTTTTATGTTAAAAATGATTTTTATGGGGACGCCAGAAATAGCGGTCCCTTCTTTAAAATCTCTTCACAAAGCCGGAAACCAAATATTGGCTGTTGTAACTCAACCTGATCAACCCAAAGGTCGGGGACAAATACTCAGCCCTCCTCCTGTTAAAGTAGCGGCACAAGAACTTAACCTAAGTATTTGGCAACCTGAAAATATCAAAGATCCCAATTTTCTCGAAAAAATAAAAGCAAGCCAAGCAGATATCATTTGTGTTGTCGCCTATGGAAAAATTCTTCCTCAAGAAATTTTAGAGTTCCCTTCTCTTGGCTGCATCAACCTACATTTTTCATTATTACCAAAATACCGAGGTGCTGCTTGTGTGGCATCTACTCTCATGCATGGCGAGGACGAAAGTGGCGTCACAACTATATTAATGGATGCAGGTTTAGACACGGGTCCCATTTTAATGCAATGGACAGAAGAAATTTTCCCCCAAGACACTACTGAAACACTGAGTGCTCGTTTATCGGATCTAGGAGCCCAACTTCTTGTTAAAACCGTCTCAGGTTTAGAAACGGGAAATATCAAACCAGTGAAACAAGATAACGAACAGGCAAGTTATGCACCCCGGCTTAAAAAACAAGCAGGTGAAATCGACTGGTCAAAGCCTGCTGAGTATTTATTTAATTTATATCGTGGTTTGACTCCGTGGCCTGGTGTTTTCACTTTTTTAAATAAGAAGAGAATTATTCTACAAGAACTCTCTTTAGGTCCTAAAGAAAATTTTGGTCAAGAAGCTGAGTTTCGTCTCCAAGAAAAAAAAGGAATACAAGTTCAATGCGGCACAGGGACTCTATATATAGTTAAGTTAAAACCCGAAGGAAAAAAAATCTTGCATTTTGAAGATTTTATGCGAGGTTTACATCATAAAGCTCAATTAAAATTTGATTCTAAAAAATAATTCTTAGCTATGGGTTCCAACAAAAATGTCAAAACTTATTGCAGCCTCTATTTTATCTGCTGATTTTACTCGTCTGGGTGAAGAAATCAAAAATGTTGAAGATGCCGGTGCAGACATTATCCACTTCGATGTCATGGATGGTCACTTTGTCCCTAATCTCACCGTGGGACCTATGGTTCTTCGAGCGGTTCGAAATATTACCCAATTACCTATCGACGCCCACCTGATGGTAGCAAACCCTGATCATGTTTTAGAAGATTATATTTCTGCTGGAGCAAATTATTTAAGTGTACATGTCGAAGTTTGTCACCATCTTCACCGTACACTGCAAAAAATTAAACAGCTTGGAGCCAAAGCAGGAGTCGCTCTTAACCCCCATACACCAGTGTCTGCTTTAGCTTATATTTTAGAGGAAGTAGATTTCGTCTTGGTCATGACTGTAAATCCTGGTTTCGGAGGTCAAAGTTTTATTCCTGCCGCTTTTAAAAAAGTCTCCGAACTCAAAGAAATCCGCCAAAAACATCAAATGAAGTTTTTGATCGAAGTGGATGGCGGCATTAAAGTAGATAATATCGCACAAATATCGCAGGCAGGAGTCAATATCTTTGTCGCAGGATCAGCCATTTTTAATTCGCAAGATTACTTTCAAACTATTCAAGATATGAAAAAAAATTGTATTAAATAGTTTATGGCTCCATTAAAAAAGCTCACTTTTAGAGAGTCTTCAAAAAGGCCACTCTATCATCCTTTCACACAGACTACTTGCTTAAGCCGATATAAAATTTCTACTAGATCTTCTTGAGCCGCCATCACTTTATCAATAGCTTTATAAGCAGCAGGACTTTCATCAAGTACTTCTAAATCTTTACGACATTCCACACCCGAAGTTGCCGCAAGGTGCTCATCTAATGAAATTTTTTGTTTTGCTTGATTACGCGACATCACGCGACCCGCTCCATGAGAACAACTTTGAAAACTCTCTGGATGGCCTTTTCCTCGAACAATAAAAGAACAGGCTCCCATACTTCCCGGAATAATACCCAAGTGCCCTTTTGCAGCACTTACTGCTCCCTTTCGAGTCAGCCAAACCTCTTGACCAAAATGCAACTCTTTTTGAACATAATTATGATGACAGTTAACGGCTTGAGTCTCCGTACGAAATTCACGAATACCGCGGGTTTCGCGTATCGCTTGAAGGACAGCTGCCATCATCAGCTCTCGGTTAATTCTGGCAAAGTCCTGAGCCCATAAAACCGCCTCGACATAATCATTAAAATATTTCGTTCCTTCAGAAAAGTAAGCCAGGTTAGCATCCGGAAGATTTTTCAGATGTTGCCGCATATCTTTTTTTGCTAACTCAATAAAATATGTCCCCAAGCGATTTCCAATACCTCGCGACCCACTGTGCAACATCACCCAAACTTCTGCATTTTCGTCTAAACAAATTTCGATAAAATGATTGCCCGTGCCTAAGGTCCCAAGGTGCCGAATATGATTGTTGCGACTTCCTTCCACACGAGGGTGTTTTTCTAAAATACTTTTAAAGCCAGATTCTAGCTGTTCCCAGGCCCTCTTCTGTGGCCGCGGAACTTCACGCCAAGCCCCTTTATCGCGATAACCACCATGATGCGAACGCCCATGAGGAACCGCTTTTTCGATATTACGGCGTAATTCTTTCAAGTTTTCAGGTAAATCATCTGCTTTTAAAGAAGTTTTGACAGCCATCATCCCGCAACCAATATCGACCCCCACAGCAGCCGGAATAATGGCTTTCATCGTCGGAATGACACTTCCTACTGTCGCACCAATTCCCCAATGTACATCCGGCATCACAGCCAAATGTTTATAAATAAAAGGCATTTTAGCAACATTATAAAGCTGTTCTTTGGCTTTATCTTCTATTCCAAGCTCACCCACCCATGCCTTAATAGGAACAGCATCAGGTATTTTTAACAATTGATAAGAATTTTTATTCATCTCTGATTATTCCTTCTCTCAATTAAATATATTTGACTCATTTAATAAATGTATTCAACTTGTGCTTTTGGCAATCATCAATCAATAAAAAAGAGCTATATATTAAACCGTTAATCAATTAATCCTCGCAGATCTTGATTGAGAAGACTTTCTTTAACAACATAAAAATCCTCAATATTTCTATTTAATAATAATCGGCTCTTTACACATTTCCTAATCAATCATAAAATAATAGAAGTTATAGTAATTAGGGGTAAGAATTTTTATAAAAAATATGGAAATATATTCTTTAAAATCTGAAAAAAATAGAGAAAGCCGAGATATTTTACTTCAGAAGATTCAGCAGCTCAAAGAGCAACTAAGCGATTTAGAAAGAGAAAATCGCATACTTAAAGCAAAACCGTTTTACCAGATAGAAGGTGATACAGTTAAAGTTCCAGGGGCTTTAAAACCCTTATTTGATCGCGCTCAAGAGCTTGTCAAAAGCTACTTCAAAGGCTTCAAAACAGACCCCTCTCGAGGTACCGTCGAAATTAGCGGAGAACGTTATTTACTGATTCGTGCATCCGCACTCTCCTTCGATTTTCTTAAAACATTTCAAGACCTTTATGCCGATAGGGGCAATGAAGAAGCATTTCGAATTGGACGTAACTTTCTTTTTGATATCGCTCACGTCATCGGTATGCAAGATGCCAAAAGTTTTATTCAAAAAATGAATGTGACGGATCCTATTCAAAAACTTTCCGCAGGTCCTGTGCACTTTGCCTTCTCAGGATGGGCATTTGTCAATATTTCTGCTGAAAGTCATCCTTCTCCAGATGAAAACTTTTATCTAAAATATACGCACCCTTATTCCTTTGAAGCTGCTTCTTGGATTGAGTCCATGCAAAAATCCGATACACCTGTCTGCATCATGAATTGTGGTTATTCTTCAGGTTGGTGCGAAGAAAGTTTCGGAATTCCATTAACTGCCGTAGAAGTCTCTTGTCGCGCTAGAGGCGATGAAGAATGTAGCTTCATCATGGCACCACCAAACAAGATCAACAAATATCTCAAAAAAGAGGGTACGGTTTCCAAAGGACTTCGCGTCTATAAAAAATATGAAATCCCGAGTTTTTTCCAAAGAAAAAAGGTCGAGGAGGAACTTAAAAACGCCAAACAACGCGCTGAAGAGTCCGAAAAAATTAAAACTGAATTTCTTGCAAACATGTCACATGAAATTCGCACTCCCTTAAATGCAATTATGGGATATGTTGATCTTATATTAAAAGATAAGTTAAGCGTTGAGCATCGTGAATATCTCGAAATTGTCAAGGAAAGTGGAAAAATTCTCCAAACAATTATTAGTGATATTCTGGATATCTCAAAAATTGAGGCTGGACAATTACTTATCGAAAGCGTTCCATTTTCCCTAAATGAGACTGCAAAAAATATTGCTGCAGCATGTAATGCCTTGCTTGTTCAAAAAACAGACCGTGTTAAATTGACTACAAAATTTAAGCCCACAAGTGAAATCGATTATATCAAAGGTGACCCAACACGACTTAGACAAATTCTATTTAATCTACTTTCTAATGCAATAAAATTTACTGAGGAAGGCACAATAGAATTTGGCTACAAAAAGACTAAAAAGGGTGAATTGACTTTTTATGTCAAAGACACCGGAATTGGAATTTCTCAAGATAAACACGAAAAAATATTTAATTTATTCGACCAAGCAGATGCTTCCACAACACGAAAATACGGCGGCAGTGGCCTTGGTTTAACGATTACCAAAAAGCTTGTCGAACATATGGGTGGAAAAATTTGGTTAGAGTCTTCCCCTGGTAAAGGGTCTGCATTTTATTTTAGCGTTCCATTTCAACCTGCAAAAAAAGCAAAAGCTATACAAAATGTGGAAGTCAATCCAGAAGCTCAAAAAAGCCATAAATTTCATATTCTAGTTGTTGAAGATAACATGGTGAACTTAAAACTCACTGAGCGACTTCTCGAAAAAGCAGGTTATGAAGTCTCTATCACTGAAAATGGGAAAGCCGCCATAGAAGAGTTTTTGCGTAATAAAGATATTGATTTGATTCTGATGGATATGCAAATGCCCATTATGGACGGATTAGAAGCGACTAAAAGAATTCGTAGCCTCGAAGCAAAACAAAAGAAAACACCCATTCCTATCATCGCACTCACTGCAAGTGCCATGAAGAAAGATAAAGAAAAATGCATGAAGGCAGGATGTGACTATTACCTTACTAAACCAATCATTTACGATCAACTTGCACACGCCTTAGAAAAATTCCTCTAACAAAACTAAACTCACAATAGGAAAATCGAAATAGTCCAAATTTTAATATAAAATTAAGAACTAGACCCTACTGATAATTCTAAAATTTCTCTTTATCACTTGAAAGTACTATGATATTAATTACATAATTAATGATTTTTCTTACCCATATAAAAAACTATGCACTCCACAATAGTTATTTAAGGCATTCGTTCTTAAAACTTCTAATTAAATCTACCTATGGAGGGACTATGAAATTCTTTTACAAATCTGGACTAATCCTAGCAAGCCTAGGGGTTGCTTCTCTAGCTCATGCAGCCACACTAACTGTTAATGAGCCTGATGATGCATTATCTGACGGCATATGTGATGTTTCGTGTACTTTACGTGACGCTGTTGAGGTTGCTAATAATAATGCTGATACCGACAATACGATTACGTTTTCTGAATCAGGGACTTATTTTGTCAGTCTTGAAGGCGCTGGAGAAGATAACAATGCTGAAGGTGATTTAGACATTCTGAATAAACTTCAAAATGGAGAAATCAAAAATTTAACTATCACTGGAGCTGGAATTGAACCCGTTATCATTGATGGCTCAGGTTCAGGTGACCGAGTTATTCATGTCGTACAGCCTGATTTACAGGAACAACTTGTCAATGTCTCTATCGAAAATGTCACCATCACTGGAGGTAATGCCGGTGATGACAGAGGAGGAGCTATTTACTTTGAAGGTGGTTTTAATGAAAATTTTGATGTCAACACCCTCACAATTGCCCAAACTCATATTGTGGGCAATCAAGCAGCCTTCGGTGGCGGTGTTTTTGTCGATGGAGAAATTAATCCCGGTCAAACTCCAGTGACTATTAATAATAGTACATTCTCTGAAAATAGAGCTTTTGATAATGGTGGTGGCTTCTATGTCTCTAATGGCATTGCAGCTATTAACAACTCAACCTTCTTTAATAACGAAGCAACTAACAATGGCGGGGCAATTTTTGCAACCAATCAGGAAGCTGTGGCTACACTTGGTATTAATAGTTCAACTATTTTTGCGAATATTGCAAACCAAGGTGCCGGACTTGCTGTTGAGGTGATTGAAGAAAATATCAATTTCGCTTTCGCCAATACTATTTTAGCAGGCAACATCTCGAATGCGAGTGGCCCTAACTGTTTTATCATTGGGGATAACATACCTACTATGCAATCGGATGATTATAATATTTTTGGCGAGTTAGACTCTGGAGATTGTCCTCTCACTCCTGCAGCTCATGATATCTCTGCAGACGATCAAAACGATAGCATTGTCGAAAACGCTCTTGCCGACAATGGTGGTCCGACTCCTACGCTTGCACTCACTCCTGACAGCATTGCGATTGACCAAGCTAATCCTGAAGGCTGTGATGATGTCGATGGAAATGAACTCACTTCCGATCAAAGAGTCACTTTCGCTCGTGTCGTAGGTGCTGCTTGTGATGTGGGTGCCTTCGAAGCAGATTGGGCCAATATCGTTTCTAACAAAACTGCCAGTGCCAGTGATGTTGAAATCGGAGATAGTTTTAGCTATACCATTACAGTTACCAATGAAGGTCCTAACAATGCCACTAATATTCAAGTTGTGGACAACCTCCCTGTTGAAGTCGAGTTTGTCTCGGTGACTCCTGATGACATCTGCAGTCACCTCAACGGAGTAGTCACCTGCAATATTCCTTCATTAAATAATGGAGAATCTATCGAAATTACAATCCAAGTCATTGCAGTTGCTGAAGGCAATAACGTCATCAATAACGTCACTGTCACAGCTGAGGAAGACGATCCTCTCCCTGAAGACAATGACTCCTCTGCTGAGGTCAAAATTAATCCTCTCCCTGAAGAGCCTGCTCCTGCCGGGGTTCTTGAAGGTAGTGGAGAACTCTTTAGTGGTTGTTCTTTAAACACAAATGCAAATGCAGTCGGAGGATTGAGTGTCTTCGCTGTCATGATTCTCGTCGGTGCTGCCTACAGCTTTCTTAAAAGACGTAAATCTTTCTAAAAGAGAATCTAACAAATAGATGCATGTTTTTCCAAGCGCCCTAGAAGGGCGCTTTTTTTTTACCTATTCAGAAAACATGAGTTAATGATTCAGAAAATAATTCGATATTTTTTCCACACTGAAGTAAATCACAAAAATATTTCTATCCCATCTTATTGTTGAGGAAGCTATTGCGAATGGCTATCTAGCTTGCAACAAATAATGCGAAACAATCCATTGGCGGCCGTGATCAAATCCCCAAACTTCAGCACAAGCCATGAAAAAAACCCGCCAATACACCCACCATTTTTTAGCTTCTTTGGACCCATAAAATTGGTGGAAGAGTTGCTGAATGGGTTCTTTATAACCATCCATTTTTTTCAGCCATGCCTCTGCTGTTTTTTGATAATGCTTTCCATCGAGCTGCCAATGCTTTTTTAACTTCAAATTATCCTGAAAATAAAGCGGCAAATCATCTGAAGGCATCATCCCTCCTGTAAAGAAGTGGCGCGCCATCCAGTCTTCTTTCCCTTCGACTTCAAAAGGATAGGCAAAACGCTGATGAGAAAAAATATGCATAAAAAACAGTGCATCTTTTTTAAGAAAATTCGCTATCTTTCGAAACATCTCTTTCCAATTCCGCATATGCTCAAACATTTCGATAGATATAACACGATCAAATTTTTCATCAGTTTCAAAAATATTCATATCTGCAGTCTCAATATGAATATTTTTAAGCTTAAACTCTTTTTGTTTATTTTCGATATAAGCTTTCTGGAGTCGTGAATTACTCACTGCCGTGATATGGCTTTTAGGATACATTTGTGCTAGATGAAGTGTCAAAGAGCCCCAACCACAACCTAATTCAAGAATTTTTTGACCGTTCTTTAACTGCGCTCTTTCACAATAAAGTTCTAACATAGATTCTTCAGCTTCATCGAGTGCCGTCACACCCTTTGGCCAATGAGCGCAGGAATATTTACAATGCTTACCTAAGACCATTTCAAAAAAGGCAACCGGTAATTCATAGTGTTGTAGGTTAGCTTCATCTGTTGAATAAGCAATAGGAGCCTTTTTCATATGTTCGATAAAAGCACTTTTTCTTTCTTGCTGAGCTTCTGGACCACCCTCGGACTCTTCAGCCAAACGAATAGCTATCATGCGACGGATGGACTCCCGTAAAACGAAATCCGGAAGTAATCCACGGTCTAATAATTCTAGCCCGATAGGATAAATAGTTTGAAAAGTTTGGTTTAACATAAACTGCCCCCTATTCATTCACCGATATCAATCTTCACAACTAAAAATTGTTTTTAAAAAACTATACTTGATTAAAAATCCCTATTTCTTATTTGGATCCCCGCCGTCGCAGGGATGACATGTTCATCTTATTTAAGAGTTAAACTACCATACAATTTACATTCAGTATGTAATTTTAATAACAAAACTTAGCACTTGCAGTTCTTATTTCTACAAATTAAAAAACCATTTTCTCAATAAAAATCGTTCCCGTTTTCAGAAGATTACTCAAAAAAAGCCAAAAATCACCCGAATGGGTGATGTTAATAAAATAGAGTTTAGCTATCAAGACGGAGTTATGACCTATGACAAGCTAAAATCTGGGAAAGAAAAACATCTCCAACAGATCTCGAGGGCCTCGAAATTGGTACCCAGCCTCAGTCGAGAAAGACTCTATACTCTACTTAATGAAAACAGTAGTGCAGGCATCACTGCAGTCGTGGCACCAGCGGGTTATGGAAAAACGACGCTATTAACACAATATTTTGAGCTCTTGGAAGCCAATGGTCAGACTTGCTTATGGTTAAGCCTGGAAGAAGGGGATAACCATATCACAAGCTTTTTAATGCGTCTCTTCCGCGTTTGTCAGGAACAGCACGCAGAGCTGGGCAAAGAAGCCCTTCAGGCCCTTTCCATAGGGCCTATGAGTAATTTTAGACCTTACCTTAGCTCATTTTTAGAAGACATCAGTCAACTTAACAAAAATCTTGATATATTTTTGGATGATTTACACTTGATTCAAGACAAACAAGTTCTGGATAGTATTTTGTTTTTATTAAAAAATAATCCCGACAACCTTACGATTATTTTTTCGAGTCGAATGAAACCTCCTCTACCTCTCAGTACTCTAAAACTCTCTGGACAATTAAAATTCATCTCGGCAAAAGAACTCAGTTTTAACTTTGAGGAAACTCAACATTTTTTAAAACAAATGAACCAAAAACTTTTAGAAAATCCCAAGCTAGAAAAACTCATGGAATCCACCGAAGGATGGCCTGCTGCTTTACAAATGTTAGCCTTCTGTCAAGAGACTATTCCCGATGAAATTTTTTTGAAGGGACGTAAGGAAATTTGGTCTTACTTAAGCCAAGAGCTCATTAGTCAATTAGATAGTCAAGAGTTGGAATTTCTTTTAAAAACTTGCCACCTCGACCAACTTCATAAAGACCTATGCAACCAGGTCTGCCAAATTAGCAACTCACAAGAATTTTTAGAAAATTTTCAGAAAAAGGGGCTTTTTATCGTTGTTTTGGATCGGCAGCGACAATGGTTTCGGCTTCATACCTTATTTCGGGAGTTCTTAATCGAACTTAGCAAAAAACGTTATCCTCAAATCGAAAAGCAAGTTTTTTGTACAGCTAGTCAATGGTATATCTCCATGGAAGATAAAGAAAACGGAATTCAATATGCTCTCAAAGCAAAAGAATTTGAGCTAGTTTGCCAATTACTTGAAGATCTCGTGTTTTACTGGATTCATTACTTAGGGGATTATAGCAAATGGTTTAAAACCGCTCAAAAGCTCCCCAAAAAATATCAACAGCGCCCCGTAATACAACTTCATCGCATTCTTGCACTCTCGATGAATCGAAATTTCACTGCAGCAGAAAAAGAACTCAAAAAAGTTTCCACAGCAAGTTTTACTCAAGCTTCGAACCTCCAAGCAATTCATGAGGCCCTTCAAATTATTCTAGCTGGGCTGAAGGATGAAGTGGATTTTTGCTTGCGAGAAATCCCTCGTTGGCTCCAAAAATGGAAAAATCAGGATATCATTTGGCAAGCCCGGGTCATTGCAACTTTAGGGGATGCCTATATGCTCAAGCCTCAAGTACCTGAAAGTCTAGAATGGATGTCAGAAGCTTTGGAATTTGCATACGAAATGGCGAGTCCTCATGGTATTACGTGGCTAAGCATGATTCTTTCGAATATCTACGAACAAGAGGGAAAAATTGAAAAAAGTGCGGTCTTACTTAAACGAGCTCTCGACTATTTAAATGAAGTCCCAGGCTCACAGATTGTCGCCATTCCAACTTTATCTCTTTATTTAGCAAATATTCATTGGAAGCAAGGACAAGTACTGGCAGCCCAAAATCTACTCAAAAAAGCACTGAGGCTTAAAACCAGTGACCATAGTTATATCGAAACACAAATCAAGACTTATTGCTTGCTTAGCTTAGTTGGTCAACTTGAAAAGAACTGGATTCAAGCAGAAAAAATTCTTTTAGAAGGAGAAAAACTCGCTGAGGAAAATATTCTCGTTGAAAATATTTTTCCACGTTTAAAAATTTCTCTAATGGCAGAAAGATCCCAGCTTTATTTTAAAAGCGGCTTAGAAAAAAAAGCCTATGAGACCTTAGAGGAACTCCAGAAAAATTTTTTACAAAACCCCAAGTACGTATACATGAAAACCTATATGCAATCACACTACCAAGGTGTACTTAAATTCACTAAAAAATCAAATATAGCCAAAGTAGAAAATACGACACTTCATGAAAAACTCACTCAACGTGAAAAAGAAGTTCTCGAAATGATGCAGTCGACCATGGCACGCGATGAGATCGCCCAATACCTCGGAGTGAGCCTCAACACTTTAAAGCAGCATCTGAAGAGCCTCTACGGAAAATTTGGAGTCAACTCACGTTATGCACTCATCCAAAAAAGTCAAAAATTATCCTGAACAGGCACTTAGCCAGCATCATGAAATTCTGAGATGCCATTTGATCCAGCAAGTTTTTTCAAAGCTACAAAAACGTCCGCTGTTATGGATGAGTGCACCGGCGGGTTATGGAAAAAGCACCTTAATGAAACAATGCTTTGAACAATGCCAATATCAAGGCATTGCCGCCAAATGGCTCTCAATAGACGAACTTCGTGATGAAATACAAAAGATGCCATACAATTCATCAAAACCTGATGACAGTTATTTATTCATTGATCATATCTCACCCGAAAAACTAAAAGTGCATGCCAGTGAACTGACTTTTCTTATCAAAAACAAGAAGTGCATTATTTCGAGTCGGCACATGCCGAACTCTGAAATATTAGAATATTTTTCGCCAAAAGATTTTTATCTACTGAACACCCCAAAAATAAAAATGAATTTTATAGAGAGCAAAAGCCTTTTACAAGATTTGATGAAAATAGTAATCGACGAAACAATGTGTTTTAAGATCTACCAAAAAACACATGGCTGGCCCATTGCCTTGAAAATTTTAGCAACAGAATTAACAAAAATCGACAAAGGCTCTCGAGAAAACTTTATTGAGGAATTTTCTGGAGCCTATCATGAAATACAAAACTATTTTAACGAACTCGTCATGTCAAAATTATCGGATGAAGAGCGAGAATACATTCTTGCTTGCGCAATTTTTAAGAGCTTCGACAATAAACTCATTCAAAAAATTTTTCCTGACTCTAAAAAAAGAATGAAAGAACTCTACGAAAAGGGGCTTTTTATGCAAAAAAGAGTCCAGAAAAAGGGGCATTTTCGTTTCATAGCTTTTTTTCAAGAATACCTCATTAGCCAAATTGCCATGGTCGAATGGGAAAAAGCTCTCGCTAAAGCAAAAACATGGCTCAAGCAATTTACCCATCCTGAAGATTTCATTTTTGAATACCCCTATAAAAACCAAATCATTAAAGAAAAAAAAGTAAACAATATCTATCCGTCTAATCAAAACTCTTTGGGAGAAACTGAAAGAAAGCAAACAAAGAAAAAATTATCTCCTTTAGAAAAAGAAGCTCCATTGAGTTCTCGAGAGAAAGAACTCATCGAAGCTTTGCGCTGCGAAGAACCTCTCGAAAAAGTTGCCGCAAAACTTCACATCAGCAAGAACACCCTTAAAACTCACTTAAAAAATCTTTATAAAAAATTTCATGTCAATAATCGCGCGAGTCTTCTGGTTAAAATTAAAAATAATCCTGACGATACGCATTCATAAAGGGGGTATTGGGGATGAAAAGACATTCTGAAAATAAAATAATCTTATCTATATAAAAAAACTCATTATTTTATAATTAGCTATTTAATAAAGAGAATATATATATCAGAAGGTTTCATGACTAATCACTTGCATGATAAGCCGATAGAATGCTATGTACTATCAGGTAAATTTATTTATAATATAAAGAAAAGCACTCAATCGGTAAAAAAAAGGAAAAGTATTATGAATTCGTCACTCAAGTACGAAAAACAGAAAAACAAAAAAGCTCTCATCACATCGTTATTGGCTTTTTGCTTGATGATGGTGAGTTCTCTGGGTTTTGCCAGTATCCCCCAACTCTTTCCAGGAAATATATTATTCTTTGGCTCAACGCCAATCAACTCTCAAAAAAATAAAGTCATTCTGGTACAAAATACCGGAAATAGTAAGGCAACAATTACTAATGTGACAATTGATGTATTTGATGATGACAAAGATAACTTTTTCATTGACTCTCTTGGATGTCTTAATATCGAACTACAACCTGATGAAGTTTGTCTTTTTCAAGTCCAATTTAATCCTGATGAAGAGAAAGTATTTGACTTAAATATACTTTTTACAGGATTTGAAGGTAATCAGGATAATTTCTTCCAAATTAATTACACCTTAAGTGGAATTGGCACCGGAACGACAGAACTCTCCGTTAATCCTGAAGGATTATTCTTTGGTAATGTCATTACAGGCTCGCAAAGTCCTTCAAAACAAATCTTAGTCCAAAATACAGGTGCAATTGATGTTGAAATTCAAGCAATTGATGTAAATAACTTAACAGATTTTACTGTTATCGCAGATACTTGCTCAACCACTACTCTACAACCTGATATGGTTTGTTTCATCGAAATTGCTTTTAATCCTCAAATGGATGGATTTAAAGGTGGAACTTTAAGTTTCATCACCAACCCAAATATCCAGGCTGGGGCCTTTTTTGAAGGAACAGGTGTTCCTGGAGGAAAAATTCTATTAGTCACACCTAACCCCGTTAATTTTGGAGAAGTCGGTGTCGGAAATACCAGTGCTCCACAAAACATTAGCGCTACCAACACAGGTGACGAAACAGTGAATATCGGACAAGTCACTGATAATGACATGAATCAACGATATGAAAGAATAGCCGACAACTGCTCCGGTCAAGCTTTACTTGTAGGACAAACTTGTACAATTACTTATACTTACAGTGCTGATCAAGAAGTTGCTCTCGATAGTATCAATGTCACCATCCCTAATGATGCAGGAGATGTGAATGTTGTTTTAAATGCTAGTGGAGTAGTCAATCCTGCAATTAGCTTTAGCCCCTTACAAGTCAACTTTGGACCCGTAGCAGTCGGTGAAAGTTCCGAATCGACAATTATTAGTGTAACGAGTGTAGGATCTACCCCACTCGCCATCGATAATGTTCAATTGATCAATGGAACTCACTTCACGATTGTCCAAGATAATTGTAATGCTAAGGTACTGATCCCAGGGGCTTCTTGCCTCATCGTCGTGAAGGGAAATCCTCAAGCAGCAGGTAATTTTAATGATTCAATCAAACTAACTACAAATACGAACATTGATCCTTCAGTCCCACTGGCGGTCGAAGGTGTCTTGCGTGAACTGACCATTGCACCAGGAGCACCCTTTGACTTTGGAGTTGTCAATGCTGGTGAAACCAGTGCTGATCAAGTCTTCACTGTCACCAATACGGGTGGAGCTCCCATCAATGTCTTTGCAATTTCACTCATTGGTAGTGACGTCGAAAACTTTAATTTGATTGCAGAAGATTGCTCTGGAAAAGTTCTCGCAGTTGCTGGAGAGTGTAACATCACTGTCAACTACCAGCCCAATGCCGCCGGTAGTCATGTTGCACAAATTCAGGTTGCTGCCAACACCAGTGAAAGTCCTGTCTCCCATGAGATTCGTGGAACAGGAGTGGGTATCGGCGGAGCCGTACTCGAACTCGATCCTTCAGCCTTGGATTTTGATCGTCTCAATGTAGGCCAAATCCAATCACAGCAAATTACTGTGACCAATATCGGTAATGAAGCAACTGCTATCGATGCTGTCAGCATTGCAGGTAACGATCCTTCAGCCTTCAGTCAAGAAAATAGCTGCTCGGGTCTAACCTTAGCCTCTGGAGAAAGTTGCGTCATCGTTGTCACATTTAACTCCAATGCTGAAGGCAACTTTAACGCAGTGGTTGTTGTCGAAAGTGCCGATGCAAACAGTGTTGAAGCTCAGCTCTTTGGCAGTACCCTCTTGGTCGATGTCGAAGGTGGCTGTTCTTTAAATACACAAGCTCAAAGCTCACTTGGTATGGGATTTGCGTTATTACTCACATTAGGTCTTGCACGACGATTGCGTAAAAACTAAAAAAATTCTAAATAATTATTTTTGAAAACCCGTTTTAAGAAATTAAAACGGGTTTTTTTTATCTCAATTTATCTAAACAAGTCTCATAAAACCTAACTTTAGTTAGGTGATCTTATGAAAGTTTTTATATAGAAAATATGATCTTTAAAGATTTTAATGCAGAAAGCAATCAAAAGGCTAAACTTACACTCACTTCATTTAATGCTTATGAGAGGAAATAATATATATGACTTATAATATCAATTTTGTCATAGTCATTCTAACCTTTTTAGTTTTTTTGATCGTTCCTTTATCTGAAAAACGCCTTCCTAAAAAAGTCATCATAACTTATATATTGAGTAGTTTATTAAGTTGCTTTGCTGTATTTTTACGGTGGATTCAACCTTATTTCAGAAACGATGAGGAAATCATCAGTAACCTATTTTTCTTTTTTACAATGATCGCTATATTTGTATTTCTGCTTGGGAGTCTTTATGTTGCACTCAAGGGGTACATTCAAAAAAAGTCTTAAAAGATATTTTTGATATAAAAAAAGTTAACATTTCAACATCTTTTCGACAGCATCTTCCACTTGCTTGACGCTAATGGTATCTAAACTATTCGGATCCTTTTTATCATATTCGAAACCCAAATGCAGACACCCTGCAGAGGGCGAGGTGGCATTGAGATTGAGAGTCTTAGTTTGATCTCCTAATGGACCCCAACGCAGAGAGGAAGTTGGTCCATTGAGAGCAATGAGAGGAACCCCACAGGCCGCAGCCAGATGCATGATTCCCGTATTCACACTAATCACTAAATCAGCATCGGATAAAAGATTGGCCGTTTGTTGAAGAGACATCTGACCGGCAAAATTACGAATTTGTTTGGGAAACTCACACTGTCGTAAAATAAGTTCCGCACGTGAAGCATCCACAGGAGCTCCAGTAAGAACCACTCGATAGCCTCTTGCTGTCAAACGATTGATTAGATCAACCCAATTGTGAGGATGCCACTCTTTAAAATGTGCCATGTAACCTCCTGGAAACATATGAATGGCGATCTCAAAAAAATCTTTCGAGGATTTTTTTTTCGTTCGTTCATTGTGATAATGCGGCAAGGACTCACTCTTTATTTTAAAGACGGAAAGCAAACGTCGGAGGTTTTCAATCTCGTGGCAATCATTGCGATGCTCCACAACTTGCTGATAGATAAAATGTCGGTGTTGACCTGGTGAAGAAAATCCAACTCGATAATCGGCACGAGCCCAATAGGACAAAAAGGCATTGAGTCTAGGCCAGGGGCCAAAATCCAACCACCAATTAAAATGACCTGAATTTCTGATTTTTTTTATGGCACTATCCGGACGACTGACAGGTAAACAAACGATTTGATCCACTGGACACATGAGCTTGGCAATCGCCTCGTTGCTCTTCCCGACAAATAAAGTGATTTGAGCTTGGGGTTCATGTGCTCTCAAATCTTTCAGAATTGCCGAGAGCAAGATCGTATCTCCAATGGCTGCTGTGGCCAAAATACCAATCCGTTGGGGTTTTTGAATGAAGTTTTTTTGACGTTTACTGAGAATACCTAAAGTAAAAACCAAAGGAATTCCTAAATAACGATCAGCCCATCTGAGAAATTGATTTCCTCTTTCACTCATTTTGTTTATTCCACTTCAATTTCTTTTAACAAAATTCCTTTATAGAACTGTTGCAAAAGTCCTTATTTAGAGAGCATCCAAAAATGGACTTTTTCAACACTCTCTTTATCCTAAAGAAGATTTTTCTTCTGAAGCATAAAGATCCGGATTCGTCACAATAGAACCCGAGTCCTCTTCAGAGAAAATCTCATGAATTTTTTTGATCATCGAGCTAGTGGAATGACCTTCAACAAAAGGCAGTGTTAAAGTTTGAGTCGCAAACTCTCTTCCCACGATATCATCCAAAGCATAATCTCCGCCTTTGACTAAAATATCCGGCCGAAGTTCTTGAATCAAATCAAAGGGAGTGTCCTCTTCGAAGAGCACCACATGATCAACAAACTTTAAAGAACTCAACATCAGAGCTCGATCGTCC
This sequence comes from Deltaproteobacteria bacterium, assembly GCA_024233625.1. GTDB lineage: Bacteria > UBA10199 > UBA10199 > DSSB01 > DSSB01 > JACKPJ01. The sequence continues at coordinate 26,860 of JACKPJ010000001.1, forward strand.
TCTGTATTGATAGGACGATTTACACCTTTGAGTCTTTTGACCGAAGCATCGCTATTTAAACCAACAATGAGACGATCACCCAAGGCACGAGCTCGTTTGAGATAGTCTAAATGACCACGATGTAAAAGATCAAAACATCCATTGGTAAATATAATTTTGAGATGGGAGTTTTGACAAAAATTCTTCCAAGCCTTTAATTGAGAGCGACCAAGAATTGAAGGAAAATCCTCTTCCTGCTTTTTTTGTAAATCGACTTGCAAACTGGCCAATAGTTCTTCCTGACTCAAGGCGTAAGTCCCAACATGAGCCACCACCAGAGCTCCGGCACGATTGGCCAACTCGACTGCTTGTTCCAGATCATAATTTGTTTGACTTGCCAAAACCCGGGCCAAAGTTGCCACAACCGTATCCCCTGCTCCCGAAACATCAAAGACTTCCTGTGCTCGAGTGCCCACATGCTTGACGCTGGAATTTTGCTCAAGACCCTGAAAAAGACTCATGCCTTTTTCACTTCGCGTCACCAATAAATTTTCGATCTGAAATCTTTCTTGAATCTCACGACCCGCCAACTCCAAGAACGCGTTCTCATTGGCTAAAGGACGCCCACAGGCTTCAGCCAGTTCACGCAAATTGGGAGTAACCATAAAAGCTCCCTGATAACGTTGCCAATCCAGACCTTTAGGATCAATGATCAAAGGAATTTGTTTAAGTTTGGCGTGACGAATCAGAGACTGACAAACCGCCTCTGTACATAGGCCTTTTCCATAATCGGACAAGACCCATGCGTCCCAAGGATAATTTGCTAAAATCTCGATCTGCTCTAAAAGCTGCTCTTGTTCCTGAAAATTTAAAGGGCTGCTGTCTTCTTCATCCAGACGAATCATTTGTTGAGAGGAACTCAAAATGCGTGTCTTGCTAATAGAAGGTCTTTGACTGAGTAAGGGAAAAAATTCGATGCCTTGAGCGTCAATCAATTGAGTAATCTCAGCAGCCGTCTCATCCTTACCAATGGTCGTCAACAAACCGACCTTGGCTCCCAGTTTTTTAAGATTGGCGGCAACATTGCCTGCTCCTCCGAGCACCTTTTTTTTTGAAGCCACCTTGACCACAGGGACAGGCGCCTCCGGACTGATGCGTTTTGTCTCGCCTAAATAATAGCGATCCAGCATAGCATCCCCGACGACTAAAACTCGAGGCGATTCCTCAAATATTTTCTGAATTTTTTTGAGATCTATAAAAATAAGCGGGCCTCCAAAATTTCACAAATGGTGTGACCTAAATTCATGTGAGCCTCTTGAATACGGGGTGTATCCGTCGAAGCTACATTAATCAATACATCACAAAGTTCTTTCATTTTTCCACCTGTTTCTCCCGTAAAACCCACCGTCGTCACTTTTTTTCGCCGGCAATATTCCAAGGCCTTGACAACATTGGCAGAATTTCCACTGGTGGAAAGCCCAAAAAAAACATCTCCTGCTTTGGCAAAAGCCTCAAGCTGCTTAGAAAAAATCTGATCATAAGCATAATCATTGGCCACGGCCGTTAAGGTCGAGGTATTGACATGCAATGCCATGGCCGGAAGTCCCGGGCGATCAATATAAAAACGACTGACCAGCTCTGCTGCCAAGTGTTGGGCATCTGCTGCAGACCCTCCATTACCCGCAAAAAATATCGTGCCTTTTTTTTCCTGGTAGCACTCTAAACAAATTTCGACCACGTTTTGTAACCTGGCCATTAAATCATCATCAAAGAGCACCTTTTGCTTGAGCTCGATACTTTTACGTAATCGGTCCTTCAGAATACTTGTATAATCTTCACTTGAACTCATGCTTATTTTTCCTTTTGCTCAGGGATTTCCCTCAAAAACGCCTCATAAATCTCTTGGTAATTATTGTAAAAACGTGTGGATTGATGAATAAAGTCTTTTTCTTCCTCTCCCTGAATTAAAAAACAGCGTAATTCGGGTAATTCAATCACATCACTAAGCTTATCTCCTACCATGAGACTTTGGGATAAATCCAGTTGATATTCTTGTGCGGCCTGTAAGAACATCCCTGGTCGAGGTTTACGATTTTCGGCGCCCTTTTGGTAACGCTTTTCTTGAGAATTTTCAAAATAAGGACAAAAATAAGTTTTTGTTATATAAATTCTCTCATTTTTAAGACGGAGTAAAAGTTCTTTTTGAAAAATATGATAATCCTCTTCCGAAAAATACCCCCGTCCAATGCCCGATTGATTGGTCATAATAAAAAGTAAAAAGCCTGCAGATTGCATTTTTTTTAAAAAAGGAAATATCTCCGTCTTGAGCTTAAGATCAGAAATCTTATGAGGATAACCGGTATCTTCGATCAAGACCCCATCCCGGTCGATAAAGAGAGCTTTTTTTAATGGCGTCTGATTCATAGTCATTTTTTGAGAAAAAAAATTGAAAAAAAGTTAAGTTTTGAGACAAAGTTTAAGGACTCCGTCTTGATAACTTTTTTTGATAACTTTTTGATAATCTCAATTACTCCGTCTTAACAAACTCTTACTCCGTCTTAATGAACTCCTCTAAGAACTCCTTGATATCCTTCGAAAAAAATTGATTACTTTCACTTTTCGATGGATCCAACGAATCCATCCAGCCAACCTGGCCCCAAATCGGAACATCCGACCATTTTCTTAAACTCTCTAAATTACTATGTTGGGACATATCCAAATCTGGGCCCTCTGCCTTTAATATCACTCCCGCAACCTCAATATCACGACTTTGCAAATAAGCCAGACTGAGTAAAGTATGATTGATCGTTCCCAAACCCAATCGCGCCACGAGTAAAACAGGCAATTGCAAAGCCATGATCAAATCAATATTGGTTTGCGCCTCATTAATCGGAACCAATAAACCACCTGCTGCTTCTACAATCATGGCCTCATGCTTTGTCTGTAATTCGGCAAAATTTTGTAAAATCAAGTCCAGCTCCACATGGACTCCACTCATTTTGGCCGCGACTTCAGGAGCCAAGGGCTGAGAAAAACAATAAGGGTTGATCTTTTCCAAAGAGTCTTCCACTCGCGCCATTTTTTTTAAAAACACTGCATCACTGGATTCATCACCCCGAAGCACTCCACTTTCAATCGGTTTCATCACCCCAAGATTGACTCCCCGATCCGAAAGATAACGTGCAATCATTCCTGCAATGACTGTTTTACCCACTCCAGTATCGGTTCCCGCAATGAAAAATCCCTTGTTCAAAACTAACCTCTTAATAAAAAAATCTCCGTCGATAATTTTAAAAAAATAAAAAAAAAGATAAAAAAGACCTCAAAATCGTAAAAAACTTAATAATTTCAACACAAAAAAATGCACGCGCCGCGTGCATCGCGTGCATTTTTCTAAAAATCTCAGTTTGTTTTTGAACGAATCAATAGTAGTCAGTCCTAAAAACTTAGCTTGATAATTAGTACTTCAGGAGGGGAAAATATGTCAAAAGAAGATTTTTTTCAAACGCATCAATACAGTCGCATGCGTGATGAACTCATTGAAATTCTGGAAAAGGAAAAACAACAACAACTCGAATCACCTGTTGCCAAACTCAAGGCCTATTGGCAAGTGGGACATCGCTTGCTAAAAATTAAAGAGCTTCGAGAAGATGAGGGTCTGCGAGTTTATCTCAAAAAAATTTCACAAGACCTCGATATCCACCGCAACACACTCAGTCATATTTTACAATTTGCTCAAACCTGGAAAAAAGGTGACTTCATCTTTAAAAGAGAACACACTTTAACCTGGAGTCATCACGTCGAGTTACTCCGTCTTAAAGACCCAGCCGCGCGGCATCATTATCTTCAACAAAGTATCGCACGCAATTGGAACCGCGATACCCTGCGTTATGCCATTAAACGCGGATATTTTTCTCCGGATTTACCCACAAAACAGCAGAAAAAAGCTCTCATCCCCGAAAGCATGGGTCGCTTTTATATTTATTTTGCCACATTGCTGCGCGTTTTAGACGGAGACACCGTCTTGGTCCAAATTGAATTAGGCTTTCATACCACTGTGAGTGTTGTCTTAAGACTGCGCGGCATCAATACTCCCGAACTCGGAGAAGACCCTTCTGGTCGCGCCGAGCAAGCCAAGTCTCGCCTCGAAGAAATTTTTGCGCAAAACTCTAATATGGTAGTTATAACCTATAAGACGGATGTTTATGGACGTTATCTCGCCGATCTTTATTTTCACCCAACCTTGACTGAAAAAGAAGCCATTTTAGAAAATGGAATTTTTGTCAATCAGCTCTTACTCGATGAAGGCTTAGCCGAGTTGTTGGTGATGTGATATCTATCTCAATAGACGAATTTGCTAGCTGTTTAATCAAACCATCCCAAACTATTTGTGAGTATATGATTCGAGTTGAAAATCTTTTTGCCTTCCTCAATTTTTTTCCAAGTCTCTTCACCAAAATGTATTCTCCATTCCTTTGGGCAATTGGGCTGTTCTAAGGAATCACAGGGGTACCGAAAGCCGCCTTTTTGAATAGATTTTTGATAGAGCTCTAGGTTTTTTTGTTGAAGTATTTTAAGGCGCGTTGGACTATTTTGATCTTCAACCCGAAGTATTCCGATAAAATAAAACATTCCCTTGATGGGATGGCGAAATAATGGACAGTGAATTTTATCTGACAGCAGAGGAATGATTAAAATAGGTCCTCCTCCCATATCTTTTATTTTTAAGTTCATAATAAAATCATCCATCCAACTCACAAAGTGATTTGCAGGATGCAAAATTGCCAGCTCAGGATGAGCTAAATTCCCAAGCTTCTTTTGTATCTCAATGAGCGGAGGTTCTTTATGAATATAGTCAAAAAAACTTTCTCTATTCTGGGTTAGAAAGTTGTTCCATATCAACGACAAATCAATTTTTTTTAAGACTTCAGGATCCGGATTTGCATGATTTCTATATTTGGCTAACTCAATAAAATAAATCCATTGAGGAGTCGCCTTCTGATCTTGATCCCAAGTTTTTTCTAATGCATTATGATCGGAGTTAGAGACTTTCTTTTTCATTTCGTCTAAGGACTTAGGAATCAAAAAAGCATGAATACAATCAAAATAAGCATCCTGGACTAGAGTTTCAATCAGTTGATGAAAATTCTTACTTGAATCACAAAAACATTGAAGGACTTCTAGATATTTTGGGGCCTTTTCTAATTTAAGTTTTGCGTGCGTGATCCATCCAAATTGACCAAAACCTGCTCTTACCAGATTAAATAATCTTTTATTTTTGTTATGTGAACAAACTAAATGTTCTCCATCCGCTGTGACGACTTCTAACTCTAAAACCTGATCAGCTTGGATTCCTTTTTGGTAACTCATAAAACCCACGCCTCCTGTAGAAAGCGTTCCTCCGACACTAAGCTTTTGCCAGTCCGTGGTCGTGGGTGGAGTCAAGCCATGAGCTAAACTGTGTTTGAGGACCTCTTCCCATAAAATTCCAGCTTGTACATTTATCCATGGAGGGTCTTGATCATAGCCTGTTTGGACAACTTGATTAAAAGATTTTAAGTCAATCACGACACCTTGATCACATTGACTTTGTCCGTTAGCTGTGTGTGCGCTTCCTTGGATGTTGACTCGAATTTTTTTCTTAGTCAGATCAACAATCAAACTCTGGAGCTCTTGAACACTTGTCGGGCGTAATACTCCCAAGGGATTGCTAAACTGAATTCGGCCAAAATCCTGACCGTGCTCTTTTAAAACCTCTGGGTTTTCAATTAAATGATATAAATCTGTTTGAGCCATTGAAGAACCCTCTTTACTTAATTATGACCAATAATCCTTGGTATACATCATCAAGTGATATGCTTGTAGCTGTTTCCAATCTCTCGGTCTAATGTCCTCAAGTTTTTGCTCTAAAGTATTTTTTAAGATTTTTAACTCGGTCCGAATCAATTGACGAAGAGTTTTGAATTTCTTTTGCGAAATTTGTTTGGACAAGTTTAAATGAACCTGGCTGCTGGCTGGCTTTTGTTTCTGGTCAGAGTCACTTGCTGAAATGCAAAAGACAACCTTAGGTAGAAAGCGCCCTTGATTCCAAAGGAAAGTCACTTCATAGTGATTGGAGTCCAGCTTTCTTTGTTCAATATCCAAGAGAATACTTTTCCAGTTTCCCTTTGCATCTGTTCTAATTTCATAAAACTGAAACTCTTTTTTAAAAATCGCTCGGTGAACCGTCCAGTAAGGAAGCTTCTTAGGATTAGACATATATTGTGCAATTTTTTTTGGATTTTGGAAGATAGAAATTTGAAGCCGCTGATTAGCCATGGCGTTTTGATTCCTGCGTGACTGAGTTCTTCATTAAATAAAAGGGATACCCGACTGCTTTTTCATTCAAGGCCAAAGCCGATTCCAAGCCAAAAGCACTTTGTTTCATATCAACGGGTGTGAAATCTATATTATGAGCCTGCAATTGCTTTTGGACTTCTTTAGGATCGTTGGTTTCTGCAAAAACTCGACTCAAACTTGGTTTTAGGCTAGCTTCTTGATCCTCTTGTAGAACAAGGTAATGCTCTGGATCCTTTGTTAAAGTTAGAATCACTTCTCTCTTGCTTTGATTTTCTTGAACAAGTTTTTGAAAGCCCAAAATATTTTTTGCGAACTCAACAGAGTTATTTAAAGCTTTCGAAAAAATGTAAAAGCAACGTAAAGTTGAAAGCTTTAAATAGTCTGTTTCAGTGATATGAAAGTCTTCATAATTTTTAAGAGAAGTTTCCTGAATAAGTTCTTGCGAACTATTTAACGAATCTGCATGGTCCTTTAATCTTTTGTCTCTTAAGTAGTCATGCATGGTAACTGCTAAACCGGACATATTGTCTTTGGTGAAAAAACCTGGTTTCTGAGCTTCACTTTGAAACACACTATTACCTCTTTCGATCAGTTCAACAAAAACGCCTAAATAAGATCGGTCAATAAAACATTGTTTAAGGCCAGTTAAGGGATCTCGAATCAGTTCATCCGAGGTGAGTTGAATGTGCTGCTTCTGCATATCTTCAAAAGCTTTCTCAATATCATCGACTTGAATTGCAATGTGGTGAATTCCTTGACCATATTGATTTAAATAGCGCTGAAAGATAGACTCCTGGGTTAGCCCTTCCGTGATGACTAGAACCCGATCTGGGTCATTGGGCCACGTCAAAATATAATTCAACATATCATATTTTCCAGGTTTGGCCGATCCTGCATTAATCATTTGTAAACGTAAGTATTTAAATCCCAAGGCTTGGATATGAAATTGACAGACCGCTTTTGCATCTGGAACAATAATTGTGTAATGATCAATTTTTAAGCTTTGAAAGTTCATATTTGCCTCAATGAAAGAGTCAATATTTCCGGCTATCTTGCAATGCTTTCTGTATAGTTCGGTGTAATCTCTTCGTTATAGTTATTTTCATGAGAATCCAGAGTTGGTTTTTGTGACTTAGAAAATCGTACTTTTTGTTCCGCAAGAAAATAAAAAGATTCATATATTTTTCCTAGATCACGATGACAATGTTCCATTGCATTCCATAGTGCTTCTGTGATGCGTTGATGAATAATCTTTAAGACGGAGTCCACCCACTCTTTGCCGTAATAGTCTGTTTTAAGAGCTTCTAAAAACAATAGGGCATTACCACAGTTGGAAACCCATTCGGGTAGCATCTTGATATTTAAGTGTTTGAGTAAGTGGAAGGTCGTGCCGTCTCGGAAAGAATTATTCGCTCCACTAATGATTGTTCTTTCAATGGATTGTGCTAATGTTTTTTCACAAAGTGTACCGAGAACTTTGGGAGTAATTTGATATCGGCCTGCACAAGGAGAAAAAATATCTCCTTCAACAACAGAAAGAAACTCGACAAGGTAGTCTTCATCGCTTTTCGAGCTACTTCGGGAATTAAAATAATAGCATTCCTTTTGATCCTTAGTTAAATAATTTTTAAATATTGGTATGATTCCATTATTGAGCTGAATTTTTCTTTCCTCTAATAAGGCATGAATATCAATACCATTACGATTAGAAATAAAGCCTGATTGATCTGCAATACCTACTACTTTTCCTATTTTGTTTTCTTGAATAAAGTGCGCAAAACTACTGCCCACCGCTCCAAAACCTTGTATGATAACCTTCGGTTCTCTGATTTGTGAAAGTTGTAAACAACAAGACATCGAATAACCCGTTGCGCTTTCTTCAATGCGAAAATATTTGTTTAAAGGAGTTTCGAGACGTTCATTCATTTCTAAAATGTGGTTTTCGATACCAAACCTTTCTTCCAACATCTTAGATAGAGAGTAAAATGGGGATGGAAGCCCTAAATCTTTCTGTATGATCTCTGTAATCGTCCGATTATCGGTATTAAGATCTGCACCTGTGCACCAAAATTTCTTTAAGTAAATTTCGTTTGACTCAAGAAAGCGTCTGAGAACTTCTTTTGCTCGAGGGTCTGAGGGATCGAAGCGAATGCCACCTTTGCCTCCTCCAAACTGTGGACTTTGCAGGGTATTTTTTAAAGTCATCGTGTGTGCAAGATCGGCAACTTCCTCTAAAGAAACATTTGGATGCATAAAGAGACCGCCACCGCAAATTCCATTAATCAGGCAATCCATCACCAACCATCCTTTTGCGTTAGTTGCTTCTTTATCCTGCCATTCGATAATGCGATATGGCCGATAGGTTTTACTCATGATCTTTTTCCCCTCACCTTAATAATTTTATAAAAATATTTTAGGAGAGGCAATGGTCTATCTAAGAAGGGAAGAAAATAAGACGATGTCATCAGACAAATAAAATTTCAATAAATCATCAAAATCACCCTTTTGGGTGACGCTTTTCCATTTTGAAAAAAATATACAAAGCCCAACAATCAATTTGGATAACTCTGACTTGTTCTTAATAAAACATTTCGGTCTAAATAAATAATGGAGAAATACATAAATGAAAAAATTAACCAATGATTCCATGCGCTGGAGCATATCATTTATATTTTGTTTTTTAATGTTAATACCCCTTTCTTCTTGTGGAGGTGGAACGGATGTCGATCCAAGTGACACAGGTGCAGATGACCCCAATAACCCTTTTTGTAGTGATGGTATATTACAACAAGATGAAGAGTGCGACGATGGTAACCTGATCAACGGTGATGGGTGCGAAAACGACTGCACTATAACTGTTTCAGAAAGCTGTGGAAATGGAATCGTCGATCAAGGTGAAGAGTGCGACGATGGCAATGACATAGACAATGATGATTGTACTAATGCTTGCACAAACCCAAGCTGCGGGGACGGCATTGTACAACAAAATGAAGAATGTGATGATCAAGATAACGAAAACACCAATGCCTGTGCAAATGACTGCACGATCAATTATTGCATGTACTCTTCTACAGATAAATCTGCAGAGGCAAATTTTGGAGAAAGTGTCGCTATTTCGGGAAACACCCTAGTTGTTGGAGCTGACTATGACGATGCTGAAGGTATAGATAGAAGAGGTTCTGCATATGTATGCGAAAAGGATTTGAATAGCCAAAAATGGATTCAAACCCAAAAACTAGTCGCATCCGATGGCAATCAATTCGATTACTTTGGTCGAAGTGTATCCATATATAACGACTATATAATTATTGGGGCTTCCAATGATGATAAAGGAGAGGACAGTGGAGCTGCTTATGTATTTAAAAGAAATGGTGATGAATGGAACGAAACCCAAAAACTAGTCGCATCCGATGGTGATCAATACGATTACTTTGGGCATAGTGTATCCATATATAACGACTATATAATTATTGGGGCCTCCAATGATGATGATAAAGGAGAGGACAGTGGAGCTGCTTATGTATTTAAAAGAAATGGTGATGAATGGAACGAAACCCAAAAACTAGTCGCATCCGACGGTGATCAATACGATTACTTTGGGCATAGTGTATCCATATACAGTGATTATGTAGTCATTGGAGCTCGTTGGGGTGATAATCAAGAAATCAACACTGGAACTGCTTATGTATTTAAAAGAACTGGTGATGAATGGAACGAAACCCAAAAACTAGTCGCCCCCGATGGTGCTGGATTCGATTACTTTGGCCATAGCGTATCCATATCCGGTAATTATATAGTCATTGGAGCCATAGAGGACGATGATCAAAACTTAGATAGTGGAGCTGCTTATGTATTTAAAAGAAATGGTGATGAATGGAACGAAACCCAAAAACTAGTCGCCCCCGATGGTGCTGAATTCGATTACTTTGGCCATAGCGTATCCATATCCGGTAATTATATAGTCATTGGAGCTCGTTGGGGTGATAATCAAGAAATCAACACTGGAACTGCCTATGTATTTAAAAGAAATGGTGATGAATGGATTCAAACCCAAAAACTTTTAGCCTCAAATTCAAATACTGGTGATCAGTTTGGTTTTAGTGTTGCGATTGACGGAGATATCATTATCGTGGGTGCACCTGATTATGATCACAACAACCTTAACGATGGCTTTGGCTATATTTTTGAAAAATCAAATTTGGATGTTTGGCAGGAAGTTCAATAATCTTGTTTTTTTCATACCAAAGTCAACATAAAACCCCTCCTATCAGGAGGGGTTTTTATTATCTACCAAAGTTCATTGAACAAAACATAAGAAAGATTCCTCAAGACGGAGGAACAAATTTCGAACTCATAAGTTTGAAAACCGAACCCTTCTAACTTTCAAAACTATATTTTTGACATTTTTTGGCCTATTTTAACTTGGCAAAGATCTTGCTTGATATAAATAACATGCCAAGCACACCTCGATATTATATTCTCGATGACCACTCTCTCTTCCACGTTACTTGGAAGTGCCACAATAATGACTGGCTGTTAAAAGAAGATTGGGCAAAGCAGCTCTATTACAATTTATTGCTAAAATATAAAGATAGATATGGGGTTCAAATTTATGCTTACTGTTTCATGGATAACCATCCACATCTAACGGGAAAACTCAAATCCCTTAAAGATTTTTCGGACTTTTTTCGAGTTGTTAACTCCTGCTTTGCGCGTTTTTACAATAAAAAAGTTGGTCGTCGTGGACAAGTGGTTATGGATCGTTTTAAGTCTCCTCGGATTGAAAGCGAAGCTGACTTATTTAAAGTCATGTTTTATATTGATCTCAATCCAAAAAGAGCGGGAAAGGTTTCTCATCCTAAACAAAATACTTTTTCTTCATATAACTATTATGCTTTTGGAAAGAGCGATTCTTTAGTGACTTCTGCGCCAAGTTATTTGGGTTTAGGAAAAAGCCCTCAAGCAAGACAAAAAATCTATCAAAGTCTTGTTGAAAGTATTTTGAAAAATGATTGGAAAGAAAAAGTGCCTTACTCTTCTGTTTCTTTTATTGGAAATCCAATCTGGGTCCGTCAACAAATCTATCAACTAAAGATGGCAAAAACTTCTTATTATCGAGATTGGAAACAAAGATACAAAAAGAGGTTTGCTAATTATATATAATTTTTAAAATAATCATTTCTGAGACACCTATAAATCAACCAAAATTCCTCCTAAACATAACTTACTGATCTAAACACTCAAAAATAGTAAGAAAATTTTTCTAAAAGAACTTCTGTAAAATAAAGACATAAAATATTTGTAAAAAAACAACTAAAGGCATTTTTCAACAGTACTCATTAACCTTCACATCACACCAAAATCATTTAAATGTTCGATTAATCTCTTTCTCTCAATAAATTACTCCGTCTGAATTTTACTCAATAAATTACTCCGTCTGAATTTTATAAATATAAAAAAAAAAATTTTGTGAATTGCTTGGTCTATGAAAAAAGATTCAAGCAGTTCACAAAATTAAATAAGACTTTAAAGCTTAATTAACACCTCGCTTTATTTTAATTATCAAAGCCCGGTGTAGGTATACCTAAGCTATACCAAATTCCTGGAGATTTACCTTTAGAAACACATTCACATATACTCACAGAATTTTGAACATCCTCCTTACACTCTAACGTCTGACCTTCAGGACAGGCTATGCGGGGCACTGTGGTTGAAGTCGTCAAAGTGGTACTGCCACCTGTGGGGTCAATATAATAATAATTAACCGGTAATAAATTCCCTTCTCTATCATATTGAAAATCAACAGTAATTGAGCTTCCATCAGCATTGCGCCAAAGGACATTTTGACCTTCTCTAAAATCACGACTGATGTCAGTGCTTTCTAGGTATCTAATATTTCCTTCTTTGATTTCCGCATGAGCTACGCTTCCTAAAGCAAGCATAACTACGCCGACAAATAGAAACTGAGATATTTTTAACATTTCCTCACTCCTTTTTTTTATATAGATGAATTCTTATATTGCTTTCTTTAAAATACTCCTCTCCAAAAAATAAACAATAGGCATTTCCATAGTTAGAATACTATTCAGTAAGACCAATAAGCTTAATGACAACTAAATATTTTTAAATAATTTAAACCTTTTTTCTAAAGATATTTGTTTAATCCTATCTAGATTAGTTTTACTCCGTCTGAAATTTCTATCGTAATCCTCATTATCATCAGGCAAGCGATCAAATTGAAACTTTAGATTTTGCAAAAATGTCTCAGGTTATTCAGGGAATCTACGGAGCTCTTACACACAAAAATGCATCGAACAAATAACTTGGCAAGCGAAGAATAATAAAATAAGAATAGGCATTTATAAATTTTTGTATCAAACATTTTAACATAGAGAATTAACATGACAACACCCATTCCAGGACAAACAACTCCTAACCAGCAAACTCCACCCTCAGATTACAAAACCCAACAAGGACGGCAATGGGCCATGTTTTGCCACCTCAGTGCTCTTTCCATGTATTTAATTCCTTTTGGAGATATTCTGGGGCCCTTGATTATTTGGCAAATCAAAAAAGATGAATTTCCTGAATTAAACGCTCATGGCAAAGAAGCGCTTAATTTTCACTTAAGCATGCTGATTTACATGATCCCTGTGACTATTATTGGAATTCTTGGCACCATTTTTTGTTTCGTTGGCTTTATCATTCTTCCTGTCATTCCAGTTCTTTCAACCGTATTCAGTATTATCGCCGGCATTAAAGCTAACCAAGGAGAGTTTTATCAATATCCACTGACAATTCGTATGATTAAATAATTCAGAATTATAAAAATTGCCTAAATTATACTCATCATGCCTCTAAAATAAGCGAAGTCTTAAACTGCGTCAATACTACCCTTTTGCATCCTGTTAAAATGATTAAACTTTTGTAGCCGTCATGTTGGCACAATAGTTGCTCCGTCTTAAATAGAGTTTTAATAAACCATCCGTGGTAAGGAGCTTTTATTATGTCAGAAAATAGAATTTCAGAATATCAAATCAAGTGGGGTGGAACTTTTTCAAACGCCAATGCAGCACTTCAAGAATATTTTCAGGACGAGCTTAATAAAGAATATGGCGCAAAGGGGCCTACTCATCAAAACTCTCACAAACTCAAACACCTTGATATTCTTAAAAAGGCTGAAATTGATACTGATGGTGACGGAAAGTCTGATTATATGATTGCCGAGGCTCTATTATTTACCCAAAAGAAAAGCCTAATCAAAGGAATAGAATTTTTTGCCGATGATCTATTTATCCTTCTGGATAAAGAAGGAAGAGTTTTCATCTGGGATAAAATCAATCAACCTTGGAAAAAAGAAAATTTACAGTATTTTTCAAAATTAAATAGTTCACACGCTAGCATAGAAGCAACTGAAAAGAAGGCATACAAAAATGCTGTGGAGAAATTCAAAAATGGTGCGAGTACTGGAGTGTTTGAAAGCTTTCTAGAAGCGCAGAGCAACCCCAATTTTAATTCTGCTCAATCACTCCCAAGTTTCGAAGCCTCTTCAGCCTGCTATATTCCTCTTTCTAATTTGGGAAATGCGCTTTTTGGATTACCTTATTCAATTTTTTATTATTTTTCGAACCCTGATAAGTTTTGTCTGAAATTAAGTTTTGTGTAACTAACTTGCAATTTGTCGCTTAAAAATAATGAATTTCAACCCTTTTTCCAGGTCTATTCAATAGGAAGGTTTCTACCTTCCTATTATAGTTATTCACTTGAAAAGGTATCGTAAAAAGATCCACAAGCCAGCCGATGCCAAATAGTCCAAGTGTGAGAAGATACAAAATACCCATTCCTGTTTTATTGAGATAAAATTTATGCACTCCACATAATCCAAAGAAAAACCACAGGAGATATGCAATCCATATTTCTTTTGTCTTAATCATTTTTTCCTCTCAAAAAAATCATCACCTATCATAGTCAGTCGATAATCACACCTATCTAAAGTTAGGTTTAGATAAATAAAAATACGAAAAAATTAAACTAGAAAAGATGAAAGGAATTTTAATTATAATTTTTATAAATTATTATAAAATTTGTGTGATATTTTAATGCTTCGGCTTCAATACAAATTTTGCTAGAAACATATGACAACATCATCATCTAAAAAAGGAAAACAAGATTAACACTCTCTGCCGTATTCAAGATCTTAGCAAAACTTACACAATGGGTGAAGTTCTCATCCATGCTCTTCGAGGAGTCAACCTCGAGGTCTATCCAGGAGAAATAATGGTTCTTTTAGGGCCATCCGGCAGCGGCAAATCGACCTTATTGAATATCATGGGAGGACTCGACGTTCCCAGCTCTGGAGAGGTTTGGTTTGGAGAATTTAATCTGGGCGCAGCGGATGACCCTTCAAGAACAGAATATCGCCGAAAAGAAATCGGTTTTATCTTTCAATTTTACAACCTCATTCCAAGCTTAACAGCTTTAGAAAATGTCGAGCTCATTACAGAAATTGTTCAACAATCCATGCAAGCAGAGGAAGCCTTAAAAATGGTCGGACTTGAAGAACGGCTTCATCACTTTCCTTCTCAACTTTCTGGTGGAGAACAGCAACGAGTTGCTGTGGCTCGTGCTATCGTCAAAAAACCTCGCTTATTACTTTGCGACGAACCGACTGGGGCCTTGGATCATAAAACCGGCCGTCTGGTCTTACAAGCACTCAAAAAAGTAAACGAAGAGTTAGGAACCACAACCATCATTATCACACATAATGCAGGCATTGCCGATATGGCAGACCGTGTTGTTCATTTAGCCGATGGAAAAATTGTTCAGATTGAAGCTAAGCAACAAAAAATAAATCCGGACCAACTCAAATGGTAAAAAAGCTACAGCGCAAACTCATCCGTGATTTATGGCGTATGAAAATGCAAGTCATTACCATCGCACTAGTCATTGCAAGTGGCGTAGGCGCTTTAGTTGGGTTTTTGTCCACTCAAGATTCTTTGAAAATTGCACAAACTCAGTTTTATCAACGATTTCGCTTTGCAAATATTTTTGGAGAGCTCAGCCGAGCTCCACAAAGCATTGCTCAACAAATACAAAATCTACCGGGAGTCGCCACTCTTGAGACCCGAATCAGTAAAGATTTTTTACTGCATTTACCGCAAAAATCATATACGGCAGTTGGCCGCTTTATTTCCATCCCCACCGATTCACAACCTCGTCTAAACAAAATATATTTAAGAAGCGGTCGCTGGCTTGATCCCGAAACAACTCATGAAGCCCTTGTCAGTGAAGGTTTTGCCGAAGCGAACGGCTTCAAACCAGGAGACAAAATTGCTGCAATTATTAATGGAAAATACCAAAGCTTTGATATTGTCGGCATTGCATTGTCTCCTGAGTATATTTACGCAATCCGAGGAGACAATCCCATTCCGGATGATCGCCAATACGGTATTTTTTGGACTTCGCAAAAAACCCTTGAGTCTGCTTTAAATATGGAAGGAAGCTTTAATAGCTTCAGTCTTAGTTTAGGATATGGAAATTCCGAACAAGCTCTTATCGATAAAATAGATCATTTACTCTTAGACTATGGAGGATTAGGAGCCTATGGCCGCAGTGATCAAGTTTCTCACCGCTTCATCTCAGATGAAATTAATCAAAACCGCGTCATGGCAGTTGTCATCCCTTTTATCTTTTTATCCGTCGCCGCCTTCCTTTTAAATGTTGTCATGAGCCGCATTGTCGGCCAACAACGCTCACAAATCGCTTCTCTAAAAGCTGTTGGCTATCACAACAAAAGTATTTCCCTGCATTATATAAAATTCGTCACGATTATTGTTTTCTTAGGCGCTATTACTGGTAGCGGACTTGGAGCATGGATTGGAATAAAATTCACTCAACTCTATGGTGATTATTACCGCTTTCCAAATATTAATTATACCCTCGACCCTAAAATTGTTTTATTCTCTTTTTTGATCAGCTTGTTTGCTGCATGGTTTGCCATCTTCCGCACCTTAAAAAATATCTATCAACTACAACCCGCCGAGGCGATGAGGCCTCCTAACCCTCCCAGCTTTCGCCAAAAATCCTGGGAAAAAAAGTACATTACAAGCAAGCTCTCCAATAAAAGTAAAATGATTTACCGTAATTTAACCACTCAGGGATGGAAAACAAGTTTAAGTATCTTGGGAATGGCCTCTGCACTGATGATCACAACGCTAGGAATGTTTTGGTGGGACACGATTGATTTTGTCATCGACTATGAATTTTTCCAAACTAATCGCGAAGATGCTTTAGTCACTTTTATTGATCGACAAGAAACTAAAGCTTTATGGGAGCTTGAACAATATCCAGGCATTCTCGTCAGCGAAGGCTATCACTCTCTTCCCGTTAGAATTTATTCGGGGCATAAAAAAGTCGAAACTGCGCTTGTCGGCTATCCTAAAAACTCAAAAATTCGTTTTATGTTTAACGACAAACATCAAAGAGTCTATCCCAGTGGAGAAGGGATTATGCTGAGCCATCTACTTGCACAACGCTTAAAGCTCAAACCTGGTGATTGGGTTCATCTCGAAGTCCTCGAAGGCAAAAGACAAAAGTGGTTTTTACCCGTTAGTGCAATACTTTATCAATGGGTTGGTTACTCTGCCTATATAGATTTAAAAAGTTTACAAAATCTTCTTGATGAAAACAGCATAAGATTTGCTGTTCTGAAAGTCGATGCACTCCACAAAGCCACACTGCAAGAAAAACTCAAATTTATTCCAAAAGTAGTAGGAATTCATTTTAAGAGAGAGACACTCCGTAGTTTTAAAGAAACAATGGTGAAATTTATTTTGGTTTTTGCAAGCAGCTTAACAATTTTTGCTTTCATCATTGCCTTTGGAGTCGTCTACAATAGTATTCGCGTCACCCTCTCTGAGCGTGAATGGGAACTCATGAGTTTACGTGTGATGGGTTTTAATGTTAAACAAGTCTTCCTTTTATTAACTTATGAAATGCTTTGGCAAATAGTCATTGCTCTGCCTTTAGGTTGGGGACTTAGCTATCTCTTTGCCAAACTCATGGTAACTCTCATGCATACAGAGGCGTTTGATATTCCTTTAGTGATTCATCCTAAAACATTTGCATACGCCTCTTTAGTTATTATTATTTCAGCAATATTGAGTTCATATTATGCATATTATCGACTCAAGAAAATTAATATTGTCTCAGCCCTCAAAATAAGAGAGTAAATAAGAAGATGGACAATTTAGAAAAAAGAAAAAAGAAAAAATTGGGTTTTAAAGCCTTGTTTTGGTTTTTGTTTATTCTGAGTCTTGCTGGACTCATCTATTGGGCATTCAGTCCAAGACCCATCTTGGTTGAAATCACCAAAGTCACTCAGGAAAAATATCAACAAACACTCAAAGAAGAAGGAAAAACTCGTGTCCGAGAAGTTTATCAAGTCACTTCCCCTGTCAACGGGAACTTACACCGCATTGAACTTCATCCAGGAGATACCGTTCAAGCAGGAGACTTCATTGCAACCGTCGATTGGCCAAGTCCACGAAAAATTCAATCTCCTGTCTCAGGAAAAATTTTACGCATCCATCGAGAAAGTGAAGGACCCATTCAAAGAGGAGAAACTATTTTAGAAATTGCCAACCCAAGTGCTCTTGAAGTTGTTGCCGAAGTTCTCACAGAAAATGCGGTACAAATTCCCGCAGAAGCTTCCGTCAAAATCGAGGACTGGGGAGGCTGCGATGTCCTTACAGGAAGAGTTCGACTTGTTGAGCCGGCTGCTTTCACCAAAATCTCTGCATTGGGAATTGAAGAACAACGCGTCAACGTCATTGTTGATATCACATCTCCACCCGAAAAATGCGTTCGCCTCGCAGACGCTTATCGAGTTTATTGTGAAATTATTTTATTTGAAAGCGAGCAGGCCTTGACCATACCAACAGGCGCTCTATTCCGCGATGCTAAACAATGGGCTGTATTTCAAGTCGTCGATGGTCACGCTAAAAAAACAAATGTCGAAATTAGCCGACGCAACTCTGAAAAAGCCATGATCGAAAGTGGTCTCACATTGGGAGATCAAGTCATTGTCTATCCGAGTGATAAAGTCAAAGATGGTTCTCTGGTTAAATCGATGTTTTAAAAAAATCATATATAAAAAAAGAAGCCCCGAACTTTCGTTCGGAGCTTAGGGGTGCTTTGAGGGATATGAATTATTTAATTAGGACAATATATCTGTTCTACAAATGTAGAACTTGTATCAATTGACAAAAACCAGATCAGTTTTTGCCATTGGGGCAAATGCATATTAAAGAAATCTCTACAAGAAATGATGAAGAAGTGAACCTAACTTTAGTTAGGTTTTTTAGATTTGGTGATAAAAAATTTAGATCAGTTGAAGTTTTTTAGCTTTTATGACCGCTCCACTACGATTTTTAGCAGCCAACTTTTGATAGATATTGTGTAAGTGCCATTTGAGAGTTCCCAGGCTAATATGCAGAGATTTTGCAATTTCGGCATTATTCATTGATGAATTTAATATAGAAAGAATTTCTAATTCTCGAGTTGAAACCTGTTCAAATAATTGAAGGGAGCTCTCTCCTTTTTTTTGCGCGTAAGAAAAATAATCTTCAAACTGTTTCAGCAAGACATTTCTAAACTTAATCATTTGTGGAGAGTCTTTGATACCTTTTAAATCCAAAGACTTTAATAGATGATATATTTGCTGATTTATTTGAAGTCCATATTCTAAGAACACACTGATAAAACTTTCCTCTGAAGCTAATTTTATACATTCCTCTAGTTTTGAATGAGCTTTCTCTCTTTCTCCGATATTTTCATAGCAAAGAACTTCTTGAATCAACGCATTCAATAGATAACGCAATAAACCACTTTTCCGTAACAAAATAACCAAAGTCTTTAACTTGTCTAATGCCTCAGAATAAAACTTTTGGGCTATCAAAACTCTTGCCAGGCTGAGACGCGAAAAAATACTTTCAATAACAAGATTTGTATCCTCAATTTCCTCTTCTATATCCTGACTTTGATTCCATTCCCACTTTTCTAACAATTGTTGAGCTTGTGAAATATGATCTGTTTGCAAGTACAACTCTATTCTTAACAAAACTAGCTGATGTTGAAAACGCACAAAAGCTAGCTCTTGAGCAACCTTTTCAGCTTCTATTAAATATTGAGAAGCCGATGTAAAATCCTGCTTATACAAACTCATACGAGCATATACATTGTAATAAATAATGTATCCTTCAGTATTACTATAACTATGCACAAAGAGCTTTTTCCCCTTTAATTGCTTATATGCTTCTTCAAAATCTCCTTTTTCATAATAAACATCCGATATGGCTGCTTTGAGCAGCATATACATCGGAGAATCTTTACCAAACATTTTATTTATCTTAGCAATTATCTTTTCATGAAGATCAAGTGTTTGATTTAATTTACCATGAGTCCAACATATTCCGATTTGTAATGTTAAGGCCCAAATGTAAAGATAGCTACCTTGATCTTGCTTGAGTATTTTTATAGCATCTTCAAAATATTTATATCCCTTTTCAAATTCAGAAGAAAAAAAATAACTCACACCCATGACACATAAAGTCATCGCATATGCATGCATATGAGTCTCTGGCCATTTTTTTAGCCAAGATTTTGCTAACTCTCTCCCGTATTTAATTTTATCATTAAACATCTCAATTAAAAGCTCGTTCATTTCCATAAAACAAAGCAGATTTGAGGATTCTTCGGTCAACGGGAGTGATGAAATATTTACCTTTAGTTTTTTGATCTCTGACCTCGCTTGATCGAAATATGTTGTAAATGTCAAAGAGAAAGCATAGCTTAAAAAAATCATTGGATAAGGAGCCAAATATTCTTCAGGAATCTGTTTCATCCAATAAAGCATTGTGCGATGGTCACCTTGATTAATAACCAAATTCATTGCAAATTGAGAAATTAAATTAGCAGCTCGAGTATAGTCCTCTCCAGCTAGAGCATAATGGATAGCTTCATGCTGATACCCTGCACTTTCAAACCAAACACTCGCTAATTGATATTGATTTTTTAAAAAATCGTGCCCCTTAAGCTTGAAGGCTTGCTTTCTAATAAAATCCCGAAACAAATGATGAAAACGATACCAATTTTTTTTATTGTCGAGTTCTATGAGAAATAAATTTCTCTGGTCAACATCTTCTAATATTTCCTGACTATTCACTTCACCAGACAAATCTTTTGCCAGAGAAGCACAAATCCGATCTAAAACCGAAATAGATAAAATGAAATTTCTCAGGTCTTCAGGAAGCTGCTCAAGCACAACCTCACTTAAATAATCCATCAACTCGCGATGTTCCCCTGAAAAGTTCTCAATGAGACTCTCGGTTTCAGAACTTTCTTGCATGATCAGGAAGAGCATTTGAAGTGCTCCTACCCAACCTTCTGTTTTCTCAGCAATATTTTCTAATAAACTTTCAGAAATATTTTTTTTTCGATATTTAAGAAAAAAATCTCGAACTTCTTCTTTTGTAAATTGTAAGTCTCTAGCAGAAACGCTGGAGTACTCTTCATTTAAATATAATTTTCTAAGTTTGAGTTCTAATTTTTTTCGGCTTGAAATTACTATTGTGAGTGCTTCAGGAATATGATCAATAAACCACTGCCATAATTGTAAAGACTCTCCCTTTTGCAAAACATGAAAGTCATCAACGAAAAGAACAAAACTTTTTTTACTTTGATAGAGATCCTCAATTAAAGCGACATACAATTCTTTAAGACTGCGAATTGACCCCGACTTAAGAATAGCAATAGAACGCCTAGCAATATTTTCATCTAACTGGTGAAAAGCTGCACAAATGTATTCTGTCATAGTGATAGGATCATTATCATCCTCGTCCAAATTTAACCAAGCCACTTCAATTTCAGAATACTCTTCAAGCAACTTTTTGCGCAATTGAGCGAGAAATGTCGACTTCCCAAATCCTGGTGGTGCAATCACGCTGAGCAACTTTATATCAGCTAGTTTTTCTGCTAGAATTGCCAAACGAGGCCTTTGCATGGACTCATGCAAATATTGAGGATAGTTTAATTTTGTTTGAATGGGTGCATATTTTTTTTCTTCCATGACCATAGTAAACTTCCACAAATTATAAGAGCAAGGTAATCACTGAACATCTAAAATAAATTAAAAATGAGTCAACGAGAGTAGTTATGTAAACACATCAAAGCTTATATTTTTATGCAGACACTTCACCCAAATAAGCTTGGCGTATCTTAGAATCATGTAATAATTCTTCTGCTTTCCCCTGAGTATAAAATTGGCCTGTCTCTAAAACATAAGCTCGATGTGCAGTTTCTAAAGCTAAAAAGGCATCTTGTTCAACTAAAAAAATAGTCGTTCCCATTTCATTAATTTCAACAAGTTTGGAAAAAATCTGCTGTACCAAAGCAGGAGCAATTCCTAATGAGGGCTCATCTAATAATAATAAACTTGGACGACTCATCAAAGCACGAGAAATCGCTAACATCTGCTGCTCCCCACCACTTAAAGTTCCCGCATTTTGCTTGAGTCTTTCTTTAAGCCGAGGAAAAAGTAAGAAGTTTTTTTCTAAATCTTCCTCTAAATTTTTTTTATTGTTAGATGGATAAGCTCCCAACTCTAAATTTTCTAGGACACTTAAGTTCTGAAAGATCATTCGACCTTCAGGCACTTGCGCTAATCCTAAAGAAACAATTTTATGGGTTTCAATTTTATTCAAACGGCATTTTTGACCCCGATGAGTAAATTCAATACTACCTGCACTTGGCCGAATCAAACCCGAGATGGTTCTTAGCAAAGTTGTTTTACCTGCTCCATTACTTCCTATTAACGCGACAATTTCTCCTGAATTAATCTCAAGAGTAAGGCCTTTTAAAGCATGAATGGCTCCGTAATGAACATGAAGATCACAAACTTTTAGCATCTTTCTTTTCTCCTAAATAAGCCTTAATTACAGCAGGATGTTGACGAATGTACTCAGGTGTTCCCTCAGCAATAACGACGCCATAGTCTAATACAATGATCCGGGGACAAAGTTGCATCATAACGGACATGTCATGCTCAATCAAAATAATCGCTAGGTTTAACTCTTGATGGAGATGGCGAATGAGTTCGATCAATTCTTTTTTTTCTGTCGGGTTCATCCCTGCAGCTGGCTCATCCAAAAGGAGCAATTGCGGACGAGTCGCTAAGGCCCTCACCATTTCAAGACGTCTTTGATCACCATAAGAAAGATTTTTGGCCAACTCATTTTTAGTTTCGTGCAAATGAAAGCGCTCTAAAAGCTCCAAAGCTTTTGCTTTGATCTGCTTTTCTTCTTCGATATATTTTTTACGATGACAGATAACGTCCCAAAGGGAATATTGAATATGCTGGTGAAAAGCGATGCAGACATTATCTAAAACAGACAGATTGAGAAAAAGACGAATGTTTTGAAAGGTCCTTGAAATACCTAATTGATTAATTTGATGAGGCTTCAGTTGATTTAAGAGATTTGATTTAAAAAATAAACTTCCATCTGTCGGAAGATAAACCCCGGTCAACAAATTGAAAAAAGTTGTTTTACCAGCACCATTAGGTCCAATGACTCCTAATAGTTCCCCTGAGTTTAGAGAAAAATCAAGTCCGTCGAGGGCTTTGAGTCCACCAAACTGAATGCCACAATTTTCAACTTTTAATAGAGGATTATTCATCTTAATTTTTTTCTAAACCATTAGTCAATCAACGCCGTGTGCATTTTTATCGTCTGCACAATTTTATTTATTTTGCCATTCGAGCTTTAACAAACCAGCTAGTTTTTTTTGAACGAATCAACATCGTAAAAATAATAATTAAACTGTAAAGAATCATTCTGAATTGAGAAAGTATTGAAAGCGGAGGAGGTAATTCGCGTAAAAACTCAGGCAGGAAAGTCAAAAAAGCTGCAGCAAACACCACGCCCCATAAGCGACCCATCCCTCCTAAAACAACCATAACGACAAATTCAATCGACTTAAGAATATTAAAATTTTCAGGATAAATGGTTCCCTCTAAGTGCGCATAAACTCCCCCACCTAAACCCGCAAAAAATGAACCGATGACAAAAGCCTTCATTTTGACTTTAAAATGCGAAAGCCCTAAAGAGCTACTGGCAATCTCATCCTCACGAACCGCAACAAAGTCCTTTCCTTTAGAGGAAGACGTCATTTTACCCACGACCCAGACACAAATTACTGCAATTAAAAAGATCCAAAAAAAGTTTGCACTGTGTGGAACTCCAGGAATCCCTGTAAAACCTTTTGCCTTTCCTACAGCTTCTAAATTATTAAAGAAGACTTTAATAATTTCGGCAAAACCCAAAGTTGCAATCGCTAAATAATCTCCACGTAATCTCAGTGTGGGTAATCCAATTAAAAATCCAATCAAGGCTGCAATCATTCCTCCTAAAAATAGACTCAAAATAAAAAAAATCTCAGGCCGTACTAACTCAGGAATAAATGCAAAACTAAGATTGAGATAAGGACTCACAAAAACGCTAAAAGCCGCTGCAGTATATGCACCCACTGCCATGAAACCAGCATGTCCAAGGCTAAACAAACCTGTATATCCATTGATCAGATTAAGAGAAGTTGCAAAAGTAATATTGAGCCCAATCAATAAAATAATACGCAGATAATATGGATTAATAAAAGCATTGAGTAAGTAGTGAGAAAGG
Organism: Deltaproteobacteria bacterium; assembly: GCA_024233625.1. Taxonomy (GTDB): domain Bacteria; phylum UBA10199; class UBA10199; order DSSB01; family DSSB01; genus JACKPJ01. Next base: position 50,913 of record JACKPJ010000001.1, read on the forward strand.
ACCAATATCAGCAAAGCTACAATAATGACGAAGATCTGCTTCAATTATACTTTCTCCTGTGTTGATTTACCGAGAAGGCCCTGAGGCCGCACAACTAAAATAATAATCAAGATGATAAAAGCTAAAGCATCGCGGTATGTCCCTGAGAGATAACCTGAAACCATCGTTTCGGCAACACCCATGATCAGCCCTCCAATGAGCGCTCCCGGAATGTTTCCGATGCCGCCTAAGACTGCGGCAATAAAGGCTTTAATACCAGGCATGAGACCCATTAATGGATTAACGGTTGGATTGGAAAGCCCTACTAAAATTCCCGCTGCTCCAGCCAAAGCAGAACCCAAAATAAAAGTAAAACTAATGACTCGATTGACATTAATACCAACAAGATAGCTAGCTGTATGATCATAGGAAACCGCTCGCATGGCTTTGCCCATTTGTGTATTAAAAACGATGTATCGAAGTCCTAACATCAAAACAATACTCGAAACAAAAATAGTTACCTGAATATTGCTTAAAACAACACCATGAAGATCTAGAACATTTTTATTTTCGATTAATGCAGGAAAAGGTTTAGGGTCAGCACCAAAGATATATTGCCCTGAAAATTGGAGAAATAACGAAACACCGATCGCTGTAATCAAAACATTTAATCGAGGCGCTTGCCTCATGGGGCGATAAGCAGCTCTTTCAATCGCCCAACCTAGTAAACTGCATACCAACATCGCAATACATATCACCGCCAAAAGATGATACAACGAACCAGTGCCCATTCCCCAATGAACAGCGTAGTAGCCTGTCATCGCTCCAATCATATATACTTCACCATGGGCAAAATTAATGAGGCGCAATATACCATAGACCATGGTATAACCTAAGGCGATAAGAGCATAAATACTTCCCCACGCCAAACCGTTGATGAGTTGTTGAATAAATTCAGTCACAGATCTTATGCAGGTGGTAATCTTTTATGAAATTTAACTTCCTTGCCATTGACTTTAAGTATGACAATACTTTTTGATGCATTACGGTTCTCATCCATAGTGATGTTACCACTCACTCCATCAAAATTTTTTGTCTCGGCTAAAGCCTTGCGAATTTTTTCTCTGTCAACGGAACCTGCTCGCTTAATAGCATCTGCTAACATATAGGCAGCATCGTAACCCAAGACCGCCATCGCATCGGGAACTTGCCCATACTTTTCTTGATACTTTTTGATAAAATTTTGCACTTTGGGAGTGGGATCATCCGCTGCATAGTGATTACTAAAATAAGAACCCGAAACTGCACTACCTCCAATTTCGATAGTTTTAGGACTATCCCAGCCATCTCCTCCTAATAAGGGGACAGTAATGCCTAGCTCACGAGCTTGGCGTGCAATTAAACCAACTTCAGTATAATAGCCTGGGATATAAATTCCATCTGGATTAAGTGCTTTCATCGCAGTTAAGGGAGCTCGAAATTCAATATCTCCTTCAAAGTAACTCTGTTCGATAACAATTTTGCCACCCAAACCTTCAAAAGATTTCTTAAAAACCTCAAATAAACCAACACTGTAATCATTTTTTGCATCATAAAAAATAGCAACTTTACGCAGTCCTAAATCATTATAAGCAAATCGTGCCATGGCAGCGCCTTGATAATCATCGACAAAACAAGAACGAAAAATATAATTACCGACCTTTGTGACTTGAGGATTGGTTGAAGCAGGAGTTAACATCGGAACCTTATTTTTTTGTGCGACTGGGGCTGCAGCCAAACTACGCGCTGAAGCAACCTCACCTAACAAGGCAACAACATTGTCTTTTTGAATTAATTTTATAACCGAAGTTTTAGCTTCTTCTGATTTGCTTTGATTGTCTTCAACAATTGTTCTGACTGGCTTGTCTAAAACTCCACCATCCGCATTGATTTCTTCTACAGCAAGTTGAATTCCATTATTCATGGATTGGCCAAATGTCGCGGTCTGACCTGTTAATGAAGTAAAAACACCAATAACCACATCTTCTTGTGAACTTTTTTTGCACTCCATGGCAAAAAAACAAATCGAAAAGATAAAAAGAATACGTAATAACTTTTTCATTGTATAACTCTCCTCTCCTTTAAGGCCAACAACAAGTCTAACTAATTCTAATTCCTATATAAATATAATGCGAGAAAAAACTTAATAAAAAACTCTTTTATAAAATTAGATAAATTTACTTTCTTTAGCCTAAAAAAATCGGCTAAAATATATAGTTGGGGAATAGAAGAGTCCTATCAACTCTTCTATCATGAATAAATTTATGGAAAAGAAACAATCTGAAATTGCAAAAATAACAATCCAACACCTACTGGAAATCACCTCAGGGAATTGCTCTATTCATGATACTGACATCGAAAAAGAAAATGATCCTAATTTAAAAGAAATTCTAACAGGTTTATTATACTTACATGAAGATTTAAGGTTAAAAGAAGCAGAAAGATTACGTGCAGAAGGAGAACTCATTGCGGCAAAAGAATCCGCAGAAGCAGCTACCCGAGCAAAATCAGAATTCCTAGCAAATATGAGTCACGAAATTCGCACTCCGATGAATGGCATCATTGGAATGAGCGAGCTTCTCTCAACAACTCCCCTCAATAAAAAGCAAAAGGATTATCTTGAAACTGTTAAATCCTCTGCATATGCTTTACTCAATATACTTAACGATATCCTAGACTTCTCAAAAATTGAAGCTGGGAAAATCGAATTGGAGTCGATCCCTTTTGATATCTATTCGGTGGTGGAACATGCTATTAAATTGCTTTCTTTTCGCGCGGAGGAAAAGCAAGTCGAACTCATTTTAGATATTGCGCCAGACGTGCCCACACAAGTTATCGGAGATCCTAGTCGACTCCGTCAAATCATCATTAACTTATTGGGTAATGCTGTTAAATTTACTCATCAGGGAGAAATTATTCTCAAAGTGACTGCGGAATCCACTACCACAGATTCTACACAACTTTATTTTGGAATTATTGATACAGGCGTAGGAATTCCAAAGGAGAAGCTACCCCATGTTTTTGAGGCCTTTTCTCAAGCTGATAGCTCGACAACACGTCGATTTGGAGGAACAGGACTAGGTTTAGCAATTACCTCTCAACTTGTCTCCATGATGGGAGGAGAATTAAAAGTTAAAAGCGAACTTAATAAAGGAAGCACTTTTTATTTTAGCGTCCCCCTCAAACTCAATGAAAAATTTGAACCCAAAGTCATCTATCTTGGTATGCAAAAATTTAAAGATAAAAAGGTCTTAGTGATTGATGACAACCAGACAAATCGAAAAATACTCCACGATTTGCTAAAATCTTGGAACATGATTGTCGTGGATGTTGAAAGTGGCTCACTTGCATTAAATACTCTAAATAAATCAAAAGATTTTGATATATTGTTGGTAGACGCACACATGCCCGAAATGGACGGTTTTGAGTTGCTTGAAAGAATTAAGAAAGACTATCCAGAACTGTGTTCTAAATCTGTCATGCTTTCTTCTATGGACCGAGATGGAGGGCTGAAACGCATAGAAAAATTAGGCATTAAAAAATATCTTAACAAACCTATTAGCCAAGCAGAACTGCTCAGCACATTAAAAGATGTCCTAAGAGAACAAGATAAAAGCCTTTTCTCAGATATTGATGAAGCATTAGCTCTGACTGTTTTAGTAGCCGAAAGTAATCATATTAACCGTCAGGTCATTGCTCATACGTTAAAAAAACACGGACATAAACCCATTTTTGTTCAAGATTATAAAAATTCCACAAGTCCTATAAAAAATCCTTCACAGAATATCGATGCTATCTTGGTGGACTTAGAAGAATATGATCATCAAAATCCACAATATATCACTCAATTAAAAGAGATTTCCGAAAATAGGATTCCACCTATTCCAATCATCGCAATGACTGCACCTGGAATAACTCATCAACAACGTCATCAAATGAAAAATTTCGATGCTTATTTGGCAAAACCTATTTCGGCGCAAAGTTTAATTAAGAGTTTAGAAAAAATTAACCCTAGGACCGAGGGAGAAAATTATGAAAGAGAAAAATAACATAAAAATATTGCTGGCAGAAGATAACCTCGTCAACCAGAAGGTTGCTTACAACTTACTTACCGAGGAGGGTTATGATATTGTCATTGCAAATAATGGCCATGAAGTTCTCGATCTACTCAAGAAAGACAAATTTGACTTAATATTAATGGACATCCAAATGCCTGAAATGAGTGGAATGGAGGCAACACAAGCTATTCGTCAAGAAGAGCAAGAAACTGGAAAACATATTCCCATCATCGCAGTCACTGCACATGCCATGAAAGGTGATCGTGAAAAATGTCTTGACGCCGGCATGGACGATTATATTTCGAAACCTGTCAACCCCAGGCAACTTTATGATGTCATCAAAAACTTTAATCAAGGAAATGCAAAACAGAGTGCAACCCAAACTCAAAGTTATGATCATGCATCAGTAATGGAAAGAGTCGGGGGAGATGAAACTTTAATGCGAGAAATTGTTCAAATATTTGTCGAAGAATCTCCCCTCTTGCTCCACGAAATTGAAGGCGCTATTCACGAAAAAGATTCACATAAACTGGAAAGATCAGCACATTCTTTAAAAGGTTCCGTCAGTAATTTTTCGGCAAAAAAGGCTTACGATGCTGCCTATCAATTAGAAAAAATTGGCCACGAGGGAGACATCGAAACGGCCGAAGAAATATACAAAAACCTGGAGAAGGAAATAAAAGTTTTAACAGAGGAGTTATGCTCTCATATATAATCATGCTTAGAGTTTTTGATAATTTATAGGAACATTTTCACCATGAAAGTCTTAATTGCAGAAGATGAAGCCGTTTCACGAAAACTTCTTGAAAATACTCTAAAACAATGGGGTTACGAAGTTATCGCTGTTGAAAACGGTCGAAAAGCTTGGGAAATCGTCCAACAAGAAGGTGCACCTCGATTACTTATTTTAGACTGGATGATGCCAGAAATGGACGGAATCGAAGTCATTCACCATATACGATCTAGAGAAGATCCTCTATACTCGTATGTCATCTTGTTAACCTCCAAAAACGAACGCAAAGATATTGTTGAGGGACTCTCTTCAGGAGCGGATGATTATTTAGCAAAACCTTTTGACTCCAATGAACTCAAACAAAGAATCCTCGTCGGCAGAAGGATTTTAGAACTATTATCCGAACTCTCAAAAGCCCGAGAAATGCTGGCACGCAAAGCATCGATTGACTCTCTCACCAGTCTTTATAATCGTGGTGCTATTTTGGAACTTCTAGAAAAAGAAATTTATCGTGCCAAACGAGAAAAAAGTCTTTTAGGTCTCATCATGCTCGATCTAGACCACTTTAAAAGAGTCAATGACACTTTTGGACATATGGCGGGTGACGCTATCTTAAGAGAAGCTGCAAAAAGAGTCGCAAAAGGTATTCGACCCTATGACTATGCAGGGAGATACGGCGGTGAAGAATTTTTAATCATTATGCCCGGCTGTAATTTTGTTAGCACTCGATCGAGAGCCGAAGAAATTCTACGGCAAATACGTTCTCCCAAAATGAACATCCCAGAGGCCATACTTCAAGTTACCGCGAGCATTGGTTATGTCTCGACTGAACTCATTGAAGATTATAATCCAAGGTTAATGGTTCAAATGGCAGACTCCGCTCTTTATGAAGCAAAAAGCTCGGGAAGAGATCGCATTGCTTCCATTAACTTTTTTAGAAACTATAAAATTGGCGGACTCAAACCTACCAATTATCATTTCAGCGAAAATATTTAAACAACGACATCCAAATGCTAGACTTAATACTTGCTTGAATTCTCAAATTCATTTATTCAAAATGATTTCAATATGGAACAAACACAACATTGGTTTTTTTGGCTTTTTTTAGCTTTTTTTCTCATCTCTCATACTTATGAGTGGAGTTTAGACGTCCTCAATCTTAAAGAAATTAAAAGACATATTTCTAAAATCCCTGAACTATTTTCAAACATGATTACTTTTGAGGACTATCAAAAAAGTATTACTTACACTCAAGCAAAAACAAAATTTGGTTGGTATAAAACCCTCTTCGAATTGACATTGCTTTGGGTTTTCATACTAGGCGGATGGTTTGGCAAATTTGATCAAATATTGGCTAATAGTTTTGCTACAGGCTCTATTTGGCATCAAGTCTCTTACCCTTTTGCGATTGGGGCTATTTTTTATCTCGCGGGTCTACCTTTCACAATTTATTATCAATTTGTTTTGGAAGAGCGTTTTGGCTTTAACCGAACGACTGCAAAAACTTTTATACTCGATCAAATAAAATCGGGTTTTCTCGCTGTACTTCTCGGCGTTCCCCTACTTATGCTTATTTTTAAAACCGTGTCGTGGTTAGGGGATTATTGGTGGCTCGGAACTTGGGGTCTCGTGATGTTTTTTCAATTTTTGGTCGCTGCTTTATTTCCTGTTTTGTTTGCACCACTTTTTTATAAATTTACCCCTCTCGAAGAAGGAGAACTTAAGAACAGAATTGAAGAACTCGCACAAAAAATAAAATTCAAAATGATGGGAGTTTTTACCATCGACGGCTCAAAACGCTCCAGCCACTCCAATGCTTTCTTCGCCGGAATGGGCAAGGCTCGTAGAATCGTGCTTTTTGATACTTTATTAAAACAACTCAACCAAGACGAAATCATTGCTGTCCTTGCCCACGAAATGGGTCATAGCCAAAAAAAGCATATTCAAAAAAGTTTAATCCTCTCTGCCAGTATGACTTTATTAGGCCTTTGGATACTTTCACTTTTACTCAAATGGCCGCCTTTTTTTCAAACTTTTGGAATTACAACTCCAAGTCTTCATACCGGCCTCGTGATCTTTGGCTTGATCAGCTCGGTTTTTACCTTCTTTTTAACTCCCGTATTTAACTTATTTTCGAGAAAAAATGAGTACGAAGCCGATGAGTTCTCGGTTCAAACCGTGAAAGATCCTGAAAGCATGATCTCCTCATTGGTGAAACTCTCAAAAGAAAATCTTTCTAATCTCACCCCTCATCCTTGGTATAGTTTTTATCACTATTCACATCCCACTACCTTGGAAAGAGCCGAAGCCATTAAGAAAATATAACTCTAGATGATGCAGTTGAGAATTCTAAATAGGTCTATTTTTTCCACATCCCCTTTTTATTAAATTGGGCTTCCTTCTCATAATAACGGAAGAGTTTCTTCCATTTAAAAGGAAATCGAGTATAGGCAAAACCATAGCCTTGTTTAATAATTTCCGCATTGAGAAAAGTCCCATCTTCAAGAAAGACATAAGCTAAAGTTCGACCATACATATCATGCAACGAGTTCTCAAAACTAAGACGCACATTTTTGCCTTCCACCATTTTTTTTGTAAAAGCCGAAGCCTCCTTCCCAAAATATTCCACGGGTTTATGACGATGAACACTTTCAGGAGTATCCACACCAATCAAACGGACTTTTTCCTTATTTTCTAAAAGCAAGGTGTCACCATCAATCACATGCACCACTTTTCTTAAAGGAGATTTTTGAATATCGGGCGTGGAGAAAGGCTTCAACGGATCGACTTGATCAGGAGTGAATTTGGCTCCACTCTGCGATCTGTTTTTTTTATTTACACAATAAATATTATCAAAACATTCCGAGCAATTCCCTGTATCTCCACATATATAGCTATCATTATCGGAAGGACAGCTATGTTTCGCGTGGCAGCCGGAACGATGCGCCCAAAGGTTTGCAGAGGACGCGATAAAAATTAAAAATACGAAAAAAAGTTTTTTCATGGCACGTTATTTTTTTATTTTTAGAAATGGAAAAATAAAGAAAATCTTTTTTTAAATTTTCAAAATTCAAAAACCTTAAATTTTATTTTTTAAATACGAAAATATCATCACTTAATTGACTGGGTTTTTTAATTTCATCAAAGCGATAATAAGTTAAATTGCCTCCTTCATTGAGTAAATAAAATTCTTGAACTAAAAAACTTTGTGGGTCAAAGCCCATCACCAACCATTGAATATGCGAAACTTTTTTTAAGGGAGTGAGTTCTAACCAATGGAGACTGCCTTTTTCACGATTAAAACCTTGCCATTTTTTGGAATCCACTGACTCGACGGCAAACTCACGCTTGAGGTTTCCCAAGCCCGTCAAAAAACTCAAAGCTTCGGCAGGAATCTCTTCACCATTGAGGGAAAGCTCTTGAACTTGATGATCTCCCTGCTGGTGAATCCATAGTTTTTGGCCATCACTATAATAATGACGTCCACGTTTTTCTTCGTAAATAATTCTAAATTTTCCCGGTTTTTTAAGGGTGATCTTGCCGCGCTTTTTAACTTTTTTTTCTAAGAGCTCCACGTAGGTTTCTTGAGAAAAACTCATCTCAATATTGGCCGTCTTTTCGTAAGCATCTTGAACTTTTGTGGCAATTTCATCAACAGTCAAAGCATGAGTGGAGCTACTGCCCAAAACTAAAAAACACATCGACCATAAAAATAAAGCACCGAATAAAAAAGCTTTTGTATATGGGTTTTGCGCTCTCAACAAAAACTTCATAGTCCCTCACCTGCAAAAACTTGCGTACAATAAATTTGAGTCCAAGAACTCACGCAGGCAATTTCCATACGCGTAAATTGCTCCCCTAAAATATTGGCGCGATGAGACTTTGAGCCCATCCAATCTTCCATCATGACTTTCGCAATGGCTTCTGGGTCTGTCAGTCCTTTTTGGCTTTGAACGCTATGAAGATTTTCTCCTAAAGAAGCTCTCACTTCTTTGACATATTTTGCAACACGGTCGACGACTGATTTTTTCTCGGGACTAAAATGCGAAAGATACTGTCGCTTCATCATATCCTGAGAGTGATCGCGCGCTGCTTTTTGAATCACTTCCAAATGTTTCAATGCCGGCAAACCCTTTTTTTCTCGCTGTTGATTGCTATATTCAAACAATAAAGCATCGACCTTTTGACTTAAAGTCGAAGGAGAAATCAATTGAGCTTCTTTTTGCTCAAGTTGAAAACTCTTCTTTTGAGCTTTTTGTGCATGCAGTTGAAAAAATGGAAAAAAACTTATACTAGTCACTAAGAATAAGCTAGAAAGTCTCACAAAATTTTTTTTAGTTTTTTTATAATAACAACGAGAAAAATTCATCAATAACTCCTAACAGATATTTTTTTTAACCTTAAACTCGAATAAAGGCTTTATCAAATGAAAATGGTTACTTGGAACATTAATGGAATACGCGCTGTTGTCAAAAAAGGGTTTTGGGATTGGCTAGAAAAGGAATCTCCGGATATTTTATGTCTTCAAGAAACCAAGGCTCATCCTTCTCAATTAGACGAATCTCTTTTAAAACCCAAAGGCTATAAGCCCTACTGGTCCTCCGCCGAACGAAAAGGCTATAGTGGAGTTGCTCTCTTTGTCAAAGAAGAACCTCTCTCCATTAGCGAGGGGCTTTCCGCTCCGGAATTCGATATCGAAGGCCGCACCCTCGTTGCAGAGTTTGCCGATTTTATTTTATTTAACGGATACTACCCCAATGGAAAACATGATTTAAGCCGAGTCCCCTATAAATTGAAATATTCCGACCTTGTATTAGAAAAAGCCCTTGAGCTTCAAAAAGAAAAAAAGAAACCCATCATTTTAGCAGGCGATTTCAATACCGCTCATCAACCCATCGACTTAGCGCGCCCCAAAGAAAACCAAGGCAATACCGGATTTTTACCAGAAGAACGCGCTTGGATTGACAAATTGGTTGCCAATGGATTCATCGATATCTTTCGCGAGCACGAAGCGGACTCCGGTCATTATAGTTGGTGGTCCTACCGTGCAGGGGCAAGAGAAAGAAATGTTGGCTGGAGAATCGATTATTTTTTTATCACTCCAGAATTAAAAAATAAAGTGAATCGAAGTTACTATCAGCCCGAAGTCATGGGTTCCGACCATTGCCCGGTGGTCTTAGAAATTGCCTGATCCGTTTTAAAAAGATTTTTCAAAAAGCTGATTATTCAATTTTCAAAAAACCAAAAAACTTCGTCCAGTCCGCCTGGACGCACTGGATTTTTTTCTCTTTGTATTTCAGTAAGTTAATACTAAAAATCGCGCTTATTTTTTACAAGTTATATGGAGGGCTCATGACAACAGATTTTTTTCAATCCAAGGACTATCAAAAACTCATCACTCAGCTCAAACACATGATGCCCGCCACCGAAAACAGTTCTTATCACGATTTCTACCTGCAAAGCTATTGGGAAATGGGGAAAGCCATTTTGAAGAACAAGAAAAAAGCAGCCCCGCAGGAAATCAAAAACTACATCAGAGTTTTTAGAAAAAACACTCAGCCCGCTGCACCGTTTTTTACTCATCACTTATAAGACGGATTCCTTCGGACGCTTCATCGGCGATATTCTCTACCACCCCATTTGGACAGATTATGAAAAGATTTTTTATCAGGGAATTTTTCTCAATGCACAGATGATTCAGCTAGGTTTAGCAAAGCCCATGATTTATTGATCGATTTCCTTTTAAAGCAAAAAAAAAGACGCATATTCTGCGCCTTTCAAAGTACTTATTAAATTCAAGCAACATTATGGAACAAGCTTATTTTCTCCAGCTAACTCTTTAACATTTGTGATTTCAGTTTTTAGTTGAACTTCAGAGATACCCGTATATTCACGTGAGGCAGGTTCTATGGGAGCTTTTTTACCTTTAGGAGCTTGATTTTTTTCTAAATTGGCCAGTGTATTATCGTTTTGACGAAATGCACTTCTATCAGCTTTGGCTTGGTCTCTTAACATTTTTTTTTGCAGTTCTTTTTCTGCGCTATCTTGTTTTTGTTTTGCAGCTTTGTCTGCAGTGTATTCATTTGCGTTTATTGGCTTCTGATTAATAACATTTGTAATTGAACTCATGATTTGTTTCTCCTGCTAAGTTAAGTTTAGTTCCTATTAATTTCTGATTAACTTTAAAAATCTTTCTTAAATATTTATTTTTTGATGTTACCTTCAATGCTTCAACATTAAGTATTATTGTAGTCATCGTAAGAATTAAGCAAAATACATTCCAAAACCTAATAAAAAGTCAATAAAAAATAATATATGACGAAAAAGTGTTTTTTTATGATTAAACAAGGACTTAAAAGCTGTTTTTAATAATACCTTTCATCTAAAATATTTATGGCACCTGTTTTTTGAGTGATATCAAGGCTTTTTTTGAGGAGTTAACTCCTCTTTTTGGATAACATGGGTACTTTTCTCCTCAGACTATACTCCTTAAATTCCTGTTGGCAATGTAGAAGCCTGTTGACAAAGCCTCCAGCTTAACCTTATCTCTTGACTGACAATTATAATCGTTTAACTCTAGTTTAATTCTCAAAAGGAGCCTTCAACATGTCGACAAATAACACCTCGAATAGCGAAAAAGAAAAAGCCATCACTCTTGCCTTAAGCGGTATTGAAAAACAATTTGGTAAAGGCTCAATTATGAGATTGGGAGAAATCGAAGCAGCTCCCTACAATCCCAATCAGGTCATTTCCTCCGGTTCCATTTCACTTGATTTGGCCTTAGGCATTGGCGGATATCCCCGTGGCCGCATTGTCGAAATCTACGGGCCGGAATCTTCAGGTAAAACCACTCTTGCACTTCAAGCCATTGCCGAAGCCCAAAAAAAAGGCGGGGTCTGTGCAATCATCGATGCTGAACACGCCCTCGATATCCAGTATGCAAAAAAACTGGGGGTCAAAACCGAAGATTTACTTCTCAGTCAGCCCGACTCGGGAGAACAAGCCCTCGAAATTGCCGAGGCCCTGATCCGCAGCAATGCCGTTGACATCGTGGTTGTCGACTCAGTAGCAGCTCTGGTCCCTAAAAACGAACTTGAAGGCGAAATGGGTGACGCCCAAATGGGAGCCCAAGCACGTTTAATGAGCCAAGCCCTCCGTAAAATGACTGCTTTAATCAATAAATCAAGCACCTTGCTGATTTTTATTAACCAAATCCGTATGAAAATTGGTGTCATGTTCGGCTCTCCAGAAACCACCACAGGGGGTAATGCACTAAAATTCTATGCGACCATTCGTATCGATATACGTCGTGTGGGTTCCATCAAATCTGGAGAAGAAATTTTAGGAAATCGAACTCGAGCTAAAATCGTCAAAAACAAAATGGCACCTCCTTTTAAACAAGTTGAGTTTGACCTCATGTATGGCCAAGGCGTTTCCAAGGAAGGCGACCTGCTTGATCTCGCCGTTGAAAGTGATATCATTGAAAAAACGGGTTCATGGTATAGTTATGGAAGCGAACGCATTGGTCAAGGCCGAGAAAACGCCAAAACTTTTCTTCTAGAAAACCCCGAAATTGCCCAAGGCATTGAACGAAAAATTCGGGAAAACTACGGCTTAGCCAGCCCAGCTTCGAAAAATGACGAAAACGAAGAAAAAAGTTCCAAGAAACGTGCCTAAAAAATGATGAAATCCAAACAACTGAGAGAATCCTTTTTAAGTTTCTTCGAAGAAAAGAAGCATACGAGATATCCAAGCGCCAGCCTCATTCCACAAAATGACCCGACGCTTTTCTTTACCAATGCGGGAATGGTCCCTTTTAAAAATGTCTTCACTGGACAAGAAAAACTCAAAAGCTCTCGAGCCACCAGCAGTCAAAAATGCATGCGGGTTTCGGGAAAACACAATGACCTCGAAAATGTGGGTCGAACCTATCGTCACCATACTTTTTTTGAGATGTTAGGCAATTTCAGCTTTGGTGACTATTTCAAAAAGGAAGCTATCGAATACGCCTGGGAATACCTCACCGAAGTTCTCAAAATCGATAAAACTCGCTTATGGGTCACGGTTTTTAGAGAGGATGACGAAGCCGAAGAATTGTGGATTAAGCATAGCGACGTCAAGGCAGAGCGTATCATTCGTATGGATGAAGCCGATAATTTCTGGTCGATGGGTGAAACCGGACCCTGTGGACCCTGTAGTGAAATTCATTATGACCATGGCGAACATCCCGAAAAAGCTACCCAAGAAGATTTTATTCAGGACACGTCCGGTTCCCGATTCATGGAAATCTGGAATCTCGTCTTCATGCAATACAATCGAGATCAACAAGGAACCCTCCACCCACTTCCCAAACCCAGTGTCGATACTGGCATGGGACTTGAGCGCTTAGCCTGCGTCATTCAGGGAGTTTCCAGCAATTACGACAGTGATTTATTCACTCCATTATTAGAAAAAATTTCTCAACTCTGCCAAAAAGAATACGGCGAATCGGAGCAAAGCGATATTTCGATGCGCGTGATCGCCGATCATATTCGAGCGACGGGTTTTCTTATTGCAGATGGAGTCTTACCTTCCAACGAAGGTCGCGGTTATGTCCTGCGGCGTATCATGAGAAGAGCCATTCGACATGGCAGACTTTTAGGACTCACAGAGCCGTTTCTCACTTCTATTTTGCCTATACTCATCCAAAATATGGGTGAAGTTTATACTGAACTTAAACAAAATCAAAAATTTATCTCAGAAGTCATTCAGGCAGAAGAAGAACGCTTTTTAGAAACTCTCGAAAAAGGACTCGACCTGATTAATCAAGAAATCAAAAACCTCCAAAAAAATCAGCAAAAAACATTATCCGGAGAGGTCGCTTTTAAACTTTATGATACTTTTGGTTTCCCTTTAGATTTAAGTGAAACCATCGCAGAAGAAGCCGGATTGACTATTGATCACCAGGCATTTTCCCAATTGATGGAAGGACAAAAGCAGCAAGCGCGCGCTTCTTGGAAAGGTTCTGGAGAATCCGCAACTCAAGAGATTTATCAAAGTTTAAAGCAAAATAAGATCGATACAGAATTTGTTGGATATCAGAGTTTAGATGCTATTGCCAAGATTACAGCGATTGTGCAGGCAGGACAAAGACAAGATGAAATTCAAGCAAGTGAATCCGGAGAAATCTTTTGCGATCTCAGCCCATTTTATGGCGAGTCGGGCGGACAAGTGGGTGACAGTGGAGAAATCATTGGAGGCGAATCCCATGCCTGGGTCGAGGACACCCAAATTCCTCTTTCTGGACTGATTTCTCATCATGTCAAAGTCGACAAAGGCAGCCTCAAAGTCGGACAAGAAGTTCATCTCAAAGTCAAGCGTCAACATCGCATACCCACTCGACTCAATCATACGGCAACCCATTTACTTCACGCTGCCTTGAGAGAAACTCTTGGAGAACACATTAAACAGGCAGGTTCTTTAGTAACTCCCGAAAGGTTACGTTTTGATTTTACTCACTTTAAAGCTTTAAGTCCCGAAGAAATCATCACGATTGAAAATCGAGTAAATGAAAAAATTCGTGAAGATTTAGCCGTCGAAAAAAAGGTCATGACATACAAAGAAGCCATTCAATCGGGAGCCATGGCTTTATTTGGTGAAAAATATGGAGATGAAGTCCGAGTTCTCAAAATTGATGATTTTTCAGTGGAGCTTTGTGGAGGAACTCATGTCGACCGCACCGGAGAAATTGGCCTTTTCAAGATGATTAATGAAGCTTCTGTAGCAGCCGGGGTTCGGCGAATTGAAGCCATTACAGGAGCCGTTTCATTAGAATACCTTCGCCGACTTGAACAACAACAGCAACAAATTGCAAAAACTCTCAAAGTTGGACAGGATGAAATTCTAGAGCGTTTGGCTAAACAAGGCGACCAACTCAAAAAATATGAAAAAGAAATCAACCAACTCAAGACTCAGCTGGCAACCGGTTCGTCTTCTTCAAATAACTCAAAATTAGAAGAAAACATCTCTGAAATCAATGGAACAAAACTGCTCGCCTTGCAAACTCAACTTGATGACATTAAAGCTCTCAGAAATCTTTCGGATCAGCTCATTCAAAAGTTAGGATCAGGAATTGTCTTATTAGTCAATACCGACCAAAGCAAACTCATCTTAATTGTTCGAGTTAGTAAAGATCTCCACCAAAAGTTCCAAGCAGGAAAACTCATTCAAGAACTGGCGCCTCTCATTGGAGGTTCGGGTGGAGGCCGCCCTGACATGGCGCAAGCGGGTGGCACAAATATTGATGGTGTCAAAGATGTCTTGAATAAAATCAAAGAGCTTCTTTAAAAACTTTAAAGGGTCTATTGAGAAATAAGAATTTCATCAAAGCCGCTTCAAAAAGTCATTTCTCAACAGACCCTTTAAAGAAAATACTTCAAAACTTAATTTTATTTCTTTTATTCCGAAAAAATTATTTCTTCGACTTTTTGGCTTGAGCTTTCTTTGCACTAGAAGCTTTTTTAGAGCCAGTTTTTTTTACAGATTTTTTAGGTACCTTCTTCGTAGCAGCTTTTTTAACTAACTTTTTACCTGCTGATTTTGACTTAGCTGGTTTTTTCTCTACTTTTTTTACTGACTTCGCAGCTCTTTCAGAGCTAGCTTTCTTAGCGCTGGGCTTTTTTAACTTAGATTCTTTTACATTGCTTTTTTTACTGACTTTTGTAGAGCTTGCAGCACTTGGCAAACTATCTTCATTAGCCAAACGCAAATACATCTTTGCCCCTTCGTTATTGGGATTTTGTTTAAGCACCAATTCCCATTGTTGCATCGCTTCTTTTATCTTACTCGATGCATATAAGGTTACCCCTAACTGGACCATCGCATAAAAATACTTTGGATGTGATTGAAGTACTTTTTTTAATTCCTTCACAGAGTTGTCATGCTTTCCTTGCTCTCTGAGAGAAATTGCTAACTTACAGCGAATATCATGAAAATTTGGGGACAAATTGAGAGCTTTTTCATATTCGTGCACGGCTTCTTGATGAAGACCTATGCCAGCATACATATCTCCCACTCCTGCATGACGATTGGACAACTTTGCTCGAATAAAAGGGTCTATCTTTGAGCCTTTATGCTCACGAGATTTTTCCTGAACCTTTGCATAAAGCTTACGTGCTTTTTTATATTCTCCAATGTCATTATAAACAACAGCAAGATTGAGCAAAGCCTCGGTGTACTGCGGATTTATTTTTAAGGCTTTTTCAAAAAAATCGGCTGCATCACTAAACTGACCTTCATTATGCTTGATGACGCCCATCATATTGTAGACATCCGCAAAATAAGGCGCAATTTTAATTAAACGTGTAAAGGTATTAAATGCCCTCTCAAAACGATGTTGTAAAAAGGCTTTTTTTCCTTCGTCAAATAAAACTCTCGTATCATCCATCAAATTACCCTCCCAAAACTTTTCTAACGATTGATTTGGTTTTTTTACTATTAGGAAACTTTTCTTGCATCAGTTCTGCCGCTGCTTGAGCTTTCTTATCTAAACCTAATCGATGATAAGATAGGGCTAAACGATATAATGCTAATTCGTCATATCCTAAACCAGAATAATCTTTGAGTACAGAAATATAACGCGATGCTGCAGCTCGATATTCGCCGTACTTAAAATAAAAATTAGCAATGTACATATTTTTCTTTGCAGCCTTAGCCAATACTTCATCTTTTTTAGCCATCGCCATTTTTGCATAAGGACTTTCCGGAAAAAAGCGATAAACCTTGGTAAAACTTTCTTCTGCTTGCCCTATATAGGTCATATCTCGATCGACTGACTTCGGAATCAATTTTAAATAGGCCATACCTGCGCGATAATATGCATAATCTAACTTAGGACTTGAGGGATGCAATTTAGCAAAAAGTTTATAGCTTTCGGCAGCCAATAACCATTCTTTATTGTTGTAATAGCTATCTGCGATTTGCAATTCAGCATCAAGCGCATATGTACTATTTGGATAGCGACTTTTAAAAATTTCTAGGCACTCTACTGCTTGCTCAAACTTTTTTCTTTTACTTAGCTGCAAACATTTTTCGATGGCTTCAGCATCATTTTCCTTACCTGTAAATTGGAAACCTTTTTTGCTTCCACAAGAAGTCAAAAAAAACATCAAAACACAGCAACTTATAATATAGGCTTTTAGTTTCATAACAGAACGAATCTTAGGTAGATTATAGCTTTTGAGTCAAGCAGTCATCACATAAAAATTAAATTATTTTTAACGGAAGCTCCTATCCAAAACTTATAAATGCACCTTGACAGTACATAACAAGCAACTTATTTCACGATTAAGGGTTTTATATAGTTTTATAAAACTATTATGAATAGACCTAAACAGACATTTATTACGTAAAAAATAAGTAAAGAAATATTAGAAATATTATAGTTATAAAAAGGGACGGGATGAATACTGAAGAAAAAAAACAAGAAAAATCAGCAATTAAAGTCAATGATCGTCGACGCTTTACTCTTGAAGGTGAACTCAAAGAAGAAAGCAATACAGAAGAGAGTGAACAAAAAATAGAAAGTGATCATCAAGTTGAAACACCTATAGATGAAATAAAGGAGAATTCTAAAAAGGACTCCAAAGAAGCGATGCAAAACAACAAACAATACTCTGGATTAGACAATGATTTTCATTCTTTATTGATCTCTCTTGCAGCAAGTGCACAAGCTGCTCTTGGACTAGGAAATAGCCCACTTGGAGAATCTGCAGAAAAAAATTTGGTGCAAGCCAAGCAAGCGATTGATCTTTTAGATATGTTGGAAAGAAAAACTCAAGGAAATCTAAGCCGCGAAGAAGACCAAATATTAAAAGCTCTTCTTTATGAATTAAGAATGCTTTATATCAACGCTGAACACGAGGAACGAAAATGAAAAGAAAAACCCTGTTAAAAAGCTTATTTTTTGTCTCTATCCTTTTTATTGGCATTGGTCTAGGAGTTTCTCTCAAACTGGATTGGCCCGGGTCAAGTCATGCACAAAATCAACAAATGCTCTATTCTCCCCCTAATTCAGCGCCTGAATCTTTTTCTAAACTTGCAGAAAAGGCACAACCCAGTGTTGTCAACATCAGCACCACTAAGAAAATTTCTAGTAGTCCATTTATGCACTATTATGGTTATGACTCTCAAGAAAGCCTTAGCAGACCTAATTCATTAGGTTCTGGTTTTGTCATTGATTCTAATGGATATATCATTACAAATAATCACGTTGTTAAAAATGCAGATGAAATTCAAGTTATCTTAGCAGATGGACGGAGCTTCGATGCCAAAATTGTAGGCCGTGATGCTCAACTTGATATTGCAGTCATTAAAATTTCTCCCCCTGCGGATCTCCCTGCCGTCAAAATGGGAGACTCCGACCAACTAAAAATTGGAGATTGGTTAGTCGCCGTTGGAAATCCCTTTGGTTTAGGACACACTGTCACTGCAGGTATTTTAAGCGCTCGAGGTCGGGTGATTGGAGCTGGCCCTTATGATAACTTTCTCCAAACGGATGCTTCTATTAACCCAGGAAACTCTGGAGGACCACTATTCAACCTAAATGGTGAAGTCATTGGAGTTAATACTGCGATCATACGAGGTGGGCAAGGTATTGGCTTTGCTATTCCAATTAATATGGCAAAAACCATTATTCCTCAACTCATCAAAAAAGGTAAAGTCGAAAGAGGCTATTTAGGAGTTGGCTTAAAAGAAATTGATGCTGATTTGGCAAAAAGGTTAGGGCTTAAGCAACCCATGGGAGCTCTTGTTGCGATGGTCTATGCAGGAACTCCTGCTCAAAAAGCAGGTTTGAAAGCTGGGGACATTATTACCAAATTTAATCAAAAGCCTATTCTACACAAACAAGATCTGCCTATTTATGTTTCACAATCACCTGTTGGTTCGGCAGTGGAAGTCGAAGTTCTGAGAGAGGGAAAAGAGCAAACACTTCGAGTCATATTAGGATCATTAGAGAGCGACCGACAAACAGCTAGTCTAATAACTCCAAACGGAGAACGTAAAAAACTCGGAATCAGCGTACGCAAATTAAATAGTGCTGAACGTAAACAAAACGGACTATCAAGCGACGAAGGAATTATTATTGTCGCTGTTGAGAGAAATTCTCCGGCTGCCTCATTAGGACTCCAAGCTGGGGACATTATCCTCCAAATAAATAACCAAAGCATCTACAGTACAAAAGATTTTGTGAGAGCATTTGAAGAAAGCAAACAAGGAGACATGCTACACCTCTCAATTAAAAGAGGCCCTATGATGAGTTATTATAGCTTTACCCTTTAACCCAACTCATTTTATTTTAAGATAATCGCCATAAAAGGAGGTAATTTTTTTTTTACTATTCTTCATGACTATACATGTTTTATAATTAAAATATGGAAATAGTTCTATTAACCGATTTTGGATGGCGTGATGGTTATGTAGGAACCATGAAAGGTGTTATCCATCGTATCAGTCCCAAGGCTGTCATTACTGATTTAGCACACGAATTGCCTAATTTTAATATTCTTCACGCCAGCATGGTACTGCAGCGCAGTTATCAATTTTTCCCAAAAAACTCTATTTTTGTCTGTATAATTGACCCAGGAGTTGGCAGCGAAAGAAAACCCATTCTTGTCAAAACTAAAGATTATATTTTCATTGCTCCTGATAACGGAGTCTTAACAATGACACTTCATGAGACCCAAGCTGAAAAAATTTTATATCTCAATCAGGAAGAATATTTCTTACAACCTATTAGCCAAACTTTTCACGGACGAGATATCTTTTCTCCGGTTGCAGCCCATATTGCAAATGGTGTTCCCATTGAAAAATTAGGGAGCCCATTGGAAGAAATCTATCAACTAGAAGATATAGAAGCTAAAGTAGAAAACGAAAAAATTCAAGGAAGAGTCATTAGCATCGATCATTTTGGAAATGTAATTACCAATATAAAAAGAGAAATCATTGAACAACACTTCCCCAGGCTTGACTTTGCAGCTTCCATTATCAACGAATCGAAAACAACTATTTCTCACTTTTGTTCTCATTATGCTGAAGGCAGACCCAGCGAACCTATCATGATTTTTAGCAGTAATGGTTTTTTAGAAATTTGTCTCAATCAGAGCTCCTTAGAGGAACTTCTTGAAGTAAGTGTCGGAGATCAAGTCATTATTCCGCTTTCATAGCTTCAAAGAACTTCCTAAACTCAAAATTCTATTTGATTTTTTCAACCCTCTCTTCCACAATCAGTTGACGTCATCTATTAATATCGCTTATCTATAAAAAGATTAAATTTTATGAAATGATTTAATATTTCAAACTTCTTTTTAAGAGGAAAAAAGCGATGGAATCACTATATCAATGGTCTCGGGCGTTACACATTATTTTTATGGTTGCTTGGTTTGCAGGTCTCTTCTACATATTTCGACTTTTTGTCTATCACGCTAAATTCAAAAACAACTCCGAAATCTGTCAGGCTTATTCTCTAATGGAAAGAAAGCTTCTCTACATCATCATGCATCCAGCAATGCTTCTCACAATTATTCTTGGTATCATTTTAATATCACTTAACCCTGCAGTTATGAAAGCCCCCTGGATGCATGCTAAGTTAACTTTTGTCGTTTTGCTCATTGCATACCAAATTTTTGCAGGAATTACCCACAAACGTTTTACAAAAGGTGACTTTTTTCTCAGTGAAAAGACTTGCCGCTTTATCAATGAAGTTCCCACCATTGCACTTATTGCAATTGTCATTTTGGTAGTTGTTCGCCCCTTTTAATAAGATTTACTATGATTGGAATACTCCTCATCAATTTAGGAACACCGCTTTCGGCAAAAACAAGTGACGTTCGTAAATATTTAAAAGAATTCCTCTCGGATCCGTATGTTATTGACATTAATCCAGTCGCACGCTGGTTTTTAGTCAACTTCATCATTGCGCCTTTCCGCTCACCACGTTCTGCAGAAGCCTACCAATCTATATGGAAAGAAGAAGGTTCGCCCCTACTTTTTTATACGCAAGAGTTGGGAAAAGCATTGCAATCGGAAATGGGAGAAGAATTTCACGTAGAAATCGCCATGCGCTATGGAGAACCTAATATCAAGTCAGCCTTGTTAAAACTTAAAGAAAAGAATGTCGAAGAAATCCGGGCAATCCCCCTTTATCCTCAATATGCAGCTTCCTCGACGGGCTCTACACTCGCCAAACTTCATCAACTTGAAAGTCAAATTAAAGATTTACCGACGCTTAAAATTCTTCGGTCATTTTTTGATCATGAAGGATTCATTAACAGCTTTTCTGAAATTGGAAAAAACTATTTAGCCAATTTTCAACCAGACCACATTCTCTTTAGTTTTCATGGGCTCCCTGTCAGACACATCTTGAAGCAAGATATTGGAGGAAATCACTGCTTTAAAACAACTGACTGCTGTGAAAAAATTATACCTGCTAATGGATTATGTTACCGCGCACATTGCTTTCAAAGCGCTAGAGAAATTGGAAAAAAATTAAAAATACCCCAATCAGACTACTCAATTTGTTTCCAATCTAGATTAGGCCGCACCCCTTGGATTGAACCCTTCACAGATATCCTCATTGAGGATCTTGCAAAACAAAATAAAAAACGTCTACTAGTATTTTGCCCTTCCTTTGTTGCGGATTGCTTGGAGACTCTGGAAGAAATTGGAATACGCGCAAGAAGTTCGTTTATTGAATCCGGAGGTGAAGATCTTATGCTGGTTCCTTCACTCAACGCACATCCCACTTGGGTAAAAGCTCTCAGCAATATGTTACAAGGAAAATAAGGCTTTTCCACTTCACTATTCAATAAAATTGAGTTAATTTTGGGGAATGAAAAAAACAGCAGAGGTCTTAAAATGAAAAAAGCACTCATCAATCGAGAAGAAGAAATTCCCATGATTAGCTTAGCGAAAGATGCACGCAAACTTCTTGACCGTTTAAGATTAGAAAAAAAGAAACGATTTATTATTACTCGCAATGAAAACCCTGAAGCAGTTTTACTCAGCTTAAATTATTATGATGAATTAATGGACCTCATCGAAGAAATGAGAGACAAGCTCAATCAGATATCTAAACAAAAAAATGTGTGGGACCGCGTTAAAAGTGAAAGTAACTTAAAAAATGCGATTACTCTCGAAGAATTAGGATCACAGCATGGTTTCGAAAAATAGTTGGGAACTTCTCATCGTAGAAGATGCACAAGCAGATTTTGCTAATTTATCTCCACAAGTAAAAAAACTTGTCTATCGTAAACTCAGTCGCATTCAAAAAGACCCCTTAAAAATGGGAAAACCCCTTAAAACTAAAGAAAAATTAACCAGCTTTGATCGCAACCGTATTATTTTTACTCTAGAAATAGAGGAAAAAATGATTCATGTTTGGGCCATTGGACAAAAGGATGCAACAAAAATCCAAAATACTCTTATCAAGCGTGTCAATCGTTTCTTAAGATAAAAAACAGGAATTTAGAACTATGGATAAAATCGTCATTGATGGCGGACGCCCATTAAAAGGTAAAGTCAAAATTTCAGGGGCAAAAAATGCGGCTCTTCCCATTTTAGCAGCAACTCTTCTCACCCAAGGAAAAATGGAACTACAAAATGTTCCTCAGTTAGCCGATGTTAAAACAATGGAAGCCTTATTAAAAGGAGTGGGACTTAAAATTCATAGTCGAGCTAACAAACTTAAAGTACACTCTAATGGATATTCAGGAACAACAGCACCTTATGAACTTGTCAAAACTATGCGAGCTTCTATTTTGGTTTTGGGCCCGCTGCTAGCGATGAAAGGCAAAGCACGTGTCTCTTTACCAGGTGGCTGTGCCATCGGCGCTCGCCCCATTGATTTGCACCTCAAAGGACTCGAAGCCATGGGAGCAAAAATCAAAGTCGAGCATGGTTACGTCGAGGCTGAAGCACCCAAATTAAAAGGAGCAAAAATTAATTTTGATCAAGTCAGTGTCACTGGAACTGAAAACCTTATGATGGCTGCAACACAGGCCAAAGGAACAACATTGCTAGAAAATGCCGCTCGAGAACCTGAAGTCATTGATTTAGCCAACATGTTGAACGCCTGTGGCGCAAAAATATCTGGCGCAGGATCTTCTCTGATTAAAATTGAAGGCCCAACTCCCCTGACCGGAAACAAATGGTCCGTCATGCCAGATAGGATTGAAGCAGGGACATTTATGATTGCAGCTTGCCTTCCGGAAAGTGAAGTTCTTATTCAAGGGGCTAATGAAGAAGACTTAGAGGCTCTCACCCTAAAATTACAAGAATGTGGGGCAAAAATTGAAAGCTCCGAAGCTGGAATTTACGTCAAAGCTCCTAAAAAACTCAAGTCTTCAGATATCAACACCGCTCCGTTTCCAGGTTTTGCAACCGATTTACAAGCTCAGTTTATGGCTTTGATGACGGTCGCAGAAGGAAGTTCAATTATCCGAGAAACTATTTTTGAAAACCGCTTTATGCATGTCGGTGAATTGATTCGTATGGGAGCTGATATTAAAGTTGAAGGAAATTCTGCTATCGTTCGAGGTATGAAACAACTCTCTGGAGCGCCCATAATGGCAACTGACCTACGTGCAAGTGCCTGCTTAGTCATTGCCGGCCTTGCAGCTAAAGGAATTACCGAAATTAATCGAGTCTACCACATTGATCGTGGTTATGAAAAAATTGAGAAGAAATTCCGAAAATTAGGTGCTAAAATCAAACGAACAAAAGTAAAGTTCTAGTTTTAGAAAAATTAAAAGTACTATATTTTCAAAAATATAGACCTTTAGAAAACAAAGCACGAAGCAAAAAATAGAAAAAAGTTATTTTTCAACAAACTCTGAAACGATAGTTGAAATATTTCCTCATTCGGGCTATCCTTGCCCAACTCAAAAAACTAAATGATTCTAATAAACAATAATTACTGATATAGAAAATACTATGAAAACACTCCGTTCCTTAGATAGAAATTTTCGTTACGAATTTGAAAAACTTCTCAAACGTGGAGACAACGTCACAAAAGAGGTTCACCGAGAAGTCGATACTATTTTAGAAGAAGTCCGTTTAAGAGGTGATAAAGCTGTCCAAAAGTATAATGAAAAATTTGATGAATTTCCGGCAGAAAAGTTCGCAGTCAGTAAAGCTGAAATCAAAAAAGCCTATAAACAAGTTTCAAAAGAAGACTTTGCTGCCTTAGAATTAGCGGCTTCCAGAATTGAAAGCTTCCATAAAAATCAAGAATATAAATCCTTCGAAACCAGCAAAGAAGGCATGAAAATCGGGCAAATTGTTCGCCCCTTAGAACGCATTGGACTTTATGTTCCTGGAGGAAAGGCTTCTTATCCCAGTTCCGTTTTAATGAACGCAATTCCTGCACGAGTTGCGGGTGTCAAAAATATTATTATGGCAACTCCATTTTTAAAGGGAGAATGCGCTCCTTCAGTTTTAGTTGCGGCTGACCTTGCTAAAATTGATACTGTTTATAAAATGGGAGGCGCCCAAGCCATTGGAGCGATGGCCTATGGAACCAACCAAATCAAAAAAGTCGATAAAATCGTCGGTCCAGGTAATATCTATGTCGCTTACGCGAAGCGTCTCGTTTTTGGACAAGTTGATATCGACATGATCGCAGGCCCTTCTGAGTTACTGATTATCGCCGATCAAGAAGCTCCTCCAGCATGGGTTGCAGCCGATTTACTCAGTCAAGCTGAGCATGATGAAGAAGCCTTTACAGTTTTAATCACCTTCAATTCTAACTATGCCCATCGGGTTGAAGGAGAAATTCGCAAGCAATTACGGTCACTTGCCCGGAAAAAAATTGCAGAAAATTCTATCAAAAATCGATCTTTCATCATCGTCGCAAAAAATCTCAAAGAAAGCATTGAACTTGCGAACGAATTTGCTCCTGAACATCTAGAACTTGCCATCAAGGATCCCGAAAGTGTATTAGATCAGGTACAAAATGCCGGGGCTATTTTTATGGGTTATCATACTCCCGAGGCCTGTGGTGACTATATCGCTGGACCCAGTCACGTCCTTCCGACAACAGGAAATGCACGATTTGGTTCACCTTTAAGTGTCTTAGATTTTCTCAAAACAAGTAGTGTGATTGAGTTTAACCAGAAAGCTCTCAAAAGCTTTAGTGACCCAATTATTCGACTCGCTGAAATGGAAGGCTTACAAGCCCACGGGTATAGCGTCTCGATACGTTCCAAAGCTACTAAATAATTATCCTCTTGTCTCATAGCTTTTAATTCATTCTATGTGTGAGAAATTAACAGATCTTAATGATAGTTTGATAATCTTTTCTTCCATCTAAAGGATTTTTCGACTAAGCTAACAACATGTTTCCACGATCTTTTTTTCTACAATTGATCGAGAAAGATTTCTCTGAGTTCACGGATTTTTTAAAAAACGCGAATGATGAAGAAATTCGTCAACTTCTCACCGAATTACATCCTGCAGATATTGCTGATATTGTTGAAAATAGCGAAGAAGCTGAGCAAACCCGGCTCATGTCCTTATTGGATAATAGTCAAGCTGCTGAAGTTCTTTCCCTAGTAGAAGAGCACATGAAATCTGAGGTTGTCGAAGCCATTTCTGAGGAAAAACTGCCTGAAATTATTGATGAGATGGACAGTGACGATGCCACGGATATCTTAGAAGAGCTCCCTGAAGCCGAAGTCAAAGAAATCTTGGATGCCATGCCTCAAGAAGAGTCTGCTCCCATGCGTCAACTCTTAAACTATGAGGAAGATTCTGCTGGTGGACTCATGCAGACGGAGTTAGTCGCAGTCAGTCCAGAAACCAAACTTTTTGAAGCCGCAGAAAAAGTACGAAAAGACTCCAAAAAAGTCACAAATGTGGGAAACTTATATGTCGTCAGCGCTGAAGGCACACTCAAAGGAGTTGTCCCCATTCAAGCCTTAGTTTTGGAAGATCCCGAAAAAAGCGTCTCAGAGGTTATGAAAACGGATTACTTCTTTGTTGATGTAAATCAAGACCAAGAAAAAGTCGCCGAGATTTTTCGTAAATATGACCTCATTAGTCTGCCGGTCGTCGATCAACAGCACAAATTATTGGGGCGTATTATGATCGATGATATCGTCGACGTTATCCAAGAAGAAGCCAGCGAAGATATTTACCGTTTAGCAGGTGTGGATATTGAGGAACACGTTGCCGACTCGGCTTTTCGTTCCATCCGTTTACGTTTTCCATGGCTACTCTTCAACTTGGGAACAGCCATTATGGCATCTCTGGTCGTCAGCCTTTTCGAAACCACCATCCAGCAAGTCGTTCTCCTCGCCGTTTTTATGCCTATTGTTGCCGGTATGGGAGGAAACGCTGGGACGCAATCCCTCGCAGTTATCACTCGAAGTCTTGCCTTAGGTGAACTGAATTTTTCTAATGCAAAACGAGCTCTTATTAAAGAATCCCTGTCCGGTCTACTCAACGGTATTTTTATGGGACTTATTATGGGAGGCATTACCTATCTTTGGACAAAAAATAGTGTTTTGGCTTTAGTTTTGGGTTTAGCTATGGTTGCCAATATGCTGATTGCAACTTTTACGGGAACAGCAATTCCTTTATTATTGCGCTGGATAAAAGTAGACCCCGCTCTTGCAAGCGGGGTCATTGTAACAACTTTCACTGATATGGTCGGTTTTTTTGCCTTTTTAGGATTGGCAACTGTGTTTTTGAAGTATTTAGTTAGTTAAACTACCTACGATCATGTAAAATCAAATATCACTAAAAACATTTGCCGACATAATATCTATATACAAAGATTAATTATCCCAACTGAATCCATTAATTGGGGGTTCGCCTTTCTTATATCCAGATACATCAAAAAAATCAATTACTTGCCCTTTGTATTTAAGCTGATCCATTTTATCATTGATAAAATCAATATTTGTATCAAATCCACCGCCGAAAAGTTCATTTAACCGTTGAATAATAAATGATTTTCTTTGGTTACTTGCAGTATTTAAAGCTAGTGGCCCACCTGGCCACTCGCCATTATTATATAAACCAACTACTTGACTATAAAGAGCCAATTGGTTTTTTAAGGATGAATCATTTTCCATCAACCATCTCATACTTTTATAATCTGGTGGGTTTGGTATGCCACTATGTCCTGTTTTTGATTTAAAATCAGCCATTAAAGACTGTGCTTTTTGCTCAACACTCTTTTTCTCATCATTATAAAGCTGATCAAAACTGCGATTATCACCTGGAAAAAGCACTCCCATTGCAAGTTCTCTAAAAGACTCTGGAATGCCAGCCTCTGAACCGGACTGCCCACTTGATATTTCATCGACTGTTATACCACCTGTTGATGGAGAAGGTGGCTTTATGCTGACTCCATTATAAGTTTCTCCATAATAACTTCTCTCAACTATCGAAACATTATATTCGACTAATTTTCCATTCTCACCTTTAAAATATACCTTGAGTCCATTTGTATTTCCATTAGCATCAACCCCTTGGACAGCATCTCCATAGATCATTTGAAGCACACCAACCAAGCGCTCACGGATCTGTGTTGCAGTTAATGAGCTCGGATTATTTTTATAAGCATCGACATAGGCACGAAGATCACTATCAAAGTACGAAATAATATTAAGCACATCCGGATCAGGAGGTAAAACACCCGCCTGGATTTTATCCCAAAAATTCTTTCCATCCGTAGAAGTATGCGGAATATCAAGAGGATCAATGCCCAACATTGCAGCTAGATCAATGACTCGTGATGGAGGTGTCTCTTGCGTGGCACCGCCGTCGCCATTGACAGCAGAAGCTCCCTGGAAGAGGAAGTCTTGTTGAAACTCAGGCGGAATATCAAATCCGGAACTCGTCTCACGAGGTTTTCCACCATAAGGATCAAAAGGATCTACCTCAGGCTCAGAAGCAGGTTTGGTATCTTGAGCTTGAGGTTCATCTTCTGGATCAACACCATCTCCACCGTCAGGCTCATCCACTGGATTTGCTTCATCCAAAGGACCATTGTCTGGATCATTGGGTTCCCATCCTTCGGGAAGGTCAAAAGCCTCCTCAAGATTAACATTCTCTAAATTCAGAGTTGCTTGGACAACATCTGGGGCTTGACCTTCAG
The DNA here is from genome assembly GCA_024233625.1 of Deltaproteobacteria bacterium. GTDB lineage: Bacteria > UBA10199 > UBA10199 > DSSB01 > DSSB01 > JACKPJ01. The sequence continues at coordinate 78,865 of JACKPJ010000001.1, forward strand.
CCTTAATATCTCCAGTTGAAGCAGATTCTGCAGCTGACGCAGCCAAATTACCCGGACCTGCGATACCAACACCCCCGTCATCAATAACATCTCCATCATCAGCATCTTGAGTCGCAGCCACTTTATCACTCGGACCTGTTGGGATGTTGGGTTTTGGATCCATAGGAACATGCCATTCCACCTGGCTCTCATGAGCACCGATATCAAATTGATAGCCTTCTTGAAGTAAGAAAGTATCATGGGTTCCATCTGGATTGGTCACAACCACTTCATAACCACTAGGTTGTCTGAGATAAACATCCACTTCGGCTTGAGGATCCACATATATATTAGCAGGGCCAAAAACTTCGTGAGTTTGATCAACTCCGCCACGGGGATAAAAAGTGATCGAATCACCCCAATGAACGCTATATTTAAAGTGATTAGGCCCCTCTTGAGTCACAGTTGCAGAACCCTCATACTCAGGAGCACGCTCAGAGGATCCATCATAAACACCAACTGTTGCTAAGTTCTTGCCTGTTTTGTCATTAATTTTTCCAGTTGCTGTATTAATAAAGAAATTTTCCGGATTGACGTTTTCGTAATCTTGAACATTATAAACATGCTCATCGCCTGTTGCAGCATCGCGTACCTTAATCTGCAAGACCTTTTTTGGAGGATTGCTGCGGGTATCATCCACAAACTCCATGGTAACTTCTGCTGAAGTGGCTGCAATATTTAAGTTAAGCGATCCTCCGGGTCCTACCCAAATATCAGAAGTTGCGACGGCCTCTCCACCAGTATAATTAATAATCTTATCCCCAAATTCATTATAAACATAGTTATCATGGGCACCCATAATCGCGCCTTGTGGCAAGCCTCCGGCTCCGCCTGCACCACCAGCGCCACCACCGAGAGTATCCATACTATAACCTGATTGAGAAAGTGTGGTGTAAGCATAATTAAGCTGATCAATTAAACCTGCTACATCTGGCTCTACAACGGTACCCGACTGAACTTGTTGATAATAATCTAATGCTTGAATATACCAATTGTAAAGTTCTGTTAGATTAACGCCTTGGGCCGTACTCTGTGCAGATTGAGTACCCAGATCACCTGCATATCCAGCAGTATCAAGTAAAGGTGTTTTATTTAAAGCTGATGGTTGATTTGGATTAATTGGCGATGCCATTATTAAAGCCTCCTTAGAAAGATGCATATATCATAAAAAAGTTACCAGATTATTTATCGTTTTGTCGAGGTGTCAGAGTTGCGGATTTTTCATCATTTATCCACAACTTGAGGAGAGAATTCATTTTTTTTTAATTATCAGACAAAAGAACAGTAATAACTTATTGTTTTTATTCAACTATCTAAAAATAGAAAAATTATTCCAAGGATCGCGGTCCACCAAAAACTCCAATATCGTTACGAGTTCCATCCGGATTACGAAATTCGGGACTCGGATTGCCTGCTTCTATAGCTGGAGAACCATTTTGTAAATGGTAGTTAAAATTCTCTGGATCTACAAATAATGGATTTGCTGTAAAATTAAACTCCACTTCGTCATTTACAAAAAGATCATTTACCTCTTCTACACTGAAAAAGTCTCCACTGATGAAAAAGTCAGCCTCTAAATTATCAAAAAATAAATTATATTGGATAGTTGCCAGGGATTTAGGACTCTCATCGATCAAACCGACACCAATATCTATCCCATTTTGGAAGAAAATATTATTTTGGAATTCTCCCTCTGACTGAGTGTCGATGCGCAAGCCATCAGCATCTCCTCGAGAAACCACATTATTATTAAAAAAAACATTGGAATTTTCGATTTCTACTTGCGCAGGAAAAAAGCCTTCCTCTGAAAAACGAAAGTTCTCTGCAATAACCGTATTAACAATCTCGACATTATTTGAATTGAGGATCATAAGGGCAGAAGCTTGTTCAATTGCTTGATTTTGAATAATAAAAATATTCTCAATTAAAGGAGAAGACTCCTCAATCAAGATTCCGCCCGCAAAAATTGCCTCCCCTCCTGTGATAGTCAAATCTCTAATATAACCATCATATTGAAAAATATCCAAGACACCATCTGAACCTTCTGCATCAAGAATTGTTCCTTGTGGAGATTCTCCAAAAAGGTCGACTCCATCTTGTAAAAAGATAGGAAATACTTCCCCGTTTGTGGAAGGCGAATAAATTCCATCCGCAACAGAAACCAAATCCCCAGGAATTGCAAAATCCATCGCCTCTTGAATAGTTGAAAAATCTTCTGGAACTAAAATGACAATAGGTTCTTCTGAACCCCCAAAATAAAAAGTGTCCTCAAATACACAGGCCTGCAATAATAAAGAAATCCATAAGAAACTTAATAATTTAAAAAGATATTTTTTTTGCATCATAAACCCCTCTTTATTTTTGACGTTATTCAACAGACTTAAGTTCAATCTTGCCGCAAAAAAGACGATAAAAAAAGCAAAAACCCATAAAAAACATCCAGTAATACACCCATTCAAATTCCTATTTTACGAGATAGTCTCTATGACTTTTTTTTTAACTGTGGATAAAAAATTATTTTACTTAAAAATCAAAGCTATTTTACCCACAGCCTTAAAAGAATTTGACATTCAGCATCAAGATTACTTAGAAATCGTTTTTACTTAAAACCACATTATATAGTATGTCTTCTTATCTTCAACCACTAGATATAGTGGTTGTGACTATTTTTTGCTAAATTTGCTAAAATAATAAAAAGATATTTTTCATCTTAAATTATGTGGTCATTGTCCTCTATCTCAGAGGGGTGGAATTTTAAATCAATCGACAAGTTTTCTTGGAGGAACCCATGTCCGTTAAATCCCAATCTCAACAAAAAAGTCTCAACAACAAAAAATCTCAGCAAGAAAAAGGCCTCAAAATACCGCGACTTCATACTCAAAAAGGTCAAGATCCTTTAGAAAACATCCAGTACGAATATCGAAGATCCGTCATCACTAACCCTGATGGCAGTATCGTTTTTGAAATGGATAAAGTTGAAGTACCCCACGACTGGAGTCAACTCGCAACAGATATTATCGTTTCAAAATATTTTCGTAAGGCTGGTGTCCCAAAAATAGGTTCTGAAAACTCTGCCAAGCAAGTTGTTCATCGTGTTGCTCACACTATTCGCCGTGCAGGAGAAGAACTCGGAGCATATTTTGCTAGCAGCGAAGATGCTCAAGCCTTTGAAGATGAACTCAAATTCTTACTCATTACTCAAAGAGGTGCCTTCAACTCCCCTGTATGGTTTAACTGCGGGCTCTATCACGAGTATGGCATCGAAGGTTCTGGTGGCAACTACTACTGGAATCCCGAAACGGATTCCATTGAAGAAACCGCAAACTCTTATGAGCAACCTCAATGTTCCGCATGCTTTATCCAATCAGCACAAGATGACCTCATGAGCATCTTTGAACTTGCCAAAAATGAGGCTAGACTTTTTAAATACGGTTCGGGAACAGGGACCAATTTCTCAAAAGTTCGTGGGCGACAAGAAAGGCTCTCAGGCGGAGGAACCTCCTCTGGCCTGATGAGCTTTCTTGAGGTCCTAGATCGTGGGGCCGGAGCAACCAAATCAGGAGGTACCACACGGCGTGCGGCTAAAATGGTCTGCTTGGATATGGATCATCCGGAGATTTTAGATTTCATCAATTGGAAAGTTCGTGAAGAAAAGAAAGTCAAAGCTCTTATCAATGCTGGTTATTCGAGCGACTTCAACGGTGAGGCTTATCATACGGTTAGTGGACAAAATTCAAATAATTCCGTCCGTGTCAGTGATGACTTCATGAAAGCTGTTGAACAAGAGTCTGAATGGAAGACTTACTTCCGAACGACCGGAGAAGTTTGCGATGTTTATCAAGCAAACGAGTTATTTGGGCAAATTGCCGAAGCTGCCTGGAGCTGCGCGGACCCAGGAGTTCAATATGACACAACCATTAACCGCTGGCATACTTGTAAAAACACCGACCGTATTAACGCTAGTAACCCCTGTTCCGAATACATGTTCCTCGATGACAGTGCTTGTAATCTCGCTTCCATCAATCTAACCAAGTACCTTAAAGAAGACGGTTCTTGGGATATTAAAGGCTATCGCCATGCGATTCGCACTTTCTTTATTGCCCAAGAGATCTTGGTAGATTTTTGCTCTTATCCCACGAAGAGGATTGCTCAAAACAGCCATGACTATCGTCCATTGGGTTTAGGTTATGCCAATTTAGGTTCAGCCCTCATGGTGAAAGGTGTTCCCTATGACTCTGAAGAAGGCCGACAAGTGGCTGCTGCTTTGACAGCAATCTTATGTGGCCATGCCTATGTCACTTCTGCCGAAATGGCAGCCAGCAAAGGAGCTTTTCCAGGCTACGCAAAAAACAGCGAACCAATGTTAGAAGTCATCGATATGCACCGTCAAGCTTCTCACAAAATCGACGCCAAACACTGCTCGCAAAACCTCATCATAGCCGCTCAAGAAGACTGGGAAAAAGCTCTCGAACTCGGAAAAAAACATGGTTATCGCAATGCCCAATCCACAGTTTTAGCACCCACGGGAACCATTGGTTTACTTATGGACTGTGACACCACAGGTATCGAACCTGACTTTGCTTTAGTAAAGTTTAAAAAGCTTGCAGGAGGCGGTTATTTTAAAATCATCAATCAATCGGTTCCCAAGGCCCTCCAACGCTTAGGTTATAAAGCCCACGAAATCGCAGATATCGTCACTTATATTCGTGGAACTTCGAGTTTCAGTGGAGCTCCCTACATTAATCACGAAACTCTCAAAGCAAAGGGCCTGAGTATTGAAGAAATCGAACGCATCGAAACCAGCCTTGAAGCTGTGTTTGATATTTCGCAAGCATTCTCTACTTGGAATATGGGTACAGAAGCCTTACACCGACTTGGATTTGAAAAAAGTCAATATTCCACACCCAACTTTAATCTGCTCAAAGAGCTTGGTTTCACCCCTCAACAAATTCAAGAAGCCAATGATGTAATTTGCGGACGTATGACGATTGAAGGCGCTCCGCACCTGACTCCAGACCATTTACCGGTCTTCGATTGCGCAAACAAATGTGGTCAATATGGTCAGCGCTTTCTCGTTCCGATGAGTCACGTCCGTATGATGGCAGCAGTTCAGCCCTTTATCTCTGGAGCTATCAGCAAAACCGTCAACCTTCCTCAAGAAAGCACTGTCGAAGAAATCAAAGAAATATATTTTGAAGCCTGGAAATTAGGCCTAAAAGCCGTCGCACTTTATCGTGATGGCTGCAAACTCTCACAACCTCTTTCAGCCAAAAAAGAGAAAGAAAAATCCGAAGAAAAATCCTCTGAAAAAACAAAAAGTCACAATATCGCACTGACTCCAGCTTTACAAAGACGGCGCTTACCACGCAAAAGATGCGGTCATACCCAAGAAGCTCGCGTCGGTGGTCAAAAGGTTTATCTCCGCACTGGCGAATACGAAGATGGTAGCTTGGGAGAGATCTTTATTGACATGCACAAGGAGGGAGCTGCCTACCGTAGTATGATGAACTGCTTTGCTATTGCAGTTTCTCTTGGCTTACAATATGGAGTCCCTCTTGAAGAGTTTGTCGAAGTTTTTACCTTTACCCGCTTTGAGCCTCAAGGTCCAGTGGATCACCCCAACATTAAATTTGCAACTTCGGTCATTGATTATATCTTCCGGAATTTAGGACTCGAATACTTAAATCGCACTGACTTAGTTCAGGTCAAACCCGAAGAACTCATTGAATCAGGAAACAAAACTGAAAGTAAAACAGTTATTGCAAAAAAAGAAAATTCAATAAGTCAATCTACTCAAAATCAGAATGCAAACTCAGCAAACAATGGAAATCAAAACAAACATCAAGATAGTCTTAGCGGGCAACTCTCAACAATGATGGGTGATGCACCTTTCTGTGATCAATGTGGTCATATCACAGTGCGGAATGGGGCCTGCTACAAATGCCTGAATTGTGGAAATTCGATGGGGTGTTCTTAGAACCCCCGATATTTGGATTAGCTTATACTACTCCTTAAGAATCCTCATAAAAAGGCTTCGGAGTTAATTTTGACACAAGCAGATTAGCTAAATGTTGGTCTATACATTCAGCGCACTGGTTAAGTATTGAATAAACGATCGAAGAAACGGGTCGTCACTCCATAATACTTATTTGGATTTTTATAATGGTGAGCTAAGTGATGTTTTTGCATTGCTTTAAACCAATTCGATTTGGCTTTAAAAGCATGAGAACCATAATGCATCCATTCATAAAACACATAAAAGAAATTAAATCCCGCTGAAATAAACATCACAACATAAAGATTTCTAAAAATTAACAACAACAGAGAAAAGTAAACACCAGCAAGCAACAAGCTAATTACTGGTGGTATCTGCATATAGTAAACATCTTTGGGATACTGGTGATGTATCATATGGACATGAGCAATTTTTTTCCAAAATTCTTTTTTTGAGCGAGCATGACCAACAAAGCGATGAAGACTATAATCGGAAAAATACAATAAAATGATGCCAGCAAAAAACAATAAACCAATCCACGCAATACTCATTGAGCTATGAAGATATGCATAGACAAATAAAAAAATGCTTATCGGTAAAAAAATCATAGTATGAAACGCAGGGTGTGAAACCCTAAAAAAGACCTTTTCCCGAAAATGCGTTCCTAAACGTATTCCGAAATACTTCTTCACAATTGAATTTTCCATGAGTGACACCTCTTGATTATTTAAATCAAAATTCCACTCTTGCAGAATTTAGATTTAATTTTTTGTATTATTTTTACCGAGTTTCATATGAGTCCTAAAAACCATGTCCCAAAATGGGTTCGTCACTCCAAAACACTTTTTGGGATTCTTAAAATGATGTGCCAAATGATGCTTACGCAAGTATTTATACATGGGGTGACTAGTTTTAAAATGATGTGCCCCAAAATGCAACCACTCATAGTAAATATAGGCAACCGATAAACCTGACATCATGAGCGCTGCAATCGTCCAACTTTGCGTTATGGCAAGAAAGATAAAAAAAAGTACCACAGAGTATAAGGCACTCACAATTAATGGAGAAAAAACTAAGTAAATATCATCAGCATCTCGATGATGTGCCAAGTGCAAACCTGAAACCATTGATTTAAAAGGCTCCTTACGAATCTTCCAATGATAAACAAAACGATGCAATAAATACTCCACAAATGTCCATGTCAAGGCACCTAATAAAAAGAAACCAATCAGACCCCACCAGCTATGATTTCCTGTTTGCCAAGCAAAATAGAAAAGAAGTACAGCAGCAGGTGCGAAAGCGATTGTTGGTTGCCATGGATTGGACATCTTAAAGAAAATTTTCTCTAAAAATGAAGGACCTGCTTTTAAACCAATTCTCTCAATCATCATAAATCTCAACTCCCTTTTAAGTAACCATATGGTTATATATTAATAGCAAATTTATACATTTGTCAATAGAGAAAAATATTGTAACAAAGCAAAAAACATAAATAAAACGAGTGTAAGACAATAAACAATTTTGTAAACATTTGATACCATGTTATAAAATCACAAAAATACTTCTAACCTATTGAATCTTCTAAAAAATTATTTTAATTAAAGTTCGAAATCATGACCACAAAAACTAAATTCCAGAATAAAAAGTCGACAAAAAAAATTCAAAAACGAGATCCTCAAAAGACACGCGCAAAGATTTTAGATTGTGCAACTGAATGCTTTGCCACTTCAGGTTATGAAGGAACTTCTCTAAAAAACATTTTAGATAAAGCCAAAGTCAACAAACGAATGGTCTACCATTATTATGGGAGTAAGGAGAGTCTATACAGAGCCGTTCACACGCAACAGTGGAAGTTGCTCAGTGAATGGTTTACTCAAAGTTTATTAAGCACTCAGCTCGATACAAAATCTGACCATAGCGCAAAAACCTTACTCATGAAATCAGCAGAAATATTTCACGACTTTTGTGCAAACCACCAAACCTTTTTACGTCTGATCTTATGGGATGGTCTAGAAGGGGGAGCTGTTTCTCGTAGCATTTGGGAAGATGTGCGCGGACCTCTCTATCAGCAATTTGTCCATTTATTTCAAGGTGCCCGCTCGCAGGGTATTGAATTAGATGAACTCAGTCCGGATCATGTCATTGTCACTTTTATGGGAGCTATTTTGTTTTATTTTGCATATTCAAATAGTCTCAGTGATATTTTCGGACAAGATCCTCTCGAAGAAAAAGCAGTCCAAAAACGTAAAGAACAAGTATTAAAACAACTAAGTAAAATCCTCGTCTAGATCTTAGAAATAAAAAAGCCAGAGCTAAGCTCTGGCTTTTAAACTAAAGAATTCTTTAAAAAATTTATTTAGATATTATTCTTTCTTCTCTTCGTGTTTGATTTCCAATTTAGGTGCAGACTTTGCCTTACTAGAAGCCTCGTCTGAATTGACTTTTAGCTGAATAGGAGATTTTTTCTCAGCTTTTTCAGAAGCGGCATCTCCTCCACCTAATTTTTTGAGCTCTTCGTCTTCATAGACAGTTTCTTTACTATCAATAAGAGAAGTCATGAGCTCTTTTTGCACCTCACCTCGTAGTGTCATTTTAATCTCATCTTCTACTTCTTCAAAACTAGCCACCTTAGGAGCTTCTAACACTTTAATAATATGGTAACCTTGACGGGTTTTGATAGGTTCACTAACCTCTCCTACTTTCATTGAAAAAGCTTTATTAACTAGTTCTTCCATCTGTAAAGGCTTGACCCGACGATCTTGCTTACCTATTAACCCAAAATCGCCACCTTTATCTTTGCTGCGCACATCATCAGAATATTCTTTAACAACATCTTCCCATTGAGTTCCTGAATCAAGCTTCTGCTTGGCTTCCTTAGCTTTCTCAAGTGCCTTTGCTTCTAAATTATCATTATCAGAACCATCTTTAGCCCCAGGAGCAGGTCTTTTAGGACGAACTAAAATGTGTGCAATATGGATTTTGTTATAAGTACTATCTTTATTTTTTTCATACTCAGCTTTGGCTTGCTTTTCGACTTCTTCCATCATCAATGCTTGAATAAAAGTACGACGGTTATTTAATGTCACTCTATTTTGATATTTTGGCATATCCGTAATGCCACGTTTGACACTTTCCCGATAAAGAATTTCTTGTGTTAACAACCCATCCACCAAATTTTTTTTATTTTTTGGATCATCTAGGCGTTCTTTTATTTTTGGCTCAAAGCTTGCGATATAATCCAAGTATCCTTGATGGATAGTAACTCCATTTTTTGTTGCCAATTTTTTTCCCGAATTAATCTGAGTTTCAAAAGCTGCATCCGAGGCACCACCACCACAATGTGATAAGAAGAGCATACTCAACAAACTTAAACTCAATATTTTAAACTTCATAGAAATCCTCCTCAGGCATTTTTTAAGAGTGATTAAAAAACTTTCGTTTTGAATCTTTAACCAAGGCTCCTAATTTAAGTTCCTTTAAAAAAATCATCATGATTTTTCTAAGCCACTGTTTATAAATAAAATTTATCATTCGTCAATTCTTTACTTTTTTTTATTAAAATAGACTTCTTACTAAACGTCACTATCATTCCAAAAACAAGACGCTAGAGGATTCTAAAAAAAGAAAGTTGAAGCTTCGTTTACTCTGAGTTATCCCAATTACATGAATAAAATAGCTCTTAGTTTAGCTTCGGGTTTAGGAATAGGATACTCTCCTTGGGCAAGCGGTACTTTTGGAACCCTTTGGGGAATTTTATTTTACTATCTATTGAGAAATTTCAGTCCATTCCATTTTTTTATCGCAATATGCACCCTATTTATTCTTTCCATTCCTATTGTGCATCTAGCAGAAAAAGAACTGGGAAGCCATGATAGTGGCGTTATTATTTTAGACGAAATACTTGGATATCTCGTGGCTGTTTGGGCTTTACCTTTCAACTTTTGGACAGTCAGTCTGGGTTTTGCACTCTTTAGACTCTTCGACATATGGAAACCGTTTCCGATTTCTTATTTAGATAAAAAAATAAACGGAGCTATAGGAGTCATCATTGATGATATTGCTGCTGGTTTAATTGCCAATTTAATTTTATGGGTCTTATGGTATAATTATTCTAATTTTTTGATGTAATGATATCGTCACAATACAAGAATAACTGTCGAACCATAAGGCAAAAAGTTATAAGCAATTTCTCCACAAACGCTATCAATATCAGGATTTATATTTCATGAAAGCAGAAATTATCAGCATTGGCAATGAAGTCGTCGATGGCTCTGTCATCAATACGAATAGTAGTTGGTTAGCAGGGCAATTAAGTCAATTAGGCATTTCGGTCTGTTTTCACACGGCTGTACCTGATGACGAAGCTTTGATGCTAGATGCTTTCTCCCGAGCACAGCAAAGAGTCCAGCTGGTTTTAGTCACGGGTGGTTTAGGTCCTACCGTCGATGACTTTACTCTTGAAGTTGCAGCAAAATTTTTTAAAAAACCTCTTAAGCAAGATTCCACAAGCCTCAAAAAAATTCATACTTTTTTTGAAAAACTGGGACGCCAAGCCACGAGCAATCAAGAAAAACAAGCCCTCATGCCCGAAGGAGCTAGTGTATTAGAAAATTCTGTGGGCACGGCTCCGGGAGCTTATTATTTATCTAAAGAAGTCCATTTTGCTTTTTTCCCGGGAGTTCCTCAAGAGATGAAGAGCATGTTTCGGGAGCAATTCTTACCCATTCTAAAAAAAGATCCCAAAAGAGGTGCTGAGAGACATCTCAAAGTACTTCGCTGTTTTGGAATTCCTGAAGGCCAAATGGACCACGAACTTCGCAAAAAAATCCAGGGAAGAGTCGGCCTCCTCGAAACAGAATTAGGTTTTCGCGTGAGATTTCCTTATATTGATATCCGCTTATACTGCTCAGAGAAAGACTTCACTAAAGCACAAGACAAATTAAATTCCGCAGCGCAAATCATTCGTGAGCATCTCGGCAACTACATTATCAGCGAAAATGATGAGTTTCTCCCAAAAATAATTGGAGATCTACTCACTCAAAAAAAACAAACTGTATCCTGTGCTGAATCATGCACCGGAGGACTAATCGCGAACTTGATTACGGATATAGCAGGTGCCAGCACTTATTTTATCGAGGGAGTTGTGACTTATTCCAATCAGGCTAAAATAGATTTATTGGGAGTTTCTCCTCAAATTCTTGAAAAGCACGGCGCTGTCAGTGAGGAAACCGCTCTAGCCATGGCTATGGGTATTAGAAAAATCGCAAAGACGGATTTTGCAATTGCGACAACTGGCATCGCTGGCCCTGATGGAGGCACAACAGAAAAACCGGTTGGAACTGTTTATATCGCGTTTGCCGATCAACAAAAAGAATGGGTCAAAAAGTTTCATTTTCCTTTTGGAAGAGATCGCTTTAAACAAGTGGTTGCGGCAACAGCCTTAGACCGGCTTCGACGACAGTTATTGAACTTGTCTCACTAAAAGCAAGACAACATCTTCACCCACTTCAATGAGTTGAATCATATAGCTATGAACTTCAGCTATCACGGGTTGAAGTGGTTTACGTGTTTCCTGTGAAGTAAGCAATATTTCGCTCTTTTCTCCGTTGTGGTTTACCTCTAAACGCATGCCAATATCACCCGTCCCTGCACAGTCAAAGCCACCATCTTTACAAAACGTATTAATAAATTCTTTCGAGAAAATTTCTAAATCGATCTTTCCATTCTTCTTCAACACAGCTTTTTGACCGACACCTAGCAAGAAACGCTGACCATCTTTGATTTCAATGGTATCTTTATCCAAAACCATTTTTTGTTCGAGATGTTCAACGAAGATAATCTTCTTTGCTAAATAGGTACCATTGGACCTTTGAGTCGCTTCAACAATGACCCGATCTCCTTTTTTAAATTCTGTAAAAGAGGATTTTTTTTGGTAGTTTGTGCCCGAGTTGACGTAAATTCGAAGCAATGGAGGAACATCAACACTTAAACTGGAACTTTGAACGCTGATATCATGCACAACCCCCTTAAATTCTTCTGCACTAAGAGAAGAAATGTTTATCAAAAGAAAAAAAGCTGAAAAAATGAAAGTTATTAAAGTTTTTTTCGACAAATACCCGACTGAAAACATACTAAACTCCTTGTTCAATTTAAACGCTTTAACTATATAAAATGGTTTTTATTATAGAATAAACGAGCTATTTCTATCCTACCAAGGTAAAATTTCACCTTGAGCATGCCAAAAAGTTCCCGAATTTTGTAAATTTAATTCGTTCATCCTTGCAATAATTCCCTTTGCAGCTTCGCTCGATTCAATTCCCTGATATTGAGTCATTTGGGTTGCAACCATTCCTGGGTGAATAATTCCAACTGCAATACCCTGATTTTTTAAATCATGCGCTAAACTCACAGCAGCCATATTCAAGGCAGCCTTTGACATACGATAACCATAAAACGCCCCCGATCCATTGTCTGCAATAGACCCCATACGACTCGTCATCATAATAATTTTTGATCCCTTATGCAGATGAGAAAGTAAAGCTTGCGTCACTTTAAGAGGGCCAATGGCATTGATCTCAATTTGCTGACTAATTTTATCAAAATCTAGCTCACCTACATGATCGGCAATAAGTATTCCTGCATTATTAACTAATATATCAATTTTTTCGCCTGCAATTTGCTCCGAAAATTTTTTCAGGCTTGCTTCGCTCGTAACATCAACCCCTTGAAAAACTTTAACATTTAATTTTTGCAGCTCTGGAGAAGATTGACGACAAGTAGCCCAAATTTCATGACCTTGTTCAGATAATTGACGACATAATTCTAAACCAATTCCACGATTCGTTCCTGTAATGAGTATTCTCAACATGATATTTCCCTTCGAATTTTCTTAATAATATTATCCTACACCATCGCTTTATCAAAGGCTTTTTAATGACTTTTAATGACAGATTTCTGAATTTATGCCAATAAGGGTTGCATGAAAATCCATCTACTCGGTATTGGAGGCACCGGAATGGCCTCTCTAGCAGGAATGCTACAAGCTAGCGGACATGAAATCACGGGAAGTGATCAGGGAATCTATCCTCCGATGAGCACTTTATTAGAAGAGTGGAAGATTAATGTTACCTGCCCTTATGCAGAAAAAAATATCCCTGAACAATGCGACCTTGTCATCATCGGCAACGTCATCTCACGAAATAATCCCGAAGCTCAGGAAGTTATCAAGCGCGAACTCCCTTATCTTTCGATGCCTGAGACCATTCAACGTTTTTTTTTAAAAGACAAAAAATCCTTAGTTGTCGCCGGAACTCACGGCAAAACAACGACAACTTCGATGTTATCTTGGGTTTTAGAACACTGCCAACAAGAGCCGAGTTTTTTCGTCGGAGGAAAACCTCAAAACTTTCCTCAAAACTTCCAGCTCAAGACAGGACCTTATTTTGTTTTAGAGGGCGACGAATATGACACGGCCTTTTTTGATAAGGGGCCAAAATTTCTCCACTACCAACCTTTTGCTGTCATACTAACCAGTATCGAATTTGATCATGCCGATATTTATCGTGATTTAGAGCACGTTCGTTCTTCCTTTAGAAAGCTTATGCAAATCATTCCTGAAGAAGGTTTGTTGATCGCCAACATTGATGACCCGGAAGTCAAAGCGCTTCTAAAAGAATATCCAGGTCGAGTCGTCCGCTATGCAATGCTTCCTGAAAATCGTCAGCAATGTGATTATTATGCAGACTTAGAAAGCATCGAAAATAACACTCACTTTAGCCTTTATGAAAAAGGTGAAAAAAAGCTTGGAAAATTTCAGTTAAATATTCCAGGAAGGCATAACTTAAGCAATTCATTGGGAGTTTTATCATTATGCTGCAAACTAGGTCTTGATCTTAAAACAATGCAGGAAGCTCTTGTTCAATTTAAAGGAGTCAAACGTCGGCAAGAAATTTTGGGAGAGACAAACAACATTCTCATTATCGATGATTTTGCTCATCACCCCAGTGCAGTGAGAGAGACAATTTTAGCCATCCATGAAAAATTCCCTCAAAGAAGACTTTGGGCAATTTTTGAACCTCGAAGTAATACCAGTAAGCGTGACATCTTTCAAAACCAGTACCCTCAAAGTTTTCGACTGGCGGATCAAGTCATATTAGCAAGTGTTTTCCAACCTGAAAAAGTTCAATCAGGACAAACCCTAAATGTCGACAAGATCGTTCAAGAGATTAATCAACAAATGGAAAGAAACTCAGAAATAGGTTCACAAGATAAGAAAGCCGTTCACATAAACAATTATGATCAATTGGTTAGCCATTTAGTCAAAGAAAGTCAAAGTGGGGATATTTTACTTTTTATGAGTAATGGAGATTTTGGTGGAGTCGCCAGAAAGACTTTAGAAAATTTAAAAAGTTAAGTGCCTCGGCTGTTGGAGATAAAAATATAAAGATCAAGCTCGGAAAAACACTATTGACCCAATAAAAACTCAGGGATATGTAGGATCCCCATTCAAAAAAGGAAGAAATTATGAAAAATATTTTAAAAATACTCTGTGCATTCCTATTTTTAGGCAGCTCATTTTCTCTCTATGCTCAACCCGTCATCTCTGCTAATGGTTTTCAATGCGGCAAAGAAAACAACTTAGTAACATGTAAAGGCCCTCTTCCTAATGGTAAGGATAGTATTATGGGATCCGGCAAAGACGTCGTTTACCTCACCATTAATACCGATGTCGGTGGTGTACCCTCTCGTTATAGCTATTTCAGCGATACAGGCTGCATGGTCGGTTATACTTTCAGCGCTGCAGGTAAACCTGCTATGGCTGTTGCTTCACATCGGAGCGGAGAAAAAAGAAAAATCGACCTTAATAAAGAAGGGTTTGAAGAGGTCAGTCGTTTTTGCTCAAGCGAGATTAAAAAAACCGCCAACATTGAAAAATAATTATAAGCTATCTTTAAAAAATACAAAAAAAGAAGGGCTAGAATATTTCTTGATTAATGTTATAATAATATAATGGCGGATTATAAAAAACGCTTGAAAAAAAACGTCCCGGGCAATTTTTATGTCGATAAAACATGCATTAACTGCGATGCATGTCGGCAGTTAGCTCCAAAAGTATTTTCTGAAGATAGTGGGTTTTCCTACGTTTACAAACAGCCTAAAGATGAACTCAACGAACGCCAAGCACTTGAGGCTCTATTAGCGTGTCCCACTCACTCCATTGGAGCGCTTAAAACTAATCTCAAAGCACGCAACGTCATGCATGACTTTCCTCTATGGATTGCAGATAATGTCTTCTACTTAGGTTTCCATTCTGATAAATCTTTCGGAGCAAGCAGTTATTTCATTGAAGACCCTCAAGGGAACTGGATGATTGACTCTCCTCGTTATCAGAAATTTCTATGTCAACAAATTCGAGAAAAAGGAGGCTTAAAATATATTTTTCTCACTCACCAAGATGATATCGCTGATGCCGAAAAATATGCTCGTGAATTTGGAGCTCAACGTATATTACATAAATATGATGCTAACAAAAATCATAACGTGGAAATTTTAATTCAACATTCCAGAGCTTTTTTTTTCACAAAAGATTTTTTAATTATTCCCACACCCGGACACACCAAAGGGCATTGCGTTCTGCTATACAAAAATAAGTTTCTTTTTTCCGGAGACCATTTATGGTGGAGTCGTCGTACTCATTCTCTAGGGGCTTCGAAACAGGTTTGTTGGTATTCATGGGAGAAGCAATTAGAATCTTTAAAAAAACTATTGGAATACCGCTTTACTTATGTGCTTCCTGGACATGGGCGTCGCGTTAATTATCCTAATATAACTATGCACCAAGCATTGGAGCATGCCATTTTTAGACTAGAATCTATTTAAATTTTGAATTTCGCAGCTAACAAAAAAGAATTTGAAAAAATGAAAATCGTCATAACTAGAAAAAATTTAAGAGATAGGTTAATATTTTTCTTGGTATTATTTCTGTTATTTTCATTGAACCTAACAACAAAATTATTTAGCGAAACAATTCAATCAGAGACAAAAATAAACATTTTTTGGGAATACCGCGATATTAACGAACAAATAAAGTTATACGAAATTTCAGCTTCCAAACCAACTAAGCTCTGGGAGATGGGTAACACAAAAAAGCTAAGCGAAATTCCTCTCGGCAAAGAAATTCAAAATTCTACATTGTACTTAGAAACAAATAAATCAAAACGCTTTATCTTAGTCATGAAGAATAACTCAAGCAAGACCTTACACTTTTTCGCAGCCCCTCACGAGCTGAGCCCTCCAGAACTTTCTCTTGGTTTTAAATTTAAATGTTTATGCTTGAATCACGTTTATAAAATTCCTCCCGGCGAGTACTGGTATCGAGTCGTTGAAATTCATCTTGATGATAACTTCAAAAATAAAGAAGTCAATGTCACACATGACTTAATCAAGGTAGATTCTTAAGACTTTTGAGAACAAAAACAGGTAAATGATTTTAGCATCAAAATCCAAAAATCTTTTCTTTACTCACTGCTGTTTTGACGTAGTGCGACATAAGTTACTGAACATATTTTATTTTTTTTTAATATTTGAATTATTTTCTTCAATATTTTTCATTTTGTTTCTACAATAGTAAAATCAAAAAATTAAAATATATAGACCAAAGTTCCTTGAAAGTCTTTAGAGCCAGCTAGCCTGCTCATGTGTGAAAAGAATAAAAAGAAGAGCTAGAACCTAAATTGGAAGAAAACTTTCAAGGAGAATCGGAGTGGGAATTGAGTCAAGGACCGATTTTAATTTACCAGTCAAAAAAAGTCATTGAACACACAAAATTATTATTAAACAGCTATAAACACTGGAAGCACGAGGACTTGATCGAAGCAAATGTAGACGATAAAAAGCTTTCCGAAAATCTATACTTAGCTCCTTTTGTTGTGTTATCACACGATGGTGCAGAGGACCCTGTCCTTTCTTATGGCAATCAAGCTGCATTGGATTTATGGGGCATGACCTGGGATTCCTTTATTCATACTCCATCCCGCCTCACAGCAGAGCCCATTCATCGAGATGAAAGAAGTGGACTTTTACATCATGTTGCTGAATATGGATTTTGCGAAAATTATTCAGGAATTCGGATTTCCAATAGTGGAAAGAGATTTCGAATTGAAAATGCCTATCTTTGGACACTAATCGACGAACAAGGAAAAACTTGCGGACAAGCAGCAACTTTCAATAAGTGGACTTATTTAGATCCTCTAGGTTAAAATTAATTTATGAAAGAATCCATCCAATCCATATGTATCTTTTGTGGTTCACGCTCTGGTCTCGATAAAAAATATATTAAAATTGCAATAGAGATGGGCCATTTATTAGCAAAAAATAATATCAAACTCGTGTATGGAGGGACAACCATTGGCTTAATGGGACAATTAGCTGATGCTGCTTTAGAGCACGAAGGAAAAGTCGAAGGCGTGATTCCTCAGCTTTTGTTTCCCAAAGAAGCACCTCACCCTAAAATTACCAAACTTCATATAACTCACTCTATGCATGCACGAAAACAAAAAATGTATGACTTATCTGATGCTTTTATTGCCCTGCCTGGAGGTCTAGGTACTCTGGATGAACTATTTGAAATACTCACTTGGTCCCAAATAAAAATTCATCAGAAACCTATTGGTATGCTTAACGTAGATGGATATTTTGACGGAATCATTCAATTTCTTGATACTGCAGTCAAGCAAGAGTTTGTAAAACCCTCTCATCGAAAACTTTTGATAATTGGTCAAACTCCTGAGGAAATTATTAAGAAAATAAAAAGAAAAAAAAGATGATCTCGGACGATGCCGATTTAGTTAGCTTGGGCGGATACGATTTTATTAGTGAAGTGCATCATTTAATATTTTTTTACCATGATATCTCATGTTTCCTCTTTTTAACATCGAGGAATACCTTATGTGCCCTCACCACCGTAAGCTCTCAGGCTTGTTTTTTCTCTTTCTCCGTTCGTCAAAGTTAACAATTAAGACTCGAAAAAAAACATATCAACATTCGTCACGAGATCATCTCTGAAGGACATCTTATCTCATTCTCTAATATTATAATGCCCAAAAATGGGTACTCTTGCAAGAGCCAGAAAGCTCATTGAGTAAAAAAAATAAAAAAAACTTTTCAGTATTTTTTAAAAAATGAATCTCAAAAAACTGATTTGCTGAACTAAAAAATGACTTATCTAATTACTAAACTAAGAGGAAAAACATTAACAAAAACTCCATCTTTTGCAGCTTCAAAAACAACATAAACTTTTTTGATTTCTTTATGAAAAGCTTCGATCGTCTTTTGACTAGTCTCCGAAATTTCTTGCGCAATACTGAATGAGCTATAAAAGAAAGAAAAAATGACAAGACAATATAATATAATTTTTTTGTTATTTAACATAAAGAATCTTTTTTTTGCATCAAAAACTTGAACCAAAAAAGACGTATGAAATAGCTAAAATAACTTAGCTTATCAAAATAAACCCATTAAATTAAGAATTAAAACTCTCTCGCAACCAGCTTAAATCAAGACTCTTCGGACGCAACAACAAAATAGAAGCAGGAGCATGCCTCAATAAATCTAGTGCAACAGATCCTAAAAGTTTGGGACTTAAATCCGTTTGGCCTCGGGATCCTAGTGCCATTAAACTAATCTTTTTTTCATTGATAAAACGCATAACCTCACTAACAGGGTCACCTTCCCGAAAATGTATTTCGTAATCGACACCATCCAAATTAAGCTTCTCAATGAAGTTCTGAAAATGTTCTTTCCCAATATTACGTAAACTTTTATCAAAGCGTTCAGCACTAACCAAACTATAAGAAGGGAGGTAAGGCATTTGCATGACGTGCAATAGATGAAGCTTGAATTTAAAAAACTTGGCCCATTGAATAGCTTCTTCAACTGTTTCATGAGCCAGTTGGGAAAGATCCACTGGCACTAAAATTTCTTGAATAGAACTTGGTCCTTCAACCCGCTCGATCCACACGGGCCGCCAAAAATTACGGGCCACACTTTCGGCAGTCTTTCCTAATAAAAGACTAGAAATTCCACTTTTCCCTTCAGACCCTATTAGAATAAGATCTGCATCAATCTGATTTGCATAATGTAAAGTCTCACGAAAAGGAACACCGACCCTGACTTCACTATTGACCTCAACTTGATTATTGACAACTTCAAGAATTTTTTGGTTCAACTTTTCTGTAGCTTCCTCTTCCCATTGATTCATCCAAGTAACAATCTCATCGCTCTGAGTTGCGCCTTCATAAGGTAAATCTGGCAATACATGCAAAACATGTAACTCAGCTTGACTGCTCTGAGTTAGAGCTACCGCTCGACGTAAAACTATTTCACCATGATCAGAAAAATCCACTGCCGCAATAATTTTTTTTATCAAAGTCATTTTATATTCCCCTCTAAAACGATTGGATATTTGTCTTTCTTTGCCTGAGTATTTCAGGACAAAAATCTCTTGGCAATCTAAAAATTCATTTTAAATTGATAATTAAGATTTGCCGTCAATTGAGGTGTCTCCATTTGTGCCAGTTGTAACTTTTGACTAAAATCCCAATTCACTGCTTGCCATCGGGTAAATTGATCTAAAACCCATACTCCAGATTGCCTAGAACCATTGCCAGACCTTCCATTTCCACCAAAAGGCAAATGAGCCTCAGCACCCGTTGTTGAGTTATTAATACTCGTCATACCAGCACCGATACTTTCCTTCCAACGATAGATATTTAATGGATTTTGCGTAAAAATTGCCGAAGAAAGGCCATAGCCCGTCCCATTCGCTAAGTCGATGGCTTCATCAAGATTCTGACAGGTCATCACGTTAAACAAAGGGCCAAAGGTTTCCGTCGAATAAATTTCATCATCTGGCTGTACCTCATCAACGAGTGTCGGATGACAGAAATACCCCTGTTGAGGTCCTCTTCTTCCTACCCAATGCGGCCACGGATTCATTTTAGAAATTCTTCCTTGAGTTTTTGTTAAGACACGGTGATGTTTTTTAATCAGCCTTTCCAAGTTAGAAAGATGGCCCTCCATAAATTTTTCACTAATCATAGGACCATATAAAACTTCAGGATGCATTGGGTCACCAATTTTAATTAGAGAAATCTTCTTTAAAAGTTTATCTAAAAAATTCTTTTTGATTTTTTTATGTAAAATCAAATTACCCAAAGAAGTGCAACGTTGTCCTGCAGTTCCTAAGCCTGACCAAAGCGTTGCCTCGACTGCCCAATCCAGATCCGCATCTTCCATCACAACTAAAGGGTTTTTACCTCCTAATTCTAAACAAGCGCTAATCAGGTGACGCCCACAAACTTCTCCAATATGACAACCTACCTCAGTCGAACCGGTAAAGCCAAACTTATCAATGCCACCGTTCTTGACTTCGTCAACAAGCCATTGCCCTGTTGAATTTTCTCCTCCCCCAAACAAAACCTGAAAAACATCTGAAGGACAACCCGCTGCAGCAAGTAATTTCGCAAAATAAAGAGACGTAACGGGAGCGTCCTCTGGAGCCTTCCAAATACAAACATTTCCACAAAGCAGAGCGGGCACAAAATACCATGAAGGCACTGCCACAGGAAAGTTTGCTGCCGTAATGCAAGCAAAAACACCTAGTGAACGGCGATAGGTGCTCAGTTCTTTCTGCGGCATCTCCGAAGGCACAGTCATCCCATACAGCCGCCTTCCCTCACTTGCAAAAAATTGGCAGGTATCAATCGCCTCTTGCACATCCCCTTGAGCCTCTCTAAAAGGCTTTCCCATTTCTCGAGTGATCACGCGGGACAAATCGTTTTTATGGCGGATGAGCAATTGACCAAAATTCGCAATCATGTTGGCTCGGGTCGGTGCAGGAACTTGTTTCCAGGAAGCATAAGCTTTTTTTGCATTTTGAATGGCACTCTTGATTTGAGCAGGAGTAGCTGCAGCAAATGTCGCAATCTGATCTCGATTATTTGCGGGATTGCTAGAAACAAAGGCATTTGCGCTTTTATGTTCTCTTTTGCCGGAAACCCATGAGAGAGCTTGCATAAGCTATTCCTCCATTTTCTTTATTCTTCTTTATTGCAAAACAAATCATGTGACTCTGTTAAAAATAACTTTTATCAGATTTTCCAGAAATTACATGTATAAGTTTACCTTAAAATCCATGCATTGCGAAGATATTAAAGAAAAGACTTATTCAAACTTCGGAAAAGCTATAGTCATCCCTCTTAAAAAAGGGTATTATCAAACGATAAGAAAGCAACGATTATGGTCTCCCCAACGCGAAGGTTCCGGGCAGAGCAGGTCCCTCTTTAAGGGACCGCAGAATTGATAAATGGAGTAATCCATTTTTTATGATGAAAGCCTCGACTCTCTTTGGCTAGGTCAACTTTTGGATCAATCAACCTTTGGTTCATACGTCCATTGAGGGAAACATTTGTGTCAGCATACACCTCGATGTGCTTCAGACCTTTTGAACTAAAATCTTGTTCAATATGATGTGCCATTTGGAGTATCATATCTGGTTGAGTGGACATCTGTTTAAATTGATACGGCTGTAGATATTGGTTCGCATTAACCAACCATCGTCTTCCTGTTTCAGGATCAACAACTCTAAAATCAATACTACCATTTTTTTCCATCAACATCACACGCCAAGAAAAGCGCAAGCCTTCCTCACCCCACATAACATCTCCGGGATAAAAAATATGACGTATCGGCAAAAAGAATTGTATGAAAAAATAAATTCCAAAAAAGCCTATCAAAATTTTTTGTTTTCTATTCACAAAAATTTTAGAAAAATGACCATTGTGTGTATTGGCTTGCACTAATCCTGTCTCTGATTTTTTCTCTGTCACTGTTTGTGTAATAAAGGAACTTGAACTTTTCACTTTTGATGAAACTTTCGAAATTCCAAAAAACGGTAAAAATCTTCTCAAGCGCTGGTAAAATATTTCGGGCCAATGCGTTGAAAAGAATACGGTTGTACTCACCATCATAATCCAAGGAAACATCCCAATGCGGAAAAGCCTCCAAGTTACCAGATGAAAAATAATCACCGCTAAATAAGCAAAGGCACGAGTACGCCGTCCCAATAGAAAAAAAGGAATCGTTAAATCAAAAATCGCACCCATCCAACTCATCGCATAAGCCACCCAAGCTTGATTAAACCAAGGACCTAAAATAGGAAAATCGACATTCATGGAAAGCCAGGTACGGAGAGGCTGAGCATGAAATAACCAATCGGAATTGAGCTTTGCTACTCCTGCAAAAAAATAAACCAGACCCATTTGCAAACGCAACACATAAAGCGGCCAAACAGGGACTTTTGTAGAATACAAGTGCGGTTTGCGCCAAGCATCAACCGACCACTTATGATGCAAAGGCATCAAAATCATGAGTCCAGAAATGAGTGAAATAAAATAATAATGATTAAGATAATTGGATTTATCGATGAGCTCCACATAAGTGAAACCTAAAAAGAAAAGGAACATGCTCAAGCGATAATAAAAACCCAAGGAAATAAAGAGAGCCAAAAGAAACAGCACAATAAAGTGAGCATAAATGCCCCACTCAGGCCAAGGCTTTACCCAATCAAAACCATAGAAAGTAAAAAAGAATTTGGGTTTGACATAAAGATCATAAACCCAACCCTTTAGCATAAAACGCAACATACTAAAGGCCATCATCAAACCGAAGAAGATTCGAAAAATTGCAAGAGAACTTGCATGAATGGGTTGATAAAGTTTTTTTACAAACATTTTTAAGAATGCATCCCGCTTCCTTGGAGATAACATTAAGAGGCCATTCAAATATTAATCATTTAGTCACTTTAAAAAATACTAATCACCATCGTTATCACTAAACTTCGTCGTCACTCCAAGTAAACTAGCCAAAGGACCATAAAGATAATCACGCAGAGTTTTAATCTTTTCGTAAGCATTTTCAATGCTGGCGGGATTTTCGGTTAAAGCATCATGTAAGGAACCAGGAACTGCTTCCATTCCTTCAATAGCATCGACAATCAGCTGATCGAGAACTTCAGAGGCATTGACATTTTTTTCTTTGACTAAATCTTGTATACCTAGTCCCTGATGTACTCCATAATCTCCACGATAGAGACTTTGCATGCCTTTGAGTTCGACAACAATACTCTCTTTCGAATAACGCGCATAAGGACTTTCGACTGTTTCGGGAAGAGGAACATCACTACCCGATTTTAAACCGATAGGCTGAGCTAATTTTAAATCTCTAATATAATCTACACTAAAGGCCCACTCATTAACCATCAAATTGATCGCATCATGAAGTGTCGCAAAGCTGCTTCCACTTTGACCTGCACTGTAAAATTGCTTCGCATAATTTTCACCTTCTGCTGACCAGGCATCATGCAAAGCCGTGCTTTGTTTTTGTAATTCTGAGCCAATGGCAACAAGAAAATTACAACGACGGGCTGCGTTTTCATTTTGTGTAAAAAAATCAAGAATCTTCTGGGAATCTCCTGCGCCATCAAACAGTAAATATTCGATTGCAGGAACCCCACGTGTACTCACCCCACCCGCTAAACCCGCAAGCACTTCAGGACTAAATTCTTCGTTATTTGAAATTGCCGATTCGATAAAATCGGGTTCAGTTGGCCAAAAATGAATTTCATTATCAAAATTTTGATCGTGATAGGGTCCAAAACCAAAAGATTCGGTTCGAGAAAGCTTTTCTTGAGTCGTTTTCCACTCAGCCTGAGCTTGACCAAGTTTGTCTAAATCAGGACTTTCACAAAAAGCCACAAGACTTGTTTGCAATTCGCCGGTTGCCTCCTTGAAATCTGCATAACTTGGAATAATTACATTCTCGCTAAGTTCTTTTAGCATTTGATTTTGATCCAAATTACCTGATGGAGAGGGACCACCAGAACCACTACCTGAGCTTCCACAAGCCAGATAAAGAACAGGTGAAATTATAATTGAAGAAACCACGACGGATTTGAGTATTTTGTTCAAAGTAAATTTTGAAGAGAGACAGTTAAATTTAAACATATGTATTCCTTCCTAAAGTGATCCTAAAAATTTGATCAAGGCTTCTCTTTCGATTTTATTGAGCTGCCTAAATTTTTCTTTGGCTTCTGTTGCTTCACCACCATGCCATAAAATTGCTTCGGCAAAACCTCGAGCGCGTCCATCATGTAAAAGATGATTGTGACCGTTAACCGTTTTAATCAGGCCAATACCCCAGAGAGGAGGTGTACGCCATTCACTACCATCCGCTTCAAAATCGGGGCGACCATCTGCCAAACCCGGCCCCATATCATGCAAAAGCAAATCAGTATAGGGTCGAATCGTCTGACCCGCAAGTTGTGAAACAGGATAGTCCAGGCTTGTCACATGCTGAGGAGTGTGACATTTTGTACAACCGATCTTTTTAAATAAAACCTTACCCTCCAAAACTGTCGGATCAGTCCAATTTCTGCGTGCAGGGACTGCCAAAGTCTGACTGTAAAATGTTACTAAATCAAAAACATCTTCTTGAAGCTCAGGACTTCCCCCATTGGGAGATTCTAAACATTCTAACTGTGCAGGAGGACAATTTTCATTAGGAAAGAAACTAGAAGTGATTCCAATATCTCCCAAAAATGCTCCAGCAACCTGCTGGCGGACACTCGGCTGATTGGCCTTCCAGCCAAAGCGGCCTACTTGCTTACTTTGGGAAGCAACATCCCAGACATAATTTAAGCGACCAGAGATTCCATCACCGTCCAGATCTTCTGGATCCGATAAAGACTGCAAAGTCGATTCGGGAATAGCTTCGAGTAAACCCATTCCAATCATTTGTGGGGCAATTCGTGGAGAAATCATCACATCAGGATCAAGTTCTCCAAAGTTTAAATCTTCAACTGAATAAATCGGCTGCCGCAAACTATAGCTTTCACCATCGACATAAGTCCCTAAAACCTCTTCATAGCCCACAGAAACAGATGCTTCAGGTAAAATATTTAATATAGAGCGGTTTTGAATTTGATCTCCATAATGGGGATCTCCTAAGGGTGCACCTTCCGGAGTCTCTCCAGGAATACTGATTCGCAAAAGCAGTGCAATAGGCTCTTCATCGGGATTTAACGGAGCCGCTCCACGTCCATCTTTAGCATGACAAGAAGCACAACTATTTGCATTAAAGGTTGGCCCTAAACCGTCTCGAGCTTTTGTACTGGCAGGAGCTGAGACCCAATCTTGTTCAAAAAAAGAATTCCCCAACTTAAAATCAGATTGCTGGGCTAAAGTTAGATTTTTAGCAAACTTAGAAAAAGCTTCATTCGTATTGATAAAAACTGTCGTATCTCCACCTGAAAACTCTTCATTTATTTCTAGGCGTGGATCGACATTAGCATTTCCATTGATGCTACCCTCTGTGCCGCCACAGCTTTGTGTCAATACAACAATCATTCCAATAGTAAGTCTACAGAAAGTCTTAGAAAACATTTTTTTCATAAATAACAACATCAAACTATAGAAATAAGGTTTAACTTGAGCGAATCACAAATTCCAAATTTTTAAGTGCCTTCAAATTCACGGAAATTTGAATTTTTATGAAGCAGCCTACAACTACTCAGTTTCCACACTATTAAGATTAATTCCTAATGTTACTGCAGCGTCAGGCAAAAGATCTCCAAAAGCAACCAAGGCATCGATGGCTTTTTGGATATTTTCTCGAGAATCTACATCTATGATTTGTTGATCAAAAGCCATTCCGTTTTTCGCTTTTTGATCAATCAAATGAATGGCATCTTCAGCTTTTTGCAATTCCTCAAGCATCTTGCTATTCAGTTCTGCTGCACTAATTTGGAAAAGATCTTGGAGTCCCTTTCCTTCTATCCAAGTACCATCGGACTTTTGATATTCACCCAAGTAGACATTCTGAATACCTCGAAAATTATTTAGAATGTCACGGTGGGTATTATCACTAAAACAGGAATGCTCGTCTTCCTGATCTTGTTTGAGCAATGCAACTTCCATACGCTCACCCGAAAGCTCCGAACGGGAAAGAGAACCAATACCAACAATAATACGGCGCAAAGCTTCATCAACATTTAGCTTCAAAAAGTTTTGACGATAGTTATTTTGAATTTCAGAGGACCAAGCATTATTGACATACTCTAAATCAGATACCAATACATTAGCAACCGTATTGAGATAAACTCCACGACGCTCTTGATTTGCTGCAGTTCCTTCACCACCTGAAATATAATCCGTATAAGGACGTAAACCGGCATCTTGAGGATTTTCGTTATGATCTTGACCCCAAAGTAAAAATTCAATCGCATGATAACCCGTTGTCACAGCAGCT
Source organism: Deltaproteobacteria bacterium (assembly GCA_024233625.1). Classification (GTDB taxonomy): domain Bacteria; phylum UBA10199; class UBA10199; order DSSB01; family DSSB01; genus JACKPJ01. The sequence goes on from JACKPJ010000001.1 coordinate 105,263, forward strand.
TCATCAAGTTGTGTATTCAGTTCAACGAGGCTTTCTGCAGTGATTTCAATATTAAGATCATTAATGATACCTGCATTTTCTTTATCTTGGACATAGTCAATAGTGGCTTCATCGAGCGGCCAAGAATTGATTTGGCTTTCTGGCCCTTCATTCGGCGCATCAATCGGACCATCATAAAAGCGATAAGCTTCGGTCTGACCATAGGGCTCTCGAGAGTTTCTCCAGGCACTTTTAGCTGCGTTGAAGTTATCTTCCGAAGGCTCACTAACAAAAATATTAATAGCTTCTTCAAGTTGAATGGCTTTTTGAAGCGTATCTTCATAGCTTGCTGAAACAAGATTAACATAGTTGCTCACTACTTGCTCTTTGAGTTGAGGAATTTCATTTTGACTTTGATCAATTGGAGTTTCATCACTTCCCGAACAAGCACCTAAAAAACTCAACAAAATAAGCGCTACACAAGACTTTCTAAAATATTTTTTCATATCAAAACTTTCTCCATCAATTTATTTTATGATTCCCCTCAAATAAGAAATTTAAACTTTTAAATGAAAGTTATTTTCAATAAGATAATAAATAAAAAAGTCTAACTAAAGTTAATTAAACATTATGTCAATACAATTTTTGTTTAAAAAAATGAAATCCTATAAAATGAAAAATGTTTTCAATTAAATTTTTAATAAAAAAATAAAAACCCCAGATTGGTTTCAAACCTGGGGTTTAAAAATTTAAGAATAAAAAAAATAAGAGATTAGTATCACTTATTGATATTTAAAAATTTTCATTTGTTTAAATGAATAACTTAGGAACATATCCTGAGTACTCTGTCTTATCTTCTATATCATTTAACAATTTTTATACGAGATTGCTTTTCTAACTTTGCATTAAAGCGAGTGATAAACTTTTCATCTAAAGAATGCTCCCATTGCAAAATATCCCCTCTTCGACTTTGGTCCAAATCCTGATTTTTTACTGAACGATCTCTATCTAACCTCATCAAACGAACACCGCCACTCAAACCACAAAGCGAAACTTCCGTTTTACCACGCGTCACCATACGATTACTGACCATGCGAAAATAATCATGGGGGTACTGTTTAGCATAAGAGCCACTCTTAGCTAAAATCAAGTAAGCTAATTTAAGATGACGATTATCATTCCCAATGAAACGATCGAGCTTTTGTAAATAAGTGGGCTCTTTCCAATCTGCATAAAAATGGCACCAGTCATGACGCGTACTTGCTAGCATGGGACATATTTTCTGATGTAGACAAGGTGCCAATACTTCCCAAGATTCCTCAATCAGATGATCCCGCAGGGCCATCAACTCACGCGTCGGCCTTTTTAGTGCAGGTTCGATAATGGCTACTAAACCTTGATCCGTTAGATGCTGTGACAAAAATGGATGAAGCCACTCAGCGCGCTCCAAAGCTCCCAAGCTCGTCATTTCGTTAATGACATGATGAAAAATAATCAAATCAAATCTTTGCTGAAATCGGGCTTTCAATAGATTTTTAGATTCCAAACGCGCAGAAGTTTTTTTTATCAGCTTTTCATTCTCTTGCCAATTTTTTAGCAAGTCTTGGGCTGAGCCTAAGATTTTTCTATTTTGATCTAGTAAATGAATTTCTACTTCCGCCTCTTTATTTTTTTGACTAAGACAGTGCAAAAAAGCCAAGCTAGCCGAGGCTGGGCCACAACCTAAATCAAGCAATTTAAAATTCGATCGCTGCCAAAATGATTTGGGAAATTTCTGAAAAACAAAACAAGCTTTAGAAAAATTTATGGGAAGAAAATAAAGTAAGTAAGCAATGTGCCAAGGCAAATGATTCAGATAACCCGAGGGAAGCTCAGCACGCTCTTTCGTAAAAAGATCAGAAAGCTGACGAACAGCTTTTGAAAAAAAACGCAGATCTTTATCATTAAAATCTTGCGCATCCTTCGCAAAAACGGACTTCTTTTGAGCCGCTAATGTTCTTATATAAGATAAAAGAACTTTCTCTAAACTTTTGGGAAATTCTAACACAGGGAGACACAAGCCTATTCAGCAATAAGAGTCAATGGAGTTCTGATAATTTTTTTTTAGCTAACTCACTTAATTAACGTTATCTCCAAGTTTTATAAAAAAGGGGGATAGACTTCTTAAAACAATAATTGTAGGTAATCAGCATGTTAACAAAAAGAATTATCCCCTGTTTAGATGTGGATGCTGGACGGGTCGTTAAAGGTACCAAATTTTTAAATCTAGTGGACGCCGGTGATCCTGTTGTTGTCGCTGAAGAGTACGAACGTCAAGGCGCAGATGAGTTAACTTTTTTAGATATTACCGCCAGCTCCGATAATCGCGATACCATTTTGGATATCGTCGAGCAAACTGCCGAAAAATGTATGATGCCAGTCACCGTCGGCGGAGGAGTCCGCAATTTAGAGGATGTTCGCCGCTTACTCATGGCAGGCGCCGACAAAGTCGCCATCAACACCGCCGCCGTGCACCGGCCTGAATTTGTTCAAGAAGCGACAGAAAAGTTTGGCAGTCAATGCATCGTCGTTGCGGTTGATGCAAAACGCGTCAACGAATCCTGGGAAATCTTCACCCATGGTGGTCGCAAAGCAACCGGACTCAATGCCTTAGACTGGTGCGAAAAAATGGAAAAATTGGGTGCCGGAGAAATTCTTTTAACGAGTATGGACCGAGATGGTACTCAAGAAGGTTACGATTTGGAACTCCTCAAAGCTGTCAATGAACGCTTATCCATCCCCGTCATTGCCTCAGGCGGTGTCGGTAATCTTGAACATATTTACGAAGGTCTTACAATAGGCCATGCCGATGCTGCTTTAGCAGCTTCTATTTTCCATTTTGGAAAATATTCTATTCAAGAAACAAAAGACTACTTGAGCAAAAGAGGAGTTTTAGTTAGGAAGTCATTATGATGGAAAATGAAAAATTAAAAGAAATTATCGAGCAACTCAAATATGGCAGCAATGGGCTGATTCCTGCAATCATTCAAGATGTCGAAAATGGAGAAGTTTTGATGTTTGCCTTCATGAATCAAGCTTCTCTCGAACAAACTTTGGCAACTGGATTTGCAACTTATTGGTCAAGATCCCGCCAAAAATTTTGGGTAAAAGGAGAAAGCTCCGGACACACTCAAAAAGTCAAAAATATCTACTATGATTGTGACAAGGATTGCTTACTCGTTAAAATTGAACAAAACATTGCTGCATGTCATAAAGGATATCGTAGCTGTTTTTTCACTGAAATTACCGAAAATGGGCCAAAAATTATTGACGAAAAAGTGTTTGACGAGAAAGAAGTTTATTAAACTTTATACAACGTCTTATTTTAGCTCGACTTAAATTTTAACCGAGATAATGGGATCCAGAGGTGACTAATCTCTAAAGTTCTTAAACTGCAGAGCAATACCCCAATCTTTGGTTTTCAACATTCCCATGACTTCTTGCAAATCATCCCGTTTTTTGCCCGTTACTCGCAATTGCTCATCTTGAATCTGTGCTTGCACCTTGAGTTTAGCCGACTTAATCTCTTGCACCATTTTCTTAGCAATTTCGGTTGAAATACCTTCCAAGACTTCGACCTGACTTTTCATACGACTGCTCGCCGCGCCCTCTACTTTTCCCATTTTGAGAGCCTTTGCATCAATCCCTCGCTTGATTACCTTGGAAAGAATAATATCCTGGACCGCTTTGACCTTGTAATCATCTTCACTGACGATATTGATAAAATTTTTATCTTGGGTAATTTCTGTTTGAGAACCCTTAAAGTCATAGCGCGTTGTAATCTCTTTACGAGCTTGGTTAAGAGCATTATCAATTTCTTGATGATCCACTTCACTGACTACATCAAAAGATGGCATATTTTTCCTCCTTGAGGCTTAAGAATTCAAATGATTAAAGTTTGACAGAGTGATCTCTGGAAAGTATTCTATAATTATAAGTTCAAATTGCAATGAGATTATTTTATTAAACAATATCAGGATCTTATTTTGCATATTGCTTTAATCAGGAGTCGTGGAATTAACATGATTAATCTAAAAGCTTTAAAGGTGTAAACATTATGAAAAAATCAATTTTCAAAAATATGATTCTATTGCTCACTTTCTTAGCAACTACATCCATGACTTCTCATGCATTTGCTAATGGAAATACCGAAGCTGAACTCGACGAAATCTTGCCCCCACCTCCGGTATGCAGCTCTCAGTCTCCGGATCCCAAAATCAAAATTATGACCTGGGAACCCCGCCAAAAATTGGCCAAGTTTTTAGGTTCCATTACCGAATGTCAAAGTGATCAGCTCGATGTCCTAGAATTATTAGGCGGTCCCAATGTCATTGGTTATGACTATCGCACCGGAAAAGAAAAATGGAGCTATACACAAATGTGGAATTACAAGCTCCAAAATCCCAAAGAAGAAAGCATTGTCTTAATGAGCAAGCCTGGCAAACGCATCAAAAAAGCCAAAAAGCGTATGGTTGAGGTCAATTTAGTATTCAACGAAAACGACATCATCGAAAGTATGGAAGTATTACTGATCCGTTATAATAACGATTAAGAGAGTGTCCAAAAGGGCAATCTACTTTGTTGTAGAAAGATTTTAATCACTCAACGTACATTTAAGTACGCCTCCTGATTAAAATCTTTCTCCGCCGCGTAGCTTATCCTTTTGAACACTCTCTAAATAAGTACTTTTTCAAGAGACCCATAAAAACTAAATTTCAAAAATAGAAATCACTTCTTCTACTTGAGAAAAATCCTGCAAAAGAAAATCAGGCTGATAGGATGAAAGCTCTTTTTTAGAGTGACTACCGCTAGCTACCGCAACGGTATTCATTCCTAATAACTTTCCACAACGAATATCATGGGGAGTATCTCCCACCAAAAAAACATCTTCGGGCGGAATCCACCTTTTGAGCGCTTGCCGACCTCTCTCGAGAGCCTTACGAGTTAATGCTAAACGATCTTCGCTATCAGACCCAAAACCCCCAAAGCTAAAATAATTTTCCAAGCCAGCTCGCTTAAGTTTGAGTTGTGCACTATCCTCGAAATTTCCAGTCGCAATTCCCAATGCTTGAGGATAACGCTGAAATAGAGTCTCTAATAAATCCGTAATCCCTGGCAAGAGACGAAAACGCGGTGCAGCCTGCAACGCTTGTTCCATCTTTTCAATGTAGATTTTAGCAACCTTTTGATAAGCCTTGGTTTCGGGCTTATAACCCAGATTTTTTTGAAAGATTTCCTTGATAAGACTAGGGTCAGTCCGACCGTCTGGCAAAATATCCTGCCAGGCTTCGGAAATTTGATAAAGCTCAGCAAATACGCTATTAAATGCGCTTTTCCCTGCACCTCCTGTCATAAGCAAGGTACCATCAATGTCAAAAATAATCATACGATGCATATTTTCTACTTCTTAACCCAAACGGACATTTTTAACCCGTTCGATTTTAGAGTTTTAAAAGAAGAACTACTTACAAAAGTTCTGGATTTCGTTCAAGAGACATCCTAAAATATTCTAGCCCATTCTATCTCTGAGAAATCTATTTAGGGCCTGTTGAAAAATAACTTTCTTCCGCTTTCTGGCCCGCGGCTCACGCACCGCCGCAGGGCCAGGCTGATAAAATTCTCGTACTTTTTAGGCTTTCAAAAATAAGAATTTCATCAAAGCCGCTTCAGAAAGCTATTTTTCAACAAGTCCACTAAGATAAACAGACTAGCCGGGCCAATAAACTATAAAATGGAGAAAGCAGCTATGGCAAAACCCCTGGTAGGAGTTATTGGAGTTACACAACCCAAAGAAAAAGAGGCTTTGATCGCTTTTGAAGTGGGAAAGCTCATTGGAGCCATGGGATTAGCGATGGTATGCGGTGGCTTAGGAGGCGTCATGGAAGAAGCCAGCCGAGGTTGCGATCAAGCCGGGGGTACGATTATAGGCATATTACCTTCAGGCCGCAAAGAAGATGCTAATACTTATGTTACGTATGTTATTCCCACTAATATGGGACATTCACGAAATAATTTAATCGCACATGCGGCAGATATTTTAGTTGCTGTCGGAATTGGCTATGGTACTTTAAGCGAAATCGCCATTGCTCTAAAATTAGGAAAGGTTGTTTTAAGTTATCATAGCTGGGATATCAAAGGAGTGAAACGCTGCAATAACTTAAGGGAAATCGAAGATAATCTACGTCATTTTTTTTCGCAATCCAGCCAGTCCTAATTCCTGAGCTTATAACCTTGAATAAAAACAGACAAACATATGTTACAAGATTTATACAATTGGACCATCGCTTGGGCGTCAAGCCCTTATGCCGAATGGGCTTTATCTATCACTGCTTTTGCGGAAGCTTCTTTTTTTCCACTACCCCCTGATTTGATCATGATCCCCATGGCGGCAGCCCGGCCCGAAATGTCTTTCTTTTTTGCCTTGCTTTGTACTTTATTTTCTCTCACAGGAGGAATGTTTGGCTACTGGATTGGTCAAAAAGGCGGTCAACCTTTGCTTCATCGCTTTATTAAGGAAGAAAGGGTTCAGCGAGTTGAACAGCTTTTTAATCGCTATGATGCTTGGGCCATTGGAATCGCAGGCTTTACGCCCATTCCCTTCAAAGTATTCACGATAGCTTCCGGAGCTTTTCGCGTTAATTTTAAAACCTTTTTAATAGCCTCACTCTTAGGCAGGGCAGGAAGGTTTTTTATGGTTGCAGCTTTGTTTTATTTTTGGGGAGCGCAAATTCAAACATGGCTCGAAAAGTATTTTAATGGGATCTCCATTGGACTTGTCTTCATCATTATTCTAGCCGCTGTCATCATGCACCTACTCAAAAAGAAAAAATCTCGTTCACTTCCACAAACTTAACCCGTTCGATTTTCAAACCGTCATCGTTCAAAAATCGAACGAATTATTTGTAGAAATACTTTTATTCCTAATGCATCAATTTTAATTTATCAGTAATAAAAGGGAGATTCCTCGAAAAAGAAAGTAAGTAAAAACCTTTGGTACATATCTTGCTTATATTCCCTTTATGGGAATTCATCATAAAAATATTCATGGCTTTATCTTAACTCCTCTTCCTAACGATGAAGGAACCTGCACCCAAAAATCACATTCCAACCTAGACTCTAACTATGAAGAAAAAAATACAGACAAGCCTTCACAGCAAACACAACCAAACCGACATCAAGATCACCAAAAACTTCAGCGCTTACAAAAAAACCTCAACAAAAAAGAAGATTGGAACACCGACATCACAGGAGAATGGGGAACTCATTGGGACTCAGTGAGAGCCACCAACTTTCAATCTAAAAATCCCTATCTCAATAGCTTTTTAAGAGGAGTGAATAACACAGCAGGGGCGGGAGCTGTCTTGGTCAACTACGTCAACACGGCTGCTAGAACTCTCTTTTTTGACCTACCTGCGAAAATTGAAGAAAAGTCTGTCAAAAGCGGCGGACCCAGCTTTGAAGAACTCGCCATTGCTTCTCAGGCCAGCACTCCGGCCATGCCCATTGATGACGCGGCCAGCTTTACGGTTTCTAAACTAGCTAACTTCTCCAAACAAATGAGAAGGGTCCATAAACTTCGTAAACTCAAACTCGATCATCTAAAAATTTCCGACAAAGTCGCCGACATGATTGATATGGGAATCAGTCGGGAAGCTTATTTTAAACCCCAACAACTGCAGAGGAAGTTTAAGCATGCGTATCGCTTTGAGGTTCAAGGGAACTATAACTTAGCAAATGCTAAAAATTTCAAACAAGCATTAACTAATTATATAAAAGATTCGCAAATTATCCCTATTCGGGGAACTCATCGCAAAACTCAAAGCGTCTTGCATTTTTACCACCCTGAAACTAAAATCAATGTCATGTTAGACCTAGAACATAACTTTATTTCTGGGTGGAAACTTGGCGAAGGTCAAGCTTTAGACTTACTAAAAACAGGAAATGTGCAATGAATACAAATATACATGAAGTCACAAATAACTTTTTTGTACTTATGAAAAAGTATCTACTCAAACAAATCTCAGCTAATAGCTTTGAGGATAAATACATTGATTTATGGAATGTTTATGTAGACTCAGAGAATCAAAGTGAAATTGCTCGAAATGTTAGCGATTCAATTGGTCGTGTCTTTACAGCCATTGATGTCTTCAACCCGGATTCAAAAAACAGAGCCAATTACGAAATCGATGAAAACCAGCTCCGTAAAGAAGTCAAAATGGAACTTTTAAAAATCAAACCCGAATTAGAAAAAGAACTCCTTTAACTAAAAACTATAGATTCACTCATAAAGCTGTTAAACATTAATTAGAATGGAACCAATATACTCGAGATTGATAATATAAAAACAAAATATTCGGACTCCATGAAGACTCAATATAAAAACTAAATTCCTAAATCCAAAGAAGGCTGGTAGACGAGCTCTTTCTCATCGCCAAAAAGTTTAATTCGTCCATACTCTCCGTCAAAACCGGCTTCCCGAATCACTTCTCCCCGACGCATCCGGGCAATCGCCTCATCCAAGCGCGGAATACTCGACTTTTCTGCCGCCCGCTTGATGTCCTCCAAAGGAAGTTTATTTAAAATACTCAATTCATCGCTTAAATCTTTCAACAAATTTTCGTACTTGACCGCAACAGTTTTACTATTGGGACCCACCTTCAAAATTTCTGAAAGGACCTCAGGGAGAGGAATCAAACTTTTAAACTCAACAACATCTGGCGGCATATAATCGACAGGACGGTCTGCCAACTGCTCCACTCGATACATCACACCCAGGGTCAGAGGCTGATTGCAGTGAGGGCAAATACCACTCCGGGCCCGACTTTCCTCTGGAGTCAAACGCACCCCACAGCGGCGGTGTCCATCCAAGTGATACTTTCCTTCTTCAGGAAAAAACTCCACCGTTCCCCCAAAACCAATGCCTGTTTCTAAAGCACGCTTCATCGCATAATAATCCATGTCACAATGAAAAAGATTGGACTCGCGCCCAATTTTTGCAGGAGAGTGTGCATCCGAATTGGACATCAAACAAAAACGATCCAAATGCGAAATACGCCAATTCATTTGGGGATCGGAAGAAAGGCCGGTTTCTAAAGCAAAGACATGCTTGGCAAGATCTCCGTAACATTCTGTCACAGAATCAAAGCCAGATTTGCTTCCAAAAATCGCAAACCAAGGAGTCCAAACATGAGCTGGAACTAGGTAGCAATCCTCTCCCGCTTCTAAAACAATTTCCAACAAATGACGAGAGTCCAAACCTAGAGTTGGCCGGCCATCGGCACTTAAATTTCCGATCTTGGCCAAGCGATGATTGATTTTTTCAGCTTTTTGAAAATCCGGAGCATAAATTAAATGATGAATTTTTCGCGTTTTGTCGCCTTTGCGATAAATCGTGGAAACCTCCACACTGAGCATAAAACGCGTATCACCATGACAAGAACCGGCAAGGCCACTCAAAACAGATTTTTCTATATCGGGTCTTAAACGAAAGAGTCCCGGCTCGGCAGGAATAAGCTTTTCTTTGAGTTCAGCGAGCCATAGAGGATGAGTAAAATCTCCGGTCGCCAAAACCTGAATCCCCTTTTGCCGCCCCCAAAAAGCGAGATTTTCTAAATCGCAATATTTACTCGTCGCATACGAATGTTTGGAATGAATATGTAAATCCGCATAGAAAGACATAAAAATGTCTTAAAAAAATAACGAAAAAAAAGCGAGTTCATTTTTTATGATGCGCCGAAACTTCGCGACATAAACTCTGTATTTCTCGATCTGTAGCCATAAGATACAAACTAATCACATCATATTTTTCCAAATGGGGATTTGCTTGAGACTCGAGATACATCTTCTCTAAAGACTGCATAAAGTCAGGGTACTTGACCATCCATTGATTAAAGGCTTTTGCATTTTCATTGAGTCGATTGATGACGTCCTCTGTATTTAAACTTGGGTTATCTAAATCTTGATCCATCAATTGATAACGGGCTGAAATCAAAGCATCTAATTCCTGGACCTCTACATCACCTTTTCTGCTATAGTACATTTTTCTAAACTGGAATGAAATCTTGCGTAAGTCTGCACACATTTCAGGATTTTTAAACAAAGCAGCATAAATACTGAAGCTCAAAGTACTCACTTGAGATTCGTTTCCTGTTTCCATTTGATTTCGCAAGGCCTGGCGCAAAGGGCTCACTTCACCACCATAACTCTGAACAGATTCGTATAACATCACAAAAGCCTGTAATAAACTCTTTGGAGCAAAAATACCTACAGTTGGAGAAACGTATTCAGAGTGAGGGTATGCCTTCCGTATAAGATGCTCAAGTTCAGAGTGGGCAATAAGCCAACGATGAATTCTTGAATAATTAGAAATCAAGTCTTTCGCAATTTCCTCGAAATAATTCTCACCGTCTTTTTGACGATTAAGACGCGATTTAATTTGTCGTCTCTCCTCAAACAAGGCTTCAATTTCTCGAAGCGCTTTAGGGTCGGACTTAGCCAGTCCCTTCCACTCACGATTAAATTCAGTGCTAATTTTAATCACAGCACGAGCTGCCGCTTTTAAGTCTTCAACTGAGGCTACTTCCGTGGACTTTGAATCTCCGAAAAACAAAGCCGGAAAGCGCAATTGATGAAAATGAACAGTGAATGGAATGTTAGAGACATGAACAAAAGCAGATATTGTCTCTGAGTTGAGAGTTTTTAAACTAGTAACTAGGTCTCTTTTTAAAAAGTTCCCTTCATGAAATGTGGTCATATTAACACCCACCCCTCCGGTGAAGCGTGTGTTCAATGACATTTTCCTTACCCTTAAAATCTAAATTTGTTGAAAGATTACCCGTTATTAGGCTTTATAGATATGCTAGACTTGTATCCAAAAAAATGAAAATTCAGCACTCAATAGCCCAATATTCATTTTTCAATAACATTTCGAACCTATTTGTCTATAGCTTTTCTTTATAAAAAGATATTTAAGTATTTTTTGTATTTTTTCGCGAAACTTTTTATTTCGATAACACGATAAATCTCAAACGGCAGAACATCATTTATTCATTTAAATAATTATAGATGAACATACAAAAAAGGATTTAACATGAGTATCAAGAGTGTTACTCCAAATACAAGGCTCAATCAGCAAAAACCTTCGGATAATCTTATCAAGAAGCATCCAAAAAATCCGGATCCCTCTGATGGAGTTCAACATAATGAATCTTCACGTCAATCCAGCAGGGATTTAGGAGATCTAATTAAGGTTAATATCAATCCAAGTGATGCCACTCGTGTCGATAAAAAATATCCTATCTATACATTGGAGCAAATCAAAGAATTAAAAAATAACTCCTATAATCAAGCAGAATTAAAAAAACTTATCCTGGAAAATAAACCTAAAAAACAAAAACCTTTTGATAAATACCGGACCATCATTGAAGAAAATGGCGGCACTTTTTTAGAAGGCTTCCAATACCGCAATATTGTCGCATTAAGAAATGAAAACTTAACTACCGTAAATAAGAATAAAGGTATTTATGATGATACGATGGTAATGCTCTGGACTGACGAAAAAGGGATAGAACACATCGAATACTTTCAAGCCAATACCGAACCCAGCGCTCGCTATGATAGTAAATATTGTACAGACCCAAAAAAAATTGAGGGAGTTGATGCCAATGGAGATGGAATAAGAGACCTTGGCAGAATGTGTCCTGGTTATTATGAATTTAAACCTGGATACAGCGAAAAATATGGAAATGTTTTACGTCCCCTCAAAGATGCTAACGCAGAGCGAGATATAGATCATGATGGGGACTTCGATGAAAGAGTTTTTGCTTCTGCTGGAAAATCGATGATTATTCATAGAGGCGGACTCAAAATCACTGGAAGTGCTGGCTGTCAAACCTTACATCCTGATGAACATAGAATTTTTTGGAAAAAATTAACCGAAAACGGCAAACCTAAATTAGTCGGTTATACCCTAGTCAGCAACAGCACTCTCGAATAATTTCCAAACTTTTTTCTTCCCCCGAGAATCGTAGCTCAAACAGTGCAGATCTTTATAAGCTCGATTTCACTTCGAATTTAAAGGTATTTTTTTGATGGACCAGAATAAGCTCATGAACCTCTTCTATTGATGAGGTGTCATCCTAAACTCCCTATAATTTTCATTTATAATGATAATAAATAAATTAAATTTGAATAAAACCTTCATTTATGTTCTACGTATTGAAGTGTTAGTAGACATCATGATTCATTCAATCCTCTAGATATTAAACCATCCTTAATTCAAACTAGGAGTTCAATTATGGACCGGGTAGATTCCGATAAAAATATATCCCAATGGGAGAATAACGCTTCAGATTCTAATAACTATTCATCCATCGATGTGTTCACTAAGCAACCTCTTCCTTCAGAAGAAGCCAACATGTCCGTACCAGAGCTTGTTTCTTCACCAAGTCGCAACATGACGGCAATATCTGATGAATTCACAAGCTCCGAAGATAGCTATCTTTGCGAAAATACAAATCCCATCGCTCAAAGACCAACTCCTCAAAAAGCTCCCAAACAGCAAAGTCTTAATCCAGTCCAGTTACGCCGAATTGCCGAAGAGTCGGAAATTTTTTCCAGTGAAATCAACCTTGCTGCTGGACCCATCGCAGATCAAAAAAAATCTCTCATCGGGCTCGAACAAAAAGTCCAAGCCCTTGAGCTTGCTGCCACCAATTATGCCATTATTGGTGATGAAGAAGCCCTCGAACGCGTCAATAATGAGCTCGAAACACTTTATGCAAAAACCGACAACGAAGGTGGACTGGTCTTGATGTCTGCCAAAGAAGCTTTGCGCAACAACGAGCTGGGTGAAGCCTTAACTCAATTTGAATTCTTACGTGCCGCCATCAAAGACCCCGAAAATGGAATTTCTCCGGAAGACCAGATAACTGCTAGCATCCAACTCAACGAGCTAGTAACACAAAGCATCGTCTCCATTGCTCAGGAAAAAGAAGTCCATGGCGATGTCGAAAACGCCACCGACTATTATTTAGCTGCCCTCGAGCAAGCTCCTGATCCTCAAATTGCTCAAAAAGCCATTCATAATTATCTGCAAACCGAGGAAGGTGATCTCTACACAAGTAACACCAAAATTTTACAACTCGAAAACCAAATTGAAAACCTAGAATCTCCTTCGACAGACTGCAGTGAAGACCCTGACGCATGCGAGGTCGACCCCACAAATTTAGCCTTGGCGGCAACAAAACGTCAGGAAATTATCGAAAAAAAAGCAAAACTGCATTCTCAACGCAATGACGTCACCGAGATGCTCCAAGCCATTGTGGAGCGTGGTTTTGCCAGTGCACCTCAAGAACAACGTCAACTTGTTTTAGGGATGACTTTAGCCAAAGCAGGAGATCCCGACCGCGCTGCAGAGACCTATTATCAAGTTTGGGATGAAATCAATGCAAGCGAACTCGCCAATGCAGATAACATGAGCGAAGAGGAATACCGAGACCATGCTCTCTTTAAGCATGCGATCGCCGTCCAGCTCACTTCTCTCAGCTACGCACCCAGCTTAAGCATTGTCGATGATGCCGATAAACCCCGTGCAGAGGAATCCATCAATATTTTAGAAGAAAGCCATCACAGCTTAAGCTTTGCCTCCGATGTCAACGAAGCCGAGGCTCACAACCGTTTTTTACTTGCCCGTATGCATCTAGCCAACCACGACACAGAATCCTCGCGGCAAATTCGCCATGCATGGATGGAGCAATATGGAGACTCGAAAGCCAACAGCTTCATTGGAGGGCTTCGTGGACGCGTCAAGCTCATGGAGGTCAATGATGTTCTCAGTGATCCAAGCAAAGACCTCGAGACCAATCAAACACGAGCCATGCGTTTGGCTTCAAGCATTTACGCCGAATATCATGAGACAGACAGCGATGTTGCTTCAAATAGTTTATTGATGCTAGCGGAGCTCGCACGCAGTAAAGGCAATACTCTGCGCTGGTATGAACTCCACGAAGAACTTTTGGATAAATATGGCCAAGAAAATCAATTACTTGCTGTACAAGCCAGTCTCAACGATCCAGATTTAATTAAACTCCGAGAGCTCGTTCCCAAAGGCAGCAATATCGAAGAGATTGATGTGGATGATAAATGGGAAGGTTTTAAAGTTGCACTCAGCAACGCGACTGATAGCGATGGAGAAACCCTGGCTTGGATGCTCGGTGGTGGAGTTATCGGTGGCCTCTTAACAGGCGGTGCTGCACCAGCAATTATCGTTGGCGCGGGTGCAGGTGGAGTAACCGATATGGGACTCAAAGCCGCAAATCATTGGGATGAAGTCGCACTCGCCAGCCGTTTAGGTGTCTCCAATATTACTTTTCAACAAGGCCTCAATCGAACTCTCATGTTAGGTGGAGAACTCGCCCTCTTGCTCACCAGTGGTGGAGTGGGTTGGGCAGCCGGAAAAGGCTTTCAAACAGGTGTTGGCATCGGCGCCAAAGCTGCAGCTAAAAGTTATAGCCCCCATATCGCTGCCGCACTCGGAATGACCCGCAACCCAGAATTTTGGGCCAAGGCCCTTCAAAAAGGCGGTCAATACGCTAATCTGCTTGCTTCTGCAGGTGTCGGAAGCACGGCGATGTATACTTCCATGGAGTATCAACAAGCTCAGCTCATGTCGATGATCACCGGAAAAGACGTCCATATGAACTGGGATAGCGGTGAAGCCCTTCATCTTTATGCTATGGTGCTCACTTTTGGTGCTGTGGGAGGAGCTTTGGGTCTAGGTTCCCGATTTGCCTCCATGCGCGGCCTGCAATTAAGCCCCATCACCCGCGGCGGTGAGCTCGTCGGTTTGGAAAATGCGGCCGGCCGTATGGTTATCCGCGGAGGAGAAATTCCCAAAGGCTATACAGTTGAAGTCTATGACGCTTATTTACGCGATACGGTTATTTTAGAACGCAACGCCGCCGGAGCTTTGATCTACCCAAAAAAATTCGCTTCACGAGGCAGCAGTGAGACCCGACTTGTCAACCTGCGTGGTCCTCAAGGTGAAATTGTCTCTCAAGTTCCGGGTGTCCCCTACGGCATGCATCAGCTCAGCCATGGAGGGCAAAGTTTAGGTACTGTCGGCCATGGAGGAATCTTCGCCAAAGAAGCTGCTAATATCCTGGGAGGAAGCGCCTCTTTCTATGGTCTCGAATCTACCTATGACAATTTCAAAGGTGAAACTGCACAAGACTTTGGCGCATACATGTGGCAATACTCCAAGACCTTAGGCCTTTTGCGAGCTGGATCGATGGGTGCAGACGCCGCCATCCAAGGCATGGCCCCGGGCTTACAACGCGCCCTCTTAAATATGAGTAAAAAAACTCAAGCTCGCCTCAAAGAAGCCAATGAAAGCTTTAACCAAGCTCTTGATAAAGTCTTGGAGGGCCGTCTGGGCACTAGTGTTTTTGACCCCGCGTTAGCCATGGCAGGCGGCAGTAGTCTACCCGATGCATTTTTCTCGGCTACTCATGAAGGCAGCAGCGGGTCACCCCAAGAACCGCAACCTAACTCTATTTTTCCTAATGGCCGTCAAGAAGGCTATCAAGAGCCCTTACCCAGTCCTTTAAGCAAACGTCTCTTACGCCGATTTGTGATTGATCCTCTCGAAGTTGCGATCACTAATTTTCTGGACCGATCCGCGCGTAGCCAACGCAAATGGTATAAAAATTTATTTTCTAAAATTCTCATCGATGCATTCAAACCCGACTTAGAGGAATCCGCCGATTTTGCGGGCCCGGATGGCTATAAAAGAGCTCCAAGCTGGGGCGATATCTTTATTCGGAAATTAAAAGAAGGTGCCCGTCCCATTGACGCACTACCCAATGGCAGTCCTCGACCTGGAGGCCCCAGACCAGACACGATCGTCTCACAAGTCGATGGACGTTTTGCCCAAATCGGAGAAATCGGGCCTGAGGGACAAATTATTGAAGTTCAAGATGGTACAGAGGTTCCTCTGCCTCCTTATGGAAACGGCCCATGGGCACTATTTCGCGGGGCTTTGGATGCCCTAAAAATCAAGATCGGCTATGGCAACCTGACGACGGTCCCTGGGCCCAATGGAGAGCTGGTTCCAGCAAAAATTTTGGTCAAAGGCATTAGCTATAGCGCCCTCGATCTAGTCGCCGGATTTGAAAATTTAGCGCAAAGGTTTTATGGAGGCGTCTTCAACAATACCTACCTGGCTCCTCATAATTATCATCGCATGCACATGCCCATCGCTGGAGAACTCGTGCGCATTATTCGCGAACCTGGCCGCCTGCGCAGTGTCGGTCTCACCGTACAACTCGACTCTCCAGAACCCGTCATGACCACCAACGAACGAGTTATTTTGGAATTTAAAACTCCGGATGGTCACCCCTTCGTCATGGTCTTTGTTGCAGCTGTCGGTGTCTCAGGCGTCACGACTCCTTTTGTCGACTTTCACCATAGTCGCCGCTATTGGTCTCGAAGAAGTGCCGCCAAGCAAATACGTGAGATCTATGAAGTGCAAGAAGGCAAACTCATTCAAACAGAAGGAAATACAGGCGGCGTCGGAAGACTCAACCTTAAGCGTTTAAACTCGCAAAATCCTTTTTGGCTCGATATCGGTGAAGAAGTCGGTATCTTCCACATGGGGTCCACCGTCGTCACGCTCTTTCCACCAGAAATGGGCGTCCGATTTAATCCAGAAATTGCCCAGCGGGGCAATGCTGTTCGTATGGGAGAACCTGTCGCCTTCATTCGTAGCAACACTGACCCTGCTGTCATTGAACTTAATGAAATCGAGCTTCCTTCAGAGTTTAATAAAGCCGATCCGACTTATGCACGTGAAGGTCAACGCCCAGTACAAGGTGACATCACCGGGCAAGCCGCTGTCGATTACGTGACAAGTGACAGTTTTTCACCTGACAGTTCTGTCCACTATGTCCTCGGGCGTAGCTCAGACGGCGAATTATATTTTCGCATCAATACAGAAAATAACCCAGAGACAATCCAGCCAAATGATCCCAGTGAAGTCATTGCTTCGGGTTACTTCATGCGCCACTCAGATAGCGAATATACCATTGACAACCATAATCAAGATCACAAAATGCCACCCGAATCTTTAACTCAGATTAAAAAATTTTTGTACGAAAGGGCCGGCATTCACCCTCGAGATATTGAAGAAGTCGCTTATGAATGGCCTTTGGCAAACGATTCAAGTCCACAAGTACCCTTCTCTGCAATTAATACCGCAGTCGCAGAAACTCAAACGAGCTTTGATGAAAGCGATGCCGACTTTGCGCAAAATCTTCCACCAGGAAATCCACTTAAAATTCGTGTGGGTAGAGATGCCATCAACCATGTAGATTCTGATTCAAAATCCGGAGGCTTACCCTTTCTAATAATTGACCCCAATGAAATTAGAACCATTCGTCAAGCTGAAAAAACTCGCTATGTTTTTGGAAAAAATTCTCAAGGTCAATATGTTTTCCGTACACTCTCAGACACTTGGGGTTACCACAAAAATATTGCTTCAGGTTTGCAAGACGTGATTGTCGCTGGATTTATTCTACGCACTCCTGACGGAAAACTCTTCATCAATAATGGAAGCTCAGATTATTACAAAGACAGTTCCAACCTAAGAGAACTGCGACAATTCTTAGCAACTGAGTTAGACATGCCTACAGAAAATATTTTAATGAGTGACATTATGCGCGGGGTTTTGGATTAAGAATTTTTGAATTATTTTATAAAACATCAAAAATAATCCTGACTCTGAAGCATTTTTAGATTATTGATGGCCTATAATAGTATCTGTCTAGGTTCTTTCAGGGGGTTAGTCCATGAATACAAAACAACTCTATATTAGCCCACTGAAGACGAAGTTATTTCCTCCTCTGGAACGTCAAAAGCACCTTCTGCGCAGTGCTCTCCAGATTAATGCAGATGAAGCAAAGAACCTACGCTTGTATTTTGTGAATGCTCCGGCGGGATATGGAAAATCAAACCTTCTCATCCAATGGAAAACTCATTTAGAACAAGCAGGATTTAAAACAGCCTGGTTAAGTTTAGATAGCCACGACAATGACGTCACGGTTTTGGTTGAGTATCTTCTCGCTTCACTTGCTGGTATCGACAATTCAATTGGAAAAAAAGCCCGTGCTGCCTATCAAAGTGGATCACTCACAACAGCATTTCCCCTTTTGGAATCACTACTCAATGATCTCGAAGAAGTCTCTGAACCTATTGCACTGTTTTGGGATGATTTTCATTATATCCAAGAACCCGAATGCCTGTCGATGATTGAATTTTTCATCAAACATCTTCCCAAACAAATTACGTTGATCATAGCCAGCCGAGAAAACGCACAAATTGATCTCAGCCGCTATCTTTTGAGTGAACAACTTAAAACGGTTTCAGCTAAAAATTTGCGCTTTACTCACAGCGAAATTCAAGAGTTTTTTAGCAAACTCAAACATATTGAACTAAGTGAGACGGCTTTAAATATAATCGAAAACAAAAGTGAAGGCTGGATAGCTGCCTTACAATTGCTAAGCCTGCTTCTGCAAAAAGGTTATGACGCTCAGCAAATCATCTCTAACTTTAGCGGAGCAAATCGTATGCTCAGCGACTACCTTGCCAAAGCGGTATTAGACTCTTTGGAAATAGACGTCCGCAATTTTTTAATCAAACTTTCCCAACTCGATCGTTTTTGCGCCGATCTCGCCGCAAACGTCACAGGAGAAAATCAAGCTCAACAATATTTGGAAGATTTGGAAAGCGACAATATTTTTTTGATACCGCTCGATTCTAATCGAACTTGGTATCGCTTCCACCATCTTTTTCGCGATTTTCTGCACCACCAACTCAAGCTAAGTTTTCCACAAGAACTTCCCCGATTGGCCCTAAGCGCTGCACATTGGTTTAAAGCGCAAAATCTTGGCGAAGAAGCCATCCAGCAGGCATTGCAGTCCGAAGATCCTCAACTAGCAGTTCATCTCATCAATGAATTTATCATGATGATTCATCGACAAGGTCATTATTATAGTGTAACTCATTGGCTGGAACAACTTCCCCCAGCCGTCTACGAAAATAATCCTATCGTACGCATGACCTATGCAAACGCCCTCATATATTGTTCAAGATTAGAAAAAGCTGCGAAGGAATTACAAGCAGCCAAGAGTATTATTCAAAATCTCGAAAAACAACATCTACTCGAAGAGCCAGAGCGCTCATTCATTTTAACTGTATTTGGTATTATTCAATGTATGTATGCGATGTTTCGTGATGATTATAAAAATTGGCGCGCTCCTATTGAGCAAATATTCAACAAATGTTCAGGCCAATTAGACACACACATTGAAGCGAGCATTTGCGTGCATTTAGCCATTGCTTGTTCATTGAGTTATGACTTTAAACTAGGTGAAAGCTTAATAAAAAAAATTAAAAAAGCGGTTCTTGAAGTGAGCACACCCTATGTCAAAGCCATGAGCGTCTCTGTTGATGCACAAATTCAAGTGGCTCAAGGAAAACTTCAAAAAATAATAGCCGATATCGAAGAAGCCAATACCGTCACTAGCGAACAACTCCAGTTTGATCCTCATTCCGGAAGTATCCTATTTGCTCAAGGCGCAGAAATCTACTACGAGCTGGGCGAGATTAAAAAAGCTGAATCTTATATCAAAAATTGTATCGACAAATTGGAAATCTATGGACTGGTCAACCCAACAAAAAGTGCCTACCGCGCCTTGGCACGACTCTGGTACTTTGAAGGAAAATTACAACTTGCAGATTCCATTCTTTGCGAAGGCGAAGAATTAGGTCAACAACGCCAAACACCGCGTTTAACATACACTCTCGCAGCTGAACGCATTGCAATGCATTTACGTGAAGGAAATTTAGAAAAAGCTCAAAGCATTGATAGCGAATATTCTTTGAGTAGAGGTGAATTTAAAATTCCCGAAGGCATGGAACATATCTTTACAGAGCTATCTGAACTCACTCAAGTGCGCTTATTACGTTTTCAAGCAAAACATTCAACAGCATTGCAAATACTGAGCAAGATAGAGCAACGCGTTGAAAAACAAGGTCGACTGGACATGAAGCTGCGTCTAAAAATCATTAAGTCAGATCTTCTCTTGCAGCAAAAACAAAAATCACAAGGCCTGGAACTTTTACAAGAAGCTCTCAATCTCGCTGCGACAGAAGGCTATGTCACTGTCTTTTGGGAAGAAGCTCCAAAGCAACAAAAACATATCTTTGCATTGCTTGATCAAAATAACACCCCACATAATAAACTATACCACCAACGCTTTTTCTCCGTCTTTAATAGAAAAAATACTCAAAATAAATTAACCGCTGCTGCTAAAGAAGTTTCAAACCTAGAGTCTTTTTCAGAAAGTTCTTTATCCTCGGACGAACACTTTTCTGACTTTGGGCTCTTTGACCCGCTTACCAAACGCGAGTTAGAAATCATTGAACACCTCGAATCGGACTTAACCAATCAGGAAATTGCTCAAAAGCTTTTTATCAGTGTAGGCACGCTGAAATGGCATCTCAATAATATCTATTCAAAACTTGGAGTCCGCCAGCGCAGTGGCGCCATTGCCTTGATAAAGAAACTTAGAGGTAAACTAGCTATTTGAAACTATGGTACCAATAATAGAAAAGTTTAAATAAGAACTAAAAAACTTTTATGACAAAATATATGAATAAAATTTTTTTTAATTTTTTAAATACTAATGACGGAGAATGAACTCCCCGCCATTAGTGTTTAAATTTATTGAGGCAAGCAAGCAATATTACCAGTACCGCCAAGATCTTTTGTTACCCCAGAAAAATTCTGGGTAAAGGTAAATTTTCCAGAACCAGCAGTACATTGAATAACACACCCATGTCCCTCTTTAGGAGTTGAAATAATATCCTTACAAGCTCTGGAAGTCCCTCCATTTTGATTACTCAACCAATAATTTTCCGCAGAACTTTCATCTGGAAAAGAGAGGGTCGCTGACGCGACATAGCTTGTACCACCATATAAAGCGTGTGACTCAACAGTCCCACTATATCGACTTGCTGCTAACTCTAAATCATTTAGTGTAACAGAGTCTAAGCGTGTTAAGTCTACTGTATATGACGAAGCTGAAGGAGCTGCTTGAGAATAAGCATTTCCTGAAATAATTACAACACCTATCAATGAAATAACACCTAATATTGGTGTGAAAAATTTACTTTTCATTATTTCCTCCTACCCTATAAATGAAATGATTTATTTCGAACATACTCACATTTAAAAATCATATTCCTCGTATAATATTAAACACACCAATTCATATTAATCACTTAAACTTAATATTATACTGGAGAAATAAGAGAAAAATGAGCTAAAATATAGCTCTTTTCCCAAACCCTATTTTTATTGAGAGATATATTCGTTATTTTCATAATACATAGATAGGGATTGCCTTTCAATAGCAATAAGGAAGTTTAGAAAAATATTTCTACTTCTGATAAGAACTCTCGGCAGTTTGAGTAAAGATTCCCTTCTCTCCAAAAAACTCTGGAATGGCTTGTTGCCATCCGCCAAAATAACGGATGCTAAAAACATCTTGAGGAGAGGGGAACTTATTTTGCATCTTAGTTTTCACCTTGGGATGCAGCGGCCGAAAACCATGTCGAGCTAAAATATATTGGGCCAGGTCGGAGTATAAAAACTCATAGTAGGCTTCGGCTAAATCGCGATTTTGATGTGTTGCAATATTTTTATCGACCAAAGCAACCACATTTTCGATCAAAATTGTCGAAGAAGGAATCACTTTTTCGTATTTTTGGCCATTGATCTGACCTTCGATAACTTCATGCTCATAGCTTAAAGCCACGTCGCCTAAACCGCGCTCGAAAGTCAAAATAGATTCTCGCGCTCCCTTATCCATCGCAACGACTTGCTGAAGCAGCTTTTTTAGAAAAAGCCCTGCTGATTTTTCATCTGCTGAAAACCCCTCTACTTTGCCACGTTTAGCAGCGCCATATGCCGCCAGGACATTCCATTGTGCACCTCCGCTCGTCTTGGGATTAGGAGTCAAAACTTTGATGTCTTTTTTAATTAAATCATCCCAATCCTGAATCTTTTTGGGATTGCCACGGCGAACTGCAAAAACTACCAAAGAATGTGTTAAAATTCCTCCAAAAGGTGTCGCTCTCCAATTATGGGTCATCAAACCAGCTTGCTCAATGCGCTCGATATCTGTATCGAGGGAAAGTACGACGACATCCGCCTCAAAACCATCAACGACCGCACGAGACTGAGCTCCCGATCCCAAATAAGAAGCCTGCACGTAAACCTTCTCACCTGTTTTGGCTTTCCATTTTTTTTCAAAAAGACGGTTTATCTCCCGCAAAGCCTCACGTGGTGCTGTATAAGCCCCCACTGTCAAATAGCGAGAAGCTTCAGGTCGACAAGCTGTAAAGAAAAAGAATACAAAGAGCAAAATATAGTTCAGCTTCTTAAAATTCAGATTTAAAATAGAATAAAGAAATTCTCGTTTCATGAGTCTCACTTCTTTTAGAGTCATTTTGCTTTACAATTTCTCAATACTTTACATTCTCATCAAAATTCTAGTAAAACTTTTCTTTAGAGTTTAAACTTGGATAAGTGTCTATAATAAAAAGCAAGAATTGAGCAAATGACCGAAGAAGAACAAAATAAAAATCCAGATTCAGAAACTTCGCAAAACAACGAGGATTACTCAAGCTACCCACGGATCCAAGCTCTGGGCAGTAAAGAGCGTCTTATTCCAGCTTATCTTTGCAAAAACCCTTTTAAAGAAGACTCACAAGTCGTCGAGCGGCGTTTTGGCTCGGTTTTTAGTTCGCAGATTCCTGATTTAGTCGATGCCTACTTAAATAATCTCGGTCGCCTCAGTCATCCCTATCTCGCTCCAGTGATGGATGTTGCTTGGGAAGGAGAAGAAGCCTTTTTGGTACGGCCTTATCTTGCGGGCTCATCTCTACAAAAACTTCAAGCAAAGCTTTCTCTTTCCCAAAAATTAGAAATTTTTTATCAAATTTTTTCGGCGATTGCATATTTAGAAACTCAAGGAAGTCCCCACTTAAATCTTCATCCTGAAAATATCATTTTACTCCAAGACGAAGCAGGAAAACTGCGGACTAAAGTCACTGACTTTGGCATCCAGAGTCTGCTACATCGCCTCAACCCTGGAGAAGTCGAAAGTTTAGGAAGACCTCCTTATGCCAATCCCGACTATGTTTTAAAACCCCACGCCGCAAGTATCTATGATATTTACTCCCTGGGAATTTTACTCTACGAAGCACTCAGCGGCCAATTGCCTTTTAGTGCAGCATCGCCCTCGGAGATTATTCAAAAGCAATTACATGAAAAGCTCACGCCCTTAAAAAATATTAAAACTGAAGTTCCTCAAGAACTCTCCCAACTAATCGATCAACTCTGCTCACGTGATTCGCACACGCGTTTTTATAGCGTGAGCGATGCCTTCAAAGCTTTTTGTCAGGTTGCAGAAAAAATCACTGCCTTGTCTTTTGAAGTACCGATACTTCCCTTTGCCGACACCACAAGTTTTTTTCGACTACAAGAAGTTCAAGCTTGGTTTCAACAACTTCTCATTGGAGGAGGACGTTGGGCATTTATAGGCCCTTCGGGAAGTGGAAAAACTTTTCTTGCTCGAGCATTGCAACGCCATCTAAATGCCAATCAGCAAATGGTACGATTCATCGATGGAAAGCAACTCGCTAGCTTGGAAGGCGATGCCTTTCTCAAACCAGGAGAAATCGTTTTCGTCATTGTCGATGACGCCGATCAAGGTCCAACTGCAGCATGGCTAGAAGCTCATCCCTATCAGCACTGGATCGTCTTGGGTGAAAAACTGTCCTGGGCAACTAAGGAGAAAAATTGGCGACGTTTTGAACTCAAAGAGCTCAGCTCGCAACAAAGCCAGGCTGCATTCGAAGATTTGGGTTTGAAAGGACATCCCAAACTTGTTTTTAAATGGCCTCTCGATTTAGTTCGGCAAAGCCAAGCGCTCTCTCAACAACAAATTCTAAAATTTCAACAGGGCCAATTTTTATGGGAAGAAAAACAGGCTCATGTCACATTTGCCAAAATACAACAAGGTCTCGCAAAAGGAATCGGCGAAATCGAATTTTATGTTCCGAAACAATGGCAAACCCTCATTGCATTAATGAGTTTAATCAACATTCCTCTCGATATCAAAGTGCTTTCTGACTTGCTCAATATCGAGATTGAGGCCTTAAGAGATCTTCTCAGTTACGCAACGACTCAAGGTTTTATGAAAAGACGCCTGTTGATGGGAAACGAATTTTATCAAATCTCGCATTCTCTTTCGGGCAATTATTCAAAATATATTTCGCTAGAACTCTTCAAATTGCTGCTCACAAAAATTCAAGAAACTTCTCTAGCCAAAGCAGGGTGGCAAGCTTTTGAAAAATATTTTCCGGAACAAAATTGGATTCAAGATCCGGAGCTGACTTTGCTGGCGAACCGTTTTTTAACAGAAAGCGGGCAAAGCAAGCAGGTTTTTCAATATCTTAAAGCGAATTTTGTCAAAATTCTTCCCACAGCTAAACTCAAGGCAGAAGCATATGAAATTTTAGGGGATGCTCTACGCAACAGTGACAAGCACCCCCAAGCCGATGCCGCTCTCAAGCAAGCCTTTAGCGCCTATCGCAATCTTCAGGACTTAGAAGGGCAGACTCGGGTTTTACTCAAATTTGGCCAGTTTTATGTCAGCCAAAAGGATGCTCAAAAAGCAGTGAAGTTTTTAGAACAAGCCTCTACGATCGCAAAGAAATGTCCCCAGGATAGTCCTTTTTCTGGACAAGTTGCCTTGGCGATCGGTGAGTTTTATTATCATAATCATGATCACAAAACAGCAATGCCTTACTACGATACGGCAATTGAAGAGCTCTTTCGTCTGCAAAACTACAGCAAACTCGCCAAAGCCTACATGGATTATGCCCAAATGCTATTCCAAGAAGGTGATCAGATTTCTTCCAATTATTTCATTCACGAAATGCTGACTTTAGCACAATTCCGCGATCTTTATGCCATTGCGGCAGAAGGCTTTCTTCTAATGTCTCGACTCTCCTCTAACGAAAATAACCAAACTCGTATTTTAGAACGCATTAGTGAAGCCATCGCCATGCTGGTGCATTGCAATGAACCAGTTCTTATGGCAGAAGCCCTCATCGAACGTAGTTATCTCTATGAGTTTAATCGTGAAGCAACTTTAGCACAAAAAGACATTAGTCAAGCGATGCAAATACTCAAAGTTCACCATGCCGCTCAATGGATTGGCCCTGCACAGTTGGTACTAGGAAAATTTTTGCGTCGTGATATCGAAAAATATCCACAAGCAATCAAACATTTTACCTTAGCAAAAAAACACTACCCCCAAGCCGCTTCACAAAAATGGGCTTGGGAATGTGATTACGAGTTGGGAGAAATCGCTAACAGTCAGGGAAGACCCGCCGATGCACAAAAACATTATCAAGACGCCATGAAAGCCTTGCAAGAATATCTCAGCGACCTTGGTTCCGAAGCGAAAAGTCAATTTTTGGAAGACGGAAAGCTGGATCGACTCAAAGCAGCTTTAAAATAAAAATTAAAAAAACGCTATTTAGAAAAAATCAAGCAAATACTCCTGAGAATATTCTGCAATCAAATTTTCAACTTCTTGGCTGTTATGAGTTTGACACATCCGGTTGCGTAGTTCAGAGGCCTTAGGCATCCCTTTACAATACCAAGCAAAGTGCTTTCGCATCGCCGTAAAACGCTGATGCCCTTTAATTTCTTCAAACACGCGCGCATGCTCAATCAAGACTTTAAAACGATCTTCAAAAGAGATTGGTTCTTCTTCAAAAAGAGGAACCTTTTGATCCAAGAGTCGAGAAGACAATGCCGATTTTATTTTTTCTTTATGGCGAAAAATCCAGGGGTTTCCCATACAGCCTCGGCCGATCAAGACACCATCTACTTGAGTAAGACGCACTTTATCAATAATATCCTGAGCTGAGTTGAGGTCGCCATTGCCCAAAACCAGACTGGGCGTTTTTTTAATAATCTCGGCTGCCTCTGCAATCGCCTCCCAATTGGCCGAACCCGTGTACATCTGTTTTAAAGTTCTTCCATGAATCGAAATCACGACAGGTTCTTCCTCGAGTAAATGTTGCACCCAATCTTTAATTGTGATGCTATCATAACCAATGCGCGTTTTGACTGACATTGGAATGGCTCGGCGTTCAGGATGATCCTCACGACCACTACGCAGAAGATTCATTTCGCGAATACGATGAATCATCTTCGCTTTAAAACCGAGGTCCGTAATAGAACGTCCTTCTGTCCAATCGTGAATTCCTCGCTTGACCTGTCGCATGATCTCTTTAGCTAAAGGAGGGTTCCGAATTAAACCCGCTCCACAACCTCGCGCTGCCACTTTTTTTGCGGGGCAACCCATGTTAATATCAATCCCATCGAAACCCAATTCGCAAACTACAATAGCTATTTTATAAAAAGACTCGGGTTCCGAGCCATAAATCTGCGCGACTACCGGGCGCTCGAACTCGGAATACAAAAAATCATCGAGCATCATGATAGCATTTCGCGAAAGTCCTTCAACATTGGTAAATTCTGTAAAATGAACATCGGGAATTCCATGACGTGCAGTAATCAAACGAAAGGGAGCATCCGTCACTCCATCCATCGGAGAAAGTGCAATAATAGGACGTGATAATTTTTGCCAAAAACCCAGCATAAGACCCTACCCTTATCTCAAAAGTTCTCTAAAATTCAAGAGCAAGACAAAATGATGACAATTTTATGACAATTAACGAACATGTCAGACAAATTTTACAACTCTGTAACAGGCGTGTCATAAAGTTCACCTAGATATCCTTTGTTAATATGAAACAATTAATTCTCTTTTGTCACATTGAGAAAGGATAAAAAAAATATGAAACGTTTTGGTTTAATTTTTGGAGTGCTTATGATCGGACTTGGTGTCATCAGCTGCTCCGACGATAATGAAGAAACCCCCACGGATAAGATCAGTTTGGATTCAACTCTTAATTGGTATGGAAATAATCGTGAAACTTTAGAAAAATATCTCAATAATCATGCATTGGGTGGTACAAACTACAACACAAGTGATTATGTCGTTTTCGACTTTGATAATAGCACAATTTACAATGATATCGAAAATTGTTTTGTGGCTTACATGGCCCTCAATGGCCACGTCAAACGACCGGCTGGAAATGACTGGAAACTCATCACTCCAGATGCTTCACCCGAATTAGAAACTGCTTTAGATACTAACTGTGCAGGTGATGGAGAGTTTCTCCCCACCAATGCAGATTGCGTTGATACGATCTTCAGTGCCTATTATGAAGGTGCAGTTTCCTCTGAGCCCGATGCTGCTGATGCATTTACAATTGGCAGTAACAAACTCTACCGTCCTGATTACGCCTTTGGTGGCCAGATCATTGCAGGAAATACTCCTGTTGACGCAGCAACCTACTCTGCTGAAACTGCAGACTGGTGTCTAGGTCTCGGTTTAGATGAAGAAGTCACCGTCGGTAATGCTAACTATAAACTGGCTATCCGTTTCTATGACGAAATCCTAGATGTTATGAAAGCTTTAGAAAAAGCAAACATTCCCTTTGTCATCAGTACGGCTTCTCCAGAATACCTGGTTGTTGAAGCTGCTAAACTCTTACCTGTTCAGCCCGATGCCGTGATTGGTGTACGTCTAAAAGTCGAAGATGGAGTCTACACCGGAAAAACCGTCGCTATTGGAGAATATGGCGAGGGTGAAATCATGAACTACCAACTCGGTAAAGTTATTAGCTTGTTAGAGTTCTATGAAGGTTTAAATACTTCAGGTCTTTCTGATAAGCAAATCATTGATGCAACCAATATCTCGGCTGGTTTTTGTGACTCCGATACGGATGCTCAATTCATCAAGTCGGCTAAACACGTCGCTTTTTGCTTAAACCGAAATAAAAGTGGAATCATGTGTCCAATGTATCATTGGCAAGCCAATGGAGATCCTGATCGTCCTGATAAGGACTTCTTGATCAATCCTATTTTCATTAAAGAACATGCAAAAAGCAAAAAAGAAGATTCTTACTCTTGTAGTATCGAAGATCTTCCTGCAGGCATGGGAATCGACAGCATCGCTGCTGAAATTGAAGACACTGTCTACTGGGAATAGATTTTTCATATTATTTTAATTATTTTTGTATTTAGCCACTTAGTTCTTTCGCTAAGTGGCTTTTTTTATACTTTTCTTTGTCTTGATACAAAGAAAAGTAACAAAAGAAAAATCATGGCCAATGAGTAAAAGTCCTAAAATTTGAACCCTCAAAGCTAAACCCATCAAACTCGCTACGCTCAAACAGCGATGGGTTTTTAACGCTTTTCAGCTCCAAATTTTTACGGACTTTTCTCAAGCGGCCAAGGAACAACTATTATTCACCCTCTGTAAAAGACTATGATACTTCAAATATTATGAATATTTTTTGTAATTTAATCCCCTTCGAAAAAATACCGTCAAAATCCGTTATGAACGAAGCCAGCAAATTCGCACTGTTTGAGCCCGAAGGGCGAGTTTGCGAATTTGGGCGAAAGTGAATAAAGATTTTAGGTATTTTTTTCGGGGGATAAAGCCCTTTCTTTGCTTCTTTCTTTTGGCTTTAAAAGAAAGAAGAGAAATCATTCATCAAACCGCAAAGCATCAGCAGGCTGTAATTTTTTTAAAGAATAAATCCCCCACAAACTGGCAATAGCTCCAGTAGATAAGGTTAAAATAAGACTTTGCAAGAGCAGAGAAAAATTGAAGTAAAAACGAATACTCCAACCAAAAAAGTAATAATGCACCACTTTAATAATAATCCAACATAGCGTGACTCCGGCGATTGCTCCAATGACGTATCCCACCCAAGCTAAAAGAATGCCCTGATAAAAACCATAGCGATAAATATCTACTGGATCCATTCCCACCGCTTGAAGCAAACCAACCTCACGACGCTTTTCTTCCATTAACAAAGCAAGTGTACTTAAAATCCCTAAAAATGCCACAAAGAGGGCCACAACACGCAGAGCTTGTGTCACCTGAAAGGTTTGATCAAAAATCGAGAGCACGCGATCATACACCTCTTGTTGAGAACGAACTCGCAAGCCTTGGGTAGACTCAGCCAAGGTCAATAAGCGCTGTAGTAGTTGCTCTTTCTGAGAGCTGTCTTTTAAATAAAACGCTAATGCTTCATACTTATCGATATCATCGACTGATCCCGATCTCTGGAAATGCCATTGGCTAAATTGTGAATGATCAATATAAAGAACCCCTTGTTCCGAACTATAATCATAGAGAATCGCTTTAATCTTGAAGCTCCACTTTCCCCAGGGACTTTGAACCAAGAACACATCATCAAGCCTCAGCCGATTTTTTTGAGCAAAGGACTCTGAAACAGCTGAGAGAAAAATCGGGCTTGAGCTTTGTTTAAAATTTTTTATTTCCTCTTCAGAAAAACTCTCCCGCTGTCCTGCCAAAAGATTCATGTAGCCTTTTTGCATTAAGGAACTCAAACGAATGCTAGAAACTTTTTTAACCTCACCATGATAATCAACTTCAAAAGTTCTGAGGGTATCGATCCAATCAATCTCCGGCCAGGAAGATACTTTTGAGTATAGCTCTTGGGGTAAAAATTTATTTAAAGGCTGGTCTCTTGATTCAAGGTCAACATAAATATCCCCTGGCACCGAGTCTTGAAGCCAATCTTCTAAAGATAGACGAAAGGAAGAAACCATCATTCCAATTCCGATCCAAAGTGAAATAGCTAAAGCTAGTGCAGCTGTCACCATACTATAACGATAAGGATTTTCTAAAATCTGTACGCTGGACATCAGTGCAGAAGCCTGGCGAGTCCTCCTAAAAAATATTTTAAGAGGCTGCAAAAGCCAGCGTAGTAAAAAAGGTGTCAGACACAAAATTGACAAAAGTGCCGAAAAAGCCACAAGAAAAGCCCAGTTGGGTTGGGAAAAACTCACGCTTTGATAAGAAAAACCCGCAAGGAGCATCATCAAAAAAAATAAGCTCAAAAGTAAATAGGGGTGTTTGCGAATATGCTTTTCGTAGGAAAGATTCCGTGTCGCTTCAACGGGAGAAACTGAGCTGGCCTCTAACAAAGGAAGCAATGCTCCCAGCAAAGAAGCTAGAGTTCCCAAAGCAAGCCCATAGAATATTGTCGAATTCGATAAGTAGAGAACCCCAACAAACCCCGACAAGTAGTGTTGATTAACCGTCTCTAAAACCTGACCAAAAATTAAATTGGCAATCAACCAACCTAAGACGATTCCTAAAGCTGAACTGACAAGCCCCAAAATAAAAATTTCAATTAAAAAAATTACCCATACTTTCGGTCGACTCGCTCCCAATGCTCGCAAGACCGCTAATTGACTACGCCGGTAGAGCAGTGAAATACTCGCCGCATTATAAACAATAAAAACCGCAACAAATATCGAAATCAGTCCTAAAGAAATCAAGTTGTGTTGAAACGCGCTCAATAAAGATTGACCTTGCTGCAATCTTTTTTTCTGAGAAACGACCCGCAAATCAGGTTCAAATTGAGAAAGGTTTTGCTCAATCCACTCTTCGACTTCTTGCGATTGTAATTGGACATCGATTTGAGAAAGCTCCCCTATCATACCCAAGAGCTCTTGAGCACTGGCAATATCCGTTAACAAAGGAGGAGCTGTTTCCCATTGAGTCTCTTGAGACTCATAAACCTGGTAGGGAAAACGCAAAATTTTCCCCGAAAAACTCAACTCAAAAATACTTTTAGATTTTTGAGGGCACTCTTCTAAAAAATTTTTAGGAACAAGAACCCAGCCTGGCCGCATCATCAGATTAAAAATTTGCTCACCTAGCTTTTTTTCAGATGAACTTAGCTTGAGGTTTTTTTTCGAAAAAAAGGCCGCTCGGCTAATAGGATCGATTCCCAACAAACTGATTTTTTTACTTAAAGGATCGACGGATTCTTTTTGGCCCATACAAGTCACAAAAGCTTCAATCAAAGGACTGACTTCCGAAACTCCTTTGATTTTTTTGACTCGCACATAATCGGCGTCCTTGAGTTTTCTTGCTTGAGGAAAAATAGTCAGATCTGCCTGACCGCTCAATTGCTCAATCGAATTTTCAAAAGAATAGAGGATACTTTGGTTTGCAATTTGAATCGCAATAAAAACAGCAATACCTGAAGCCATTCCCAACACAGTCAAGAAGACTTTCAGCGGCCTTTGCCGCAAATAAGCACCACTCATCAAACGAAGCAAAGTCAGAAAAGACATTAGGAGATTAACCTCCCATCTTTCATATAGAGAACTCGGTCAGCAAATTGGCTCAGATTCTTATCGTGAGTTACCATTAACACGGTCGTCTGAAATTTTTTCCATGCATACTGCAATAAAGCAATGACGGATTCTCCACTTTTTTGATCCAAACTTCCGGTGGGCTCGTCAGCCAATAAAAGTTTTGGTTTGGCGAGCAAAGTCCGGCATAAAGCAACTCTCTGACGTTCTCCACCTGAAAGATCCTGCACCCGGCGATTTAATAAGGGTCGCATTTCCAGTAGATCCAGCAGCTCGATGATCTCTATTTGGCTTTCATGATACTTTTGTTTCTTTAACATTAAAGGAAGCATTAAATTTTCTTCGACACTGAGCGCAGAAAATAAATTAAAGAATTGAAAAATAATTCCGACATCCTCTCCGCGATAACGAGCTAAAGCTTTCGCATGAGCGCAATGAATTTTTTGACCTGCAAAAAAAATCTCACCCGAACTCGGCCGATCTAAACCTGCAATTAAATGAAGAAGTGTGCTTTTTCCCGAACCCGAAGAACCTAATAATGTTGTCCAAGTTCCTGCGTGAACTTCCAAGTCAATTCCATTGAGCACATGCAGCTCTAGATTTGACTTTAAATATGATTTTTTTAAATGAGATACTTTTAAAATTTTCGACATATTTAATTTGATATATTAGATTTGTTGTTCAAATTTTCTCGCATAACCCGTCATCTCTAAATAAGCATCGCTTTGATATTGCTTGCCTTGATGCTGGATTTTTGCTTCAACACTACCTTCCCAATAAACGACTTGGGCACTTTTTTGAGTTATCAATTCTTGGTGATTAAAATGTGCCTTTAATTTTACATTTAGATCAAATCGAGAAATTTTAAGACTCCACTCCACAGGGTACTTTGCTCCTGATTGAGGACTTTGCCAAACCTTCTTTGCAATCCATTTAATATCCTCACGCTTCAAAGCATGTGAATTTCCCAAAGTATCCAAATAGGTACCGCTATAATAATCATACTGAGAGCCGCGTTCATCACGAACCCGAAACAACATCAAAGCAGCACCATTTTTTAAAGGCAAACTGAGCCAATCCCACCCGATCTGCGTTTTTGACAAAGTTGAACTACTGAATTCATGATCCATCCATGCCTGGCCCGTCACATCAACTCTTTTTCCATCGAGCTGTAAACTCCCTTTCGTCGGCAAATGAGTATAAGAATAATAGTAGCTACCATTAACCTGGCCCTTTTCATCTTTTTCTGCACCTTTTGCAGAAAATCCCTGGTCCCCATGCAAAAGAGGATGTTCTGGAAGCTCAAGCTCTAGCTTAATAAGTAGTTGAGAGTTTGCTTTTTTTCCCTCACCCCTTAGACTCAAAATATGACTGTTCAAGGTTTCGGCTTTCATTTGTGGCAACCAAACTTTGAGCTCATTTTCTGAAGCACCTGCCAAAGCCAAAACTCCTCTCTGGATTGACTCAAAATAATAAAATTTTTTCTCACTTAAATCACTTAAAGCCAAATGACCGAGATAAAGTTGATTTGTCCGCCAAGCACTTTTCTGATTTAAACCTTCTTTCTCTTTGAGCTGCTGAGTTAGTGGACGAAGTGCTCTGCGAAACACCGTCCACTGGAAACCAAACTGACGACCCTGCTCGTCTTGGAAGTGCCCTGTAAAATACCACCACTCTGTTTGAAATTCGAGATGGGCTCCATGGTCTCGAGGGAAAGACCACTCATAACCTGGCTGGGCTTTTTTAAAACCTTCCGCAGCTTTTGCTGGTTTAACAAAATGCAAGATAAAAAAAAATGAACTAAAAACCATCAAGCAAGAAAGAATTCTTTGATTATATCGCGTCATAATATGCGTCATTGAATCATCTCAAAAATCTGTGCAAATTGGATATAATTATCCTTATTGCGTCATAACATGCGTCAATTTTTAGGCTATTTTTTTTATAAGAAATTACTCTTGGTCTCTCAAAGTAAAAGAGAATTGGGTTCCTACATTGACCTGACTCTTCACCCAGATTTTGCCATGATTTTTTTCAACCATTTCTTTACACATCAGAAGTCCCAAACCTGTTCCTTTTTCACCCAAAGTTCCTTGAGACGAAAAATGTGTTTCAGCATCAAAAAGTTTACCCAACTGTTCTTCATTCATTCCAAGTCCCGAGTCTGTCACAGTCACTTCAACATAGTTTCCGAGATTTTTAGCATCCACGGCAATAAAACCTCCCTTTGGAGTAAACTTGATGGCATTGGAAATCAAATTGCGAACCACAGTATCAATCATATTTTGATCCGCATAGGCAGTCACTTTATTTTCAAGAAGATTCTTGAGTTCTATACCTTTTTGTCTTGCACTAAAACGATAAAGCTCCAGACTGCGCTCAACAATTTCATCAATAGAAATCATTGTCGGCTCATATTTCATGGATCCTGATTCAATACGGGACCATTGTAATAAATTATTTAGCAATTCAAGTGCATTTGTTCCTGCTTGAAAAATATCACTACCAAACTCTTTAATCAGCTCTCTTTTCATCTTATCGCCACGTTCAGCAAGCATTTGCCCATAAGTCACAATAGGATTAAAAGGAGTTCGTAAATCATGTGAAATGATTGAAAAGAATTTATCTTTCGTTGCATTAATTTTTTCCAGTTCTTTGGATTGCTTTTCTAAAAGGTCATTCTCCATTTTGAGACGTTCTTGTTCAAGTTTAAGTCTTTCCTTTTCTGCACGTTCAGCAATGGTCTGAACGTTACTAATTGAAATCGCTGCTTGTGTTCCCAAAATACTGACCATCTCTACTCGATCATCAGTAAAAGCTTGCGTACTCAAGTTATTTTCTAAATAGACCACACCAACTAAATCTTGCTGATTTAAAAGAGGAATACAAAGTACGGATCGAGGCTGGTACTTCATAATATATTCGGTATTCATAAATCTTTGATCTTGGGTAGCGTCATCTAGAACAAGGTAAGTCTTTGTATGTTCAACGTATTGAACAATTTCTGGAGAAATCGAATATTTTTGAGAAGCTTCTTCTAATGGAATTGATTTGAGCAATTCCGTTTCATCACTTTCTGCATTTTTATTGACTTGTAAAAATAAACTATTTCCCTCAGCTAACATCAGGCTTCCGCTTTCCGCTCCAGCATTCTTGATCAATAAGTCAATCAACTTCTCTAAAAGCCGACTCAATTCAATTTCTCCAGAGAGGATCTGATTAGCTTTTAGTATCGTTTCAATATCTAAATATGATTTTTTAGTAATAGTCGTTAAACTGGGAGAATCTTGCTTGGAAGAAGCACTCGCGCGATTAGTTTCTATCTTTATTAACTGAGGATATTTTGATTTAAGATAATTAATCTTGGCTTGAGATCCCCAACGTTGATAATAATAAATAGCCTCTCGCATATAGGTTTTTGCAATCCGCATATATGAACGTTTGAAATAATAATCACCCGCCAACTCACATGCAAGTGCAGCTTCCTGAAAAAAATTATTTTCATGTGCATGCTTAATAGCCCTTTCATAATATTGTATAGCAACCCCACTTTGACTCTGAAATGCAGCCAATTCTGCTTCAACAAGAAAATACTTATGAGCGTAATTCATCGGCCCTAAATTTTTCCATTTAAGAAGATGCTTCTGGTTTTTTCGAATTCTATGTAATAATCGGTGGACTCGCTTGGCTCCAGATTTCAAAAGAGCCAAACATATCAAGGAATCATAAAAATAAAACACAGGAACACTCGCAGTTCCAATCATCGCATCTTGATTTTTTTTAACCGTCTTGATGAACTCTAAGGCTTTTTCGTACTCCCCAAAATGATAAGCTAAAATGGATTTTAAAACATAAGCTTTTACAATCACTGCGCGGTCATTTTCAGCAAAAGATTGTCGAAGAATTTCTCTTTCATCCGCAGCTTCACCGAGCAATTCATAGGGATTTTCTTTAAG
Source organism: Deltaproteobacteria bacterium (assembly GCA_024233625.1). Lineage (GTDB taxonomy): Bacteria > UBA10199 > UBA10199 > DSSB01 > DSSB01 > JACKPJ01. The sequence goes on from JACKPJ010000001.1 coordinate 140,657, forward strand.
CTCTATAAAATTGTGAACAGCTTGGTGAAAAAGTTGTGAAACATTCAAAACACTTAATTGGTTAGTACGTCGCATAGAATCAATCAGATGTTTAGCTTCTTCATCGATTTCAGGTAAATTCTTTGCTGCATAAAAAGCATTCATCAAATAAAAAAATGAACTCCAACAACTGTATTCAAGATCACCGACTTCAAGACCTTTGCGTTCTCCTTCGAGCAAAGGCTGCAGAGTATCTCGCAAAGGTGCCTTCCAATGGTAAATAAATCCATAAAAACCGACATAAATGCGCGCCTCATGATTGGTTGCATTCAGTCGCCAGGTTAAATCACACATGATCTTACCCAACTCATATCCTTTGTTAGCAAACCCTAAAATCCAAGCTATAATTAAAGCATAAGTGCCCAAAAGCATCGGGGAATCAATAGAATTTCCATATTTGATTGCATTAATCAATGAGCGACACGATAAAATAACATAGAGTTCTTGAGAAAACATATAAGCAGGTGAAGCCATTTTGAGTCGTATTCTAGCACTTGCCTTCTTATATTCATTTTTCATGAGGGGTGCATCCAACAAGCTATCAGTTTTTTTCCAAAAAAGCATGGCTGTTGATTTTAGAATATAATATAACACCAGGTAAGATCTGGGCTTTTCAGGAACTTTTTCTCCCAATATCTCCAAAGCTGCCAAGCCTGTTCGCACAGACTCTACCAGCTTATGCTCTGACATATAAGCCTGCATTTTAATTTCATATGCCAAAACTTTATCTAAAGGTGACTTAGCTGAATTCAATATAGTATCAACCCATTCATTGGTGCTCTCAAATTCCTTATTCATTGCAGCGGTCTCAGCATTTTCTAGATAAACTTTCAGAGTATAGGAATACTTATCTTGCCAAGAATTGCTAGGCAACAAAGCCAAAGACTTCTTAAAATACTCATAAGCTGGTCCAAAAGCGGCCGATCTTTTTGCTTTCAAGCCCGCACGATAATTGATCTGACTTAGTTGATCAGCTTCTTCCAGGGACAAATTTTCTAACGAATAATTGAGGTGATTCGCAATATCTGTCAAATAACGCTCAACCTGTTCAGGCCTCAATTTTTTTAACATCAGTGTTCCAATTTTTTTATGGAGTATCGCTTGTGAAGTCTTGGGAATCAAAGCATAAGCAGCTTGTTGAATACGGTCGTGAGCAAAGCGGTACTGAACCGAAACATCACTTTGTTCTTCCGCAGAGGCTCCAATACCCACCCACTTATAACTATCGCTTAGAGGAATCACAATTCCTAAATTGAGTGGTACTTTAAGAGCTTCAGCAATTTGATTGCCTGATTTATCACTGATGATGGTTAAGGTCTCATAATCAAACTCATTTCCAATACAAGCTGCTAATTGAAGCGCCTCCTGGCTTTCTTGAGGAAGCTGTCTCAGTTTATCCATCATTAATTCAACTACGTTATCTGTAATAGCTAACGAATGGATGTTTGCAAGATTCCAAGACCACTTACCCTGCTTAAGATCAAAGAAAAGCAAACCTCCTTCATGCAGAGATTTAAGAAATTCACTAATAAAGAAAGGATTACCCCGAGTTTTTTGCAAAACCCATTGGCTCAAATCGGTAACATTTTGAGTATTTGTCGATAGAGTCTCAGCAACCATTTGTTCTAAAGCTACTTTTGAAAGAGGCTCAAGTTTGATTTGCGTTAAACCAGAGACGCGTCCTTGAAGCTCACGGATTAAACTATGCAATGCATGAGAGGCACCCACTTCATTATCACGAAAAGCACCGATAAAAAATAGATATGCACTTTCAATGGAGGAAAGTAATTCATTCATCAAGTTGAGAGAAGCTGAATCCGCCCATTGTAAGTCATCCAAAAAAAGTACTAAGGGATGTTCCTTATGAGTAAACACCTGAATAAATTTTTGAAAAACATAATGGAAACGATTTCGATTTTCAGAAGGAGCTAAAGAGGGAACAGCAGCCTGCGGGCCGATAATCATTTCGACTTCAGGTATGACTTGCACAATAACTTGGCCATTAGGTCCCAGAGCCTCACCAAGTTTTGACCTCCAATGATCCAAACTAGTATCATCTTCTTTTAACAGTTGTTGCACTAAGTTTCGAAATGCTCTCACAAGAGAACTATAAGGAATATTCTTTTGAAATTGGTCAAACTTACCACTGATGAAATAGCCTCGATTTTGAGTGATAGGCTTATAAACTTCCTGAACTAAGGCTGATTTACCAATTCCAGCGGGACCAGACACCAACATGACTTCCGTTTTGCCTTCACTAACCCGAGCGAAACAATCCAAAAGCTGCTTGAGCTCCCTTTCTCGACCATAAAGTTTTTGTGGAATCAAAAAACGATCCGAGTAATCATATTTACCCAGAGGGAAATCAGTGATTTGATGTTTTTCCTGCCATTGATTGGAACAAGTCTCCAGATCAATAAGTAAACCATAGCTGGATTGATAACGACTTTCAGCTTCTTTTGAGAGCATTTTTAAGATGATTTGACTTAATATAGGTGGAATCTCAGGCCTTAACTCATGCGGAGCAGGTGGTGTTTTAGCCAGATGACTATAGATGAGATTTAAAGGATCTGTCTCCTGAAAAGGCAACCTACCCGTTAATAATTCATAAAAGGTCACTCCCAAGGAATAAAAATCACTGCGGCGATCCACCGACCGGTTCATACGGCCGGTTTGCTCGGGTGACATGTATGAAAGGCTTCCTTCTAAAATTCCCGGGCTATGAAATACAGGTGTTTCTTTGGGAATCAGGGCAGCCTGACCAAAATCGCATATTTTCACTAATTTTTTTTGACGATCGTAAAGAATATTCGCCGGCTTAATATCTTTATGAATAACATTTTTTTGATGAATCTCACCTAAAGCTTGGGTGATTTCTAAGGCAAGAGGGAAGAATTCTTCTAAGTCCATACCCCATTCTGGAATGATTTCATTAAGAGCTTGTCCTCCAAAATCTTCCAAAATGATCATGTAGCTATCATGATGAGGACGTAGCTCTAAGGCATGTAATAAACGCTCCCCTTTCAATTGATGCATCAGCTGAAATTCTTGTTTAAACCTGCCCACTTCCTCTGCAGTTGGCCGCTCAGATTTAAGTAATTTAATGACTATCGGACGATGATCTCGCAAACGAAAAGCACGATAGACACTTGTACGGGCACTTTGATAAAGCAATTTTTCAGCTTCATAACCCTCAAGCTGTACTGATAAATCCTCCACACTATAAGTTTAAAGGCTTCTAAAAAATATACCAGAGGTAGATAGAAGTTTTAGGTGATAACTAAACTATTTTGATTTTTTTATGCTGATTTTGTAGTAAATAACTCAAGAGAATTTTTAAAAAAAAACGCACTGCGTCAATAAAATGCTCATAAAAAAATTTTGAACAAATTAAGGACCTCCATGACAAAAAAAACTGCCAAAGATAAAAATCATTTCAATCAAGGGCTCTTGGATTTTTTAAAAGACTCACCAACAGCTTTTCATGCCGTTGCCAACATGACAAAGCGTCTCCAAGAAAATGACTTTATCGCGCTTGATGAAACTCAGTCTTGGTCACTCAAGCCGGGAGGAAAATACATTGTCACACGCAATCAGTCCTCCTTGATAGCTTTCACTCTCGACTCCCAGAAAAATAACACGGCTTTTCGACTGATTGGGTCCCATACTGACAGCCCAGGACTCCGTTTAAAGCCCAATGCAGAAATTACATTTCGAAATCTCATACAAACTGGCACAGAAACCTACGGCGGACTCCTCATGGCGCCCTGGTTTGACCGCGACCTTTCCTTGGCTGGACGCATTTATTTTGAGGATGCAAACTCTCAAATCCATACTGAACTCGTTGATTTAAAAAAGCCTTTGGCCATCATCCCTAGTTTAGCCATCCATCTCGACCGTGAAGTCAACCAAAACAAGAGCATCAATCCTCAAAAGGAACTCATTCCACTCTGGGCAGTAAAAATGCAGGAGGGAATTAAGAATCAAGATAAAGAATATAACTTCAAAGATTTACTGCTTCAAGCTCTGCAAAGACAGCTAACTGAGAAAAAAATCAAAAAATTACTCAGTCACGAGCTTTATTTATATGACACTCAAGCTCCCTCTTATCTCGGCTGGAATGACGACTTTATCGCCTCTGCCAGACTCGATAATTTACTCAGTTGTTATATCGCAATGGAAACCTTGGTTGCAGAGTCCAAAAGCAATGCCCTCATTGTCTGCAATGACCATGAAGAAGTGGGTTCCAACAGTGCGATTGGAGCCGATGGCAGCTTTTTAAAGGATGTCCTTGAACGCATTTACCCAGAGCGAGAAGCTTTGATTCGATCGATTCAGCAAAGTATGTTGATTTCATGTGATAATGGACATGCCATCCACCCCAATTACCCGGAAAAGCACGACCCCCAGCATAGCCCATTACTCAATGCGGGCCCCATCATCAAAGTCAACGCCAACCAGCGCTATGCGAGTAATGGTGAAACCGAAGCAGCTTTTGTCGCCATTTGTGAAAAGAATAAAATCCCCTATCAACGCTTTGTAGTCCGCAGTGATATGGCTTGTGGCTCCACAATTGGACCTATCACTGCCGCAAAATTAGGCATCAAAACTCTCGATGTCGGCGTACCGAGCTTAGGCATGCATTCGATCCGCGAAATGGTGGGGAGCCAAGATGCTTATTTCCTTTATCAAGCCTTGCAGGAGTTTTTTAGCTCGAATGGACATCAAAAATAGGAAATTTATATAAAAAAACCGGAAACTTTTTCATATTTCTTCCGAAAATATGCCTACTAACTTTTTTTTAAAAAAAAGCTAAATAGATACATAAAAACTAGACATAAAAAACAGAATAAATTTTAGATCATAACTATATAGATTAATTCATTTTTTTGGAGTTTACCGACATGAGTAGTCAAGGGCGCATTGAGATCAATTCAAAAAACTACCTCAAGACCTGTGAAGAACAACCTATTTCTGAAGAGGATAGCATTAGTACAAACACAATTCCTCTTGAAGATAGCTCTGTTCAAATCACTCCTTCTAACTTTGATGCCATTGTGACTCAACTCGAAGAAAAAGCCAAAAACTCTCCTCTGATGAAAGCAGCCCTGGAGAGTTTGATTGAAGGTCATTGCCTTGAAATTCCAAAAGAAGAATCTGCAAGCGCTGAGAATTCTCAAACTGCTAAAAAAACCAAAACTCAGACTCCCACTCAAAGTGTTGAACAGAATGAGGCCACATCAATTACAGTGATTGACCTTACAGATAAAAGGCAAGCAATTCCCACATTTCGTTTTTCATCATATGCGTTCAATAGTTTGGTTAGCCTTCTCACCCGAAGTAATCTAAGCATCGAAGATATTCCCATTCCAGAAATGCCTGAGGATATCAATAGTGAGACTTACGATACTCTACTACCAGACAACGAAGAAACCACTGAAAATATTGATCAAAAAGAGGCTGTCGACGATACCAAGAAAACACGTCAAAACCTCCAGGAAATAAAAAAACGTCTGGAATCACTCATCCATCGTACTGACAAGGATAACCCCGACACCGCAACATATGTATACACAAATCCAATTGGAGAATACAAACCGCTGCGTTTTAATGCTGACGAGCGTGCCATCATGGCAGAAGCCATGATGATAGAACTCAACAAACTTGACTTAAACGAATCAGACCTCAAGGATTATATGTTTTTGCGTAAGGGCACTCTGGGTGGTGGCCGAGCACAAGTTGTTTTTTCAACGAAAATTTCTCCAACACAATATGACCAAATCATCTCGGCTTTTCAGTCTTATTTTGGAAATATTGACTCAAGTGACCCTCTAGCATCGATGAAACAAACTCGGCTTCAAAAAATCACTGCCGAGCTAAACAAAATGAAACAAATCCGAGGAAATAGCGTTAAAGCTAATTATCCTCTCCCCATTTTAGAAGGGATTAACCCCAAAAAACTCCAAGAATATATCGCTAATCCACCGCCACAGTTACCTGCAAACTATCGAGAAAATAAGCCCGATGATTTTGATGAGTTTAAAAAAACTTACATAAAAATGAATGCGAGTTTAGACCCTCGAGATGTCGCGCAAATTCGTGCTCGCATGGGGAGCCCAATTAAAGAAAGCTTAGATGATATCAACAGTTTTGCAAGTTGGTGGAACGATAATCCACCTGTCGTTATCCAAGATGGAGATGATCCCAGTAAATATTGGATACGCCGCACAGATTACGACTTTATTGGCCTCAGATGGTTTCCTGTCGACTATCCTGCAGTCGACATTCATAATATGGATGAAATTGTTCAAGTCTTCAAGGATGGAAGCTCTCAATGCGAGGATAAAGATTTAGACACCACTGTCTGTAATTATTTTGACATCAAGTTAGGTATGGAAGCAGAACGCATCCATAATAAATCAAAATTGGAAGACCCATGGCACCAAGTCAGCGAAGTCTTACCGCACGGTATTGCTTTTGCTCTTGGAGGAGCCATTGTTGGGTACTTTGGCATTAGTCATGCAGGTGGCGGAGGTCCAGGAGGCTTTAGACGTGGTTTAAACAGAATCGGCCGTGGAATTCGTAACAAGTTTGGTGGCCGTCCACCCAGTGGACCGAGTGGAAGCGCTGGAAGTGAAACTACAGAAACTCCTGATGCTAGCGAAGCTGATAATAATGAGGGCGCAAAACGTTCACGTCTAGAAGAAAATCAATCCCGACGTGGCGTGCGCTTTGAACAACAACGCGTTGTCAGGACGAGTCCTGCGACAACAGCACCTGCAAGCCAATCGGGAATTCCCTGGGAAGCTGTCGGCTGGATAGCCCTGGGTGGGGCACTACTTCTGACCCCTTGGCCTGGAGACGAAGCCGGAGCTTTTGCCGCAGGAGCCCGAGTACTTTCGAGCATCGGTGGACGCCGAGCAGCCGCAGCCGGAGCAACCGGTGTTGCTGTTGCAAGCACAGCAAACCCCGCTAATGCTAGCGAAACAAAAGTCGAAATCGTCGAAAAAGCTGTCGAGTGCAAGGAAGGCGAAGAAGGCTGTATTATTCCGGAAGATCTTGCCCTAGATATGGCAGCTAGTGCCATGGGAGTCGATAAGAGTTTAATTGATTTTTAATATTGGGTTTTCTCTCCTTACTTTCTTTTTGAACTGTCAAAAAGAAAGTAGAGGAATTCTTTGATATCCCACCTAACAATTGATACTAATGGACTCATAAAATAAAAGCATTGAAATCAAACTCAGACGACAGGAGTCCAAAATCAAAACAATTCAATCCGAACAAAATCTTTATCTAAAACTTCATTCAGCTTTCATGCATTTCATACTCATCTTAGGTTTTTTATGTGGAGTAACAGTATTTTCTGAATCAAGTTTTGCCAAAGAAAAAACCACTTCGATTCAAACTTCCTCAAAATCCCAGCAAAGCAACAGCGATCTCACGGCTCTTTTACTTAGCGGGCAATATAAACAGGCTTTAGCAAAATTAGATCAAAGCTTCAGTCAAGACCAAAAAGTTCCCCTCGAAAAACGCCTGCTCTTCATGCAAGCCTATGCAAATTATAAGTCTGAAAATTATGCTAAAGCGGTATCACTTTTTGAAAAAGTAGGAAAATATCCCGCTATTCAAGATTATTTAGGACTCTATCATGCAATCTCTCTACGCGAATCCGGCGAGGCAAAAAAGGCGTTGCTCCTTTTAACTCAAGTACAAAAAGATAGCCCCAGCCCGAGTTTTAAGGAAAGACTCAAACGTGAAATTGCCCTGACCTATTGCCAAACCGGCCAGCGCAAGGAAGCCATCGAAGGTTTAAACGAATTATTGCAAACCACTTCGTCGGACATTCAATCTTATCATTATAATTTCGAAAGATCCCAGTGTTTAATCCATTTAGGGGCTATCGCCGAAGCTATTCCCAGCTTACGTTTACTTTATTTACAATATCCTGAAGGTGATTTAAGCGCGGTAATACTGCAAACCTTACAAAAACTTGGCCATGCGCAAAGCATTACGGTTGCTGACCACCTGGCCCGCGCTGACCAACTCATGGGCAATGATCGACCTCAACTCGCCGCTCAAGATTATCAATATGCCATTCAAAATCATCCCGGAGTAATTCCACTGGAATGGCAAAAGAAGTTGGCCACGGCTTATTTTAAAGCCCGCATATATCCTCAAGCTGCCAAAGCTTGGGAAGAATATCGTAAACTCGCTGGAACACTCTTTAACCAAGATGACGAACTCATGTTGGCTCAATCTTATTCACGCAGTGATCAATTTGCCAAAGCCATTCAGGCCTACCAAGGCTTATATCAAAAGAGCCCCGAAAACGAGCATGAGGAATGGGAATACCGCCTTGCTTATTTGCAAATGGATCAAGGTGATTATACTCAAGCCAATCAACAATTTGAGGCGCTCTTAAAAAAATACCCCCAGCATTCGCGTAAAGACCAAATTTATTGGTTTTTGGCTTGGAATTATTATCAACTTAAAAACTATCCCAAAACCTTAGAATATTTTCAGCTTCTAGAATCCGAATATCCCAAAAGTTCTTACAGCGATCGCGTACCCTATTGGCGAGCCCGTGTCTTCGAAAAACAAGGGCTCAGCGCACAGGCCCACCAAATCTACCAACAAGTGACCGCAAAAGACCCCTTTTCTTACTATGGATTTCTCAGTCTGAAAAGAATGCAAAATAATTTGGATGCTAAAATTCCCCCTCGAGGCAGTTGGACGGCAGACCTTCCCAAGTTAAAACTCCCTGACCCCTTTACCTTGAATAAAATTTCCACGCAAAAGAACAGTCATATTGATCGCATCCAAGAATTACTCATTTTGGGTCTTTGGGAGGATTTTCTAACTGAACTCGGGCAAGTCACCTCACGAGAAGGCATTCCGGAATCTCTCTTACAAATCAAAGACAGCATCACCAGCAACGACCCTTACGATCTTTTAACACCGCAAGAAACCTGGTCAACGCGTTATCCTCCCGCTTATGCAACACTCGTCACTTTGTTCTCTAAAATGCGTCACTTTCCGATGGCCTTGACCTGGGCCATCATGCGTGAGGAAAGCCGTTTTCGTCCGCGCATCGTCAGCCCAGCCCAGGCAATTGGGCTCATGCAAATCATTCCTCCCACCGGAGAAGAAATCGCTCACCAATTAGGGCGCAAAGGTTTTGTCGCGGAAAAACTCTACGAACCGGTTGTCAATATTGAGTTTGGAGTGCATTATCTCCACACCAATCTCAAGCGTTTTAACGACAGTCTACCTCACACCATTGCCAGCTATAATGGGGGCCCGCATAATGTGGCTAGATGGATGCAAGCTCGTCCCGGCCGCGAGTGGGATGAATTTGTCGAGGAAATCCCGTACCGAGAAACCCACAACTATGTGAAGAAGGTTTTGAAATCTTATTATATTTATCAGATCATGTATTTTTAGGGAGAAGAAGTCCCTTAATTTATTTTCCCGTACGGGAAAAAGAGTATTTTAAAGGAGTTCTTATTAAAGAATATTCCCGATCGGGAATATTTAAAAGCTTTCTATTAGTTCCGTCGTCCTCCGACCAAGCGCCATCCATATTCGGCATGATTTAAAAATTCAGGTTCTAATAAAATACCCTTGAGATTAGCTTGAACCATAGAAGTATATAAAGGAGTGGTTTCCAAGGGAGTGGAACGGACATGACTCAAAACACTTCTCACTCGCTGACGCGCAGCCTGACGGTAATTGAGATCACCGCTAACGCTACCGACAAGTGTATAGCCCCTTGGTTTAGTCAATTGAACATCATAAAAGGTCATCCCTTCTAACACCTCCAGATCATGACTCGTTGCAGGAATCGACTTTTGATAAACAAAGTTATAACTTTTCCCTTCTCTTATAAAACGTGGCAAAGTCTCTGCAACACTGCTTTGAGGATGGTAGGTCAATCTTCGATTTTTTACTTTTGAGTCTTCGGGATGTTTCCACTGAAAGCTAATATGAACTGCTGGACTGTCTTGTTTTTTACCTGAACCTTCCTTTTTTTTCTTTTTATCCCGACTGTTTTCAAGATTGCCGCCCTCGATACGCACGGTACTAGGGTCTACTCCCATCTTTTTAAGCTCCAACGCAATTGCATGTTCAACGCCTATAAAATCCATCACTTCATCCGACCAAAACATTTCTTCAGATCGCAACCTTAAAAAAACTTCTGCGGTATTTCCTCGAATATCCTGACCATAAATTTTGCGAACATCCTCTTCAATAATACGTTTTTTGTGATAGGGGTCCGGAAGTTTATCCCAATCAATTTCTTCTAATTTCTCCCAATGCCGGCTCACGAGGGTATTAAATTTTCGTGCATCAAAACTACGCATATCAATACCTTCAATTGTGCTGGCATTGCTCATTATCAAAGGCGTCGAGATATCTGCACCCATACAACTATAAAACAGAGATCTCATTTCGTTTTTTGGATTTAAAATGTGCTTCCAGCCTAATAAATAAGTCACTTGGTGGGGATTGAGTAATCCACCTTGAACTACCTGTGTCGAACTTGCAAGGTCAAAGTCCTGATTGAGCTGCTGAGCAATCTTTGCTTGTCGTTCAAATGCTTGTACTAAATATTTAAAATCTTCCAAAGCATAAGGTGGTACTCCATTCACAAAATCTTTTGCTAGAAAGGCCTTAATTTGAGACGAGCTCTGATCTTTGAAGACAAAGCGCTGAACTGCATTTGCCCATGCATTTTGATATACCTCGACCTCTTGTAGATCAGACTTGACTTCCTCTAAGGATTTTTCACAAAGTTGTGCAACATAGTTTGTCACCGCACCCTTGGATTTATGATCATTGAGATCAAAACCGAGTCTCTCACTAAAAAATTGTGTTGCCCAGTCTTCGCAAGACTCCCCAGAATCTCCCTCATTGAGAATAGGCTCTCCATCCGGACCAGTTACAGAGCCTGAGTCAGGGATCGCTAAAGCATTTTCTGGAGTCACGGCTGCTAAACTTCGATTAGGCAAAGCCAAAGAAGCTGGATTAGCCCAGGCCATCAAGGCAGCAGAGGCTTCCGAAAGTCCTAAGAAAGATTTATCAGCAAGTGCTCGAGGCACTAAAGCACTTGAAGTTGTTCGCAAAGCTGGCAACTGACTCGCTGCCGCACTCGAGCTTGTGGGTGTTGAGATATTCACCGTTTTCAAGCCTGGAAGAGAAGTTGAAAAGCCTAACATACGTCCTGCAAGATAAGCTTTTGCGCCCTGAACCCAATAACCCAAATAAATTTTTGCACGCTCACTGTCTAAGTCAGCATCTCGTTTTTCCCCACCACGTAACCAATCTCCACTACTCAAGCGAGCTTCCCAGCCTTGTCGTGCCAGAGGCGTTGTCCCTAAGATACCCACTCCCATCACACGAGTTGACCTTTGAGCAGCTTGCACAAATCTCCCTCCATACAAATAAGCTGCTGCTTCAAAAGGTAAAATCGCCTTATCGGCAATCCATTGACTCCAAGGGAACTGTCCACTTCTTTTATGCTCCAGGTCATACAAACGCCCTTTCTCGGCCTCACGCTTAATAATATTGAGACTGGCCGAAGCTAGCAGATAGCGCCCTCCACTCGCCAGAAGTGAACCCGCAATGGTGCTAAGAGTCATTTCTTTACGCGCCAAATAGAGCCCCAATGCTAAAACTCCTCCCTCAGCAATACCGTAACCACTCATCACGTCTTCTTGAGCGGACTCCCAAGAAATCGTCGCTTCACGGTGCTCAATTAAAGCATCCAAATAATTGATTCTTTGCTGAATAGTCGCACGAGTTTTTTTGACCTGAGCATTTTGCTCCAATGATAAACAAATATCCTGAGCTTGGGCGAGATAGTCCTTGGCTCTTTCCAGCCAGGCTTTTTTCTCATTTGCATCGAGTTTGAGACAAACACGGTAGGCTTGATCAATAAGTGACATCGCCCGATAAGGGTCCAAACTTGAACTTGCCAAATAATCATCAAGACGCTTAAGACCACTGATTTGGTCGACGACTTCTTCACTACTTAATAATTTTTTGATGGAGTTTTCTTTGCTAGGCTCAAGACCTTCTATTACTTCTTCTTTAGGAGATTGCTCAACAGCACGATAATGAGCATATTCTCTCTCAAAGACTTGGGTAAAGAGATCTAAATCTAACCCAGCACTGGAAACTTGAATATCCTCTTTTGTTGAAACTGCTTCAGGACTAGACGAAGTTTTTGAATCTGTTATTGAATCTTGATTCTCTAAATTTTGTCGTATCTTTGTTAAAAGTTCTGGAATCATAAAACGCCTACTTGATTGAATTTACTAAGATCCTGTGGCCAAATGTCTCTGTTGAAAAATATTTTTTTTTCTTTTTATAGAACGGGCTAGGACTCAGGCACCACCTAACATTACTCTATTGATATCGTCTTTTAACACTAGAGGTTGCGTAACATTTTTATAAAAATTCCAAGAAAAGTGAAATTTAATACACCGACAATTTCACCAAAGCCTGATTCAGTAAATATTGAAATAATTTAATAATTCTTATGAATTTTTTAAAATATTTCTGTTTTTTACAGAAGTTTCCTCAAAACTACTTTAAAAATAAAATTGCCTAAAAATCAAAAGACTGTTTATATAATTAGTTTTTGGAATTTCACTTAACTAAATTATTCCACTTTAATAATTACTTAGCTAAAAATATTTCATCATGGCAGTCAAAATCATTTGTAAAAACAAAAAGGCCTTCTTTAATTACGAAATTATCGAAAAGCTCGAAGGTGGATTGGTCCTAGTCGGTTCTGAAGTCAAAGCTTTGCGCGAAGGTCGCGGCAACCTATCAGACAGTTACGCTACCATTTCACGGGGGGAGTTATGGCTCCTCAATGCCCATATTTCTCATTACCCAGCAGCCAATCAATTTAACCACGAAGAATTACGCGAACGCAAAATCCTCATGCAACGCCGTGAAATTGATCGCCTCATGGGAAAGATTCAGGAAAAAGGCCTCACTTTAGTACCCCTCTCGCTTTATTTTAAAAATGGCCGAGTTAAAGTTGAGTTGGGTTTAGGCAAAGGGAAAAAATTACACGACAAACGAGAAACCAATAAAAAACGCGAATCCGACCGCGAAATCCGCCGAGTCACTAAGCTAAAACAACGCTAAGTGATTGATTTACCTAAATAGTATCCTTATTTCTTCATATTTCCACAAAAGCTTAGAATATTTAGTAGATAAAACACCTAAAAACACTTTTATAAAGCCCATCGAGAAAGTTATTGACTTCCCTTTTGACTAAAATTAACCTTCAGGACCCAAATAAATTAGATTTTTTGGGAATTTTACCTGAAATAAAGTGACCTCTCATAAACTGAAATAATATTGAGGCCACATGTAGACAATCACTTCGCTCCAAACACAGATTATGTCATGAGGATATATACTGCAAAGCGAGATGGTTCATGGGCTGTTAAATAAAGGAGAATAAATAAATGAAAAAATATTCAAAATTATTGCTTTCATCGTTGATGATTTTAGGTCTCGTCGGTGTGAATGCATGCGATGATAATGAAGAAGTTGTCGAACCTACCGAAAAACCTACCATTCAATTAGATACTGCTGCTGCAACCAAGGTTGTTGAAGCCGAGGGTAAAATTGTGGTAAACTTTTCGGGTACTGCTCCCGAAGGTGCCGAAAATGTTGTCGTTACTTCTGATGCTGACGAAAACTTTTCCATCACTTTTCCTCTCGATGGAGCCACTGAGTTCAATCAAGACTATAACATTGATGTCTCTGAAAAAACTTCTGGCACAGAAACCTTTACTTTTACCGTAACCGATAGCTTGGATCAAACTGCCTCTGCAAATTTTGTTGCAACCTATGTTGAGCATATTTATCGACCAGGCGATGTTGCATTAAATGCTTTTGATATCGCATTTGACGACAATCTATCCATATCATCAGCTGCTTATATTAGTATTTTTAATCCAAAAGATGGAGCTAATGGTATTTATAGTAGACAAAATGTTATCAATGCAGGCGAAGATCAACCCGCAATTGACTTGCTTTTCTTTAGAGATGATTTAGCAAATGATGGATTTTTACTTCCCAGTGGCACCGACCGTGCTGAGGCCGCTCTTTTTGTTGAAATTCTCAATAACAAAATCACTCTAGACAATATCGTCACAATTACAAGTGAAGCCTTTGACGCTATTAATGACCCTTTTGCTGACGAAAATATTGAGTTAGATCTCGATGCAGCATACCAAGCAACTTTAGATGCTATTGCCGCTGGCGAAGCTGCTGACGACATCAATTTGGGTAAAATTGATGGTAACTTATATTATGGGGCAACGACCTCAAATGGTACTATCATAGTCTTGAGAGCCATCTACATCGGCGATGTTGCTGACGTTGAAGCTACCTCAGCGACTCTGACATTCGTCGCCTTTAGATAAACCAGCAATTAATTAAGTATTAAAGCTATTTTCAGCCCATTTGTTAAATGCAAGTGGGCTTTTTTATTTTTCCTCTTGATTTTTACCACCGTTGACTTATTTTAATAACTGGGCCTCGTGCCCAAACGTTCTTTTAAAAAGGAAGAGTAAATTTGCTACAAAAGCGCTTTTTCTTCTGCGTAGCACATTCCTCATAAATAGACCTTCTAAGGAAGCGTCTAGATTTATGGGGGCGATTTGGCTTCGACGGAGATTCGGCGGTGGCTTGTGGCAGGCCAGGGACGTATGGACCCTGTCAAAACTATACAAATTGACAATTGCCAAAACTGACAATGTCATCAAGGTAGCCTTCGGTAAAGCTAAAGCAGCTGTCGCCGAAGCTCCTTTAGCTCTCGCGGCCTAACCCGCTTAGCGAGACCGTCCGCCTCACTTCTCCCACGAGTGAGATCCGGGCGTCATTGAGTGGGATAGCAATTTGGGGTGGCTTTGACCCAAGGCGCGAAACTTTTTAAAGTCTGGCTGGAGTCCATCCTGTCGCTGGGAGTGGCTGCAGTAAGATTGAATATAGCGACTAAGCCTGTAGAAGCGGTTACTTAAGATCTTCGGACGCGGGTTCGATTCCCGCCGCCTCCATTTTTATTTATCAGAAAATAAAAAAGCTTCCCATCCCCTTACAAAAGATGAAAGCGTAATTCAGCTTTATCGAAAGTTGAAAGATGAAAGATGAAAGATGAAAAAAAGTAATATGATATAATATTACTTGTCAAAATACATTTAAATAAAGATCACCCTGAACACAACAAAGGATCTTTTGCCTTTTAAATAAAGAATATTCTTCGTTTCACTCTATTAGAGTTGCAAAAAATTAAAAAACGCAAGCTACCTTGAATAATAGACTATTATCCATCAAAACCACCTTTAAATGAAATTGGCTGCTTATCTCCATTGTTATCATAATAATAGAAATCTGGTTTGCTAGTTAAAAAAAGCTCCTTACAGAATGGACATTCAATTGTATTATTTATCAGCGCAGTTTGAACTAAGGATTTAATTGATCCTTGTATTGGAGATTTGAATTCACCATTACATTTGGGACATTGCAGCATCAATACATTAACATCATTCATTTTTCACCTATCTTTTATAATTTCAGTAAATTATCAATAAGTTGCTCATACCCACAGTTTTCATGAAACCTTTTGTATCTTCCCATAATTTTTTGATTGTAGCTTTTTTAAGCCTAAAAATAAATATACAGACATAGATTTTAAATGCAGACTTAGATACTTTGCGCTTATTAAAAAAATATTTTTCAAATGTGTCATGTAAGAAACAAGCTATGAAAAACCCCTCTCTCACATGGAAAAACAATTTACCCTATTCCGAAAATTTTCAGGACACTTATTTTTCTGAACACGGTGCCATCGAAGAAAGTCGTCATGTTTTCTTAGAAGGAAACGATCTCCCTAAGCGTTTTCAAAATTGCGAAAAATTCATTATTGGGGAATTAGGTTTTGGAACAGGACTTAACTTTGCCGTCACCTCTCAAGCTTGGGAAAAATATTCTCTCAAGCATGCCAGTCTCGAATACATCAGCATCGAAAAATTTCCCTTAGACAAATCGACAATAAAAAAAATCAGCACACATTGGCCCGAGTTAAAAAAATATTTTTCTTCTCTCCTCGAAAACTACCCCTTGCGCATCGATGGATTTCACCACATTTCTTTTCCTGAAAAAAACATTCAACTCACACTCATTTTTGAGGATGTCTTAGAAGCACTCAAAAACATCCATGTTGAAGTTGACGCCTGGTATTTGGACGGCTTCGCCCCCAAACGCAATCCCCAAATGTGGAACGAAGCGGCTTTCAAATTAATAGCTAAAAACACACAGGCCGGTGGTAGTTTAGCAACATACAGCTCCGCAGGAGAAGTCAGGCGACAATTAACATCTGTTGGATTTGAGATTAAAAAAAGAAGCGGCTTTGCAAAAAAACGCGAAATGCTATACGGAATTCTTCCCCAAAAAATCAAAGAACAAAACAAAATCAAAGCATGGTGGCGTTATCCAAAAATCTCATTCAGACAAGATGAAAAAAAAGCGATAATCATCGGTGCCGGCATGGCAGGCTGCTGGACAGCTCGAGCATTGGCTGATCGCGGTTGGCAAGTCGAAGTTTTTGAAAAAAATTCTCAGATCGCGATGGAAGCCAGCGGAAATCGTGCGTCTATTTTGTACCCTTACCGAAGTTTACATTGGGATAAATATCAGCAATTTTATAACGCCGGATTTGCACATAGTTTAAGAACTTTTCGCGCTTTGCAAAAAAAATCGGATTTTTCCTGGAACGAATGCGGCCTGATTCAATTAGCAAAAAACTCTCAAGAGGCAGAACGCTTTCAAAAAATTACTCAGCTTTCTCAAGTCAGTGAAGAATTTATTCAATACGTCGATGCAAAATTTATTTCTGAACAAACGGGAGCTGCCATTCAACAAAGCGGTCTTTACTATCCCTGTGCGGGTTGGCTGGATCCGCGGCAGCTATGCTTATATTTAGTCAATCATCCCAAAATTCATCTTCACCTCAATCAACATATTGATCAAATTAAAAGAACAAATGAAAACTGGCAAATTTTCAACACTCAAAATCAAGTACTAGCAGAAAAACCGATTATCATTATAGCCAACGCCTATGCCGCAGAAAAATTTTCACTACTCAAAGCGATTCCTCTACAGCAAGTACGTGGTCAAGTGGCTTATCTAGATGATTTTGATTTGAAATGGAATCACCAGACTATTCTTTGTGGAGAAAAATCATTTTTCCCGCTTGGAAAAAATCATTTTGATCTCGGAGCTACTTTTGAACCCAAAGAAAACTCCAGCGAATTATTAGAAAACTCTCAGCAAGAAAATTTAAAATTTTTAAAAAAGATTTTTCCCAAAATAAATTTCTCATCCATCAAAGACCTCAAAGGAAGAGTGGGCTTTCGCACGACCAGTGAAGACCGCCTACCCATCGTCGGCCCTCTTTTTGATGAGGAAGCTTATCTACGTGATTACTCGGACCTGCAACACGGACGGCCCGATTCAGGCTATCCCAGTGCCACTTATTTACCAGGGATTTTTGTCAACATAGGCCATGGTGCACGAGGCTTAACCAGTTCTGGAATCTGCGGGGAATGGCTCGCAGGATATCTTAATGGAGAAGTTTCTTGCTTAAATCAAAATTTAGTTGAAGCACTTCACCCGGCGAGGTTTTTGATTAAAAAACTAAAGAAGAAAATAGAGACTATTTAACCTGTTTATTTTCTTTTTGCATTGAAAGTTTCTTCTCGTGGGGCGGGTTTTCTGTTTCGTGGAATTTCCTTAATCACCCTAAGATCAACCAGACGTACATTCACATATTCTCTAAAACCATATCTTTCCATCAAATCCTTGATTCGCCCATCAGAGACATGTTCTATCTCATAGAGAATCGCATCTACATTCCCCCAACCGGCTTTTGCTAAACCCGTAGCCAGCGCGCGCCATTTTTCAGCTGCTTTTCCTTGAGAGCGATGAATAGTCAAAAAGCTCTCAACCGCTGCAGTTTCCAAGGGACTCAGAGCAACTTCTTTTGTGGATTTAAGCTTTTCTGCATGTTTCGCATACGTTGTTTTCACCTGCTCTGCAGCATCACCTCTTGATAAATCAGCTTCACGTATTTCAATGAGTGTTTCTAAAGCAACCACTGCACGACGCAGCATTTCTTGGTGGGCTGAGTTAAAACCCGCGCAATGACGGGCTAAAACCAGGGCTGCTTTAAGATCCTTTATCGACAATTGCAAAAGACTGACTTGATCCATAATTAACCCCGCACGCTTGGAATCCAAGTGAGCCAAAGCTTCCTTAAAATCTGGGGAAACACTATAATTAGCCATCTTCAATTGACTGCGTATCGGCGCTAAAACTTCAAAAAGTGTTTGCCAATGAATACTCTCGTAGACCCGAACCAGCGGATCTGTCGATACTGAACTCACGAGTATCAGCGCCTTTCTGTCATTTTTTAATTCAAGTTCAATGGGAATAAACGCGAATAAACCTGCGGGTGTAGGCAAAGCATCGATTTGATTTAGCATCTCAAAATAGATATTCCTTTTATCCTCAGCATTTTGTCGAGAAGTTCCTTCATAAGTCCCACGAACAAGTGTCAAAACAATGCCATCCTTTTCCATTTGATGTCCCAAAGCACCTTTGATGTATCCTTCGAGGTCTTGAGGACTTTCCGAAATTTCTGCCCAGGACAAAGCTGCTCTCTCAACTTTTTGAACTGCTGCTTTCATGCGCTGCGATCGAGGAGTTTTTGCCAAAGGAGAAGCCTGACGTGTTTCCATCCAAACCCTTGCATCACTGACAAAAGCCGCACTTCTCCTCCTTAAACTGCCGGTTCTGCTTTCTACTCGACCAGATTTATTATTAGCTTCAGCCAACTGAGAAAAAGGGTTTTCTAATGCGGCAAAAGAGGAAATATCCTCGACCGACACTTGAGCCCTGTCTAGGGCTTGCGTTAGCAAATTCGACGAAGCATCACCAACCACAATCTGAGTCAATTGTAAAAAGGCTGCTGCTGCTTTAGCTGCTTCGGGGCTAATTGCGACCTCAGCTTCGCATGCGCTTAAACCACTGAGAATCCCCGAAAACTCTGTCAGAGTCGACATGAGATCGGCTTCTCCGATTCCTCGATCAGAAAAATAAGTTTTAAAATTAGTTTCATGCTGAGGATCTAATAATTGATTAACAATTTGGTCATCACTCATCAAAGCATAAGCAACTTGAATGGTTTGGTAGTTGATCGTAGTTTCACCCGGCATAATTTTTCCTTTATGAAAATTCTTTAATTTGGCCAAAATTTAGTAAAAACAAGTGAATGTTAGCAAATTTTCGGTTGCTTTTAAAAAAAGTTGTCATGTTTAAAAATAATTGCTCATTTTTTGATCTAGCACATCACTATATGTTTTCAATTTTAAATTTCGATATATACTATAAAAACAAGTTCTTAACTTGATTGAATCACTAAAGAAAGCACAGGCATTGACATTTTAAAAAGAAGTCCCGATCTGAAGAATCAAAGTTCCATGACTAATGTCAGCTTGAGTAATAGGATCTTTGAGTCCCTGGATAAACTCGCGACCCGAGACGATGATACCATAACCCAGACGCCCGGAAATCGGCAGAGCATAACCCAAAACAAAATCTCCGCGCAGCTCAGCTCCCACACCCAGGAGAAATTTGTCAAAATCAATATTCTTGTTAAAAACAGTGCCATAATCCGCAAAGAATGCCATATGCATTTGCTTGAGAAATATCGGCGTTGTTCCCAAACCGCGTTGAGGTTTAATGAGTGGCAAACGATATTCACCACTGAGAAGCACTGCGCGCTCACCGGCAAAAGTCACCTGCGGTAAACCTCGCAATGGAAAAAGCCGTGGACTCGGCGAAGTTAAAAAACCTTCTCCTAAAGCGGAACCCAAACGAAAGGTTCCTTGAAGCAAGCGATCGCCAAAGGCAGCACCACCCATAGCGCGAATGGCAAAGACATGCCCGTCCAAAGGCAAAGCAAAATAATGGCGCACATCTCCCGAAAAAATAAACTGCTCATTAGCCGAGTTTGAGCCCAAGATTGCATCGGAAAGCTGCAAATCGAGCTGAATCCGTGGGCCGCCCTCTAAACTAATCGATCCGGGAAATCTTTTGGTACGATCAAATTGATAGCGAAAACCCAGGCCCGAAAAATTACCCAAACTGGGCTGTTTTTCGGCATCTTCCGGAATATCCCGCAAAGCGCTACGACGTTCAAAGAAATAATAACCCAAGACTTGATGATTTCCCTTTGCTTGAAAGCTATAAGAAGAACCTAAACTAAAGCGCTTTCTCTCTTCAAAAAAGCGCTGTCCATCTCCAAAGAGATTTCCAAAATTAACCGCAAAATCGTAAAAATTAAAAAAGATCGTCGGTTTTAAACGCTGGTACGAATACGTGAAATAACCTCCTAAAAAAGCCGCATCCGTTCGATAGGTCACTCCACCTTGCCAGCTATGACGCAATAAAGGATCGGTGCTTCCCGTCGAAAGGCTAATCAAAACACTGTCACCGACAAAAATGCCTGGTTGCAAATAACGCGGTATAAAAAGTTTTTTGAAAGGATTATATTTTTTAGCTTCAATCGTAAAATCGATGGGTTCAGTCGGAGAAAGGTCTTGATAGGTAAATGCATCGTCATTTGCAGAGGCTTCTTCTTTTAATTTTTCAGTCGACCCAAGCGATTGAGAGGCTAGCGAACCGGCATTTTTGAGATCCGTTCGGGCAATATCGGCAACTTGCAAATCATATCCCCGACCAAAATAATGCTGCACATAAAGCTTGCCTTGAAAAACTTGAGGCTCAAAGACACCCGTCAAAACATTGGTCAGTGGCCTGACTTGTTTCGTGCTGATTTGATATTCATATATATTAGTGATCCCCGAACGGTCGCTACTAAAAATCACATGGTCGGGAGAGCTAAACTCGGGACTTAAGTCGACAGCATCGTCTTGACTAATCTGCTGAATCACATTTCCCTTGAGATCATAGAGATAAATATCGCGCTGTCCTTCCTTCCAGCGACTGACCGCGATTTTTTGTCCATCTGGAGAAAAACGCGGGTTGCTAAATTGCTCTGCGGGCCCCAGTGGAGTCAAAGCTGTCATCTTTTTGGCTTTCACATCCCATAAAAAAAGTTGTGTAGAATCTTTGCGATTGGCAACAAAAACAATCTTCTTTCCGTCAGGAGAATAATCCGGATGGAAAGCCCTTTCACCTTGAGTCAGCTGAGTCGACTTTTTCGTTTTGAGGTCTAATTCAAAAAGATCATAGTAATAATGAAAGCGTTTATGACGAGAGATACGACTGTAGACAATCTTTTGTCCATCTGGAGAAAAACTCATTTGATCAGCCGAAACCTTGTTGGCTAAAATTTGGTCTTCACTGCCATCGACCCGCATTTGGCGAATTTCAGGGTTATTGTAATCATCTCGGTAAGTATAAGCTAGCCATTGACCGTCTGGACTTAAAGTAGGATGCATTAAATTTCCTTCAATGCCTTTAAGCTGTTTGAGCTCCGTCAAGCCTTGACCATTAAGCTCTTGGCGAACTTTTTCATATCTTTGCGTCAGTGAAGCTTTCCACTCACGATGCAATTGGTAAAAGTTTTTGTCCTCAAAGGTTTTGCGCGCTTTATGGTTAACAGCAAATAACCAAAGCGACTCACTATAACGCTTTGCATATTCAAAAACCTTCTCTTGACCATAAGTATCCGCTAAATAACTCCAAAACATTCCCCCATAAATGTAACGCGCCTGGGCACTTGGCCATTCAAACTGACTACCATTCATTTCGTCCAATTTTAAAAATTGATTATTGTAAATATCCGTCCGCAGCAGCATCTCGGAATAGCTGCTATTGGCGCGTCCTTTGCCAGTCAGCGATTCTTGTTGAACGGCCATTCCCTCCGTTGTCCAACCAGGGCTTAATCCGTTGGGGCTAATAATTTTCCCAAAGACATAACGAAAAGGTTTAGCGATACCACCATGCCGGTCCAGGTGTAAAATATGCGTATATTCATGACGAAATAAGTCCTCGAGCCAATTTTCATAATAGCTCAGAGCAGAGCCCCCCAAGGGCGGACTGACCAAAAGCACCATTAAGTTATAAGGAACAACGGTCGCGACTCCGTTACTAAAATCGGCCAAGTCGGTCACGACAACCTCTGTACGGCCCCAGGGTTTCCAATCAAAACGCGGAGAGAGTTCCCTATGGACCTTTTCTGCGATCATCGCCATACGCTGAGCATTTTCTTCCTGACCTTCGTGATAGTGGATGTTAAAATGCTCTGTTTGCAGAGACCACCACTTAAGTTTAGGAGGAGTGAGTCCTGCCCACGATGGGGTTAAATATAAAAATGAAAAAGAAAAACTAAAAAGAACGATTATCAACTTTAGGAAATAAGATAAAGATTGAGATAGAGATAAACGAGATGTTTTGCAAATGCGATGATAATTCAAAATTCCTCCCTCTTGTTTTCTTAACGCCCCCTGTCCCCCTCTTAACAATAAGAGGGGGGACTACACTAAGCTGATTTTTTAATTAAAAGTAAGTACTGAGATCATAAAAACTATAACTTTTATTTTTTTATTCATTTTGTAAATTTGTTCCCCCTCTTAATTCTAAGAGGGGGACAGGGGGCGTTTAAACCAGAATAAGCTTACAAAAAGAATAAAAAGCATATCATTTTAACACAAGCCTATAAAAAAGTTCGAGCAATTTTAATCTCAAAAATGAAGAAATGAAGTAAAGATAAAAAACAGAATCAGAAAAGGAATTAAACATCCAATGCAGAAAGACGTGCTTCCTCATATTGGCGTTCATTAAAGAGTTTATCAAAGTCTTCTGGAGAGACATCCTCTTGGGTAAGACGTTTGTCGAGATCTGCCAAGCGCTTTTCAACTTCAGCTTTATTGAGTTGATCTGCAAGCTCGACCTTATCCGCCAAAACCTGCACAGAGTCTTGATCAGCCACCAAAAAACCACCATCCACAACGTAAGCACGCTTCTCAGAGCCTTTACGAAAGTAGAGACGTCCAATTTCGAGGGAACTCACATAAAAAACATGGCCAGGCAAAACACCGAACTCGCCTTTAGGACCATAGGCATAGAGTTCTTCGGCTTCGCCTTCGTATACTTTTGCTTCTGGAGTAACAATTTGTAGTTTCATGGTTAACTTCTTTATTTTTATCTTAACGCCCCCTGGCCCCCTCTTAACAATAAGAGGGGGGAATTTTTTCTCAAAGTCTGATAACTCGTCCCTCCTCTTAAGACTAAGAGGAGGACAGGAGGAGTTCTGAAAATAGGTTAAGCTACTAGTTTCTCCGCCTTTTGCAATGCCTCCTCAATCGTACCGACTAAGTAGAAAGCTTGCTCAGGCACTTCATCGTGTTTACCTTCTAAGATTTCTTGGAAGCCACGAATGGTGTCTTTCAATTCGACGTATTTTCCATCTAAACCGGTAAACTGTGCTGCCACGAAGAAGGGTTGCGAGAGAAAACGTTGTACTTTACGGGCACGGGCAACCACCAATTTGTCTTCTTCGGAAAGTTCATCCATACCCAAAATTGCAATGATATCTTGCAAATCTTTATATTTTTGCAAAAGCTCCTGAGTGGCACGAGCGGTCTTATAGTGCTCATCTCCAATCACTTGTGGGGTCAAAATACGCGAAGTTGAATCAAGAGGATCCACCGCAGGATAAATCCCTAACTCAGCAA
The DNA here is from genome assembly GCA_024233625.1 of Deltaproteobacteria bacterium. Taxonomy (GTDB): domain Bacteria; phylum UBA10199; class UBA10199; order DSSB01; family DSSB01; genus JACKPJ01. Next base: position 164,491 of record JACKPJ010000001.1, read on the forward strand.
TTTGCCGTGAAAGAACGGTCGTTGCATCCAAGTGAGAGAAGGTCGTTGCAGGTGCAGGGTCGGTCAAGTCATCAGCAGGCACGTAGATCGCTTGCACCGAGGTAATCGAACCATTATTAGTTGAGGTAATACGCTCTTGAAGCTCACCAAGCTCGGTTGCCAAAGTCGGTTGATATCCGACCGCTGAAGGAATACGTCCTAACAAAGCGGAAACCTCTGCTCCTGCTTGAGTAAAACGGAAGATATTATCGATAAAGAGCAAGACGTCTTGGTTTTCTTCATCACGGAAATACTCTGCCACGGTCAAAGCGGATAAAGCCACACGAGCACGGGCTCCAGGAGGTTCGTTCATCTGCCCATAAACCAGACAGGTTTTGTCAATAACTCCGGATTCTTTCATCTCACTCCAGAGGTCATTTCCTTCACGGGTACGCTCACCGACACCGCCAAAAACCGAATAACCACCGTGTTTTAAACCGACGTTGTTAATAAGCTCCATAATGAGAACGGTTTTACCAACACCCGCACCACCGAAGAGACCAATTTTTCCACCCTTGGAATAAGGTGCCAAGAGGTCAATGACTTTAATTCCGGTTTCAAACATTTCAACTTTGGTGGATTGATTGGTAAACTCAGGTGCCGAACGGTGAATAGGATAATGTTTCTTGGCCTGAACAGGACCCGCTTCGTCCACTGGATCACCCACAACATTGAGAATACGTCCCAGAGTTTCAGGACCCACCGGCATTTGAATCGCTTTACCAGTATTTTTGACTTCCTGACCACGAATCAAACCTTCGGAAGAGTCCATCGCAATACAGCGAACGGTGTTTTCTCCAAGATGTTGTGCAACTTCTAAGACAAGATTGTCGGTTTGGTCATTGATGGATGGATTCGTTGCCAACAAGGCGGTATAAACTTCCGGCAAGTCCCCTGTAAAGGCGACGTCAACGACCGGCCCAATGACTTGGGTGATTTTTCCTGTACTGACTACTTCTGACATTTTGAACTCCTTTTATAGACTTATTTCTAAGCAAATAAACAAAAACAAATTTTTAACCCAACTCGCCAAGGGATTGAAAAAGTGCCAAGATGCGAGGCGCTCTCGAAAACTTCGATTGAGTCGTACTTGAAGTACGTCGAAGGAGAAGTTTTTGAGAGCAACAAAGCAGATGGATGCTTTGTCGAGCCCTCCCTCTACAAAGCTTCAGCACCGTTAACAATATCCATTAACTCCGTCGTAATCGCCGCTTGCCGTGCACGGTTATATTGCAAGGTCAACTTACCAATCATATCGCTAGCATTATTCGTGGCGTTATCCATGGCACTCATACGAGCCCCTAGTTCGCTGGCTTGTGACTCTAAGACTGCAAGATAAAAATAACTGGCGATATAACGAGTTAAAAGTTGATCTAAAATCTCTTCCGGATTTCCTTCCCACTTCACAGGAATTCTGATCTGTTCCTTTTCGGCGTCTTTATTTTTAGCCGTAGAGTCACCCACGTCTTCCCCCATCATTGGCAGAGGAAAGACTTGTTGAAAGGTCGGTACCTGTGAAATCGCACTTTTAAAAGTATTATAAACCAAATACAGACGCTCAAATTGGCCTTGCTTAAATTTAGTCATCCACTCAGAAGCCATCACTTGAGCTTGTGCAAAGCTAAATTCCTCTAAATTTTCCAATTGCAAATATTCATAGTCGATTTGACGAGAACGATAATAATCACGCCCTTTTTTACCAATCACTGCTAGCTGAGTCGCTTCAAATGAAGTCGCTTCATGAGTTAAAAAATGCTCAACCTGACGCAATAAATTTCCGTTAAAACCACCACACAAACCACGATCACTGGTCATGACCAAGAGTTGCACTTTTTTAGGTTCTTCAATCTGTTTTAACAAATTGTGTGATTTTTTTTGTTCATCCGAAAAAAGACGCCCAATGTTGGATTCCAAGATATTACGATAAGGTCTTGCAGCTAACAAAGCCATTTGAGCACGACGCAAACGTGCTGCTGCGACCATCTTCATCGCTCGTGTAATCTTCTGCGTATTTTTAACGGAAACAATCCGTTTTCGTATTGTCTTTAATGTCGCCATACTTAACTTGAATAGCTTTGTTTTAATTCTTCTAAGGCAGCTTTTAACTGCGCTGTTATTTCATCATCCAGCTTTTTCTGGGTGCGAATCGCTTCTAAAACTTCTGGATGCTTCGAATGCATAAATAATTGAAGCTCCTTTAAATAATCTGCAATCTTATCAAGTGAATATTCATCCAGATAACCATTGACCGCTGCAAAAATTTCGATAACCTGCTTTTCAACAGGCATTGGCTCGTACTGACCTTGCTTGAGCACTTCTACCAAGCGCTGTCCACGATTAAGCTGATTTTGGGTTGCTTTATCTAAATCACTAGCAAACTGAGCAAAAGCAGCCAATTCGCGATATTGAGCGAGTTCCAATCGCAAAGTACCCGCAACTTGCTTCATCGCTTTAATCTGTGCAGCACCACCGACACGACTGACGGACAGACCCACGTTAACAGCGGGACGAATACCCGAGTAGAATAAATCACTCTCAAGATAAATCTGTCCATCGGTAATCGAAATAACGTTCGTCGGAACATAGGCCGAAACGTCACCTGCTTGAGTTTCAATGATAGGAAGCGCCGTCAGAGATCCCCCACCACGCTCATTCGACATCTTAGCGGCTCTTTCGAGTAAACGAGAATGCAAATAAAAGACGTCTCCAGGATAAGCTTCACGACCTGGAGGACGACGTAATAACAAACTCAACTGACGATAGGCTACGGCGTGCTTAGAGAGGTCATCATAAATAATCAGCGCATGTTGACCATTATCACGGAAATATTCTCCCATACTACAACCTGAGTAAGGAGCGATAAACTGGAGTGGCGCCGCATCTGAAGCATTGGCTGCGACAATAATCGTATATTCCATTGCTCCATGCTCTTTGAGTTTTTCGACAACCTGAGCAACCGTGGATTGTTTTTGCCCAATGGCAACATAGATACAGGTTACATCTTGACCTTTTTGGTTGATAATCGTGTCAATGGCCACAGCAGTTTTACCGGTTTGACGGTCACCAATGATGAGCTCACGTTGCCCACGACCAATCGGGATCATCGAATCAATGGCTTTTATTCCGGTTTGCATAGGCTGATTAACCGGACTACGGCCGACAATTCCAGGTGCCTTGATTTCAATCTGACGTTTTTCAACAGATTCGATAGGACCCAATCCATCAATGGCTTGACCCAAGGCATTGACCACTCGACCACGCAAGCCAGGACCGACAGGAACCTCAGCAATACGACCGGTACGCTTGACAGTATCGCCTTCACGAATTTCAGAGGCATGACCCATCAAACAAGCACCGACATTGTCTTCTTCTAGATTGAGAGCTAATCCATAAATTTGATTGGGGAATTCTAAAAGCTCACCGGCCATGCAATGAGAAAGTCCATAAACACGTGCAATCCCGTCACCGACAGACAACACAGTACCGACTTCTTCCATCGCCACCACACGATCGTAATCTTTGATTTGCTGACGAATAATATCTGAAATTTCTTCTGGTCGAATTTGCATTTTACTTTCCTTTTATATTTTTTCTAAAATACGCTCCTTCATGCGCATCAAATCACCTCTTAGCGAAGCATCAAAAATAACATCCTTCGCTTTCACCACCATGCCTCCCAAGATACTTGGATCAATCTTGGTTTCTAGAATGACATTGTTACCAAAACGTTTTTGCAATAAATTTTTTAGAGAAACTGTCTGTTCTCCAAGCTCAACTGCAGAACTCACCTCAACACGAACACGACCATTCGCTTCATCAGCCAAGTCCTGATAGAGTCTTGCCAACATGGGAAATACTGTCATTCGGTTTCGGTCAATCAAAATCTTCAGCAAATTATCGACAGGGCCCGAGTCTTCGTTTGATTTCTCTTTTCCAAAGCGAATCCAATTCTTAAAAAAACCCGTCTTGCTAAATTTATTTTTGATCTCAGCATAGATAGCCTTTTTTTTCTCATTTGAAACCGCTGGAGATTCCAAAACTTGGTGTAAAGCTGGATTGCTTATAAAAAGCTGCTGTAAGTCTTCCAATTCTTGTCCGATCTCATCGACTTTATTCATCTCTCGTGCGACTTCGATGAGTGCAGTTGCATATCTTTTAGCAACACTACCGCTCATTGGACATTCTCCATTTTCTCGATATATTGATTAATCAAACGCTTTTGGTCCTCTGGCTTAAGCTGGGTTTTAAGTAAATTTTCGGCCAGATCACTTGCTAGTTTGACAGCTTCTTCTTTAAGACTTTCTTTTGCTTTTTTAAGCTCATTGGAAAGAATTTTTTCATGCGTTGTTTTGAGCTTTTCCGCCTGATCTTCAGCCATTTTAATAATATTGCCTCGTTCTAGCTCACCATCATTTTTAAGTTCTTCAATCAAATTTTGCATTTCTTGTTCGATATTTTGCAATCGACTCTCATAATCTGCATGCTTCGTTTCAGCTTCTTTCCTCAATTGCTGGGATTCTTCAATATCCTTTTTGACTAAAACTGCACGAGAAGAAAAGAAATTCTTCATCGGTTTACGCATAATCACGATCATCAAGATAAAGAAAATTGCCAAATTGACAAATGAAGCAATAATTCGGCTCGTCTCAGGAATAGGCTCCACATGATGCCCACCCCCTGAAGCCCATGCACTTGAGCTAAAAGCTAAGAAAGCAGCGGCCTGCAAAAAATATATAACTTTTTTATTTAATGACTTCACGACTATGAAGAAACCTTTCTTCCCAAAAGTTTTTCAGCCATTTCCTCAGAAAGCTGCTGAGCTTGACCTTGCAATCCTTGTCTTGCAGAACTGGCTTCCTGGGCAATTTGTTTTCGTGTGGACTCTGCCAAACTTTCAAGCTCAGATCGAGTTTGTTCCAAAACTGATTTGGCTTGATCTTCCCCACTCTTTTTCAGCTCATCTTTAAATGCTTGGCCTTCTTTTTTGGCTTCCTGAATTTTTTGGCTATATTTTTCAATCATTTCTTCAGCTTGACTTTGAAGCTCTTTTGACTTTTCGCGAGCCTCTTCGGTCAATTCTTGCCGACGCGCCAAAATACGCATAATAGGACGAAAAATGAGTACATTCATTAAAATGAAGGCAAAAACAAAAATGCCAAACTGATAAAGTGCTGTAATGTCAGGTATAATTTGCATGCTTTTAAATTATTTTAATTCTAAGTGTTTTTTAAGCTAACTTATGTTTATTTATATTGTTTTTTATCGCTACAACAATGTGAGAAAATCTTAATCTGAGCCATTCAAAAAATAAGTGCCTTACTTTTAAGTGTCCTACTTTTTGTTATAGTGATCGAAAATGAAAAAATCGCAGCGCAGCTAACATGGCCTAAAAAGCTTGTCAAGACAAGTATAAAAGAGAGTGTGGAAAAATGAAGATCATCGCTCATGTCAAAACCAGGTCTAAACAGTCCAAAGTAGAAATACTTGAAGAAAATTCCTATCAAATCTATGTCAAAGCCCTTCCTAGCCATGGAAAAGCCAATGCTGAAATCATTTCACTTCTCGCGAAACATTTTAAAGTCCCTAAAGCTGCAGTCAAAATTTTACAGGGAAATAAAATCTCTAAAAAATTGATTTCTATCGAAATACCCAGCGCATCTTCTTAAGATAAAAATTAAAATGAAAAAGCCCATAAAATTAATAATAGACATCTTTAAATAATTACAGTAAATTTGCGCAATATCGAGAAAATCAAACTAAAAACTGGTTGTAAGGATATGGGTAAGCGATAAGCAATTTTTCTAGTCTAGGTCATTAGACGAGTCTGTCTTTTTCAATTTTAAACACAGCACATCCTTACAACCCAAAAGGCTGTACTTAAAAGATGCCCAGAATAACGGAACAGCATAAAAATCTGGCAACCGAGCTGTTGGCTGTATTGGACCAATTTTCGGATTTACCCGAATCCCAGCAAGATGAAGTTCTTCGCCTTCTTAACCGTCAAGGGACTTATTGCGAAGATTTCGGGACAAATATCGACCTTCAAAATATTGTAGAGTGGCGAGTTCGCCTCCACGAGATCGAATCGGGCAATACGAGAGCCCTAGCAAGCATCATGGGTCCCAGCGAAAGCTTCAGTGACTCGGCTCTTGTCATGGTCATTAGCGATCTAGCTGAAGAAGTTGACAGTTATACGGGGAACACAAATCATGCGGGACAGCTAAACGCATTGCTTCAAAGCAACGCCATTGCTTCTCACAGAGGACTCATGGGTCTTGTCACTGGAACCATTGTCCATCGCGCAAGCACTGCAATTAGGGGCTTACAAACTACTGCAGAAGACATTCATTTTCTAGAAAAAATTGAAGAACGCAAGGCTCAATTTAAATCGCAAAAGCAGTGGGAGCAATTTCTTCAACACATCGCAGATCATCCAAAACATCGAGCATCACTTCGGGAATACCGCGCAGCGGCATTTCAATTAAGATATGGAGCTGGATTGCTACTAGTCTACCTCGATTCACTTTCTCCTAGCCAGCAACCCATCTTTCTCCGTCAAGTCGGATTAAACAAACAAGACATTCTGCAAATTACAGCAGAACTCAGCACAGATCATCCAACACCTTCTTTGGATTTATGCAAAAAATTAGCTCGGATTCCTCTTGCTTTAAAACTCGCTGGTTTTTTCGAAACAGACCCTAGAAACACTCATACAAAAACCCGACATTTTATTCAATTTGAGGCCCAGTTAAATCAGGCAATTTCACGTCTGGAAACAGCTCTAGAGCAAAAAAATCACTACCATGGTAGCATCCGCTCTTTAGTCGATAGAGACGCACAACTTGCCCTTGCCGTTTTTGGATCAAGTTTAAATGGGCGCAATAGCTCTGAAGAAGAACGACAGGCAACAAATATCCTAACCAGGCATTTTATCGACGCAAGAGCTTATTATACTGATGCAAAGTATTGGGGAGCTTTCATGAGATCCATCGAAACAGCCCCACCTGCAGAAACAACTGAGCATTATAAAATGCGGCAAATCATCTATAGTGGTCTCAGGGATCATCTTAGGATCATTCAACGCAATCTTAAAAAAAAGAAAGATCAAGCACCCTTTAATCAAATTGGTGAAAATCAAAGACAAAGACTCCTCGCAGACCTCAATATTCTCATCGTCGCTTTAGATGAAGCACTTGCCGGAAGAGAGGCTCTATTATTAGGCAACATGGAATATACCCATGAGCTCACTCTCTTTGCTTGCTATAACTACATGCGAACTCATCGTTTTTTAGGCTCAGACGATTCTAAAAGCACTTCAGGGCGTGAGGCCCTCATCTATATTCAGCAACACAGTGCAGTCGCAGACGGAGAGCTCTCCAAGAGAGCCCAAATAACTCCACGAATCGAGCGCATCGCAATCTGGCAATCCATTGAGACACACCTTAAGACCATCGATTTTGACTCGATACTTGCTAAAATTCCTTCTGAGGAAGAAAAAACTGCAATCCAAAAGCGCTGGCCCTTCATTCAAAAATTTCTCAGAAATGCTAGCGGAGCGGACGAACGTGATCTTCTCTCCGCAGCTGCCAGCAGCACAACAGATCTCCATCACATCTATCGCCTACTCGAGCACAGTTCTTATTTCGAAGCAGCTGATACACAAACACACCTGACTTTTTTAGCTCAAGTCCTGGATATTCCAGACTTGGATAGAGTGAAGCAATCCACTCAGACTTCGATTACCACTCAAACTCAGAGCGAACATGTAAAAATTTCTCAGGATATAAGTACAAGAGAAAGCTCTCTACAAACTTCTGCTCCCGCGAGGCAAATCATAGCTAGCAGCGAAGAAACTCAACAAAAAACTAAGAAAGAACTTTCCTATCACGATGCATCCATGAGTGTGGAACAACTAAAAGCTTTAACGCAAAAAGTTTCTCCAGCGACAATCAAAATTACAGACAAAAGTTTTGACCGTCAGATTTTTACTGGCCTCTATCATCAACTTGTCACTCAATTGGCCGCTATAGAGAGTGATATAACGACAAAAAATGAACTCAAAGTATCGTTAAAGCTACTGACATATTTATACCTAGAGTCCGTCAGACATTCCAGCAACAAGATCCGTCCACCTCGCGAAGATGAGTTCGATAAAAACTTGATTATCATCAGCCGTACACAAGCCGAAAACCTCATCGAAACGATGGAACGTCTTCAAGAAATTAACAGGGGACATATCAATATAGGAGTATTAACTCCCTGCCTCAGAAAATTAAAAAGTATACTTGACTCAATTGATCCATCAGCAAGCGAGATTAGAGTACCACTGGCTGCAGTTGCCCATGCCTACCGTCTACGAGCAGAAAATTGTATAGAAATTAGCAATCACCAAGCTCGAGTTGCTTTAGAAGCAGTGGAGCATTATCTGCACCAATTCAATATTAGCCCCGAAAGAACTCATCAAGATTATCTTAAGCTCAAAAAAGTTTTAGAGAATAAATTAACTTCAAATCCAAAACGAGTTAACCTTTTAAATGAAGAAGCCGCCTTAGTCGTTTCCGCCTTAAATATCGTCATCGACGATACCCATGGCCCCGACTATGACCAAAGAATTGCGACAAAGAGACAAATCAAGGAAATGCTCAGACGAAAATCTTACCCAGGGCGTAAGCCAGAAAAAAGTCCTCAAACCGCTATCAGTGTCGAGCTATTCAAAAAAGAACTGAGGAGAACAGAACGCCTATTAGAAGACAAAGGTACTGACGGAACTCTTGAGGCGTTTAAGAGAGAATTTGCTCAGCAAATGGCCATTGGGGGCTTACATGCAGAGATCTTTTCTTTGAATGAACCTAGCCTCCACAATTTGGGATTTGAAGCGAACTCGTTTGTTGATGCTGTCCAAATAAAGCCTGGAGAAGCCAAAGTTCCTGTAAAAATATACTACACGACTCGACGAGGACCGACTCAAGAAATAAGCCATCAAGGGGCTGAGCTTTACCACTTACAAAATGGACAATACAGACTAGGACTCGAACTCATTCGCAGATCCATCCAGGAACCCAGAGATCACCCAAGCCCGGGAATCACTGCTCTTGCTTATTCATACCCACAATTTTTAGAATGGCTTCGTAAAGAAGAGTCCATTGAAGCAAGTACTAAAGAGAGATTGCGTCGGGTCCTTCCTGCAGAAGGTAGTCTAGAAGCAACATATCTAGAAGAAACCGCTAGAATTGATTTACTGATTGAGATGCTGGAAAACTCCTCAGGTATTCATTCAGATCAGGGGGCTCAATTGTTTTTTGAGCAGTGCGCACTGATACTGGCAGGAGATTTGACGCAATTTATAAGAGAGGAAGAACTCCACGCTTACTTAAACCAACTGTTAACTGAAGTCATCTCTCACTTTGCCAATACAGAAGGCCCTATCTTCATGAAAATAAACGAACACTTAGGTTTTGGCGCACGAATTATCATTCAAAATCCTAAAATATTCACTGCTCTTCAAACAAATGCCCGCACATTTTTAGCACAAACACAGAGATCATCACAAATAACTCCCCAAACAAATATCACCATAACATTGCAAGCACAAAAAAGAAGATCATTAAGAAACAGAAAATAATTTCTTGCACTTCTCTAGATTTTTTATTCGCGCCAAAAAAAACTATTCAGGTTTAAAAATACGCAACTTTTGCTTAAAACTCGCGAAAATATCTAACGACATCGTTGAAAAACTCAGCGTAAAAAAGATTCAATATTAAAAATAAAGTAATTACAAATAGATAAATGATTATTTAAAAGATAAAGGCTAATCTTATGGGAGCTGAAGATAACAAAACTGGACTTAATCTAAGCAATACTTTCATGGGCATTGCAAACACTTTGCGTGACTCGGTGCGTCGCGTCGCAGACCTTGCAACCGGCTCTAGTGATTCTTCCATTGCTCAATGTTCAGAGGCTAGTGCCCAAAGTTCATCCGGCAATTCACCATCTTCTGAATATAGCAGTCAAGACCCTCTCAGCACTGCCTACCGGCAAGTCAAAGCTTGGGCACTTGATAAGCAAGCTCCCAAAAATCCCTTACTGACCTCTCGCTTTGTCAAAACCGAAACAATTGACATGGGTTATCCCAATGCGGCTTGTGACAATCAAAATCTATGTAAAGTCGAAGTCACCGCAGAAGCCTTAAAGGGGCTCAGCCCAAGTGAGATTGAAAGCATCTGCCAAGATGGGACAAACGGCATCGGTCTACCCGCCGGTTTTGATATTGATAATCTGCAAAAGGCCCTGGCTCGCTATTATAATCCGCAAAGTTATCAGGTTTCTCTTGATAAACTCTTTAGCGGTAAAGAACTGAAAAAAATCCAAGCTTATCAAAAACAAATTCAGCTTAAAATCATGAAAGCAGGAGAATTTAACCCTAACAGCCCAGATCATATCGCGATTGATGCCAAGTTGGGGCGAGACGAGACCATTGCTCTGCTCTACCTCTTGGGTGTACCAGCCGAAAAAGCCAATCAACTTTGTCAAATCGGTCCAGGCTCTACCATGCGCACGGTTTTACTCCATAAAGATATCCATGGCGGACGAATAAAAAGCGCTGTTCAATTTTTGGAAAAGCGCATAAGCGAGGAAAATTTAGACCCCAAAAGCAAACTGCGACTCGGTTACTTAATCATTAATCTTAAAGGAATTGAAGGCTTAAATGACAAGGATGGCAAAGCAAAATTCCCCAGTTTACTCAGTCAATTCGAAGGCAAAAACGGTGCGAACCCACCCTTACTGACAAAGCCTTGGAATGCCGAAGATCCCCTCGCAGGCATCGAAGGCATTCAAGCTTCACATCTTTGCGAAAATCTGGCGGAGATTGCAGAGCTAAAAAGCTCAGAAGCCTATAATCTAGAATTTTACTCGGTCGGTACCTCACTCAGCCGCAACGACGTCGAAGTCCTCTCTTCTTGGGTTAATCAAAAACCACAAGACATCTTTCGAGTCATCGAAAAAGCAGATAACGGAAAAACTCTCTACGCCCTTAAAACCGGTGATGACAGCTACCAAACCGAGATTTTTGATCAGGTGGTTCTCCAAGTCGAAAATAAAGCAGCTCTCGCTGAAGCTAACGGCCACAGCAAGGCCTACCAAAGAAAATTGCAAATACTCGCCAACCATCTTAAATCTGCTCAGAGTGAATTAAAGACCGAGATCTCACGGCGAGACATGGTCGATCAAAACCGATATTTTACAAAAGTTGTGGATGGTTTGACAAATGGTGCTACTTTTATTCTTGGCATGGGAGCAGCTTTAGGACTCCTCCAGGGAGGGAGAATGCTAGTGAGTGGTGCTCGTGCAAGCCGAGCTAAAGCCAAGGCTCAGCAAGGAGAAAAAGCCGGGAGAAGCGGTGAAGGTCAAGAAGAATTACGTCCAGGTAGAAAAGTCGTCGAAGTTGAAGGACGCGAAGTTACCAGAGAACTCCCCGAAGCGAGTGAGAAAAAATACCAACCACTCACCTGGGGAGAAAAAGCCGGACTTCTTTTCGGTCTTGGGCTCATGTATTTCGTCAGTCCGGGGACAGCCCTTCAGGCCGCAGCGGCTGGTACGGCGGCAAAAATAGATTATGACAATGGTGACAGCATGTTTTCATTAGACAGCCTACGTGAAAATCCCGTTAAACATGATAAAAATCAAATTTATTAAGATCGATAAATCGTTCCCCCTCTTGAGATGAAGAGGGGGACAGGGGGCATTTGGAAAAGATTTAAAAACAAAAGGAAGAAATTATGCCAGGATCTGTCAATCAAGAGCTAAGAAATGCAGTAAATAGTTTAACCAATGCTTTAGATGCTTTTGGAAAAGATTTATCTCCAAGCCAGAAAAACGGAGTAATCACTCAGCTAAATTTAGATGCAGAAGTTCGAGAATCTGGGATTCAAGTTTCTCTAAACTTAATCAGTCAGTGGCAGCAAAAACTTCGTGCTATCACCAGTGGCAAAAAAACTGTCGAAGAGCTCTTTCCCGATAGCGAGGGAGATCTAGGCCTCACTGGAGAGGCAAACATCATCCATAAAATTGCTGAAAGAGTCGATAGAGCAACAGCAGGCAGAGACCGACTAGGTAGCAACTACGCTCAAGATATCAGCCAATATGTTTTTGGAGAAGAACCCAAAGCCCCTAAAGTCGAAGCAATGGGAGTAACTTCACTTTTTGGAAATGTCGCCGAAAGAGCAAGCACACTCATCCTCGGAAATGAAGCTGGTGAAGCAGCCGGCCAAGCCGCCCAAGCTGCTGTGACAGACGCCGTGGTCGTTTTAGGAAGGATTGGAGATACTTTAAGTCAAGAGGAAGATCCTTTAGCAGCTCTCGGTGATCCCGAAGAAGCCCTCATCACAGAGCCAACCGTGGATCCGTCACCCGCACTCACAAGCGAGGCTCCCACAGCCGATCCTGACCTGGCTAGCCCAATTGCACCTGTCTCTTCAGAGTCTCTCACAGATAGAGAAAAAGGCATTGTCCAACTCGCCGAGCAAAAGCTTGCAGCATTTCGCCAGACTGAACATCCACAAAACTGGGATAATTTTTTTGATCTAGTCAGGGACAATCCTGGAGATCCTCTAGTTGCAGCGCAATACGCAAAAGTAAGAGAGCCACTCACGATTGCAGCGAAATGGTTGCTCGCAAGATTTGACAGTTTAGGAACAAGCGCGGAGGCCCGAAGAGCTATCCTAGGGCCTTTGGGTCTGACTGAACAGGATATCCAGACAATCCAAGAAAGTTTCGGCATTATTGATAATGCAAGGGTTAACTCAGGAGACTACATCGCAGTAATCCGCCGTCTGCCCCTCGCTTTAGCTGCTTTAGACTATTATGCTGAAGTTCGAACTAATCGTAACAACAGAACTAATGCAACATTGCTGGGGATTTTTCAAAACAGTTTAGCGAATCATTTAGAAGCCCTTCAAGCAGGGCAGACCTATCACCGTGCCATCGACCACTTAGTCAAAGATAACCCAGCACTTGCGGGAAGAATTTTTGGAGCTCATCTAAGTGAAGGTTCCGTCACTGAGGGATATCGAGCACAAAGCCCCATCACTCAGCGCGAATTATTCATCGATCCTGAAGGCAAAATTGCAGACGCAGAATATTGGAACGCCTTCTTCGAGTCTATCGCACAAGCCCCCGTTGCAGAAAATAAAGAGGGATCCAACTTTGCCTTACGCAAAAAAATCTACTTTGATGCCCTCAATGATCTCAGATATGTCATCCAGGATCTCGAGAATGAAACAAACCCCTACGAGGGGCTCACAGCTGAGAACCGCCAAAGCTTAGTCAGAGATTTAAAAACCCTAGCAGCCGTCATGTTTGACGCTGAACAAGGCAAGGAAGGCGCACTACTCGCTCATCCTGAGTACATGTCAGACCTTGCGCTCTTTCTCCGCGGCAATTTGATGAAGACAAAAATGTTTGGAGGCGAACATTGGGCTGATGCCCACCGAGAATTTCTCATATCAATTCACGCAGCCCGTGAAAATTTTGGCGAGACTGCCAAACACGATCTTGCTACGGATCTCAATGCAACACCACGCAGGGAGCGTCTAGCAATCTGGGATGAACTCTATCGCACATTAATCGCTATTAGCGCAGAGCAAGCTGCGGCAGCAGCTAATTCAACACCTGAAAAAAGAAACATCGAAACTCGGTGGCCAACCATAATAAAAGATTTAGGAAAGGCGGCTGCAGGTGACGAAAACTCTTTATTTTCCATGGAGGCACCCGCTCGATCTGCCTTTGGCATCATTTATGACGTGTTAAAGAAAGAAGACTATTTTAGCGAAGGTGCTCACGCCACAACCCTTGCCCTAGTCGCACAAGTTGCGGGAAAAGAAATCGCTGTGACTGCCCAGGGACTTGAGCTTGATGCAAGCCAAAGAACTGCTGTCAAGGTTGAAACCTGGGATCAAGTCACGGGCATCATTCAACAACTTGCAAATGAGAGTAAGCCTTTTAAAGGAGAGCTTGCTACAGAAACCCGGGCACAGCGCGTCGCTTTCTATGTTGCAGTGAATAATGAACTGCAGAGGCTTTTTCCCGAAAATCCAGATGAGGCACTTCGGGCACAACACGCTGCTCTCTATGCAAGGCCATACTCCCCTGCCTTAGATGAAGGAACCGTCCGTAATATAATGCAAACTTTTGACAAACTTGCTCGTGGACTTAGTGAAAATGCTTATTTAACCCGCTACGAATACGTCAGCTTGGCAGGAGTCATCATCAATCACTTCGGTGGAGCCTCTCCTGAACTCCAAACTGCCATCCAGGACTTGGTTAACATTGCAGAAGAAAAGTATCCCGCATCGAACTATTTCAATATTGAAGTTTTAGAGAATAAATTACCTGATCTCAGTCGACTTGCTTGGCAACCCCTTCTCAACGAAGCCCATCCTGAACAACTTTGGTTAAACGCCTCTTTTCAAGTCAAAACCGAAAGAGATGGAAATTTGAATCTACAGATTTATGTCGAAGCTATAAGTGGCCAGTTCGCTGTTGAATATAAATATGATGCTTCAGTTAAAGCTGTAGCAGCACGACATAGAAGGGAAACAAGAAAAAAACCTAAAGCAGCATACCATGGTCTCCATAAACCGAGTGTCGAAATAGGTGGGCAGTTTCTTTCCTCAAATTATGACCGAAATCTGCATGCCCTCTCTTTCACAGGTAGAGGCGCCGCAGCTAGCAACGGTTTGATATCCATTCATATTAATAATTTTGCAGGTGGAAAGCATGTTCCTGCCATAATACTGAGAGTGCCAATTCCCACTATAGAAAAAGCTGAAAAAATTCATACTGAAAAAAAAATCGAGTATACCATTGATATTAGCGGTGGAGTGATCCGCTCCGCTTATGCAACAGATCAAGCAAAACAGGATGCAGCAACAACGCTTGTTGAAGCTGGAAAAGCCCTGGCTGGAACCCTTTTAGAGGCCGCTCAAAAAGCAGCAGAAGCTACCGAGACAGAAGCTTCAAAAGGCGCACTCGACTATAACACAACACAAGTTCCAGTTAGTTTATTACAAAATTTAGCAGCAGGCTTTATTCCTGATATAGATGTCAAAACTCAAGACAAGACTTTTGGTCGCAATCTCTTTAGTGCTTTCTTCAATCAATTGACAAGATCACTCCTCAGCGTGGATACTGCGCTTGGTCGCAACGCCCATCTTGAGGCACCGATTAGTTTCATCAGCTATCTCTATTTAGAATCTCAACGTAAAAAAATGGAGCGCACTCCTCGCTTAACTCAAGAGGAAAGCCAAGGAGCAGCGCAAATTCAAGTCCAGCGTGAACAAGTCCAGCATTTAGTCGAAAGTCTAGAAGTCATTGCGACTGTTTCGGAGTTAGATAAACATACCCAAGCAACTGTCAATCATGCTTCAAAATCTTTAAAGGCATCCTTAGAAAATTCCTCGGACTCAATCATCGGAGTCTCGGTAGCAGCATTGGCCCATGCTTACCGCTTACGCGAAGAAAACTTTTTCGAACTCGACCCTAGAGATGCAGCAGAAATTCGACAGACGATTCGCCATATTTTTGCTGTCGCAAGACATGAACAAAAAGAGGGTGATTTAGAAAATATCAATGATGCGGATATCATTAAACGGATTATTACAAATTGGGAAGATCTCGAAGCTTTATATGCTAACCTTAAGGAAAGCGGGAGGACTTACCTCTTAACTCATGAGCTGGATCTGGCCCGTCGAGTCTTGCTTGGCACACCGCTGAAAACAAGTCAGGGTGATAGGGCAGCACGTGCCGAACTCGCTAAAACACTACAAACACGTTTGGAAGCCCGCGGTCATCGGGCCTCTGCCCTATCTGCTACTTCAAGCCCCGATACGAGCTCAAGCCCAGAGATTAATGATAGCTGGATAAAAAAAGAATTATCGGCTGCTGTTAGAACAATTAAAGAGGATAGTACACATGCACTGACTGCACGAGACATCCCTGCCATCAAAGCTCAATTTCAAAAACAAATGGAAGCAGCAAAGGTTAATGCTGAGATTTTTAAAAATGGCGAGTCTATTCAACATCAGCTTGGAACTGAGGCTAAAAGACTCAATCACATGGTCGGCTTAGGCGCAACGAGCACTGCGACTTTTGTCATCGTCTACCAACCCAAAGTGGATCGTGCAAAGTCAGAACCCTTAGGACCAAACATTAATGATCTCAACAGCGCAGGCCAGCCAGAGTTTAATAAAGCTCTCGAAAATGCAATCGATAACAACGGCGATCTCGTAATGCCTGCCTATCACCTGGCTATTTATGAACTCTTTTTAAGGAAGATGGGTTTTACTGAGGCTGACTTTAGGGATTATGTCTCCAGCAGTGATGAATTCTTTAAAGGAGAAGGCTTTGAACTGGACATCAACGAATACCTCCGCACGGGTCAAATGCCGGACAGTTTTTGGGAAAAATGTAATCAATATTTTGGAGCCGTTATTGGAGATTATAACAAAGATCGCGTTTTGACAGCCGTAGATTATAGCATCGCAGCAGGCTTGACTGTATCCAGAGCTAGTTTTGTGGCAAGTGCTGGAGCTGCTAACTTCATGCCTCAATATCGCGAACTCGTGGCAGTACGAGCTGGAGCCCATCGAAATGTGGCTGAACAAAGCAGAGCTAGTAAACAACGCGCACTTCAAGCTAGACGAGATACTCGAGCTCAGCAGCAAAGACAGCGTCGAGGCCGTGGTGCTAAGATAGTTCCTTAAAAGCTTGTTTATTTTAGACCGAGATTTTAAGAATAGAAAAACTAAAAGAAAGGATCCCCAATGCCCATTGGAAGCAGCAGCAAAACTACAACAATTTATGACCTCATGCTTTTACAAAAGTTAGCTGAGGACCCACAAGTCAAGGCTCTGCTAGAAGACCCATCAAAGGCCGAAGATGACGAGCTACGCCAAACCGCAGAAGATCTCTCTGCCAGCGAGCTTGCACAGTTAAAAGATTCCCTATCTGAAATGATTGCTGGAAATGCTGCCTGCGGCCCAGATCCCATCGATTTGGCTCCATTGGGTGGAGATATCGAAACCGCAGACACCCTTTTGACTTTGATTCAGATAACTCAAATCATTAATCCTAATGATAATCCTGCCACTCGAGCTCAGCAAAGCTTGCAAGGCGAAGGCTTTGTTGCGCCCGAACAATTTTCACGGGATGGGGATCAGTACATCCAAGATCTCTCAAAAGCAGTAGGCAGTGCAAGTTTTGCTTTAAGTGTGGATATCGGAAGAAAGAGAAACAATGAAAGAAGAGCCATGCGAGGCGCTTCGGGTTTATTGGGTCTACCAAGCGCGCCACTCGAGCTTTTTCCGGGCCTGAAAGCAGCACCAAGAGAAGGCTTAAAAAGACCCTCACCTAGAACTCCTACAAGTGATGCTACTAGTCAAAGTCAAAGGGAAGCAAAAGTCCCTGACACTTCGCGAGAGCACCATCTTGACACCCGAAAGGCAAATTTTAGGAAAGCCCTATCTCCAATCCTCGACCGCCTCAGTGCAGACCCGAGCATCACGAGCTCGGAAGCTTTAGAAAGCGCTTTAAAAACTGCCTTAGGCAATACCTCTATTCAAGGTGCAGGTCATGTCGTATTAGCTATTTCAGATAATTCATCACTAAGTCAGACTATGGCCAAAATGTCTTTAACTAGCGAAGTCAGTGATTATACCACAGCCCAAAATTTGCCTCCTATTTCATTAACTTCGGATTCAGTTTATGACGCAATCAGCCTTACATTAAACAACGGGACAAGGCTAAAACTTAATTATGCAACAATCGCTGCAAACCCTCTGCAACACGCACTGGAGTCGGTTAACTGGGTTCAATTGAATAACCACCTGCACGACCTCAACGAAGGAATGATTACTGTTCCTCGTGAGGAGAGCAGGATTCGTGATCTTGTCAGTCGGCGCCTGACAGGACCTGTTGATGCATTGGACGAAGGCAAGGCCGCACATCACCAAATCACTGCTCAAATGATTGAAGATTATATTGAATTCATGGAATTTTTAGTCAGAACAAATCAGGGTAATTTTTCTGACATTGAAAGCCAATTGAGGGCCCTACTCACCTTAAAAGAGTTGATCCAAGAGAGAGCTACTCAAACTGTCGACTCCAGTCCAGATAAGCTAAAGTCAGCATGGCAAAGAGCAGCAGGTCTTGCTCAAGAAAAATTACAGAAAGCCGAAAGGGTTTCGAGAGAGAATACCCCTGGCGCAGAGCATCTGGAAGCCGCCGTGGCAATCATGAAAGGCCGTCACGATTATGAAAATGCCGAAACCTGGAAAGAGATTGCTGCAGCACTTGTCCAAGGCGGTCTGGAAGATTCGATAGAAGAAGCACTGCTTCATATATCTAACGACACAGGGCAGTTACATGATTATTTAGGGTCAAAATCTGAATATGAGCTGCTAGCAGTCATCGAAGAGAATCAATCAGCCATCCGAAAGGCCCGCAAGGCTTTAAGAAGCCCCAGCACAAAAGGAAAAGATGGCCCGATAAAAGGCCGAAAGTAAAAATAATCAACTCTCATTTCTTTTTGCGCTTGGTTTAATTCCCGAGATTAAAATTAAAAAAGTTGCATAATACTTTAGGGGAAGGGGTAAACAATATCATACTAAAAGCAATACAGACTTCAGGTAACTGATTGTTATTATAAAAGCTAAAATGTAATAAATAATTTTATTCTTGATTAGGAAAGATTATCCAAGACCTTGTCGATATTTCATACAATCAAATGCAAAAAAGTCTTGACTAAAATGCAATTGAGCACATTCTTGT
This sequence comes from Deltaproteobacteria bacterium, assembly GCA_024233625.1. Classification (GTDB taxonomy): domain Bacteria; phylum UBA10199; class UBA10199; order DSSB01; family DSSB01; genus JACKPJ01. Next base: position 183,355 of record JACKPJ010000001.1, read on the forward strand.
AGAATGGATAGAATCCAAAGTAAATCTATTTTAGAAGACTTAGAAGAAAAAATGGTTTTTTTAACGGGGCCTCGCCAAGTGGGAAAAACCACACTTGCTAAATCTTTTTCTCATCCATGGTCTCATTTAGTTTATCTCAATTTTGATTCCTTTCGAGATCGCCGCGTGATTATGAAAGAAGAATGGGATCGCAAAGCTCCTCTGGTCATTTTTGATGAAATCCATAAATTTAAAAAATGGAAAACCAAACTAAAAGGAGTTTATGATACCGAAGGGATTCCCCCGCGCATTCTAGTGACGGGCAGTGCACGATTGGATATTTATCGACGGGGAGGAGACTCATTAGCCGGCAGATATTTTAAGCACAGGCTTTACCCCTTTTCGGTCCGCGAACTCAAAGGCCAAGCCTCAGCAGCAGAAAACCTCGAGGCTTTATTAAAGTTTGGTGGTTTTCCAGAGCCGCTACTGGCTCAGTCTGAGAGAAAAGCGACCCGGTGGCGTAAACAGCATGTTGAAAGAATTTTACGGGAGGACGTTCAGGACCTCGAGCCCGTTAAAGACATCCGTCTACTGTTACTATTGATTGATTTGTTACGCGAACGAGTAGGTTCTCCCATTTCTTACTCTTCGCTTGCTAGAGAGCTCGAAATTTCTCCCCACACGGTAAAGCGCTGGATCGAGATTTTAGAAAATATGTACATTGTTTTTCGAGTGACCCCTTATCACCGTAGTCTCAGTCGAGCCTTGCTGAAGGAACCTAAACTCTACTTTTATGATAATGCAATGGTGGAAGGAACAGATGACATCCGTTTAGAAAACCTTGTTGCCAACTGTCTTCTCAAGTACTTGCACTATTTAGAAGACCATGAGGGGGTTGATGTTCAATTGCATTATATACGGGATAAGGAAAAACGTGAGGTTGATTTTCTTTGCCAAATCAACCGTCAACTTAAATACTTAATTGAAGTAAAAAGCTCGGACAGCTCTTTGAGTCCAAGTCTTCATTATTACCATCAGCGCCTTCCGGTAGACCAAAGTATTCAACTCGTCAAAAAATTAGGACGAGCAAAAACAGTAAAAGGCATTCAAGTAACGCATGCAGCCGATTGGTTGGAGTCATTAGACATATAATTTTTTAGCTCGTCTGCGAAGCAAAGTATTTAGCTCACGGAAAAAATCTGTACAATCCAAAAAATAATTTTATTCTTGATTAGGAAAGATTATCCAAAGACTCTTTCAGCTTAATTTACCTGCAGGCAAATCAACTTTTCTTTGGGGGCCTCGCAAGGTAGGAAAGTCTTTTTGGATTCGCAATCACCTACCCAAGGCTATCCTTTTGGAGTGACTCATTTTGTATTTTGTAGCCAGACGGGCCTCAAAATTTCTTCTCCCGAATTTGGCAAGGCCTTCGAGCAATTCATTCTTCTCGAACTGAGGCATATCGTGCCTATCGACAAGCAGAACTAGAAATCTGTTTTAACGGACCTCCAGCAACTAAAATGGTAAGCACTCGACTAGCATCCAACGCTCTTATGACAAGAAAAATGACCCAACAATGCATTTGATTTGGCAATAGATGATAGAAATACACATCGCTCACTAGTATTATATGCTTCATTCTCTATGATTAAGTCTAAAAAGCCATCTCTGTCTAGATCTCCAGCCCATAATAATCTAGTATGGTGCCCTTTTAGATCATCTGGGGTATCTGGATTATGGTCTCCTAAAAAACTAATCTCTGTACTTATGCTACCCTTAGTTAAAAAGACTCTGTTGTCTTTAAAAGTAAGAGAATATTCTGTGTTATTGAACTTAATTTTTAAGGGTAATGTTTTTTCTTCCAGATAAAAGGACTTTTCTAAAAAATTTTGATTAGAGGCCTTGACTAAACCAGGTCGTAATTGTTTTAACTCAGCAGAACGAAAATATCCTATTGCCTTATCGTATTTAGATTTTATTCGAATACCCGTTTTTTCTCCATTCTGATCAACGACGACATCTTCAATTCGCTCTACCTCAACTTTTACCGGTTTTAAGTACCAATCTCCATTTATGAAAATCAGAGCCAGCCAATTATTCCCAGGGTTATGGGGTGCTTCATCGGAATGATAGTCACCTGGCTTCAAAAATTTCCAATTATGATCAGAAAGTTGAGCTATTACGCCAGTGGAAAAAATACAAAGGCCAAAGGAAGCAGCTATGAGGATGGAAAATAATTTATACATTTCAAAACCTCCTAGATAGTTATGTAATCGAGTGCAAAAAAATCTTCACTAAAGTACAATTGAGCGAGCCATTAAAGAATGTCTAGAATAAAAAGTAAATCTATATTTAAAAGATAATGAGGGTCATGATATCCAATTGCATTATATTCGGAAGAAGTAAAAATAGACCAAAACATTCAACTTGTTTAAATTCAATCCAATGAAAAATTTGCATTTTTTTATCTTCTCGTTATGATGAGGCATGAAAAAAACTCCATCTAAAGATTCTCAACTAACGATTCGTCAAGCGAAGATTCGTGACATCCATAAAATTCAAAAACTCATCCAGCAGGTCTATCCCAAGCTGGCAACTTACCCACTGAGTTTAATCCGTGGGCAGATCAATAGTTTTCCCGAAGGACACTTTGTGGCTCAATACGATGGAGAAATCATCGGCTATTGCGCAAGTATTCGTCTTTCCGAAAAAACTGTGATGGCCTCTCATACCTGGAAGGAAATCACTGGCGGGGGCTATGGAACTACCCACGATCAAAATGGCGATTATTTATATGGCTACGAAATCGCGGTCTCACCCGATTATCGCGGTATGAAAATTGGCCAGCGCTTTTATGACGAACGCAAAAAGCTCTGTAAATTTTTGCGACTCAAAGGCATTGTCTTTGGGGGCCGCCTGCCCAAGCTCAAAAAAAGCATTAAGTTAAAAAAAGTTAAAAGCCCTGAGGAATACATCGAAGCGGTGCAAGCGCGTAAAATTCAAGACCCCGTTTTGTACTTTCAATTGCGTAATGGCTTTGAGCCCATCGGTATTTTAAAAAACTACCTCCCGAGCGATGAAAGCTCTTTAGGATATGCCTGTCATTTAATTTGGAAAAATCCGGAATTTCAAATTGTGAAAAGCGAATCACATAAAAGCCTTGGCAACATTGATAAGATTCGTCTGGCAGCTATTCAGTACGAACAAAGACGTATCAAAAGTTTTGAAGAGTTTCAGCAAATTGTCATATACTTTGTCGATGTCGTCTCGGACTATCGCTGCGACTTTGTGTTGTTTCCAGAGCTCTTCACCTTGCAATTGCTCTCGATTGAAAATGAAAGAATTCCTCCCAATCAAGCCGTGGAAAAACTTTGTGCTTACCAAGGCCGCCTCGATGATCTCTTTCATAATTTAGCGATTAAATATAATGTCAATATCATTGCAGGTTCTCATCCTGTTAAAGACAAGGAAGGCACTCTCTTTAATACATCGGGAATTTATTTAAGAAACGGTGAAAAACACACGCAGAGTAAAATTCATCCGACTCCCAATGAAAAATTTTGGTGGAACATGGCAGGAAGCAATCACCTTGCCTCCATTGATACCGACTGCGGTCCCATTGGTGTTTTGATTTGCTATGACAGTGAGTTTCCTGAATTGTCGCGATATCTTGTCGATCAAGGAGCCAACATTATTTTTGTGCCCTTTCTCACGGACGAAAAACAAAGCTACAATCGCGTGCGCTATTGTGCACAAGCCCGCGCGGTCGAAAATCAATGTTATGTCACGCTGGCTGGCAATGTGGGCAATCTGCCTCGAGTCGAAAACATGGACATCCACTATGCGCAAAGCTGTATTTTAACGCCTTGCGATTTTAATTTTTCGCGGGATGGCATTGCCGCAGACACCACTCCCAATGTGGAAACCGTCGTGGTGGCAGACGTCAGTTTAAAGGAACTCATGGACGCACGCAGCACAGGAACCGTGCAAAACCTGCGTGATCGCCGCCATGACCTTTATCATATTCAGTGGTTTAAACAGGTTTAGAAATAAAAGATAAGAAGGAAAAACTTGATGACAAAAATTTATCACAATCCCCGTTGCTCCAAGTCGAGACAAACTTTAGAGCTATTGCAATCGAAAGGCATTGAACCTGAAGTGATCGAATATTTAAAAACCCCACCCAGCGCAGCAGAACTCGATGAAGTTTTAAAAAAGCTCCATCTAGAACCCCAGGACATCACGCGAAGCAAAGAAAAAACCTATGAGGAATTGGACCTAAAAGAAAAAAAGCTCAGTCGCCAAGAAATGATTCAAGTTTTAGTAAAAAATCCCATCTTGATCGAACGTCCCATTGTGGTCCAAGGCGCAAAAGCCGCTATTGGCAGACCTCCTGAGAAAGTGTTGGAGATTTTGTAATTTTTTATACGTTTTTAATCCTCGCAATGAAATTGGGGGTTAATAGACTGAGTATTTCTTTCCATCTGAACACAGCTTTTTGCAATAGCAGATGAATCATATGTTTTCTTAAATTGCTCAATAGATTGATACTGATAGTTTAAAGTATTTCTAAAAAAAATAATATCGCCTGAACTAAACTCCCCCGCCGCTTCTTTTTTCTTCAAGCATTGAAGCGACTTTTTAAAAAAATCATCGCATTCTTTGATGCCAAGAGGTTTAAAAGACAATTCACCCGCTGGAGGATTTTGATTCTCAACTTGTTCTTCCTCATCAGCATCTTCTAGGGAAGAGTGCTGATAATAGGCCCCTTGCTTGTAAATTCCCTTTCTAAGTTGCATTTGCTTTTGCACATCTTTCAAAACCAAAAAGGTAAAAAGAGCTGTGAATAGAAATACTGGAATCAGATAAAAACAGAAAAAAATAAAGATCGCTCGAATGATTCCTTTTTGAGTGTAGTTTTCGCGAGGCTTTAAAGCAGGGTCCATAGCAATCATGCGTTTGGCCAAAGGAGGATGCGTCGTCAACCACTCGCCAATAGTCATCCAGCCAGTGTTGAGATTTTTGACCTGAGAAGCCATGGTCTGCATATTCACGCGCTTCGCATATTTGCCACCTGCAGCCAAAATTGCGAGCCCTAATAAAGCACCCGAAAGATCTCCCGCCCCCGCTAATCCATAGCGATCACAGGTATACTCACGCGCTCGTGAAAGACCGGTTCCTAAAATCGGAAAAAAATAAGCAGGAACCAAAAACCAAAACCACTTGAGATGTCCCTCTTTTAAATGGCCCAGTTCATGAGCAATGATCATATCGCGGGCTGCGTGATTTTCGCCACAGGCCTCAATCAAATCCGAATAAAGCACCATCATATTAGAGCGCATAAACTTTGTCGCCATCGCATTAAGAGCACCGCCTGCTTGCATGAGGTAGACCTCGGGTTCGGGCATCTCCATACGCCGCGAAAGATTTTGCACCGCTTGATAAAGTTCAGGAAATTGATCGGGACCCAGTTTGACACCGTTTCCGCGAATATAAGCAATGAAACTGACATGCGCAAACAATAGAAAAATCCCGATGAGAACTGCGTAAACAGCACCAAAAATGCTAAAAATAATAAAAATCCAAGCAAAAAAGGCAAAGATAAAACACAAAACCTGTAAAGGTGTTTCCCAAGAATAACGTTGAACTTTGATGGGCTGACCTGCGTAGCTTTCGAAAGGCATAAAGTCTCCAAATAAAAATTTTTGGCAATTGCTTTTAGCAAGCTTGCCTAATGAAGAATAAATTCTACCTTGCATAGACAGTTGCTAACAGCTAAAAGTTAAATACATGTCTATAACAAATGCCCAAAAATATAGCGTTTAAAGCGCTCCTTTCTCAAAAAAACTTGGGTCAAAACTACCTCATCTCTCGAGGAACCTACGAGCCTCAATCAAGTCCAACGACTTGACCACTGAAATGAAAATGATGCGGATTTTCGCTATTTTCATCACAAAATCTTGGCAACTGAAGCGGAGCAAAAACCTCCGCTTCAGTTATCCAAGTAAATAGTTCATCCAATGCTCTTCATGAATGCATCGTGGATTTGTTGAAAAATAATTTTCTTCTTCAGTCTTATTTAAAGATACAAAAATTAATTTTCTGTTTCGCCTTCAAGCTCAAAGGTGACAGGACCCCAAATCATCTCACCTTGCACATTGATCAAGCCTTGTGAATCATCTGTCAGTTCTACCCATGCAAAACCATAAGCAAAATCTTGTATCGATTGATATTGAGGAGCAACGGTCTCTTTCGCTTGCGCAGCATCAAAAAGTCCATAGAGACATTCATCCGAACATTTAGACACTTCAAAAAGATTTTCTTCCTCTAAAGACGAAACATAATCATAGACCAGAGGTATCACAACATTAGCTTCTAAACCGATGACACCTTGTAAGCCATTTTTTCTTACACGCGCCAGACCATTTTGAAAACTCTCAGCATAATCGTATTCCAGAGGAATCTTCACGGACCCTTCTGAGTCAATATAACCGTACTTATCACCTTGTTTAACCAGGGCCAAGCCTTCGGAAAAAGCTGCTGCACTGTCATAGACTAGTGGAACCTTCACTGCAGCTTGAGCATCTACATAACCCCACTTCCCAGCTTTTTTTACAGCAGCCAAACCCTCAGAAAAATCATAGGCGTAATCATAATCTAGAGGAACTTTGAGAGTGCCTTCTGTATCAACGAAACCATATTTTCCATCTTTTTTTACAGCAGCCATGCCTTCGGAAAAAGCTGAGACAGAACTATATTCTAAGGGGACCTTGACTTCGCCTGCTGTATCCACAAAGCCCCGTTTTCCGCCCTTTTCCACTGCAACCAAGCCTTCAGAAAAATCATAAGCATAGTCATAAATAATAGGGACTTTCACTTCGCCTACCGCATTGATGAAGCCTGATTTTCCATCTTTTCTGACTTCAGCCAGGCCTCCAGAAAAACTATAGGCATAGTCATAAACAAGAGGAATTTTAATCGCTCCCGTTGTATCCACAAAGCCCACTTTCTCGTCATTTGCAACCAGGGCCAAGCCTTCGGAAAAATCATAGACATAATTGTATTCTATAGGAACAATAACCGCGCCTTCTGTATTCACAAAGCCCCACTTATTGTCTTTTTCCACTGCCGCGAAACCTTCAGAAAAAGATTCCACTTCATCATATTGAAGGGAAATGATCTCTTGTCCGGCCTGGTTAATATAGCCCCACTTCCCGTCTTTTTTCACAGCGGCCATGCCTTCGGAAAAATCTTTAACCTCATGGTATTGAGGAGAGACAACAGTCTGGCCATTGACACCCACATAACCATAGCGCTTAAAACCACAGACTTTCACGCGATCTTGATTAAAATAACCCACCTCTCCATATTGGAAAGGAATCACTGCTTGTCCTTGAGTATTCACAAAGCCATATTTTTGATCGATTTGCTTAACTGAGACTAAACCTTCGTTAATATAATAACCGACATATTCATACTCGGGTTGGAGAATCAAACCGTCAGGCCCTGCATAACCATAGAGGTCACCTTGTTTGACCCTAAAAAATGCAGCTTCAATTTGAGCCACTTCATCATATTCAGTAGCCAAGACATCCTCGCCTTGTTTATTGATAGATCCATATCTATCATTAAAATCCTGAACAATAGCATATCCCTCAGAAAAATTTCCTGCCGATGCATATTGAAGAGGAATGACTTGTTGACCAGCCTGATTAATATAGCCCCATTTTCCGTCCTTTTTCACCGCAGCCAAACCCTCAGAAAAAGTTTCCGCGCTATCATATTGAGGAGCAATGACTAGGTTACCATTGGGGTCAACATAGCCCCACTTGGATTTTTTTTCCACAGCAGCCAAACCCTCGGTCATCCTGAGCATATTGTAGTATTGCGGAACAATGACTTGCTTGCCGTTGGTGTCAATCATGCCAAATAAATTATTCTCCACAATCAGAGCGCGCCCTTCGGAAAAAGGAAAACTATAACTAAATTGGGGAGGAATCACGTCGTTACCATTGAGATCAATATAACCGTGTAGATTATTAAGAGACACACCTAATCGATTATCCAAAGGGGAAATCATGTAAAAATCAATACCATGATATTTTTTTCCAAGTAATTTACCGTCCATGTCTACCAACTGAGCTTGAGGGCCTTCCAACATCACAATAGCTCGATCTGCCTCGAGAAGACGATCGATATACTTATATTGTATTGGAATAATTTCCTGACCGGTTTTATTAATGATTCCATACTTTCCATTGATAGAGACTTTAGCTCGACCATTGTAAAATAAAGCGCTGTTATCATAATCATACTGGGGAGGAATGACCTCTTGACCTTGGGTATTGATATAGCCCATTTTACCCTCTTGCTCAAAGCCTGCGAGACCATCTGAAAAAGGAGTCACTGCATCAAACTCAGCAGGAATGGCCACTTCTCCTTGGAGATTTAAAAATCCGTATTTTCCTTTGGATCGAAAAACCGCCAAACCTTCGTGATATTCCATATTGGCATTTTGGTACATCAAAGGCACGATTTGCTGACCACTCGAATCAGCAATACCACAGGGTTGATCAAGATAGACTGAAACCAGCGGACCACTCACGGTCATGAAGAGATCTTCCGTTGCACTCAGTCCATTTTCGTCAGTCACTTGAAAACTGTATACCAACTCACCATACTTGTTTAATTGGATATCCGTCACAGAATAAGCGTCTTGATTGGCTTCCCCTAAACTAAACTCATGAATGGTTTCCCCATCCAAGATGATCTGAAGGGTTTTGACCGGACTGGAACCGGGTGTAAAAGTTAAATCGACTGAAAAAGTCCCGCCGATTTCTTGCTCGAGCGAATCTGCAGTACTGACTTGAATACTCGGACCCGTTTGATTGCTCGAATCTCCCGCTCCCCCACAAGAGGTCAACGCGAAAGAAAAAAACAATGCAGAACACACTGCGAGACAGCGCTTTAAAACTGAATTAGATTTTTTTGTAAAAATTAAAAAGAAAGAAAAGAAACGAAGTAAAAACGCAAAGGCTTTTACTCTTAAAAGAGAAATGGATGGCATAACAAGAGTCTCCCAAAAAGTTAAAATTAAAAACTATAGAAAACATCTACCCCTGCTCACGCCAAGCAAGCCTGAGGATATTTTCTATTGAAGTTTTGCCACCCAAAACTATTTTTTTAACCCGTTCTATTCATGAGGAACCGTTATGAGAAGGGCTAGAAGCTAATTTGGTAAGGCAAAATTAAAATTTTGGATGAAGGCGTATTGAAATACGTCAAAGTCAAAATTTTTAATTTTAACACAGCCAAATTAGATAGATGGCCCTTCGCAATAGGTTACTCGTGAATAGAACGGGTTCACCACTTAGGGATGAGCGCCTAAGATAAAAACAAACTTAGGTCAAGATTTTTTTTATTTTTCAAAAAATCTCACAAACTAAAATCGACCAAAATCGCATCGTGATCACTGCATTCTCGGCCTTGGTATTTTAGGTCACGAATCACCTGCGGTTCAGACGGAGTCAGGGATTTTTGCTCAGAGGAAGCGGAAAGTTTTTGCATACTGCTTGCATCCATTGCGGGTTTTTTGAGATCTTTTAAAGCAAACCAATCAATCTTGAAAGAACACTTGCCATTATTTTTTGCCAAGGCCCAATCAATAAATTTAAAGCACCAATTAGGAATAATATCTTTGAGGTTCTTGATCTTTTTAATGTCCTCGATACTGTAATGCAAGGTGCACTCACCCGCAGCATTCCAGTTTTTATAATCATAACCGTAAGTCTCAAAACTTTTAAAAAGAGCACGCTCAAACATTCGGTCCGGATAGGGATAATGTTTGGCAATCACATAACGCACACCCATCGCAACCCGCACCCAAAAGCCATAAATTGCCCAAAAGGCCTTGCTCGAATTATAAGTTGTCGTGTTGAGATCTCCTCCCAAAATAGTGGGCAAGGGAGTCAACTTATCGATGTATTTTAAGATGGTGCGCATTTGATCACGGCGATGACGCTTGCTGGAATGAGCATCCAAATGCGCACAAATCACTCGCAATTTTCCCTGAGGCAATAACACCGTACAGGCTAAAGCTTGCTGATTGCCGATGCGCTTTTCTTTGCCGCGCATTTTGTCTTTATTATTATGCAGAGGAATGATGTGAAAATCACGCAGAGGATAACGGGATAAAATCGCGTTGCCGTGAATTCCCAAAGTATTATCACCTTCAAAGTGAAGCTCGCTTCCATTGCCTTTACAAAGGTTAATGTAAGTCGGCACAAAATAATAATTGAGCTGCAAAGCTTCAGCGAGTTCACGCGCGATATTGCGATTACCCGAACGCACCATGCCCATATCGGCTTCAGGTACAAAATAAATATCCGCGGTTTTTAAAATCTCATGATTTTGCAGAGTATGTAAAATGCCTTCAAACTCAATGCCACGCTCGATATTCCAGGTGACCGCACGATAAAAAGACTTGGCGGGAGATTCCTCTGTCAAAGGAGAAAAATGCCCCACTTCGTAACCTTTGAGCACAGCTTCGATTTCGGGAAGCAGTTTTTGATACAATTCAGAAGCTTGCAGTTCCTTGGTGGAATTAATCTGACTGAGCTTTTCAAAGTGAGGGTTGAGTTGATGATTGAGGCCTAAACTTTCATTCATGCTTATTCTTTCACAGAGTTTTTATCATTTTTCAATAGCCCTTTTGGCTATTCATTATCTTTAGATTTCGCAGTTGAAAAAAAAGGAATTGAGACAAAGCATTGAAACGGCTTCATATAACTGGTTAAATTCCTCAACTGCGAATCTATAAAATTGATCGAGGATCAAGAAAGTTAGATTAAGATCAAAGTTTATTGAAAAAATCAAGTTTAGCTTTTATAAGTTACGATAAGTTAACTATTTGAAAAATATGTTTTTTTTAAAAGCGCATTTCTCATACATTCTGCTTTGATCAATTTATTGAATTCAATGCTTTCAAATCGTTGACAGGATTCTAAGAATTTTGTACCTAGAAACACTCGGGCAAAGATGCCTGATGATCCGGCTTAGCTCAGTCGGTAGAGCAAGCGGCTGTTAACCGCTTTGTCGCAGGTTCGAGTCCTGCAGCCGGAGTTTTTTTAAAATTACTACCAAAAACCCATTTTGCGATTTGTTTAAATGCAACTTAATTTAAATATAATATAAGCAAAATGGGTTTTTTATTTGTGCCTCTCTAAATAGAGATTTTCTTTATCGCCCCCTCTTAGATACAAAACTAAAACTTAACCCGAAATTTTAGATAGAATTTTAAAAATACTTCCTTTAGAGATTTTTTTATCGGAAAAAGTGTCGGAGTCCGACACTGGCGACAATTTTAAAAAATCTAAAAATGACTAAAGGGGGATGTCGATATGTCAAAGAACTCTACTGAAAATTACTACCACAAAGTATTAGAAAAAATCGAGCCCTTTCTAAAAGCAGAAACGCAAGCCGATGAATTTAATCTCGACTGGATACGCATGCAAGGCTATTGGAAAGCGGGAAAGCTTTTAGAGACCGAAGCTCTCAAAATAGATAAAAAGGAATTTAAAAAATTACGTGACTATCTAAGCAAAAAACTAGAATTCAAAAATCGCAAATTATTTCGAGTTCAGCAATTTTACCGTCGTTGGCCTAAAGCAGCTCCAGCCAAAAAGCCTCAAGACGCTTTGTCTTGGAGTAAATATGAAGAGCTATTATCTGTTTCAGAAGAAAAAGCTCTTAACTATTATCTCCAAGAAACCATCTCCAGTGACTGGAGCAGTAAACAACTCCGTAAAGCCATTCGCCAAAATCTCTACCAAAACAAAAACAACCTCAAACGCTATGTCCAAGGCAAACTCACCAAGCTGCACTCCCTTATCAATACCTTTTGGGCCCAAGTACTCCATGTTCTCGATGGGGACACTTTGCGTGTAAGAATTGATTTGCGTTTTGGAACAACTATCACCCAAGACCTCCGCCTACGTGGCATTAATTGCTACGAACTCAATGACCCCAATGGACTGGGAATTAAAGCCAAGGAATTTGTCGAAAAGGAACTGCAAGACGCCACATGGGTTTTGATCGTCACTTATAAAACCGACAAATTTGGCCGCTATGTCGCAGATGTGTATTATTCCTCCGTCTATGAAACCGAGGAAGAGCTGTTAGCCAAAGGCTATTTTCTTAATCAACGCTTGCTAGATGCGGGTTTGGCGAAGCGGGTGGAGTATTGATCTACTGAGTGAATTTAATGTTCTAAAATTAATTTTTCTAATCTATCAACAAATGATGATTCTTTAAGATTTGAGCGATTTATCCTTACGCTGGTGACTTCATAGCTCCCTGTGTTTTTTTGCCATGATGTCCTCTCTAGTAAAGCTGGCTTTACTAACTTAACATAAGAGTAAAGTATACTTTACTAGTGGTCCGCCTTAGTAAAGCGACTCTAAGTCGCTCCAAAATTGAAATTGGGTCAAGCTTGTATTATAAATATATAAAGTTTATTCAGCTTTTTGAAATATCTTTAATTATCTCTTCGATAAGAACAATAAAATCTCCAAGAGGAGTTAAATCAGAAACCCACGCTTTTCTACCATTCCAAGATTCTTCTACCTTTAGGCGTTTATAAACTATAGGAAATTGATTCTCTTCTTTTTTATAATTTTCTACCCACTGCGGAGCAAAACTCCACACAAAGCCGTGTGAAAACATATGACGAATTTGTGCTGCATAAGGGTAAGGAGCTTGCCATCTCTTTTGAGACCACTCTTTTTTACTCTTATAATATTTTTCAGCAACATTAAAAGCCATTGCAACCCCTGAGCTAATCAATTTGACTAATATAGAGTCTAAACGCCTCTGATTTTTACGGTCTTTTATAAACTCTTTAGTAAAATCCGTAAGATCAACAATACATGACCCAAGAGTTGCATGAATTTTTTGTACACTATCTATCGGAACTACTTCTTCAGCACTTGCTAAACAAAGGCCCAAAAGGATTGTTTGTAAATACTCAGTAGTGTTTCTGAGATTTTCAATGGCTTTTTCTTTGGGATAAGACATATATTTGAATAATTATACGCCTTAAAAGTCAAAAACAAAATAATACTTATAGTTTTGAGAATTCTAAAAGAGTATTTTCTACTAAGACATGTCCATGGAATCTAGCAGTGGAACAATAGGTACTTAATTTTTTATCAAAACTAATATAAGTGAATCAAACGCCCCATGTCTCTCCTTCCCGCATACATGCGGGACAAAAGGCAGGGATCTCAAGAGGGGAGACTAGTAAGCATCCTCCGAAAAATAATACAGCAGAATTAAATTTTTATAGACTTTTCAAGTGGCCAGTCAAACATCTATTTAGTTGTTATCCCCATCGAAAAAATACCGTAAAATCCTGTATGAATGAAGCCAACAAATTCGCACTGTCTGAGTCCCGATGAAATCGGGACGAGTTTGCGAATTTGGGCGAAAGTGAATAAGGATTTAGGTATTTTATTCGGGGGATTAAAGGTCTTTTTCTTTGTTACTTTCTTTTTGACCCATCAAAAAGAAAGTAAATATCACTTCCATCTCTCTAACCTATCGGATCTTTTTTGAAATCGCGCAGAAAGCGCATGGCGGCGGGCTTTAAGAAGTAAAAATCTGCCTTCAAAATTGCGGGTATAAATCAATTGATTTTTACCCAACTTTTTCTTCCATAATTTTGCAAAAAACTCGGCGTATTCTTTTTTAGCAGCAATCAGTTGGGGAACCGAATGATAGTCCTGACGATTAAAAAAGAGAAAGCGGCTTTGACGAATTAAAAGGTAACGCGGGTTTTGAATGGGGTTGATCATTTCTTCCAGGGCATCCAAAAAAATCGATTTTTCATAAGAGGTCCCGCCTTCCATTCCACAAAAGACCTGCCCCACTTCATTGGGTTCGGTGATGACTTTGACTTTTTGCAGATCGGTTTTGATCAAGTCAAACTGACATAAGGTCTGAAGGAGAACTTCTGCCATTTGTTTCATATGGCTCGCAATAGGACCATTCTTTAAAAACAACCAAAGTGCTTTGATCAAACCTGGCAAAGACACAACCAACACAACTAAAAAAACAAAGCCTAGAACAGTCAGCAAGGTCTTAAAATCTCTTACTCCACGGACATTGATATTAATATTAGCCACAAAATAAGCCCCAAGCAGCAGACTGCGCCAAACCAGTGCCACAATGGTGTTCATAAAATAAAAATTTCGAGGTAGTGCAGCTTTTTCGCTTTGAAGTTCAGGAATAATATTTTTAAACTTGCCCGCAGCTAAGGCTTTCTGCCATTTGTTTCGGACCAAGTCGCGATTCATTGCAAGTTCAAGAGTCTTCTGATTGCTTTGATTGATTTTTCTTTCAGAGTATGGCGCTGTCGGGATTTTCATGCGCCGGATGCCATTTTCGATGGTATTTTCCACTAAAGAAATACCAACAAAGGCCTTAAAGCGACGTGCTAAGGTTTTTAAGTCATTCCCCACTTCGGATGTGCGCTTTTCAACTGAAGCTAAATGCCAAATATTAGCAACTTTATCAGGCTGCTTGGAATCAATACGAATCGCTCTTCCGCGCATTTGATTCGACAACATAAAGGAGCCAACAAAGCTGGCTAAAATCAAGGTATTCACCGAAGGTGCATCCCAACCCTCTCCCAACAGTGCTTGAGTTCCAATTAAAATTTGCATCTCCCCTTGAGAAAAAACTTCGGTAATCAGCTGCACAATTTTTTGGTTATTTTCCCCCTTAATCTCAAGCTTTATAAACTTTTCGTCATGGGCCAATTTTGAAATCTTGAGATGAGACTCAGCAATATTCATTTTTTGCGCAGTCATCTTGAGACAAGACTCGGCACTTTGAGGAATCACCACCAATGATCCACTTAAAATACCAAGCTTAGTCGCTTGAGGGTAATCTCTCCGAATTTTTTCAAAAATCGGCACCACACCCAAACGATTGAGCGGACTTGCTGAAGCCACTGCTTTTGGAAAATACTCCGCGCGAATAAAGTCACTCAACACCACCATGCGCAAATGATTTCCCAAATTTTGATGTTCTAATTGGACAATCTCTAAAATAGAATTAAGCTTATTCAGGCTTTCACGCAGTAGCTTTTTAGTCTCTTTATTATGATTTAAAAGAACTTTACGTCTTTCAATCGCCCCAATTTTTTTGAGTTCGCGTTTTAGCTCAGCTAAAAAATCTTGATGACTCTCATCTACTTGAGAGTCGTGATACAAAAAATTTTCTAAAAGAATTTCTGCCCATTGCCGATCAAATCCAGGCACTCTCCATTTTGATCCACCGATTATTTTGACAAACTTTTTATCCACGCCATGCCCCGCAGCATGCAAAAAAATCACGATACTTGAAAAGTACTCGGGATTATCTAAAATCTTTTCAATATTTTTCTCATAATCTAATAAACAGGGATGCTGCTTCAACAATTGGATAAACTGCGTATGCTGGCTTAAATTTTTAAGAAAATAATCGACCTGAGTGCGAAAGGCCTTCACGACCTGATTTTCTTCTCGCGAAAGCGAGTTAAGAAAGACATAATCCTGATGTGGGCAAAGATTTTTTTCTAAAACGAGTTCTGGTACCGAAATTTCGGCATCGATGGGACCGCAAAGATTTTGATAGTTTTTCCATTCTTGTGGAGACACATCATAAGGTGGGGTTGCCGTCAAAGCAACCACATGCGGACTTTTAATCCCGTTTTTAAGATGAATGAGACTCTTCCACCATTCATTTCTCAAGTGATGAGCTTCATCAATAATAATGGTTTGTAAACCTTGGGCTTCGAGTTTTTCTAAAATCAACTCCGCAGATGCAAATGAGTTTCGACACTTTTTGGGGGATTCTTCTTCGAACTCCTCTTCTTCATTTTCTAGCTCAGCTTCTTCTTCGAGCTCTTTTTGATCGGTAAATGCTGCGTGCAAACCTTGATAAGTCGAAACAGTTAAAAATTTGGGGTTACGAATATCTTGAGAAATCCAATCGAGATTTTCTGTGGTCTGCAAGAAGTTTTCTTTAAAACGAACAATCCACTGATTACGAATGGCAATGGAAGGTGCCAAAATCAAGGTCGGCCGATTGATGCGCAGCATGACTTCCAAGCCTAAAATTGTTTTGCCCGAACCCGGAGCAGCGACAATATTAAGGTGATCGTCTTCTAAATGAGTTTCGAGTTCCTCTAAAACTCGAGCCTGATAGGGCCTCCAGGGAAAACAAAATTTAGCGTTTGAGGGAAATTGATTCATAAAAAATATCTTTCTATTTGGTTATCATTCCCCCAAAAAAATAATACCTGGAGAATATTTATAGAAAAAACAGCTTCGATGTACAATAATGATTTTGAAATTTAACCCATTCTATTCCTAGTACATCGTCATGAGAAGGGTTAAGTATAAAAACGCAATTTTAAAATAGTAAAAATATGACCGTCATACTCACAACACAAAACCTGACTCATTCTTTTGGAAGTGCTCCACTTTTTCAGGACCTCAACTTTAGCCTTCATGCGGGAGAAAGAGTGGGACTGATCGGACCCAACGGGGTTGGCAAAAGTACACTATTAAAAATACTCGCGGGACAAGTGGTGCCTGAGTCCGGAGAAATTAATCTACGTAGTGGCTTGAAGGTTTCACGCCTCGAACAAGAGCCACGTTTTTCTCAAGAAATCACCGTGGGGCAATTTATCTCCGAGGCCTTACAAGGTGTCACCGAATGGCAACGCGAAGCCAAACTGCAAGAAGCCTTTGCCAAATGGCTCGCAGTCGGAGCCACACACTTTCCTCAAGGCTTAGAAACAAAAGTCGCTTCGCTTTCGGGAGGTTGGCAACGGCGCATTGCCTTAGCCAAAGCGATGATTAGTGAACCCGATCTACTTTTACTTGATGAGCCAACCAATCATCTCGATGTGGAAAGTATCCTTTGGTTAGAAGACAAGATTTTAAAATCTAATTTTGCCACTTTAGTCATCACCCATGACCGTGCATTTTTAGAAAAGATTTCTCAACGCATCATCGAGCTCAACCCCGCCTATCCGGAAGGTATGCTTTCCGTGAATGGAAATTACTCGACCTACCTTGAAAGATACGAACAGGTCTTGGCTGAGCAAGACCGCCACGCTCAAGTCTTGCGTAATACCTTACGGCGGGAAACCGAATGGCTACGCCGCGGGGCTCGCGCGCGTTCGACAAAGCAGCAAGCTCGTATCGCTCGGGCTGAAGAGCTGGGTGAGCAATTGGCAAATATGAAACAGCGACAAAAAATGGCGGCACAAAAAGTCGATTTAGACTTTTCTCTTCAAGAAAAACGGCCCGATGATTTATTGTACGCCGACAAAATCAGCAAAGCTTATCGTGGAGTGAAGCTCTTTGAGGATTTAAGTCTTTTGGTTAAAAAAAACACCCGGATGGGTCTCATAGGCCCCAATGGATGCGGTAAATCGACTTTGCTCAAAGTACTCTTTGGCGAAGAAAAAGCGGACCAAGGTAAAATTCGATATTATAAAGAACTCAAGTACGCTTATTTTTCGCAACACCGCGCAAGTCTGGATCCTCAAACTTCGGTTTTGCAGACGCTCTGTCCCAGCGGCGATCAGGTCATTTATCGCGGGAAAGCCATGGCAGCGCGTGCTTATCTCAAACGCTTTCTCTTTGAACACTCACAACTGGAAATGCCCGTGGGAAAACTCTCGGGTGGAGAACAAAGTCGGCTCCTGCTTGCACAGTTGATGCTGCAAGAATGTCACTTGCTCGTTTTAGATGAACCCACCAATGATTTGGATTTAGCGACACTCAATATTTTAGAAGAATGTCTCAAAGAATATGACGGAGCCGTGATTTTAGTGACCCACGACCGTTATTTTTTAGATCAAGTCGTCGAAAGCTTTTTGGCCTTTCCCCCGCCAGAGTCCACAGCTCCCAAACATCTCATCGAATTTGCCAGTCTGGAACAATGGGAAACCTGGTATCGTCAGCAACAAAAAGAATCCAAAAAAACAAATTCCCCAATCAACGAAGCGGCAAAAGAAAAACCTAAAAATAAAATTCCGGGTCGTTTAGGTTATTTAGAGCAACGCGAATACGATCAAATGGAAGAGCGGATTCATGAAGCCGAAGAAAAGATGAATGCGATAAAAAGTGAACTGGAAAACCCCGAACATGCTAGCAATGCCAAAAAGTTACTTGAGCTAAATGAGCAGTTTGAAGCAGCGCAGGATGAAGTCGAAAAGTTGTATGAACGGTGGTCAGAGTTAGAAGAAAAAAGAAAGTAAAAGCAAGGTTGATTTAATGTGTATTATGTGTATTATAAAATATGGATAGCAAAGAGATCTTAAAGAGATTAAAAAAAGAAGGTTGGTTTTTAGTTCACAGCAAGGGAAGTCATCAACAGTGGAAACATCCAAATAAACCAGGTCGTGTGACTCTTCCTCATCCCAAAAAAGATCTCCCAATAGGAACTATAAAAAGCATTTTTATACAAGCTGGATGGAAAAAATAAAAAGGATAAGAATCGTGCCTAGATATCCCATTGTCATACATAAAGACAAAAATAGCGACTACGGAGTCACTGTCCCTGATTTGCCAGGCTGTTTTTCTGCAGGAAAAAGCTACGAAGAAGCCATTGAAAACAGTATCGAGGCTATCGAATGCCACTTAGAAGGCTTGTTATTAGATGGAGAACCTATCCCTCAGCCTCAGAGCATTGCAGAGTATGCTAGAAATCGTATTTATAAAGGAGGATTATGGTTTTTAGTTCCTATCGATTTAAGTAAATTATCAGGAAGCTCCAAAAGAGTAAATATTACACTCCCCGAAAAACTACTCCATCAGATGGATCAATATGCCAAAAAACACGGACAATCTCGCTCAGGCCTCATCGCCAATGCTGCAATAGAATACATCACTCGCTCTCATTAATTCTATTTTTTAAATCCTAATTTTTGACAATTAAAACCGATCCAGGACGAATCACATGGCCTTTCAGATTGTTCAGCTTTTTTATTTCTTCAGGAGTCGTATTATGTTTGCGTGCAATGATTGTCAGGTTATCTCCAGGTTTGACTTTGTATTTAACTACTTCGGACTTTTTACTGACTAAAATTTTTGCTCCAGCTTGTAATACCGGAGAGACCTTACGGCCATTCCATTCTTTCAGTTGACTTGTTGAAACTCCAAACTGTTGAGCTATTTGATTTAAATTATCACCACTCTTTACAGTGTAAAAGCCAGACCGAGTTTTTTCAGTCACTGGTTTGGGCTTAGCGATTTCCTTACCATTTCTAATTTGCAACTTCACCCCACTTAAGAGCACGGGATGAACTTTAGATCCATTCCACAGTTTGAGGTCTTCCATGCTGACTCCGTATAGAGTTGCAATTCCAGTTAAAGTTTCTCCACTCTTCACTTGATGGTATTGAATTTTGTCTTTGGCGCGCGGTGCAGGAGGCTGCTTGGCTTTGACAGCAGAAACTTTAGGAGGACTGCTTTCAACCTCTTCCTCTTCATCTGCGATATCTTCACCTGCAACATCTTCATTTGCCTGAGTATCCGAAGCGGAATCTTCTTGAAGTTGTAAAACGGCTTCTCTTAGCTGATCCTCAGAAGGCTGAGCATTCGTTCGCGGAGCCAAAGAGTAAAACTCATCCTCACGCGGAAAAGAAGTCGGACCGGCAGAAGAATTTTGGGTAGTCGATCCTGTCGAAGGAGGTAAATCGGTTCTCACAGGCTTGCCAGGATTTTTAGTGGAGGACTGCGTGGTCGATTGATTGATGGTTTCCAAAACAGAATCCTTCACCTGCCATGCTTGCTGTGTGCTACTCTCGACTCTTTCAATTTCATTTTCTCTGTTTTGCTGCCCTTTAGATGAAGGGGCTGCAGAGGCCGCGGAACTCGCTACTCGAGAGGAAGGTGAACCTGCATACTTGCCTTGAGCCCTCACTGCCGCCTCATCGTCACGTAAAGAAGAATAATCTTTTAAAGAACGGTCTTTAGGTATGGTTAGACGCAATCCAGGATTGACCTGATAGGAATAAACATCATATTTTTTATTTCTCCAAACATAGCGGGTTCTCTTACCTCGTTTGACACTCACTTTCACTTTTTTTGTTTGATAAGATTTATTCGTTTGGATTTTTCCAGGATTGGCCTTCACTAAATTTTGAATACTCACACCATAGCGTGAAGCTACAGAATTAACCGTATCTCCTTTTTGTGTAGTGTAAAAAACCGTACGGCTGCGTTGATGTGGCTTTAAAGCAGCATACTGTTTTTGAAACTGCGATTTAGTTCCCTTGGGGATTTTTAATGCATAATTTGAAATGTGTGGAGGCGTGATATCGTGAAGCAATTCTGGGTTGAGCAAGCGAATAAGATCCGGATCGACTCCAGCGCATTCTGCAGCAACTTCGAGATCAGTCGGACCCTTCATATAAACAACATCCATGGGAATATAGGACTGATAACGAATATTGGTAAAGCCGTATTTTTCAGGATTTTTTGCAATCTCTGCCGCAGCCAATAGCTTTGGTACATAGTCCTTAGTTTCTTGACGTAAATAACTTCCTCTCACCATATCCCAATAATTATTTCCATCACGACGAATCGCCCCACGAACTTTTCCTGAACCAGCATTATAAGCCGCAAAAGCTAAATACCAATCGCCAAATTCATTATAGAGATCTTTAAGGTGACGAGCAGCCGCGTGGGTCGCTTTTTCGGGATCTCGCCTTTCATCAACATAATAATCCACATTGAGGCCGTACATCGCACCCGTCGAACGAATAAATTGCCAGGGTCCCACTGCGGAAGCCCAACTTTTGGCTCTCACGTTAAATCCACTCTCAATCATGGAAAGATAAGCGATATCTTTTGGCATTCCATATTGCGCTAAAACCTGATGAATGTAGGGAATATAACGTCCCGATCGCGCTAAGTGACGAGTAAGATGTTTTCTCCCCTTCCCTGTATAATAATTTATCCACTTTTGAACATACTCGTTGTGAGTATAAGGGATGTCCCATTTTTTATTTTGATTTAAATATTTGGAATAGTGAACTCCACCGACATGACGGTTTTGTAAATTGTTAAATATAATATCGTCAAGCGCATCTTCATCGGTTTTTTTAGGGCTGGAGTACTTTTTGGATTGCCCTCCTTTATAATAGTGAGAGCTTTTTTTAGGCGTAGAACCACAAGAAGCGATGAAAAACATTAAGGTAAGAATACTAGCTAAAGATTTCTTCATGATGGATGGACGACTCCTTTTGTATATTTGTCAAATCACCACAGCGTCTTGAGCTGAATAGAGCACTGGCTCACCAAGACGGTCTGAAAACTTGGCAAAAAAATATTTAAAGAGCATTTAAAAGCACTTTAAGCATTCTTGGCTATTTAACCCATTCCATTCCTTAGAAATAGGGGGTTAAGTAGTTTTTTTAATCTAAGACTCAGATAAAAAAATTAATAGCTCGAACAAAAATTATAAGCACTACACAACTCAGGAGTCAATTTTTTAGGCAAATGAGAAATGATAACGAATCACCTGATTAAAGGGTCTAAAAAATCGCTATTTTTTCTCCCATTCTAATTTTTGACCCAGGCTTCAGGTGCTTTTCCCATTTCAATTTTTTTGAAGGAAATAATAAAATAACCGTTGAACCCATGTTAAAATATCCAACTTCCTTCCCCTGCATAATTTCAATCTGTTTATCTGTATACTCCCAGGTTTTAACTTTTCCTCTCGAATACGGCTTGAGAACTTCCTGCCACATTAATTGAATCGATGCAACCCCCACTGCGCCAACTAGAATCATTGCCATCGTCCCTAAACCCGTCGAAAAATAACAAATCGCGCGTTCATTACGCGAAAAAATTTTGGGAATGACGCGTGCCGTCAAAGGAGAAACGCTATATAAAGAACCTGGCACATAAACCGTTTTCAGTAATTTCCCCGATATTGGCATATGAAAGCGGTGATAATCCTGAGGCGATAAATAAAGAATGGCATATTGACCCTGCTTAAATGGAAGACTTGCTTCTTCAGAACCTGCCAATAACTCATTTAAAGCCAATTTTTGACCTTTTACAGGAAAAAGCTGCCCTTCTTGAATATCCCCGATCTGAATAATTCTTCCATCGACGGGAGAACAAATCGAATGATCTTCGCTAGCTATAGGACGCAACTCTGGACGTAAATGCCGAGTAAACCAAGCATTAAAATGACGATAATCCGAAAAATCTGCTTTTGCAGCGTCATTGACATTGACTCGATAGAGCCAATTAAAAAAACGAATCATATTGTTTTTAAAAGGTTCTAACTCAATATGACTGAGACGACCCAAAAAGGCTGTCCAAGCATAGGAACAGGGATCAATAAAAAGTCTTAAAGGAAGATAGCGGATATGATCTTTAAAAGTGGCCATGCATTTTTTCCAGTGCTCAGCTAACAATTTAACCCTTTTTATGCCTGAGGAATCACAGAATAGGTTAACGAAAACCTGAAAACTAAGGTGAAGATGAACTCTTACAACCTAAAAGACTGCAATTTCATTCTAGCAATAAATTAGGAAGCGCACGAATAGTGCTTATACATTCTTTGAAGCCTTCAGCGGAATCACTTTTGCAGCAAGCACCACTTCCTCCTTAGGAGAAACTCTCCAGAACAGTTTTTGATACTCCGCAAAATTTTCTAAAATCTTCTCTGCAACTTTTGAACCCGTTAATTGACGATGTCTTTTGAGTAATTCGGCAAGCTTTTGCAAATGATTCGTGTCTTTTACTGGTTCAAGTTTGATCAGCTCCATATTGCAACGCTCTTCAAAGCTACGCTTTTCGTCTAAAACATAAGCCTCTCCACCGGTCATTCCAGCTCCAAAATTTCTTCCCGTTGGACCGAGGATCACAGTCATTCCGCCAGTCATGTATTCGCAAGCGTGATCACCCACACCTTCAACGATAGCCACTCCGCCACTATTACGGACACAGAAACGCTCACCGGCTTTACCACGGATAAAGGCTGTGCCACCGGTTGCACCATAAAAACACGTATTGCCAATAATAACATTTTCCTCTGCAATAAACTTCGCCTGAGGAGAAGGCATGATCGTCATTTCTCCACCTGACATGCCTTTACCAACATAGTCATTGGCTTCGCCTTCGAGATGTAAGTGCATTCCTTGAGTCATCCAAACACCAAAGCTCTGTCCGGCCGAACCTTTAAAATGCAAATTGACCTCAGAACCTGGAGGTAGACCTTCATCAACATAACGCTTTCCGATCTCACCTGCAACACTAGCTCCCAGCGAACGATCGGTATTATGGATCGAATAATGTAAAGTGACAGAACCTTCTCCAGCTAAAGCCGGTTCGGCCTCTTGTAAAATTTTGTGATTGAGGGGTTTTTCATGCCAATCATTTTTCTTAAGGCCCCAGACACGAGCTTTTTGGCCACTCGAATCTACTTGATACAAAATACGATCCATCTCAAGCATCGAAGAACGGGGACGATCTTGAGGGAAGACTGGTTCCAATAACTCTGGGCAACCAATAATTTCCTGCAGACTCGTTTTACCCATGCTGGCAAGTATTTCACGAACTTCCTGAGCTACACCCATGAGGTAATTAACCACCATTTCTGGGGTCCCCTTGAATTTTGCACGTAATCTAGGATCTTGAGTCGCCACACCGGTCGGACAAGTATTCATATGACATTGACGAATCATACAACAACTGGCCGCAATCATAACAGCTGTTCCAAAACCAAACTCTTCAGCACCTAAAATCGCTGCTTTGACAACGTCCATCCCGGTTTTAAGACCACCATCTGCACGTAAAATCACACGGCCTCGTAAATCATTTTTGACGAGAGTTTGTTGGGTTTCGGAAAGACCTAGCTCCCAAGCACTTCCGGCATTTTTAATCGAGGAAAGTGGCGAAGCACCTGTTCCTCCATCATGACCCGAGATTAAAATCACATCAGCGTGGGCCTTAGCAACCCCAGCTGCAATGGTTCCAACCCCTGACTCTGCTACTAATTTGACGATGACTCGAGCTTTAGGATTGACCGCTTTGAGATCGTAAATCAACTGCGCCAAGTCTTCGATTGAGTAAATATCATGGTGAGGAGGAGGTGAAATTAAAGTCACTCCGGGTGTCGAATGGCGAAGACGAGCAATCTCCTCGGAAACTTTTTTTCCGGGAAGCTGTCCACCCTCCCCAGGCTTAGAACCCTGAGCCATTTTAATCTCAAGTTCCTCGGCATAAGCTAAATAGGAAGCCCGAACCCCAAAACGTCCTGAAGCAATCTGTTTAATCTTGCTATTAGCACTGTCTCCATTTTCCATCGGGAAAAAGCGCGCTGAATCTTCACCGCCTTCTCCGGAACCACTCTTTCCACCCAATCGATTCATCGCAATTGCAATGGTCATATGTGCTTCTTTACTCAATGCACCTAAGGAAATAGATGCCGTATTGAATCTTTTGAGAATATCCTCAACGGATTCTACTTCATCGATAGAAATGGCTTTTGCTTTTTTGAAGCCTAGTAAATCACGCAAAGTGGTAGCAGGACGCTCATTGACTAATTTAGCAAAGCTTTGATAGTCTTTTTCTGATCCCGTTTTAGCAGCTTGAATCAAATTCTTGGTCACATCC
Source organism: Deltaproteobacteria bacterium (assembly GCA_024233625.1). GTDB lineage: Bacteria > UBA10199 > UBA10199 > DSSB01 > DSSB01 > JACKPJ01. Next base: position 208,032 of record JACKPJ010000001.1, read on the forward strand.
GGATTGAAGGCATGATATTCTCCTTCACGTCGATAACGGAAGTTTCCTCCAATATGGAGTGGAATAATATTTTCGCCTTCTCCTTTAAATGCTTCCTCATGCCATTTAAGAATATCTTCGGCAAATTCTTCCAAGCCAATCCCTCCGGCCTTTGAAAAAGTCCCGGTAAAATAGCGCTGGATAACACTCTGTTTAAAACCAATCACTTCAAAAATTTGGGCGCCTTTATAGCTACTCAGGGTGGAAATACCCATTTTCGACATGATTTTATACAGCCCACTTTCGACAGCCTTTTTATAATTAGCTAAGGCTTGTGCTGGCTCTAAACCGTTTAATTGATCGTTTTGTGTCATGTTTGCGATAAAACTCATCGCTAAATACGGGCAAACCGCTTGCGCACCATAACCGATCAAACAAGCAATATGATGAACATCTCGAGCATTTCCCGTATCGGCAATTAAGCCAACTCGCATCCTTAGACCTTCGCGAATCAAATGGTGATGTACAGCGGCTACTGCCAGCAACATAGGAATACGTGCATGTGCAGAGTCAATCTCACGATCACTTAATATAAGGATATGTGTCCCCTCACGCACCGCTTGCGCCGCCGAAGCACATAAGGAAAGCAAAGCTTCTTCCATTTCCTTAGGGCCTTCCTTTGCGCGAAAACAGCTTTTTAGGGTTTCACATTTAAAATGTGGATCGGAGTTTTTTCTTAAATCTTCTAAATCGATTTCATCCAAAATGGGGCTCGTTAACTGAATCATTTTGGCATGCTCAGGAGAATCCTCAAAAATATTGCCACTCGGCCCCAAATAGGTTGTTAAAGCCATCACTAAATTTTCGCGAATAGGATCAATTGGTGGATTGGTTACTTGAGCAAAAAGCTGCTTAAAATAATCATAGAGAGGTTTCGGATATTGTGAGAGCACGGCTAATGGAGCGTCATTTCCCATGGAATAAGTGGGTTCTTTTGCATCCACTGCCATGGGTTTCAGAACCATATCAATCTCTTCTTTGGTGTAACCCATCGCCAGAGCGAGACGGTGCTGCCTTTCGGCATCAAAGCTTGTCGCCTCCATCTCTTCAGCTCGTTCTCGACTTGAAAATCTCCAGAGATTTTTTTCGATCCAATGCACATAGGGTTTACCTTGAGTCAACTGCGACTTAATTTCTTCATTTTCTAAAATTCTTTTTTCCTCAAGATCAATCGCAATCATCTGACCAGGTCCTAAGCGTCCTTTTTTGATGACTTTTTCTTCATCAATAGGAATCATTCCCGCTTCCGACCCTAAAACCATCATTCCATCTTCGGTAAGCACATAACGCGCCGGTCTTAAACCATTGCGATCCAGGATAGCTCCGACATATTTTCCATCAGAAAAAGTAATCGCTGCTGGACCATCCCATGGTTCCATTAAACAGGAGTGATATTCAAAGTAAGCACGTCGCTCTTTGGACATATAAGGCATTTTTTCCCAAGCTTCCGGCAACATCATGCTCTTGACTTGCAAAATATCCCGACCACCCCTCACAAGAGATTCTAAGGCATTGTCCAAACTAGCCGAATCCGAAGCTCCATCCATAATAACAGGTTTGAGTCGGGATGGATCACTCACCCAAGCAAGCTGGTCTAATTCGGGTTCTCGAGCCCGCATCCAATTACGGTTTCCCTGAATGGTATTGATTTCACCATTATGGGCTATCATACGAAATGGCTGAGCCAAGGCCCAGGTTGGAAAGGTATTGGTCGAAAAGCGTTGGTGAAATAAGGCAAAAGAACTTTCATAAAGAGGATCGGCCAAATCTAAATAGAACTCTTTTAGTTGATGTGCAACCAGTAAGCCTTTATAAATAATCACTTTTGAAGAAAGCGAGCTAATATAAAAATCATGAATAGACTCTTCTAACACTTGTTTTTCTGCACTCTTTCGCACCAAATACAATACTCGCTCAAATTCACGCGGTGAAATCTTTTCTGAACGACCAAGTAAAACCTGCTCAATCACTGGCATACTTTGTCTGGCTTGATCACCCAGTGAGTCGACATTAATGGGAACTTCTCTCCAGGCTAAGACATGAACATTATTTTTTAGGGCTTGATCCTCAATAATGGCTCGACAACGGTCACGCATGGCGCTTGCATGCGGCAAAAAAATCATTCCAAGTCCTAAATCCTCAATCTTGTTTAGACTGCACCCTAGATTTTTAATTTCGCGACTAAAAAAGGCTTGGGGGATCTGCGTCATGATACCTGCACCATCGCCTGTTTTCATATCTGCAGAGACAGCTCCCCGATGGGTTAAGTTAGTGACAGCTTGAATAGCTAATTCGACAATCTTATGTGAGGCTTGATTTTGAACATGCGCCACAAAGCCCGTTCCACAACTATCATGTTCATGTTTTTGATCATAGAGAGTTTTTTTCGAGTATGTATTCATAATTTATTAACCTCTGTTTTAAGCCTGGATTCTCGCTTCGTTCTTAACAGGATTGCTGAAAGAGCTAATTTTTCAACACTCTCATAACCTAAAAATAGACGAAAATGCAATGCCACAAGGAAAAAAATCCCCGTTCCTCATACTAAGAAACGGGGTATTGTCAAGAAAACCTCATTTTTCTTGTCCGCTAAAGCGCCTAATTATTAAGCACTCTACAAGACCTAAATATCGTAATAAAGAGCAAATTCATAGGGGGTCGGACGAAGTTTGATTGGATTGATCTCTTCATCGGTTTTATACTCAATCCACATATCCAAAGCATCCTGAGTAAAAACATCGCCCTTCTTCAAGAAGGCATGATCCTTTTTAAGACAATCAATAGCTTCTTCTAATGAACCTGGAACACTCGGCACATCTTTGAGTTCTTCAGGAGAAAGAGCATAGATATTTTTATCTAAAGGCTGACCTGGATCGAGTTTATTTTCGACACCATCTAAACCAGCCATTAATAATGAAGCAAAAGCAAGGTAACCATTACAGGATGGGTCTGGAGTTCTGAACTCAATACGCTTTGCCTTAGGGCTGGTTGCAATCATAGGAATACGCACAGCTGCACTGCGGTTTCGGCTAGAATAAGCCAAATTAACCGGAGCTTCATAACCAGGCACTAAACGGCGATAAGAATTTGTCGTCGGATTGGTGAAAGCACAGGTCGCTCTTGCATGCTTGAGAATACCTGCAATATAGTTGAGTCCTAGCTCAGAAATACCGCCGTATTTATCTCCCGCGAATAGATTATTATCACCTTTCCAGATACTTTGGTGACAGTGCATACCAGAACCATTATCACCAAAAAGAGGTTTTGGCATAAAAGTCACAGTTCGACCGTGTTTTAAGGCAATATTTTTAATGATATACTTAAACCACATCAGTTTATCAGCCATTTCGACCATTTTATCAAAGCGCATATCAATTTCGCATTGACCACCGGTGGCTACTTCGTGATGGTGAGCTTCAATTCGGATACCTACTTTTTCTAAAGTAAGACAAATTTCGGTTCGCAAATCATGTAAACTATCTGTTGGAGCAACTGGGAAATAACCTTCTTTGTGACGAGGTTTATATCCTAAGTTAGGAGCCTCATCGCGACCACTATTCCACTGACCTTCGATAGAGTCTAAGCTATAAAAAGCTTCGTTGGAGGTTTGATCAAAGCGCACGTCATCAAAAATAAAAAATTCTGCTTCTGGACCAAAATAAGCGATGTCTCCGATACCTGTCGACTTCAAATAAGCTTCCGCTTTTTGAGCAATATATCGGGGATCACGACTATAAGGTTCTTTAGTGATTGGATCGACGATATTGGCAATCCAACTAACTGTTGGATGAGCTGGAATTGGATCCATGACTGTCGTATTAGGATCAGGAATAAGCAACATGTCAGAGGCGTGTATTGGCTGCCATCCACGAATACTGGAACCGTCAAAACCTAAGCCATTTTCAAATAAACCTTCATCTAATTCACTGATCGGAATGGTAAAATGCTGCCAAATACCTGGATAATCAATAAATTTAATATCTACCATCACGGCGCCATTTTTTTTGGCAAATTCTACGGCTTCTTTGGGTGTCATTCCCATAGTAATAATCTCCTTATCTATAATTATATCCGTAAACGCCAATAATATAGTTATCGGCTTGTTGAATCAAAAATTTAACCGTGAGTCTTAACTAAATATACATCGTATGGTAAAATTTTTGATTCGCCTCGCATCTAACTTTTTCTTAACGCTATCTCGGAATTTAACTTAAATCTTTGATAGTGCTTTTCTTAGCACTTTCTCTTTTGAAACTGAAGAAGAAAAAAGGCCTAATGTTCTTTTTAGACCTTTTTTCTTCTTTAAAAAGACAATTTAAATGCTATATTGCATTCGCTCCGGTTTCGCCAGTTCTGATACGGATCACTTCTTCGACAGGATAGACAAAAATCTTTCCGTCTCCGATACGACCTGTTTGAGCAGATTTCTGAATTGCCGAGACGACTTTAGAAGCTTCTTCATCGCTGACAATAACCTCTAATTTAATTTTAGGTAAAAAATCAACGACATATTCTGCACCTCTATAGAGTTCGGTATGACCTTTTTGGCGACCAAACCCCTTCACTTCGGAAACCGTCAAACCTTGTACACCAACGTCTTGTAAAGCTTCCTTCACTTCATCGAGTTTGAAGGGTTTGATAATGGCTTCGACCTTTTTCATAGTTACTCCTTTAAATAAATACCACTATTGAAAGTTTAACATTATCTCAAGTTCTTTTTAAATATCCGTTTAGCGTCCATGCCCATGAGGGGTTGTAAGCACAAAGTCCGGATAGGCTCTATTACCATGTTCTCCAGCATCGAGACCTTCGATTTCTTCTTCTTCAGTCACACGAATACCCATCACGGCCTTGATAATTCCCCAGAAAATAAAGGAACCAATGAAAGTAAAAGCCCCTACGGCAATAACTCCGATGAATTGAGTACCTAAGAGACCGGCACCACCACCAAAAAACAAACCATCTGTCATATTTGCAGGATCGAAAGACTTCTGTGCAAATAGACCTAAGGAGAGTGTTCCCCAAATTCCGTTGACCAGATGGACTGAGAAAGCACCCACTGGATCATCCAGTTTGAGTTTATCAAACATAATAATGGAGAAGACAACAAAAACTCCAGCAATAGCCCCAATAATGAGAGCTGAGCTCACACTTACCCAGGCACAAGGTGCTGTAATTGCTACCAATCCTGCCAGACAACCATTGAGGATCATGGAAAGATCAGGCTTACCTAATACTATCCAAGCAACAGCTGTTGCGCTAATGACACCCGCAGCTGCGGCTGCATTGGTCACCACTGCGATTCTGCCGATTAGCTCTCCATCCGCAGCCATCGTTGATCCAGGGTTAAAACCAAACCATCCTAACCAAAGAATCAATGCACCTAAGGTCGCTAAGTTTAGACTGTGACCTTGAATCGGGTTAATCTTTCCGTCTTTGCCGTATTTTCCTTTACGTGGCCCAAGCAAGAGACAACCTGCAAGCGCTGCCCAACCTCCAACGGAGTGCACCACAGTAGAACCTGCAAAGTCCCAAAATCCTAAGCTGCCTAACCAGCCTCCACCCCAGATCCAGTGACCTGTAACGGGATATAAGAAGGCAACCAATAAGAAACTAAAAACAATAAAAGCGATAAATTTGATACGTTCTGCTACGACTCCACTGACGATTGTCGCTGCCGTCGCTGCAAAAACGAGCTGGAAGAAAAATTTCACGTAGAGTGGAACACCTGTCCAGTTAATTGCGCCGTAGGCCCCCGCATAAGCATCGCCGGTAGCAGGAGAATTATCTGCTCCACTTAGCATGAAAAGACCTTCATGACCATAATAGGGAGTTCCATTTCCAAACATCAAGCCCCAACCAATGACCCAGAAGGAAATTGAGGCAATTGCGAAAACAATAAAATTTTTCGCCAAAATATTTGCGGAGTTCTTTGACTGACAAAGCCCCGATTCGAGCATGGCAAATCCAGTGTTCATAAAAAACACCATCATTCCAGCCACCATAACCCAGAGTGAATCGACCATCACTTTGATATCACCAAGCGATGTCTCCCCTGCCCATAGTGCTCGAGGTGCCATCGAGGCCATTAGTAAAAATAATATTAATATCGGTTTCATTCGCCGCATAAGGCTTCTCCCTATGTTATTCAATTAATTATTAAACTTTAAGTTAAGGACTATAGCTGAGACTTCTCGGTTTCAATATTTCTATAGAAATATTTTCAAGCAAAAAAAGTAACAGTTTTAACCACACAATCGCTTAAAGCAAATCTCGTACCAAGTATATAAATAAATTTACTCTGGTAATTTAGCAAGTTAGCATGATATCTCTATTATGAGGTTACCAAGATATTGCTCAAAAAATAATCATTTGATCAATTTTTAGGCATTTTTTATTTTAATTTTAAAACACTCAACTATATATATATGGCTTCTCACTGGATAATCGACGCGTATAATTTTATTCGCCAATCTCCCTACCTCTCTAACATTGAGGTCCATCAAGAAGAACGCGCCAAAGAAGAATTATTTCAATTTCTCAATGATTTTGCAGAAATCACTCAGGAAAAAATTATCGTCGTTTTTGATGCTTACAGTGGCACTCACTCAGAGCCGATCAAAAAAATTAAGGGTTATCTCAGCATCATCGAATCTCGCGGCTCTTATACAGCTGACGAAGAAATCATCATGCTCGCACAATCTCTTCGAGAAGCCGCCATCGTTATAAGCAGCGATCGTGAGGTAATGCGTGGGGCTAGCAAAGCGGGAGCTTCTATTTTAAGCAGCTCCGAATTCGAACGAGAGGTCGATAAGATCTTGGATTTATACGAAGCTATCTCAGAAGACCCTGATCGCTTCTCAGGACTTCCTCCTAAAAGAACGCAGGTGCCTAAAGAAAAGAAAAAAGCCTATCGATTGCTCAGAAAATACCAGGACCCCAAGTTTTTTCTTTAAAACTTGAAATAAGAAAGCAAAGTAACGTATTGAGAATTTCAAAACTTCGGGGCGTGGCTCAGCCCGGTAGAGCGTTCCGTTCGGGACGGAAAGGTCGCTGGTTCGAATCCAGTCGCCCCGATTTTTTTCAAAACTTCTTATAAGTTTCGATTTCTTTAACTTCTTTTAGCAGGTTTTCTTGGAGATCTTCAGGTATTTCTGGAACAACCCCCTGTTCAAGTTTTCTCACCCAAGCAACTAAACTGTGGATTTTTTCAACACTGGAAATCTTTTTAAACAAAAATCCCCTGTGACCATGATGAACTAAAACACAGTGGAAGTTCTCACAAACCGCAAAACAATTTTGATAATGCAAATCTGCGCTTTTTTTAAAAAAACCTTCCTTTAACAGCGATTGATAATACTTGGCGTTTTCTTCAAAGTTAGTAAAAGGTGCTTTTTTGGGATTGTCACGAACACAGGTCCGGCAAATCACTATTTTAGGACGAGAAGAACTCATGGATAATTCACTTTGACCTTCGTATGAATACCCCCACGAACATTGAAGTCTGCTAATATTTCCATGCGGCGTGGCTGAATCGCTGCAACCAAGTCATCCAAAATTTGATTGGTTACGGCTTCATGAAAGGCTCCTTCCTCACGAAAGGACCATAAATAAAGTTTGAGTGATTTTAACTCTACACAGAGTTGATCGGGAACATAGCAAATAGTTAAATTTGCAAAGTCAGGTTGTCCTGTTTTAGGACATACACAACTAAATTCCGGACACTCCATCTCAATCTCATATTCACGATTGGGTTGAGGGTTGGGAAAAGTCTCTAAATCTTTACTGGGTTGAGTTGACATAAGCGCTTAACTGGCAGAACTCATCCGTTATTGTCAAGTAGCGAATTTTTCAACACTCTCCTTATTGACCTTCTCCTCAAGTCAGACTATAGACCTGTAATAATGACAGCCCTCTCTAAAATATATAAACACCCCAAGGCTCCCGCTTGGCAAATCTCTGCGCAGGCTTTTAATCAACTTTTGCAAGAAGTCGAAAAACCAGCGCGCTATTTGGGAAACGAAGTCAATAGCATCCATAAAAATCCTGAAGAAATTCAACTCAATGTCGCATTAGCATTTCCGGATGCTTACGAAATAGGCGAAAGTCATGTTGGACTCAAAATTCTCTACAAAATTCTCAACGAGCAAAAACATCTCTGGGCACAACGCGTCTATGCTCCACTGCCCGACATGGAAGCAGCATTGATGCAACACAAAGTACCGCTTTTTTCGTTAGAAAATCACATGCCACTCAAGCATTTTGATTTGATCGGCATCACTTTACCTTATGAACTCGTGTACACCAACATTTTAACGATCTTAGACCGTGGTGAGATTCCTGTTTGGCAAAAAGATCGCCGTAAAGAAGATCCTATTATATTAGGAGGAGGCAATAGCGCTTTTAACCCGGAGCCCGTCGCCGAATTCTTTGACGCCATTGTTGTCGGCGATGGAGAAGAGCTCATTTTGCCAATTGCGGAAAAAGTTTTGCATTATCGCCAGTCAGATCAAAGCCGGGATCAACTACTCCAAGAGCTAGCTCAACTTGAAGGTGTCTATGTCCCTTCACTTTTTGAAATAAAGTACTTTTCTGACGGTAAAATCGAAAAAATTATTCCCAAATTAGAAAACTACTCGGGGGTTAAAAAGGCCACTGTCGCTAATTTGGATCAAGCTGCCTATCCACTGGCTCCAATTGTTCCTAATATTAACGTCATTCACGATCGCATCGGCGTTGAAGTACAGCGCGGCTGTGTTCGTGGTTGCCGCTTTTGTCAGGCAGGTTATATTTACCGTCCCGAACGTCAGCGCTCCCCTGATACTGTCAAAAATATTATCTCGCAATCTCTCCAAAACACGGGCTTAGAAGAGGTTTCTCTGTTATCGCTCTCAGTAGGAGATTATGAGCCGATCAGTCCTTTGCTCAATGACTTATTTGACGAGTACGAAAAAGACTGTGTGGCAATCTCTTTGCCAGCAACCCGTACCGAGACTCTCACACCCGAAGTCATTCAACAAATCAAGCGTGTTCGCAAGACAGGTTTCACAATTGCCCCTGAAGCCGGCACACCTCGCATGCGACGAATCATTAATAAAGGCAACGAACGCAGTGACCTGATGCAAACGGTTGAAAATGTCTTTAAAGAAGGCTGGCGCTTAATCAAGTTTTATTACATGTGCGGGCTTCCTCTCGAAAACGAAGAAGATCTATTGGGCATTGCTGAGGAAGCCAAAATGGCTCTGGCCATCGGTAAAAAATATACGCATGCTCCACAAATCAATGTCAGCGTCTCTTCTTTTGTTCCCAAACCCTTTACCCCTTTTCAATGGGAACCCCAACCCTCCATCGAGGAAATCTCCGAAAAACATCGGATGCTCGCCAGAGCTTTAAAGCAAAAGGGTTTGCAATTTAAATATCATGGTGTAGAGATGAGTTACCTGGAAGGTGTTTTTAGCCGAGGTGACCGGCGACTCAGCCAAACACTTTGGCAAGCCTATCAACTCGGGTCTCGCTTCGATGAATGGCAGGAACACCTCAAGTTTGATCTATGGGAAGAAGCTTTTAAACAAACGGGCATCGATCCGGACTTTTATGTCACCCGGCAACGAGACAAGGAAGAAATTCTTCCCTGGGATCATCTGTTTGTACAAATGAAAAAGGATTTTCTTTGGAAAGAGTGGGAAGCAGCCCGCGAAATTGCATTCATCGAAGATTGTTCAACCGGAAAATGCACTTATTGTGGAGTCTGTGATTTTCACGAAATAAAAAACATTAATTATCAATACTCAAGAGAAGACAAGACAGTTGAAGCACATTCTACCCGCAGACGTCCTCTCAAAGAAGAAAAGAAGCAAAGTTTAGGCCAGTCAGCCGATTTGATGAGCGAAAAAACACTGGCTAAAAGAGATTTAAAACCCATTATTAAAATTAGAGCGCGATATTCAAAAATAGGAGAAGCGGCATATATTGGTCATCTCGATTTGATGCAATTGTTAAGACGGGCCATCGCGCGAGCGAAGATTCCTGTTGGGTTTTCACAAGGTTTTAATCCCCATGTGCGTATGAGCATGGGACCTGCTCAATCTTTAGGCATGGAAAGTATTGCGGAGTTCGTCGATTTAGAACTCACTCAAATGATCGATGCTGAAGATTTTCGGGAGAGAATGAACCGGGTGTTAGCTCAGGGAATTCAAATTTTAGAGGCGTGGGTCATTGATTTAAAAACTCCCTCAATTAACCAAAGCATAGCCGAAACTTGCTATGACATCGAGCTGTCTCAAGAAGAGTTTTTAAACGGTCACCCCGATCTGAAAGATCAAGTGCTCGCGTTTTTAAAAAGCCAAGAGCTCAAACTGACTCGATATCACCCCAAAAAAAATCGGGTGTTAGATATTCGACCCCTTGTCAAAGAGCTGGAAGCTTTACCGCCCAATCGACTCAGACTGGTCACAAAGTACCAGGATGGTCAGGCAAATGTTCGTCCGTCAGAAGTCTTGGACATGTTATTTCAACAAATCAAGACTCCCAACAATCGTATTCGAAAAGTAGAAGCCAGGTTTAGTTAAAAGTCACTTTTTCCGTTTTCCTATTTAAGTCGAGCTCAGAGGAAAAACTATGAAAGAACTCGTTGTCAACGTAAATGCAAAAGAAAAACGTGTGGCCTACTTACAAGACGGTGTTGTCAAAGAAATCTACTACGAACGTGCCAGTGAAGTCGATTATACCGGCAATATCTATAAAGGGAAGGTGCAACGCGTCTTACCCGGAATGCAAGCCGCCTTCGTCGAAATTGGTCTAGAAAAGGCTTCTTTTCTCTATGTCAGTGATGTCCGCGATGAGTTAGGCGGAGATTTTGAAGAGGATTCCGATGACGGAGAAGAAAACAAGAACAGCAAGTCATGGAAAGAAGCTCAACAAATCCAAAACTTACTCAAACCTGGCCAAGAAGTCATGGTACAGATCGCCCGTGGCCCCATCGGAACCAAAGGAGCTCGGGTCACCAGCAATATTAGTCTAGCCGGCCGCTCGGTCGTTTATATGCCCACCTGGAATAAAGTGGGAATTTCACGAAGAATTTCTAATGATAGCGAACGTCGCCGCTTAAAAGCCATTGTCAAAAAATATCAACCCGAATATGGCGGAATTATTCTTCGCACAGCAGCCGAATCTCTCAGCGAAGAACAGGTCAAAACGGACATTGAGTACCTTGTCAAAACCTGGCAAGATACTTTGGAAAAATATAAAACGACTCGTGGACCGACTCTCATCCAACCGGAACTCGACGTGGTTCTTAAATTAATTCGAGATACTTTTAGTAATGATATCGAAAAAATTCTCATTGATGACAAAGAAGAATACGATAATATACTCAGCTTTATTCAACTCTACATGCCGAAGCTTCAAGATAAAGTTCATTTTTATCGAGGAAAAGAACCTCTCTTTGACCACTATGGCATCGAGTCAGAAATCAATCGCGCCTTGGGCAGCAAAGTATGGCTAAAAAGTGGGGGCTATCTCATTATTGATCAAACGGAAGCTTTAACCACTATTGATGTCAATACAGGAAAATTCGTAGGACGTTCCAATTTAGAAGATACAATTCTTAAAACCAACCTTGAAGCCGCCAAGGAAATTGGCTATCAATTAAGAATTCGCAATTTAGGTGGAATCATTATTCTGGATTTCATCGATATGGAAAAGCGTTCTTCGCGCGACAAAGTTTATGCCAGCCTGCGCGAAGTTCTTCAACAAGACCGCGCAAAAACCACCTTAAGCCGCATCACCGAATTAGGTTTGGTCGAAATGACTCGAAAACGTACCAACGAAAGTCTCGCGAGGGTCCTTTGTGAAGATTGCGAATTCTGTGATGGCCGCGGTTATCACAAAAGTCGAAAAACCATTTGCTACGAAATTTTCAGAAAAGTCTTAAAAGAAAGCCAAGATGTGGAAGGAAGGCGCGTCGAAATTTGGGCACACCCCATGGTTTGCGATTTACTCAATGGAGACGAACAAAACAGCTTGGTCGAATTAGAGAAAAAGATTCTAAAGAAAATCGTTCTCAAAGCTGATGACAGCCTGAACATCGAACATTATGATATTCGAATTGAGGAAAATTGATTGCAAAAAAATCCTATCGTCAAACTAGAAGCCGTTATTCAAGATCCTTATGATCTTGCAGTCGCTACTGCACGAACTTGCTATTCAGCCAAGGGAATTATTCGTGTGCCAGACCTTCATAAAAGTGATCGCAGCCTGGCTTTGCGCGATAAGATCTCTCAAAGCACGCGCGAGGCTGGTCATCTCACGACACGACAGCATGCTCATTTTGTCTTCTCTTTAGATCAAGTCTCCAGGCAGTTTCTATGGTCGTTTTTGCATTCTCATCCCTTTTACAATAGCGAGCAAGTTTCGCAGCGCTACGTCAAGGTGGAACCCGGCCGCTACACTGTTCCCCCTATGCCTGAAAATGCGGAAAAACTTTTTCATGAGATCGTGACAGAACAAATCAGTGATTATCATCAACTCATCGAAAGTTTATTGCCTAAAATTCGCCAAGAGTATTATGAGATTTTTCCTATTCGCAAAAAGTGGGAGGAAAAATACGAAAAAACTGTCTTAAAAAAAGCCTACGAAGTCGCGCGCTACGCCCTGCCCGTCGCCATTCATGCTTATCTTTACCATACAATTAGCGCGCTGACTTTAATGCGTTATCACCGTTTAATGGATTACTTTGATACTCCTTGGGAACAACGTCAAGTTGTCCAGCAGATGGTCGACTGCGTACTGCAACATGACCCTGATTTTGCTCGTGAACTCAATGACCCTATTGCGATTGAACAAAGCCCTGAATATCAACTGCTCCAAAAACATTTTGAGCAAAAGCATCTTAGTCAGGAGTTCATTACTGAATTTGATCAATCTTTAGCTGGAAAAAAATCGCGGTTGATCGATTATAAAATCAACGCGCCGCAAACTTTGGCCCAAGCCGTACGTTCCACTCTCGGCTTACCCAAAAGTGCCTTGTCAGATACAGATGCCTTGGCAAGACTTTTAGACCCGGCTCAAAACCCCAGTCTGGGAGATACACTCAATATCAATAGTCTTTCCAAACTGAACCGCTGTTTATTTCATGCACATTACACTTTTCGCAAAAAAATCAGTCACACGGCAGATTCACAAGACCAGCGTCACCGCATGGTACCAGCATCTCGCCCGATTTTAGAGTCTCAATTCACCGGAAAACCCGACTTTATTACCCCCAAAATTGTTGAGGAACACGCGCAAGCTCAAGAGCTCTATCTTAGTTCGATGAAAAAGACCTTTGCGGGCATTGAGAAATTATTCGAGATGGGGGTTTCTCAAGAATCCGCACTTTATCTCTTGCCCAATGCCTTTCCTATCCGTTTTGAAGAGTCCGGCGATCTGCTCAATCTTCATCATAAATGGCATGCGCGAGCTTGCTATACTGCACAAGAAGAAATTTTTTATGCAACGGTGGATGAACTCCAAGAAGTCTCGAAAGTACACCCACAAATTACTGAACATATCTTGGCTCCCTGCTATATTCGAAAACGTGCGGGCATTAAACCCATCTGCCCCGAAGGCGACCGTTTTTGCGGCGTCAAAGTCTGGCAGCAAGATATTGCTGAGTATAAGAGAGTGATTTAATTTTACCTAAATCTTAAGAGTTTGAAACATTCAATTATTATACTTGATAAACATCATGCTTGACAAACATCATGTTTATGAAGCATCATATATAAATGAAATTTCAAGGCCGGCTCAAAGAATTAAAGTTTTTACAAAGCAAAGTAGGCAAGTCTGCCTTTGGTTATGTTACCGGGAGGAGACGCGTAGGCAAAAGCACCTTGTTAAGAAAGCTCGTTAAAAAAAACTTAGGTATTTATTATCAAGCCATTGAGGGAACCGCGGGTCAGCAATTAGAAGACTTGGTCAATTATTTAAAAAGCCGCTTGTCTATTTTTCAAGAGATTCAACCTAAAAATTGGCTGGAGTTTTTTTCTTTATTGTCACATTGTTCATTGCCAAAAATTTTAGTCTTTGATGAGTTTCCTTATTGGATTAAATCCGACCCCAGCCTGTCCAGTCAATGGCAACGCTGGGTGGATCAAGATCTACCTAAGCAGTCATGTCTGGTTTTGGTTTCGGGTTCTTCTCAAAATATGCTCTATAACGAATTTTTACAGGCCAGTTCTCCGCTTTATGGAAGAGCACAAATTCACCTACACTTGCAGCCTTTGTCCTACCGGGATTTTTGTCAAGCCAACCGCTACTCTATTCATACCCTTCATTCCTTTGAACTTTACAGCGTCGTGGGAGGGATTCCTCATTATTGGCAGATGATTCCCCGAGGCAGTTTGATTAAAAGAATAGAAGCGCTTTATTTTGAGCCCAGTGGACCTTTAGCTGAAGAACCTAAACGCATTTTGGATGATGAAGCGATCGAGGGCAACCTGCCACGAGCCATTTTAGATCTGATTGGCCGAGGCGTGCATCGCCCTAGCGAACTAGCATCACGGCTGGGCACTCAGCAGGGCAACTTATCGCGGCCATTAAACTTGCTACTTGAAGTAGGCTTAGTACAAAAGGACTTACCCTTTGGAGAGTCATCCCGCTCGACCAAGCGCGTCCTTTATGAAGTACGCGACCCGAGTCTTTCTTTTTATTATGGAACTTTTTTACCGCATCGCAATCTTTGGTTTAGCAAATCCAATCAGGCAAAACAGCAACTTATTCATGAACACGCTTCCAAGCAATGGGAACATTTTTGTAGAAAAAATATTTTGGGGGCTTCGCGCTATTGGGAAAGTGATATCGAGATTGACTTGATAGCACCGGGAAAATCAAAAAACAGCCTACTCGTTGCAGAATGCAAATGGCGTCGTTTAAAGAAAAATGAAGAGGAAAAAATTCTTGGGACCCTTCAAGAAAAATTTCAAAAAACAAAGATAAGCAAGAAATATTCCCAAATCCAGTATAAAGTTTTTTCTCAAAATAATGCTCAAGAAATTTTTTCAAAAATAGATTAAGGGATTTTCACAATTGCCCGCATTGTCATGGTTATTTTCCTTTTTTTAATTTCCCAAAATACTTTTAATTAAAGAAATTTATCATTATACAGAAATAAGTGCTCCCTAACATAGTTGTCTTTAAATGTACATGCTGACACTGTTAAAAATCATTTTCTCACTTGGTATCACTGCAGGGCCACAATGGTAACAAAGAAAATGGATAGTCAGAAGAGATATCAATCTATTCAAATCCTTCTATTAAAACTCTAAACCCCTCAAAAATGAGTGGTTCGTTTCATATTTTTTTTAGCCTTTTTTCCGAAAAACCTCATTTCTGATGGTTTCTAAAAAAATCAATCAAGTCTATTTGAAGCTTTGCTGCACTCGAAAAGAGGTTTCATTTTTAATTCTTAAATTTAAAACCATTTTTATGGGGACTCTCTTTATGAAAATAAAAGAAAATTTTTTTAAACTTAAAATTAACCAACTTGAAAATAAGCAACTAGCCCAAGTTGATCCAAGTAAAAGAAACAGTCCCCAGGAGCTGATTAAAATTCTTGAACCAAGTGCCCAGGACAGTTCAAAACTAAAGCTTGATTTAAACCATTTAGAACAATCGGGCACACAACATTCAACGGAAAAACTGCAACAAAATTTTGAGAAAGAATTGGGAGAAGTCCAAGAACTCATTCTTTTCAACTCAGACACATCAGCCGAGTCAGTCAAAGAAGAAATTCAGCAAAACTTTCTTCAAACCATGCAAAGTTTTGCCTCCAATGAAGCTCAATATCACACAACCCTGAATGAAGTTTATGGAAGTCGGTACGACCGAAAAATAGCAGAAAAATATCGTCAACAATTTGCAAACGGAGAAGTTCAAGATCTCCCTCCAATTACATTTCTAGACACACAGGAATTAGGGAATGCCTATGGAGCATATTCTGCGGATAGCCAACAAATCTACCTCAATAGCTTAATCATGCAAAACCCGCAATTTGCCTCGGAAGTTTATCTTGAAGAATTTGGTCACCATCTCGATCAAAAGTTAAAAAATCAAGATACTCAAGGCGACGAAGGAGAAATGTTTCGCCGTCTGGTCACTGGAGAAAAGCTCAGCTTGCGGGAAAAACAAAACATCCGTAATGAAAATGATCAAGCGACAATAAGCTATAACGGAAAGGAGGAGCAAGTTGAATACTTTTTCAATAATAGGGGTGGTTTTGGCCCTTGGATTGATCCTTTAATAGGTAAAAATAGCATACCCAAAAACATTCAAATAATGATAGAAGATTTTGCCGCAGATCTTCTCAAAGGCATACGCGAAGTACCTAAAGCCATTCGTGACTTCTTCCGTGATTTGGGCTTAGAAATCGTAGGTGCAGTCATCTATGCAGCAGGACAAATCGTTCTTACCGTCAAAGAGATATTTCAGCAAAGCCTTGATTCAAGAGGCCTTAACAGTGAAGAAAGAGCAATTTTGGAACCAATCTTTGGAAATAGCATTGATTATGACGCTGTAAAAATCAAAACAGGTGACGCAGGGAGTTTTTTTTCTGACAGCAATGCTGGGATAGCCCATGGAAACAACCTCATAATGCACGCCAACAAAGAAACTGTAGGTCAAGAAAGATATGAAGAAATCCTCGTCCATGAAATGGTTCACATTTGGCAATACCAAAATTTTGGCGTCGGCATTTTTGGAACTTCCGTAGTTGACCAATCAATAAATAGTACCGAGGAGTCTCGTGATTGGACGAAAGCAGCCCCTGAAAAAGGGTGGAACCAACTCAAAGCCGAACAACAGGCCGAGTTAATTGAACAGCTTTTTTTTTCGGGTTACTTTGATGAACCTTTGCCCGAAAATCGAACTTTCTTTTTTGATACCAATGGAGACGGTCAAGATGAAGACCTCACCGCTTATGCTGCTGCTGCAATGGAAAGCTTACTAAGAGGCGAGGGAAAGCCAGTCTTTCGTGAGGGAGAAATCACCTTTATGGAAACAAGTCGGGCACCACGGCCTGTATCAGGAACTTCTAACACACAACACATCGACCTTAGCACTCCCCCTGAAGACGCCCAGTTTTTTCGTCCATACGAATTTCCAGAGGGTTTCCGGGATAAATTTGAACCTCATTTTGCCACACCCCGATCCAGCTCCAGCACACGAAAATATGTTCACGAAAACAAAACAAATAGTAAGAGCTCTAATAGCGAAAAATCTTCTAGTGAAACTAAGCGCGCTGAAGCTCGGTCGAGTTCGTCAACTCGTGGGTACCAACATGAAGGAAAAACTCAGAGACATTCAAGCAACTCTTCCTCGCCTCGAATGAGCCCACCAGTTCAAGAGAACATTCCAAGAGAAACCCCCGTTGCAACTCCTCGAACAAACACTAGCACGCGTCAAGCAAGACATAGCGGTAGAACACGACCAACTTCGAATAGCTCTAGTAGCAGTTCTGCTAGAACTACAGACACGAATTCAACTCAAACAGAATCTAGACAAGCAACTCCAAGGTCCAGTTCACGCACACGGGCACGTCGTGCAAACACAACTTCTCGGTCTAGAACAAGTCGATAATAGCTTTCACAAATCCAAAAGTAGAAAAAAATCACGATCCTGAGGAATGGTTTCACACAAAGAAGCCATTCCTCTTTTCATCTTCTAAGGCCTGTTGAAAAATACCCTTTAAAAAATCCATGACAGCTCATCAAAAATAAAGTACTATAACAAATAGTCATGAAAAAAAGTGCACACATTTTTTTTGTCTTACTTTTTTCCTGGACCATGATCTTTGCAACAGGCCTGGCATGCGCATGCAACCCTAAACCTGAAAATCATGACTGCTGCCAAAAAGAACAAAGCTCTAAAAAATCAGAAAAAATTCAAAATTCATTGGCAAACTCTTTAAAATTCGAAACACCCACCCAAAATTTTTGTCATTGCCCCAATGAGATGCAGTTTACAACTCAGGAAAATCAATTTTCTCAACAAGACAACTGCAAGGTCATTCAACTCAGTTATCAAGATTTTCTAAAAATTTTTCAAAACCAGAAATATGCTCAAAGACACTTTGCTCACTTACAAGACTTTAAGACTGCGTCGCCTCCCATACCGCACTTTCTCAGCACCCATTCATTTCTTTTGTGATTAAACGCCCCCTGTCCCCCTCTTAAAATTAAGAGGGGGAACGATATGACAGAATAAATAAAAAAATACACTTATAAGATTTATCCAAAGCTCTTAAGCAGCTCCTTTTTAAGAAATTGTCTCAAGAAGTCCCCCCTCTTAATTTTAAGAGGGGGACAGGGGGCGTTTAAGATTACTGTAGGAAAAAAATGATGTATCAAAAACTTTTAATCACAACGCTGTTGACAGCAAACATAATTTTTATATTCCCTGTTTCAATCCATGCAGAAGTATCCTCTCAAGAACAAACACAGCATGTTCAAAAAACTGAAAATGAGGAAAAAGGAAACCGGGATTACTCTGAAAAAAACCTTCATCAACTCATTGAAGAACTTAGCCAATACAACCCAGAACTAAAATCCCTCGTTGAAAAAATCAAAGCCGCTGAGCTCAAAATCCCCCAAGCCAGCGCCTTAGAAGACCCTCGTCTAAGCTTTGAAGGCAGCAATATTCCTATCCGTAATCCTTCATTAAACCGAACGGCGATGACAGGTTTACAAATTTATTTACGTCAGAAGGTCCCTTTTCCTGGAAAACTCAAACTGAAAAAGCAAATGGCCTTGTCCCAAAGTGAACAAGAAAAGCAAATGTATTACGAACGCTTCAACCAACTGATTGCTAAATTTAAACAAAGCTATTTCGAATATCAATACCTCAATCAAGCTATTCAGTTTAATCAACAAACTCAAAAAAAACTCAGGGGACTCATTCAGTTTTTAAACGCACGTTACTCAACGGGAGAATCCAGTCAGCAAGATATTCTTCAAACGAAGCAAGAGATCTCCAACATTACTAGTCGTCTCATTCAACTGAGATCACAAAAAAAACTTCTTGCCTCTCGGCTCAATACTTTGCTCTATCGCCCTCAAGAGACGGAATTAAAAATTAAAGCTCTTAAACAGCTCAACAATGACTCAAGTTCACTCCAGGTTTCCCTCGAAACATTAAAAAAACTCGCCAAAGAAAATCGTCCTTGGCTCAAGAAAAAAGCGGCCGACCTTGAAGAAGCCCAATTGGGTGAAAAGCTTGCAAAAAAAAGTCTTTTGCCAGATTTTGATTTTGGAGCGGGCTATCGCGTGCGTCAAAATCCACCTGGAGACCCTGTGATGGGAGAAGATTTTTTCTCTGCAGGCGTCAGCATTAATCTGCCTTTGTATGCAGCCAAAAACCAAAATAAAAAAATTCAGGAAATGGTCCATCTCCAAAAATCCGAAGAATATCTTCAAGAAGCCACGCTTCAAGAAGTCCTTTATCAAACCGAAAAGGCCTATCTGGAGGCCACGCAGCTTCAATCACAAATTCATTTACTGCGTAGTCAGATCATTCCTCAAGACTGGGCCACAATTGAATCCTCCCGAGCTAGTTACGAAGCCACAAAAGTCGATTTTATCAATCTATTATTGAGTGAAGTCACTTTACTTAATCACCGCACCGATCAAGTTCGCTATCAATCTCAATATCAACAAAAACTCGCTGAAATCGAAATGGCAGTGGGCCTGCCTTTAGAAGTTATTCAAACTACGAGTAAAAATCAGGAGAATTCCCATGAAAAATAATTTCAAAAAATCTTCACTTTTTTTAAGTCTCCCCATACTTTTTATTTTGACACTTTTCTTTATTCTTCCCGCTTGTCAAAATGAAAAAGCTCCTTCAGATATCAGTCACTATACTTGTCCCATGCATCCACAGATTAAGATGGATCAACCTGGCTCCTGCCCCATCTGCGGAATGGATCTCATCCCTGTTAGAGCTAAGCAGGAATCTGTCTCAAAAAAAGCTCCTTCTAATCAAGAAAGCCAGCATTCTCATACAAATCATCAAAAGATGGATCACAGCCAACAAGATCAAAAGGACGCGGGAATTGAAATTGACCCTGAACGCATCCAACAGATTGGTGTTAAAAGTGAAAAAATTCAAATGCATGAACTGCACAAAACTCTGCTCTTGCAGGGTAAAGTTGCACATGACCCCAAACTTTGGGTGGCACAGAAAGAGTACGTCATTGCACTAAAACTCGGAGATAGAGATTTAATTAAAAGCTCGGAAGAAAAACTGTACTTCATGGGGCTCTCAAAAGAGTGGATTCGGCTAATTCAAAAAACACGGAAGGCCAATTTGGGATTTCATCTTCCTGTACCTGGAGAGCTCACTTTTTTTGAGGCTTTTCTCTACCAAGAAGATGTTAAACTCTTGCAAGTTGGTGCAGAAATGGAAATCTACGATTTACAGTCACGTAAAATCACCGATGCCATCATCCGCGCTTTAGGAACCATCGTTGATCCAGAGTCCCAAACCGTCCGTGTTTTACTCCAGGCAAAATCCTCTTTGGAGATCAAACCCAACACCATTGTTCAACTGAAAGTAAAACTGGATTTGGGACAACGTCTGGCTATTGCCAAATCTGCCATTCTTTTTAATGGAGATCACAATATGGTCTATATCAAAACAGAATCCGGAAAAATTTTGGGAAAAAAAATCGAGCTCGGCCAAGAAGCGGGTGACTATTACGAAATTAAATCAGGCTTGCAAAAAGGGGACGAAGTGATCACGCACGGTCATTTTTTATTGGATTCTGAAACACAAATTAAAATGGGTGGAAATTAATTTTAAGGTTTTTCAAAAATGAGTTATTTTCACTTTCTGGCCTGCGTCTCACGCACCACCGCAAGGCCAGGCTGATGAAATTCTCGCGCTCTTTTGGCTTTCAAGGATAAGAATTTCATCAAAGCCGTTCAAATAACTCATTTCCAAAAAACCTAAGAAAAAAACATTCATTATATGAACAGGAACTCTCATGATTGAAAAACTCATTGCTTATTGTGCCAAACGAAAATTTCTTGTGCTTATTTTTAGCCTCGTCGGAATTTTATGGGGAATATTCGCGATGAGAAATATACCCATCGATGCGATTCCGGATCTTTCGGACCCTCAGGTCATTATCAAAACTGATTGGAAAGGACGCTCTCCTGACTTAATTGAAGACCAAATTACCTACCCGATTGTTAGTGCCATGGTGTCAGCTCCCAAGGCAAAAGTCGCCCGAGGATTTTCCATGTTTGGTAGCAGTTTTGTCTATGTCATTTTTGAAGAAGGCACCGACATTTATTGGGCTCGTTCGCGAGTACTTGAATATTTGAGCAAAATTCAAAGTCAATTACCTGAAGGGACTCAACCTTTTTTAGGTCCCGATGCAACAGGTGTTGGCTGGGTTTTAAGTTATGCTCTGGTTGACCGCAGCGGAAATAATTCTATTGAGGACCTGCGCGCCTTTCAAGATTGGAAACTACGTTATCTAATCGAAGCCATTCCTGGAGTCGCCGAACTCGCCACCGTGGGAGGTTTTCAAAAACAATATCAAATCCAGATCAATCCGAACACCCTAGCGCAATATGGTCTTACTTTAAAACAAGTGGCCAACAAAGTGAAAGCTTCTAATCGCGATGTGGGTGGAAGAATTTTAGAAATGAGTGAGCGAGAATATTTTGTTCGCGGCTTGGGTTATATTCAGTCTATCGAAGACATTAAAAAGATTAACCTCAAAACAACCGCTCAGGGAGCCCCTGTACTTTTAGAAAATGTCGCCATTGTCACGATGGGACCTGAGATTCGTCGCGGTGCCAGCGATTTTAATGGCGAAGGTGAAGCCGTGTCGGGCATTGTCGTGATGCGTTCTGGAGAAAACGCTAACTTCGTCATTCAAAAAGTCAAAGAGGAACTCAGCAAAATTAAAAAGTCTCTCCCTAAAGGCACGGAGCTTGTCATCACCTACGATCGCTCCAAACTCATCAATCGTTCGATCGACACCCTGACCAAAAAACTCATCGAAGAAATTCTTGTCGTAGCACTTGTTATCCTGATTTTCCTTTGGCATCTGCGTTCTTCATTAGTCGCTATGATTTCTCTACCAATTGCAGTCATTCTGTCTTTTATTCCGATGTATTATTTAGGCATCTCAGCTAACATCATGTCACTGGGAGGTATTGCGATTGCGATTGGAGCGATGGTCGATGCAGCCATCATCATGATAGAAAATGCACATAAGTCTTTAGAGACTTGGCAAGAGGAAGGAAAAAAAGAAAATTTAAACCAAGTTTTGATTCGCGCCTGTCAACAAGTAGGTCGGCCGGTTTTTTATTCTTTGCTCGTTATCGCGGTTTCTTTCACTCCTATCTTTGTTTTGCAAGGCCAGGAAGGTTATCTCTTTAAACCTTTGGCTTTTACCAAAAATGCTTCGATGTTTTTCGCAGCATTGTTAGCTATCACTTTAGTGCCTCCCCTCATTTTATTATTAATTGGAGCTCCTCAAAAAGATTCCAAACAAAAACAAAATCGCTTTGTGATTTTTTGGAAAGGAGGGAAAATCTATAGTGAAGAACAGCACCCCATCAGTCAAATACTTTTCAAAATCTACACACCCGTGCTCAAGTTTTTTCTTCGTTTTCGAGTCGCAGCAATCATAATCTCAGGAATTCTTGTCGTAGGAATCATTCCCATTTATTCTCAATTGGGTGAAGAGTTTCTTCCTCCTTTAAATGAAGGAGATATTTTATATATGCCCACGACCTTGCCTGGAATTTCCATCGAAACAGCTCGGACCTGGATGCAACAACAAAACAAACTGATCAAATCTCTTCCTGAAGTAAAAACAATTTTTGGAAAGGTCGGACGTGCTGATACTGCAACCGACCCAGCACCCCTTTCAATGGTAGAAACCGTCATTCAACTTCACCCCCAAGAGGAGTGGTCCAAAACTTTTCACTCGCGTTGGTATTCTTCCTGGTCACCCGAAATTTTAAAAAAAATGCTCCGTCTTATTTGGCCCGAAATGCAGACGAAGACTTGGGAAGAATTGATTGCCCAATTAGAGACACGCGTGAAACTTCCGGGAACCCCCAATGCCTGGGTCTTTCCCATTCGAACCCGGATTGACATGTTGACAACGGGAATTCGCACACCGGTCGGAGTTAAAATTTTTGGGGACGATTTAAAAGAATTAGAAAGCCTGGCTATTCAGGTGGAAGGACTCGCTGGGCAAATGCCAGGAACCCGCTCGGCCATTGCCGAAAGATCTCTAGGAGCCTATTATCTCGATATCAAAATCAGGCGTGATAATCTTTCACTTTATGGAATGACCATCGAGGATGCTCAAAGTGTTGTTGAAGGCGTGATTGGTTCCCATCAATTGACCACAACGATTGAAGGCCGCGAAAGATTTTCGGTAAACATGCGTTATCAAACCGCCTTTCGTCAGGACCTCGAGCAACTTAAAAGATCTTTAGTCACGGTCTCGGATAAAACTCAAATTCCCTTGGAAAAAATTGCCGAGTTCAAAATTAATCGGGGACCTCCCATGATCAAAGATGAAAATGGTATGCTCAGTTCCTGGGTTTTTATTGATTTAGAACCCGGTCAAGACATGGTATCTTATGTAAAAAAACTCGAAAATCTCATCGATGAAAAAATTTCTTTTCCCATTGGCTACACCTATTCTCTCAGTGGACAGCACGAATATCTCAAGCGGGCAAAAGAAAGATTATTCTATGTTATTCCCATCACTCTCTTCGTGATTGCCTTTCTTATTTATCTGAATACACGTTCTTGGATACGAACCTTCATTGTATTTTTAGCGGTCCCTTTTTCTCTGATTGGAGCTTTTTGTTTGCTCTACTTTTTAGATTATAAAATGAGTATCGCCGTTTGGGTGGGACTCATTGCTCTGGCAGGTGTTGATGCTGAAACCGGAGTCGTCATGCTACTTTATCTCGATCTGGCTTACGAAGATCACAAGCTTAAAAACAAAATGAACAACATGCAGGATTTACAAAATGCTGTCGTGGAGGGAGCTGTGAAAAGAATTCGTCCCAAAGTCATGACAGTGCTGACAACCTTTTTGGGACTCATGCCAATTATGTGGGCTGCATCCTACGAATCCGGAGCCGATATGACCAAGCGAATTGCTGCCCCTATGGTCGGGGGGATTTTTACTTCTTTCTTACTCGAATTATTGATTTATCCCTGCTTTTTCATGCTTTGGAAATGGCACAGTGAAGTGAAGAAAAGTCGTTAACTCATTTTAAACTCATTGAAATAAGGCCTGTAGAAAGATGGCTTTTTGTAGCGGCTTTGATGAAATTCTTATTTTTGATAGCAAATTAAATACAAGAATTTCATCAGCCTGGCCCTGCGATGGCGACTGAATCGCGGGCCAGAAAGCGAAAGAAAGCCATCTTTCTACAGGCCCTTTTTCAAACCTACAAAAAACCTCAAACTACCTGTGGTTGCTGCTGAGTCACACAATGAATGGCCCCCAGACCCACGACGACTTCACGGCAATCCAAGCCAACCACTCGTCGGCCTTGAAAAAGTTGGCGCAAAATTCTCAAGGCCTTTACATCATTGCGATCCTTAAAAATCGGGACCAGCACCACTTCATTCGCGATATAAAAATTGGCATAACTGGCGGGAAGTCGATTTCCCGAAGCATCATAGAGAGGAGCTGGCATGGGCAAGCATTCGATGCGAAAAGGATTTCCCTCGGGATCACGCATCTCTAAAAGTCTTTGGTAATTTTCTTCCAATGCCTGATAGTTTTCGTCTTGAGGATTTTCCTCTCGCACACAAACGATGGTATCGATATTCACAAAGCGAGTGATGTCATCGACATGGCCATCAGTATCATCACCGACAATCCCGTCTCCCAACCATAAAATCTGCCGAACTCCCAAAAGATCACGAAGTTTATTTTCGATCTCCGATCGACTCATGTCTGGATTACGATTAGGATTGAGTAAGCAGGCTTCGGTCGTGAGTAAAGTTCCCACTCCATTGACGTCAATCGACCCTCCTTCCAAAACCATCTTAGTTTTATAGTGAGGGGTCCTTAAAGATTTTGCTACCTGTCCGGGAATTTGATTATCCAAATCAAAGGGGGGGTATTTATTTCCCCAAGCATTGTATTCCCAATCGGTGACAGCAAGCTGACGTTGCGAATCCTGCAAAACAAAGATCGGGCCATGGTCACGGACCCAGGCATCGTTCGTAGGAAAATAATGAAAGTAAACTTTATCGAGTCTTGCGTGAGCCTGTTGCAAAAAACGAATCACCCGCTTGGCCATGCGTTCGTTTTTAACGTTGATATGAACCATCTCGCCTTGAGAAAGCTCCTTGACCATGCGAGCCCAAAAACGTTGAATTCGTTCCATCATTTCGGCAGGCCAAGTCTCGTCATTATGAGGCCAGGAAAGCCAAGTAGCCGCATGAGTTTCCCACTCGGCGGGCATCCGATAACCTAATTGCGCTGGAGTTACAGGTTTTTTAGGGGATTTCATAAGTCCTCGTCGATGAATCTCCGTTGAATATCTGCATAGGCATCGATGCGACGGTCACGCAAAAAAGGCCAAAATTGGCGAGTTTGACCTACTTCTTTTAAGTCAATTTCGACCAATAAATTTTCTTCTTTTTGGGAAGCCTGTGCAATTACTTTACCAAAAGGATCGCTGACAAAAGAAGCTCCCCAAAACTGAATATCGCCTTCTTGGCCGACGCGGTTCACGGCTACCACATAAACTCCGTTGGCAATTCCATGAGAACGCTGAATCGTCTGCCAGGCTTCCTGCTGACGTTGGTGTTCTGCCGGACTATCTTCGGGAATCCAGCCAATGGCCGTCGGATAAAAAAGCACCTGAGCCCCTCGCAGAGCCGTCAATCGTGCAGCTTCGGGATACCATTGATCCCAACAAACCAGGGCCCCCATATCTCCATGAGGAGTTTTAAAACTACGAAAACCCAAATCGCCCGGAGTAAAATAAAACTTTTCGTAATAACCGGGATCATCGGGAATATGCATTTTACGATAGCGGTGAGAAATTTTTCCCTGCTCATCCAGCACAATACAAGTATTGTGATAGAGACCTGCACTGCGTTTTTCAAAAAGCGAGGCCACTAAAGTAATTTTGAGTTCCCGGCTGAGTTTTCCCAAAGCTTTGGAGCTCGGTCCAGGAATTGTTTCGGCCAAGGCAAAGTTGTGATGCTCTTCTGTTTGGCAAAAATATTGCGAACGAAACAACTCAGGCAAACAAATCACCTGAGCCCCCTGCTTGGCAAGCTTCTTCACCTGCTGGATGGCATGTTTGAGATTTTGCTCGGGCTTCGTTGAACAAGCCATTTGCACAAGACCCAACACGACCTTTTCTTTGGGTTGAGGTTTTTGAGTTGATTTTTTTTTATTTTGAGAATTTTTCACAAGAGAAATTTAAGCCGAAGAAAACAAAAATGTCTACCCTCTTCTGAGTTCTTTTTTGAAGAAATTTTTTTGGAGAATCAAGAAAAGATTTCGAGCTATTTTATTGCCTAAAAAAGTAAAAAAATAAAAATGAATTTTTAAAAAACTTAATTAAATCAATAAGTTAGAATGGTAAAACGCGTTCAAATGTTGCGGCGCCGCAACATGCCGCAACAATTATAAAAATTATTTAAAAAGCGACTAAAAGCGTGCTGTGAAACTTGCACCGACAAAACTTGGACTTAAAGCAGGGGTCAAAGCAACTTGTTGACCTTTTTTGCCTTTTGCATAAAGGATTCCACCCACTGTCAACGCAGACGCAGCCCCGATTAATAATATTGGGCCTACAAGGGCTCCTGCAATTCTAAAATTCTCTCCACGCTTGATTTGGCTTTGCAGTTCCTCTTCTCGTTGTTTATAAGCTTCTTCGGGAGAGACTCCGCCTTCTACATTATAATCCTGGGGATCTATCATGCGAAGGTTTCTTAAATCCTCATAACCCCCATTTACCAAACGATTCCCTCTAGCTAACAAAAAAAAGCCTGCACCACTTGCCGCGCCTAATAAAACTCCTGCAAATAAACTGCGTCGACCCTTTTGAACTAACTTATAAGAAGGAGTCCCATAACTCGGCTGAGACTGTGCTTGATTAATCTGAGTACTATCCCCTTGAACATTATAAGTATATTGCACAGGATTCGTTTCGTTAGAAGGAGATGAATCGCTCTCTCCTGAAGGAGGGACCGTCGCGTTGTTTGTTGGAGAATGACTGCTTACTGGTTTTGACATAATCTATCTTTCTTTAAAGAACATTATTCAAAAAGAATCAACTTTTTTTAATTTTATCGTAAGCTTATGACAAATGTTGCGATTTTTTAAAATTTTGATTTCTAGTTTTCACTATAGTTAAAATCGACTCTATTTCACTTTTCCTTTTGCTTCTGGGGCACGGGGTTTTTCTGCTTTTCCGGGGGCTCTTGCCGTCAATGAAGCGATTCCTTCTCTAAAAATTGCTTCAAATTCTGCTCTACGATCTTGCCAAGGACGAGTTTCTGCTAAATGAGTTCGCAAGTCCGAACTAGGCTTCTCCAATTCTAAAATTGCCGTTTCACGATTTTGGACCACACCTTTTGCAACTAACTGACTGATAAATCTTTCCCAGGCCTCAGGAGAGCGAATATTTTCTCCCTCCAAAAACTGCATTGCAGTCTCGACATCCGGATGGGTTGAAGCTCTTTCTTGTAAAGGCTGACTTCTTTGAAATCTAGTTAAGGCGCCATGAAGTGCTTCAGTCGAAATCTGCTTTCCCTGGGCTTTTAGTTGCAAAAGCTCTCTCAAGGCACGTATCTTAGGCTCTTGATCCTTCCAGTCGATCAGTAAGAAATCTTTGCGAGATATAGATGAATCCATCACTGCAATCACAGCTTCTAGTAAGTTTTGGGAGATTTGACCGGAGCCAATGCCTATTCCTCTTTTTTGCAAGGCTGTCAGTGTTCTATCCACAGTTTGGGCTTGTCCTGTAAGTTCTTTATCGGAGGAAAATACTCTCGACTTTACTTGCCTTGCCTCAAAAGCTATATTTGTCCAATCAATAGAATCGACCAGGCTTTCTAAAGGGTCTGTCGTCAGACTAAAATATACAATGTCCCCAATACCGGGAACCCTGATCTTATAGTAATCACTGATATCTTCTAAAACAGCCGGGGCAGGCAATCCCAAACGCTCCGCATGAGCTTCAACTCGAGCGGCAAAGTCTTTTTTTGCAGTATTGTACGCATGAGTTTTGTCGATATCAACGTTTCCTTTGGGTAGAGCTGGAAGAATTGCGATCTCAGCATGCTCTGCCGCAAAGCCCTCTCCCAAGCCAGCTTCAAGTTTGACTCTTAACTCTTCTGAAGTATGGACACCTGTTAAGTTTGCTAAAGCTCGATTTATTCTATCAGCCAGTCTTTTCTGGCGCTCACCTAAGGCCTGTGAATTAGGGCGCGCTCCTTCGGAAACTTGCCTCCTAAGCGTCGCTTGATAAACTCTATCATCAAAGGCATAATTACGTAGTCGACTTAGCAAATCATTTGTTGCTTGAGTCTGAAGTCTTTCTGCTAATGCACTTGCTTCAGCTACCTGGGAAGATTGAGAACCACCGACAATCACAGCCTGCAGATCTCTAAATCTAGCTTCTGCTTGATCAGGATCGAGCCAGCTATGGTCCAGACGTCTAGCCATGACAGCTCCCGAACTAACAGCAAGTAAAATTGCTGGTTTTGTATTCAAGAGCTCTGCTACACGCCTCAAAGTCGCAAGCTCAGCTTCATCTAAAAGGCCCAGGTTGACTTTAGCTCCGCTAGCAGACTGACCTTGGCTAATATCCACAAGACCATTTCTGAGATGATTGAGATCTTCATCAGAAACACTCCCGTCCTCAATCAGACGGTCATTTTCTGTCGCTGCAAGGAGAAATTGTAGCTCTGCTGTGCTAATCATTCGATTTTTATCGATAGACGCCATGATTTAATCCTTATTTTTCAACTAACCCGATCAAAGACCCGGTTTTAATATAAAATCTACATTGTAAAATGAATTTAACTCAAGATGTACAAGTTCTCATCGGCAAAAGCCAGAAAGAGTTGCTTAATTTTCTTCAAAAAAATCCAAACAGTTACCAGCGCTTAAAAGTAAAGTCTTGACTAGGTAAAATATTAGTAGTACTAATTAAATTGATTAGTACTACTAAATTAATTTTATAATATTATAAAGATTAAATCGTTTTTTATTATATCACATGAAAAATAAACTCGAAAATACATGGCAACCGGAGTCCTCCTGGGGCGGTTTGATTGCAGCCGCTAGTGCAAAGATGAAAAAAAGCATCGAACGCTCTCTTAAAAAGGCTGGTTTAGAGCATCTTTCCTTAGCCCGCATCGGCCTGCTCAATGTGCTTTCACACCAAGCTCTCTCCCAAAGCGAATTAAGTCAAAAACTTGGCTACAGCCCACCCAGCACGATGGATTTTCTCAACCGCTTAAAAAAAAGGGGCTTAGTGCAAGTTGTCACCCACCCAGAAGACCGACGTCAAAAACTGTGGAGCTTAAGCGTACAAGGCGAAAAGGAACTCAAACGTGCAAAATCAATTGTGCGCTATCGAGGAGGAAAAATCGATCAATTCCTCCAAGAGATGCAAGTCAACAATGAGGAACTTGATCGCTTTAAAGAAATTTTAAAGGCTTTTTTATCCTATAAACTTTAGAAAATTAAATTTTAGAGGAGCTAATCATGCAACAACTCATTAATGAATTTTTTTTGCCGGACAACCACTGCTTTGGTTGCGGTCACCACAATAGTCACGGACTCAAAATTGAGGTTTTTCAAAAAACTCAAGACAACGATTTCCTTGAGGGCAGCTTTCATCCCAAGCCTTATATGACGGGTTTCCCCGATGTGGTCCACGGAGGAACCATTTTCACGGCATTAGACTGCTTCTCCTCCTGGACGGGTGTCATCCTCAGGCCCGAACCCGCCCTATGGCTGCTCAGATCTACCGAAGTCACTTATCATGCGCCGGCAATCGTCAATGAAAGCATCCTGATCAAAAGCTGGATTATCGAAAAAAGTGAAATGTGGAAACCAGTGATTGTCCAAGCCGAAGCTTACAATCCTCGAGGCGTTCTCTTAGTCTCAGGTAAATACAAAGAAGTGCCTCTCAGCCGGGAAAAGTTTTTAAAAATCACTCAACGGGATAGCTTGCCCGAAAATTTTGAAAAGATGTTAAAAATGAAGGAGACATCATCATGATCGAGTTTTACTTTGATGTGATTAGCCCCTATGTATGGTTAGCCTCCCATCAACTTAAAAAAATTCAAAACAATCTCAATCTTGAAATTCAATATACTCCTGTTCTATTCGCCGGTTTATTAGACGCCCATGGAAATTTAGGTCCGGCGGAAATTCCTGCCAAACGAAAATACACCGTTATCGATACCATGCGCTGGGCAAAAAAGTATGGCCTTCAATACCAAGGACCACCCCAGCACCCTTTTAATCCCCTCAAGGCTTTGCGAAGCTGTTTGTATTTTGAAAATAATGAGCAGCGCGCAAAGTGGTTGAGTTTATTATTAGACGCCTGCTGGTCACAAGGTCGAGACATTAGTCAGGAATCAACTCTACTGGATTTGGCGAAGTCTTTAAAAATAGACGGAGAGCAATTATTAGAATCGATTTCTAGTCCAGAAATCAAAAATAAACTCAAACAAAATACGCTTCAAGCTGTGGAGCACGGCGTTTTTGGTGTACCGACTTTTCGCGTTGAAAATCAAATCTTCTGGGGCCACGATCGCCTCGAATTATTAGAGCTTCACCTGCAAGATAAACTCGATATTGATTTAAAGAAGTGCGAAGAGATCCTGCAGCGTCCCCGTGCTGTGGATCGAAAGAAGATATAAAATAATTTTTGACCTCACTAAACAAGACATATTATTTTAGATAATTAATTTTACACTCAACGCATCGCTTCCACTTCTTTCTGCATGATTTGAAGATTATCACTAAATTGATCTGTACCGCGACAAAAAGGAAAATTTTCACTCCAAACTACTGGCGCTTTTACATTAGGATTAAGCGCGATCACTCCAGGAAGACGGTAAGAGCGCGTATTACTGACACTGCCTTTAGGCGCTCCTTTGGTATATTTTAAAAATCCAATAAAGGCCCATTGATAGTTGCCATTGATAGTTTCTGGCAATACTTCAACTTCCACCCGGTCTTCATATTCAACATAGCAATCCAAAGGCCGAGGATGTTTATTGTTAAGTTTTTCCCATTCTTCTTCGTTTAAAAAGCATCCCGACTTCAGCCAACTACATTCAAAGGGTATAGAAACTAAAGGAGCTTGAGGAGAAGATTTTTTAGACAATAAAACAAAATCAGCGTGATGATAATAAGCTCCACCAGCAGCAAAATTCTCTTGATAGGGATTAATCAACGCAATAGCATATTCTTTCGGGTTAACCGGATACAGAGCCGGATAAATTTCGGTTTTTAGAGGATCAGAATAAGTTTTTGCTTGGCTGTGCTGATAGTGACTAAAGTCCCAAGAATCTTCGAGCTGCCAATCTGCTATCAGCTTTCCATCTTGGCCACTCACCTGCTTTAAAGAAAACTTAGCAAGAGTGGGCCCCGATTTATCAGGGTTAACAATCAACCAATAACTGACTTTCCCCTTGATTTTAGCTTGGTAGAGCCCAATGTAAAAGTCTTCGTCAGGACATTTTAATTTGGCAAGAGAACAAAGGCTTTTCTTCCACTGCGCATCTAATTGCTTGGGAGCTTGAATGGGTTTCAATTTTATCGGCTGAATCTCTCGATACGAGTCTGTTTTGGCTTGAACTGTCATAGCGAAGACTAAGACACAAAACAGACTGACAAGAGAAAGCAGCTGCAATTTACCGGGGAAAATTTTTTTCATATTTTCTTCTCTATATTCAAAAATAAAAGTTTAAAGCCAAGAACTTTACTCTATATTAATAGACCACAAAGTTTTTAATGTCCCATAACTATAGTTAGGTTTTTTATTGAGAATATAAAATATAAATTTTATTTCCTCGAGATTTAAAGATTTATCTTGCTAAGCATTTTTACCCCAAACTTAATCATTATAGCAGACTCTATTCAAGTAACTCTTTAGCGCTTTGCGTCGTAAGATTTCGAACAATCTACTTGCAGAAATCTCTTTTTAAGGACAAAGTAAAAATATGCACCCTGTATTATTCCACATACCCTGGATTGATTTTCCCGTCAGACTTTATGGCATCATGATGGCCGTTGGTTTTCTTGTGGGACTGAGTTGGGTACGTTTTCAATCTAAGCGCATCAACCTCTCGCCAGACAAAATGACCGACTTTGCCTTTTTAATGATGTTCAGCGGAGTCGCCGGAGCACGTATTGCCAGCGTCGTCATCGAAGGCAACGGAAGCTGGAAAAACCCTCTCGCCTACTTTAGAGTTTGGGAAGGCGGCCTCGTTTTTTATGGCGGATTAATCGCAGGTTTATTGGTCGCTTTTTACTATTGTTATAAGAAGAAAATTTCTTTTTTAAAAATCTCGGATCTATTCATGCCCGCAGTCGCGATTGGTTTAGGCATTGGCCGCATTGGCTGTTTGATGGCGGGCTGCTGTCATGGAAAAGTCTGCCCAACAGATGCATGGTATGGTATTATTTATCCCGAAGGTGTGGGGAGCCAAGCGAGCCCACTGGGAGTACCACTTTATCCCACTCCTATCATGGAAGCGGTGAGCTTACTTTTTATTTTTATCTTTTTAGCTTGGTATAGTCAGAGGAAAAAATTTGACGGACAAATTCTTTCTTTGTATCTTATGATTTATGCAATCGTTCGCAGTTACATCGAGCTTTTCCGCGGCGATGTCGAAAGAAAGTTTGTTCCAGGAACACCAATTAGCACTTCTCAAATGATTAGCATTATTCTTTTTGTTGTGGGATTAGGCATTTATTTTAAATATCGAAAACAAGGGAGGCAATCATGAAAATAGGCATGAAAAATAAAATAATAACTCGATATCTTGTTCAGCTATTGACCCTAGTCTTTTTAGGATTCATCGTCGGAGCCTGCAGTAAACCAGCTCTTTACGGAACCATACAAAATAGCGATGATATTGTGCGTTATTATCAAGCCGCTCCTGAGGAAACCTTTCGTGCAGTAAAATCTTCACTCGAATTTCATGGTTATTCACTCAAAAAAGTGGATGAAGAAAATAGAAGTTTAGAAACTTACTGGCAACCGACAACAGCAGATTCTCACTATGTTGAGGTCTTTGGACGTCCTGACTTTGGTACCGTCGGTGCCTATTATCGTTTTCAAATCAAAGTCGAAGCTTGGAATAAAGGCTCTAAAGTGGTGCTCGTTAATGTCGCCAACAGCATCATCTCAAATTTAAAGACCTCCAAACGCGAAGAAGATCGTATCTTTACTAAAATAGACGACTTTACCCGTCATCGCGATATTCAAGTGACTAATATAGGATTACAGTAGTTATCAAACACCCCCTGTTTCCCTCGCTGTTTTTTTATCGCGCATCAATGCCGTTGAGTTACAGAAACGTTTGATAATCTAAATCAATGGGATCTTCCCCGTCTGATCTTGACTATGCTTGATGACAGCAACATTGGCTTTTTCAGATTTCCATTGTTTTAAAAACTCATCCGCACGAAAAATTTCTTTTGCCTGAGGAATAATCAGCTTCTTTTCAGCTAACTCATAAAAAGTATTGAAAACGTTTTCTTCTTTTTTGCGTGAGCTGAGCTGGGTTTCTAAAATAGCCTGATGCAAACGTTCACGCACTGAAAAAAACAACTCACGCATCCAGGCTTCACCTGCATTCTTTGATTTAGCTGCTTCCACAAAAAGTAAGGAATTGCCACAATTACTGACCCACTCGGGAAGAGAAATCACTCCTGCTTTAAAAAGCTCTTCGGGAGCATGTGGGTAAGCAAAGACATTATTGGCTCCAGAAATCACAAAATAAGGACGCTGCTGACTTTGTTTTTGATGCGCAGCGATGAGCGCCTGACTGACTGTAGAAGTAATTTGATACCGCGTTGCACAAGGACAAAAAACATCCGAATCCACGCTTTGAATAAAAGAGCTGAGATACCCCTCATCGGATTGATACTCTGTGCGTGGAGTCCAGTGATATTTCTTACGCAGTTTTTCAGAAAGTAAATGTGAAAGTCCTGCAATCAAATGACCACCATGCCTTGCTTTAAGCTTCTGTCTTATTTTCAGAAGTTCCTCAACCTCAATCCCATCTTTGTTATAAATATAACCATCATAATCGGAGATACCAACAACACTCGAGGAATGATGCGACTCTAAAAAATAACCTAAGCTAGAACCCACATGGCCAAAACCCTGAATCAATACCTTGGGAGTATATTCCGCCATTAATTTGACGCATTCAGCTACCGAAAACCCTGTAATGCCTTCGTCCAGTTTAAAATATTCGTTATAAGGAGTTAAAATTCTTTGATGCATTTCCTGAATTTGAGTTTCGATACCAAGTTGTTCATGAATAACCCTGGCTAAACTATACATCGGAGAAGCGATTCCTAGGTCTTTTTGAACAAGCTCTAAAAGAGTTGCATTGTTGGTATTGAGATCTCCATGAAGAAATAAATTATCTTTAATGAAAGGACGCATGGCTTGTAAAAAACGACCTAAAACCTCTCGCGCACTTTTATCCGTCGGCCGATAACGAATTCCTGCGTTTCCCCCACCAATCATGGGAGTTTGCAAAGTATTTTTAAGTGACATGGTATAGGCAAGGTCTTGAACTTCATCCTTAATCACGTGAGTATGCATAAAGACACCCCCACCTGCTACCCCATTGACAAAACGGTCAATAACAAGCCAACCTACTGCTCCAGAGTTTTCTGGATCATGCCACTCCACCGTCAAAATGGGCTTGATTACATTTCTTGCCACATCCCCTCCTTTAGAAAAAAAATAAGCTTGTTTTAATATGTTAGCACTTTTCTAAAAAGGGCTCAATCACTTGTGACTTAAATAGGCTTTTTTTCTAAACGAACAGAATCCAAGAAATATAAGGTCATAAAAATAATATTAAATACAAAAACTAGATGAAAAATGACACTTCCCATGCTGTTGAAAAAAATATTGAGGCCATAATACCAAAACCCAGAATGAATCCAGGATTGTTCTTTCAGGGCTTCAAGTGCCCCCACTAAAAAACCCGTTGGAAACATCATCACTATCCCTACAAAAAATAGTGCTATATTGATAATTAATACATAGGCAAAAACTTCAAACCAATGTCCTTTGACCAGTGATTTGCTTCTTTTTAAGGCAGCACGTCCACCTATCCCCTCAATTGCAACCACGTATAGAGTAAAAATATAAAAAATTCCCCAAATGATTGCCGGAATTATTAGTAAGTAAGAAAGTAAAATTAAGATAAGCGTCATGATAAATATCGTCGCAATTCCCTCTGTCCAAAGGGGAAAGGCTTCTTTGAGCACCTGAGTCGCTTTAATAGGCTTATTCTCACGACGTGCCAAAATTGCTTTAATGATTGCAATGCTCACGATGGTTCCGAACAATATCTCCAAGAGGCTTTGAATAATCGTAAAATTAACAAAAACTCCCATCGAAGCTTCAATTTGCTCCATAGTCTTGAGATTTTTAGGAAGCCATAATTCGTGGAGCGCTTCTGAAAAAAGAATTCCTGGCAGTCTAAATAATAAAATGAGTGGGAAAGCTACTTTGAGTATAGGCAAATAATAAGAAAAACTCTCAGTAAAAAGGTTAAAAAATTTGGGGCGCTCGTCATTCATATTTTCCATAGCAAAATTCACATTACAAAGTTAGTATCATTCTCATTAATTTAACTAATGAGGCTTTTCCCTCGTCTAGAAAGTTAAAACAAGCTTTTTTAAACTCAATTTAAAAAAAGGAGCAAATATGTCTCGCTATACCTTACATGATTTCATTAATAAAACCCAACAACAGGACCGTGGAGAAGGTTTTTTTGAACTAGAATCTGACCGCATGCTGGAAGTCAATCTCAATGGCAAAGTCTGGACCAAGATGGGCTCCATGATCGCTTACCGAGGTAACGTCAAATTCAAACGTGAGGGAGTCTTAGAACACGGGGTTGGAAAGTTTTTAAAGAAAGCTGTCACAGGAGAAGGTCTCAGTCTCACCAAAGCCGAGGGACAAGGCAAAGTCTATTTAGCAGACTCAGGAAAAAAAATCTCGATTCTCAACCTGCAAAATGAATCCATTTATGTCAATGGAAACGACGTCCTGGCATTTGAACCCACCATCAACCATGACATCAAAATGATGCGTAAACTCACTGCCATGATGGCGGGTGGCTTATTTAATGTACACTTAGCAGGAACCGGCATGGTCGCCATCACCACGCATTACGACCCAATGACATTGATTGTAAAACCTGGACAACCTGTTAGCACAGACCCTAATGCCACTGTCGCCTGGTCCGGCTCATTAACACCACAATTTAAAACAGACGTTTCTTTTAAAAGCTTTTTTGGACGTGGAAGCGGGGAATCCATCCAAATGTATTTTGAAGGTGATGGTTTTGTCGTCTTACAACCATACGAAGAGGTTTACTTTCAGCAAACTTCGTAATTGAAGTTGTTTAGTTTTTCAAACGCCCCCTGTCCCCCTCTTCATCTCAAGAGGGGGTATGATTCAGCCTCTTGAAAAACCTCCACTCTTTCAAATTTAACGCTATTTTTTCGAAGGGGATCAAATCAACACCTTTTTTGTGCCCCCTTTTAAAAAATTTTGTGAAAATCTGCCGGATTTTTAGGTTTAGAAAGACCTGCACTGTTTGAGCCCCGTTCATCGGGGCGAGTTTGCAGGGCGTAAGCTCTAAAAATACAAAGATTTTAGAAGTTTTTTAAAGGGTGGCTTTTTTCTTTGTTACTTTCTTTTTGGCCACACAAAAAGAAAGTAAATAAAAAACCTTTAGGATGCACTGACTATTTTTGTTAAAATAATTCTATGAATAAAATCAGTCTCCATGATCTCTTTGATCAATTATGGGAATTTTATGCTACTCAAAACCCTCAAGTTCCTGAAATTCATAATCTACTTTCTAGACGCGAAGATTTAGCCAATTTGGTCAACGACCATATTGCTTTACGAACCTTCGCAGATCCACGAATCAATTTAGAGATTTTAGCAAAAAATTTTACCCGACTGGGTTTTGAAGAACAGGCTTCTTACGAATTGGCCGAAAAAAATGTTTTTGCCAAATATTACGTTCATCCTTCTGGACAATGGCCAAAAGTTTTCATCAGTGAGTTGCAACTCGACAGCCTCAGCCAAAAAGCCCAAGCTTTAATCCAAGAGCTCATTGGCCAAATCCCCGAAAAAGTCCTCCAATCGCATGCACTCTGCGCCATGGGCCGCCCTTGGGACTTAAACTATTCAACCTATCAAAAACTACAACAAGAAAGCGAGTATGCCGCGTGGATGTCAGCTCACGGTTTTCAAATGAATCATGCGACATTAAGTGTCAACGACATGACGAGTTTTGCCAATCTCGAAGCCCTAGTCAGTTTTTTAGAAGAAAACGGTTTTGAAATGAATGGACAAGATTCCAATCAAGAAATTCAAAAGGCCTTTGACCCTCATGGCGACTATTTACTCAAGCAAGCTTCGACTCTAGCTGCAAAGGTTAATGTTAAATTTTTGGATGGGGAACGTATTATTCCGGGTTGCTATTATGAATTCATCGAACGCTTTCAAGGCTACGAGGGTTTTGATCCCGGAAATGCCTCAAAAATTATGGAAAGCACAAATATGAGAAACCATCGTGGACATTGAATTTGTCATCAAATAGTTTTTTTGAACGGCTTTGATGAAATTTTTATTTTTGACAGCTCAACCCATACAAAAATTTCATCAGCCTGGTCCTGCAACGGCACATGAGTTGCGGACCAGAAAGTGAAAAAAATACTATCTGGTGACAAATTCAATGTAGAATATAGAAAGTAAGAAAATGCGAAAACCCAAAATCATTAGCCCACTTCCAGGCCCTCAGGCAAAGGCCACCATTCAGCGAGATCAATTTTATCTTTCGCCTTCTTATACACGTTCTTACCCTTTGGTCATCGAAAAAGGCGAAGGCTCCTGGGTCACTGACGTCGATAAAAATCAGTTTTTGGATTTTACGGCGGGTATTGCAGTCAATGCTACAGGACACTCTCACCCCAAAGTCTTGCGTGCTATCGAAAAACAAAGCCAAAACTTTATACACATGTCGGGCACGGACTTTTATTACAGCGTGCAAGTCGATCTGGCAGAACGTCTGGCTTCGGTTTTTCCTGGCATGGGACCGAAAAAAGTCTTCTTTGCCAATAGTGGGACCGAGTCCATCGAAGCCGCCATCAAGCTGGCACGTTATCACACTGGAAGGCCTGCGATTATTGCCTTTTGGAATGCCTTTCACGGTCGCACGCTGGGTGCGCTCTCGCTTACGGCAAGTAAATCCGTTCAGCGCAATCGTTTTTTACCTTTAGTTCCCGAAATCTATCACACGAATTTTCCAGACCCTCGAAACTGTCCAACAAACATGAGCGCAGAAGCATACGCTAGTCAATGCGTTGAAAATATTCGTGAGCAAATCTTTCATAAAATTCTTAACCCCAAACAAGTTGCCGCAATTGTTGTCGAACCCATTCAAGGAGAAGGCGGTTATATCGTCCCCCCCAAAAATTTTCATGCAGAACTCCAAGCGCTTTGTCATGAACACGATATTTTATATATCGTCGATGAAATACAATCAGGATTTGGCCGGACCGGTAAGTTTTTTGCTTGCGAACATTTTGGGGTTGAACCCGACATTATCACCTGTGCAAAAGGAATTGCTTCGGGCTTACCTCTAGGAGCCATGATTAGCCGAGCAGAAATCATGAATTGGCCCCCTGGGGCACATGCTTCCACCTTTGGAGGAAATCCTGTGGCTTGTGCTGCAGCCAATACAACTTTTGATTTAGTCCAAACTCAATATATGGCTAATGCCCAAAAACAAGGGGAATTCTTAAAAACAGGCCTTAAGGAACTTAAGCAAGAATTTGCAGTGATTCGCGATGTTCGCGGATTAGGTTTGATGCTCGCTTTCGAAATCGAAAAGAAAGAACAAAAGTACCCTTCTCATTTTTTTGATCATGAAATCACATTAAGAGACCAAATCATCGAAGAGGCTTTTTTGGCCGGCTTGCTCTTGCTGCCATGTGGTCAAAATGCCGTGCGCTTAAGCCCCGCTCTCAATATTCATCAAGAGGAATGCGAAGTCGCTTTGGCAATTATTAAAAAGGTTTTGAAGAAGATTTGATCTCTTAACTCATCGTTGACTTTATAGTATCAATATAGTATCAATATATATGCCCAAGAAAATACGTGAGTTAATTCAAATGTTAAAAAAAGCGGGCTTTATTAATCGAGGAGGAAAAGGTAGTCACCGTAATTTTACCCATAAAGAGTCAGGAAAAATCATGACTATTTCTGGCAATCCAGGCAACGATGCCAAACCTTATCAAGAAAAAAAGGTTAAACAAGCCATTTCAGAAATAAAGAGTGGAAACTAAAAATGAAAGAAAAAGATCAATACCTAAAAATTGTTGAATGGTCTGAAGAAGACCAGTGTTACGTCGGTTCGATACCTGGTTGGATTGGCAAATGTTGTCACGGAAACGATGAAAAAAAAGTTTATGCTCAGCTTTGTAAAATTTTAGATGAGTGGATAGAAATTTACAAAAAGGACAAAAGGCCTCTTCCTGCTCCAACTAATAAAAAATATTCAGGAAGATTTGTGCTACGCATTGATCGTGATTTACACAAAGTCCTCGCCATTCAAGCTTCAAATGAAGGAGAAAGTTTAAATAATTTTGTCAGTAAAAAACTGACAAAAATGGTTTATACTAATCCACTCAGAGAATAACAAAAATTTTCCTCTGCATTTCCTGCCCATGGCTACACACGTGATACAACCGTTTTCTTTAACTACAACGCGCCTTTCGTTGAAGCGACACCGACAACGCGAGGATCCAAACGCGTGGCTTGATCCATGGCTTTTGCTAGAGCCTTAAACATCGACTCGACCATGTGATGGCGATTGCGACCATACCAAACATTGATATGTAAATTCATCCGTGCAGATTGGGTGAGGGCCTGAAACCACTCATAGACCAGTTCGATATCAAAATCTCCAATGCGACCGGCAGGAATCTCCGCATTATAAACCAAAACAGGGCGGTCACAAAAATCTACGGCGGCAGTCGTTAAAACCTCGTCCATCGGCAAGGTAAAAGAACCATAACGCGTCATGCCTTTTTTATCACCGATGCATTTTAAAAAAGCCTGGCCCAAAGTAATAGCGACGTCTTCGACCGTATGATGAAAGTCAACGTCAGTGTCTCCTTCGGCTTTAATATTGAGATCAAAAAAACCGTGTTTGGCAAAACTTTCCATCATGTGATTGAGAAAAGCCACTGGCGTATTGATTTCGTATTGACCGGATCCATCTAGATTGAGTTCAAGCTGAATCTGGGTTTCTTGGGTCTCTCGAGAGATTTTAACTTGGCGTGATTTCGTATTCATAGAAGTCAAGATTAGGAAAGATCCCTTATATTGTCAATGAGCTTTGTTACAATCCTTTGACCTTATGGCCAAAATGATTTATAGGGAAATAGTACAGGGTGAGTTTATTCTAAAAAAAAAGATAGGAGTCCAAAATGACGATTTCTAATATAGGAAAGAAAGTTCCTAACTCTAACTTAGATGAAAGTTGTAATCCCAAATTTTCTACAAAAACAGTCGGCAAGACTGCTGTGGGTGCCAAAGCTGCCAGCGGCAAAGGAAGCATTGACCTAGCCGAAAGTAGCGCACAGGCTCTCAGTCGAATAGAAAAACGCCAACAAATCCCTGAAGAAGAAAATTGCGAAGGTTCTGTTGTTAGCAGTAAAAGCTCTGCCGAAACAGCCAATAAATATGACGTCAAGATTTGCACTGTCCAACAACTTGCCAAAGGACATCAAAAAAACATCACAGAATTGCGCTCTGGGGGCACTCGTGCTTGGCGCAACAATAATCCAGGAAACATCCGCAATGGCAAGTTTGCCGATAATCACGGTGCCATTGGTGAAGCGGGTGGCTTTGCTGTATTCCCCGATGAAGTCACAGGAGAGAGTGCTTTGGTTTCACTTCTTAAAACAACAACCTATCAAAATCTTTCGATTGACGAAGCCGTCGCGCGCTATGCCCCTCCTTCTGAAAATGACACCCAAAATTATAAAAACTTTCTTAAAGACGCAACGGGCTTAGCGGGAACAACTCAGTTGAACACTCTCAGCGATGATCAACTTCGCGACGTCGTCAAAGGAATTCGTCGTATTGAAGGCTGGAAAATTGGTGATATCAAAAGTAAAAGTGACTGTATCAGCGTTGATTAAATCAATGAGAAAGCTCCTGCGAGCTAATAAAGCTATTTAAATTTTCCACTTGATATAAATAGCTTATCAATTGAGACGAATAAAAAGAAAGAAAATATGATGAATCAAACAAAGAATAAAAAATATCTATTTGCAATCATTCTACTGACATTTGGCATGACAGTGAGCATGCTCGGTTTCTCCGACTTATTCGCTTGTTCCGATCACGAAGATCCGCAATCCAAAACAGAAAATTGGCTTTCCTACGAACCGACAGAGATTGCCTTGCAGGGAAAACTCAAGTCAGTCGAAAAATATGGCGCTCCTAATTACGGTGAGTCTCCCCAAACAGATAAAAAAGTCAAAATTTTGCTGCTGAAGCTCAAAACACCTATCCAAGTTAAAGGAGACCCTCAGTCTGCGAGCAACCAGGAATCATTCACAGACATCAAGGAAATACAAGTTTTATGCTCAGACAAGGCTCAACAGTGTCAAGAGCTTCAAGATAAAAACGTCTCGGTCACAGGATCACTTTTTCAAGCAGTTTCAGGGCATCATTATACGAAAGTCATTTTGAATCTAAAAAGTATTCAAGCAAGCTAAGAAAAGTAAAAAATACAAAAGAAATTCCAGT
This sequence comes from Deltaproteobacteria bacterium, assembly GCA_024233625.1. Classification (GTDB taxonomy): domain Bacteria; phylum UBA10199; class UBA10199; order DSSB01; family DSSB01; genus JACKPJ01. Next base: position 250,199 of record JACKPJ010000001.1, read on the forward strand.
GAACGCAGTGACCGCGCGTTCACTGAAGCTTGTAACTATATAAATTTTATAGTAAATTTTTTAAGTGACTAAATAATAGGCAGATTGAATTTGCAAATTTTACAGCAAAAATTTCAAAAAAAACTTTGGCGGGCCGCAGTCATTCTTTCTGCTTTTATTTTTCTCTCGGCATGTTGGCTCCATGTCTCCCATGCACACGAAGAGGGCAAGCAGAGCCATCTCTCCAGTCAGTGTGAGTTATGTCTTTCTTCAGCTCAATTTCAATTGCAATCCGGAGAAAGTTTCTCTTTAAGCATTGCCCCTACTAAGTTTTTTAATCTTCTCAATACAGAGCCTCACTCAGATTACTACAGCCAATTTTGGCATTTTGCCAGCATTCGTGGACCTCCCTTCCTTGTTTAGTTCAAACTCAAGCTTCCGTTTAAAGACTCAAAAATAATTTTTAAAAACTAAACGGACAGACTTCATTAAATATCGATAAAAAAATGAATTCTCATTCGTTTGAAAATTCTTATTTGAAAAACAAGGAAATTTTATGAACCATCGAAAACTCTCTTTCGGGCTTTGCGCAAGCCTTCTCCTGGGAAGTCTATTGCCCAGTCCTTTATTGGCTAAAACCACTTCTGTGAAAGAACTTACAGAAGAAGTTCGCCAGCTAAAAAAAACCGTCGAAAAACTTTCGACCCTCATTGAAACTCAAAATAAACGCATTGAACAATTAGAAAAATCAGGCTCGACTCCTCAAACGCCAACTCAAGTCGTGAAGTCAAAACCATCGGAAAACTTGAGCGATGAGCAGAAATCCAGTCAAAAAAACAGCGAGACGGAGGCCGTTGTTTCTTCCCAAAGTGAAAATGAAACTCCAGCTCAAAACTATGGGCAGATCGGCCCTTGGAAGTACCCCAAAAAAAATAACCTCGCTTATAAACTTCTTCCCGATATTAGCTTGATTGGAACTTTTACCACGGCTTATTTTTCGGAAGATCCCGGCGAAGTCGGTCATGACCCCAGTCGAACCGGTTTTAACCTGCAAGAAATCGAGATTGCCTTTCAATCGGTCATCGACCCTTATATTCGAGCCGATGTCTACTTAGCCTTCACTGAAGATCATATCGAAATCGAAGAAGCCTTTCTCACGACGCTTTCGGCTCTACCCAAAGGTCTGCAATTTCGAGGAGGAAAATTTTGGATGCCTTTTGGCCGGCAAAACCCCAAACATCTTGAGCAATGGGACTTTATCAATGATATGATCATTAACCGTCGTTTACTGGGTGAAGAAGGCTTTAATGAATTTGGTATCGAAGTAAGCTATTTATTCCCCACGCCTTTCTTTTTGCAATTGCAGGCCGTCATGAGCAATGGCGAAACCGAAACAAATTTTGACGGTGAGCGCAAAGGCGATTTTGCTTACAGCGCTCGACTGAGTGGCTCGGGAAATATTTCACAAAATACCACTCTGCTTGCCGGAGCTTCAGCAGCCTTTGGCTATAATAATAGCGGGCCTGGAAATGCCACCAATCTCTTTGGAGGCGACTTGCTCCTCAAGTGGAAACCTTCCACCTATAAAGGCATTCTTTGGCAAAGCGAATATATCTACCGGCGTCGTGAAGTTCCTTTGGGAATGGAAGACGAAGGCGGACTCTATTCTTACTTATTGGGCAATTGGTCCAGACGCTGGTCAGCAGGCCTGCGTGTGGATTATTTAGGCTTACCTAAAAATGAAGATCGCATTTTTCGAGTTTCTCCCATGCTAAGTTTTAGGCCTTCGGAATTTTTTCGCCTGAAGCTGCAGTATGATTATACTGATCAAGAAGGCCTGCAGCCCAATCATGCCGCGATGCTGCAATGGCAGTTTAATATGGGACCGCATGGAGCCCATCAGTTTTAAAGAAAGCAGATGACTCTTTCTTCCTACTTCTTAGACTGAACAAAATGACTGACTTTAAGAAATATGAATTTACGGAGAAAAAAATGAAAAAATTTTTATTACTACTTATCACCTTAATAACTTTTCCATTCACGGTGCAAGCCAAGCTCAATGTTGTAGCTAGTATTCCAGAGCTCGCTGCTCTGGCTCAAGCCATTGGAGGCGAACGCATCACTGTAAGCTCGATTGCCAAAGCCAATCAGGACCCTCATTTTTTAGATGCCAGGCCTAGTTTTGTTGTGAGCCTCAGCCGAGCAGATTTACTCATTCATGTTGGATTAGGTCTAGAAGTCGGCTGGTTGCCTCCTCTCCTCACTCAATCCCGAAATGGAAAAATTCAGCCAGGAAACCCGGGCAATCTGGATGCCTCCACAGGAATTTCTCTTTTAGAAATCGGAGCAGCTCAAGACCGTTCAGGGGGAGACATTCATCCCATGGGGAATCCCCACTATTGGCTCGACCCAAGAAATAGCTTCATCATTGCTCAAAATATTTCCCAATCGCTGAGTCTGCTGGATGCTGAAGGCAAAAGTTATTATCAAGAGCGTTTGTCAACTTTTCAAACTCAGCTAAAAAGCAAACTTCAGACATGGAGTTCTCAAATTGAAAAAATGCGCGGGAAAAAAATTGTCAGCTATCACCGTAGTCTGAACTATTTCACGGCATGGACAGGATTAAATGTCGTTGCTTATATCGAACCCAAGCCAGGCATTCCTCCCAGCTCTAAACATGTCACTTATTTGCAGCAGCTCATTGGCCAAGAAAAAGTTACTGCAATTTTTGCCGAGAGTTTTTATCCGCATAAGGTGCCCGAGTTTTTATCTCAAAAAACAAAAGTTCCCCTCATTATTTTTTCTAACTCGAATGACACCCAAGGAGCTGAAGCTTATTTTGCACTTTTTGAAAAACTACTCAAAGAAATGAATGAAGCCATAAAATGAAAAACATACTCACTTTAGAAAAACTCCAAATCGGTTATGCCGGTCAAGCACTCTCCAGTCCTTTGGACTTGCAGTTTAAAGCCGGCACAACATTGGGAATTGTCGGCGGCAACGGTGCTGGAAAGTCCACCTTGCTGCGGACTTTATTGGGACAAGTTCGTCCTATCCAAGGTCGATTTCAATGGGCCGAAGGAACTCACTTCGGCTATGTTCCCCAAAAAAATGAAATCGATGACTTGTTTCCCTTTTCAGTCCTCGAAGTCCTGCAAATGGGACTCTATCCGCAAGTTCTCAAATGGGGAAAAGGCACTGAGCCATCCCTAGTGAGAGCTCGAGAAATTTTGCAAAAAATTGAAATGCTCCCTCACGAAAAAAAATTATTTCGCGAGCTTTCCGGAGGTCAAAAACAAAGAGTCTTGCTAGGAAGAGCTCTCATGGCACGGCCTCCGGTTTTACTTTTTGACGAACCTTTTAACTCTTTGGATCATGGCTTTCGACAAAAGTTTTGGAAACTCCTCAAAGAGTGGCAAAGCGAATATCACTTAAGTTTAATCTTAATTGAACATGACATTAACCTCATTATTAATCACGTGGACCAAGTGATTCTTTTGGGTCCCCACCAGAGTATCAGTGGAGAAAAGGCAAAAGTTCTTCAGCAAGAAATACTCGAAGGGGTCTTAGAAACTCCTCTCCATGTGCACCATGAAGATGCTGGCATTCAGATTCATTTTCTATAGTATCATTACTCTCGGTTTATTTTTGCTAGGCTATTGGCTGGCTCCCGAAATGAGCCAAGAGTTTTTACAAAACTGGAAACTCTGGCAAGAACCCCTGCTTGCTGGAATGATTGGCGGTCTGGGCATTGCCCTACTTGGAGTCTATATTTTGCTTAACCGCGTCGTCTTTTTGAGTTTGGCGATTGCCCAAGGCTCAGGCCTGGGCATCTATTTTGTTTTTTGGGTGGGAAGTTTTTGGGCCTGGCACGTCGATGAAAGTCTATGGGTTTTTTCGGGTGGACTTTTCTTTGCCATGTTGGCCGCTGCCCTCTTTGCTCTGCTGCGTCGTCGTGAAAGTTTTTCGGAAAGCAGCCTGCTGGGACTCATCTACGTGATCAGCAGTGGTGCGATGATTTTATTGGGAGACCGCATCACTCAAGCTTCCCATGATATCGAGCATTTACTTTTTGGATCGGTGGTAGCCGTTCATCCCAAAGACCTGTATTTTACAATCGCCATCACAGGGTTAATTTTGGTCAGTCATATTTTCTTTCGACGACAATTTCTTTACGCCTCAGCGGATCCGACCTTTTTAAAAAGTCGAGGAATGAACACAAGCTTTTGCTTACTCTTGCTTTATGCCCTCTTCACATTAGGAATTACCTCGGGTCTTAAAATCATGGGGGCACTTCCCATTTTTGCCATGATTGTCATGCCGGCTTTTATCGCCATCAAACGTGCGCGATCTATCCAGGAAACTTTTATCATCGCGATGTGGATGGGGGCTTTTATTCCTGTTTTGGGATATTATTATTCTTACCTCTTTGCTTTTCCAACGGGGGCCTGTTTAATTTTGATCGCGACACTTTTTCTTTTGCTAAGTATTTTAGAATCCGAAATTAGAAAGGTTTTTCTCAAAAAATAATTTGTATCCAATTTTTTTTAGATTGTTTAAATGGTTTTTTATATGGCAAAAACCATTTAAACAATTTTACTTAAGGAAACCTCCAGAAAGACCCTTGAATCACCCTGTATCAAGTGATACATTATGATCGAGAGGTAAGAAGAAAAAAACTATTGGAAAAGGGGCATTAAACGGTCTCGTTACCTTCAATTTACTAAACCGTCTAATACCCCTACGGTTTTTGAATGAAAAGTCGTTCAGCCTTACCTACACTCCTCGGCAAAGTATATTTAGGAACAATACTCACTTCCACTTGATCGAGTTCTAACTCATGACGAATAGAAGTTTCGACCTGCTTTTGTAATTCTCGAAGTTGCATTTGATAACCGCTAATATTCGACTCATTGCTTTCGACGATCACTTTGAGTCGGTCCATCGGCTTATCTTCCGAAACTAGCTGATAATATTCACTCAGCTCATTAAAACGAAAAACGATATGTTCGATATCTGAAGGATAAACTCGTTTTTTCCCTAATATCACACTTTCATCGATGCGCCCTGTGACTCGCTCAATGCGTTGAAAACTCCGTCCACAGGCACAAGTTCCTGGAACCAAGCGTGTACAATCCCTTGTACGATAACGAACCACTGGAACGGCCTCTTTGGTTAAACTGGTGAGCACTAACTCCCCAGTTTGACCTGGTGCAACTAATTCCCCTGTCTCAAAATCGACTACCTCCGCTATAAAATGATCTTCATAAATATGATGACCGTTTTGATATTGACACTCATGAGCCACACCTGGTCCAATCACCTCACTTAAGCCATAAGTGTCATAAGCTTTAAAGGCCCAGTCTCTTTCCAAGCGCTCGCGAAGCTCAACTGTCCAAGCTTCTCCACCCATGATGGCAGCAGCAACCGGAAGCTCTTTTAAATCAATGCCACTTTTTTCTGCTTCTTCTTGAATTGTCGTCGCAAAACTCGGTGTACATAAAAGCATCCCGACATTGAGTTCCTTCAACTCAAAGAGTTGATGAGCTGGACTCAAGGTGTTGGATGTCGGCAAGACGGCTGCTCCCAAACGGGCCGCTCCCATGTGAAAGCCTAGGCCTCCTGTCGTAATTCCATAACCAAAAGCGATCTGCACAATGATACCCGGTTCTAGACCGCTCGCCGCTAATTCTCTCGCAATAAGATCTGCCCAATTGTTTAAATCATTGCGACTATATGCCACCAATGTCGGCTTGCCGGTCGTGCCCGTCGAAGAATGCAAACCAACGATTTGATCCATGGGCAAAGCAAAAAGTCCGAAGGGATAATTTTTACGCAGATCTTCTTTAGTCGTAAAAGGTAATTTTCTTAGGTCAGATAACGAGTTAAAAGCTTCAGGGTGAAATCGTTCCTTATCCCATTTATTCCTAAAAAAAGGAACTCGACGATAGCAGTGCTCCAAACTCCTTTTGAGACGAGCTAATTGAAGCTCTTCCAACTCAGCTCTTGGCATGCACTCGGCTTTTTCATCGAGTATCCTAGGATGTAAAGTGCGTTTCTTCATGAATTAACCGTAATAGCTAGGATTCATCTGCTTTTGATAATCAGCTTGTATCTGAGCTTCAAAGGCTTTCTGATACTTCAACGCCGAAGAGTGATGATGTTTTTCCAACCATGCACTGTATTGCGCATAGGCTTCATAAAGATCATCAATGTTTGCAATATCAAAAGTGTCGAAGATTTCGCCGTGTTTTCCCGGCAATCTTTGAACTAACTCCACAAAAGTTCCCGCTGGGACCTGAGGAGCCGTAAACAACTGACAGAGACGAGCTCCGTGATCATCTTTATGAATTAAAACATTGGTCATGAATTGCCACTTACGGCGCTTGAGCTCGCGATAGACTTCTTCCATGGGAATGTTTGGATCAATATTATAAGCGACGTGTTGAATTCCCTCTCCATAGCGAATCACAAATTCGTTGATAGGAGAACCCGGGTCTTCGCTGATAGAAAGTCCCGTCATTGTCTCCCAAGGAAAATTGGGATTCTGCCCACTCGTCAAGGCAATGTGAGTCGCAGGATAACGTTGGGTATGCAATCTCACTAACTCTGAAAAGCCCATGATATTCCAACGATCAATAAAATCCGCTTCGTTTCTGACTTTACCCGCATAGGTTACATGATCGATATGACGAATAGCGTGCGCCACAATGTCATCATGCTTTCTATTGGGCCTTTCAATTTTTGACTTTTTATTTTTTTTATAAGTCGACAAGTTACTTTCCTTACCCACGTCCATTTCCTGTCCTCCCTAAAAATTAAACGTTAGTATTATTTTATTTATTAAATTTTAGTAATTTTTTACCCAAGGTCTATCATCAGGTTTTTGACCCGATTCGTCAATAGAGGTTTTAGAGGTTAGGAATGAAATATATAGCAAGTAAAAAAAGGTCTACCGAAACAAAAGTTTCAGCAAACCTTTGATTGGATATTCATTGGACTATCTTATATATCAACTACTCACAACTCATATCTAGCTGAGCAGAACCCTCTTTTTGAAAGGATTCACAGGCAAAACCACATAATTGAATTCTGTCATGATTTTCGTTTGTATAAGTCCAACCGTCTTCCTGGTTGCAATCATGAACTTGACTAAAAGATTCTTCTCCAATAAAAACTTTTAGACTTCTCTTATCAAGCAAATCGGCATTAAGCTCAACCGAGCAATCTAAAATATCATCAACAATTTCATCCAAGGCATCTTCTATATCAAACTGGTTATGTGATTGATAAAATTTTTCCTCTCCAGATTTAGCACGCCCCCCTTGCACAGCTAACTCGTTAAACTTTTGAAAAGGAACCACCGCATCGGGTTGTCCATCTTGGTCGACTTCGGTCATCTCTTTGGAAATATCTATTCCCACTATATAAGTAGGAATCTTATCTTCAACAAAAGAATCTTCCGCAATATCATGAACAACATCATTATAAACCTCAAAACGCTCAAAGTTATTGACCGCTTCTGAATCACAATTCGCCACACCATCGCTGATAAAGATGACAGCTTTTTTTGAATGAATATTCGAAGCAAGCAAGGCATACATCGCGTTATCCAGAGCCCTTGCAGCAGGCGTCCCTCCATAAATTTCTTGAGAACCTGAATCAGGTAAAACTTCTAAAATATCCCCTTCATTTGAACTTGAAGGCAACACCTCCGGATCATCCTCAACAAGACAACCCAACTCACTATACTTTTGCTCTGCCTTTAATGAGGGGAATAGCTGCAATCCAAAATTCACTTTATCACTATAGTTCTGCAAGGTTTTTTCTAGTGCTCCATGTAAACCATTCCACCGCGTAACCTCCTCTGTCATGGGATCCAGATCGTGATCCCAAAAATTGTATTGCATGGAACCAGATTTATCCACCACCAGCATAACCTCAGGCTTTGCCGCAACAACCACCCGAGAGAGCGGTTGACATTGATCACTAGAACTTAAATTGCTAGAACTTAAATCGACCGCTTCCCCACAAGCCAAGCTACTCAGCAAAACCAGTTGGCTTGAAATAAAGAGAAATTTTTTAAATTGCCGTTGAATATTTTTTTTAGAATATTTTTTAGACGCAAATATACGCGTTGCCTTTTTAGACATACCCCACCTCCCAAATTCTTTTAGCCTGTTTTAAAAACTTGCCCAATTAAAACAGGCCTACTGTGTCCTAAGCTAATATTTTAAAGAGTGCCTTGAGCTAAAGTAAAGGGCTTTTTAAAAATTTGGAAAAATAATGGATCGCTTAAGCCATTCTATTTCTAATATCCAAACATAAATTCACATAAGGCAGAGCTTTCTTGAGTAGACCTCTCTTTAATTTTTTATTTTTTTATAGATGCTCTTTACGTCAAAGCAAAATCAGCTCACAATTAAAGCATGAGAATATTTTAATCTTAAAAAGGGAGTTAAGTATGGCAAGGATAAAAAAAGCAAACCGCTATATCGTCTATCTGATGGCCTTGTTTGTAGGGGGTGTCTTTACTTTCTTTGGCAAATCCAAACCGACCTGGGCAGCTAAACAAGTACAAAGTCATAATGCTCAAGTATTTAATCAAGACTTTTTCCAATCCTCCAGGATGAATGGTAAACTGTTTGCCCAAACGGGAGATATTACTAGTGATACTACAATTACTAGTGATGGAGGAATTACTAGTGATGGTGGTAGTGGAATTACCGGCCCTGGTACCATTACGGCACCTGTTGATGGTGGTATCACTGCACCGGATGAAATCACTATCACTGCACCTTCTACATGGTCAGATGATGCCCTAACTCGAGCGCAAAGCAATCTCAATAGTCAATACACTGTCATGATCTCGAATATCTATGACAAAGTCTATCGTGGTGAAACCCTCACGCACGAAGAAATGGCGCTTTTTGTAGGACATGAACAAGAGCAACGGCTTAACGCAATGCAAGCTGAACTCGATGCTTTAAAAAGCTCAAGATAAAAACAATTTCATTCGGGAAGGTAGGATCATTGTAATTTCCTACCTTTCCGAAAAGTTTCTCCTCCTCCTCCTCAAGACGGAGTAATACTCCTCATCAAGACGGAGTAAAAGAGAGAATCAAGACGGAGTAAAATAAAGCTAATAAAAACAAAAGCATGGAGGGTGGCAGAAAAAATGAAATCTAATAATAAAATTATTCTTATCAATCCACCAACAACGGATCCACAAGAAACAAGTTTATACTTTCCCATGGCCCTACTAACACTCGGGGGAGTCATCAAAAAAACCGGATTTGAGGCCGAGCTATGGGATTTTGATCTTTTTTTCAAAAGAAGTGGAAATTGCAGTGAAAATCATTTTAAAAAACTCCTCAAACATGGAGTTTTGGGAGCTAATACTCCTATTTTTGCGATATCCTCCATATGTTCCAACTTTCCGATGGCGCTCTGGATGGCTCAACAAATCAAAGAAATTCTTCCAGAATCACTGATTGTTTTAGGAGGTCCTCAACCTTCTTCTTTACCCAAGGAAATTCTTGAACACTTTCCCTGCGTCGATCTAGTTGTTTGTGGAGAGGGAGAAATTCCTCTTGAACAATTAATCAAATATGACTTTTCTAGAGAAGCTTTTAAAGAAATTCCCGGCCTTGCCTACAGACAAGACAGAGTAAATAGCAAAGACGGAGTTATTCAAATGAATGACCGTCCAGCTCTCATCGAAAATCTCGATGACATTCCCTTTCCAGACTATAGCTTGATTAATTTTCAAGATTATATCCGGGAAAAACCTGGACAATTTTTTGTCAATGTCGAAGTAGGACGCGGATGCCCATTTAAATGTACTTTTTGCTCAACCTCGATCATGTGGGCAAGAAAATTTCGTGTCAAATCACCTAAGCGCATCTTTGATGAAATGATGTGGCTTTACCGCCATTATGGTTTTACCGCATTTGATTTTATTCACGATAATTTTACAACCTCACGCAAGTTCGTTTTGGACTTCTGTCATTATATGATCGAAAATAATCATAAAAATTTTAAATGGTTTAGTAGCTCACGTACCGATTGTATTGACAATGCTCGCGTCGACTTAATGCAAGAAGCCGGTTTGGTTGGTTTATTTTTTGGTTTAGAGTCTGGGTCAGAGCGCATGCAAAAAGTTATTCAAAAAAATTTGGATTTTGCACATTTTGAAAATTTGCTCACTCATGTAAATAATAAAAAACTGCGCAACACGACAGCATTTATTTTAGGTTTTCCTGAAGAAACTCTTGATGATATGAATGCAACGATTCGTAAAGCCATGCACTATAAAAGCTTGGGAACACAGCGAGTCTTTCTGTCAAAGCTTTCTGCCCTCGCCGGAACGGGCATTCATCAAAAAAATAAAGATCAGCTTAAAGAGCTTTCTTATTGTTCAACCTTAAGCCCGCAAAAATATGCATTAGAAGAAATCAACCAACTCATTGAGCAATATCCTGATTTATTTTCGTCTTTCTATCATGTGCCTCATCCAGAATGTAGCTTGGAATATTTAACCAAATTTATCGAGTTCTCGCATTTATTGGTGAACGGAGATGCCAAGTGGATACTCAACTTTATGGACGAAAATCATTTAGAAGCCAGTGAAATTTTTCATTATTGGGAGCCCTGGTCAGAGCAAAAAGGAATTTATTATCAGCATTATCGTCAATTAGCGATGAAACAATTTCACTCTATATTTGAGGAGTTTTTAAACTTTGTCGAAAAAAGCATCGCTGCAGACGGAGTCACACACGAAACTCCCATTAAACAAGCCTTGTGACATCTCGCAAAAAAAACAAAAGACGGAGTTATAGTACAAAAAGCTTTTAGCTTAATCAAAGATTGCAAAAAAAACTTCATCCTTAAAGACAGTTAAAGCTTTTTAAATATTTTATTTTTTAAAATTGTGAGAAAAATATCGAAAAGAAATTACAGCAACAATGCAACTAGTCAAAAATTTCGCAATAACACACACGAATCTACTTTAGAATTTCAACACTTATTAAACTCGAATAAAATTTTTTTTATGAAACGTTAGCAAACCTCTTTTTGTATCTTTGTTTCCAATCTCGATAATAAGAAGTTTTTGCCATCTTTAGTTGATAGATTTGTTGACGGACCCAGATTGGATTTCCAATAAAAGAAACAGAAGAGTAAGGCACTTTTTCTTTCCAATCGTTTTTCAAAATACTTTCAACAAGACTTTGATAGATTTTTTGTCTTGCTTGAGGGCTTTTTCCTAAACCCAAATAACTTGGCGCAGAAGTCACTAAAGGATCACTTTTACCAAAGGCGTAATAATTATAAGAAGAAAAAGTATTTTGCTTAGGATGAGAAACCTTTCCCGCTCTTTTTGGATTGAGATCAATATAAAACATGACTTTAAATAAGTCGGCTTCGCTTTCAATACGAGGAGACTTAAACCGATCCATAACCACTTGTCCGCGACGACCTACTCTTTTATTGTAAGAGCGCGCAAAGCAGGAATTAACAACTCGAAAAAAGTCCGAAAAATCTTGAAGCGATTTGAGTTTACCCGTTAGGTGGGGGTGGTTATCCATGAAACAGTAAGCATAAATTTGAACCCCATATCTATCTTTATATTTTAGCAATAAATTGTAATAGAGTTTCTTTGCCCAGTCTTCTTTTAATAGCCAGTCATTATTGTGGCACTTCCAAGTAACGTGGAAGAGAGAATGGTCTTCGAGAATATAATAACGAGGAGAACTTGGCATGTTATTGATATTAAGCAAAATCTTTGCCAAGTAAAAATAGCCAAAAAAATGCCAAAAAAAGCTGATTTGAAGGCTAGAAGTGTTCAGATTTCAAACGTTAGAGTCCGAAATCTGTACCTCCGTCTTGAGAAGAGAAGAGGAAGGAAAAAAAATCCCAGAAATTATTTCTTAACTACTTCTTCACATATACGATACTTTTGACCACGCGCATTGACATACTGGTTTTCACTCATAACACATTGATAAGAGGGACTCAAAGCAGGAGGTGAAGGCCTTCCTTGCCTCACATAGGCTGAACCATCATAGCTCTTTTGCCAAACAGGGGGTGCAGGTCGAGACAGATTATAAGAGCTTCTGTTTCGTTCTTTAGAAGCTGAATCGGTCTTTTCACTTCCCTCGTTAGATTCTTCTTGGTCATTTGAGACATTACAGCTTAACTCAAAATTAGAAAAGAATGAAGCAACTGCATTTCCGGCAGCTTCTAACCATCCAATAGCCATTGGAAACCTCCAATTAATTAATCATTTCTAAGTCAATATAAAAAATACTTACCGAACTATGCTCAGTAACGGATAAGAGTGTGTGTTTTGCAACAATTTAATATCTTTCCTCTCAACTGAGAAGAGAGCAACATCTTAAAATAAACTCTAAAACACATAAGTTTCTTACCCAAAACCAGGGTTAATTATAATTAGAAGCAAAGAATGTGCCAATCAAACATGATATAAAACAGCTCTATAATTAACTGAATTTTATTAATTTTTTATAAGAGGAAAAAGTTTTGTTCTTCAATTTTTGAAATATATTTGATTAAAAAATAACCAATTGACAAAAAACAGAGCAATTAAAACTCAATCAATAATGAAAAATTTTTACCTCCGTCTTGAAAAGATTTTGAAAAGATTGAAAATTGATTTTGAAAAAGACATTTGTTTTCCAGACCGAGTCAGGCACGAAGAAGAAGCATTAAATATTTTTATTACTCCGTCTTTATATATCTTAGTATATCTTAGTATCTTAATATTATTACTCCGTCTTAATATCTTAAAGGTCTTAGTCTTTTTGCAGGACTGTCACAAAGCTATCACAATCCCCTAATACCACTAACTTAATCAATTGTATGTATATACAATTTTACAAAAATGACGGGTAAGTTGTCCCCATGGTCAACGCATTCAAATCATTAAAATATAGTCTTAAAACTATTTAGGTATAAAAAATATTCAAGGTTTTCATACAAAATATAAAGGGTAAGAATATGAACACTTTTAATCTATTTAAATATTTTCATTTTTTTAAAAAAAATCAAAAATTCTCACTGATTATTCCTGCATTAATGATCAGTTTGGCAGCGCAGGCGGAACTTCGACAAGTTGATTTTAATGGAGACGGATATGCCGATGCTGCGATAGGTTCTCCATTAAAAGACATTAAAAAGAAAAATCAGATGAGTTTTGTGACAAATGCTGGGCAAGTAACTATTCTTTACGGAACTCCTGAAGGACTTAGCGGCTCAGGAAGTGCAACTAATATTTTAAACCGCAGTGTTGAAGATGTTCAAGGATCATTGGAAACCAGCCAGGAGTTTGGTGCTGCTTTAGCCACAGGAGATTTCGATGGAAACGGCCTGACAGATCTTGCTGTTGGAATACCCGGTGATAAAAATCATCGTGGATCTGTCCAAATATTTTACAGTGATTTAGCTTGTGATGGCGTATGTCACGATTTTAGTCATATCATTCATAGTGACATTGATACCATGTTGGGAAAAGCTGAAACAGGTGAGCGCCTCGGTTCTTCAATCAGCGCTGGGGATTTTAACAATGATGGAATTGACGATCTTGCAATGGGTATTCCGGGTTATAGTCTCAATGATAAGCCCCAAGCGGGAGCCCTTTTAGTCATGTATGGAAGTCATTCAGGACTTAATCCTTATGAAACCAAAGCTACAGAACTGATTCACCTCGATTTAGCCCACGCAGTTTTAGGTAAAACAAATGCCGCTCAAGAAAATGAACATTATGGAGAAGGCCCAATGGTCAGTGGAGACTTTAACTGTGATTCTTATGAGGATTTGGCGATTGGAATCCCCTCTCACTCCGCAAGTAAAAATGCTTTTCAATCAGGAGCTGTACATGTCTTATACGGATCACGTGAAGGATTAACTCCTCGTGCAGAACAACCTGGTCATCTTTGGGAACAAAGCATTTTTATTAATGAAAAACCTGAGGCCGAAGACCGCTTTGGAGCAGCCCTGCTCGCAGGTCATTTTTTAAACCTGCACTCTTCAAACCAGCAATCATGTGTTGATCTCGCTATTGGAGTACCCGGAGAAAGCGACTATGAAGGCGTCGAAGTCATTGGTGGTATTGGCGAACCTTCCCAAGAAATTCCTGTCCAGATGAGACATCATGGCATGGTACAAATTCTTCAAGGAAGTTTTCAAGGACTTGTCGCCATGAATTATCAAAATATTCTTCCCCCAAAACCTTACCATAACATGTTTTTTGGGGAATCGTTAAGTATGGGCTATTTTAATGATGATAATCAACTGGACCTTGCTGTAGGAAGTCCCGGTTATGGAGTCGAAACCGGCGAAGGAGCCGTTTATCTTTTTTTTGCTAAAAATCAGAGGATTTCTTCCTCAGATTACGGAAGCTATTCTCAAGCTAGTAATTACATCGTCGGCGATCCAGAAGGTATAGGAACAGAAGAAAATGGCGGAGATCACTTTGCTTCTACACTTGGAAGTGGTGATTTTGACGGAAATGGTCAAGACGAAGTCCTGGTGGGTGTCCCTAACGAAAGCTATCACAGTACATTTGAACTGGGAATGCTACATGAAATCCACCTGAGCCAAGATTGGCTTCCTATAACAACTAATAAAACTCGTACTTGGACCGAAGAAAAATGCAATGCAGCTTTTTGTCAGGAAATTCTATCTCCTAGCGGAGCCAATGCCTACGATCGTTTTGGCAGTGTTTTAAGTCAAGCTAGGCCTTAAAGATTAAAAAACTTAAGACGGAGTAAATAAAAAAACCTGAACTGTATTTACTCCGTCTTGATATTTTTATTGATATTTTTATGAACCCTCTTTTCAGATTTTTCAACATGCTGAATAAATATGGTATCATTGGAGAAATTATTTTTACTATTTAAAAAAAAGTCAGGATAAGTTTCTGACAATTTATACCTGACCTTTTCAGAGATTTCTTGCAATAGATGGGGAGCTTTCATCAATAATTGCTCGACATGTTTGTGATTCATTTCAAACTGAGGAGCTATATTTGTAACATTTAAGGAAGTGTGAAGTAACATCTCAAGAAATTTTTGGATTTGATTAATCCGTTCGCTTACCTTTTCTAAATCTAATTTTATTAATATCCCTGGAGCATTTTTAACTTTCTTATAGGTATCGATCTCAGAGACTTTGGTAAAACTAAGGTTGTTCATCCAATATTTTACATGTCTTGGGTTGACTACAACCAGAACGTTGTCTACTGCATAACTTCGAAGTAAGTGGTATGAGTGTAAAATAATGGCAGAGATTTGTGCGCTGTCTATTCCATGATAAGGGATACATGCTAGCAAGGTTCCTTCGGCGAGCCTTTTTCCATGATCTCTTAAACGAGCGATATCTTCTTTAAAGATAGATTCACAAGGTAATCCTAATTCAGAATCCAAGACAAAACTTCCTGTACCACAAATTGCATTATTAATTTTTAGGATAAAAGTTTTTGATTCGTTGAATAATTGATGCACGCCAAAGCGCATCTGCGATATGTCTTCATCAGGAAGAGTATATCCTAATTTTTGATATTCTTTATAGACTAAATTGAAAGCTGAGCACAATTCATTATAGTTTTTAACTAAATGACAAGCTAACATTATCGATTCTCCTTACCCAAGCTAAAATGCTAACAAAGTTTTTTTAATAAAATTTAGTCAATTTACTTATTCTTTTATTTTATGATTATTCATATACTTTTGATAGGTCAGAAGTTAATTTTAAATTTTTTAGTAATACTTCTCACTCTTATATAGTTTGAAATTTTGGGGTTTTAAAATTTAGGCATATTTTCTTAAAAGAATATTAATTTGACCATCTTAAGTTTAGTATAAATTATTATTAATGTTTAAACACAAACTCTTAGTTTTATATATACTGCAAACTAATCAAAGCGTATTATTTACACTAGAATATTTATAAATATAAAAAGTAAAAAATGAGTCATTCAAACAACCTACATCCAATTACACAATGCCCCCAAAGCTTATCTCATGTCGAATGGTTAGGACAAAAGGAAGCTCAAGAGAAATATGGGCCAAATACCATGGCGACACAACGCCATATAGCTGGGGCTTTCAAAGTTTCGGACCACAAAGACATTCCTAAAATTTTACAGTGGGCTTTTGAGGCAGATGCATCATTGCAGGCAATAAGCTCGGGAAAGAATTGGGGTTATGGAAGTGCTTTACCAACATCAGATACTATTCCGATTTATATTCTCGATTTATCCGGGCTAAAATCAATATTGAAGATTGATACAGACTTAGGAATAGTGACTTTACAAGCCGGAGTCACTCAGCACGATCTTTCTGAATTTCTTAGATCAAATAATTATGACTTTATGGTGCCTGTCACTGGAGCGGGCCCACATTGTAGTATAGTAGGTAATGCAATTGAAAGAGGGTACGGAATTACTCCATACACAGACCATTTTGGTGCAGTAACGCAGCTCAAAGCATACTTGCCAAATGGTAAACATTACAGTTCCAGCCTTGACGTCTTAGACCACTCTGAAGACAAACTCGTTGATCATTCATTTAAATGGAAGTTGGGCCCTTATTTAGATGGGCTGTTTACTCAATCAAATTTTGGCATTGTCTACGAAATGACAATTCGCTTAGCCCAAAGACCCAAAGCCTTTGAAAGTTTCTATATTCAATTTTCTCATGATAGCGATTTAGAGCTAGCTCTCGAATTAACAAAAAAAATATTACATGATTATGAAGGTATTTTAGGGGCAATTAACATTTTGGATCGAAGAAGGATTTTATCGATGGTTGCACAAAATCCTAACTCTAAAGATCTTCATCAGAATATGAGTGATGATCAGATCTCTCAACTAGGCCGAGCATATAAAATACCCGCTTGGCTGATGGTAGGGTCAATCTATGGAACAAAGGCTGTTGTGAAGGCTGTAAGAAAGGATATTAAAAATCGCGTCACAAAACACTGTCATCGTATTCTCTTTTCCAATGGATTACTTCTTAAATTTGCTGAAAAAATGTTTAAATTTTTGCCGGCGCGTTTTCTGGAAAAACCACGAGCTCAACTTGAGGGAATGAAAGAGGGAATAGAAATCATGCTCGGTATCCCAAACCAAGTCGCACTGCCTTTAGCTTATTGGCGCAATCCACGCATCAATCCAAATAAAAAGGAATCAGTGCTTAATCCAGGTTCTGATTCTTGTGGCCTGATGTGGTATGCTCCCCTAGTTGTTTCAAAATCCCAAAACATTCGCTCTTTTGTAAATTTTGTTCGCCAAGTCTGTCCCAAATATAATATTGAACCTCTCATTACCTTAACTAACCTGCGTCATGATCTCACGGACAGCACTATTCCAATTTTATTTAATGCTAATGATCCTCAAGCAGTTCAAGATGCTCAAGCATGCCTAGACGAACTCGTAGGTTCTGGACTGAAGCATGGTTACGTCCCTTATCGAATGAATATTGATCAACAACTGAAGCTGCTCGATCCCGAAGCTCTCTGTTGGGAACTTGCAAAATCAATAAAAGACATAATTGATCCAAAAAATATTCTTAATCCAGGTCGATATCAGGCAATGAAATTAAAATAAGTTTCGATCTATTAGGCACGAGCCCTCTTTTCAGATGGTTCCGTATAATGAGGAAATAATTTGTTATAGGAAACATTATTTTCATTATTAAGAACTAATTGAGGGTAACTGCTTAATAATGTATGCCTCACTTGATCAGAGCTTTCATGAAAAAGATGAGGGGCTTTCATCAATAATTGCTCGACATGTTTGTGATTCATTTCAAACTGAGGAGCTATATTTGTAACATTTAAGGAAGTGTTAAGAAACATCTCAAGATGTTTTTGAATCTGAGCACATCGTTCGCTTACTTCTTCCAAATCTATTTTCACTAATATCCCAGAAGCATTTTTTACTTTCTTATAGGTTTTGACCTCTGAAACTTTGCTAAAACCAAGATGGTCCATCCAATATTTTACATGTTTTGGATTGATGACTACCAATGCATTGTCAACACTGTGGCAACGAAGCAATTGGTATGAGTGCAAAATAATAATGGTAGAAATTTGTGCGGCATCCATTCCTTGATAAGGAACACATGCTAACAAGGTTCCTTCGGCAAGACTTTTCCCTTGATCTCTTAAACGCGCGATATCTTCTTGAAAGACTGATTCACAAGGTAATCCTAATTCAGAATCCAAAACAAAACTTCCTGTACCACAACATGAGCTATCTATTTTTAAGAGGAAAGTTTTTGATTCATTAAACAGCTGATGTATGCCAAAACGTAATTGCGAAATATCCTCTTCAGGGAGTGTGTAACCCAATTTTTGATATTCTTTATAGACTAAATGGAAAGCTGAGCACAATTCATCATAGTTTTGTGCTAAATGACACTCCAACATTATCGATTCTCCTTACCCAGGCTATAATGTTTGTATTTAATTTTTATTTAAAATGCGTCTTGTCTTTATTTTATTTTTCTACTTGATAGCAATGTATTTTTTTCTTTTCAAAAACTCTGTGAGAGCTCTGCATTTATGTTCAATCATTTTTAATTCCTGCTATGAAGTGTTAATATTAACTTAAGACGGAGGTTCGATTTCCGAACGGTGTTTGAAGCAAGAGCTCAATTTCTGGTCGGTTTTTTGAAAATAAAACTTAAGAATAAAACTTAAGACGGAGAAAATAAAAAAATAAAAAAAAATAAGACGGAGTAAACTAACTCTTTGAATTAATGAGGATTTTGTTACTCCGTCTTATTTTTTATTTATTTTTTACTCACCATCTTTGCGGATCAGTCGGAAGAGATAAGAACTTAACTTCTCCATTTTGAGTTTTTCACTCACGAAATTTTCAATGAGTTTTTCCAGTGAGCCATATTTTTTTTCATCCAATTCGTGTTTTTCAACAAAGTTCTGCCATATTGCTTTTGCACTTGTGTCACTTTCACCCGCTGCTTCGAAGAAAAGTTGAAAGGCCTCGACTTGTTGTCCTTCATCAGAAGATTGAATTCCTAAAAAGAGCAAAGTCGCAGCCTCTTCTTCGTTCAGTCCTAATATACTCTGGGACTCTGCAACGAGAATGTCATAGCATAGTGCGCGCAAACTCTGGATGTATTCATCCTCTCTCCAATTCATTTTGTGAAGACTCTCATTTTTTGACAGCTCACTGATAATTTCGAGCACAGCATCATTATCAAAAATATGATACGCTAGGGCGCGGTTCATTTCATAATTGATGGCATGGTCATGAGCAGCCGCGGTGATGTAGCCATTTGAGTCTTTTGTAGAGAGATGAATTTGTCGTTTCACTTCTTTGGCAATTGCTTGCGCAAAACCTCGGCGAGTGAGCTTCTCATTTACTGTCGCCCCTGCAAAACCCAAGGTGCCCGCTGTGGCAAATCCAAAAAGCGCAGTTACTAAAGAGGGCGGTAAAACCATAAAGGTTAAAAGTCCGGCTGGAACACTCAACATTTCGAGGGCACCTGAAACCATATTTCCCACACCATTGACATAAGTTAAGTTTCGGCCCCGCAGAACGCGCGTCGAACCTCCTGCAATTGAAAATGCCGAACCCAGTATTGGAAGTGATTTAGCCGCAAAAGATCCCAAGGCAGAAGCTGGTTTAAAATAATAGGTGACACTCGCGACAACATCTAGAATTCCTAAAAAGCTGGTAGACGAAGCGGCAACTTTTTCAGCACTACTGGCATAAGGATTGTGAGCAAGCGCAATAGCTTCACTGGTCGCACCTATCGCCGCTACGCCGGGGAGGGCAAGACCAAATCCAAATCTACCCACCTTGCCAAAGAACTGAGTAGTCCTCCCATAGCCTGACACATTATTCTGATTGGGAATGAAGGGTTCAGTTGGGTACAATGCAATTTCAACATCCCCCTGCTGAAGATGTTTTAAACTATAGGGGCTATAACTAGCCGTGAAGCGAAGTAACTCTTTATTGACTGTATTTAATAGTTGCAGATCATCAAGACTATTTAAGTTGCCGTTGAACAATTTTACAAAAAATATATACTGCCTTCGTTTGGCTTCAATTTTATATTTTCCAAAGAATTCTGCAGCTTCAACTGAGTTTTTACTGACTGCCGCTGTTCTCTTGTATTGCCCTAATGCTTGACTGGCTTCATCATGACCAGCCTCAAGGAGAAGGCGCGCAATATGTTGCTGCTCAAAAACATTGACCTCTTCTCCTCGAAGGTATTTACAAATCGCTCTAAAGTATATATTAAAAAATTCCGGATCATAGCCTCCCATGCTTCTGAGCTCTGCAGCCTCAAGATAATTAATTACTCGACGTACGAGATAGTCCCCCGCTGTCAAAGACCCCATGTCACTTCTTAGTTTGCTATTGCGAATGAGCTGAATAATGACTGCTTCTGTTAATTTACTCAAGATGCTTGACTGAGGTATTCTCTGCCCTGAACTTTGATAAATATGCTCAACAATTTTTTGAACATTCTTGACCAAACTGGATAAATCTTGAGACTTGAGAACTTGCTTGGGATTGTTTTGACTCATCATGCCAGCTAACTCACGACTGACTTGTTGTGCGAGTTCGGCGTTTTCTCCATAGGGAATAGTTGCATGAGGAGAGCCTTGTAAAATAGCGGCAAGTGGCGAGAGTTGTTTTGTTGAGTTGTCTAAATTTTTAGGAAAAGCTGGACCTGGTTTCATGAGGACAGTATGAACACCGCCACTAATAATAGCCTTTTCCATCCCGGAAACATATTCATCAGTGATGAGACTCTTTTCTTCTGCTGCGATATCTACACTTACCACCACCGGAACATCGGAAGAGTCCTCATAATTTACTTGGGAACCGCTACTCAATTCGTGAGAATTCACGAGTATCCCGGAAACATCTACAAATAGAGCCATACTTTTAAACCCGCCTATATTCAACAACCCAAAGATTTTTTTCGCTTACATTTTTTTTGTCTAAGGTCAATCTTTGTTTGAGTCACAGAATACCATGTCTAGTTAGGTAACACAAACACTACTAAAGTTAGGTACAATTTCGAAAAAAATTTCTTAAAATTTTCCTCTTACAATATCGAAAGGGGAAAGTAGTATGAATTTTGAGAATGTGCACACTATTGAAGATACCGAGTCCGCATATAAGTTATTATCTAAAAAAAGCTCATATATAGAATGGCAAAAGTTTGAAGTTTTAAATGTTCTTCCTTTAATGAAAGCCAGCCCGCGAGAAGATTCTGTCAAATTGTATTCTAATGATTATCTTTCTCTTTCCCAACATCCTAAAATTTTAGCGAGTCAAATACAATCAATTCAACACATGAATGAAGAAATCATGATGTCTGGGGTATTCCTCAATAATGTATCACAACAAGGTCAGCTTGAAAAAAAAATGGCTCATTTTTTAAAATCAGAAGAAACGATTTTATGTCAATCGGGCTATTTTGCAAATCTCGGTTTAATTCAGGCGCTTGCTGAACCAGGCATGGTCATACATATTGATGAAAATGCACACTGCTCCCTTTGGGAAGGTGCAATCAGGTCGGGAGCGAGAATCTTTTATTTTAAGCATAATGATGTCTCACATTTGCAAAAAAAAATTCATCAATTTGGGCCCGGTCTTATTGTTATTGATTCGGTCTATAGTACGCTGGGCGCTCAAGCTCGATTAGAAGAAATTGTCGAAATTGGAGTGCAAAATAATTGCATCATGGTCGTCGATGAATCTCACTCTTTAGGAACCCACGGTTCTTTAGGAGAAGGCCTGGTGGCTGAGTTAGGATTAGAAGAAAAAGTTCATTTTAGAACGGCAAGTCTTTCGAAGTCATTTGTGTGCCGGGCCGGTATTATAACTTGTCTTGCAAAATATAAACATTACATTACACATTCAGCCTCACCTTTTATTTTTAGTTCTGCTTTGCAGGCGCATGAAATAGCTCGCATTGATGCTGTTCTCGAAGAAGTCAAAATTGCCCACGAACAAAGAAAATTAGTAAAAAGAAATACTCACATCATAAGAAAGGAAATTGAGGGTTTGGGTATACATCTATTAGGAAGTGAACAAATCATCCCACTCATTGCAGGAACAAAAGAAGCAGCTTTTATGCTGCGGGATTTTTTAGAGGAGAGAAATGTGTTTGGTGCTATTTTTATTCCCCCTGCAACAGCAAAGGACCATTGCATGGTGCGGCTTTCAGTTCATGCTGCTTTAAAAGAAAGTGAGATATCCTATTTATTAGAGGTCATTAAAAAAGCTAAGAAGTTTCTGCTTTAATTTTTATAGTAGAACCTTACTGAAACAATTCCTGTAAAATTGATAGAAAATATTCATCGTTCAATATATTATTGCCACAATGGAAAGCAAATAAGATATCACTGTGAGCAATGTTGCTAACAGCAATATCTAGCTGTGAGGAATACCTCATGATACTAGCGATTTTGACTTTGATATTTGGTCTTGCACTACTCGTGTGGAGTGCAGACCGTTTTGTGGATGGTTCAGCCTCCACTGCGCGTTATTTCGGAATGCCTCCGCTGCTAATTGGTATGGTGATTGTTGGTTTTGGGACATCTGCACCTGAAATGGTCGTTTCAGCTTTGGCATCGATCAATGGAAACGCAGGAATCGCGCTTGGCAATGCCTACGGGTCAAATATCGCCAACATTGCTTTAATCCTCGGAATATCTGCATTAATTAATCCTATCATGATTCATTCAACAGTATTGCGTAAGGAACTACCTATACTGACATTTGTGACCCTTCTTACAGTTATCCTTCTTGAAGACCTTAAGTTGTCACGACTCGATGCAGTTATTCTCCTACTGGTATTTGTAGGTCTAATGGCATGGACCATTTTTCAGGGACTGAAGAAAAAGAACGACACTTTGGGTCAAGAGATTGAAAAGGAAACAACTGAAAATGAGATGCCAATTAAACGGGCTATGTTTTGGCTTGTTGTTGGACTACTATTACTTATTACTAGTTCCCGCATTCTTGTGTGGAGCTCAGTTGAGATTGCCAAGCTATTCAATGTAAGTGATATGATCATCGGTTTAACCATTGTAGCGGTGGGCACCTCTTTGCCGGAGCTTGCCTCGTCTGTCATAGCAGCTCGAAAAGGCGAGCATGATATCGCGCTGGGAAATGTACTCGGATCAAATTTATTCAACACGCTGGCCGTTGTGGGCATAGCTGGAACCATTCATCCCTTTGCAGTAGAACCTGAAACACTCTCACGAGACATAACTGTTATGGGAGTTTTAACCATATCACTTTTCGTTATTGGTTATGAATTTAAAGGAAGTCAAGGACGCATAAATCGTCTCGCAGCAATGATTCTTCTGCTGATTTATGTGGGATATACTGCATGGCTGATCAACGCAGTTATCAGCAGTTAAGACATGAGTGATCAATAAGAAAATCAAGACGGAGTAACAAAACTCTTATAAATTCATGAAGTTAGTTTACTCCGTCTTGAATTTTTTTGTTGAATTGCATTTTAGATGAAAATTTTTGAATAAAAATTCGGTATATATTACAACTCGGCAAGCACTTTAATCGTTTAATTCCTGAGAAACCATTTTATTACTCAATTTTTCATGATATTTATCATTTTTTATTCATACTTTACTAGCTGGACCCTTTAATGAAAATGCAATTCAATCCAAAATTTAATATTTTGATAAAACTCTTGAATCGTATGATACGCGTCATATTCATTTTACTTTTGGCTGCCTCTCCCACACTATTATCCGCAGGAGAAGTAGAAAGTTCTCAACTATTACAAAGTGCGCATCGTATTTGGCCACAATTTAGCAATAACGACTTATCTAAGCACCTAAATTCCGGTCTCTGGAATGATGACAAAACTGCCCTAGCGGTTGTCATTTCAAACAGCTCATACGTATTTTTAGCACAAGCGGAGGGAACTTTTCTGGCTGTGAACATAAGCCGTGTCGAAGATGCTAACTTGGGAAAACTCGGAATACAAAACAAGTCTTGGTACGACCGTGTTGAAACAATTCCTTTAAAATGGGAAGATCGAAAGGATAAATTGTTTCAAGTCACTATGCAAACTAGCGCATGGAAGAACGGAAAAAAATACACTGTAGCAGAACTTTTATTGATAAAAAATAACGGCACTGTGCTCTGGCGTTAAAAATTAAAAACTTACATTTCTATTATAGCTTCAAAAAAATCACACCTACTGCATAGTTTCAATTTGTGAAATCATCATTATTTTTGAAGAAAGAATATGCTGTCGAAATCAAATATGCTAACAGGAAGATCCCAAACTTAAAAATTTCAAATCAGGAGGTGTTATGAAAGCCCTTAAAAAAATATTTTTTACTCTTTTGCTACTTGTTGCCATTCCTTTGATTACAGCATTGTTTGTAAAAAAAGAATATGCTGTCGAAAAAGAAATCATTATCGATCAACCGAGTGCAGTTGTTTTCGATTACATCAAGTATCTCAAAAACCAAGAAAACTTCAGCGTATGGGCCAAGATGGATCCGGCCATGAAAAGAGAATATCGCGGTACCGACGGCGAAGTTGGTTTTGTGTCAGCATGGGATAGTAGCAATCCCGAAGTTGGTAAAGGCGAACAAGAAATCAAGAAAATAAGTGAAGGCCAAAGAATCGATCTTGAATTGCGTTTTTTTAAGCCTTTCCAAGCTACCGAACCTGCCTATATGAGCACCGAAGCTCTCAACGAAACGCAAACAAAAGTGATATGGGGCTTCCACGGCAAAATGGACTACCCTATGAACATCATGTTGCTCTTCATGAACATTGAAGAGAAAGTGGGAACCAGTCTCGATACAGGACTCAAAAATTTAAAAGAGATTTTAGAAAAAAATCAAACGGCTATTCTGCAGTAAGCACATCGCGCACTGTTTTATTATAATAAAATTGTTATGATAAAATTAATAAAATTAAGACGCAGTAATAAAACTACTTTATCATATCGATGGAGAAAAACAGCTAAAAGTCTATGCTTTTGAGTAGTATCCCCATTCAATCGTGACCCCTGGCCCAAAGGCAAAGGTAGCAAGTTTATCTGACTGACAATCTTTTAACGTATTAGCTAAAACAAAGAGCATGGCCGCTGAGCTAAGGTTTCCTAGACTTTCCAATGTCTGGAAGGAAATGTCTAACGCGTTTGGTGGAAAGCCTATTTCGGTATATGCATTGAGGACATTTTCCAAAATGTTTGGCCCCCCGGGGTGAACTGCGAGAGCAGGAAATTCTCCGCCTGCCATATCCAAAATTTTCTTGAGAAGTTTTTTACCTTTGTCTGGGTTAGAAAAGTAGTTATACAGACTCTTGCCGACGTTTCTATCTAAGTATATTTCATAAGCGTGTTTATCTGGCGTGATTGGAGGAGTGAATCTTAAAAGGTCCTTTGTTCCCGGAATGACAGTCATACCGGCCTTCTCAAATTTCCACTTACCCTCTGGAGCAACAACCACAGCTGCCGCCCCATCTCCAAAAAGAGAGCTAGCAACAAGGGTTGAGATGTGTGTATCAACGGGATCATAATGTGTCATCGCCATCTCCATAGCGACAACTAAAACGGCTTTTGATTCACCAGCACGAACAGTGTCTCTGGCTAGTCTTAAACAAGTAGCACCACAGAAGCATCCATTAAAAAATAACTCAGCTTTTTGTGTGTCTTCACCAAGTCCTAATTCTTCAATGAGTGAACAGGCAAGTCCTGGTTCCATCCATCCACTGGTCGAAGTTGTAATGATGTGTGAAATATCATCGACACTTCCTCCCCAGTCAGCAATTGCTTTTTGTGCTGCTTTAAGAGCTAATTTGGGGGCATGATCTTTAAAAAATTTTAGTCTTCTCCATAGAGGAGGATCGAAGTCTTCTTCAGTAAAAATATCTTCGATGTTTTCTTCGCCCGGCTCATCTAAAAAAGCTGGGTGTAGAGTATGTCTTTGTTTGATTCCTGTATTGAGAACAAATTTTCTGGCCAGCTTAATAATCTCTTCGCTTTGACCATTAAACTCTCTCATTTTTTTATCGATTTCGAGATATTTTTCAGTGCTAACTGGACTTGGAAGATAGTACCCGATGCCTGCTAAATAAGCTTCAGTCTTCATGGAAAAGCTCCAATCTTTTCAAACGAGTTGAAAAAAGGTAGTTTATAGGGTGTAAACTATCCACAATGTGCTTAAAATCCTCTCGGCTTACCTCTGAGGACATGAAGTTTATTTTCCACTTCTTATTTAAGTCCCTGAGAAGTCTTGGAGAATCGATTCCTTCCCTTGGACCTAAAGAAATCATCTTTATGTTGACTCCATCTAAACTGAGCCGATTCACTTTGGCCTCCATGGCGAGGCAGGAAGCCATCCATGCCGAAGTGTTAGCATTAGGAAAATATGAAACTTTATCACAAAAAATAATTGCTTGGTAATCAGATGTTTTATGTGAGTTAATCCAATAATAAATTTGATCAATGAGTCCTGGCCCATCTGCCATTATATTTTTAATACGATTTTTGGTTTGTCTTAGGGCTGGACATTTACGAGAATTTTGCGCGATTCCCACCAACCAGGTTTTTTTATCGGTTTTTATGGCTTTGCGATCATACCGAATCTTTACATCAGCGCTTTCTAATTCTTTAAAAAGCTTATGTGATTTAGTCGAGTACTCTATGGCCGGAAGATAAAGGGACTCAACTCCAAAATCATTCACAAGATTTAATATACTCGAGCGCAAAAGCTCGCCATCACTTCCCCAAAAAACAGCGTTTCCACCCCATGACTCCTCGCTAGATTTTTCAAACGATTCTGCTTCTAAAATTGAAACATAGGAGTCATTTTCAAAAAGTGAAAGATAGTTCAAATTTGACCAAAATTTGTCCGACATAATTTGAGAAACATGATTGCCGGTACGAATATATAATCGCAATTTTTTATTTTCCTCGGCAAAACCTTGAAAGAAACCAATCAGCGCGGATTGATTCAAAGACAGTTCTGAAGGGCTTTTGGTTTCGCTATCGAGTAAATAGACATATAAATTACCCCTCAATTTATTGACCATTTTTTGACGACAAGATTCGATCAAGTCAATTGCCGAGGCTTTACTGCACTTAACGACGAGTAGAGTTGTTTGAAGATTGTCATTATTCATTAAAAATTGTGTATCAATATTATCCTCAAATTCTCGAGAATCTATGTTGACAAACTCAATCTTTCCCACACTTTTTACATTAAAGTTTTGAACTGAAGCGAGTTCAATTTTTCGAGTAAATAGTGTTGTGTTACTCGAATTCTGGTTCTGTTCGATAATTCCAAGGTTCTTGGCCAAGTCGATGAGCGACTTCGATTGGCCAATCAACGATGAATCAATATTGACTCCTGTTTCTTCTTCCACCCTCTCAACAATTTCCATCAAACCTATGCTATCGATTCCAAGATCGCTGGGGGAATTTTTAAGACTACTTCGCGACAGCGGATGTCCCAAAACACTTTCAATAATATTGAGAAAAACAGAAAAGTTGTGATCTGTACTGATATTAACACTTTCACTTTTTTGATTTTCACTAAGCACTAGCCCCGTATCTATGGTCATAAAAGCCGAATGTTTTTCAATTCCCTCGTTATACATTTTTTGACACTTCATCCGTTGAACTTTTCCGCTAGAGGTTTTCGGCACAAGACCACGGGTCCCAAGAATAATAGAATGTATAGTAGCACCGGGGACACTTGCATTAATCTCATGCCGAATATCTCTTGCGACATTGCTGAGACCTAGCTCATCTAATTTATGCTTTAGCTCAACAAACAGAACAATGGTTTCACTGGCTTCATTAGCTGCAGCAAAAGCAGCAATACCACCTGGGCGAATGTGCGGATTGGCATACCTCGCCGCATCTTCAATGTCCGTGGGATAATAATTTTTCCCATTAACAATAATGAGTTCTTTCAATCGACCCACAACGTAAAGATGCCCATTAACAATTGTTCCCAAATCTCCTGTTTTTAAATAGCGATAACCATCATCAGGGACGAGTCTATTTTGAAATACTGACTCGCTATGTTCTTCCCCTTCAAAGCCATCAGCCTTACTTGGTGAATCTACAAAGATTTCTCCTACTTGTCCTTCACCTAGGATTTGGTGAGTCTCAGAATCTGCAATCTTAACTCTGATATCACCCATGACAGGACCACAGCCAATAAGAGTTTTAGCGTCTTTTCCTAACGGTGGAACAACCATTCTTTTTTGATGTAACTGCTGAGGATCTACCTCGATACGAGAACCTCCATTATTGGTTACCCCAGCAACATGTTCAGCCAGCCCGTAACAACCAGATAAGGCACTCGCTTGAAGACCGCATTCTTTAAAGGTATTGAAAAAACGATCGACGGTTTCAGCATTAATTTGTTCACCTCCAAGTGCTATCATTTCCAAATGGGATAAATCGTATTTACCTAAATTTTTCTTGTTTGTTTTTTTGACGGCGAGGTCGAGACCAAAATTTGGGGAGGGGGTATGGGTACATTTGAATTGACTTAAGATTTCTATCCATAGTTCTGGCCTCTGTAAAAAGAAAAGGGGAGAGGTCATGGTAATATTTCCATTCCCCCAAAGTGCACCTAGGATCGCTACATTTAATCCAAAGTCATGATAATGAGGTACCCACATACCAATTTCACTGCTTTCTGTCATTTTAACATTATTGCGTATAAACTGCAGCTGATGTGACAAGTTGCCATGAGTAATTCGCACTCCTTTTGGTGCACTTGTAGAGCCAGAAGTGTATTGTAAAAACGCCAAATCATTTTTATCTGGTTCGTGAAAAATAAACCCAGACGTATCATTTTTTAGGGTATCCGTAATGACCCATGGAATATGCGGCCATTTTGACTTTAACTTCATTTTAGATAATTGATTGAGCATGCCCCAGCGTTGATATTTGCGATATTCTTTATTGGTAAGGATTCTTTTTGCTTTTGAGTTCTCTAAAACATGATTTAAGAAACTAAGATCATAACCCCGAGGATCAGGAGGCATGATGGTACATGGAATAATTCCAGCAATGAGGCAGCCCAAAAATGCTTCCACAAAATCAAGAGAAGCTGGATAAATCAAAATAACTTTGTCATTTGGTCTTAAGCCTTCATTTTGAAGATGAACGGCGACTTTTTTTGCTCCCTCAACAATCTCCCTTAACTCTTTTTGAACAACTAGTTTTCCGTTTTTGTTGACAAAACGAAATTGACTTAAGCCCCCCCTCTTATCCAGTTGATCCTGAATCTTACTCGACAAGGATATGAATTTATAGAATGTGGAATTCACTTTTAAATAATACAAGCAATAGATTCAGTACACAATAGTGTGATCCTAGTTAGGATTAAAATTCTTGAATTGAGCCAACATTGACATGAATAAAAGAGAGGTGAAAAAAACTTGGCATTTTTTAGCGACGCGCAGGACCAATAACTTTCGGAGCAATTCTCGCAATCACAAGCTGATGAGATGATGCTGCTAAGTCGCGATACCGAGAGCCCGGAGTGCTAACTTGTTTACGAGCATCCAGAATAAGAGGAACAATGTATTCTAAATAATAGTCTCTTGCAAGAGGTGTCGAGTCTTCAGCATTCCTATAGATAATTTTCGGCGTGCTCGTATTCTCATCCATATCGGCAAAGGCCTTCACGATGTCCTTTTTAGCTGCGTCTAATGCTGTGGTGTCCTTCGGATTTCCCACTCTCATCAGTGCGCAATATGAGAAAATTTCTTCAGGATCGTGAGATTTTTCCATCAACTTGTACAGTTTACGCATTTTCAGGTAATCATAGAAATCATCCATGGCAAACGTAAGCTGTTCAGGAAAAATTGCTAAAACGTGATCGCGAAGGGCTTCCGGCAAGTCTCTTGCCAGCATGTTTCTAAACGCAGCATAATCAAACAAAACATCGTTTGATGAGAGTTTCTCACTGCTTTCGAGCAGCCAAGCCAGCCTTTCATAAAGAGTTTCATGGTCTCCCCTATACAATAGCGCATTCATCTCTTCTACATAGTGATCTTGATAACGTGAGGCAAAACTACGTAGAAAGCCATTAATCCTTTTACAAGTCACTCTTACGGCTGCTCTGCTTGCAAAAGCGCTTCTTTCATTTTCGGGAAGCAGCAACAATAAAGAGCTTAGCCTACGGCGAGCCTTAATCAAACTATCTCGCTTAGCATTAAGTAAGCTTTCTTCAAACTGTCCCCAGAAGTTTCCTGGTCCGTTATTAAAAATCATATCTTTAATCTCTTCTTGTTTAAAACGACCCCGAGGAGATAGTCGATTGATTAGTGCCTCATAGTCCTGATCCTCTTCAAACTGGTTAATAGCGCGATTCAATTCCACCAAGATCGCAAAATCTTTCAAGAGTCTACGATCGTCCTCAGCAATAAATAAATTTGTTGGTGCTTCACTATATATAAGACTCATTTCGAGACCGATTTCATCCTCAGAGAG
Organism: Deltaproteobacteria bacterium; assembly: GCA_024233625.1. Lineage (GTDB taxonomy): Bacteria > UBA10199 > UBA10199 > DSSB01 > DSSB01 > JACKPJ01. The sequence continues at coordinate 280,708 of JACKPJ010000001.1, forward strand.
CAATCTGAAGAGCTTAGCATGTCTATGCTGGGGGCTTATGTCTTGCCCTTCCATTTCTAAATCGGCATCTACCCAGATGATAAGATTGGCAAGACTGGGCTTACGCTTATAGTCTTGGAGTGCTCGACCTCTTCGCGCCAGTCGCTGCAGCAGAAGATCGGAATTTTTTAGATGCATTGCGGCGATCTCAGGTTCAATAGCAAATTCTCTAATTGCTGCTGCCAGTTCCCTTTGAAAAGTATCAAGCTCGAGCCTTCCATCGATCAAATTCTCGAGTACGACTTGTCTTCCTGTGAGGTGTATCACTTCATAAATTTGGTCATTGCTCAGCGGATTTTCTGTCGTCTGACTTAAAACTTCGCGCAGGGAAACTATTTTTTCATGTATAACCTGAAGATGCCTGTAAGGTATATGAGGCCACTCGTCTGCAAGATAACTATCTGCTCCTTTTGGTGTTACAACGCAGTCAATAATGAGTTGAGCGAGAGGCTTGTGATGGAGCTCCACATAGAAAAGCATGCACTCTCCTAAATATTTATACGAATTTTTATATGCTTTTAAGTTTATTGCAAAGATTCTTTTCTGCAAGGCTTGTATAAGCTCTGCCTCAGGTATATTCCTTACCCACTCCAGCCCATCAGGAAGAGAATGAGCACCTGGCAGCAATTGGCGATAGAAGTTTGGATCTGAGACATCAGACCTGTCTTTGTAACCTTCGAGTAAGCCTACTAGGAGTTCGACTCGAGTGGGAGAATACCTTTCTTCTCCGCTTTGGAGAAGTACTGCGAGATAGGGCAGGGCCTCAGGGTGGCCGGCAAGGAAAAGTTTTCCTGTTTTGTTCTGCCTAAACTCTTGTAGTATTTTTGCTACACTTCCAATCTCTTCAGCATTAAAAATCAAGCCTTGTCCTACAGCAAAATTCGAGATCTCGTGAATAAGCGCTATCGGGGAAAGGGGGGGCTCCCCGAAAACATACTCTGGCCAATCCTTGCCAAAGATGCCTCGTAAAATTCTGGCGGCTTTCTCGCGTAAATCCGTGCGTTCGGAAGCTCTATTGGCTGGGATAGGACTCGTTTGGACGTCATTCAAATGCGTTCGAATTTCTTCAATAGCAGCTTCTGCAGAAGGAGGAAGAACTAAAACGGCAGCTTGCTTCTTGCCGCGGAATAATGAGGCGATTCCTGCTGCCACTCCTCCAATGAAGGAAAACGCGCCTGCCACAATTGATTGCACTCCATATTCAGCGCTCTCATCTTCTCGTTGCACCTGTGCTGGCACATCGACCTGAGTTGGTAACGGTGAGTGCTCTGTGGTCCAGAACTCAGAATATACTGAAGAAAAAGAGGATTGCACGCCTTTTACCAAAGCAACAAGTTCTTGCACTGGGGATATCTTATACTCATCACTTGTCGTTTGTGGAGATTTGAGCGCTGCATTGGCTACTGGGTTATGAACATCATCTGCAATGGGGCGAGGAGGACGTGCAGTGTCTTCTAAAGTAGACTGAGTTTCGGCTCGCCAGGCTTTACGTAAAGCATCAACACAAGCATCGACTGTAGAATGAACTCGGGTAGAATTAGTAGAATGTGTACGAGGCATATTCCTCCCCTTGCTTTTTAAAAAAGAGCGACTTCGAGCCCTGTGCATGTGCTATAGCTTTTTTCTCAAAGAGTCAACACCATGTCTTGAATTAATAGTTACTTTACTCCGTCTAAAGCTTAATTTTCTCCAAAAATTTTCAAAAGACAAAATTACGAATTGGGTTTGGGTGTTTCCTTAACTTTAATTTTATAAGGCTTAAATTCTACCGGATTGACCTTGACTGAGACCTCTTTTCCATCACTATCTTTTGCTGTGGCCTTAACTACTTCGACAATTAAGTCATCTGAGCATACATTCTCGCCTTCAATCCCTACCCAATCGACTTTTCTTCCCTCATAGTACTGAAACCGTTTGACTTCTAAAATGCCTGACTGAAGTTTTTTGCCATCAGCATCCAAGAGATTAACATCAATCTTCAAATCTTTAACATTCTCGCCTTCTGATGTAATCTCAAACCCTATACTGAAAGCTCCCTGACCGACATAATTATTGTCATGATTACGAATGCCAATCGCATAAACCGACAAGGCAAATGCTGAACAAAGTAGGACTAAAAGAAAACAAGTGGGAAACAACTTCTTCATATAATTAATAACTCCCAAAATTTTTTTATATTAACTGATGCTAACATGCTTATTTTCCACTTTCATAACTATAAGTAAAAAGCAAGTTTACACAGCTTAGACAAAAATCAAGACGGAGTAAAAAGACTATTTCTCAAGACTTCATGATTTTAACAGTAAATTCAGACAGTTAGTTTACTCCGTCTTATACAAATTTCTTTAACTCCGTCTTAAAACTAGTAAAACTAGAACTAGTGCTTTTGTGTTGGTCAAAACTTACAAACCTGATAGTTTTGGCCGAACCTTGATTGACCTACGCTATCATCCGGTACTCGTGAAGGCGAATGAGATTTATGAAAAGGGTTATTTTTTGAATCAACAATTATTGGATTTGAGATTGGCGCGCTTAGCACCGTTTTGAGGAGGAGATATTTTATGATGAAAAAAATACGTGCATACTTTACTGTTTTCTTTCTTGTTGCGTTTGAGTTTTTGTTTATAGTTTATTTGATTGAAAAATTTTCTGAAAAAATTGCTGTTTTTATAAATTTTTTGGAATCTAGTCCTTATTTGGCAATTGCTTTTACAGTTTTTATATTTGCTGGTTCTATATTTCTTCTACGAAAATTGTATCAAAAAATGAAGCTGCAAAACATAAGGAATCAGCCGTCTTATGTTTTCTTTATGCACCGTAGTTTACTGTTTTTGTTCCCGCTTTTAGCATGTGGATATCATAATCCAGAACGTAATACAGAGACCTTTGTTATTTTTGCAATACTGACTGTCGTGTATGTGTTTTTTAGTTTTGTTTTTAAGCTGGTCTTCATTACAAAGGCAGAGCACGGTTCTCTTTTTTCAAAAAATAACTATAGGTTTGCATCAGGTGCGCAGGGGATTGCAGGTGATGCTTTAGGTTTTTACAAGTCAGCTCAAAGTTTTGCGGAAGCGATGCTTGAAAGTTCAATTGAAAAAAAGAATGATTATCTTGCTGTAAAAGCTTTGTACGGAGGCTTGGGGATTGAAAAATCTTCCTTTGCTCGTATGATTGTTGAATCAGTTCAGAAAAAAATAGGACCTGAGCAATTTTTGTACACCTATATTTCTCTCACTGAAACCAATGAAGCGCAGGATTTTTCGCGGCTCTTTTCGGAGCGTTGGATGGAAACCCTTGCTGAGCGCTATCCTATTATAAATATTCAAAAATACAGTCCCGTTCTGAAAGAAATTTTTCATGAAACAAAATCAAATATTGTTTCGGCTTTCGTATCCCTTTTGTCAAAATATAGCTTTACCCATCGTAAGACTAGAGCGCAGGTATGGGATGAATATCTCTCACAAGTTGGGGAACCTGGTGCTAAGAACCCACGCTATGTTTCCGAGAAAGTTGCTTCCATGTTTGCATTCATCCCAGAAATTCATGAAAAATTATGGTTGATTGTTATCGATGAAATAGAACGAGGCCAGATTGACGAAATTCATCGTGTGGTTGAGGCTATTGAACGCTTTAAAAATGAAGGACGTACAGGTCTCCCTGTTAGAATAGTTTTTTTGCTTTGTATTTCTCATGATGACCTTAAAGAGTTGCTTGCTCACTATAAAGAGACTGATCCCCGAGCGTTTCAATTGTACAAGTTCTTCTTTGAAGATCCGAAAAATTTAACAGAAGTTTTTTTGGGCTCCGCCTGTGGAAAAGCCTAAAATTTCTTTAGTAGATCGTCTCACATCTCTGGATCCCGGATAATGTCTGCGTCATTTCCGGTATGACGCGTGCGAGTGTTTTTGTAGTTTTTATTTTGAGTTTGAATGTTCTATATTCAAAAAAAATTCAAGACGGAGTAAAAAAACTATTTCTCAAGACTTTATGATTTTAACAGTAAATTCAGACAGTTAGTTTACTCCGTCTTGAAGTGTTTTTCCATTTTATCGACTTTATTTGATCTACTTTTTCCCAAATGCTGGCATCAGGAGTTGTAATAAAAAGGATAAGCAATTCTTCAAGTGGGCTAATATGTTTCTGTAAAATTTGTTTTTGCTTAGCGTGAACTTGTGTATTTCCCTGAGCTATAAACAAGAGGGTAAATAAAAAGATAAATGATAGAGCAAAATTTTTTTTCCACTGAATCATAAGCAAAGTCCCATATGTATTTAATTATTTATTTTTTAATAAGCGAAGACTCTTTTACTCCGTCTAAACCTTAATTTTTTCCAAAAATCTCCAAAAAACAAAATTACGAATTGGGTTTGGGTGTCTCCTTTACTTTAATTTTGCAAGGGTTAAAATCTTGCGGATTGACTTTGAGAAGGACCTCTTTTCCTTCACTATCTTTTGCTGTGGCCTTAACTACTTCGACAATTAAGTCTTTTAAACACTTGTTTTTGATCTCGAGCTTTGCATTACCTGTTCTCATAACACCATGATCATCCAGTTGCTTCACTTTTAAAATGCCTGACTGAAGTTTTTTGCCATCAGCATCCAAGAGATTAACATCAATCTTCAAATCTTTAACATTCTCTCCTTCCGACCAAATCTCAAACCCTACAACGCAAACTCCCTGATCAGAATAATGAGTGTCATAATTACGAATGCCAATCGCATGAACAGAAATGGCAAATGCTGAACAAAGTAGGACTGAAAGAAAACAAGTGGAAAATAATTGCTTCATACAATTAATAACTCCCAAAATTTTTTTATATTAACTGATGCTAACATGCTTATTTTCCACTTTCATAACTATAAGTAAAAAGCAAGTTTACACAGCTTAGACAAAAATCAACAAAAATCAAGACGGAGTAAAAAGACTATTTTTCAAGACTTCATGATTTTAACAGTAAATTCATATAGTTATTTTACTCCGTCTTGAAGAGTTTTAAAGGAGTTTTAAAGTAAAGGAGTTTTAAAGAATTAGTTTATTTCCTTTTGAATTTTGTTTTTCTCAAGATTTTCTTATGCAAATGAGTCCAAAACAGGTAACCCCAGTTCAGCCGCCGCTTGTTTTTGATCTTTATCAAGAGATACAAAAGCTTTTAGATTTCGGTGACGAAAAAACCATCGTGCTGAACGCAGATGAACCAGATCATTCGATCGAGGAATCTTAACTGCGGGAAACTCTCCACTTAAGCACAGTCCAAGATTGATTTCCTGAGATAAAAAAAGCTCAACATCTTGTTTCACTTGAGTATAGGCCGATTGATAGTCCTCAGCACTGAGTAGCTTTTGACGAGTCATATGAACCAGGTTGCGTTCTGTTTCAATCCACAATAATGCACTACAACATAAAGCTTTATCCCGAAGCCAATGACTTAATTCTGAAGCAGATTCCTCTCCCAATAAAATACACAGATATGCTGAAGTGTCTAAAAAGACTAAATCAGCCATCACCACGATCCTCAGATAAAACGCTTAAATAGTGCCCTTTCGTTGCTCGTTTTAGGCGAGTTTTTAGGCTTGTTTTTCCAAAACGCTTACCACAGTGCAAACCAGACTCTGCAATTTGTGTCAGTTGTAAATAAGGCCGATTATACTTAGTGATTTGAATGGCTTCTCCCTGCTCAACAAGCTTTGCCCAATAAGCGAAGTTTTTTTTAATTTCATTAATTGATATCTTTTCCATTCGTAAAAAGTACTACATTAAATATTAAATTTCAATACTTTAAATTGCTTTTAAATTCTAAACTTAAAAAGCTTCGTACAACTAAAATAGCAGCTCTTTAAAGATTAAAAAACTAATGAGAACTAAAAAAATAAAGACGGATCACAATTTTTTTTTCAAGACTTCATAATTTTAATAGTCAATTCATCTAGTTATTTTACTCCGTCTTGCTGTTTTCTTTGATACATAAAATTATTCTTGCTGAATCCATTTAAACTTTCCACTCTCAAAATAAATAATCCCGCCTCCACAAGATTCAGCATTATGGATAAAAATTCCGTCGTGTTTTAATTTTATTTTTTCTTCATCTTTGACTTCCAAATTGGAAATAATATCTCCCTCTTCATTGACGTTATTCCAATACACGCTTCCTCGAGGAGCTTTCTTAAAAACACCCACCCAATCTAAATTATCGACCCCTTGCTCTAGGAGGTCCCTTCCCATAGCGAGATATTCCTTTTTTCCATTTCCAAAACTAATCTCTAATCCATATTTTTTATTTTTCAAATTTTGTACTAATGTAACGGTATCGAGAACATCATCACCATCCAAATCAGCCTGAATTTGATTAGGTTGGTGCTTTTTTGAAGGAATAATATGTTTTTGAGCAGAAGCTTTTTTTATCAACGGACGACTACTTTCTTGCGCATAGGAAAGTGAATCCATTAATAAAGGAATACTCAAGCAGCAAAAAAGTAGAAAAAAGAACCTGGTCTGAAAATGTAAAAGTGCTTTCATGATTACCTCAATTATACTTCGTCATAATTTTCCTTCAGAAACCAATAGTCATCCCATGTCCTACACAGCCTCCCCAGCCACTTCTTAAATTCAGGGTTTTTTAATTTTTCATATTCATGTTTGTCTACCCAATCCCAAATTGCATCCCCTTTCACGCGGATATTCCTTTCAAAAGATTCCTTGAAAATTTTTAAAAAATCATGCCTATAGCCATCTTGATATGGGTCTCCACCTATACCATTTACCCTTTGATCAAGGTATCGAAAAAACTTTTTGTAAATTTCTTCTTTCATTTTACCTCCTAAAATTAGCCAAATAATTCAGTAAGCGTTCTTTCCATTAATAATTATAAAATTCAAGACGGAGTAAAAAGACTATTTTTCAAGACTTCATGATTTTAACAGTAAATTCAGATAGTTAGTTTACTCCGTCTTAATACTTCACTCCCCCTAATACACCGCCAACTTGGCCAAACCAAAGTCCAGCAATTGTTGGTTGAGATAAAAACCTTCTTCAAAAATCTTTTTATGGTCGGTCCACAGGGGATGATAGAGCACATCGGCGACATAGCGGCCAAAGGCATCGGTTTTGTATGTCTTGATAATCATAAACTCCAGCTCGCTCAGCGCTTTAATCACAAAGTCTTTGCTCTCTTGGGCTTTTTTGGCTTGCGGCCCGTGCATCTCTGGCGCATTGATGCCGTGAAGACGAATGCGAAGACGGTATTGTGCATAAAAGCCCTGTTCGGCGATGAGCTCCAGGGTATCTCCGTCAATCACCGCAACCAAAACCGCGACAAAGGTATAGGTAGGAGTCATGTCGCGAATGATTTTTCCCTTGGGGTGGGCTTTGGAAGAAGATTTGATTAAGTTGAAGAGATCATGCCGGACCGCAAGCTCCAAGTGTCGAGAAGGCGTTCCGGCTTCGGCCGCTTCATTCAGATAATACAATATTTCTTCTTTGGATTGCAGCTTCAAGGTCGCGCGCACATGCGTCCAAGTTAGGTTTTCGACATTGGCAATCTTGGGAACTTTATGCGGAAAGTGTTGGTAAAACTGCTGATAATAGAAAAGTTGGCGTGCATTCTTCTTTAAAATTTTTGCAACTTTTTGATAGAGCTGATTTTTCTCGATACGTGGAAGCTTTTTGCTGAGCTCCGTTAATACTTTTCCGCTGCGATGATTTTTTTCCAAGACTTGAGTCGTCGAAAGCGTCCGACTGACTTCAGGCAATTGCTGCTCGATTTTTTTGAGCTCTTTCACCGAAGCGAGAAAGATTTGACTTTGAAAAAAGTCTTTTTCCATGGCATGATCCCCCATAGATTGGATTTAAAGTTGCGAAGATTTTATGAGCTATTCTTTCTTTAAAATCCAGAAAATTCCAGTGAACGCAGTGACCGCGCGTTCACTGAACGTTTTAACTACATGAAAAATAATGACAAATTTTTTCATGCCTAAAAAATGAGCATTTATGGCCAAGGCTTCTTCCAAATCACAGACTCATTTCGAATGCCAAGCTTGTTCCTACCAAACGAGCAAGTGGCTAGGGCGTTGCCCCGATTGCGGCGAGTGGAATAGCCTCGTCGAAGAGCAAAGCCCTCGTCATATAGCGGCCAAACATGCTCAAGGCGAGCACTTTTATAGTTTAAGTTCAGATTTATTGCCCCTGGAAGAAATTGGCTCGGAGGCCCCTCCTCGCACGATAACCGGTTTAGGCGAGTTTGACCGCTTGCTAGGGGGAGGAATGGTTCCAGGATCGGTGATTTTATTGGGAGGCGATCCAGGCATCGGTAAGTCCACTTTAGCCCTACAATTATTGTCCAATATTGCCAAAAAAAATCAATCTGCACAGCAAACTGTGGCCTATTTAAGTGGAGAAGAATCGGTTGACCAGATCAAACTGCGAGCGGATCGACTACAAATCAAGGAAAAAAACCTCCTGGTCATGACCGAAAATGACCTGGCCAAGGCCCTGCCCCGCATCGAAAAAGCCCAACCGCAAATGCTGATCGTCGACTCGATTCAAACAGTCTACCAGCCCGAACTCAGCTCGGTCCCGGGAAGTGTTTCCCAAGTACGAGAATGCGCCGGCAAGTTGATTTATCTCGCCAAATCTCGAGGCATGAGCATTATTTTGATCGGCCACGTCACCAAGGAAGGCTCGCTGGCAGGTCCCAAGATTTTAGAGCACATGGTCGACACCGTTTTATATTTTGAAGGAGAACGCGGTCAGCCCTATCGCATTTTGCGCACCTTTAAAAACCGTTTTGGCTCGGTCAGTGAGCTGGCCGTCTACGAAATGGACGCCCTGGGACTGCAAGAAGTCAGCAACCCTTCGGAGCTTTTTTTGTCGGAGAGCCCCCAACTCGGTCCGGGATCGGTCATTTTAAGCAGTTTGAAAGGCACGCGTCCCCTGTTGGCAGAACTGCAAGCTCTGGTCACACCCACTTCTTTTGGCATGCCCCGCCGAGTCGCCATCGGAGTTGACAGCCAAAGAGTCGCGCTACTGGTAGCCATTTTAGAAAAAATTGTGGGCTTAGGCATCGGCGGTCAGGATATTTTCATCAATGTTGTCGGTGGCTTAGACATCGACGAACCCTCAGTCGACCTAGGTTTACTCCTGGCGATGGCTTCCAGTTTTCAGGGTAAGGCCCCCCAAGAGCGCTGCCTGATTTTGGGAGAAGTCGGTCTCAACGGCGAGGTCAGACCGGTCTCGGGAACAGAACTCCGTCTTCAAGAAGCTCAACGTTTGGGACTTAAAAAGGCGATGATTCCCGAAAGAGGTTGGAAACAAAAAAGCATTCCTGGCATGGAAATCATCCATGTTTCAAATGTCGGAGAAGCACTAGAAATTTACACCCAAATGGGTTAGTATTTCCTCGTCTTGAATGGGTAATTGGCCGATTAAAAGTAAGGAACTTAAGGTGCTGAAGCGCATTAAAAATCTGATCAAAAGTAAACCAGAGCCGCAAGAGAAAGAAAACAAAGCTCCCGAAGAGGAGTTTAAAGGCTATCGCAAAAAGCCTTTTAATATTCAGCTTCCCCCTTGGCTAAAAGTTGACTGGTTTGAAAAAAAAGACATGGGGACGATGAAACCCCCTGATGAACTCGTCGAAGAGCTCCTCAATGAAAAAAAAGGCAGGCAGTTCGAAAGCAAAAAAACTTCCCAACGCCAGGAAAAAACCCGCAAACAACTTTTAGAGCAAAAGCATGAAAGTTTTTTAGATGACTTTCTGACAACGGATAAATCCGATAAAAAAGAATGAGTCTTGTCACCCAGCCTGAACTCTGTTAGGTTCCCCACCTATGTTTGAACAACTCCAAAAAGTCGTCGTCCGTTATAAAGAGCTTGAAGAGCAACTCATGGATCCTGAGATCACCACCGATCCCCAGCGCTTTCGCAAGGTCAATCAGGAGCATTCTCATTTAAAGGAACTCGTTGAAACCTTCGAAGCTTACCAAAAAACCAAGGCGGATCTAGAAGGCAACCGCGAACTTCTTAACGATCCAGACTTGGGTGAAATGGCCAAAGACGAGATTCCTCGCCTCGAACAAGAACTCGAAGAATTCGAACAAAAGCTTAAAATTCTCCTCTTGCCCAAAGATCCCAATGACGACAAAAATATCTTTTTGGAAATTCGTGCCGGAGCAGGTGGAGACGAAGCCGGTCTTTTTGCCGCGGACCTTTTTCGGATGTACAGTCGCTATGCCGAGAAAAAAGGCTGGAACGTCGAAATCGTCGATAGCAGTAACACCGGCGTAGGTGGCCTCAAAGAGGTCGTCGCTCAAATTTCAGGAGACCAGGTCTACAGCGATTTAAAGTTTGAAGGCGGAGTTCACCGCGTCCAGCGGGTGCCCAAGACTGAGTCTTCGGGACGCATTCACACCTCGACCGTCACCGTCGCCGTAATGCCTGAGGCCGAAGATGTTGATATCGACATCGACGAAAAAGACCTCAAAATCGACGTGATGCGCGCCAGTGGTCCTGGAGGTCAGAGCGTCAATACGACGGATTCGGCCGTGCGCATGACTCACATCCCAACCGGTATCGTTGTCTTATGCCGCGACGAAAAAAGTCAGCATAAAAATAAGGCCAAGGCCCTCAAGGTCTTAAAAGCCCGACTTTATGAGATCGAGCGCATCAAACAAATGGAAGAGCAAAGCTCCCAACGCAAAAGCATGGTAGGAATGGGCGACCGCAGTGAAAAAATCCGTACCTATAATTTTCCACAAGGCCGAGTAACCGATCACCGCATCGGTCTGACATTGCATCAACTCGAGTCGATTTTAGAAGGCAATATCGAGGAACTCATCGAGCGCTTGCGAGCCTATTATCAGGCCGAACAACTCAAAGAAGCTCGTTAAAATATCTTGTTTCTAAGTCAGCTATTTTACTTTTTTCTTTCAGGTCAACACCTTGTCCAGATGACTATTTTATTTTATATGCTTCTCAAAAAAAATATTTTATCAACAACTTAAGTGTGCTAAGTTTTCGATAAGTGAAATATATTCATTGATTATTTTAGTGTGGTGTTAGTTTGGGTGGTGCGTCCTCAAAGAGGACAAAAAGATTCTTAAAAAATTTTTGCGGTGGTTTTCTGTCTATATAAATTGATCTCTTCTTAAAAAATCACTTCTTTATCCAATCCAAAAGCTAACAATGTGATATTTATCGAAGTACCTTTAAGGAGGGTTTAGTTATGAGTAATTCCGTTTATGGAAATCGTTATCATCAACCACAGGTTCAACGTTCGAACAATCCATCCCAAAGCTTGAACTCAACTCAAAATCAAGCCCCCGTCGAGCAATATATTTCCGACGGTGAGCTGAATAATTCTGAGGCTCCTCTAACACAAACTCAAAAAGCTTTGACAGACCGTTACCAACAGACTCGAGAAAAAATTGGCAATAACTTAGAAAAATTCGAAGATAAAATGAGATCAATTCAGAACTCCAGTCATTCTGTCGATGATAAACTCAATGCTCTTGACGAAATCGAATCTCTTTTAGCCGAAATCGAATCGCAAGGCACTCTCTATAATGCCTTGGAAAATAATTTGACCCGCCAAGGACTAAAGCAAGATTCTCAAGACTTTCGCTCCACCCTAAAGGACTATAAAAAGAACATTCATAGTTACCAAGGCAATCTGCTCGAACAAAAAGACGCTCTCGCAAAAGCTCTCGAGCTTGAAAAACAAAAAGCTGAAGAAGCTCGCTTGGCGCAAGAGGCTGCGGAAAATGAGAGAGCACAGCAAGAAGCTGCTGAAGTCGCAAAACAACAACAGTTGGAAAACAGAAAGAATGACGCCAGTCATACCTTAAGATCGCTTGTGGGCCATCTCAATGGATCAAACGAGATTCAATACCATTCAGACGAAGAACTCAAACGCACTCTAGCAGCAAACATTCTTAACATCATGGCCAATGCCATCCAAAGTGGCGACTGGTCACAGCTCAAGAATCAAATTGACAGCATTGAGGACAAAAAACGTGGCGAAAGTGTTGCTTTGGTCATTGCTCTCATCAGAGATCGAGCACCTCAAAGTGTGATTGAAACCATCCCTGCAGAGGTTTTTTATGATCTCGCCAGTGGTGTCCAAAACAGTGATAATCAAGGAGATCGCAAGATCAGCATCATGTCAAATGGTGATAAGCCCTTGCTCAATGCAGGAAAAACAGACATTACTCTCTCCGGATACGCTACCATTGCTATCGAAATGGCCGGCCAGAGTGAGGCCTATGCTGCAAATCCCAATCCCGTCGCAACCGAAGAACTAAAAACCCAGCATGAAGAGGCAAAAAAATTAATATTAAATATTAGATAATTAAAAAAAATTAAAAACCCTTTCCAAGTACAGACTTCATATTAAGCCTGGTTTTTTGATTAAACCAGGCTTTTTTTTATGCAAAATCACCCTTTCGGGGGATGTTTTGTTGAAAGCCCATTGGTAGAAATTTCTCTGAAACAGGGTGCTTAGTTTATTTAAGAAATAATTACCCAATATATCTAAATCTAATTGATCATGATTGATCATGGAGGAAAACATCATGGGAAATGCTGTATATAATAATCGTTATCATAGTAATTATTCAAACAATGTTCAAAATCAACCAAGTTCAGGAGCCACGCAGGCCTCAACTGAGGAGTACATCGAGGACGGAGATCTCTCTTCAGAAAGTCAGCAACCTTTAACTCGATCGCAAAAGGCATTGAGCGATCGCTATCAAGAAGTGCGAAAAAAAATCGGCAATACTCTTCAAGAGTTTGAGGGCCGAATGAAAGAAGTCATCTCTTCAAAGTCCAGCGAAACCGAAAAAATAGCCTCATTAGAAGAAATTGAATCTCTTTTATCAGAAATTGAAAAGCAAAAAAGTTTGTATGACGCTTTAGAAGATAACCTGGAACGTCATGGTTTACCCGTTGATGATAACGATCTTGATCTAATCATCAATAAATACCAAAATAATATCGACGGATTTCAATCAGAGCTTGCTGAAAAAAGAGCTGAAATTGAAGCAATAGAAAAAGAAAAAGCTGAGCAAGAAGCCGCCAAAGCTGCAAGAGAAGCTGAAATTAAAGAAAGAAAAGAAAAAACTACTCAAACCCTCAACTCTCTTGTGGGACATGTAAACGGCTCTATATCACCTGTCTATAAAGGAAACAAAAAAGATAATGCTGCTCAAGCAGAATCTATTCTAAGACTGATTGCAAACGGAATTGAAAGTGATGACTGGGGCCCACTATCGAACCAATTGAGTAGTTTGGACGCTAAAAAGCGTGGAACCAGTGCCGCAATAGCCATTGCTATCATTAAAAATCATGCTCCGAGAGAGGTCCAAGAAACCATCCCAGCTGATGTTTATTATAAGTTAGCAAATGCAATACAAGGTAGTCATAAACCACACAAAAAACGCGTTAAAATTATAGGAGGTGGTAAAACTGGAACCAATAACTCAGGTTATGCTGCTCAAGCTAATGAGTTAGCCGGCATCAGTAATGCTTACCAAAAGAAAATCGAAAATAGCGAAAACGCTACTTCAAAAGAAAAGAAAGAATAAACAACTAAGAATAAAAAATAAAACAAATTAGTACAATAGAATGGTTTCCCCTTCGAAAAAATACCTAAATCTGAAATCAACAAAACCAGTGTGAAAAGATTCGCACTTTCTGAGCGCAGCGAGTTTACGAATCTTAGCTAGATGATTGAAGATTTAGGTATTTTATTCGGGGGCAAAGAAAATTTAAAATGAGTAAGTCTCATTAAGATTTTTTTATAAGAATTTTCTCCTAGCTCGCAACTTTACTGCTCCATTAAAACGAAAATATCTTATCAGATAGACAGAGTTTAGTTTTGAGTAAGCCTTAAACACGGCTTAATAATGCAACTTGTTAAAATATAAGACTTTATTTGAGTGGAATCTTTAAAGTCTTCATCAGAGTCGCATTGTTGGAAATTAATCGCATGGGTCATGGACTCATGTTTAGTTTTAATTTCTATGGCCTGAAAAAAATGATAAAGATTTTTACAGGCTCGCAATGGAGGCCTACTCATGGGGGATTCTATCTACAGTAACCGTTATCACCGTCCACAAAATCAAAACAATCCACAACGCATACAAAATCAGCAAAACATTCCTGAACAAGCTTATATTGAAGCTGGAGAGCTCTCGGGTCAAAGTTCGAAGCCCGATCTTTCTCAAACTCAGCAAGCTCTCAGCGATCGCTATCAACAAACCCGCTCCAATATCGGCGACACTTTGGAGGAGTTCGAAAATCGCATGCGTTCTGTCAGAAGCTCAAACAAATCAGTCGACAGCAAACTGGTGGCTTTGGACGAAATTGAACTACTGTTGGGAGAACTTGAGTCACAACAGACTCTCTACAACGCATTAGAAAACAATATGTCCCGCGAAGGCTTAGATGTCGATCAACAAAACTTAGAGAAAGTCATCGACCGTTATCAAAAAAATATCGATGGCTATCAGGCTTCTCTCGAAGAAAGGAAAGCCGCTGAAGATGCCGCTCGAGCTCAGGAGGAAGCTCTGCTCGCTGAACAAGCTGCACAGGAAGCCGCCGAATTGGCACATGCCCAAGAAATCGAAAATCGTAAAGTCGCCACCAGTGAAGCTCTCAATTCTTATGTGGGATATCTCAATGGAAGCCTGAGTCCGCGTTATGGCAGCAAAGACAGTATTAATAAAACTCAGGCCGAATCGATTTTTTATGCAATGGCCAATGCTGTCAAAAGTGGAGATTGGTCCCATGTTAAAAACCAAGTCAGTGACATTGAAGAAAAATATCGCGGCAATACGGTTGCTCTAGTGGTAGCCATTCTAAAATATCAGGCACCTCAAAGTGTGATCGAGATGATTCCTCCCGAAGTCTTTTATACAATGTCGTCAGCCATCCAAGGAGCAAAAAACGAAAAAGATACCAAAGTCTCGGGGGCTCCTGAAAGCCATACCAACTCGGGCTATGCAGCGATTGCCATGCAACTGGCTGGCATCAGTGAAAACTACCTCAACTCACCTCCCGAACCGGTTAATCAAACAGCTACATCGGTCAATAACGCGAGCACTCATGTGATGATTCATAATCAATAGGAGAAAATACGTTTTTTATAAATTTATTAAAAAATCTATAGAATTTTTAGACCAACAAAGCCGTACATTGTTTGAGCCCCGTTTATCGGGGCGAGTTTGAAATTAAAAAGAAGCGCTCTTTGCCAGAAAGATCTTTAAGAACAGAAGTCTTTATATCAGGCAACTGCTCATGGGCGAGACTACTCAAAATTTTTGACTGTTCCTCTCCCATTTCTCCAATGAATAAAGCACCCGATGCCAAAATATTTTTGAGATTTTCAAAGATCGCCGCATAAACATCCGTGCCATGTGGGCCGCTGATCAAAGCGCTTTTTGGTTCGAAAAACTGGACTTCTTCTTGCAGCTGTGTCCACTCGGACTCAGGAATATAGGGCGGATTCGCAGTAATTAAATCGAATTTTTGTGACAAGATTTCCGCGGGCCAGTCTTGCAAAAGATCGGCTTCTATCCAGGTTGTACGGTCTTGTACTTGATGAGCTGCTGCATTCTCTTGCGCGACAGCCAGTGCTTCCGTCAAAAAATCAATGCCGACACCTTCAGACTGCGGCAAGTTTTTAAGCAAGCTGATTAAAATACAACCGCTACCTGTGCAGAGATCCAAGATTTTTATTTTTTCTTCTTTTTTTTCTTTCAAAAAATCTAAAGCAAACTCGACCAGCTCTTCAGTTTCGGGACGTGGAACCAAAACTGCCGAATTTACTTTAAAGCCGAGACTATAAAATTCGCGCCTTCCCAAAATATAGGCGAGAGGCTCGCGCTGCACGCGGCGTTTGAGCAAAGACTTAAATTTTTTTAATTCCTCTTCATCAAGAGGTCTGTCCCACTCCGTATATAAACGAATTCGGGAAATACCCAAAACCTCCTCTAAAAGCAGCTCAACATCCAAGCGTGGGTTTTCAACGCCCTTCCCTTGCAAATAGTCCTGGCTCCAGCTAATAATTTTTTGAACCGTCCATTTCATCGACCACTCTATCTAAAACGAAGATGGGTAAATCACAATAAATTAATTGAGAGAAATGAATCAATCTTTGCTACTTTCTTTTGGCTTCTAAAGAAAGTAGAGAACCCCTGATAAATCGGCAATCGATTGATGTTCATATTGATGAGCTGGAAGGGATCGATCCAATAATAAGCTCTGCATGCCTATTTTTTCCGCGCCCAAAACATTATCGGCTTTATCATCGACAAATAAAACTTCCTTTGCTGAATAACCCAATTGATCTAAAGCAATTTCATAAGCTTTTGCCTCGGGCTTCGAAGCTCCAATTACAGTCGCTGCACAAGCGGCTTTAAAAAAATCAAGTAGACCTGTTTTCTCCAGGGAAGCTTCCAAACTAGCTAAAGAAAAATTTGACAAAACTCCCATCTCCAAGCCACACGCTTTGATTTTTTGAAGAGTGGGAATCACTTCTGGAAAAGGTTGCAAAAATTTTAAATAGTCCAAATCGTGTAATTTTTTTTGTGCAGCTGCATCCAATTGATAAACCTGGCTCAGTTCCTGCCAAAAACCTTCAAAAAAAAATTTTTCTTCATGAAGTGTTTTAGGAAAACCCACCTTTCTTCCCCACTTCTCCCAATGTTCAAAAAGCTCTTGTGTCGAAACCTCAAACAATCCCGTAAAAAAATTC
The DNA here is from genome assembly GCA_024233625.1 of Deltaproteobacteria bacterium. Classification (GTDB taxonomy): domain Bacteria; phylum UBA10199; class UBA10199; order DSSB01; family DSSB01; genus JACKPJ01. Next base: position 297,492 of record JACKPJ010000001.1, read on the forward strand.
ATCGCAGCAGCCTCATCGTAATCAAGCAAGACACCATCGCGATCAAATAGCACAGCTTTAATCTGCATGAGGTACCTCAAAAATTTCAAAAAAAATTCTTTTTATTTTCTCCGAATTCATTTCAAAAAAATATTGAGCATTGTCACTTTCACGTTGCAGAACTTCTCCCATCGCCTCAGCCAAATTAAATTTTGGATCTTCCATTGCAGATTGGCACATTTGATTGAGTTCTTTTTGAGAAAGAATGGTGGTGAGGCGCTCATGAGCTTCTAAAGAAATGACCGACTGGCCTCGCGCCAAACCTTCTTCGGTAATCACTTTGACAAGTGCCGAGCGACTCTTACCTAAACTCGAATCGACTCCTAAAATAGTGGCAACTAAATCAGGAAAACGCACTGTGGATTCTTGAAAATAATTTTGATTAAAAGCGAGGTATTTTTCGATGGCAATTTGAAGAAAAGTAAGATTAAGCGCAGAAAAATTGCAGCGTTCTCGGTATTCTTTTTCCGAAAGCACCACTTGATGATGAGCCTCAATGGGAACCAACGCAATATTGGCTCCTGAATCCATAACAATTTTTGCCGCTTCGGGATCCTGTCCAAAATTGTATTCTGCCAAGACGGAGTAAGACCCATAATATTTACTGCTTCCCAAACAAGTTATTTGCAAAAATCTTTTTAAAAGACCGGGATGAGTTTTTTCCGCAACTGCCAGATTTGTCAAAGGCCCCAAACAAATCAAATTTAGATCAAAATCTTTTTCCAGACAAGACTGCCAAAAGTCAACAACACCTTTTTGACAATCTTGCGAAACTTTATTTTCATAGGGAAGATCTTGAGTGGATGACCAGAGTCCATCCCAACCATGCAACATCGCTCCGGTATAACTGCGTTCCTGTTGAAGGGGTTTTTCTGCTCCCGCGAGCACGGGAATTTTCTGCTGATTTAATTGCTTTAATAAAATAGAAGCGTTGCGCCAGGCGTTTTTAACATCCGAATTTCCTGCAAGAGTACTCACACCCAGAATTTCGATTGGATATCTCTTTTGTAGAACTAACCAACTAAGCGCAACCGCGTCATCGACTCCCATGTCCGTGTCGACTAAAATTTTTTTTCTTAAAGTCATCATCTAAATTTATACTGACCCTATTGCTAAGTAGATTTTTTTCACTTTCTGTCCCACGGCTCACACACCGCCGTAGGGCCAGGCTGATGAAATTCTTGCATCAAGTATTGCTTTTAAAAATAAGAATTTCATCAAAGCCGTTCAAAAAAACTACTTAGCAATACTGTCATAAAGATTTCTCTTGAGGCTGTGGCATCGCAATACTCTGGGGATACCAAAACGGTCCCACCCGCTGACCCAAGCCAATGGTTGGCGCGTTTTCCCACATATAGCGTTGCTCAAGGGCCGCCGCCGCTCGACCCGTCTTGTCTTTTCTCCAGGTTTTACGCACAAAATAACTATCATAAAGAATTTCACGAAGCTGCCTGGCATCCAAACTGTAACCGGGCTTTTCACTCCAATAGCATTCCATCCGATCACGCATTACAAAGGGGGGAAACAAGTCCGGAGATAAAGTCGGTTTACCCGTCGCTACATAAAGGCCTGCCGTGGGAATTTCCATTTCGTAGATATGTTCTGAGAGCTCACTTAGTTTTTTAAAATTCACTCCTTGCACACTCGAAAGGATTCGTCTCCACATCATGCCAAAGTCCTCAACGATATTAAACCAAAGATTATGTTCGGAAGTCTTCGGGCAATTTTGAATTAAACGCTCTTGAGCCGCTTTAAGCTGAGGAAATTTTTCTCCAAAAATAATACGTACTCTCCATCCTCGCCTTTGAAACTCCGCTAAAGTCGGGCCTCCCGCCAGACCTTGATCCAACCAGCGCCAGAGATTTTCTTGGTAGCCCGGGGTTGACTCTTCAAATAAGGAAGGAATCACCGCTGTATTAAAAAGATACTTGATCCCATGGTCAAAAATATTTTGATAGGCCTCAATCATGCGATCCAACGAATACTGATAAAGCTCTTGCCCATGGTCTTTCTTATTGTGAAGCACGGCATCACGACGCGTTCCTGAGGGAACATAAATCATCGTCTGCGGAGCATAAGTTTTGATTTTCTCCAAAGGAAATTGTATAAATTCTTCCAAACTAGGTTGCTTATTCATTTTTACCCTCCTCCATTTTTGTGAGTTTATCCAAAATAATTCGTAATATACACGAAAGCTCAAAGGAACGGTCCACTCGATAGATAGAGAAAAGTTCCTTTCCCACCCATTGTTTTGGATATGTATCACTTTTTTTGGAATGAAAGTTGTTTAACATAAAATCAAACCCCTTTTCTAATGCAGGATTCAATTCTTTAGCTAAGTCAGGTAAAGCTGTTTTTAATTCTAATAAAGATAATATAACATAAGAGGTTTCTATATAAGTGGACTGGCTGCTAGAACCCCAACTACCATTTTCATTTTGTGAATTAATTAAAAAATTAAAACCTTTATCAAAAGCAATTGAGCTCTCTTTTTTAAGGGCAATTAAAGCATGACTTGTGCTATAAAACTCTGATATGTGCCATTTATCTTTCCAACAACCGTCTTCTCTTTGAAAAGAGTATAGAAAATCATAAAAAGGAGTTGGGTTTATCTCTAAATTTGGCATTGCATGAATTGCATGTGCGGTAGCACTTGAGGAAGCATGTAATTCACCTGGGTAAGTAAAAATTTTTTCATCTTTGATAAAAACTTTCAAAATATTTTTATCAACCGGAAACCCCAAATGACTTAATATTTCTAAACCTTCCGCAGTATCATCCACATCCCCACTGATGAAAAATGGATTGTGGCCAAAACCATTTTTAGAGATTTCAGAAAAAAGTAATTTGCTTTTGTTTTGTATTAGTGGAAATAGTAGATCTATTTTATCTAAACCTGCCTGTATCATTGGAAACAAAGAGAAAATAATTTCAAAATGATGAACAGGCCACGCAAAAGGAAGAAGTCTTGGACTTAAATAATGAGTAGACTTTTCTGCTTGTTGCAAAAAACTTCTAGCTTGTTCAACATATTCCTTTAATTCAGGTATCAACTCCGCTTTTTTTAACCAAGCAATTGTCGCCGCAGGACTACTTCCAACACTACCTGAAGCATCAAACCATAAAGGGTCCGGCAAAAAATCAAAGGCTTCCCAAGAAAAAGCAATTGGAGTTCCTGGACAGGGACCAAGTTGCTCTACAAGTTTGAGCTTTTTTTCTCGGCTCATCATCAAGATTTCGTAATGCTCATCATCCAATAAAATATTTTTACCTTTTGCTTCATGGAGTAATTTTGGCAAAATGATTTCAACCCCTACCATTAATTCATCTTCATCAATTTGCTGCCAAAATTTTTTTTGGGTCTTAATAAAATTCAATCCTTCTTGTTGAGCTTTTTTTATTCTAGCAAAATGATTCTGATAAGGATCTAAAGCAAGAATAGCCGCAACAGTCGGTACGTCTCGAGAAAGAGGCATATTAATATTTCCCCAACCTCCATCAGCCTGCTGCTGCTCTAATAGCCATTCAACAGTCGGCATTGGATCCTGAGGAGGCATAAATCTTAAATACTGACAAGTATCATAAATCGAAGGACTTAAAAAACCGCCATCTTTGCCTAAATCTTTAATAAGAGAAACGAGCTCTTTTTCGACGCGTTTTTTCAGGTTCAAAAGTTCGGATCGGTTCATAAAATCTCCTTCGGCCCTGAACCACTATGATCATGAAGAACCTTTTGCATTTCGCAAAACTTTCTGAGCTCCTGATCGATAAAGGCTTTAACGGTATTATGGACGAGCTTTGGATAAAGAAGATGCAAGTTGGGGCCTGCATCCAAACTAAAACAAAGAGGAACCTTATTTTGATTTCTAAAATCCCATATTTTTTCAATACATTGAAGCGTATTGGGATTCATTAAAATAAAGGGCTTCGCAGAACTCATCATCAGACTATGCAGAGTTAATGCTTCCGATTCTGCAATACTCGCAAAACCATCCCAATCCCCTGTTTCTAAAGTTTTTAATACCTTTTTAAAATTTTTGCGCGCTTGCTCATATCGAGCCGAAGCAAAAGGATGCTCTTGCATCAGTTGATGACCTGCACGACTTGAAACCTCTTTAGCCTTTGAATCAATAATCAAAATACTATCTCTCAGGCCTTGAAAAATTTCATGAACCTTTATCCGAATTGGACTTCCCCAATGACTTGAACTCTCTTTTAAACTTTTATTTTCTCCCCAAGCAACCCAAGGTCCATAAATCGACCGGCAAGCACTGCCCGAAGCAAGTCGTGCCAAATAAGAAGCGCGCTGTAAAAAATCTTTTTGGCTTAGAGTATGTCCTTTGACCTGTGCTTCCAATTGGGCCAGTCCCAAAGTTAAAGCACTCATACTCGATGCGGAAGATGCAATCCCTGCTGAGTGGGGAAAACTATTGTGTGAATAAATCCGCATATCAAAATCATTTATCCAAGCGAGCTCTTCCTTCATCGACTGCAAATAACGCTTAATTTTTTGTTTAAATTCAGTTTGCGTCTGACCTTCAAAAAGGAATTCCAGTTCAGGGTCTTTCTTGGCTGATTTTTTATTTTTTAAATGAATTTCTGTTTCGGTAAAGGCATTGGAAAGGGTCAAGCTCAAAGAAGGGTTTTGAGGAATTTGCTGAGCTTTTTTACCCCAATATTTAATAATTGCAATATTCGAAGGGCTTCTCCACGCAACTCGCAGATCGTGAGAGAGATCGCTTTCAACTTGCTCTAGCTTTAAAGTCATATAAATATTTTAGCCCATCAAAGCGAAGACTTCGAGAGGGAATACCGTATTAAAACCTTTTTTTGAAAAATAATTTTTCAGCTCTTCTTCCGTATGACTTTCAGGACAAATCGCTAAAGCAAAGTCTCCTCCCCAAGCTCCTAATGATTTGGTTTGGCCAAAAAAATCGAAAAATAAACTTTCTTGAATACGAGGCTTTTTTAGAATTTTAGACATTCTTTTCTCGTGCTCGACAATGAGATTTGAAAAATTTTCTAAATTTTTCTCCTGACTTAAATCATCTGTCAGCTTGCTAAAAAAAGTAACATCTCGTCCATTGCTTGAAGAACTTTGATTAAATTGATAAATGGCTTCATATGAATTTTGTTTTTTTTCTAAGTAGACGAGAAAAAGCTGGGACAAAAAGGGTGGTTTAAAAGCTGCTGGAGTTACTTCCACAGATGAATCGCTATTCCTCCTAAAAAAAATCGGACCTTTGGCATTACTGCACGCAATATCATAACCGGACCCCTGAAAAGTTTTCTCTAAAAGAACATAAGGATTGGTCTCAGCCCATTTCGCTAAATTGGCGATAAGAGTGGAACTTGTTCCCCATCCCCAATAGCGGTCAAAATCCAGATCTGTTTGAATCCGCCAAGAGTCTTTGGATAATTCCGTAATAAAGGCAGGATTGATCTGTTTGAGTGCTTTAAAAATTTCGATAAGTCTCTTCGCAACGGACAAATCCGTGGCTTGAATCACTTTAAAGTCGGGCAATAAACATTCTAGTTCAAACCACAAAGCTCTATTTTGAAAACTCTTCCAACTCATTTTACTGGCTTTACTTTTAGTTTGCGCCTGTTTTTGTACATGCATCGATTGAATCGCTTTTAAAGGCAGGGCCAAGGCTTTCGCCCCCTCTAAAACGAGATACTCACTGCTCAATAAAATCTTCCCATGAGAGAAAAAAGTTTGAGTCGTCTCTTTTTCAGAATGATCAGTGAACATAAAATTGGCTGACCTACCTCTTAGTTTTGCAGTTCTTCTAAAAAAGTTCTTACCGCGTTATAAGAAATAACATGATCTTTAAAATGTTCGACCGCTAGATTTTTTTGTTCCTCCGTTGCAGTAAAATGGTTGAGCATATTATATAAATGCATTTTCATATGACCTTTTTGAATGCCCGTTGTCGTTAAAGAACGTACCGCCGAAAAATTATTTGCCAGACCAGCCGCTGAAGCAATCATCATCAAAGTCTCACTCGAGGGGTTTTGTAAAAGTTCTAAAGAACATTTCACCATCGGATGCAAATTTGTCAGACCACCCACAACTCCCAAGGCTAAAGGCAAGGTTAAAGAAAAATTGAACATGCCTCCACTAAGACTGACTTGTGAAAGGCTGCGATAATGTCCATCACGACATGCAAAAGTATGACCTCCGGCTTCGACAGCTCTAAAATCGTTTCCTGTCGCTAAAACAACAGCATCAATTCCATTAAAAATTCCTTTATTATGAGTTGCCGCGCGATAAGGATCAATACGAGCGATGTGCACAGCCCTTTCAAATCTCCAGGCAAACTCTTGTGCCGATAAGGTGCCAAAACCCGTTAACTGTTCAATGGGACAGGCTACCCAAGTTCGCACCAAACAATTGGGTGTATAATTGGACAAAATACTCATAATAATCTGAGGTTTTTTTTCAGTTCTTAAGTCTGCATCTGTTTCAAAAAAATCTATGAGGCAATGTGCAAAAGTTTCCAAACAAGTATTGATAAAATTAGCGCCCATCGAGTCGCAAGTATCAAAACTAGCCCAAATTTGATAATAATTGCGCTCTACTTCACTCATATTTCTTAAACTAATGTCTTTGATTCCTCCACCCCGCTTGCGCATATTTTCAGTAATTCCAGTTGTCTCTTGCAAACATTTCACTTTAAATTTGGGAAAGAGTTCTTGGAGCTTTTGTGGATTTCCTTCCCAATAAAAATGAACTTGGCCGAGTTTTTCAGTCGCAATAATTTCACTATGAAAACCTCCGCGTTCTGCCCAATATTTTGCAGCGTGTGAGGCGGCTGCAACCACCGAGCTTTCCTCAATCACCATCGGAACAATATACATCTGATCATTGATGAGAAAGTTTGGCGCCAAACTGTAAGGCATATAAAAATTGCTAATGGTATTTTCACTAAACTCATCAAACCTTTGTTGAATGTGGGGGTCGATATACCAATAGCTACGAATTTCTTCTTCAGTTTGATGAGGTGATTTAAAAAACTGTGAAATAAACTTTATCTTTTCATCTTTATTAAGTTTGCTAAATCCCGTGATGATATCGTGATACATTTCCTTCTTAATAGATGTCATACCTTACCCTCCCAATTTTATTTTAACCCCTCTCACGCAAGTTCAACAAAGCTTGAGCTAGTTTCAAAGCTTCAATTTGATACTCAATATATTGCCTTAAACTCTCATAAGAATGTTTTGCATACTTTAACAGACTAGAAGCTTGACCATATACTGAACTCAAATGACACTTTTGCATCAAATAATGTCCATCGAGAAAGGTCTTAATTCCCCCAGAAATAATAATATCTCGACATAGAACTTGATGAGGCTCTTCTGCTTCAATTTGATTAATTAAATAAATCATTTCTTCTGCACTATGACCAATGCGGCTCATCGGTTGATAAACTTCTTTTTTTCCCGCATCCATACTACGTTGCAGCTCCAGTTTAGAAAAATTCGTCCCACCCAAAGCTGCGAGTTCAATAGCTGCTAATGGCAGCTTCAGTAAGGCTCTTAAACTTTTAGGCCCCATTCCCTGTCCAACTTCTTTCACAATAAGAGGAAATTTTATTTTTGAAATAGCTTCCTCAATTGTTTCCATAGGAGGTCTTAAATAACGGTCTCCTTCACTCTGCAAATATTCCTGCAAGGGATTAATGTGAATTATCAGCCCATCTGCCTCTAAGGTATTGATTAGTTCATTAATCTTTTCGGCTTGTTTTTTTTTCAAAAGTTCTTCGACTTGGGCAATGCCAAGATTGGCATAAAAGGGTCGGTCTGATCCTAAAATCGGTCTCAAGTCAAAATCCGCTAAATATTTTTTATCTTCCAACAAAGGCCGACAAGAACCCAAGCCCATACCTAAACCAAATTCCTGGCAGGCTTTCGCTAAATTATAGTTGATTTTTTTTCCGGACTCTGCACCTCCTGTCATACTGGAAATCCAAAGGGGTGCTCGAAGTTGCTTCTTCAAGAAAGTCTTCGTTTTTAAATTGGGAAGCTCTAAAGGACTAAATAGAGGTTCATAATTAAACCGTTCATCCCTCTGATAGAGAGCCAATTGAGCTGCTTCCGTCAGACGAAGGTGGTCATTTTTTCGCTCCTCTAAATTGTGAATTATAGGTTTTGTCATTGATTTAATCTATCCCTACAAATATCCGCCTTTGCGGTGAACAACAAACCTTAAGAGGCTCGCCAAAAACACTCCATCTTTTATTATAATCAGTCCAATAAAAGAAAAAAAGAGCCAAGTACCCAGTGAACAAAAGTTTAAGGGAAAAGATCATTCTGCAGCACATTCAAACATTGAGGCCTCCAATCGATGATAATCAAATCCATACTCTGCAAACTTTTGCTCAGTCTCAACAGGGTCCAAACTAAAAGCTAGTAAATATCCTCCTCCTCCCGCTCCACAGAGTTTGAAGAAAAATAAGTTAGATTCAAGTCCTTCTTCCCATATTGACTTGAATTTACTTGGAATCATCATCTGCATATAATGATTTTGGTACCTTGAGATTTCCTTAAGACTCTCCCAAAACTCAACCGGATGCTGATGAATCAATGATGAAACACATATTTCATTGTTTTTAACATATTGGGATTCGAATTCTTTTCTAAAGCTTTTATTTTTGTACTTTTCTAAAAAAAATTTTACGTAACTTGAAGTATGACGAGAAATTTCGGAATCCACCAAATAAATCACAATCTTGGAAGTCAATTTAACATCAATGCTTTCTATCTCTGACATTGCTTTGACGAGAATTGGTTTTTTAAAAAAACAGACAAGAGGGTCAATTCCCGAACTCTTTTGATGAAAAAAAGATTCCATACTTTGAAAAATCTCTTTTAAATATAAATCATTTTGAAAAGACTGATCCTGAAAATAGACATCCCTTTTTTTTAAAGCATAATGATCATAAATTGCTGCACAAAGTGCCCCTGAGCTTCCCAAGCCAAAACCATTCGGAATCGAAGAATCAAAAAAAATCCCTTTGTCCAAATCTTGGTGAAATTGGGAAAGATTAAGAATTTGCTCTCCTGTATTTTTTTCTAACTTGAGTAAATATTCATAAAATTCTCGCAATACTTTTTGAGAAGTTTCAGCTACATTTTTTTGTTCAGGAGAAGAATATTTAAGGCTTCCTCCATATTTATAAAAAGGTAGATTTAAACTTGAAGCTTCGACTATCGCTGCATACTCACCTAGCAGCATTAATTTAGCTGGGAAATTTTGATACATGTTTATAGAATCAGCTGCTTTCATGCTTTTATTACCAAGCCTTTGTTTAAGCCTATTACTTAATGTTCTCGTTTTAATAAACTCTGAGCTAAAAATGTGAGTGGCAACTTTCGCTTCTCGGGTACTGGCACGGCTGAAAGATGCCATAGTGCTTCATCAAAATACCTTTTCTGAGCCTCTTGGCTCATTAAATCGATCTTTAGATCTTTTAAAATTGATTGCACTTGCAAAACTTTTTTTTCGGGCTGCTTTGTTTTTTCTGAAAGGAGTTTTTTTAATTTTTGTTGAGTTGTCGCGTCTGCAATTTCCATTGCTTTTAAAATTATAAAAGTTTTTTTGTTTTGAATAATATCTCCACCTACTTTTTTGCCGAAACTTTGTTTATTTCCAAAGCAATCTAAAAAATCATCTTGAATCTGAAAAGCCATCCCCATTTTTTTACCAAATTCATAAAGATGTTCCTGGTCAGATAAAGAAGCTCCTGCATTGAGAGCACCTAATTTCAAAGCTATTGCAAGAAGAAGCGCTGTTTTATTTTCGATCATCAGCAAATAATCTTCTAGAAGCACATCCGATTGAGTTTCAAATTGCAAATCTAAAAATTGCCCTTGAATGATCTTCTCCACGACTTCATTAAAGAGGGAAATAGACCGTGCTATGTGCTTGGATTCTAAATGAGTCAAGAGTGAGTAGGTCTTGGTAAGATAAATATCACCGATTAAAATTGCGGTTGCTTCGTCCCACTGATGATGCACTGTGGCTTGGCCACGTCTCAGCTCAGCTTCATCCATGATATCATCATGTACTAAGGTCGAATTATGAAAAGTCTCTAAAGCTAGAGCCGGGACAAGTGATTTTTCGATTGGCATTTCAAAAAGTTCGCCCGCCAAAATAACCAGAAGTGGACGCAAACGCTTTCCCTTTTGCAAGAGAACATGATCAAAGGCTTCTTGCATTTTTTGTGGCATTGCCAAAGTTTTCAAGGTTTGCCAGCTTTTTTCAATGATTGCTTGATAGTGTTTTAACTTGGCTTCAACAGAAAAATTTTGTCGAGGGACTTCTTCCAAGAGACTTTTCACATAAGCATCTTGTAAGACTTGCTGATGACTATTTTGTATGTCTTGGTTTATTTCCAACATCCCC
>JACKPJ010000002.1 GCA_024233625.1 Deltaproteobacteria bacterium
CGAACTCTTTTAAATTTTCTCGATTAAAGATGTGACAACTTTCATTTTGACAGAGGAGCTCGGCTCCAATTCGCCGCCGTCGATCTTTTTCGGCTTCATTATCTACAATTTCGGTTCCATAAAGTCGGGCAAAAATGAAGTCGATCGTGATCATGAAGATTTCGGTGATATGGGTACAACCGGCTTTTTTTTCAAAACGTTGACGATAATTTTTTTTGACTCCGACGTTGATTTCTAGTCCTTTGAGATTTTCGAGAATTTCTAGAGCCCCACTGCAGTCGGGAAAAGGTTGTAAGTTCATTTGCCCCTTCACTTCGAGAATTTTTCGATTTGCTTTTCCAATGCGAAAAAAAAGCTGAATATCATGATGGTCGTCTGTGAGTTGACTGAGCACATGCATTTCATCGCCGCTAAATTTATAGCGAACATTAATATTGCGCTCATTTTTAAAATCTTCCATGATATAAGGTTTGGACATATTTTGCCTCAGTTCAAATTATTTTTATGAGAGCATTAAAAAAGCGACTTTTTGAACACTCTCTCCATAGGGGCTTTGTCAATCGTCCCTTTGTGCTAGCTTTTTATGTTTGTATTTATTTCTATATTTTATTCTAATGGAATCGATGGATAAACAAAATGAGAATCTTTCTTCTATAAATCCAAAGAATTTTTCTGCCTTCTTTTTTCTTTCCTTCACCGTTTTGCAATTGCTGCTTTATCTGACGGGCATGATTTTGCTCTATCCTTATTTTAAACTCTGGAGCATTTTTCTTTTACAAATTTTGGTCTTTCTCATCCCGGTTTTTATTTTGAGTGCTGTGAAGGGGATTCCATTCAAACACTGGCTTCAGCTACGCTCGATTTCTCTCAAGGATTTTTTGCAAGTGAGCCTCATCACTCTTGGGCTTATTTTTTTTACCAGTGTGCTTATGAACTATTTCATTCAAGTACCTCAAGTCAAGTATCAGGAGTATCAAGATTTTTTAATGAATATTTCTCTGGGGGCACAGTTGTTTTTATTAGTTTTTGTCCCGGCTCTCTGTGAAGAAATTTTATTTCGAGGCTTTTTGTTTTTTCATTTAGAGCGCAGTTTGGGGCCCACTTTAGCCGCTTCATTCGTGACCCTGTTTTTTGTATTAGGCCATTTAAATCAACTCACCCTCTATTTTTTGCCTTATTATTTAATGCTCGGGTCTTTGTTAATATTTATTCGTCTCTGGAAGCAAAATCTTTTGCTCTGTATATGGGTACATCTTTTAAATAATTTCATCGCTGTTATTTTTTGGAATTAATTCATATTATTGGGCAGTCTCTTTCAAACTCCTCTTCTTCTCCTCTTCGTCTTAAGAGGAAGGAATGGATTTTTCTTTATGACTTTCCTTTTGAGCATTCAAAAAGAAAGTCAAGGAATCCGCATGGTAAGAACTCCGCACCATCGGAGCACTCGCGACATATTGAAAACCCAAGTTTAAAGCGTATTCCTTCCAATGTTCAAACTCCTCGGGATGATAATATTTTTTTATTTCTAAATGCTTTGGAGTGGGGCGCAAATATTGTCCCAAGGTTAATATTGAGACTTGTCCGCGCTCCCTTAAATCTTGCAAGGCTTGCTGAATTTCTTCGTTGCTTTCACCAAGCCCCAACATCAAACCGCTTTTTGCCATTAAACCTGCATTGGCTGCCTCAGATAAAACCAAGAGTGAAGTGTCATAGCTGGCTTGGGGCCGGACTTGTTTTTGCAGAGAAGCCACAGTTTCTAAATTATGGTTGAGCACATCGGGCTCAGCATTAAAAATCATCTCTAAGGCTCGTTTTTGGCCTTTAAAGTCCGGGATCAATACTTCGACTTTTGTCTCGGGGCATTTTTCTTTTACCATCCAGATCGTTTTGGCAAAATGTCTGGCTCCACCGTCAGGTAGATCATCGCGATCGACCGAAGTAATCACGACATGTTTTAGTTTGAGTCGAGAAAGGGCTTCGGCAACATGTTGAGGTTCTTCCTCATCGAGTCGAAGAGGTTTGCCTGTTTTGACAGCACAAAAGCCACAACTGCGGGTACAGATGTCGCCCATGATCATGATCGTTGCTGTGCTGCGTTGCCAGCAGTCGGCAATGTTGGGACATTTGGCCTCTTCACAGACCGTGTGTAAATTAAGCTCCGATAAAAGTCCTTTGAGTTGATGGTAATTTTTACCGGAGGGAATTTGAGATTTTAGCCAACGTGGTTTCATAGGGTTTAAAATTCAGCCAGGCATGCGAATACTAGCTGCTTCGACATAAGACATCCCCTGGTTTGCTTCATCGGGAGTGATGACTTTTCCTAGAGATTCTTCGAGAGCTTGCTTTTGCTCCTCTTCAGAAATTTCGAATACAGCAATGGGCCTACCAGTTTCGATTTCTTCACCCTCTTTATATAGATAGGCTTTAAAGATTCCTGAGATGGGCGAAGTATAGCTTTGTTCTTGATCGCCAACTTTAAATTGAAAAAGCGCTTGAGATTTTTTTACCTCATTTTGTTCCCTGATGAGCCATTTGCTCAAAAGCGCTTTTTCGTTTGTGGGAGAATTCGGTAAAAAAACTAGGGCAAAATAGTTTTTCATAATACCTCTAAATAGCAATCTTACTTTGAGTAGATTTTGAAAGTCTTTTTCAATTAAAAAAATACATTATATTTTAATTAGTTAGGAATATCCAGTGAACGCGCGGTCACTGCGTTCATTGAATAGTCATTCATTTTAATCATTTTTGCAGCTAATTTTTATGTCGCGATCTAGGTTAACACTATTTCCGAATTATAGCATAAAACAATGCTATATTATATAGAAGTGCTTTTTATTATTTTTTTAGAATGTTTAGATGAAGAATTTATTCTGCAGCGACTACTTTTTGAGCATTTCAAAATGCAGCGAGCTATTGACTTAAGGAAACCTTTTCAAGATTATTGTCGCTTGATACGATGATATTGAGAGGAATTTTCTCAATGAGTTGACGATATCGCGCGAAGCGGTAAGAATCGAGTTCGGCGGCTAGTCTCCAATAATCGTTAATAATCGTGTCGTAGTTTTGTGTGGTGACGAGTTGAGCTTCTTCTTGAGGGTCTTCACTTTTGAAATGGCATTCATTTTCAGTGCAATAAACTCTCTTAAAAGCTAAAACAGGTTGTGTATAGGTTGGTCGGTGGCCTTTTTGGCTGACTTTGACTTCATCATAGGAAATATTAAAGTAGATTTGAGCACGACTAATGCAGGCGAGGGCAGCTTCATGGTTAGGGTTATCGTTGTTTAAATATCTTTCCGCTTCGTTAAAAAATTGATCAATGACTTTAAATTCGCTTTCATATTTAATATTTTTGGCCAAAGCTTCTTCTGCCAACCTTGAGAAAGTATCGACTCTTCTCTTTTGTTTTTGTAGCTCCCCTTTCATTTGATACTCAGGGCTTTGAGTACAGTTGCGATATTTTTCTGATATTTTTTGATATATTTTCTGTCTTTCTGAGTTTTCTTGGATGTTTTGGAGTTGAGAATCGAATTGAAGCCATGCTCTCTCCTCCACTTGACATACACCACTCGAGCTCATCTGATTGAGTTCTCTACCTTCTGCATTATTTAGTAATTCCATTGCTCTTTGGCTAAAGTGAAGGGCTGAATATAAATAACTGACTTTTCCAGAAGCTTTGTAGCTTTGGTAGAATTCTATTAAATGATTTGTCAGAGACTTCAATTGATCCAGAGTTTTTTGTTGTCGACGGAGACGGCGGAGATCTTTATCATTGACGGGAAGTAATTGACCTCGATGAAATTGGTCGACTTCCTTAGCAAAGTCAGCCCCCAGTGCTGTGTTGTAATAAGAGCTATTTGTATTAAGATTATATTCCAATGCATCCGCAATGATTTGAAATTGCAGCGAAGTGACGCTCAACGACATAAACTTACCCGTAGAGAATGTTAAAATTTTTAGGAAAATGCACCAAATTGCCCTTCCTTCTTCTCATGTACAATCTAGAAAAGCGGAGCAATTTAAATGATTTTTTGTGAAGAAAAATCCTTACCCGAATAAATCTTCCTAACCCGTTGAAAGCGTCGATATAAGACACTCTCTGCTATATATTTCGGAAGGTTTAATGAAAGGTTGCGAGTTTTTTTCAGTTTTTTTTACAATTTTCTTCATCAAAAGCGAAGTATCGAAGATTATTTATTTTTTTCTTTTCAGAACTTTTTCTTCGCCTTTTTTTTCGCTTCCCAATCTTTCAAGCTTTCCCTGACGGCGAAGAGAAATGATGGATCTTTCAAATTCTCCACCGGCTAAATGACTTGCTTTGAGTATTTTTTGATAGGTGGGGTGATTACCCCCTTGCTTGAGGATCAAAATTAATTCCTCTTGACTGATATTTTCACCCAGCTCCACAAATTGTTCTATCACATAGCGAATAAACTCTTCGAGATCTGTCTTTAAGAGGCGAACCACCTCAACTGGAATGCACAAGTCTGATTGAGCTGTATTATCTGGACTTTCTTGTTCTAATGCAAATTTTGTTTCAATTAGTTGATATTCTTTAAAGGCTGCTAGGGAGGCTTCTAAGGATTGTTCTGTGTTTGGGGGGAGTTTTCCATTTTTATCTTTAAACCAGCCATTCTTTATGCCCTCCTCGAGAAGAATTTGAGCAGCAAGGGCTTCCTGACGACTTAATTCAACAGTCAAGTTTCCTGAGCTTGCAGCAATCACTTTATTGGCCAAGCTGCGTAGAACGGCTGGTCTTAGCTCTGAATCGCCAAGTTCATCTTGTAGGCGTGCATGAATACGTCGCCCTTGTTCAAGGCTGCCTGAAATGTCTGAGCTTTGAGCTTCCTTCGGTAATTTTAAGAGTTCTGTTTGAACTTTATAGCGGATTGAGGCTTGCTGTAGTTTTTTCCAATCGATAGATTCATTAAGTAAGTGTCTGGGGTTTGAGGGGAAAACATAGTAGTAGATTGCAGCTGTTCCAAAATGGGGAAGATTAATACATAATCTTTCTACTCGATACAGAGGTCGAGTTAGAGTGAGGCCATGGCTTTCGGCAAAGCGCTGGTATTTTTGAGAGATACCTTCCGGATAAGTCATGAGCGAATTTACTCTTGGGTCAAAGCTTTCTGTCGATTTTTGAGTTTGATTAAATGAGCGGTCTCCTTGAACAATGATTGAAATAATTCCCTCTTCTTCAAGTCGTTGATAAATTTGGTCAATAGCTTTTTGAAGTTGAGTCGTACTGGTCATAGCACCTGTATTAAATTTACTGAATTCTTCTCTAACAATGCGATCGACAGTTTGTAGGGTTATCTCACGCTTTTTACTAAGGGCATCTGAATTTGCTAAGGAAAATGCAATGGCTCTGAGTTGTTTGGGGCTTAGATTCGTTGGGGCAGGCTGATATCGAGAAGCCCCTTGAGAATCGTGGATCATTGCACGGCGCTTTAAAGCAGTGGCTTGATCTTGAGCAGAAACTTCCGTAATCGCTTGATAGCGAGGTAGGATGTTAAAAAGTGGGTGATTGAGGGCCCAGTCTTTTAAGGAAGGATCTTGCGTGCTAGTTGCTATAAAATCTAAGGTGCTTCCTAAAAGTGGCCCAAGTGAAGAGTCAATGTTCAAGACAGAGCTGGAGGGAAGACTTCTGTCTTGAGGAATGTGAAAAAGCAAATTACTTCGAAACTCACCAAGTGTTGCGGGGTTAATACCAGGCAGATGTTTTTCTCTTGCTTCGATTATATTTCCATCTTTTGTATCAAAATTGGGTAAAATTTCATCTTCGATTATCTCAGCAACTCGATTGAGATCAGCTAAAGTCATTTTGATGGGTGCAGGCATGAAAATTCCTTTATTTCATATAGAATAGCTTATTAGTTGAATTTATTTAATTTTTCGTCTTTTTCTTGATGAAGTTGTGATATATTTTTCATTTTTTCGATTTTTTTAATTTTTTGACAAGGATTTCAGCAATAGATCAGGCTATAGAATAGCCTAAAAATAAAGCTAGCTTTTCTTTATTGTTCATTTAAGGTTTCCTAATAATATGCATGAAGTTCTCAAAAAACCAAAAGCTTTGCAAAAGGGTGATAAGATTCAAATCATTGCCCCGGCAAGCAGTTTTGATCGAGAGGCCTTTCTTCGGGGTATTGCAAAAATTCAATCTTGGGGCTTTGAGGTCATTTATCGCCCGGATATCTTTGAAAAAAAATTCTATTTAGCGGGAGACACTTCGCGTCGGGTGGATGAATTAGTGGGGGCTTTGTATGATCCGACGGTTCAGGCTATTTTTTGTGCCCGCGGAGGTTACGGCGCCATGCAATTATTACCCGCATTAGAAAACTTAAGTCCAGTTCCTGAGCCTAAAATATTTGTGGGTTATTCCGATTTAACGGTCTTACTCAATTTTTTTCATCAAAAGTGGAACTGGCCAGTTTTTCATGGCCCCGTTGTTGCAAAAGATATTGGTGATAAACTGGATCAAAGTGCGGAAGAGTCTTTATTAGCTTGTTTGATGTCTGTAAAAACATTGGGGCGCTTAGCTCCTGAAGGCTTAAAACCTCTCTTTGCAGATCGCCACCATGCCCCTGTTGAAGCGGAAATGGTGGGAGGTTGTTTGTCCCTGGTGGTATGCAGCTTAGGTACCTCCTATCAATTAGAGACTCAAGGAAAAATCTTATATTTGGAAGATGTCGGTGAGCGACTCTATGAGATCGATCGTATGTTGACTCATTTGCGATTGGCAGGACTCTTTGCGGAAGTAAAAGGAATAGTTTTTGGGCCGTTAGAGGATGCGCATCATGATCCAGAAGTCGTGGAAGCCCTGCTTAAGGATTTACTGGGAGATTTAAATATTCCTGTTTTAATGGGCTTTCCCTCGGGCCATATTACTGGCTCTTGGACTTTGCCTTTTGGTGTGAGAATTCGCCTAGAAAGTAAAAGTCCTGCCTTGATATTTTTAGAAAGCGCTTTAGCGGAAAGACCCTCATGAATACGCAAAAAATAGACCTTTGTTTTGAACAAGCTATCAAGGATGGCGTATTTTCAGGTGCTCAGGTTCTATTTGGAGTCGGGACGCGGCGAGTATTTTCTCAGTGCTACGGAACAACACATCGTGAAACTGGATCTCAAAAGGTCAATTCAAACACTCTCTTTGACATTGCTTCTTTGACCAAGGTGGTGAGCACACTCTATTTAGCGATGCTAGCTTATGATCGTGGGATGCTCAAGTTGGAAGCTGCAATTGCTCATTACCTAAAAACTTGGCAGGGATCTGACCAAATTTCCATCGAGCAGTTATTGGCCCACAGTTCGGGATTGCCGGATTGGGCAGCGCTCTACCAAGATTTCATCGGTCAAGCACTCTCTTATCAAGCGCTTAAAGAAGCCTTTATTCAAAAAATTTCTCAAATTCCTTTAAAAAATCAGCCGGGCTCTCAAAGAGTTTATAGCGACCTCGGCTTTATTCTTCTCGGTTTTATCTTGGAGGAGATTTTTCAGGAAAGTTTAGAAAAGCTTTTTGAGAGAGAAGTTGCTCAGTATTTGGGTCTCAAGCACAGCCTTTTTAATCCCCTCAAGCACAGCCAGCAAAATGTTACGCAAGAAAATATTGCTGCCACAGAAAATTGTCCCTGGCGTCAAAAAATTTTGATAGGAGAAGTGCA
The DNA here is from genome assembly GCA_024233625.1 of Deltaproteobacteria bacterium. Lineage (GTDB taxonomy): Bacteria > UBA10199 > UBA10199 > DSSB01 > DSSB01 > JACKPJ01. Next base: position 7,662 of record JACKPJ010000002.1, read on the forward strand.
CGATGACAATGTCTGGATGCTGGGTGGAGTCGCGGGACATGCTGGTCTTTTTAGCTGTGCGAGTGATTTAGAACTCTGGGTTCAGGATATTTTTAAGATTTTACAAGGAGGGGGTAAAAAAATATCTCAACAGACTTTTGAGTGCTTTTTGCGGCCTCCCCACGAAAAAATTTTAGGCTGGGATACCGTTAGCCGGCCTAAGAGCTCTGCAGGGCAATATTTTTCACCGAGTAGTATTGGGCATTTGGCTTTTACAGGGTGCAGTTTATGGATGGATTTAGAGGATTCTAAGTATATAATTTTGTTGACAAATCGAGTGTATCCTCATCGAGAAAATCCGGCTATTAAGGAATTTCGTCCACACGTACATGATCTCTTGGTAGAAACTTTATATTTATCTACAAAAGCATAGCTAACAAACTCAATTAAACAGCACGTTTGCCATCCTAGTGAAGGCATGGGTCTCCTTTTTAAGGAATAGAACGGGTAGTGAAAAGCCTCTTGACAGAAGCAAGCAGAACCCATAAGCTATTGCACCCCGATCCGGTTTTTTTGTTTGCATTTCTGCGGTGATCGTTTAAAATTTTATATTGTTAATAATAATTAATTAATTTGAATTTAACTATTTATCCTGAAAAGGGGTTGATTATTCATGCCTGGTATTCATATTCGAGAAGGAGATTCTTTCGAAGCAGCCTTACGTCGTTTTAAAAAACAATGTGAGAAAGCGGGAATTCTCTCTGAAATCCGTAAACGCGAACATTATGAGAAACCAAGTCTTCGTCGTAAACGTAAAGTTGTTGCAGCACGAAAACGTGCGATGAAGAAAATGTTCCATGGTCCGAGTCGATAAAAATTATTCGTTTATTTTTTAAATTAAATTTTAAAATTGTAAAAATCAACGAAACAGTATTTGGACTTCAGTAAAAATAAAAAATTTTATTCTAAAGATTTATGCAGTTAATTGCTAAAATTGACGAGAAAATTAAGGAAGCAATGCGTGCTCAGCAAAAGGACGCATTATTGGCTCTGCGCAATATTAAGGCTTTTCTTAAAAACAAGATCATCGATTTGCGGCGTGATTTGGATGCTTCAGAAGAAATGCAAGCCCTAGCAACGATGTGTAAGCAGCGCCAAGAATCCATTGACTCTTATCAAAAGGCAAATCGCGAAGATCTGGTAGCTAAGGAAAAATTTGAGCTGTCTATTATACAACAATTTATGCCAGAACCTCTTAGTGAAGAACAACTCGTTTCTCTTATTTCAGAGGTGATTTCAGAGGTCGATGCCAATGGTCCTCAGGATATGGGAAAAGTCATGCAGGCTTTGAAACCAAAAGTCACGGGTCGAGCGGATGGTAAAGTTGTTAGTCAGAAGGTGAAAGAAGTATTAAGTGCTCCTTAAGGGATATGTTGATGGATGATGAAGTCATCAAAGATCAGTAGCATTTTTTGCTTAAGATAATTTTCACTTGGATAAAATGAGAGGTAGATTTGAGCCTTTTCCCAGAAGAAAAACTTGCTGAGATTCGCCAAAAAGTTCCTATTAGTGAAGTGATTGCTGAGTATGTCCAGCTCAGTAAATCTGGAAAGAGTCTTCGGGGCCTTTGTCCTTTCCATCAGGAAAAAACTCCCTCTTTTTATGTGAGTCCCGAAAGAGAAACTTTTCACTGTTTTGGTTGTGGAGAAGGTGGGACTGTTTTTCATTTTTTGATGAAGTTAGAGGGTTATTCGTTTAACGAAGCTGTGACAAAAATGGCCCAAAAAGCGGGTGTGGTTTTGGAAAATTTGCCGCAGCAAAATTCCAAAGAGTTTTATAAAAAAGATCGACTTTTAGAAATACAGCGGCAGGCAGCTTGGTATTATCATTGCTATTTAAAAAAACTTTCCGAAAATGCAGAAGTTTGGTCCTACTTAAATAAGCGGCATGTCAAGCGTGTTTTAGCGGAGGATTTTTTTTTAGGCTACTGTCCTAATCAAAACTCTGGTTTGGAGAAGCATTTATTTGCAAAAGGTTTCTCCAAAGAGGAAATACAAAAAAGTGGGCTTTTTAAAGGAAGTCGCGAGTTTTTTCGAGGTCGTTTGTTGTTTCCCATTTTTCGTTTTGATAAAAAAGTTGTGGGTTTTGGAGGTCGTTTAATTGACCAAAAAAATTATGGTCCCAAGTACATTAACTCGGCTGAATCTTCAGTTTTTAAAAAAGGGGAGTTGTTTTACGGATTAAATTGGGCAAAAGAGAGTATTCGTCAATCAGGGCAGGTCTTCATTGTCGAAGGTTATATGGATGTCATGGCGTTACATGCGCATGGTTTTAAAAATACGATTGCACCATTGGGGACCGCTATGACATTATTTCACATTAAGACCTTGAAAAGACTGGCGCAAGAACCCATCTTGATATTTGATGGGGATATAGCAGGGCAACAAGCCAGCTTAAAAGCTTTAGAGTTATTTTTGGAACAGGACCAGGTTCCAAATATTGTGGAGTTGGCAAGTGATGAAGATCCCGATAGTTTGCTCCGAATATCGGGACAATTAGAATTTGAAAATCGGCTTAAAAATAAAAGAAACCTTTTGGAAAATTTGATCGATAAATGGTCTGCAGAGGCCTTGCAAAGCCAAAGCTTAGAAAAAAAAGGTCAGATTGCCAAACGTGGTTTGGAGTTAATTAATAAAATTCCAGACTATTTTAAAAGGCAGCTTTATCGTGAGTACTTAGCTCAGGCTCTTCAGGTTCCGGTAGCTTGGTTAGAAAGCTGGGAACAAAAATTCAAAGAGGGTTTTAGAGAAAAGCTTGCGGTAACGAAGCCAGTTGAAAAAAATAAAAGAAAAAATCATCGTTTTGATTGTTTACCTGAAGAAGAAGCGATATTTGAGGCTTGGTTAAAATATGCGGATATTCGTGATGAACTCCAGGAAGAGCTTAGTTGGGAAGATTTTTTCTCAAAAAGTGGAAAAGAGATTGCGAAAAAAATGTGGTCATGGAGACCCGAATTTTCAGAGAAGCTCAATGCAGAAGAAGCAACTGCTGATTTTTTAAACTTGCTCTCTGAAGAAGAAACTCGCTATCTTAGTGCTTTGCTCATGAAATCAAGTGTAGAAGACGATGATTTTGTCAGCGTGCAAAGAAATGACTTGGATCAAATTATTTTGAGACTTGAAGAAAAAAAATTAAAATTTGAAATCCAGGCTTTACCGACAACGTTTAATGATTTAGGTGCCTTAAAAAATAAAATTGAGGCCTTAAGTCAGGTGATGAAAAACAAAGAGAGGTTATATGGCCAAAAGTAAACTGGCACAGATGAAAGAGGTCGGGAAAATCGTTGCATTGGGTCAAAAGAGAGGATTTTTGACCTATTCTGAGATCAATGAAGCTTTGCCTGAAGAAGTCGTTTCTGCGGAGCAAATTGATCAAGTGCTAAGTATTTTGGACGAAAGTGATTTGGTCATTGTCGAGTCCGAGGAAGAGTTTAAAAAGCTTCAAGCCAAAGCGAAAACTTCTCAAGCTAAGTCAAGTCAAGGAGATGAGGAGTCTCCACTTCGAGCAGAAGCCAGCGAGACTTACGGAAAGTCGAGTGATCCAGTCAGAATGTATCTGCGTAAAATGGGTTCAGTGGCTTTATTGACACGTGAGGGTGAAGTCGAAATCGCCAAGCGTATCGAAGAACATGAAGATGATGTTCTCATTACTTTAATAACAAGTCCCATGGGCAATAACGAAATTTTAGAATTAGCTGATGACCTCAAAAAGGGTAAAGTAAGACTTGCTGAGCTTATCAAGGATTATGATGATATTACGCAAGGAGAAAGTATCGAAGAAGATGAAGGAGAGGTTGAAAAGAAAGAAGAAGACTATCGCGAACGTTTACTTAAGATCTTTAATGAGTTTAAAACCGAAAGTCGTCAGTATCAACGAAACCTCAAAAAATTAAAAGATTCCAAGGTTTCAAAAAAAGTTCATGAAAATACCGAAAAGAGTGTCGAAGCCTCCCGTCAAAAGCTTCTCTCCTTAGTGAAAGAAATTCGTTTTAACCGAAAAGTTCTCAGTCGTATGATTGATAAGCTCAAGTCAATGGCGGATCAGGTGGATGCTCAGGAAATGATTTTGAAGCGTATCTGTTCGAAGGTTGGCAAAGATTTAGAGGATTCTTATCAAAAATTACAAAAGGTCGAATCGAGTAGTTATATCCTTCGCAAGTTGATTAAGGAAGTCAAAGTAGATAAGACAGAAGTGGTCAACATGGCCAAACAAGCGGAGGAGGCGAAGAAACAGATCTCTGCTCTTGAGATCGAATACGGTTATTCAAGCGCCGAACTAAAAAAGCTCTACCATGATATTAAACGTAATGAACAACTCGCTGAAATGGCTAAAAGTGAATTGATTGAGGCAAATCTGCGTTTAGTCGTAAGTATTGCAAAAAAGTACACCAATCGAGGTTTGCAGTTCTTGGACTTAATTCAAGAAGGTAATATTGGTCTCATGAAAGCCGTTGATAAATTTGAATATCGACGTGGTTATAAATTTTCAACTTATGCTACCTGGTGGATTCGTCAAGCTATTACCCGTGCAATTGCAGACCAAGCCCGTACAATTCGTATTCCAGTGCATATGATCGAAACCATCAATAAATTGGTGAGGACTTCACGTTATTTGGTTCAAGAACTCGGTAGAGAGCCCACTCCTGAAGAAATCGCTGAAAAAATGGAGCTCCCTGTTGAAAAAGTCCGAAAAGTTCTCAAGATTGCAAAAGAGCCGATTTCTCTCGAAACTCCTATTGGTGAAGAGGAAGATTCACATCTGGGAGATTTTATTGAGGATAAAAGCGTGCTCAACCCTTCCGATGCAGTGGTAGGAATGAGTCTTTCAGAGAGTACCACAAAAGTATTATCGACTTTAACGCCGCGTGAAGAAAAAGTCTTAAGAATGCGTTTTGGTATCGGAGAGAAGTCCGATCATACTCTCGAAGAAGTTGGTAAAGATTTTTCAGTCACACGTGAGCGTATTCGTCAGATCGAAGCAAAAGCCTTGCGCAAGCTTCGACACCCTTCACGTGCAAAAAAGTTACGCAGTTTTGTTGATTGGTAGAGGGCCGATAGCTCAGTTGGTTAGAGCTCCCGGCTCATAACCGGGCGGTCGAAGGTTCAAGTCCTTCTCGGCCCATTTTTCTCTTAATTAACTGTATAACTTTTTTATATTTTGTCTGACTGCTTGAAAAATGGCAATCTACTTTTATCTGTCTGCTTGACATTGTGGATCATAAACTTTAGTGATATGTCCGTCATAATAATATTCAATCCTAATAATGGAGAAAAGCTAAAAAAAAATGGCTGATTTATCGAAAGCGGTAAAAATATCTATCCAGATACAAGAACACCAAGAAAAACTTGAAAATCTACCTCATAAAGTCAAAGAAGTTGAATTTGAACTTCAGCAATTTCAAGAAATATATCACTCTAAAAACACTCTTTTTGAACAAGAAGAAGGCCAAAAAAATGAACTTGTTCGAAAGCTTGAAGAGGAACGTTTGTCACTGATAGATAAGGAAAAGCGGCTTAATGCTATTAAGACACAAAAAGAGTTCCAAGCCGTTTCTCGTGAGATCAGTAATTTAAAAAATTCTATTAAAGAAGACGAAATTAACTTAGCTTCTTTAGAAAAAAGTCTTGAAGAGCTTAGAGCTGAAGTGCTTCCTCTTGAAGAAAAGTTGGCAGGGTTACAGTCTCAATACAGTGAAGAAGAGTCTAAGATCTCAGGGGATCTCCAAGCGGAAAAATCTGCAATTGCCGATTTAGAAAAAGAGCTTCAAGAGACTTTAAATGCTCTTTCTTCCGAGGTACAACAAAAATACCACCGTATTGCATCGGTTTGTCAACCTCCTGCGGCTTTAGTTATTAATGGAACTTGTCAGGAGTGTTTCATTCAACTTCCACCACAACTTTATATTGAGTTGCAGAGAAGCTCTGATATTTATTCTTGTCCAAGTTGTCGACGTTTGCTCTATATTGATCGCACAGAGAATAATTAAAATGATGTTATTCGAATATTCAATGAGGTAGATATGTATCATTCCTTGCCTAAAGAGACCTTAGGAGAGTTGTTGCTCTACATTGCAGAGCATGAAGAGTTTAATTCTTTAAAAAATCTCAAAACTGTCACTCATAAACAATTTATCCAAGCATTAAAAGACTTAGCTCACGATCTTATTGAGTCCTCGCTCGATCAAGGGAGCGGTATTGATATTTTAATGAGTGGTCTCAACGATAATGTTAAAGAAATACTTGAGAAGCTACCCAAGCAAGATCGTGTCAAATTAATAAAAGGTTTTCTCGATTAAATGCGTGCAATACTTTTTGCAGATGGGGCTTCTCGCGGTAATCCCGGACCTGCTGGTGCGGGAGCTTATTTGTTGAGTGAAAAAGGGGAAGTGTTTGCGGAGCGTTCTAAATACTTGGGCGAGACAACGAATAATGTTGCAGAATACCACTCTTTAATCATGGGATTAGAAGAAGCGATTAAACAGGGTATTACTCAACTGTCCATTAAAATGGATTCGCAGTTAGTTGTCAGGCAAATGTTAGGTGAATACCGAGTTAAACAAGCCCATCTCATTCCGCTATATCAAAAAGCACAAGGTTTATTATCTCAACTGAAGAGTTTTTCAATTGAGTATATTCCAAGAGCTCAAAATCACGAAGCCGATCGCTTGGCTAATTTAGCACTAGATTATTCAGCTATGAATTCTTCTGATTAATAGGGCGAAGATTCCTAATAATGAAACCCACGCAAAGTGAGGGCTGCTTGCTCCACTGAGGCTAGAAATACAGCCACCTTGAGTTAAAAGGACTTCTTCAGTGCCAGTAGTTTCTCCAGTATCTTCTCCGCTACCTTGATTAGTCAAATTAATGCTGGTTTGTGCCAGGACAGTTTCGCAGGAGTCTGAACAAGATAATTGAAGCACATATTCACCTTCTATATCTGCAGTAAATTGAGTTGAAGCATCCGTGTTATTTCCGGTGAGTTCTCCTTGCTCTGGAACGAGGTTAACAGTGGCTCCTTGTGGGCTACTCAAGACAGACCAGGTAAAATTTCTATTATCAAGTGTTGGGTCATCACATTGTGCCGTAATCGAAATAGACGTATCAGTGATTCCGGACAAATCAGTTTCAATTTCAATAGTAGGAGCTTCGTTTTCATTTAAGAAGATAGAGGCAAAGCGCACAACGTTGTCATCAACTTCGTTTTGAGCTAAAGCAATGATGTCATCTCCTCCACAGTGGTCAAGATCTCCACTATAAAGAGAAGAAGCTGCCCGAGGGTTTTCAGGGAAGAACTGAAGAAGTGTATAGTCTGAATTGATTGCTTTTCCTTCAGTTAAAATTGCTCCAAGAAATGAATCTTCTTCGTTTGCATTAATGTCAGGATTAAAAGTATTCGCTGAAAAGACAAGTTCATCTATTTGGTTTTCAAAAGCATTTTGGGAAAAACGTCCTGATACTAGTACCAAAGGAAGTATTTGGAAGTCTGGTCCTGTATATGTTCTTGTTGCTGTTTCCCAGTTTGCAATGTGACCATCTGCACCGTTTTCATTATTATTAAAGAGATAACGTATTTGGGAAGCTCTGGCTTCTGCTATAGCAATATCTTGGAGACCATCGCCATTAAAATCGCCTGCAGTGACAGAGCTTGGACCTGTTGTGCAGTCCTGTTGACCGCAAGCAAGGCTTAGATTGAAAACTCGTTCATCCTCCATGCTTTCTGGGCAATTGAAACCACAGTTTTCTTCTCCAGTACAAAAGACGACGGCATCTTCGACATCTCCTAATGTGTCCACGGCTGCTATAATGTCTAAAATTCCATCTTGATTAAAATCTGCACTGCTGAGGCTTACGCGAGCTGCTTCATTTATTGTTACTGGAAGTAAAGTGAGTGCATCCATTTCCATGTCCGTGAGCCCAGTGCCAGAATTTTGTGAGAGTAAAATCCCCACATCAAAAGCAGTTGTTTGGACTGATACAACCGCTTCATCGACACTGTCCTCGTCACAATTAAGTGTCACAAGGGAGCGTTCGGCTACGCGTTTTGACGGACCTGCAAAATATGAGCTGAAAGCAAAAATATTACCTTGTATATTAATGAGAGCGTTTCCCGGGTTAAAGTCACTTGAGAAGCCTCCTGCTATTTCGCTAAATAAGAATTGAAGTCCGCTGTTTTGAACCATCGGATTGAGCGCATCACGGCGTACCCAGGCAATGTCATCAAAATTTTGATCATCAAGATTTGCCCTTGCGATAGTTCCCATGCGACTGGGTGCATCCTCCTGATAATTGAAACCTGTATTGCTGAGTAGATCAGAGTTTTCTGAAAAAAGTCCTACATCGCCAACATTAAGGTTAGGACAGTTGTTTTGGGTATTTCCTGTATTAAGAATAAAACTGTTGGAGGGCACTGGATCTCCACTATTACTGATAGGAAGAGGGTGTCTTTGCGTGACACAATCTAAAAAATTGTCTTCATTAAATTGTCCGCAGGTGATGGAGTGAGAAGCATGAGGATTGAAAATATCAAAAGGAGCTAGTTCGTTTTGTCCGACGACTATAACTTCTTGGCAAGACTGATTGAAGTTTTGAAAAGGTTGTGCCTGAAGCAAAGGTGAATAGCAGAGAGATGCCCCAGTAAAAGATAATATAGTTAAATTTTTAAAAATAAGTCTCTTTAACATCATGATATCATTATTCTCCTGTATGAGTTGTCTGTCAGGGATTATGCAAAATTGTTAGTCAAAAGAAAAGCTTATTTGTATATTTTTTTCAGGACATCAAGGTGCTTACTCCCCGATTGATAGATGATGACGCCCCTAAAACCATTGGGTATTTCCTCTTTAATTTTTTGAGAAGATATTTCGTTAGCGACTGCAATGAGTTCTTTGATTAATTGATTATTATGAAAATCTTCTGATCCATCATTCCACTTTTTATAATATTTGAAGACCCTTAAGGCGATATCTCGGATGTTGACTTCATAACGTGTTGCGTAATTCGCAACAACAGTTTCAATTTTTTTTTCCAAGTCCTCTGGAGAATTGCCCTGTATAGTCGTTCCTTTAAGATATATATGGAGTGCGACTAAAGCGCTCGCGTATTCAACTTTATCTCTATAATATTGTTTGACTGCCTCATCAACAACTTCTTTACTGTCTATATTGTTGGGTACAGCTTCTTCGGTAAATTGAGGAGGGTTAGGCGCAGATTGAGCAATCTTTTCTAAAAGAACCTTCTCGGCAGGTTGAATTTTATTGTTATTACAGTCAGGATCATAAGGACCATAACTATCCAGTCCATAACCTTCGATAAATAAACCCCATTTTGAGATGTGATTAGAAGCTATTAAAAGCTCCATCGGTAAGAAAAGTCGGGAAAATTCTTCTCCACAGAAATGATTAACCCCAAGGCCAAATCCAATGCCTTGAGAAAGAGAGGCAGTCAAGTCTAGTTTAAATCTCCCTTTTGTCTTCTCTTGCATACATGTATTTTTGTTAAACTGATGAGCCCAAGGATTTTTTTCTAAAAAAACTTTTGTGGAGTGATTGAGGTAGTTGCTGATGGAGTGAATATCCAGTTTTTTTAAATCACCATATTGATCAATGACTTTTTTTTGTTCATTATCTGAGAGTTTGCCGTCATAATCACCTTGAAGGAATTTTGCACCCACCCAGTCATATATAGCAGCTCGACGTTCATTATCTGAGCATGCATCATCTAAAATACAACGGTATTTATAATCTATTGAATAGACATACATAATTTTTTGCAAACAAAGTAAGTAAATATTTAATTTTGATTTTCTCTATACGAAAGACCTTTTGCCCATTTACCTGCCAAAGGAACACCCAAAACATTATTTTCATAGTTAGTATAACGTTTACCGATGGATTCTGACCAAGTAACATTAGCATGACTATTAATATAAAACTTAGGGTTTTTGATTATAGAATATAGGTTGATGCTTGTGTATAATGCAAGTGTATCCTTGCCATCTCCGTCAAAATCGCCTGCAACAAAAGCATCTCCGTATTCCAGTCCACCGTTTTCTTCAACAATATCTATAAAAATGAAGCATTCGGATTGATTGATAACATCATCCCCATTTTGATCCATACAAACTTCTGCATTATCGATATTGTAAAAAGCTAGCTCGTCGACGCCATCCCCATTCCAGTCTCCACTAATGGGCCTCCACTTTGTAGAAAAGTTCATAGGAATAATGCTATCCTCACCCTCATTCAAAATGTTATTTCCGTTGTCGAGTAGGAATTGCTTATTTTGGTAATCATAATACCCTAATTCGTCGACGCCATCCCCATTCCAGTCACCACTAATAAAAATGAGTGCATTGCTTTTGTATACTTTAATGATTTCCTTATTAACTTCACTCTCTGTAATAATGCCATCCCCATTTTTATCCATGGAGATTTGATAATAGCCATCGAGAGGAAAGGGAGTATAAAAAGCTAATTCGTCGATGCCATCCCCATTCCAGTCACCTGATAATGCTTTTTGATCAAATATATCAAACTTTTTAAGTTCTTCCTGCAATTGGGCATATCTTCCATCTCGGTTGTTGTCGAGAGTAACCTCTCCAGTTGAAGGGTTATATAGGCCAATTCCTTCTTGATAACCGTGGGCTTGTTTTTTTGGATATAAACGGTTAATTGCAACTTTATCTCCATGAGAGAGATGAATCCCACCTAAATCCGTAAAGTTAGGGCCTTTAATTCTTCTGATAGTTGGCAAACCATTTTTACTGGATGCATAAGCATGATAATGCATAATTGAATTGAAATCATAGTTTGTAATTATTTGGGTTGGGGCGTAATCAAATATGTCTTCATCGCCAATTTTGATGTTTTCTTTTAATATTTCAACATATTTATCGCGGTCAGTTCGGGTATGCTCATGAATCAAACCTAAGACGTGGCCTGTTTCATGGAGAATTGTGGAGCTTAGCCAATCCCCCAAGTTGATCCATTGTTTTCCTCCAGCCATACCTATTGCATTTGAAGCAGATTTCCCGCCGGTTGAGCGAATTTCAACATAGTTTTCTTCATTATTTCTTTCGATAAATTCAATCTTACCAAAAAAAGACCACCATTTGACAACTTCTTTAAATGTCAGACGATTTTCATTTGTTATACTGTCGCTGAACTCATAATAGACTTTTCCTCCAGGCCATAACTGTACATTTGGTTTGGTTGCTGCGGCAAAGGCAGAACTTGAAAAGAAAAGTACCATTAAGCTAATTGTTATCTTGTATATATATTTCATTTTTTAATGTCTTTTTTGTATAGTTTTTAGTGTGATACATAATTGATTGATTCAACAGAATCAATCAAATGTTTTTTGCTTCTATTATTTTCTGATTTTTTTTAAAAAAGTTGCTATAAAATTGCGTTAAATAAGCTTTTTTTATATTTTGGGTTAAATTTTTAGGTATGAAAGATTATTTTATTTAATATAACTAACAAAGTCACATGTATGCTTTTTGATATTATTGGGCTTTTTTGAAATGAAATAAAGTTTGCTGAAATTAAAAATTACTTAGAAATTTGTTCGTCTTTTTCATCTCATAACAAGTCATTATTTGTCAGAGCAGAAGTCTTAATTATTTAGTCATTTAAGTTTTAATGGTCGCAAGAATTAGAAGGGGTTAAAAAAAAGCTCCCATGAAATGGGAGCTACGAGATTATATTAAAATGATTTTTTTAACTTGAAGTTATTGACTCACTGTTCTTGTGAGTTTTAGACGGGCCGTTTCTAAGGTTCCGGTCTCCATTGCATCTTGATCAGCAACGCATAATAACCAGTCTCCTGCAGGATCTTCTCCATTAAAGTCAGCTAAGGTATTTGTACTGAAGGCATTGGTATAGCTTTTAAATACACATTGCCCATCATCTTGACAAGCTACTTCATTATCCATGAGGCCTGAGCCGATGAGATCTCCAGAAACTGCGTTGGCGTCTTCTTCATCAAAAGTAATTTCGGAGGTTTCAATGAGTTCAGCATTAGAAGGCACTGAAACAAGTAGGCCTATTTGTGTGTTGTTAGGACTTTTTAATCCGACAAATAAGTCTGAAACTTGTGTATGAGCAATTCCGAATGTGACATTGACATCTGTTAAAGCATTTAAAATGCTGCTAGGTACATTGAGAGTAACACATGTACTATTTGCATCAAAAGGATCAGCTTCGTTAAGTTGGTCGTCAGTAATTGCAAGTCCTAAACCGGTTTCTTCGTAAGTTTCTTCGCTCACAGTGACTGTACAATCGTTTTCACAACCATCGCCATCGATGTTGTTACCATCATCACAAGCTTCATCTCCACTGAGGATACCATCGCCGCAGACATCTGCAGGTAATTCGCATGTGTTGCTACAAGCGTCATCATTGATGTCATTACCATCATCGCATTGTTCGCCTGCATCCACGATGCCATTTCCACAATCATCGTCATTCGAACAACCTGCCCCACCTAATAGGCAGACTGAAAAAAGAATGGCGACCCACTTCAGTTTTTTCATAAGAATTTTCCTTTATTTAATAATTTACTGTGCGATTAAGATTAAATTAATAATTTAATCTTCTCAATTGATAGGGTTCAGTTATATTGAAACCTTGATCATTGTCTAGAAAATAACTTTAAATAAAGTCAGATTGTAACTGATAAATAATTTGGGTACAAAATAATTATTTATAAAATTCAAGTATTACAATGCGTTATTATATATATTTTTTTTTGAAAACTTTGAATGCATCATCAAATGAGACATAAAAATTTTTTACTTTCATTTTTTTTAGACCCAGTTTATTTGAGCTGCGTAGAAATCCGAAACCCTCACTGAATATTTAATATAAAAATTTAAAACTGATTTTACAAAATCACGAGGTGACTTATGACGACTCACGCGAATGGTGGGGTTTCGGTAAGGATGAATTCTACAAATTTGGCAAGTTTTCCCCAAGAAATTTCTGAGGATATTTGCCTGGATGCATCTTTAGAAACTTCAATCACAAATTCAAATTTTAATTCTAATCAAAATACTCTTCAAAATAAAAGCACAACAGAACATTTAGTTGTAGCGACACAATATCTGCTAGGTTTAGCCGATGATGCATGGAAAAGCTTCAATAAAATTCCAGATCCCCAAATTAAGATGCATGTGGTGACAGCGGGTGCAGAAAAACTTCGCGCTGCTAAAGAAAAAATAAAAAGCACTTCAAAAAAAACAGAGGAAGCGACTCTTAGTTGGGATACAGCTCCCTGGTATCACAAAGCCTGGATGTTGCCCGTGGGTCTCTTAGGTGCGATTGCTTGCGGTGGGACAAGTGAAAAGGAATCAGCTACGGATGGTGAAGACACTGGTAATATGACGATGTGTGAGAACGAAGGTTTAGAGAGTGAATGCACAGTGACGGTGCTTCCCAATGGAGACATTCCTGTCAAGGTATGGGTGGATGGTGCTGAGATTCCTATAGTTCCACTCGAGATGAATAACTCCAGTCTTTATGAAAATGTCTGTGCTGCAGGTGGTTACTATCTTTATGAATATCCAGATCCTCAAGAACAAGAAATACTTATGACACTTTCGACAGGAATTTGGTTTTTATCAAAATGGAGTTTATTCGATTCATTAGAAAATCCGCGGGTAGTGTGTGATGGGGGAACTCGAGAAATTTTAGACTCCGCTTCGATGGATGTTCAAAATATTGATGAAGAGTGGCAGGTACAAAGGGTGTACGATCTTCTCAGTGCTCAATTGGGACAAGAAATTTCACTCTGGGATGAAGGGACCATCGATGATCAGCGATTCTCTTATTCCTTCTCAGACCAAGATCAAAAAATTGGTTTGGGAATTTACCATCGAGGAAAGGATGCACTTGAATACCTTTGGCTCAATGATGCCCCGACTTCAGAAGCCATTGCGAGTGTTTTTACAAATGCTGAGCAAGACTATTTATTATTGGAGGTGAGGGCTGAGGATAGTCATGAGTATCAAGGAGAAACTTATTCCTCTAATCGTGTGAGTGAATACTATACCTTTGATTTTAGCGATAAGTCTCAACCTCAGGCACTTGGTAAAATTAAAGTTCCCCAAGCCAATATCTATGATGAAATGACGCTAGATGGCCACCTCTGGTCCGAGCTTAGTGAAATGACTTTAAGATCTTCTCAAGACCCTTTGATTGTGGGGGATGAAATCTGGATTTTGCATTATCCAGAGCTCGACCCTTATCTCTATCCTGAGTTAGAAAATATGGGAATTGCGGGACAGTCAGGGCGTGCAACGCTCAGTCGTTTTAATTTAGCTGATGGAGAAGCTTTGGGCGATACAGAGCTGCAGATGTATACTCCTAGTAAAGCTAAAGCGATTGCAGGAACGGAGTATGTTGCCGTTTACGGGTATCCTAAAATGGTGAATCAAGAATATACTCCGACTATTCTTTGGGTTAACGCGAATGATCCAGTCAATGTTTCGAACTTACAGTCTATTGACAATCCTCAAATCTTTGAGGGTATTTATAGTACCCCTCAGTTTTCAAAGAATGGTCATAGCATGCTTTTGCTAACAGATGTCACGGATGAGTCTTATGCAGAAAAATTCTTTCGTTATGCCAACGGTCATTATGTGGAAGAATCTGTCCCTTCCAGGCTTCCTCAGGTAGAAACGGAGTTTTCTTATACCTATCAAGAGCTGCCTCAAGTGGGTGTTCGCAAATTCCCTGGAAATGAAATTCTCAAAGATTCAAATTCAGAGCGCATTAATGAAAGTCTGACCCATCGTTCTCTTTATTCAGGAAAAAATCGCGATTATGTCTGGGTCGATACTGAGCAAGGTCTGGGTTTTTACTTTAGGCTTGATGAAGAGGAGCCCTGTTATAATTTCTATGTGGGTGGAGAAGGAGACTTTGAGTTTTCTTGTCCGCTCGAAGTCGGAGCGGCTTTGTACGAACAAAATAATGAACAAGGTCAAGACAAACTTTGGATGGGATATGGCGACCGGGTGTTGCGGTTAGAGGGTTCCGAACTCCCTTAATGTCGCCAGATCCCTAGAAGTGGTACGTCCGACGTGCTGCTTTGGACCGCACTTTGTATATTGCAAAGTGCGGTTTTTTAATTTTTTCAACAAAATTTTTTAACTGTCACTATAGTATTTAATTAAACCATTGACGATGCCATCAGCGTATTCGCGAAAAATACTTTTGCGCATTTTTCCATAAACTTTTTTAAAACCTTTATAGTCTCCTTGATGAATTCTGGCAATCACCTCTGGGTTATTCATGACAAAGGCTTCTAAAAAAATCACTGGGTTTTGATAAAGTCGATTGGCCAGAAGATTGCGAGCCCAAAGGTAGGAGTCTTTGCTCATGGCTTTAGCTTGATGTCCTGCTAAGTAATAATTGGTTGCGGGAAGTTGGGTGCTAGCAGCGAGGCTTTTTGCAATCGTGTGGCCGAGCTTTTTTTCTATGGAATGAGTTCGACTCAGTAATTTAAACAGCATTTCAAAACGTACATCGTTGTAATGCAGCTCTTCAGGCATGTAAGAGCCGTTGATAATCACGTGGGTATAATTTTTGTTGCTTAAAATAGGATTATTGGGATTGCCCCAATATTCAGCATCAAAGTGAATGCAAAGGGTGATATCCGGCATGATTTTTTCATTGATGAGTTTGGCTCGATCGCGAATTTCTTGATTGCGATAGGTGAGGACTTCCTGACGCCATTGGAGAGAATTTCCTCTGTCCGGGTCGTGGGGATCTCGATAAGTCTCAGTAATATTTTTTCGACCTCGATCGTTAAACCATTTTTGGGCAACTTCACGAAAAGATTCAGGTTTGACCTGAGTGACAGGCGCAGTTTGAGTTCTGACTAAAAAAACCTCGGCTCCTTTGTCCTGAAGTTTTTCGGCTAAGATTTTTGCAACGGTTAAAGTGAGCTCACCTTCTTTGATGGGTGGAGTTTTATCAACTTGAAACCAACGTTCTTCAATTTTGGCATAATTGCCTCCGATATGACCTGGATCAATGGCAATGCGTAAACCCTTGAGCGGTAGTTGGGGATTGCTATTTTGAATCGGATTTTTCCTCCAATACCCGAAACTCGATCGCGAGTTTGAGTTTTGCTTTGTATTTTTTTCTTGGGAAAAATTAAGCCGAAAGCTCTTTTGCATGTCAGAGCTATTCGTGTGAATCATGGCATGAGTTGGAAAAATCTTAATATACTTTTGATAGATTTGATCTTGCGTGTAGACTTTTTCTAGAAGGTTTTGAAACTCTGTTTTGGTGATGCTATTTTGAAATTTTTCTAATTGTTCCCACTGAGGGTTTTCTCCTAGAGGAGTTAAGGCTGCAAAGGGAGGGCGAGGTGAGTCTCTTAAGATAAAGAAAAAAATTAAAGCAATTAAAGTCAGAATGAATAAAAATGAAAAGCGTCGTTTCATGTCTTTATAGTCTGTTTTATTCTTTCAAGGCTTTTAAAGCTTGAGTAGGCACATCTTGATTAAATAATCTAGAAAATTCGTCAAGTTGGATCCTCTTGAGACCAAAGGTAAATGGTTCATTATCTAATATGCTGCGATTAAGATTTGAGTCATATAAGCTAACCCCTTTATTTTTCTCTTGGGGAATAGCTTGAGCAGCCTCATTAAGGTAGTCCTCGAGTATTTTTCTGGCAGCGGGATTATAAAAATAGCTTACATAGAGTCGAGTATATTCAGAATTCCGAATTTTTTTAAAAATTTCTTTTTGTGAGATTTTTTCTTCACCCGCATAAACATGGAAACGTTGAGAAAGATTTAAGGAAAGTGATTGTCTGTGATATTCATCTCCCATCGCAACAATAGCTCGGAGAATTTCATCTTTGTCTTGAGTTTTAATTTTTCCCATGAGTTTATTATAAGTGCTAGAAATGCTAGTTTGTAAAAAGTCTCGGCTAATGCCTGGGTCAATGAGTCCAGCATAAAAACAAAAGCTTGTAATCCAATCGACACGTATATCTTCTGGAGTTGCTCTTTCTTCCATATTGCGAAGCGCATGAAATAAAGACTGGGCAAAGGGATTTAATGACGCTTCACCTTGGACTCTATCAAAGCTGGGGTGTAAAGGTTTGGAGGATCCGCTGCTTTCTCCGGAAAGCTGTCTGTAAAGATGAATGGCAAAATTTAGCTCACCGGGATGCCTAAAATAGGCTTCCACTTGTTGAGCAAAATCATAGTTGATTGCCATGTGATTAAAGAGTTCCGCAAAAGCGCGGCGTGTGTGAGGTTTCAAACGGCCTCGCCAATCAGTGCCATCAAAGATAAGAGTGAAAGAATCCCAGGTATCTGCAACTGAGAGATAGTGTTTGTTTAAAATTGATGGGAGTGAATCAGAAGAAGTATGTGATATGCCAATACTGGTTAAAAGTATGTTGATTCTCAGTGGTCTGAATTCATGTTGGCGTATGACTGTTTCGACATGTTCTAAAGAAGGCAGAGATCTTAGTTGATTATAGAGAGCATCGAGTTGAGCCTCCATGTGAGGTAGAGAAGTGCTGTCGTCATATGCATTAGGAGGAAATTTTTGCATGAGCGCACTTTGTAATTCAATGCCAACGTGATAACGCAATTCGCTGGGTCGATTGCCAAAGGAAAGATCGATGATTTTTTGAGTATATTCGTTGATGATGTCGTCGTAATTTTTCTTTTTTTTGGGTTCTTCGGGTTTGGCTTCATTATCGATTTGATCAGAGGAACCAGGTTCGATAGTTGCAGGAAGGTTATTTCCATTCCAAAGTTGTAGCATTTGGTTCCATAAATTGGAAAAAGTGTCTTTGAGTCCCTGCGGAGCATAATGGACCAAAAGTCCAGAGCTTAAACTAAGCGCAAGACCGGGAAGAGAAGAACCTGCCCAAGCTTTGAGAAGACTTGTGCTTCCCCCTTGCATGAGGGTGACGAGTGCAGTGCTTTGAGTCGCGGCTCCAGCTGTGCTGCCTGCGATTGTTGCCAGTGCGGCTCCTCCAGCGGCTTTTTGTAGACTCATTTTGAGGCCTTGTTTGATGGCAGCTTTGGCCCCTATGCCGACAATAGTGCGTCCAATATAAAGTTTTGCAAAATAAGCAGTCGCAAAAATGCCGACTCCACCTAAGATAATTTTAGTGGTTATGCTGCTTGAGGAATCTGAATTTTTAGTGGAATCCTTTTTTCCAGCTTGTGCAATCGCTTTTTCTTCTTCTTTTAAAGGCTCTGTTGTTGATCTGGATTTTGAAGCTGTGGGAATTTCTTTTTTATCATTTTGGCGCTGGGATTCATGATTAGCCTTGTTTTTGAGTTCAGAACTTTTTTTGAGGATTTTGTCAATCCAGGCTTCATTATTTTGTGAGAAAAAGGAAAAGTCAAAATAATCAGGAAGTGCTGGTGTTTTGATACTCTTGAGTAAATTTTCCCTAAATTCATCTGAAATTTCTTGGATGACTTCAGAGCTTGGAATTGTGCTTGTATTTTTTAATGAATCTTCCGCTTTTGCAATCGCTTGATCTTTTAGGGCTAGTATTTCTGAAATCAGAGATCTGTTAGAATTTCCAAAACTATGTGATGGGTTCGGTTTACTGACGTCACTCGACATACTTATCTCCCTGACCTTACCCTGATCATTGATTTGAATTAGTATTAATGCTGCTTCCCGGACGCTTTTGCTAAGAGCTAATCGAGGAGATATAACTAGCTACTTTGATGTAAATTATCAAGTAAAGTTTTAGTATATAAATTTCACATTAAGTCATAAAACGAATGTGCTTTTTATAGCTACGTTTCTACTTTTTTATACTCGGTTTCCAAGACTCGAGTTTTTTAAAGAAGGTCAGAGGCGAAATGAGAGTGGGTGTTGTGTTTGTTCCTTCCATGATATCTCCATACTGTTGAATAAATAACCGAGCGCAGATATCATAAATATCGTAGCCATTAGCGCGCGCTCCTAATAAAAATCCCTTCATATTTGAAGAATCAGTTTTGAGTTGGTCGACAGCCTCTCTAAAAACAGGAACTTGAGCAAGCTGATGTGCATCCATGGGCTCGCTACTCTGAACGCTAAAAAAAGTTTGTAAGATATGACGAATATCCCTTTGCAATTTATTCAATTCATTATGGGTTGCATCTGTGCGAAAAGCAGACTGATCTGCTGAAGCTTGCAATTGAATTTTGAGAGCATTTTTTCCGCTGCCAAAAGTTACTTCTGTTCCGTTGAGGCCTGGTGTGCCGCTTTCTGAGCTGAGCCGTGCATCCAATGCTAAAAGTACGCTGCGAGCTTTACGTGGATTATTTTTAATATTAGTGGGAGAGACAGCTTTTGCTAAGTTTGGTTCAGAGCCCAGGGCCATTTGCAAGTTTTCAAAGCGTCCTACCCAAGCTTGTACATCCCGAGTGTATTGGGTAAAAACTCTTACAAAGCTTGGTCTACCAGGTCGGTGCCTTTTTTCAATAACATCTGGGGAGAGTCCGTTTTCGCCTCGACTCGAGTGATCGGCCTGTTTTTTTGCGATTTCATTTTCCAATCTTTTTTGAAAAGGAAAGAGTTCTGTGAGAGCCCGGGCATCTTGCGCTGATAAGCTGCTTCGTGGATCCAGAGCGATCTGGGCAAAGCTTGAGGGCAGTGCGCTCGCCTCCTGATGTTTTGCAATTGCCATTCCATAACCATTGAGCTCTCGGGTATATGTCTCGATATATTCTTCAACTCTTTCCCGAAAATGTTCTGTCAGTGGACCGTTATTTTCTCCGATGGCGTTGAGAATCATCTCGGCGACTTCTTTTCTTGAACCCAAATGTATATCAACTCCTGCAACTTTTCTATCTTTTGATTCTTTTAAATAAGTCTCCACTATGATTGTTTTTGCTAGCTGTCGGATATTTTGAGAGTTTTTCTCTAGGAACTGCAGAAAATTTTGAATGTCCGCCTCAGTTAAGGCCTCTCTTTTTGAATCAAGATTTGGGTCGGCTCTGTTCATGATAATATAAATAAACTCTTCTCGCTCTGCTTGATTGAGCTCTTTTAAGAAGGGAAGTTTACTTTGTATACGACGATCATTGAGGAGGGCACTTTCGGTGTCAATAAGTGGTACAATTCTTCGATAAGTATGATTGAAGACACGTGTGACTATGGTGCCTTGTGAAATAAAATCTTCAATGGATCGTGTTTCATTTCTGGTAAGTGTTTCTGCTTGATAGAGTTTAGCTATCGCAATAATAGTAGCAGCCCGTTGTTCTGGACTTAATTGAGAGTATCGGTTTCCTATGTCTTGGTGTTTTGACAAGGCTTCGTGATATTGCGCGGCTTCTCCAGTGGGTGCTCCTGGTTCACTCGCTTCAATAGCTAAGTGTTCAAGGCTTTGATAATGTTGATTACTTACTTCTCTAAAGCGAGCTTCGAGACCTGTAAGCCCAGCTGCTTTATCAGCAGTGCCCATGGATTCAATTACTAGCACATTTTGAAGTATTGATGATTCCTCTCCATAAGATTCACTAAGACCTGTTGAACGAGCAAAGTCCGCTTCTTTTTGGTTGAAATATTCTAACATTCTCTCTGAAGTCTGGATAAAATCTTTAAGAGAACGACTGGTTTTTTTTCGGGTTAAAAAATTCCATGTACGTGTGGCGAGTCCTGGACTCAGCTCTTTAGCATCGCCAATTTGATATTCAATCCATTGACGAACTTGATCTCCAATTCTGGGGTTTTCTTTAAAGCCACTTAAGCTACTCACGAAGAATATTGCTAAAACTTCATCCAAAAGTGCATCTTTGACTTCATTGTTTTCTTCGCCCTCAGCTCTTTCGAATTTTTGTAGTGCTTCTTCTACTCGAATTTTGAATCTATCATAAGGGTCTTCTTTGGCTCTCGCCTCCATCGGGGAAATTTTTCCTCGGGGATGAGCACCAAAACTGTTGGAATCAAAGGAGCCTCCACCGACCTTGATTTGGAAGCCGCCAGGAGTTGCTAAAACCATTCCATCTCCAAAAGAGTCGCCCCCGCCAAGCTTGTTCATACTGTTTTTGACTTTGTTGCCAGCTCCTCTGGCGGCGCTGGCAATCCACACGTTGAGTTGACTTTGATTGTGCGCAATGCCAGAGTTGAGAGTTCGCAGACCTAAAACCATCGCCCCGTTGTTTAGAATGCCTTCAGGACTGAGGTTGTTTTGTAAAGCTGTTTTGAGAATTTGACGAGGGTCCGATTCACCTTGATGCACGGTGCTATGGTAGATGCTTTCACCCACACCCACGCGGGTCATTGCGTCCATTTCTCGGATAATAGAGCCACCCAAATAGCTGTCAAGTAGATCGGGTCGCAGCTCAAGCTCTTTTTGAACAAGGCCGCGGAGCATGGACTCATCAATGATGATTTCGCCTTGTTTAGCCGCTGCTGTTTCCAAACGCTTTAAAACGGCTTCCTCAGCCTTTTTAATCGCAGGACTCATTCTGTAGTATTTTTCTTGGGTAATCCCTAAAACCCGTAAGGTAACGCCCGTCACAATGAGCTCTTCAACGCTAGAGTAAATTTTTTCTGCGTTCGTCATGCCTTTGGGATAAAAAGGTTCTTGCATGAGACCTTGTTGAATAGCGCGATGGCTGTACCAAAATCCAAGTGTGTTTGCTGAAAAACCAATATTTTTGAGAAGGGAAGCACCGCGGACAAAGCCTGAGGCTTCTAAAAATTCAACGACGCCTGTGCTAAAGGCGTGGCCGATACCTGCCGAGGCTGCAATGATACCGACATTTCCTAGCCAATTGACTGCAATGGCGCGTTGAGTTTCACGTTGATACCACTTTGCATGATCAGATTCTGCGACTTCATTTAATGCGCTCTCAGCGCGAATTTTTGATAAGTGATCTCCATCATGCCATTGATTATAGATTTGTTTGTAGAGTGCGCGCAGATCTTCAATAGTTTTGGAGTTACCGACACTTCCCAGGCTGAGATTGTGAGCTAAGTTAAACATTCCTTTAGTTGCGACAATGGCTTCTTCTTGAGCGATCGCTTGCCGCCCTGTTTTGAGTTCATCTAATTGATGCCAGATTGCCAGGTAGCTATTTCCATTCTCAGGGGAAACTAGGGTGTCTCGATATAGAGCTCCAAGTTTGTGAATTTTATTTTTGAGACTTGCTAAACTTGTATGTCCTTCTGTTGTCGGGATGGAATCGACTTCAGTGAATTTTTCTTCCAAAATTTTGATTTGACTTTGTTTGAGATAATAGTCGGCTCGCGATGCTGCTGCGGCTATTTTTGAAACTTGCTTGGAATCAGTGAAGTCGAGTTTTTTAATTTGAAGAAGATTTTTTTGGACTTCCTGACGCATAGCGATGAGTTCTTTAATTTCGGCGCTGTCTGGGGTTTCTATAGGGATCATGATAGCGTCATTGCCCAATCTTTGCGTTTTATAAGAGGGAGGCAATTGTGCTCTCTTAGTTTCAATGAGACTGTTTAAAAGTTCAGCGTAAGCTTGACCTTGTTCGATGAAAGAATTTTGCAAGTTTAAAGCGGTTTCGGGATCGAGTTCTCCATTTTGAATGCTTGCTTGCAGACCCTTCCATTCCATTTGAGTTGCACGGCGCCAATTCGTTAAGGCAGTAAGCTGTCCTTTGGGAGAAAAAGCCGCTTCAAAGGCTCCCAAGCCCGCATTGAGATGTTGCCAAACTTTGGCAAAACCGGCTTCTTCTTGCTCAGATTGAGAGATATTTTTTTCGCCATTAAAAGCAAGGCGACTGATGTCCTCTAAAAAATAGGCAAAGTGACTGACTTCTTCGGCTTCTTGCGGATTGCCTTCAAGGATGATCGAGCTGCGCATTTTTTCAGCACTTTGAACATATTGATGAAATTCACTTGATCTACCCGCTAGTGGAGCCAAAACGGCCATTTGTTGCAGGATGTTCGAAGCGATTGCGAGAGTTTCTTGAGTGGGAGGGTCAGTTCTTTCTTCCTCAAAAATCATCCAGGCATTTTCAAGGTGCTTCCAGGCCTCGTGATAGTTGGGTTGCTCTTGGAGTATGGCTTGTTGACTAAGACTGATTTGTCCGGAGAGACTATTTTCATCGATGTTTTCTGAGTTTGTTTTGCTCTCGTTGGTTGTAATTTTAACTTTGGGAAGCGCTTGATTGACTACATTTGAAACTGCAACACTAAAAACTCCCATATTGGGAAGGCTTTCAAGAGAGACAAAAGTGGATTCAGACATTTGATGAAAGGCATCGATGGAGGTTTGAGTTTCTTCAGCTTTTGTCTTTGCTCTTGGTGCTGAATCCTTGCCAATGTGCTTTGCTTCCTCAGTTTCACTTTTGGGTGAAGCTTCGCTGGAAGGATTTAAAAGTGCATTAAGACCGTCTTGCATCCAGGTGATTGGATTAGATGAAGCTAAATTTTTTTTGTCGTTTGTTACCATTGATTATGAGTTCTGCAATAAATTGTTTTTACCCCCTGGATCCCCGCCTTCGCAGGAATAACAGTGATTTACTGTTTAAAGGTTATATTACTATGTTCACTTCAAAAAAATGAAATGCAGATCTATCTTAGTATCGTAGCATATTGTGAATAAGTTGCGACTTTATTTGTCTTTAAAAGATAGGTGGGTGTAGTTTGGGTAGTGTGAACCCCAGCCTGAGTTAGCTAAGTTAAAAATCTAGGGACTTTGCTCTACAGTTTGAAGTCATGAGAAGAACTTTAAGTTCAAAATATTCAATTATTTCAATAAATTAAAAAAAATATACTTTGGAACGCTAATTGCATCTATAGTATCAATAGATGCTAAAAGTATCTATTAAGTTACTTAAAATTCATTTGAAATAACTCGATGAAACTTCAAACTTAAAGGGAGAAAAATTATGCAAACTTTATTACAAATTATTCACCGAATTTTTGTTCAAATTTTAATGTATATGGTTATCGGAACCGGAATTTAAGCATCCGTTACACAGCCCTCCGATGCTGAAGAAACTGTTTTGATGAATTTACGCAAGGTTCCTTGTTTCGCTTTATACTCGGGTGCTTGCCATTTATCCAAACGGGATTGAATTTCGTCTTGCGAAACTTCTAAGTTAATCTCACGTTTTTCGGCATCAACTGTCAGCTTATCACCATCTTGAATGACTGCAATGACGCCACCTTCCTGGGCTTCGGGTGTGATATGTCCCACCACGAAACCATGAGTTCCTCCAGAGAAACGACCGTCTGTTATTAAAGCCACGTCTTTACCCAAGCCTTCACCCATGACCACTGCGGTGACTTTCAGCATTTCACTCATGCCTGGACCACCTTTGGGTCCTTCATAACGAATGACAATCACATCGCCTTTGTTGATTTTTTTGGCTTTGAGTGCGTCAATCGCGTCTTCTTCGCAGTCAAAGACTTTAGCCGTTCCCGAAAAAATCGTGCCTTCTTTTCCCGTGATCTTGGCTACCGAACCTTCTGTTGCGACATTTCCGTAAAGAATTTGCAAGTGGCCAGTTTTTTTAATGGGGTCACTGAGAGGTACAATGATTTTTTGGCCTTCACTTAAGTCAGGAAGCTCCGTTAAATTTTCTGCTAAAGTTTTTCCTGTACAAGTGAGACAGTCACCGTGGAGCATGCCTTCCTTGAGTAATAACTTTTGTACGGCGGGAACTCCACCCACCAAGCAGAGGTCTTCCATGACATATTTGCCGCTGGGTTTGAGGTCTGCAATGAAAGGTGTTTTGTCACTGATGCGCTGAAAATCATCGATCGTGAGCTCGAGACCTGCTGCCTTGGCAATGGCGATGAGGTGGAGTACTGCGTTGGTGGATCCACCCAGGGCCATGACAATCGTCATCGCATTTTCTAAAGACTTGTTTGTGATGATGTCGCGGGGCTTGAGGTCAAGTTCGAGTAAATTGTAAATAGCTTTGCCGACTTGCAGGCACTCGTCGATCTTTTCCTGGCTGGTTGCAGGGTAAGAAGAACTGTAGGGTAAGCTCATTCCTAGAGTTTCTATGGCAGCTGCCATCGTGTTGGCAGTGTACATACCGCCGCAAGCTCCCGCGCCTGGACAAGCGTGTTGCAAAATGCCGGTAAGTTCTTCTTGGTCAATTTTTCCAGCAATATATTCTCCCAAGCTTTCGAAGGAGGAGACAATGTCTAAAACTTTATCGTGAAATTTTCCCGGACGGATGGTGCCACCATAAACCATAATGCTCGGTCGATTAAGGCGTGCCATCGCAATGACCGAGCCCGGCATATTTTTATCACAGCCTACGACGGAAACATTGGCGTCGTACCATTGAGCTGCCATGACGGTTTCGATGGAGTCAGCGATGATTTCGCGCGACTGCAGAGAGTAATTCATACCTTCGGTTCCCATGGAAATTCCGTCACTGACTCCAATGGTATGAAAAATAAGACCAATGAGATTGGATTCTTGAACTCCTACTTTGACTTTTTTGGCCAAATCATTGAGGTGCATATTGCAGGTGTTGCCCTCATAACCTGTGCTGGCAATGCCCACCTGGGCCTTTTTAAGATCTTCTTCTGTGAGACCAACACCGTACAGCATCGCTTGAGAAGCGGGTTGATCGGGATCTTGGGTGATGCGAGAGCTATAGCGATTAAGTTTTTTTTCCATTTTTTATATTTCCTTTTGATCTTCAAAAAGTGTCGGAGTCCGACACTGCCGACAATTTTTTATTTTTTTGTCATTTTTACAAAGGCAAAAAAACAAAGATGAAAAAAATGATGGTCCTAAGCCGGGTTCTGTCTTTTTATTAAAATTTTCAAAATTGAAAATAAATAAAAAGGGCAGTCATTTATCTTGCTACAAGGGTTACCCACTTGAGTCAATGCAGCCTACCCATCATGTGTCATTGCTAAGTTCTCCGGGCCGGAAAACGCGCTTTAAAATTTTTTAAAAATGAATTTCAAAAAAATCAAAAGCACCACATGACTTATTTGGCCTTGCACCCCGTAGAGTTTACCTGATTTCACTACAGCAGCCTTGAGTATTTTGCAATAGCTTCAGACTCTGTACATCCTTTCTGCTGCACTATTCCTCAATATAAGTGATTTCTTAAGCTTGTTTTTGCAAGCTAAGATCCTTTTATATTGGATGGCTGTTAGCCATTACGGTGCCCTCTGGTGCCCGGACTTTCCTCTCTTTTTTATACAAAAATACAAAAAAGAGCGACTGCCGACCATAATTAATCTTTCTACCATAATTCTAACAAAATTTTACAAAAAACAACTTTTTTTGTTTTGTTTCCATTTTGTGATATAAAAAAATCCAAACTTCAGAAGTGCTCTTGTGAAAAGAATAGAAATGGATATAATCAAAAAATAATCAACACAGCGGTAAGGATGGTTAAGGGTGTTATACTTCAACTTTTAATCTTCCGAACAATTTAACGAGTGAGACGACAGTTTCCCCGGGCGAGATTGATTGGCCTGATAAAATAGCCAACGACCTAACGAGGAAAAAGCCGCCTCTGGTAAGGAAAGTCTCTCCACGTCTGTTAAGTTCTCCTCTATGTTGATCGGCCAATGCCCTTCACATTGGCTTAGAATAAGGTCTTTCGATGGTCGAATGGCCTTCATTCCCGACGTGAATTAGGAGGATAGGGACATGAAAAATAAACTAGTTAAAATCATTTCTGGACTCGGTCTTTTTGCTTTCTTAGCAGTAGCAGGAAATGCCTTTTCGATGCAGATCTTTGTAAAAACTCTTACCGGTAAGACTGTAACTTTCGATCAGAATGCTAACATTGAAACAGTTGTTCTTGATAGCGATGCTGGAGAAGTTACTTGTGATGCAGCTGCTGATCCTACTGGCGGAACCAATGGTTATACCTGCCGAGATGCCGCAGGAAGTGCTTATACATTGCAATTGATCAGTGAAGGTACTGGTAGATAGACCAATCTATAATACTCTTTAAAAATTAAGCTCGAATATGATGACCCCAGATGAGACCCATCTGGGGTTTTTTATTAGCCTTTGATTTCATGATCACGGTAATCAAAAATTAATCGCTTAGTATTTTAGGTTAATTCCAATCCCTCCTGTCAAGGAAGGCCTTCCATAAACGGTTTTGACGTCTTCGCCTTGAGCATCGAGCACTTGATAACGAGACCAGATGTTGCTGCCTAAATAGGGGTTGATGCTAAAGAATGGCCAGGGTTCATAAATGACTCCAATGTGGATGGGAACCTGCATATCTTCGAGGACTCCACCAGGAATGAGCCCTTCATTGTCGAGACGAAATTCGTGCAAGACCCAACTGGCGTCGGCTCTCAGTTGAAGCTTTTTGTTGATTCGGTAAGAAGTGTAAATTCCAGGGCCATCCGTAACGCCTCCAATGCCAAGCTCCCACTTTTTGTTGGGTTTCCACTCAAAACCAATAATAGGGATGATTAATGTTTGAGCTTCAGGGCGAGATCCGATGACGAGTACGCCAAAGCGCAAAGCTATTTTTGGATTAAATCGATAACTTGCAAAAGCCACTGAGGAGTAACGAAAGCTTTTACCCCAGTCAGCGCCATATTCTAAACTGAAGTTAGGATAAAATGCGAGATAAGTGGACCAGTGATCGGAAACTTTAATTAATAGACTTGGACCAAAACGCAGGCGCATTCCTTGACCCATGATGGAATCGTCGAGCATTGAAAAATCATGGATGTTATTTAAATCATATTGAGAGTGTTCGAAATTTAGACTAAAACCAGGAATAATTTTTTTATTGATGCGATAGATGAAACTCCAATCAAAGCGATGTCGATAAATATTGATCTTGCCTTGGTCATCATACAATTGTTGAGAGGGGTGAGCAGAGAAGATGTAGCTACTTTCAAATAAAAATTTTCGATTCAGATATTTTTCTCTTTGACTCATTGGCTTTATTTTTTGGTTTTCATCGTCTTGTTGAAGAGAATTTTTCTCTAAACTTTCAGCAAAGCTTTGGTTCCACTCTGCGTTTACATATAGAAATAGGTTTGTTAATAAAAGCCAGATAAAAACTTTTAATTTATTTTTGGATAAATTCACAGTGGACATCCCCCGTTTTATTAAATTGGAAATTGTATAAAATAAAGATGCATCTATTAAAACGAATGAATGAGTTTTATGAAGGAAAATTTTTTCTCTTCGAGGTTTTGTAGAATAAAGTATCTTTTGTAAAATTTGACAATGGCTTTTATAATTTGATGATATTAGCCAGCCAAGCCTCGACAAGCGCTTCGTCGAAGTTGGTTTCAAACTTTGCTGCCTTGATTTCTTCAATTTTCCAGCCGTTATGAAAACTCTGCTGGATTTCATCTTTTGTAATTCTTCGTGGCCCCCAAGTTCCAGGTTCACGTTCACTAAAACAAAGCATTAAATAATGTCCCTTAGGTCTAAGGATTTTGGCGAGACTTTGGACATATTGCTTTCGGCTTTCATCGTCAAAGACATGGAATAATCCGCAATCAATGATTGTTGAAAACATTTTATTTAAATCTTCAAGGTGAAGTGCATCATGAACTTGAAATTTTACATCTAATTCTTGTGTATGTGCTTTTTCTTGAGCTTTTTGAATAGCTAGAGGAGCCGAGTCTATTCCCCAAACTTTGTAGCCACATTTACTCAAGAATAATGCATTTTCTCCTGTGCCACATCCAATATCTAAAACGTCATTTTGAATGAGCCCATTTTTTTCGAGCTTAATGATTTCTTTTTGTGGACGCCCAATTTCCCAGGGGGGAGTTCCTTGATAGAGCTCATCAAAACCAATGTCTTTTGAATTAGATATTTCACCTTTTTTTATCATTTGGTTACCTGTCTGTCCTTTTTAAATTTTTTAATGTAATCTTTAAAAATCTAGAACGAAGAATTCTCTTCCTTTAAGAATTCAATTTCTTCTTCTGTCGAGCTACGTCCTAAAATATTATTACGATGTGGATAACGGCCAAAGCGATCAATGATCCTCTTATGTTTTTTCTCAAAATCGAGGTTGTGCTCTAATCCAGGTTCGCTAAAAAGCTGCATTGCTTTTTCATGAATTTTTTGTGATTCACTGTGCATCCAAGGCATGTATAAAAAAGCTTTTTGAGGTGGGTTGAGCTCTTGGTTTGCCTGGACGTGAATAGCTTCCTGAGAGAGGGCTAGAGCTAGAGCGTCATAGTCAAAGGCTTCCTTTTGTTCCCGAAAAATATTACGAGAGAATTGATCAAGAATAATTATTTCAGCGAGTCTTCCGAGCGGTGATTGTCTCCACTCATATAGCTCACAATTTATGGCTTTTTTATGAAGAGATTGAAATCGCTCCTGGATAGTTTGATCAAATTTTTTGTCTTTTGCAAACCATTGTTCTTTTTTAATTTCTTCAAACCAAAATTTAATAACTTCTTGGCACATTTTTATTTCCCAATTTTTCAAGATTAAATAATTTTTTCATTTTGAGATTTGGCACTATATAAATTTTAAAAAAATTTATAATATTAATTATATGAGAAATCTAGCTTTCATTGCTCATGATGAAAAGAAACATGAGTTGCTTACATTTATCCAACATCATTTAGAAATTGTCCAAAAATTCATGTTAATCACAACGGGAAGAACTGGAAATTTATTAGAGTCTCTCAACCTTCATGTGATGCGCATGCAACATGGTCCTTATGGAGGTGATGCACAAATTGCTGCGATGTTGGTTAATGGAGAAATAGAGGGTTTGTTTTTTTTACGTGATCCGTTAAATGCTCACCCTCACGACTCAGATATTACGATGTTGTTACGTCTTGCAGATGTTCATAATGTTCCTACCGCAACCAATCTTTCGACGGCTCATCATTTAATTTGTAGCTTAGCAAATAGTAAGCAGCAATTAGATCAACAAGAAATTAGGAGTAAAATTTCTGAGCAAGTTGCTGAGGAAAAAACAAAGTTTGGCCATGTCTGTTACAAGAAGGTGCTCAGTGGGCAGGATCATTCAACCTTTCATCAACGTCCCAAAGGTTTTCATAAATAGAAAGATTGTATTATTTTTATCACCATAACTAACTTAAGTTAGCTGTTTTTTCGATGGCTTCTAGGTCTAAAATTTCGATCCTTCGATCTTGCACATTAATCCATTTATTTTTTTTGAATTCTGAAAGCAAACGAATAGAGGTTTCTTGAGTGACTCCGATCATATCAGCAATTTCAGCTCGTGAGAGTTCAAGAGCGATACGTTGTGTGTCTCTTTCTTCAATTCCGTAGGCCTCATTGAGCCTTAGAAGCAATTCAGCCATACGTTCCCGGCTACTGCGATGGGCTAAACTGGTTGCTAGGCCTTCAGCAATACGGAGTTGTTGGGAAAGTTTGCGGATTAAATTTCGGGAGAGCTGAGAGTCTTGATCGAGGGTACTGAAGAAAAAGTTCTTATCGACGAAACAAATGGTTGCATCTTCTAAAACCTCTGCTGTTGCGTGATAAGGTTCTTCAGCAAAAAGTGAGCGGTACCCAAGAATGTCACCAGGTCCAACAATACGCAAGATTTGAGTTTTTCCATCCAAGCCTTCTTTATAAAGTTTAATTTTGCCTTCAAACACGCAATAGAGACCAAAGGGTTGATTATCTTCATAAAAGATTATTTGCCCTTTTTTATAGCGATTACCTGTTTTATGTTTGTTAAATTGCTTGAGTTGTTCCTCGCTGAGTTGACAAAAGACACCTAAGCCGCGGCTCTGACAATTTTTACAATTTGGAGTGGATGAGTTTGTTCGCATAGAATGTTCATAAATATCAATAATCATAAGTGGAAGTCCAGAGTGATTTTGAGAGCTCGATTGAAATAATGTCGCTATCTTTTAATCATTGATAGCTAAGCAACTAATTTATTTAATAAATTTTTGATAAACCCAATAGCCCATTCCAAAAAAAATAAGAAAAGGTAATAAGCTTAAAAAGGCGGTTGTACCGTAATAGGCCCAACGATTCACCTCATCTTTTGCCTCATAACATACGGGACAAGCATTCAGCTGAATTGAGAAAATGTGAATGAAAATATTTAAGAAGATTCCAGTAGACAGCTTTTTTATGGCATTATGCTGAATAATGCTTTGAGCCCGAAATAAGAAGAGCTGATAAAACTTGTCAAAAATTTTAGATAACATAAAGCCCGACATAAATAAAAGGCCATAATAAAACAACAAAAGCCCAATAAACTTTTCCTAATTGAAGTGAGTCGCTTTCCATAGCAGTTTTCATTTTTAGAGACTTCAATAATAAATATATTAAGACACTTAATCCAGCAGCAACATGCAGGGCATGAACTCCGACGACAACGTAAAAAAGTCCGCCATAGACATTTCCAATCAGGCCCATACCTTGTTGAATCAGTCGAAACCATTCGACGCCTTGGATGATTAAGAAACAGGAGCCTGCTGCGACGGTAACAATAAGCCAAGAGAGATAGTTTCTTTTTAAACTGAGTTTTTTTTCAGCCATCCATAATGTTGCCAAGCTGGAAAAAAGAATGATGCTATTGAAGGCAGTAACTTCGAGTGGGTAGCGTGGTTGTCCTGGTGGAGGCCAATTAGGAATTTGACTACGAATCACCCAATAAGCGCTCAGCAAACCAGCAAAAAACATAATTTCGCTTGCAATGAATAAAATCAGTGCAAGCAATTTTGTTTTAGATTTATTTTCCATAAATATAAACAATATCCGGAATGAGCCCAACAAAGAGCAATCCGATAAATAAGACTCCGACTAATAGCATTAAAGTAATATATTTGGGTTCATGGCTAAGACCCATATAATAATTAGCGACTAATATGGCTTTGACTGTTGCAACGCTAAAAATTAAAAGAGTTGCTAAGTGAGCATGTTGAATGGATCCCAAATAGACGCTTGCTCCAATTGCGACCATCAGGATGACCCAAATAGTGATATAAAAACTTATCGAATGATGTTCTACAGATTTCATGTTCAACCTCCTGACGACACTTCAAGGTAGAGTAAGGGAAATAAATAAATCCAGACCAAGTCAACAAAATGCCAGTAAATGCCGACGGACTCGACGCGTTGTAAATTGCGTTTTTTCATTAAGTTAACCCATACGACGCTGTTGGCAACTAAGCCTGCAATGAGATGGAGTGCATGCAAACCTGTCATGAAATAATAGAAACCCCAAAATAAGCTTCTTTCGGGTGTATAACCCGCATGCCATTCGTGTGTGTATCCGTAGATTTTAAGACTGACGAAGGAAATGCCCAAAAGGTTTGTCAATAAGATAAATAGAGCTCCTTTACTTGCCCGTTGTTCTAAAGTCAGGCCTTGAGCTCCTCCACCGGTGACAAAATGATGCGCTAATATCATCGTTAAACTACTGGTTAATAGTATGACCGTATTAACGGAACCTACCCATGTCAAAGTATGTGCAGCTTCTTGTGCCCACTCTGGATTTCTTAAGCGGAATAAAATGAAGACTGCTAGGATGCCGCCAAATACAGCAACTTCTCCTCCTAAAAACCACCACATTCCCCAACGATGATTTGGAACGTTTAAACAGGTCGTTTGTTCAACCTCATGAGTGGGGTTTGTATTTAAAATACTACTTGAACTCATATTGCCTCCGTTTGTGGACACCAGTCTTTTTCGGTGTTTTCTAAACTGTAGTCATAGGGCCAGCGATGGACCACAGGATCCGTGATAAAGTTTCCATGCCCTGGAGGGGAAGGTGCCTGCCATTCTAAGGTGTTTGCTTCCCATGGATTCTCAGTAGCTTTTTTGCCTTTAAACATGGATATGAAGAAATTGAGAATGAAAGGAACTTGAGCTCCAATTAATACAAAAAGCCCAATAGTAGAAATGACGTGGAGATATTGAAAGTCCTTGAGATGTTCAAATAATGATGGATCATAGATCCGGCGATGGTTTCCAGCGATTCCGACGAAGAACAAAGGTAAAAATACAAAGTTTGCAGAAATTGCGGTAATCCAGAAATGAATTTTTCCCCAAGTTTCATTCATAAAACGTCCAAAAATTTTAGGGAACCAAAAGTAGATGCCCGCAAAGCTTGTGAGAAAGACAATAGGGAAGAGAGTATAGTGAAAGTGCGCCACCACAAAGTAAGTATCATGCATGTAAATGTCAGAAGCGGTTGCACCATTGAGGATACCCGTGACTCCACCTAATAAAAATTCAACAATCATTGAGATAGCAAACAGCATGGCTGTGCTGAAGCGAACTTGACCGCCCCATAGGCTGGCAATGTAGGCAAACATCGTGATAGCAAAGGGGACAGAAATTAAAATGGTCGTAAGTCCAAAAGGTGCGGCGATTCGAGGATCAATTCCGCTCACAAATTGGTGATGAGCCCAAACTAAGAAGCTCAAGACTCCCGCAACTAATACAGAATAGATAATCATTTTGTAACCAAAAATGGACTTCCGAGAAAAGACGGTGATGATTTCAGCGACGATTCCCAATGCGGGAAGTAAAAGGACATAGACTTCAGGGTGCCCAAAAAACCAAAAAAGATGTTGAAAGAGCAAAGGGTCTCCTCCCTTTTCGGGAAGAAAAAATCCTACAGCAAAGAGCTGATCGGCTAAGAGCATTAAGGCTCCCGCAATCAGTGGTCCCACTGAGAACATAAAGATCAGTGATGCAACGTTTGCCATCCACACGAATAAAGGCATGCGAAAGAAAGTCATTCCTTTAGCACGCATCGTAATAGTTGTCGTAAGAAAGTTAATTCCACTCATCAACATCGAGGCAAACTCAAGAGCGACTGCGAGTATCCATAGAGGGGCCCCCCAACCAACGCCAGTAAATCCAGGGTTTGCCATTAATGGAGGATAGGTAGTCCAGCCCCCTCCCACAGCTCCTTCAGGGACGAAGAAAGAGGAAATGAGGGTGAGTGCAGAAACAAAGAAGACCCAAAAGGATAACATATTGAGTTTAGGGAAAGCCATGTCTTTGGCTCCCACCATCAGAGGAAGTAAATAGTTGCCAAAACCTGATAACAGAATGGGCATGGCTACCCAAAAAACCATGATGGTTCCATGCATGGTAACAGCACTATTGTATTTATCAGCCTCTAAAACTCCATAACCTGGGATGCTTTGATTGGGGTATGCCAGTTGATAACGAAAAACATAGGCTAAATAGCCACCGACAAGAGCCATCAATAAGCCCAATATCATGTATTGAACACCAACGACTTTATGGTCTTGAGAAAAAATATATTTTGTCAGGAAACTTTGTTTTTTACTCATGAGAATTCTCCTGTTGTGAATCTGCAGCAGCTTCGAGAGCTTTTTTTGCTTTTTTGGGTGTCTTTTTATAGACCCAGTCTTGATATTCTTTATCGGAGAGGACGTGTAACTGGCCTCTCATCATTCCATGACCACTGCCGCAAAGCTCCGCGCAACCAATGCTATAGGTGCCATTTTTAACGGCTTCGAACCATCCTTTAATGACTCTTCCTGGGACAGCATCTTGTTTGAGTCTTAAGTTGGGGACCCAAAAGCTATGAATAACATCTTTGGAGGAAAGCTCAAAAACGACTTTTTTATTGATGGGAACATAAAGTTGACTGGTTGTTTTAAAATCATCGATGGTACCAAACTTATTATCCAGTCCTGGGTAAGTCATATTCCAGACAAACTGTTGACCTTCTATCTTAACAACCAGATCAGGGTCTTGGGGGATGTCTATTTTGACTTTTTTCCAGACCGGATTTTGATAAAAATCAATGCCCAAGTCAAACATCAGCACTATAGCGGCTGGTATTAAAACCCATGACATTTCTTTGAGACTATTGCCTGTTTTATATTTTGCCCGCTGCCCCTTTTTTTTGCGATAGCGGATTAAAAAATAAAAGAGTACAGCCTCTGCTAAGAGAAACCATACAAAAACAATATTCCAAATGCTGTGCATAACAGCATCCATATCAGTCCCGTAAGTTGAGACATTTTCTGGTAACCAATTCATCATAATGAACTCTTACTATCCTTAAATAATCCGACAGAAAATGATCTAAAAAAGGTTGTCGTATGATTTAGATCATATTAACTATTTTAATTTTTTAATCTAGTTTGGTGGCTCTTAAATTTTAGGAGCATTTAGCAGTCGACTCCGCAATACATGAATTTCTTAAGGATAGTCTATAAAAATGTATTTTTTTATAAAACCTGACCAAGCTAAAATTCAAGAAATCATTAGCCAACAGTCACAACAAAATTTTTCTTATCCAGAACTTGGCGCGACAAAAAATATCAATAAAATTCCCAGTCATTATAATATTGATCATTACCGTATTCAATTAGGTTCTGGTTCAGCTTGTTTTGAAAAAGCTAAAAGAGCTATAAAAGATTGGAAGATGTTTGATATGGATTGGCTTGAGCTGTGCTGGCCGCATGCGGAAATTGTTACGGGAAGCACTGTGGGAATTTTGGTGAGAGCATTAGGACTTTGGTCGCTTAACGTGTGCCGAGTTGTTGATGTGTTTGATAAGCAATGTCAAAACGAGGCAGGGGAAAACATCCAAAAGTTTGGCTTTGCCTATGGCTCTCTTCCTGAACATGCCGAAAGCGGAGAAGAGCGCTTCATGATTGAGTGGAATCTTACAACGGATGAAGTTTATTACGATATTATGGCTTTTTCGCGACCGCAGCAGCTCTTGAGCAAACTGGGATATTTTTATGTGAGGCGTTTGCAAAAGGCTTTTGGTAAAGCTTCGCTTCAGGCGATGCACAGAACTATTCAAGTCTAAGTCTATTGTTTCTTTAGTTTTTGAGATCTTTTTCTAGTTGATCTTCTAATTTTTTGATTTCTTTGAGGTCTTCATCAGTCAGATCACGGGCTTTTCCATAAGCTTCAATGCTTCCTCGTGCGAATCCTTTTTGGTAGACGATTAGGCCTTTAACTTTTTTGTATAATTCGTTGTGAAGAATCCAGGCTTGCGGACCATTTTCACAGCGGAGCTCAAGCCATTCCTCAGAGATAAATTTTTTCTTGTCTACCTTTTTGACATGCTTAAATAGCTCTTGATCTGCGGTGTATTCCTGGCCTTTGATTTTAACGCTAAAAGTTCCTTCAGATAAATAGGTAAGATAATTAATTTTTTCGCCTTTTTTGATTTGGGTTTTTCCACCATCAATTTCCTCAAAGTGTTCAAGAGTGAAATCTTCTTTTGCGATGAGTGTGACAATTTTGTTTGCGGTATAGTATTTGACAGCATTCTTTTCGTTGCGTTGGCGATTCCAATGATGAAAGACCGCTTTGTAGGGAAGTTGACACTGAACATCTTTTGAGAGTTTTTTATCCATAGCTTTTCTGGCAGGGAGAAGAAGATTTTTTTCAGTGATGGCTAGAGCATTGGGATACTCCCCAGGCCAAAAATCTGCAATATACCAAGTTTTGTCATAACCAGAAGAGGGAACTTGGGTTTGTTCTGCAATAGCTTGGTGTAGTGAAAAGCTAAATAAAATGAAGAAGCTTGTTAGAAGAGAAAATAATTTACAACGCATATTAAAATCTTTCGCTAAATAAATTTTGAATTTTGTCTGCTTGAATACTTTAGTTTGAATATTGTCAGCTTTTTTAGGTTTTACCAATTGTATAGACGATGTGTTTTGAATGAAAGTAAAAGTTTTTATCTTCTTTCTTTTTAGGCTAAAAGAAAGAAGCAAAGAAAAGCCTTTATCCCCTTATAAAATTTCTAAAATCCTGGTATTTTTAAAGCTTTGCCCTGCAAACTCGCCCCGATAAACGGGGCTCAAACAGTGCAGGGCTTTATAAGCTTAAAAATCCTGCAGATTTTGACGAAATTTTCTAAAAGGGGATCGAAATCCAAAAAAGAGTCAACTCATCGATACTCTATTGAAATCAAGGGTGGTAAAAGTTTCCCAAAATTATTCAGTTTTTTCATAACTATCCTAAAAATAGATCATTTTCAGCGAGTAAAAAACACTAAATAGTATAAAATGAAGCAACTTTTCTAGGATATCTAACGATATAATCTATAGCAGATCATTTTTGATCCGCTGATGTTCGAGTCAATCATTAAGCTTTTAAGCCTCTAGGGGTTTTTTAAGAGGGATGCTTAAAACTTTAATGAATACGGGTAAAAAATCTAATATTTAGCGCAGTCTATTCAAAGAGAGGCTGCAAAGGGTAAGGAAAATGTCAAATTCATCTCGTGTGGGAGCGGGGGATGAGTCACGCTTATACACATCAAATTCATATAATGAAGAAGCAAAACTATGTGAAGCAGCACCTGAAGAACTCATGTCTGTCGATCCAAGTTTGGAAGATTCTTTTAGTATGGATACTCGTCCGGTTGCAGTGGCTGCCGGTGTTGCTACTAGCTCTTTAACATCATTAGCTCCTGATACATCAATAGAAGCCTCTATTAGAACAATTAATGCAAAGCTCGAAGCGATTAAAAAATTGCGTTCTGTTGATATTAAAAATCTTACTTTAGCTGAAAAATCTTTACTGGCGGAAGAAGGTGTTCTTCTTAGGGCTTACAGTGAGGGAAGTCCTAGTTTTAAGTTAACAGAGCTTGGAAGAGATTCTGCGCAATTATCAAGATTAGAATCAAGTCTAAGTTTTGGAAGGTTTCAACTTCAGCGTAAAAAACAAAAAGTTCTAGCTGATAAAGATCGCGCTAAAGCTATCATGGAAAGTAGAGAAAGAGGTAATGCTACTTCTAAAGTTATGGAAGATTTGGGATCTAATGAAGTTGCTGGTGAAATACCCTATGATCATGCGAAAGAAGCTGCACAACAAGAGTTTAATAGGGAAGCAGCGGCAAAGCAAATAGCAAAGATTCCCAACGAAGCATCAATTGATATTGATGTTGCTGAATTTGAAAGTGGTAAAAGCTTGATTGCTGACATCGAAACTGGCAATGTTTCAGGGTCTCATCGTCCGGCTGCGTCTCAAAGTTTTTCAAAATTTGTTAACAATGCTAAAGGTTTTATTTCTCGAGCATCGGGCCCGGCCAACAATGTTTTTATGGCTGCGGGTGTCATTTTTGGTGCGGCGGATTTTAAAAACCGCATTATCGATAAGCCAAGTGATGAACAGACTGTTTGGGATAGGACTTCTGCTTTAGGAGATGTGGGTTTAGTCGGTGGAGGCCTTGTCTATGGTGGTAGTAAAGCTGCTGTTGCATTGGGTTTTGCGCGTGCTGCAGCTGGAATAGCAGTATCGTCTACAGTTGCCCTTGCTGGCGGTGGAATTACCATGGCTGCTAAAGGAGCCGAGGATATCGATGAAGCCAGAGCAGCTGAAGCGCGTGGTTTGACGGTCACTAATAAAGAGTATGCAGGCAGTGCTCTAGAAGTTGCCGGTGGTTCGACAGTACTGACGAGTTTAATCGCATCTTCTATTCCAACGGGTTGGGGAGCTTTAGCAGGAGCCCTGATCTTTGGTGGGGGTGCTCTTATTTCTGAATCGGGAAAAGAAGAGGGTGCTACAGCAGACTTGATAAAATCTCTCTCTCCTGTCATTGCATTAAACCAACCTGCCGAAGCAAGAATTCTTGCGCCAACAGCGCGAACACTTTTAGAGCTTGAGGACCGGTTTGATGATGAAGTGGCTTGCGCAGTTGTCGAATATTTATACCACTCAACTTATGTTGATGAGAGTTATCAAGAACATCGTATGCTGCATCATCCTTTATTAAAGCTCAAGCTCTTTCCTGGTGAAGAGTATCCTAGTACAGATCCTTATATGAAATATGTGGTTCCTAAAAATATGCAGAATAAAAGCCTGCTTGAAATATTGGAACAAGAAATTGATGATGGCTGGAATTGGGGATCTGGCGTGACGGCTCTAGAATGGATCCAAGAAGCCAAATCTCAAGGCTAATTTTATTTTAAAATTTTAGTAAAAAATAAAAAACCCCATTTTTACTGGGGTTTTTTAAGATTTTTTGGTCGCAGTGCGACCGTGCGACCAAAACTATATATTTAAAATAATATCAATTTACTCTTTTTCTCCGCCGCGGCCCCAATGTCCTCGAAGTCCAAAGGCAAAAACATTGGCCGAAGCTTCAACGTATGCGCCAGTGCCAAAGGGATTGAGGGATCCGTCATCGGTGATACGATTTTTAAACTCGTGTGTATAGGCAACGTCGATTCCCAAATGTTTATTAATTTCTAAACTTGCACCTGCAGAAAGGTGGTGTTCCATAATAGTTGGAATGAGTAAATTAGTGAAAGCACTTTCTGCTGGGATAGGTGAACGACCGTAGTTATAACCTAAACGCAATTTTGCAGGAAACTTGAAGTTAGGATAAAAATCATACTGTAGTCCAGTAATGAAGATATATTGATCGCGCCAGCCTAAACCGCCTTCCAATACCGAATCACCAAAAAGATCGACTCCTGACCAGTTGATCCAGCGGAAGTCCATTGTAAGTAATAAGGCTTCTTGTGGTGTGAGAGCGACACCGACATTGACTTCTTGAGGCATGTCGAGACTTTCCTTTAAAACATCGGAATATCTTTTGAACTCTTGATAATATTGTCGGGTGCTATAATTGACACCGAGTTGCAACATATCAATGGGTTTATAGATGATACCAATGCGACCACCAATACCGAAGGCAGGGTCAAAGCGACCTCGTCCAGCAGTTTGGGGAAATCCAGGGAGCGAGGTTCCTAAATCAGCATTTAGGAAGGAATAGTTAACATCCAAACCCACACCAATAGAGAGGTTATCTAAAACTCGGTAGGAGACAGCAGGAATCATTTTGAAGTTGGCATAACGTCCACTCGTATCGTACTGGTTTCCGGTTAAAGCTGCAGGCAGTCTTGAAACAGGAAATTCAACTTGAAAGCCGGATGTCAGAAATGTTCCTAGTCCGATGGTGAGCTTATTATTTTCCATGAAACCAAAAGTAGCACTTCCATTAGGTAAGAGAATGAGATCATCTTCACCGCCAACTGCTACAGCACTGGGGTTACCTGCTGGAGCGAGTGAACTGTCCATGGTCGTGTTAGGTAAACCAATGAGAAAATTAAGATCAGCCATATTAGCTGTGTCGTTCATTCCCGCTGGATTGATATAAATAGAAGTTGAAGTTTGAGGTTTGGCGACGGCACCACCTCCCATTCCCACGCTTGTAGGTCCAACGCCAATGA
Source organism: Deltaproteobacteria bacterium (assembly GCA_024233625.1). Lineage (GTDB taxonomy): Bacteria > UBA10199 > UBA10199 > DSSB01 > DSSB01 > JACKPJ01. The sequence goes on from JACKPJ010000002.1 coordinate 47,788, forward strand.
GGCGGAGACCGTTAGTTGCATGGGCAGCGAAAGGCATTGCTAGCGTACTTAATAAACTAATCGCTAAACTTGCATTTTTGATTTTGGTACTAAATTTCGAACTGGGTTTGTTATCTCTTCGATTTTTCGAAGTCGACACAGTATATGACATGTATTCCCCTCCTTAAAAAGATTGCACGCTTCAAATTGATTTTTAAAGTATGCGCAATAATTTTTATCAGATCTATAAAAAACAAATAATTTTATATTATTTTTTTAAATTAACAAATAAAAAATTAAATTATTTTTTTTATTTTTATTCTTTATTTGGATTTTAGTTTTGTGTTGGTGCAATTTGATTAGTGGAGTTTTTGTTAAAAAAACTATTGAGAGAAAAGATAATAGCTAAAAGAATTGCTAATGCAGCGAGCATGACTAACCTTGTTTCTCGAGTTAAGTTGCCATAATCCCTAAAAAGTGGAAGCGCACTAGTTGCAGTTATCAGGTTGAAGTATCCCAAAATAAATATTTTAAATGAAGTATGAAGTAAGAGAGAAACCGTAAATATCGAAACACTAAGTCCTAACAAATATCCTGCTACGGGACGTACATGAATAAATACTCCAAGAAGACTTGGAATTAAGATTCCTAATAAAAATAAAGTTAAAAAACTAGGCATAAGTTTTTGTTTTTCAATTTGAGAATACGCGATTGGAATAAAAATTCCTGCAAAAAGCGCCGCAAATGAATAGGGATGACTAATAACCACTCCTAATGAGTCGTAATTTGACTGTTGTAAATAATATTGAATTGTCGCACGTGCAATGGCAAGGAGCACGACTGCTTGATTGGCGCGTAGCCAAAGTTGTTGAGAGTGCGCTTCAAGTTTTAAACCGAGTAGCATGCTATTGAGCCACGCAAGTGTAAAAGCCAAAGCTCCAAAAATACCTCCGAAGCGTAATGCCAATGCGATTCCTGTTGCAATGAGAGCAGCTAAAAGCAAGAAGCCCCATCCGCCTTCTTTTTGGGAACTTAAGCTAATGATCCATCCAAAAAAAGACAAGAGAGCTCCCAAGGAAAAGCTGAGTGCAGTGAGAAAATTTAAATTAAAGAGAAAGTAAGCCAATGCAAATCCAATAGCCCCTTGCATGAGTGAAAAAATTGCACCTATTAAAATGGAAACAAATTTTTTTTCTGGGTGAATGAAGCGTTGGAAGATGAATGAAAGTAAGACAAAGGGAATAACCCAAATAATTAATAGTAAATATAAAGGTAATAACAAGTCGATGCCTTGACCAAAATAGTAAAGTGCTGTCGTTGTCAACAAATAGGCAATAAAGAGAATGATAATCTGGCTGCTTTTACTGAAGTTCATGACTTAACTCCTTTCCCCATATTTCTATTTTTAATTGATTTTGCGAAATATGAGATCGAATTTGAATCGGAAACGAATAGGGATTTATAATCTTTAAATCTGCGACGCCATAGGCGACCGTGGCATCTTGCCCATGGGGGACGGATTGAATATCTTGAGAATGTAAAACTCTTTCGATGATTTTAAGTTTTGCTAATTGAGCACTATTAAATAAAGTTGAAGAAACCTGACAAATACCTCCTCCAGAACTTTCGATGGTCTTGCCATGGAGAAAACTGCGCTCCGGTAAGAAACCCTGACTGCTGTCATAAGGCCCAACCTTTTGATTAAAAGAGAAGGACTCTTGACTGGGGATAATAATACCATCAATGCTTTGGCTACCTAAACGGATATTATGAATTTGATGTGGACGACGTCCTGACAAATCAGTGACGTAAGCTGCTAAACGGTGATTGAAGGGGCGATAGACATAAGTAGCGTAAACTGTACTGACAGTGAGTATTAATGTGAGGCCAGCTATGAACCAGTATTTTTTTTGTGATGCAATGTTGAATCTTTTTCTCACTCGACCTCCAGAACTTGAGAAGCTGAAGACCCACGTTTTTCAGGCCGATACATTTCGTATGCTTGAGTAGGGAGAGCGTTGAGTTTTCCTATGAGTTCGGGCTGCATGATATAATTTAAAACATGTTGTCCTTCTCGAAGATAGGTCGCAAAAAAGACGACCTTTTCATCGTGAACTTCTTTTTCTGTATAGGACAGAGCCTTTTCATCAAAATTTTCACTGTCTTTGATGACTTCAAAACCTGCCGGAAGGGGATCTTCGATAATGAGATAATCGTAGTTTTCTGGACTATTGATTGAAATACGCACGCCAATTTTTGCGCCTTTAGGAATTTTGTTTTTGACCTCTTGCAATTTGTAACTCACTTGATCGGAACCTTTTTGACGAACTTCTTCAATCATAAAGTATTCACGTTTGACTTCTATTCCGGAAGAGCTTGGAGCCAGTTGATTTTCTTGCACATAAAAACTGATGTCACTTTGGTAATAAAGTTTATTCTCTCCTAGGTTTTCGATTAAAAATTTATTCTGTCCCTGCTTTAAAGGAAGTTCGTTGATTTGGTCTTCCCAGTGACTCATGGACTCATTGATGTCTAAGAGTTTTTTCTCACCGAGCTGGAGTGAGGCACGAATACCGGACTGGAGTCCCGATTCACTTTTGGCATAAGCACTGAGGGCATAAATAGCTGCGGCGGTTTCACGCGTGTGGCGCCAGCGTCCGCCACGTCTTTGCGCGAGCAGCCATTTGGAGAGACTTTCAGCTAAAGAACGATTTTGTGGATCTGCCTTTAAGATAGCTTGCAGGGCCCAGGCAGTCACTTCAGCTCGATTATAATTGCCATAGTTATGTTGGGAGTCAGTCTTTTCGCTAAAATAGCATTTTTCACCATTGCATATCGTCTCTCTGCTTAGCTGCATGCTTAAGTCGAGAGCTTCTACATCACGTCCTTGTTCGGCCAAAGCTAAAATCAAGTAAGCGCGGGATAAAATATTTTGCGGTAAGCGCTGAGTAGAAATAGAAGGAAGCTTTTTGAGTTTTGCCAGTGAGGCCACATAGTAAGCAAAGTAGTATTTTTCTTGTTCCCAAGCACTATTGGAAGAAGTGATTTGGGCCATGCTTTGATTCTTCTCTAACAAGTCTTCGAGAGCTTCTTTTGCTCTTTTTAGCATTTCTTGATCGACTTGTACCCCTAGGCTTTGTGCACGCAGCAGACCAAAGAGTGCATAAGAAGTCATATAGAGATGGGTGTCATCGTGTTTCCACCAACCCCAGCCCCCGTCATTATGTTGCATGGCAGCAAGTCTTTTGAGGCCCATTTTGACAACTTGGGGAATTTTTCTTTTTAACATTGGGTCGTTGATATCCAGGGTTTGATAGAGATCTGCGACAATCAAAGCGGGTAGGATACGGCTGGTGGTTTGTTCGACACAACCATAAGGATATTCTACTAGATAATTGACCGAGCCCAAAAGTTGTCCGGCTAAGCTCGTATCCAAAGAGAGGTGAACTTGGCTGCTGCTCAATTTTGTTTGAGGGGGAACGGCAAGTTCAAGAGAAGCCCTCACATCGGCTGGGTCAATTTCGCCTTGATGATAGCGGTGTTCTTCAATGCCGTAGGGAAGCACAGGGACTTTCCACTCAACGCCATCGGAGTCTTTATCAGCCTTGGCTAAAAATTGAATGACGGCCGTGCCAGGCTCTGTTGCTTGGACTGTAAAATCGAAAGAGGCAGTTTGGTTGGCTTTAATTTGAAAGCGACGGTCTTTTCCCTCATCTGCTTGCTTGAACTGAAGGCCTTTCCCTTTTAGATCGAGCGAGGTTTTGACATCTTGAGTTCGGTCACTATAGTTTTGAACCAAGGCTTTTAATGTGACTTGATCGCGTTCGGTAAAAAAGCGGGGGAGGGCTAATCGAACGAGTAGGTCTTTTGTTGCGATGGTTTGATAAATCGTTTGACCAACGTGAGTGTCTGGAGTTTGTGCGATGGCTGTCGCTCTCCAGGTTGTGAGGTTGTCAGGTAGCTTGAAAGAAAGACTGGCTTGGCCCTTTTCGTCCGTGATGAGAGAGGGAATCCAATAAGCTGTGTCTTTAAAATTTCTTCTGAGGTTGGCCTGATCTTCTTTTGCGATACCTCCTGAATAATAACCTGAAAATGAGAAGTCTGTGCTGACGCGATTTTCGCGAGGACCCCAAAAGCCTTCTTTAATATTGGTTGTATCAGTCTTGAGTGCATAAATTTTTTCGTCAACGACACCCAGTGAAAGTTCAGCCGAGACGGGTTGATTGTTTTGGTCCTTCGTTTGAATTTGGTATTCGATTGTTTCACCAGGTTTGTATTCTTTTGCACGGGATTTGAGTTCAACGTTGAGAAATTTTTCTTTCGCGGAAATATCAATGGGAGTGACTGACTGATAAAATGCTTTTTTGCCGATGAGCGCAGCTTGAATTTCAACATTAGGAAGCCATGCCCTTTTTAACTCGACTTCAATTTCTTTGGAAAAACCTGGGATGTTTTCGATTCGCGATTCATAAATATCGAGGCCTTCAACGGTGAGCCAAATTTTAGCATCTTTGATGGGACTCACAATAAAAAGCTTGGCCTTTTCTCCAGGAGAATATTTCTTTTTATCAGAGATCACGACAAGATCTTTTTGGAGACCAAAGCCGTCATCATCATCAATGCTGCCACTGACCCAGGCGTAGTCTGAATATTCAGTGAGACGTCCTTGAGGATCTTTTCCCTCAATGAGTAGCCGATAATAGCCGGCTTTTTCAAAACTTAACATGATTTTAGTCATGCCTTTGGGATCTGTTTTGCCTTCAAAAGTTTTTTCAGTTTTGTAATCGTAATCAGATTTTCGCGAATCCCAGGTTTCTCTTTGGACTTTAATTTGAAATGGTCGTGAAACACCTTGTCCTTGATAATTACTTGTTCGAACAAAAAGAGGGAAGGGCTTTTGGGGATTGGCTAAGTATGTTTCCTGACGAGTTCTAAAATAAAAATCGGCTGCAGCGACAAAAGCTTCTCCTTCTTTAGTGACACTGCGATCAGAAGCATCTTTTGCTGTGACGCGTAAACTGAGGCGGCGATTGTGCTTGGCTTGGGGTATTTCGAGACTAAGGGTTGCGCGTCCATTTTGATCCGTCTTTAAAGTGCCTTCCTGAATAAATTGACCGTAACCACCGCCGTATTCACTATAATAAGGGTAAGCAGCGTCCCATTCATTTTCTACTGTTGTACTGTAGTCATATGTTTCATAAAGGCTGTATTCTAATTCCGCCTCAACGGGAGCACCAAAATAATATTGAGCGTTAATATTAAAATCAACTTTTTCTCCAGAAAAGAAGCGCTTTTTACCCGCTTCTATCTCTAACTTGAATTCTGGTTTGCGATACTCGTCGACTTCAAAATAGTCATTGTGAGTATTATCCTTATAACTAGATTTGATTTCATAATAGCCTAATTCGGCTTCTTCTCCGAGCTCCAGTTGTCCCCAATAGGATCCATAACGGTTTGTGTGGAGAGTTTCTTGAAAGAGAATATCTCCGCGGTTATTGCTGACCTCAACTTCGATAGGAGCATCCGCTAATAATTCATAGGAACCATCATTTTTTTCATGTCTCAAGATTCCTTTAAAATACACTTTTTGGCCAGGGCGGTAGAGAGGCCTTTCGGTATAGCTAAATATTTTTGGCTTTCCATCAGTGTTTTGTGTAAGATATTCTTCATATTCCGAACCAATGCGCATGAATGCATACGAACCTTGGTAGTTGAGTATTGCAACAGGAAGCCTTTCTCCACGAGTGGGCAGATTTTCTAACTTTTGTATAGCTAAGCCTTGAGCATTGGTTTCTAATTGATGCATTTGCATGTTGGAGTCAAAAATATAAATTTTTGCATTTTCGACTTCTTTATTTTGGCTAAAGGTTTGTGCATAGAAATGCCATTGTTGGGGGGCTTGCTTGATGACAAAGCCGATGTCTGTGAAATTGAAATATTCAAATTCTGAGAAGACTTTCTTGCGGTCGGTTGATGCGGCTGTGATCTTAATTAAATAGATGCCTTTTTCTTTGACAGGGATGGCTAATTTTTTTTCAAACTCAGGGATGTCTTCTTCTGGGATTTGTTCCTTCCATTCTTTGACGACTTTGAAATAATTATTTTCAAGTTCGTCTTCTGTTATGTCCCCATTTGTGATTTGTTCTATTTTTCCTCCATTTTTTAAATAATCGATCAAGTTGATTTGATAGAGTTTTAAATAAACTTCCTTGACTTTGGCTCCATCGATGCTCAGGAAAGTTTTTTCGTCTAAGCTTCGTGTACGATTCCATAATGAGGCATATAGTGCAGGAGAAAGTTCGACCAATTGTGTTTCGGGAAGCTGAAGGACTTCGCCTTCTTGGGTAGTATAATTTTTTTTATAATAAAATTGATTATAGCCTTTTGCTTTGACTCTAAAACTATGTTCTCCAATGGGAAGTTGGCGAAAATTGAATTTTCCAAACTCATCAGTAAAAGCCTTTTTTGTATTTTCGCCATAACCTGTACTTACGACAGCATGTGCAATGGGAGTTCCACTTTCGGTCAGAATAATTCCTTCTACTTGACAGGTTGGTTTTTCAAGAAAAATAGCTAGCCCGACTATAGAGCCCAGAAGAATTGTGATTAAAAAGCTAGAAATGCTGCGAGATAGCTTGGATTTTTTCATGGGCCCTCTCCTATCATAAGAACTCAAAAAAACAGAGAAAGGATATTTATAACTTATTTTTTTTTAAGGAGAAAGTGAAAAACAGAAAAAAAATTGTCTGTTCAATTTTTGGAGGAATGTATAGATTAATGAATGCCTGTTCCTTGAGCGAGTGACATCGGATTAATTCCTATGTCATGCAATGTTGCATCCCATAAATCTTCGTGATTTTGATAGAAGATATATTTTGCATCGAGTTGAATTGCAATCCAGGAACCCTCCGCCATTTCTTTTTCTAATTGAGTTCCATCCCAACCTGCATAACCTAGAAGAAAGCGCAGTTGGTGCTCCCCCTCAGTAAGTAAGGTGTTCAAGCTTTCGTTGGAACCACTGACAAAAACTCCAGGAATAATTTCCTGTTTTTCAATGATGCTTTTATGGTTGTGTAAGATGAAACCTCGATAGGGTTCGACAGGACCTCCTCGAAAAACAGCTTGAGTATAAAAGTTGGGATGACAAACTAGGCTTTGATTATGGGCAAATTCTCTCAAACTAAAATGGGTGCTTTGGTTAAGTACTAAACCAAATGCTCCATCCTGAGTATGTTGCAAGACTAAAATAACACTGCGTCTAAAATAAGGATCGACGAGTTGAGGAACAGCAACAAGCAGTAATGGGTTAAATGGATTTTCCATAGTTTTTTATAATTACTTCTAGTTTTTCTTTTAATACAATTTTTTATTATTTTAACAGTAAAACTTAAAAGTATAAAGTTTAGATAAAAAAAAGGCTTCCAAAAAATGGAAGCCTTTTTGCATTATCACTAAAATATTAAATAAGTTTTACTGGTTTGTCCAAGGCGAAGTTCCATCTGCAACATGGAGAGCTTTGAATCCATCACCATCAACATCGACAAACATCGGGTTTGTAAAGGCGTATGTAGGACTACCACCAATATTTGTTCGATTAATTGCAAATTGGACTAAGAAGTTTTCTGGAGCGACGTCTTTGTTTGCTATTTTGGTTCCCATAGGGAAAGTTGAATAGACTTGATTGTCTCCATGAACGACGACGACAATCCAGGTGTCTTCTGTAAAGTTGAAGCTTCGAGAAATGCTGGCTTTACGGACTCCATTTTCAATGATTTGCTCAAGTTTTTCGTTACCTTCGCCGTCTTTGTCTAATCTAGCAATAGGTTCCATCAAGTATTTGGTATGATGGTCTTTGGTGATATAGTGAAAACTTTCAGGATCGAGGTCAGTCGGACCACTCATATCATCTTTAGCTGGGATGGGTACTGTGTTAGCAAAGATGAGTACATGATTCCAGTCAAAGAACTCATTACTCATGACTTCTAAATCGAGTGTGACATTCCCAGTTCCCGAAATGGTTCCGCCGACACTAACACCATCAGGGTTGTTATTGGATTTTAGAGTGGGTTTGACAAAAACGCCATTTGTCACAATGACTTGCCCTTTATTGACACTTGCTGCCATTTCAAAAGGATCTAGTTCTGGATAACTACCCATTCCATCTGCTGGGTCAATCGATGAAGCAACATAGTTTCGTGGTTCTCCGACGGTTTCGATAATTTCGTAATGGCCGTCACTATTTGAGGTTGCGGAACTTTTTATGCCAAGGTTGAGCATATTGAAATAAGTCGGCAAGGCTGTATCTAATAAATGATCTAAAGTGTCTTTAAAAGTACCGATGGTTAAGCCGACTGAAGTGAATTGAGTAGGAATCATTTCGCTCGTTCCAAGAGGGAATGGAGGAGCATACTTTCCTGCAGAATTAGTATTAGGTTTGAGTCGGAATAAAATTGGGTCCGAATAACTGGACAGAGGTTCCACTTCGTCTTTCCAATAATCTGTTGTGACATAGCGTGAAATTGCGAAGTTTCCTAAGACTTTATCGGTAATATGTGCGACTGATAACACCTGTTCTCCAGGGTTCGTCGAATCAACGCCTGCAAAGATTTGATCCATTGTTTGGGTGTAACTGTGTTGGGGACCTAAGATATCGTCTTCAGGAACATAAGTGTAGTCATAAGCCCCATTGCCTCTTTCTCCGGGTTTGGGAGTGAGTGGCCAAACAATAGTATGGCCATAACTAAAAGGAGTAATTTCGTCTCCAGGGAAGGTTTTAAGATAATTTGAGTAACCCAACTTTTCGATATCAGGACCATAATCTGAGACATATTCATGATCGGTAATTCCTGCTGCATCAAGACCCTCTGCCATAATTGCGCGAATCCGATTTTGGCGAGGAAAAGGGCTGTCAGGACTGTCAATTCCGTGTACATGCAAATCTGCACTGACAAAACCAGGAGTTTCTAGGACACGATCGAGGACTCCGTGGGTATCGACTTGTCCTCCCGCTTGCACAAAAATGGTCTCATAATCGACGGAATATTCAGTTCCTCGTGTATAAACGATGGTATAATTGCCTGGTTCGAGTCGAAATTGATTATTGGCCATCACACGAGGATTGCCTTTAGGATAAAGTTCTCCATTGGGATCAATGTAAAGCACATCCAAGACGCCATAAGGTCTTTCTTTATAAAGAATATCTCCATAGCGTCCAGCAGTACCGACATTAGCTATGGGGCTTGGATCAAAGCCAAGAATGGTTATTCGAGCAGGGCCAGGTTGACCACCGGCTTCAACGCTCGGAGTAACCGTGCCATAAACTCCTAGTTTGCACTCAATGCCAGTCCAGGTAAAGTTCTCATAATCGACAAAGCCTTCTTCTTCGCATTTTCCAGCGAGTGAAGTTCCTTGACGTAGATAGCCTTCTTTGTATACCTCAACGACATATTGCCCATCTTTTGAGCCAAGCAGTTTTCCTTGAGTATCTGTCGAAGTGGGTAAGTCTGCGCTGAAATTTCCATTACTATCTGTCATGGCAATTGTGACAGGAAATTGTAATTGTGGATTTTCTGTATTTTTAGTAAAAAAAAGAACTTTGGCATTGGCGATTTTTTGACCACCTTGATCAGTCACGGTTCCGCTTGCATGAAATGTTCCAATACCCAGTGCTTTGTAGCCAGCATCAGTAACACTTGCGGCATCGCCATTACCTACTGCTAGATAACGTGTTACAGTGTTAATGCCAGGTTGTAGTTTATAATTAAGATTGGCGTCTTTTCCTGAGAGAGGGAAAACATCTAATAGACCTTCTTCACAAAGTACCATAATTGTGACTCCAGAAACAGACATTCCAGCAGCTCCTGGATATTCTGGATCTTCTCCTTCTTCGGCAAGATTAGGACATAGAAAAGGGTTGGAAAAATATCCATAACTGACTTTTGCGTCATCTTCTAGCTTTTGATAGACCAGTGCATAAGGTTTATCTACGAGTGCAGAATTGACAAAGCCTTGTTGAGGAACAAACATTTCGAAAGGCCCTGAACCATTGACCCAATCTCCGACAGGGAAGGGAACCTTGTCTTCGCTGCGATTTTCAATCTTTGTTTCCATGATTAAGTAGGAAGATCCTTCTTTGAGGGTATAGTCCGTAACAACAACGGGATTGACTGCGCGTAAGTCTTCGTAGAAATTAAAGGGGTCGAGTGCATCATCAAAACGTTCATCATAGTTAAGGATAATGTCCTCGCCCTCAGAAATGCGAGCGAACATAGTAATAACTTTTGTCATGATATAATCATAAACATCAAGGGAGCAGACAGTACGAACGGTGACAGCTCCATTTTCAAATTTATCATTGACAATTTCGATGCGAGGGCAATTGGTTGTCCAAGCAATGTTGAGTAGAGGGTAGATAAAACCAAAATTATCTTGGCCAGGTTCGGATTTTGGGCGAAAGAGATCGGCATCCACAACATGGCCTCCATAAGAACCTATTCCTGCCATGCGTCCGGGTTGTTTTATGACGAAACGAACCTTATCATTTTGAATCAGGATATCCCCTTGAATACCTCGTGCGAGCGGGCCTCCGATTAAAAACTCTTCTTGATTGATGATGCCAGCGCCTCTAAACTCATCAGGGGTTCCTGAAACATTAGGCCCAAAAACGCCTGGTTCAATCACGGTTTCTCCAGGGCTAAGAACAGGATCTTCAATAGTGCTTCCGCAAGAAGAAATGAATAAAATTGCACAAGCAAACAGTGTTTTTAAGAGCTTGTTAATTTTAGAACAAGTTACCATGAGTTTATCCTTATTTATTCTTAAAATATGAATATTATTCTTTTAAACAAAATTAGATTTTTAAAGTTTTTTAATTTTTTAGACACATTGTGTTAAGCTTTAGAGAGCTTCTCCAATATATGTTATCGGTACTTTTGTAAAATTGTTGCTTAATGCACATGTCCTTCGCCCACTCTTTCATATCGTTCTTTGAGGATAGCTTTTGCTTTAGTATCTTGACTTAGTTCCAGAGCTAATCTCGCAGTAGCTTTGATACGATGATTTGGGTCCTCTAGTAATTTTATTAAAATCGGTAAAGCTCTTTTGCTCTTTGCTTTACCTAAAGCTACCATTGTATATGTTTTAAGATTTAAGTTTTTTGTTGTAAGTTGTTGAAGTAAAATATCTTCGTAATCTGTATTGAGAAACTCCACCATTTTATCGATTGCTTCTATCTTTATATTATCTTCTGCTGGGCTTTCCAATAGTTTTGTTAAAAACGAGCTTGCTTCATCTTTTTTGTATTGAATGATGATTTTGAGAGCTTGTAATTTTTCTTCCCCCTTTGTTTGATTAAAATCTTCAATTAGTTTTGCTAATTTCCAGGAAACACCCAGTTTTTCGAGCTCTCGAATGGCTTGCCACTTTTGAATTCCAGCAGAGGAATGAGCAATATTTGCTAATTCCTCTTTGCTGGAATTCCTCCCTAAAACTTGAATTAGGTTTGTTTGGGCTGAGGAACTTAACTTTGAGTTCCTGAGATTTTGCAAAATACTATTAATTTCTGTAGAAGACAAGGCGCCCTGCGTCATTTTTTTTTGTAATAATTTTTGCGCCGCGTCATCCTGGATTTTTTTGTTTGGGACATTGAGGGACGCGAGGAATAATTTGAGTTCTGGGTTATGAAATTGTTGGATAGTACGATGATTATCTTGATAGAGAGGAAGCAGGGCATTCATCCAATAGACAAGTTCGGATAGACTCCAGTCTGTTAATTGAACTAAGCCAGCATCTCCTCCGTAAACGCGATATTGTATCCCATCTTTTTGTGCTTCTTTATAAGTTTCAAACTTTGGAAGTTCTGTGTAGAAAATAAGTACCGAATCTTGGACTTTGAGTTTTGTTTTTTGGCCGGGAAATATTTGTTCTTGCAGAACTTGAATGTTTTCTTGTTGGGAATTTTTGATGGGGTAAATATTTTTTAATTGATATATGAAGTAGCGCTCGTTTTTATCTGCTTGTTTGATAAACTCTACGCTGGCTACTAAGATATTTGGAGATGAGTTGAGTAGATCAAAAATATTTTTTGGGTCTTCTGAGCTTAAAAATGCGTGACTTTGAAAATTAATCAAATAAGCAAGAAAAAAAGATAACAAGAAAACTGCTATGCGGCGTTTGGTGAACTTTCTCATATGTTAATATGCTTAACATAATTCTTTTTTAACTCCCAAAACTTTTAATTACTTTCTTTTTAATAGGCCCCTAGATTCCGCAGTCGCAGAATCTAGGGACATAAAGATAAGTTATTTAACTTCAACATCAATGGTGCGTTCTTTTGCTTCGGGTTTTTTAGGAATCGCTAATTCAAGTACTCCGTTTTCAAATTGAGCTCGGATGGCTTCGCTATCGACTGTGTTGGGTAGATTGAAGGAGCGTACAAAAGAGCCATAAGATCTTTCGATACGATAATAATTTTCCTTCTTTTCTTCTTCCTTAAATTTCTTCTCTCCGCTAATAGTTAGTATGCCTTCGCGGACAGTGATCTTAACGTCATCTTTTTTCATGCCGGGCAATTCAACGCTAATACTAAGAGTTTCGGGAGACTCAGCAACGTCAATAGAGGGCACAAAAGAAACACGACTTTCTTGATCATTTTTATGTCGTTTTAAGCCCCAAAAAAGCCTACCCATTTCGTCAGAAAATTCAAATGGATCATATAATTTTAAATTAGCCATATTCAAAAACCTCCTTTGTTATTTCTTATCACTTCTACAGTAAAAATGATTCGCTTTGATCCAAAGTCAAGGCTTGGGCAGAAAAAATATGTATTTTTTTAAGATAGCTGAGAAGTACAGAATGCACAACGTTTGGCTTTAATTGAAATTTCTGACTGGCATTCAGGACAGGTTTGAGTTGTTTTTTCTTCTTCAACTTCTTTTTGTCGACGTAGACGATTAAAGCTTCTGACAAGTATGAAAGTTGAAAAAGCTATAATGAAAAAACTGAGTACTCCATTAATAAATGTTCCATAGTTGAGAGTGACTGCACCTGCTTTGTTAGCGGCTTCTAAGCTGAGGTAGGGGCCTATTGGGTTTCCATTTTTTAATAAGATATAGAGATTTGAAAAATCGATATTTCCCAAGGCAAGTCCAATAGGAGGCATGATGATATCAGCAACGAGAGATTTGACAATGGTACCAAATGCAGCGCCCAGAATAATTCCGACTGCCATATCAAGCATGTTGCCTTTGATGGCAAATTCTTTAAATTCCTTAAACATGTTTTCCCCTTCCTTTATTTTTAGAATAAAATTTCCTTATTTGCTTATTTTAAAGAAAACTACATTGTTTTTACAATCTCAATTTTTTTTAAAGAGTTTTTGGGAAACTCAAAATTAAATTCTGAAAGGAAGATTTCGATTTTTGGATGGTGGTGTTTGGAAATTGGACTCACTTGATTCGAGATACTTTTCGACCAAAAAAAATACGTAAAATCGGGGTGCCCAGATTCGAACTGGGGACCTTTTGCTCCCAAAGCATCTATTTTAGGGAATTCTATTATTCATGTTAGATTACTAATACATTGATTTTGATCAATAAAAACAGGCCTAATTGTGATTTAGGGATATCTACTCAAAAGTCATTATTAGGTCACTATAAGGTCAAGTGTCACTCCTTTTGTGGAAAAATAGTGGGAAAATAAATATGACGAATGGGTGTAGAGTGGTTTTTTTGATGTGCTTTGTATTACTGAGTTAATCTTCCGAACAAACTACTTCAAAAAACAACTCTTCGGGTTGCTGATTAAGAAACTCTAATGAGCGTTGATAAGCCTCTTCGAGTTCTAGTTCTGAAAAGTCTACGCTATGTTCTAAACTAGGTTGAATTCCTTTGTCTCTAAGAAAAAAACCATCGATACCTAATATTTGGGTTTTTTCGTGATGACATTCTTTTATAAACTCGAGACTTACTTCTTTTGTAAAAAGTAAATAGGTTCCTCGATCTATAGCAGCTTTATTTCTAAATTTAATTTCAATTTTGTTCATAAAATTTGGGACATGCAGCTAAGCAATTTTTTTGTCAGATAAAAAGTAAGCTCGTCAAAAACACTTAAGAAAACTTCACATTTGGTTAAACCAAGTCAAACCTAGACCAGAAACTTAAACAAGGTCCTCATCGGCATCTATTCCTTCTAATCCAATTTCATCAATTGAAATACTGAAGGCTTCTGCTTGTTGCTGCATCAAAGAGACGATTCGATGAAAAGCAGCCATATAGCCTATCGCAAAATCGGTTTTTTTTCTAATTTTTGTTGTTTGGCTTCCAATGCTAACTCTTTTATCAAAACACCTAGGTCCTTCAGGTAATTTTGATATACTGCCATATTTATACTTTCTTTCTTCATACTTATAATCTTTCAAAATATCTTTAGTGATACATCTCAATATTTGGGATCGAACAATAGCGTGAGAGTTTTATAAATCAGGAAACTTTAAAAGTTGCCCAAAGTCTGTTTTCCAAATATCAAGCTCAAATAGATTTCCATCATCGTCTACATTTAAAGAAGCAATAACAGAAACACCATCTGAATCCGTAAACTGAAAATCACTGACCTGCTTTCCCATGCTTCGACCTTCTATTACTTGACCTTTAGGAAACAGATACAAACTTCCCATTGCTCCATCTTGCATCGGACATACCAATAATTCTTCTTTCCAATTTTTTGGTATGGGCAGTGAAGATTTTTCTATTAAAATTTCTAAAAGCTTTTCTTCTTCTGGCGTTGCTTTTCTATTTAACTCCATGGATCCTACCTATATTAAATGTCCTATCGGGTAACTTGAACACAGTATACTGTATTTTTTGTCCCTCAATTTCAACAATGTAATTGAACGGCTTTCCTGTCACTATTTTAGAAGATACTGTTTTAAAGTGTTTTTGTATGGTGGATTGTGCTAAAGATCTATCTAAACCTAAAGCATCTATGTGACGAAAAACATGAGAAACTTGGTTTTCATTCTTACCAAATTGAGTATTAACCTGACTTCCCTCATTGATTTTTTTATCAGATATGGAATCTTTAGGACTCTTAGACTTATTTGATTCAGCCTTAGCTTGGGTTTTACTATTTCCAACACTTTCCTTTGCCCGACTTTCTATATACTGCTTTTGCGCATCGGTATAGGTTGTTAAGTGACCGGTCATCGAAAGAGCTCCTGCACCGGCAATTGTAGCACCCGCGGCTAGACCTGGGCCTGCAACGATGGTGCAAGCTCCTGCTGTGCCCACTTCGCAGGCTGTAGATCCACTCATCATTGATTCGCCACCTACCATCAAGGCTGTATCACCAATCACACCCATTGCAGAACCATCAATGCGCCCCTTCCAATAAGTTGACTCACTACCGGCATGCACACGCTGAACATTAAAAGCCTCCGCAACGGCATCCCCAATCGGTGTCATTGGATTAATTCCATCACCAAAACCCGAGGCATAAGTCAGGCCTTCTTTCAAATCTTTTTTACCGGATTGATACCCCGCACGATAATGCGGACTCTCGATCAAAGGATTTTTTATACCCAAAGCATCAGCTGCTTGATTGCGAAGTTCTGTTACAGGAAAAGTCAAACCTTCGATATAACCGTGAGCCGAATCTGCCTTGGCCTTTAAATTGTCCCAAGTGTTAGGCTCAGGTTTGTTATTTTTTTCGAGTTTTTGTAGTTTTGATTGAGGATTTGTTTCTTGATCAAAAACAGGAGGTGCAGGACTGAAGTCTGGCTTTTCAACAGGGCTATAATCCTGTTGAACAGGACCAAGCGATGAATCCACAGAATATGAATTTTGCGAAACTCCCTGCGTCGCAGATGTTGATTTTGACTGAGTCATTGAAATAGATTCCTTCTGCTTATTTTATCTATAATTTATTTAAGCGCAGTTTATATGCCAAAAAAAAACCTAAAATTTAAAGTGGCATTTTAACTGATTTTTAATGAGTTTTTGAGAGGGAGCACTAAGTACATATAATTTTTAAGTAAGAAAGAGTTCGATTTTCGGATGGTGCAGTTCGGAAATTGAACCTTGTATAAAATCGGGGTGCCCAGACTCGAACTGGGGACCTCCTGCTCCCAAAGCATCTATTTTAGGGAATTCTATTATTCATGTTAGATTACTAATACATTGATTTTGATCAATAAAAACAGGCCTAATTGTGATTTAGGGATATCTACTCAAAAGTCATTATTAGGTCACTATAAGGTCAAGTGTCACTCCTTTTGTGGGAAAATAGTAGGAAAATAAATATGACGAATGGGTGTAGAGTGGTTTTTTTGATGTGCTTTGTATTACTGAGTTAATCTTCCGAACAAACTACTTCAAAAAATAACTCCTCGGGTTGCTGATTAAGAAACTCTAATGAACGCTGATAAGCCTCTTCGAGTTCTAGTTCTGAAAAGTCTACGCTATGTTCTAAACTAGGTTGGATCCCTTTTTCTCTAAGAAAAAAACCATCGATACCTAATATTTGAACCTTTTCTTTATTACACGCTTCAATGAGTTCAATCGCTTCTTTTTTAGATAAAATAAACCACCCTCCTGGTTGCAGGATGCCTTTACTTTTAAATAATTCTTTTAGTTTACTCATATTTCCCCCTATTTAGGAATATAGGCGTTTAAAATAGACGAATCGGGTATCCACTCAGGGTCCAGCCGGTTGCTTACCTGAATAATACTTTTGTCAACCTGATCTACCACAATATATGAACCATCTTTATTAAAATATGCCGTTGCTTTATTATTATTTGCTTTGTTTAGAGCTTCTCTAATTGCAAAAGGGTTATCTTTGGTATTCTCAATCGATTTTTTTGTCCATCCTCGCGCTTGCATCTGGTCCCTAATTTTTTTTGGAACATCAAGCTCACCTATTTTAGAGGAATCAGGTTTATTTTTTCCAACACTTTCCTTTGCCCGACTTTGTAAATACTGCTTTTGTGCATCAACATAAGTCGTCAGATGACCGGTCATCGAAAGAGCACCTGCCCCTGCAAGAGTTGCTCCCGCGGCTAAGCCAGGTCCTGCAACAATAGTGCAGGCTCCCGCTGTGCCCACTTCGCAGGCTGCAGAGCCATCTATCATTGTGCCACCACCGGCCATCAAGGCACCATCAACTAGAACTCCTGCCGCAGAACCATCGATGCGCCCCTTCCAATAAGTTGACTCACTACCGACATGAACACGCTGAACATTAAAAGTTTCCGCAACAGCATCACCAATCGGTGTCATTGGATTGATACCATCACCAAAACCCGAGGCATAAGTCAGGCCTTCTTTCAAATCATTTTTACCGGATTGATATCCTGCACGATAATGAGGACTCTCAATCAAAGGATTTTTTATACCTAGAGCATCGGCTGCTTGATTGCGCAATTCCGTCACAGGAAAAGTCAAACCTTCGATATAACCGTGAGCCGAATCTGCCTTGGCCTTTAAATTGTCCCAAGTGTTAGGCTCAGCTTTGTTATTTTTTTCGAGTTTTTGTAGTTTTGACTGAGGAGATGTTTGTTCATTAAATATAGGAGGTGCAGGACTGAAGTCTGTCTTTTCATCAGAAGTGAAATCTTGTTGAACAGGACCAAGTGATGAATCAACAGAATATGAATTTTGCGAAACTCCTTGTAGTAGCGAACTTGAATTGGATTCAGACATAAATCCCTCCTGCCTATTTTACCTATATTTATAGGTGCAGTTTATATGCCAAAAAAAACCTAAAATTTAAAGCGGCATTTTGCTGATTTTTAATGAGTTTTTGAGAGGGAGCACTAAGTACATATAATTTTTAAGTAAGAAAGAGTTCGATTATTGGATGGTGGTGTTCGGAAATTGAACTCTTAGCTCATGCGATGTCTCTAAACGTTTACATTTTTTGAAAATACTAGACCCCAATTTTCACTTTCATTTCGCTAATTTCTAAATACCAGGGGTCTAGAATAAGTTATTTAATTACAATAAGTTAAGTCCTGATTTTCGTTTCTCGTCCCCTGGACCCCGTATTAGAGCGGGGTCTAGAAATTGATAGAGCTAAAAGAGTCGTCTAATACTCTAATACATAGTTGTATCATTGACCTGAGCCCAAAATACAGTCATGAAGCACTATGAATAGAACGGACTAAAGCGCCGATTGCATCCTTTAATAAACGAGCTATTTCTGGGTTTGCGGCAATTTCGTTTATGTCGAGGTTTTTATCAATAAACGGAAAAAGTAACGGATGCTTCCTCCACAATGCGTCCTAGCATTACCGAAATCGTTTCTTTAAGTGAAGCCTGAGCAAAAGTCGAACGTGCGGATGTGTTAAATAAAGCAACGGGTTTCTCGACTAATTCGCCACTGCCCACTATCCAATCTAAAGCATTTTTTAATGTGCCTGGTACACCGTGGGCATATTCCGGACTTGAGATGATCACAGCATGAGAATTTTTTAATTGATTACGAAAATCGAGTACCGCCGATATCTTGGAGTCATCCAAATCAGGGTTAAAATGTGGTAGCTCACCCAGGTTTTGGTATAGCTTAATCTCGACTTCTTTTGGAGCTAACAAAGCCGCGGCTTGTAACAGCCTGGTATTGGATGATGCCGCTCGTAGACTTCCGGAAATTGCGAGGATTTGGATTGTAGTTTGACAAGAAGTCATTTTTAATTGTTTTGTTTTTCCCATTTTTCTTTGAGTTCTAGGATGGAGGTATTTCTTTTTATAAGATTATCAAAAATAATCTCTACCTGTTTTTTTTCTTTTTTAGAGAAGCTAAGTAATTGTTCAGCTAACTCATAAAGGTTGTTAGCAATATTTAAACCTAAAGGATACTCTGATAAAAATAGCAGCCACTCTAAAAAATCATCTTCTTTATTATTTTCTTTTAGAAATAGTAAAATGTCCCCATTGTTATAATTAGGCCACCAGTACATTTGCAAAACTTGTTTTTCATGTTTCTTAAAAAACTGCCTCTCAACCTCTAGGCAAGTTTTCCAAAGATCAAAGCATTCCTCAAATTTAGCTTCTATATTATCATTAATAAAGTGATAAATATCTTTAAAGACTTCATTTTGATACTGATGAGTTGCAAGATTTAAGTACTTAAGAGAAATTTCAAAATTTTTATTAAAATCTTCTGGTTTCTCATTTTTTGGCAATACATAAAACTCACATGCCAATTGCTTTTTTAGATTTTCGTGGCCTGACAAAACCAGTTTTTCTAACTGATCTTTGAAAGACTTATTATCAAATGAACTTAAGTCATCGTAATAACCTGGGACTTTCCATTGCCATTTTTGATAAGAAAATTTTCTAAACTCAGCAAAATAAATAAACAATCGACTTGCTTTGACTTGAACTTCCACATGGCAATTCAAAATAGTTTGAATTAACTTTTGTGCTTCAGAAGTGTTTAAAGCTCGTATATGATTAAATGGAGAGATTACGCTCTCTGCCATTGCTTTTTGAACTAAAGGTGGAGCACTTTCTACTTCTTGTAAAAGACTAAAAGCTAAGCTTTCTATTCTTTTTGCCATAATGAAAGTCTGCTCAGGATCAACGTTAAAAATAATTCATCTTGACTATCTGGTTTAAGTATCAAGCGAGCCCTTGCTAAAGCAGTTAATGGAAAACACGCCATATGTTTAACATACCAATTTTCATCGTTTATTAACTTTTCTGTTAGCTCTATTAGGTTTGGAATTAAGTCTCTGCTTTCGATAGTTAAACAGTGTTTTAAGGCCCGTGCGCACCAGCCTCTAACTGATTGACTAGGCATTTCACCTTTTTTCAATTTGTGAATATTGATTATATTCAGAGTTAGGACCATTCGGGTCTTTAGAAGGCAAATATGGATCTGGATCGTTAATAAATGCTTTGATAATTTCTAAGGCTTGATTTGTATATTTATGACGAGCAAGTCGATCTGCAAACTTAACAAACGCTTCTCTTGCTTCTGGTTCAGTAAACTTTTCTCTTATTTTTTCATTATCAAATTTAAAAGATTTTAATAAAGGATTAACAAATTTTGCATTTATTTTTTAATAATAAATCAGGATCTTCTTCAGCATCATTGATGTTATGTTTAAAAAAACCATAACTGAGTAAAAGTTGCTCATTTTTTGAAAGCTGTTCTTTATTTTCCAGAGTTCGCAAAATGTCCAAGCCTTTATCAAAGTCTATTTTTGATATTTCTTGAATTAAAGTTGCGATTTCATAAACAGAGTCAAACTCTTTTATAAAATAGGAACTAGAGATAAACTTTTATAAATTTTTAGGGCAAAATCAAAATCACTCTTTAACAAGTTGCGAATATTTTCGATAATATTTCGAAATGGAAAAAAGTTTCTATAGTAATCAGGGTTTTCTAACCAAGATACTAATTTTTCTTTA
The DNA here is from genome assembly GCA_024233625.1 of Deltaproteobacteria bacterium. Classification (GTDB taxonomy): domain Bacteria; phylum UBA10199; class UBA10199; order DSSB01; family DSSB01; genus JACKPJ01. The sequence goes on from JACKPJ010000002.1 coordinate 68,178, forward strand.
GCTTGCTGAGAACCATCTCTTGCCATCTGAGAGATGAGTTTTCAACAGTAGGAGTAGAAGGAATTTTGAACTCTTCGAGATAAATATTAATTAGCTTCCATTTTTGATCATTAGAAAACTCGTTTTCTTTACGTCTAATTTGTTGATAAATCAGTTCAGCTTTTGAAGGTATCCCTTTTCGAAATAAAATAAATTTTTTAAGTATCTCAAAAGCTTCATTGCTTACTTTAAGATTTTTATCTTGATACCTTTTTAGGATAATTGAAATTACTGCCCGGCTAAGGAAGTCCGGACGCCCCTTGTTAATTTCTTTCTTTTCTGTAGAAATACAGTTTTCTTTTATAAACTTCCATGCTCGTTGTGAATCTTCCTCGTAATAACTTTTCAAGGCTCCTTCTATACAATGCACAAAGTTTCTATCAACAACAGTATAGGTATCTCCTACAGAGACAGAGGTGCTTCCAATTTCTTCCCAACCTTCAAAACAAAATTTTTCATCGTATCTTTTGTAAAAAGCGTCAAATTGATCTGAAATTACTTGAGTAAAAGCTAAAACTCTTGATTCAGTTTGATCGAAGGGTTTTATAAGATAGTCTTTAACTATTGAGAAGATGTCTGAAGGAGTGTAATGTTCATGGCCATTAGAGTCTGTGATAAGGTTAAAAGTCTTAGTAATGAACTTATAAATTTGGGTTTTTAGTGATGGGCGTGCAGACTCATTAATAATTATTAAGAGCTTGCAAACTTCTTTCTTCTCATAATTAATGCGACTATTATTTCGAATATAAAAAAAATCTCTAGTGTTATCAGAAAGAATTTTTTCTACGATCTCATATGCATCGTCTATATATGATTGATCTAATTCAAGAATCTTTCGAGTTAATTTGATTGCTTCTATTTTAAAAAAATCAATAGAATAGAAACCATGAAGATTTGTAATGTTTTTTTTGATGAACTCGATAATGTATTGAGCATTATCATTATGATTTATATTTTTGATAAAAATCCCAATTACTTTACCAAAAAATCCCAATTTTTTACTTGCTAACCACAGTGAATCATTCTTTTTAAGCTCAATATTTTTTTTCTTCTCAATTTCATTTAAAACAAAAGAATGGATGGCTGGGTTGGTCGAAATAAATGCTACATCATTGTTAGATAGTTTGTGTTGTGCGTATAATTTTACTTTATGAGCTTTGAGTTTTTTGACAATGCTTACTTGCTCCTCATCATACTTACTTTCATCGTCTACAATATCATCTACTCTTTTATTAATTCTATTAAGAATATCTCGCTTAAAGAACTTCGCTCCTTTAGTTGATTTTTCAAAAATCTCCTTCACAAAAATAGTATTTACAATATCTTCCAGTCTCCTTTTGGGAAGCCAAAATTTAGGCGCAACAAAATCTGTAAATAAATTATAAGCTAACTTCTCATTAAATGCCGGGGTAGCTTCCCAAAATTTAACTTGAGGTAATAACTTGATTTCTGCAGAACTAAATTTCTTTTGAGTAAAAATTTTTTTATTAAATAGAGAATCATATTCAACAAATTTGATCGCTTCTTTTAATTCTGGGCTTACTTTAAGGCAGATAATTAACACTTCATCATTAAATGATACGCAATCCTTTTGTAGTAAGTTAGCTAATATTTTTTTTAAATTAGAAAAGCTAAATGCTCTTTTTCTTGCCTTAGATTCGCAGATAACTTTATGCCCATCTTTAAATACCAAATTAAAATCTTGGAATTTAGGAGCTTCAAGGTGAATGTAATCAAAACTCTCATAACCTAAATATTGCATAAAAAGAGAAATAGCTGCCCAATCTTGTGCAAATATTCCTGATTGATTTGATTGACCTGGGTTATTCATTGTCATTCCCAGTTACTTTTATAGAATCAAATTTTATATCCTCATCTAGTTTTGAATTAGCATTTTCTAAACTAACATTAAATAATTCTTGACATTCTCTTTTAAAAAAAACTTTCTGCTCTTTTAGAAGAACATCTTTATTTTGATTCAAATTTTTGTTTGCAATAACCCCTCGACGTGCACAGTCATCAATAAATTTGTTTACTAAGCTATATACTATATCGCTGCCTTTCTCAGAGGCTAGACGAACGGTTTCAAGTAATTCTAAATAGGTATAACGAATTGGCATTTCAAAATCAGTAGAGCCCAAATTAAAATTATTGATTATTCCTCTAATATAATCCTGGATAACAGTTTCTAGAACTGTACTACTATAAAGGAGAGGAGTATTTTGATATGGATGACTATGCTCAAGAATTACACTTTTCAAATAACTTTCAAATTCATTTAATTTGTAGCCAGAATTTCTGATTCCGTAATTCTCAAAACACTCTTCAAGTACCCTTTTTTTGTTGTAGCCCAATTTGTTTTTTCTTTTTTTTCCTTGAACAAAAGTAATATCATCTAGTAACTCCCTCATTGCTATGCCATTACGAGGCTGTACAATGTAGGCCGTAACGCTTTCCTCTTTTAATTCCCTAATAAAAGCTAGGTTTGCAACAATTACTTCGCCGATTTTTTTATAACCACCATTGATAAAGTTATCTCCGGTTTTTACTTCATATATATGATGTTCACCATTTATGAATTGCAACTTCAGATCTATAGATTGCCCATTATTCCCAAAACTGAAGTCAATAAAGCCAGACTTTAATTTTTTTTTAAGAAGAAAATCCAACACCTTAAGTAACGAAAATTTATCTTGATATGCAAAACCTTTTCTTGTTCTTTGTATAATTGCGGTCATAAGTGTAGAAGCTGTCATAATGTAATATTTGTTTGTATTGACACTATTTCAATTTTTAATCCTTCCGTCCCTCTTCCTCTTTATTTCATAAACAGGGTCAATCACTTGAATGACATCATGCCAAAATTTCTTACGATCGTCGGTGAGCTGTTCGGTTAGATCTGACCACTTCAGTTCAATCTCAGATAATTTACGATTTTTTCTTAAAGAATTTCTAAGTTCGGTTAGGAGGCTTTTTACTTGGTCTGCAGATAGTTCGTACAAATAAGCAATGAGTTTAACCCATGAGTTTAGGCCACCTTTGCCGTGGTAGATCATAGTTTCTATAGCGGCCTCCGAAACATCTGCAGCTTTTGCAGCGTCTTCCTTTTCTTTAGCGGTACTAATGCGAGACTTAGCTAAATCACGAAGAAACAATCTAGTTTGCTCCGGAATTTCATTAAGATCCTTTTTTCTTTTCATAATTATTTTCTAACGCGTTCCTCAAAAGATGACAATTCTTAAATGATGGACTTTTATTAGGAAAAACATTCGTTGACATAATATAAATATGTAAATATAATTAAAACATAATAAAAATATTATGGAATAAACTTCAGTTGAGTATTTAAATAATGAATAGAAAAAGATCAATCAGTACAGAACTCTTTCCAGATGATAAAGAATGGCTAAATGGAATTTATAAAAAACCCGAGTCAATGTTCAAATCATTCGAGCTTTTTGTAAAATATATTAATCGGAGATTTCCTAAAAAATTTAACCCTCTGATAGAGGACATAAGAGCGAGTTTTTTAGTTGAGGATATTGAGATCGAATTTTGTGATCTTTTAAAATACCCGCATAAAAGCAGGCTTCTCGCACCGTACAGTCGAGTTTCATTGCTTCAATGAGTGCTTGGACTTTTCCGACCTCTTTCCATCAGGCATTGGCTGTTTTTCTTACCCTGAATGCACCAAAGTTTTTACCTTTTATCTGATAAGCAAACTCTCGACTACGTAACAATTGGCTACTAGATTTTGATATAAATTGACTGATTGGTTTTGTACTTTGTTTTGTCATGAAGATGGAAAGCCGCTAAAATCAGTTCAATGTGGCTTGAAGCGTCTTTTTAGAAAACTGGGTTTCCATGGTGTTAGCCCTCATAGCTTGAGAATGACTTTTTGTTCTTTGCTAGCTAGGCAAAAAGTTCATCCCAAAGTTGCTCAACAACTTTTGGGTCATTCGGATGTCAGGCTTACTATGGATATTTATACAGAAGTAGATGACAGGCAAAAAATTGCCGCAGTTCAGTCTCTTCCGACTTGTCGAGAGCTAGTTGAACAAAAATTTGTCAGTGAATTAAAATCTGCATGAATAGATGGGAAAATAGTGGGAAAATGGTAGGTACTTAAAATGCCAGATCTCCTAAGTCCTTGAAATATAAAATCGGGGTGCCCAGACTCGAACTGGGGACCTCCTGCTCCCAAAGCAGGCGCGCTACCAACTGTGCTACACCCCGTGGTGTGATAAGAAACCTTCCTCTAGTGAAGAAACTCACAAGAATCAAGTTAATAAATCTAAGCATGAGATATTTTTGTGTTCTTTACACTGAAGCCGCTTTTCGTTAGGTTTTTATTATGCTTTATACCAAGTTTTTCAAAAGTTTACCCCGATTTATGTGTTGGTTGGTGATTTTTATCTTTACGATGATTATTTATCAGAGTGATCGTTTGGCAGCTCATTTATTTAGAATAAAACAGCGTTCAGAATATCTGCGTCAAGGTTCATGTCAAAAAACCGGGCAATGTTGCCAAGCTCTGGCAATAGAAGTTCCCCGTTCTTTTATGAAAAGAGAGAAGCTTCTTCATTGGGTTAAGCGGTGGTGTAAAAGTATTTACAACTTTCATTATTTAGGAACAATTAATGAAAATTGGCTAGTTTTTGAATGCCATTATTTGAGTGATGAGAATACATGCCGCATTTATCCTTTTCGCCCTAAGTTATGTCGAGAATTTCCTCAAACGACATTATGGGGGAAGGGCAATCTCCATAAGGGCTGCGGTTTTTGGTTTTTAAAAAGGACTGATCAGGGAAGTTTTCAGGAGAAGCTAGTCAGGCAGCAACATGAGCAGGAAAGAAAAGAATTTCGTTTGCATATAAAAAAAGATTTATCAAATTAAATTATTTAATTGATTAAATTGAACTAATGCTAGAGTTTTTTGGTAGTGGCGATTATAATTCTGGAGAAAAAAATAAATTAATTTAGAGCATAAATTTTGTTTTATACGTATTTAGTTTATGTGTAATTAAAATGATAAAATGTTTTAAACAATGCAAACTAAGAAGAGTGAAATTAACAGGAGGAAAATCTTCATGATTAAGAAAATTTTAATGACTATGATAACCGCGACATCTTTACTATTTAGTTATACACTAGTGCATGCGCAAAGCTCACATGAAATCGACGTTCAGTCGACAAAAGAAGAAAGGCGTTTTTCAACGATTCGGGTTCTTAGCCCCAAAGAATCTGATCAAGTAACTTTGAAAGATTTAACAGCTGGTACTGAACGTAGCATTCAGTCAGGTCAGGATGTGCAAGTGCCGGTCGGTAAATATCAAGTTAACGTCACAATGGAAGATGGCTATACTTTTGATTCGGGAGAAATCCAAACAGATCCTACCGAACGCTACGACGTTATTGTTGGAGGTTATGGAAACCTTAAAGTAGCAGGAGCATCAGGTAAAGTTGATGTTTATAAATCTGGCGAAGAAAAACTTGTGACTTCCTTTCCTATTGATTCAGTTAAAACGCTACCTATTGGAAATTATCAGGTTGTGATTACTGTCGATGGAAAGTCTTCGGTTCAAAGCAAAGCTTTAATTTTTACCAACACAACTAGTAAGATTAACGTTCAATAGTAATTTGCTGGATGAATTAGAATAATGAAGCTTTCAGGCTTCATCAAAAAAATTAAGGTATAAAAAAAGGCTACTGATAATGTCAGTAGCCTTTTGCTTTTTGCAATCAAAAATGAATTCTAACTAAGTCCGATAAAATTAGATAATTTGCTCAATTCCTTTTTAAATTGAACAAGAAGATCTTCTGACTTGTCAGGAAATTGCCGAATAATTCTTAAACTGTGATCTTTAGCCCGTTTGAAGTATTGACTGGCTTCCTGGACTTGTTTGGCGAGTTTCTTCTGCTCTTTTTCCAAATAGTCTAAAGTCTTTTTAACCAAATCACTCTTTTTCTGGGCTGTTTTGATGAGATCGGCTAGCTTAGCGATTTCAGCTTCAACAGATTTGTAGTTGAGTGATTTAAGTCGATCAGCAATTACTTTTTTTTCGGAGCTTGCTTTTTTACTGGAGTTTTTTTTTTCGGAGCCGCTTTTTTAGCAGGAGCTGCCTTTTTAGCTGCAGTTTTTTTAGCAGGAGCCTTTTTAGCTACAGCCTTTTTAGCAACTGCTTTTTTAGCAGGAGCTTTTTTAGCTACAGTTTTTTTAGCAACTGCTTTTTTTGGAGCTGCCTTTTTAGCAGGAGCCTTTTTAGCTACAGCTTTTTTAGCAGGAGCTTTTTTTGGAGCTGCCTTTTTAGCAACTGTTTTTTTAGCAGGTGCTTTTTTAGCAACTGTTTTTGTTTTATTAGTTGGTGTTGCCACTTTCTTTCCCCCATCTAATGATTAGGTTGAGATTCGATCATTATGTCTTTTATTTTTTTCGCTGAAATTAAAATAGCTAAAAATAAAAAACGTGATTTTCGTTATCTTTACATAAAGTTATATATCTTGTCACGTATTTTGAATTTTTTTTAAAAAAATTCAAAGAAATTTTTTTAGAAAATTGTCGAAGGATTTTTTTCTAAGTCCTTTGCGCAAGTAGCTTGGCGGCTTTTTTCCCGACGCCTAAGCTTGCGCTCATGCCATGGCCTCCTAAGGCGGCAACCCAGAATAACCCTTCTATTGTTGATTCAAATTCGATTTTGAATTTTCCATCAGAAGATTTAGTGCGCAAGCAAGCCCAAGTTCTCATGATATCGAGTGAAGATAAAACGGGAGAAAATTTTTTCAATTTGTGTGCGAGTAGTTCGATGGCTTTAGGGTCTGTGGGAGGATCTATTGCAGCGAACGCATCTTCATCACCTGGGCTCAATAAAAGGGTGTTTGACTCAGGGCGATAATAATACTCTTGAGAAATATCCCAAACGAATGGCCATGTAGAAATTTCATGACGAGGGAAAGGGTTTGAATTTGAGATAACGAGGTGTCGGCGGTAAGCTTGAAATTTTTGCTTTGAAAAAGTGTTAACTAAGTTAGAAGCCCAAGCACCTCCGGCGTTAACAAGGACCTTTGCTTGAAAAGTTTTTTGTGAATGCTTTGTATCAGATATTTTCCATCCTTCATTTGTTTTTTCAATTTTTGAAACTTCATACTGATATTGAAATTGAACTTTTCGATTTTTTGCGGCGTGAATGAGATTTTGCATGAGTGCATGGATGTCAAGAACGCCGTCTTCTGGAAAGTAAGCTAAAGTTTCATAGTCACTTTGCTCCAGCGTTTGTTTGAGTGAGTTGGGAATATTTGGAGGAAAGCTTCCATGAGGGTAGATGTCGTATTTGATTTCGAGAGCTTTGAGTCTTTCGAGAAGTTGTGTTAATTTTTTGTTTTCTCCAATTAAGTAAGAGCCTGTTTTTTTTAAAATACTTTTTTCGGCCCAATCTTGAGGGGGATCGTTAAAAACTCTCAGAGAGTCTTGGATTAAGGAAGAGGTTTCAAGGTGTTCTGCAGCTTGTCGAAAAAGAGCGGCATTTTTTCCGGAAGCATGTTGAGCAAAAGAGCTTTCCCGTTCGACGATTAAAATTTTTCCGGAAGAGATTTTAGATAAATAATAAGCGGTTGAAACACCTGCAACGCCAGCTCCAATAATAATGACGTCAAATTTTTCTGTTTTTTCCTTCATGTTAATTCAACGGACTATAATGGAGTGGTCCATTTTTTTGCAAAATTTTTTTTATTTGCTTACTTAGTTTTTTTAAAGCTTTAAGTTTTAATTATAATTATATGTTTATTATATATTTTTTCAATTTTTTATTATTTGAGCTATATAGGCGATATTATGAAAAATGGTAAAAAGTGGTATGTGGTGGTTTAAAGTGGTTGACTTAATCGTAAAAAGTGGTTTTAATGTCTGAATGTTTCGCGGTCGTTTTGAATATAGCATTGACGAAAAAGGTCGGGTCTCTCTGCCCGCCAAATTTCGTGAGGTTTTGAGTACGAATTATGATGAGAGACTCGTCATTACGACCTTTGATCACTGTCTTTGGGCCTATCCCATGACTGAATGGCAAGAGATCGAAAATAAAATTGCGGCGCTTCCCCAATTTAAGTCGGAAGTCAAAGCATTGCAGAGAGTGTTTGTCAGTGGTGCAGCCGAATGTCCTATTGATAAGCAGGGGAGAATTGTTATTCCACCGACCTTGAGAGATTATGCAGAGTTACAGCGAGAAGTGGTCTATGTGGGAATGACAAAAAGAATCGAAGTGTGGTCTAAAGAAAAATGGGAAGAGGCCTTTAATGCCTCACAAAGGACGATTGAGAATGCGACGGATGAACTCGCCAATTTGGGATTATAATAATCGAGACGGAATAGCCAGCATGTCAGGAGACATGGAGGTGCAGACCATCGATGATATCGCTATCTTAAATTTAAGTGGTGAAGTTTCGCATCAAGAAATGCAACAGCTCGAAGATACTTTAATGCGCTTGTCGGCTTTGCGTCGAACTAAAGTTGTCCTCAATTTTCGTCAAGTTTCCCATTTGCACTACGCAAGTATTGAAAGGCTTTTGAAGAAGGTAAAATATCTCCGCACGATGAGTGGGGATATAAAATTAGCATCATTAAACGACTATACGAAAAATATCTTTCAATTTGCTGGAGCCTATCCTCTCGTTGAAGCATATGACTCTGTTTATGATGCGATTATGAGTTTTCAGGGTGAACAAGAACAGCACAGGACCTGGCATTAACCGGGCATGATGGAGCAACTCGGTTCATTTGAACATCACTCTGTTTTACTCAAAGAAAGTTTAGATCTTTTAGATGTGAAACCTAACCAGGACTATGTCGATGGGACACTTGGTTTAGGTGGGCACTCCAGGGCAATACTCGAGAGGTCGTCACCTGAAGGGCGACTTCTCGGTATTGACCATGACCCACATGCACTGGCTATTGCTCGCCAAAGACTTCAACCCTATGCCCCTCGCATATTTTTACAGCAAGGAAATTACGCTCAGGTTTTGGACTATCTAAAAGAGCTCCATTGGGAGTCTGTCGATGGCATGATCCTAGATTTAGGAGTTAGCAGCATGCAACTCGATGATGCCTCAAGAGGCTTTAGCTTCCTGAAAGACGCTCCATTGGATATGCGGATGAATCCGGAAGCAGCATTAAGTGCTGCAGAGATCGTCAATCAATATAGTGAAAAAGATCTTGCCGATATTTTTTATTACTATGGAGAAGAAAGACATTCTCGAAGAATTGCAAGGCGCATAGTTGAAAGCAGAAAAAAGTCTCCTATTCAAAAAACTAGCGAACTTGCCCAATTGATCGCCAGTTCGAGTTATGGTCGAAGTCGGATTCATCCTGCAACACGAGTTTTTCAAGCTCTCCGCATCGCGGTGAACAAAGAGCTTGAAACATTAGAAAATTTTCTGAAGCACCCTCCGGATTTTATTCGGAGGGGGGGTGTGCTTGTGATTATTTCGTTTCATTCTCTCGAAGACCGAATGGTTAAGTGGGCTTTTCGTCGTTTTGGCGAGGGTCCCTACGAAATTCTAACGCGTAAGCCCCTACAAGCTCAAGAAGAAGAGATTCAAAAGAACCCGCGTGCTCGAAGCGCAAAACTTCGGGCAATCAAAAGAATAGGTTAATCGTTTGGTGAGTGCTTATGGCAAGAAAAAACCCTCTTAAATTTCATCATACCCAAGTGTTGAGTGGACAACCTGCATTTAAACCTTTACCGCCTGCGCGCAATTTTTTTCTTTTTGGAATTTCTCTTTTGATTGCTATCTTTATTGCGTCAGCAATTTTCTATATTAATACTCACGTGAAGGTCTATGATTACGGTTATCAAATTAACCAGGCGATTCAGAGAAAACGAGCATTGATTGAAGAGAATAAAAGACTTCGCCTCGAAATTGCTCAACTAAAAACTCCTGGGCGTATTGAAAAAGAAGTTCATGAATCTCTCAGTGTTCCTCAAGCCTCCCAAATTGTTTATTTGCAAGATTTGAAACAGTCTCAATTTTATCATTTAGCTTCAATGCAATCGAAAAGTGAGCCTGCAGTGAAGTCCATCGCAAAACCAGAGCAAGTCGTTAAAAAAAATAAGGTTAATCCATCAAAAGCCCAAGCGGTAACAAACAAGAAAAAAGTCGCTAAAACAAATAAACAGAAAAAAACAACAGATAAAAAGACACATAAAAAGAAAACAACATTGGCAAAGTCGTCGCTACAGTCCAAAGCAAAGAAAAAATCTTTAGCCAAAAAGAAAAACAATCAAAAGAAAAAATCAGCTATGCCACTGGTAAAGGGAAGCTCAAAAAAGATTTTGGCAAAAATTCCTCAAAAAAAGAAACCGAGTTTAGACCCTTTGCCTTAATAACAGCCTGACTAAAAAGTTAGATGAAAAAGTAGGTTAAAATAAATAACCTTCCATGACTCTCTGGTTCAAGCTATGAAAGTAAAAGCACTCAAAGAAAAACCAGATTCCAGAAAACTTCGAATACGTATTCGAGTTTTCGGTTTTATATTCCTCATCTTGTTTGGTCTTTTAGGTCTCCGCGCTTTTAATTTACATTTAGAGGTCAATCCGCATTTATCTTCTTACAAAGATACGCAATATCAACGCAAAATTGTGCTTTCTCCCAAAAGAGGAAATATTTTAGACGCTAATCACGAAACCCTAGCGATGGATGTTGAGGTTTATAGTATCTACGCTTCCCCGCATTTAATTGAAGAGCCTAAAGAGTTTGCCAAACAGTTGGCACCTTTGCTGCAAATCAGTTCTCAAGATGTTTTAAAGAAAATTTCGAATAAAAAGAAAAAGTTTGTTTGGTTAAAGCGTCGGGTTGAAAAAAAAGAAAGTGAGAAAGTAAGAGAGTTGGACCTTGAAGGAATTGGTCTATTACCCGAATATAAACGCTTTTATCCTAATAATCATCTTGCCGCAAATTTAATTGGAATTGCTGGTTATGATGCGAAGGCCCTGGAAGGTATGGAGCTTTCCTACGATTCGATATTAAAAAATAAGGCTCAACCTGTTTACGTTGAAAAAGATGCCAAAGGCCGACCTTTTGCTTCTTTTGATTTGCTCAAAGCAGCCAATGCCAAACAGATTGTTTTAACCTTGGATAAGTATATTCAGCATATTGCCGAAAAAGAGCTGGATGAAGCCGTCAAAAAAGCGAATGCCAAGAGTGGGGTTGCGATTGTGCTTGAAGCAAAGACAGGTTCTATTTTGGCGATGGCAGTCAGTCCCTCTTATAATCCCAATGACCTGAAAAATTATCAAGTCGGTAAGGCCCGCAATCGAGCGATTGCTGATATGATAGAGCCTGGATCAACTTTTAAGGCTTTTACAGCGGCAATTGCTCTCGAAAATAAAGCCATTACTCCTCAGGGTTCGATGAATTGTGAAAATGGTCGCATGAAGGTGGGTAAGCACACGATCAAAGACACTCACCCTTATGGTATGCTGAGTTTGCGTGATATTATTAAGTACAGTAGTAATATTTGTAGTTATAAATTAGCGCAAAAGGTGGGCAAAGAAAAATTTATCGCGAGCCTGCGAGATTTGGGTTTTGGTCAGAAGACGGGGATTCAACTGCCAGGCGAGATTCCGGGTTTATTAGACAGTGCTAAAAATATGAGACCTATTCGCTTAGGTAACATCGGTTTTGGCCAAGGAGTCACGGTAACACCTTTGCAAATTGCCCTGGCTTATGGCGCGATTGCCAATGGCGGTTATTTGATGAAGCCGCGGCTGGTCAAAGATGTTTTGGATAGTGAGGGTAATGTGATCGAGAGCTTTCCTCCTCAAGAAGTTCATCAAGTTTTTAGTCCAGAGGTTACTAAGATAACGACAGAGTATTTAAAGTCCGTTGTCGAAAAAGGAGGAACCGGAACTCGAGCAGCCTTCGAGGATTATGGGGTTGCAGGTAAAACGGGAACGGCACAAAAAACTCAGGAAGGAAGAAGAGGTTATGCCAAACATAAATATGTTGCTTCTTTTGTGGGCTTTGCGCCAACTCACCGACCAGAACTTGTCGTTGTGGTATCGATTGATGAACCCAAAGGTGCCTATTATGGTGGAGTGGTGAGTGCTCCTGTCTTCAAAAACATTATGGGTCAAAGTTTAGCTTATCTCAAAATTAGTCCAGAGAAGCAGGATAATATGGCTCAGGAAGCCTTAGCTTTAAAAAAAATGAAAGAAGCCACCCAGATTGTGACAAAAAAAACCCAAGAACTTGAAAAAGAGCCAGTCAAAGAGAAAAAGGAAATCGGGCAAGCGAGTGAGCAAGCTTCTCAAAGTATGGCTTTTTCAAAAAATGCAAGCCCCGATAAAATTCAGCAGGCTTCAAAAGATTCTGAAAATATAATCAACGATCAACAGCCTCATCGCGTACCGACCTTTACGGGGCTTTCCGTGCGAGAGGTTTTGAGGAAGGCGCAACAAGGAGAGCTTGAGGTGAAGATTGAAGGCAGTGGAATTTGCTATCAGCAAAATCCGGAAGCTGGCAGGTTGATGAAAGGAAGTGAACCAATAACAGTGGAGTGTCACCCACCTATATAAAAATTATGATTTCAATATTATTATCAAAACTTCTTCCGCTGCTAGATCTTGAAAAAAGCTGGCATTATGCGGATCTTCCCATCACAGGAATTGCCTTCAACTCGAAGAAAGTGAAGCCTGGCGATCTCTTTATAGCGATTTGCGGGACGCAAGTCGATGGACACGATTATATCGCCCAAGCTTTGGGACAAGGAGCTGTCGCTTGCATTGTCGAAAAAGAAGTGACGGCACTACCAAAAGTTGTTCCTATTTTACAGGTCAGTAATTCTCGTTTGGCCCTGAGCCATGTCGCAAATGCATTTTACCAAAATGTTTCTGAAAAGCTGAAAATCGTGGGTATTACGGGGACTAATGGCAAAACAACCATGAGTTGTTTGGTTCAGGCGATTTTAAATCATGCGGGGATTTCTTGCGGGCGCATGGGTACGATTGGGTATCAATATGGAGAGCATTTTATCGAAGCTTTGCATACGACTCCCGAATCCACTGAGATTCATCAAGTGCTGGCAAAAATGTTGAGTCATGGTGTTCAAGCCGTTGCGATGGAAGTCAGTTCGCATGCGATTGATTTGCATCGCGTGGCAGATGTTCAATTTGATGTCGCTGTGTTTAGCAACTTGACTCCCGAACATTTAGATTATCACCAGGATATGGAAACTTATTTTGCTGTAAAACAACGCTTGTTTCTAGAGTTGTTGCCGCGGGGAAAAGGTCTCAAAAAATCGATTATTAATGCGGATGACCCTTATGGTCTTAAATTGATTGAAAGTTTGGAGGCAGCGGCTTTGGATTATTGGAGTTATTCTACCCATGCCCAAAGTAAGTGGGATATTTTTGTGACAGATTGGAAAAGTACACTTGAGGGAATTACAGCTCAGATCATGACTCCACAGGGAGAACTGAGTATTCATTCGCCTTTGATTGGCGCTTTCAACCTTTCTAATATCTTAGCAGCGATTTCAGTTGCTGTTGCCTGGGAAGTGCCTCTTGCTATAATTAGTGAGGCATTAGCGTCTTATGCAGATGTTCCGGGCCGCTTGCAAAAGATTGAGAATCCTCAAGGTGTTCATGTCTATGTCGATTATGCGCATACTCCGGATGCTTTAAAAAACGTTTTGCAAACTTTGCGTGAACTCAATCCTCCACGTTTGATCACGGTCTTCGGTTGTGGAGGAGACCGGGATGCCCAAAAACGTCCCATTATGGGTTGTGAGGTTGCTAAGTATTCGGATGCAGCGATTGTGACCAGTGATAATCCGCGAACGGAAGATCCTCAGCAGATTATTGAAGACATCCTTCCAGGAGTTCAGGAGGGTGGCCTCGAGTTAGAAAAAAATTGTTGGGTTGAGCCGGATCGCCGTCAGGCAATTTTTAAAGCTTTGCAATTTGCTCAAGAGGGAGATCTGGTTTTGATTGCGGGAAAAGGTCATGAAGATTATCAAATTTTGGGTAAAGAAAAAGTGCATTTTGATGATCGGGAGGTGGTGAGAGAGTTTTTTAAATAAAGATATTTCTCGGATAAACTTATGATTAAAGAAAGTCTCCATTGGGTTTTGTCAAGTTGTGCAGGTCGCGTGCTTGGTCAAACTTTGCAAAAAGAGTTTTGCGGAGTGAGTACGGATACGCGTCAAATTAAAGCAGGTGAGCTTTTTTTCTGTCTGCGTGCTCAGCGTGATGGACATCTTTATTTAAAAGAAGCAATCGAAAAAGGTTGTGCTGCAGTAGTTGTCGATGAGCAATTCATTCAGGAGCATTCTCCTCAAGAGAGCTCCGTTCCTCTCATTGTGGTCAAAGATACTTTGCAAGCCTTGGGAGATTTAGCCCATGCCTGGAGGCTCAAATTTAATATTCCTGTATTGGCAATTACAGGAAGTAACGGCAAGACCACCACTAAAGAACTCATTAAAACCGTCTTGGAAGAACATTTTAAACTTTTGGTCACAGCGGGCAATCTCAATAATTTGATTGGTGTTCCTAAAACGCTTTTTCAACTCACTGAAACTCATCAAATTGCCATTATCGAAATGGGAATGAACCATTACGGGGAGATTGCGCGTCTCACCGAGATTGCTAAACCCAGTTTAGCGTTGATTACCAACGTGGGAAAAGCGCATTTGGAGCATTTTGGAAGTGTCGAAGCGATTGCCAAAGCCAAGGGTGAACTTTTTGCGGGTTTATCCAGTGATGCGATCGCCTTTGTTAATGTTAAAGATCCTCTCGTTGCCGCTTTAGCGACACCGGCAAAAAAAATTCCTTTTGGAAGTTTGGAGTCTCAGTATTGGACAGAAGCCGCGGATTCTCAAGATCCCGATTTATTAGCCTTACAGGCTCATGTGCATGGACAGTCTAATCGGCTTGAGCTTCGACTTCTGGGTGAACACAATCGGCAAAATATTTTGGCGGCTTTAGTGATTGCGGATCATTTTGGACTCAGCCTCGAGGATGCCAAATCTAGTCTGGAAAATTTTATTTCTGTTTCGGGGCGTATGCAATTACTCAAGCTTAAATCAGGAGCTTATCTGATTAACGACTGTTATAATGCCAATCCTGCATCGATGGCAGCGGCTCTTAAGACTTTGGCTCATTTAAGATCAAAGGAGGATGGGCAGAAAGCTCTCGCGATCTTGGGAGAGATGTTGGAGGTTGGGGAAGCTTCCGAAAATGAGCATTTTCAAATTGGTCAATTATTAGCGGACTTGGGAATTGAGGCAATGATTGCAGTCGGAGAACATGCCAATTCTCTGTTGAGTGGGGTGCAGTCTATTTCAGAAAATTTTGGGGATTATTTGGCTTGTTCTGATAATGAAGCTGTGAAGAAAATTTTAAAAGACAAGTTCCAGGATTTTTCTTGGATTTTAGTTAAAGGTTCTCGGGGAAGTCACTTAGAACAAGTGGTTGATTTTCTTTTATCTCGTTAATTGAGGCAAAGTTCTATTATGTTTTATTATTTATATCTGCAAAATAAAGACGAAATGATCTTTAACATTTTTAAATATATTACCTTTAGAACTTTTGCCGCAGTCGTGACGGCATTCTTTCTCTACATTGTATTGGGAAAACCCTTTATTCATTATTTAAAGAATCGCTCCATTGGTCAATTTATTCGTGGGGAAGGACCTGAAAGTCATTCAAAAAAACAAGGTACTCCGACGATGGGTGGGCTTTTGATTATCTTTTGTGTTCTCATTTCGATTCTCTTATGGGGTAATTTAACCAACGCTTATCTATGGATTGTGGTTTTTGTCTTGCTAGCCTACGGCGCGATTGGTTTTTATGATGACTTCCAAAAGTTAATCAAAAAGCAAAACTTAGGTCTGCAAGCTCGAGTGAAGTTTCCCTTGCAAGTTTTGGTTTGTATGGCTGTGGGTTTTGTACTTATTCACTATCTTGACTTTAATACCAAACTCATTTTCCCTTTTTTTAAAAATTTTACACCTGATCTGGGTTGGTATTATTTAATCATGATTTTCTTTGTGATTGTTGGCTCCTCCAATGCTGTTAATCTGACCGATGGTTTGGATGGTTTGGTAGCGGTTCCTAATATCATGGCTTTTTCGACTTACGGGCTTTTGTCTTATATTATTGGACATCGAGTGATTGCCAATTATCTCGATGTGGCTTTTGTGCCAGGTACCGGTGAACTCTTGGTTCTCTGTGGTGCCGTCGTGGGTGCGATCATTGGTTTCCTTTGGTTTAATTCTTACCCGGCAGAAATTTTTATGGGAGATACGGGATCGCTCAGTCTAGGCGCCGCTTTGGGAACGGTGGCAATTTTAGCTAAGTCCGAACTCTTGTTGATTTTAATTGGAGGTATTTTTGTTCTGGAAACCTTATCTGTGATGACCCAAGTGATTTCATTTAAACTAACAGGGAAGCGCATCTTTCGCATGGCTCCTTTGCATCATCATTTTGAATTAAAAGGTTGGGCAGAACCTAAAGTGATTGTGCGCTTTTGGATTATTAGTTTTATGTTGTGTATGTTGTCTTTAGCAACCCTAAAAATTAGGTAGGGGGACAGGGGGCGTTTGATCTTAAGTTAGAAAGTTATAGGATTTAAAGTAAAAAAATGAACGTTATCATCTTAGGTCTAGGAAAAACAGGTATCTCCCTAGCAAAATATTTTTATTCTCAGGGAGCTCAGGTGTGGGGAGTGGACGATTCCTCTCCAGAGCCCGACCAAATACAAAATAAAGAGTGGAAGCTTTGCACGCATCAACTTTTTTTAGGCGGAGACCTCCCCGACTTGACAAAAGTAGAGCGCTTTTTCATCAGTCCAGGAGTGGATCCCAAACATCCTTTGGTGCAAGCAGCTCTCGAGAAAAATTTAAAGATCGAAGGGGAGCTCGATTTAGCTTATGAACTTATGTGTCAAAACGAAGCAGCCCAATTGATTGCCATTACCGGAACCAATGGAAAATCCACGACGACTTCTTTGATCGGAGAGATGCTGAAAAATGCCGGACTCAAGACAGGTGTGGGTGGAAATTTAGGTACACCCTTTTTAGATCTAGTCTTGGATGTACAAAACTTTGAATATTTTGTTGTGGAAGTTTCGAGCTTTCAATTAGAGTCGATTCAAAAGTTTCGTCCCCATGTTGCTGTGCTCTTAAATGTCACTGACGATCATCTCGATCGCTATGATAATTTTGTTCAATATCAAATGGCGAAGGCAAACGTTTTTGCTTTTCAAACCGAGAAAGACTTTGCCGTCTATAATGATGATGATTTGCATGTTTTGGAGCTCGTTCAAGACATAGCAGCCAAAAAAGTTCCCTGTAGCACGACCAAGAAGGTAAAGGGTGCCTATACTGACGAAAAAGAATTTTTCTGGGCGCCAGAGGGAGAAATTATCAGCCGCTTTGATCTTTCCCAAAGAAAACTCCTGGGTTTACATAATTTAGAAAATATCGGGGCTGCGATTGCCGTTTGTAAGACCTTACAGATTGCCGATGAAGCCATTCAACAAGCGATTGATCAGTATGCCGGTTTGCCTCACCGTTTGGAACATGTCGCGAGGGTCAATGGACTCGACTATTATGATGATTCCAAAGCGACTAACGTCGGTGCGCTGGCGATGAGCTTGGCAAGTTTTGATCAGCCGCTTATTTTAATCGCGGGTGGAAAAGACAAGGGGGGAGATTTTAAGAGTTTAGCTCCACTGATGCGTGCCAAGGTGGCTCTCTTGATTGTTATGGGAGAGGCAAAAGAGCGTATGATGCGTGAACTTGAGGGTGTTGTTCCGATGGAGGTGGTGGAGAGCATGGAAGCTGCGGTTGAACTCGCAGCCCAAAACTCAAGTGGGTCCAGTGCGGTGCTTTTGAGCCCAGCTTGTTCGAGCTTTGACATGTTTGACAATTACGCACAAAGGGGTGAAGTATTTAAAGCCTGTGTGAGAAGAATTTTAAAAAATTATGAAGGATAAAATAACAACTCATCAAGGAATTGACTATGCACTATTTGTCACCACTCTCATGCTGATGGCAGTGGGAGTGATGATGGTCTATTCTTCTTCTGCTATTTTTGCGAAAGAGAATTTTAGCGATTCCCTCTATTTTTTAAAAAAAGAAGCGATCTTTACTAGTCTGGGCGTCGTCAGTATTTTGGTATTTCGCAAGATCGATTATCACATTTATTATAAGCTGGTTTATCCTATTTTAATCTTCACTTTATTCCTACTGATTTTAGTTTTCTTGCCCGGAATTGGCCATAGCGTCAAAGGGGCTCAACGTTGGATCAGAATTGCAGGGTTTTCTTTGCAGCCTTCAGAGTTTAC
Source organism: Deltaproteobacteria bacterium (assembly GCA_024233625.1). Taxonomy (GTDB): domain Bacteria; phylum UBA10199; class UBA10199; order DSSB01; family DSSB01; genus JACKPJ01. Next base: position 86,556 of record JACKPJ010000002.1, read on the forward strand.
CAAAATTGCTCTTTTAATTTTTCTTGCCTATTCGCTGAGTAAAAAGGGGACCTCCATTAAGAGTTTTTCCAAAGGGCTCTTGCCAGTGTTAGGAATTTCAGGTTTGTTTTTGGGCTTGGTTTTATTGCAAAAAGATTTGGGAACGCCGATGATTTTGGTGGCTTTGATTTTTACCATGCTCTTCATCGGTGGGGCACGCTTTTTACATCTTTTTTCGATGTTTGCGGTTTGTGTTCCAGCCTTAGCGGCTTTGATTTATTTCTTTCCTCATCGTGTGAAAAGATTGATCTGTTTTTGGGATCCTTTTCAGGAACCCTATGGCTGCGGCTTTCAATTGATTCAATCTTATGTTGCCTTTCAGGGAGGGGGCTTGACAGGAAGAGGACTTGGACAGGGAAAACAAAAACTGTTTTATCTTCCGGAGAGTCATACCGATTTTATCTTTCCTAATTTAGCGGAAGAGCTTGGCCTCATTGGTAGCTTGCTCGTGATCTTTTTCTTCATCGTTCTTTTAGTGCGGGGAATAAAAATTTCAGTACGTGCTCCGGACAGTTTTGGGACTTATCTTGCGGTGGGTATTACTTTGTTAATTTCTCTGCAAGCAGCTTTTAATTTGGCGGTCGTGATGGGAATGATTCCGACAAAGGGTTTGCCTTTACCTTTTATCAGTCATGGAGGCACCTATTTATTAGTCGTGACTGCATTGATAGGAGTACTGTTAAATATTTCTTCACAGAGTGTGAAGGCAGATTAGTGAGGTCTGACGAGTAGGAACTATCATGAAAGAATCTTTTAAAATTATCTTTGCAGGGGGAGGGACCGGCGGTCACCTCTATTCGGGAATCGCGATTGCCGATGTGATCCGTAAAAAATATCCGCAAGCGGAAATCTTGTTTGTCGGAACTGCTTTGGGTTTGGAAAATAAAATCGTTCCGCAAGAGGGCTATAGTTTGGAGTTGATTGCAGCGAGCCCTTTAAAAGGTTCGGGGATTGCACTGCGCTTGCGTAGTTTGATGCGCTTACCCAAAGCTTATTTCCAGGCAAAAAAAATACTTAAAAAATTTCGTCCGGATTTGGTGATGGGTATTGGCGGCTATGCGAGTGGGCCGACGGTATTGGCTGCGCACTTTCAAAAGATCTTTACGGCCATCATTGAGCAAAATGCTTATCCAGGTTTTACTAATCGCAAGTTGGGTCGTTTTGTCGATTGCGTTTTTATTGCCTTCGAAAAAGCGCGCACTTTCTTTGACGCGAAAAAAGTGCTGCTCTTGGGTAATCCGGTTCGGCATATGGAGATTGTTCACGCGGAGAAGGCTCAGGATAAGTTTACTATATTTATCATGGGCGGATCGCAAGGAGCTCATGCGCTCAATCAAGCTCTCATCGATGCCTTGCCTTTTCTAAAAAATTTTAGCCAAAGTTTACATTTCATTCATCAGACCGGTGAAAAAGATTTTGAGCTGGTGCAGAAAGAATATCAGGATCAAGGTTTCTCGGCAGAGGTCTTTCCTTTCAATCCCAAGATTGCCGAGTGCTATGCCAAAGCGAACTTTGCGATTTGTCGCTCGGGAGCTGGAACCGTCACCGAATTGCAACTCAACGCTTTGCCTGCGATTTTAGTGCCTTACCCTTTTGCAGCGGATGATCATCAATATTTTAATGCGAAGGAAATGCTTGATAAAGGCGCTGCCAAATTGATTCGCAATGAAGAGTTGAATGGAGAAATCGTTGCAAAAAATATTGAGTATTTTCTGAACAATCGAGATCAGTTGGCAGAGATGTCAGAGCTAGCCAAAAGCTTGGCCCACCCCCATGCTGCCGAAGAAGTGCTGCAACATTGTTTGACAGAAATTTCTTAAAATTTAAACTCGTGCAACAAAATATAGATAGGCAATGCAGGATAAAAAAAGTAAGGCACCATGCCAATGGATGATTTTCTTTTTGATGATAATAAAGATCATCATCAATAAAATAATTGCCAGCATGAAGAGTCCATCGCGTTGGAGGAGATAAGGATCAAACTTAACCTTTCCGGTCAGTGCCGTGGCTCCCAAGATAAGTAAGATATTAAAGATATTGCTGCCCACAATGTTGCCGACGGCTAGGTCGACTTCCTTTTTAAAAGCGGCCACTAAGGTTGTGGTAAGCTCGGGTAAGGAGGTTCCAAGGGCCACGATGGTTAAACCAATGATACCCGTAGAGAGTCCAAAATATCTTGCAATTTCCATGGCGTTTTCGATGAGTAAGAAGGAGCCAAATCCGATGCCGGTAATTCCAACTAAAATCAATGTGCTTAAAAGGAGAGGGCTTTTTTGTTTTTCTTCCTTGAGTTCTTTTTCGAGTTCTTGACTCATTTCTTTGACGAAAGAATCGTGTTTTTTTGCAGAACGCGCCAACCGAATTTGTAGATAGACGTAACCGAGGAACAATATGAAGAGAATGGCGCCTTCCCAACGGCTGATGCTGTAGTTCCACATGAAGGCCAACATCAGCACAGTGACAGCAATGGCAATAGGAGCTTCGCGCCGGATAATATCGGAGTGCACTTGAATTTGCGTGATGATTGCCGCGAGTCCGAGCACCAAGCCCACGTTGTAAATATTGGATCCGATGACATTGCCGATGACCACATTGCCCTCGTTGGCAAACAATTGAGAGTACAAGCTAGTGATGAGTTCAGGGGCCGAAGTGCCCATGGCGACAATGGTCAAGCCGACGACAACAGGGGAGATGCCCAAGCTGACAGCAAGTAGACTTGCCCCTTTGACTAACCATTCGGAACCAAAGTAGAGTAAGACAACTCCGACGAGTAAAAGTATGACAGGAATAAGCATGAGTACTTATTAACCTCGAAGTGTAGAAAGCGCAATGCCAAAAGTTTTAAACATGGAAGGGGAATGCTCGAACTCTGTAAGTTTTTTGGCCAGGTGATGCCCTTGTGCATGGGAGCTAAACCAGGGTGGTTTGAAAGGCATGGTAAAGGGGCCATAGACGACGCTCTTTTCTGGCTTGTCGATCATATAGGCATTGTGCACAACACCGATTCCACTTTGGATATCGTCTAAGTGATGTCCGGGAAAGGCACCCCAAGTCGTATAGACAAAGCCGTAACTCAAAGCACCCCAATGATTAATGACAATGCTGCCATATTTTAAGTCGGCAATCGCGTGTTCAAAGGTGTCGCCTAATTGCTTTTGCGTTTTTGGATCGACAATGACTGAACAGCTTAAAGTTCCCCAGATTTTTTCGTTGCAGAACTTGACCGCGGCTTTCACAAATTCTTTCGTATTGTCGGCTTCAAAGGGAGCCTCGGCTAAAACTCCACACCAGGCTTCTGTTGTGAAGACAATGTCTTGAGAATTTTTTGGATCGACATCAAAAATTGTCGTCCAGGGAATGACATCTTCTTTGCGGCGTCCTAACATTTTGGCTTCGGTGTGGTCGCGCAAAAAGCTGACGTATTTTTCTTCACTGCCGGGATAGTAAGCCTTGCGTGCATGACTTTTGACGAGTTCTTTTTCGACAAGATCCAAAAAATCTTCGCGTTGCTTCCAGTGTTTCCAAGTGAGTAAAACTTTTGCCGCATTGCAATTAAAGGACGCATTATTGACGACCATATTAGCGACATTTTCTGCTTGAAACTGAAGTTCTTTCTGGGACCAGTTTCCGGGTACGACGATAACAGGCGTGACGCATCCCAATTCACTGGTGATGGGCTTCTTCAGTTTGGGAGTTTTGTTTTTGCGGTTTTCGTTTTGTTCTTTGCCAGGTTTTCCCCAAACGATGATGTCATGAACACGATCTGACCCCGTCATATGAATGTTATCAACGAGTTCGTGTTCAGCCAAATAATTACCGACGTCGGCTCCCCCATAAGCGATCTTCAAAAAACCTGCCTCAACGAGCGCTCGAAAACTTTTTTGCAGATGGGGACCGATGTATTCATTGACGGGGTTCATCTTAAGTAAGCAAACTTCATTTTCGACAAGGAGTTTGTACAAAACATCCATCGGAGCAATACTAGAAACATTGCCTGCTCCCAAGACTAATGATACTTTGCCCTCTTTTGTGTTGGCTTCTAAGTCATTTTGCTGCGTGCTTTTTTGCTCTGATTTTTTTTGATAAGTCCACGCGATATTCGAAAAAAAATCTTCTTCAGTGACGTCTTTTTGTAACCAGACCTCCGCTCGAAAGCCATTGTAAAGCAGTTTGTCCCAAAAGTTTTTAGGGAAAACATTGACTACGCATTGCCCGCTTTGGAGCTTCTTGAGATCTTGCTTTTTTAAATCAGGACGACCGTGTTTTTGAATTTCCTCAAGGACCTCAATTAAGATGCGCAAGTTTCGCATTGTGACTAAAGGTCCATTCATCCATTCTTCGCCGGAAAGAGGGCTATCAAAATTGATCTCTTTGGCTTTGCACGCGCTTTGTACCCAGTTTTTGGACTCGGCAAGTAGATCATCCTGACATTGTTTTAAAAGTTGAATGCGTTTAGCAACGGAAAGCCCCGCCCATTTTTTTTTGTGAGTGTAGAGCTCTTCGAGGAGCTGATCTAGTTGGAGGTTTGTTGTAGCTTCCATCATTTAAAACTTTACTTTCCTTTTCTAGCTTAACAAATTTTTTATCCTTTGTTAGGGCCTTTATGAGCTTTTTGAAGAATGGTTAAAAAAACGCTCATTTTTAAAAAAAATCCCATTTTAAAGGGAAATTTGTTAATTTTTTGGTCGACCGTCGACCGCTCGACCAAAACTTCTTTTTTCAAAAAACAAAAAAACTTTCTCAATCCACTCATTCAAGGGGGAAATTATGGCAGATGCCAAACATCAAAAGCTGAGTCCAAACTATTATCAGAAAATTTATCAAAAAGTAAGTAAAATTCTTAATACCGAAGACGTAGCGAGTCAAAGTAATTATAATTGGGTGCGCGCTCAATCTTATTGGAAACTTGGTGAGATCCTCGATCAGGAGTCCAAGAATCTCGATAAGAAGGAGTTTTCACGTTTGCGAGAAAAGCTGAGGAAACAAATTCAATTCAGTGATCGCAAGATGCGGAGGGTGAGTCAGTTTTATCAAACTTGGCCCCAGCGGCCACCCTGTCAGTCTCCCCAAGAGGCCCTCTTGTGGTCGCAGTATACCGACCTTCTCAGCTTGACTCATACAAAAGAAAGAAATTTTTATTATCAAGAGACGCTAAGTTCTGGATGGAGTTGCCATCAACTCCGTAAGGCGATTAAGCAAAACCTTTATCAAAATCGTCGCACTCTCAAACGTTTTAGCAAGTCCACTTTGGGGCGTTTGCGCTCACTCATCAACACCTTTTGGGCCGAAGTGATTCGAGTCGTCGATGGTGACACGCTCGTGGTCAGAATTGACTTGCGCTTTGGGACGACAACTTTGGAGGAACTTCGCCTCCGCGGTATTAATTGTCCGGAACTTCATGATCCCAGTGGGGATGGCCAAAAGGCTAAAGCCTTTGTCGAAAATGAACTCAAAAATGCTCAGTGGGTTTTAATCGTCACCTATAAAACCGATAAATTTGGCCGCTATGTCGCGGATATCTATTATCACGATGTTTACGACACCGAAGAAGACCTGCTTGCAAAAGGCAAGTTCCTCAATCAGGAATTGCTCAGCTCTGGACTGGCAAAACGGGTGGAGTATTGAGTTTTACCTGAATTCCGTTACTGCGGAATTTAGGTTTTTAAATACTTAATGACTCAATTTTAAGTTTGCCATAAATGATAGTATCATCATTGATATTAATATCAAGTTTGCAAAGGATTCAAAAAGAAAACTCTAAAGTGTTAATACAAATGTTAAGTTACATCTCGTATTTATTCCTCCAAAAAAAATATTGTAATGTTTTACTAATACAAATCATTTTTTAGTTGATACTTCATTTTGGCATGTCTATCTAACGCTATTTCTTTTTTACTATATCCGATTAAATGAATTACAAGACTTAAAGTAATAAAGAAAATGATTAAAAAGAAACGAAAACTTGAAGATGAAAGACATTATTTTGTAGATGAAGCTGGAGACCTTGCCCTCTTTAATAAAAAAGGTAAAGTGATCATTGGTAATGAAGGATGTTCTAAATATTTCATTTTGGGAACCGCTCTTATTGAAGAACCTCATGCTGTAAGGCAAGAATTACTTCAATTACAACAAATGATTGTAACTGACCCATATTTAAATAACATTCCTTCTGTACTCAATAAAACAAAGGTGGCTTTTCATGCTAAAGATGACTGTCCTGAAGTTAGGATGCAAGTCTATAAACTTCTAAAAAATTTACCTATAAAAGTGTATGCCATCATACGGCGCAAAAGTTACATTCTTGAAGAAGTGAGAAGTATGAATAGGATAAATGAAAATTATCGTTTTAATGACGATGCAATTTATGATGATTGTGTAAAAAGACTATTTAAAGACCGCTTACACTTAGCTAAAGTCAACCACGTAATGTTTGCTAGAAGAGGAAAGTCATCTAGAAACGAATCTCTTAAAGATGCACTATTACGTGCAAAAGCAAATTTTGAAAAAAAATCTCAAAAAGAAGTTTTAACTGCTAACTCTGTAATTTCAAATTATTCTTCAAATGAACCAGCTCTTCAAGTAATAGACTATTACTTATGGGCCTTGCAAAGAATGTATGAGAGACACGAGGAAAGATATTACGAGTTTGTAAAAGATAAGTTTACTAGAATAATTGATCTTGATGATAAAAGAGAAGAAATTTATGGGGTTTATTATGATGAAAGGAACCCTTTAAACCTCAATAAAATAAAGGACTCGTTGAAGAGCTAGGTTTAAGAAGCATCTCAAACACACGGCATGAAGCCGACGTTCACTCAACACAGAATCCTTAGTTTATAAAGTAACACTTTAATCTGTTTTGTAAACACCTTTTTTCAAACAATAAGTGCTCTACATCTCAACTGATGACTTTTCTCCCCAATTTGAAGGATGAAGAGACTCAATTGTGGGTCACAGTCTTTTAATAAGACTTTAAATGAGATTCTTGTCTTATTTGCTCAATAGATTCTATTAGTTTTTAATGTGAAATAATATATTAATATCAATAAGTTAATAGTTTATTATGAATAATTTGTTTTAAAATCTTCATTGCTTGACTATGGCATGTATTGTGCATGCTTTATCATTTAGACTGTTAAAACATATCTTTTAGGCTAGAAAAAAAAATTATTTTAGATTACAGTATTTTAGCAATGTTTCTAATTAGGGAGATAACATGTCATCTGTAGGAATTAATTTCAACGCAATCTTAAAAAGTTTGATTCACGAGGGAGCTGATAAAGTTCCTCAGTTAAAAAAACCTTCTGCAGCTGCTCAAAGTACCGCAGGCCAAGTTTTTGGGACTGCTAATGTGAAGGGAAATACTTTAGCAGCGGCAGCTCGGCAAGCTGCGATTACCCAATTGACAAGTCACGGCTTTCCAGTTCATGCACTTTTTGGTTGGTCACCGGTTTCTCGTAAAAAACGGTTGAGTGTGTATGGCATCGAAGGGACATGTTTAGAACTCATTGAGCGTTCCATTGAAGAATTTGGTCTTCATGGTAACCGAGAATTTTTACAAGCTTGCTATGATGCTCGTCTCCCCCAAGATGCAGGGCTTGTCGAAAACATCACGAACGCGTAAGATAAAATCATGACAGTAAATAAAGAACCAGCGATCAAAAATTATGAAGATTTCAAAAGGCGCGTTCTTACTCTGCCTGAAGAGCAGCAATTACGTGTTTTAAAAAAGGCCTTTGACATTGCGTATGAAGATCTCGATGATAAGGTGTGGCGTGCCGTAGCCACGGCAATTAAATATGCAAAGGAATCCGGTATTGAAGGCCACGAAAATTTCGATATCAGTGAGAAAGATCTGAAAAAACTGACTCATATACAGGATGCTGCAAGGCGTCAAAAAGATTAAAAATCTGCAAAAAATCATAAAATTGACATTTTAGAGTTGTCCATTATGTGGGCATCCGTCTATGATGAAACTATGACAAAAGAAACTGGAAAAGACCCCAAGCAAAATTCAAAACCTGAGAACGAGTCTGCATCCTCAGGTCAAAAAAAGCCCCAAGTCGAGCCTTCACAAATGGTATCCGGAGCTTTAAAGATTTTTAACAACTTTGATCGGCAATCCACGCAAAACGACAAAAATTATCTGCGTTTACTTTCTGCTTTAATCAGTTTTGGAGTGAAAGAAGTTTCGCGCATCGAGTCCATGGTTGAAGATGAAAAACAGCGTCAACCTGCTGAAGTTGTTCCTCTTCATCCAAATAAAAAAAATCTTAAAGAATAATCTTCATGACAAAGCTGTCTATTTCTTATCATGTCACCTAAAAAAAAACTTCGGGCCAGATATTTTTATGTTGTGGGTGGGGGCTGTTTTGGTACGCAATATGCCACCTGGTTGTTGCGTGCCCAGCGTTTAGGTTTGGTTGAGTTTGAAAAGATTTTTGCGATTGACCAAAACCCTCATTGTCAGCTCAGCCAAATTCAGATTGCTGAAAATCAATCGGCATACTTAGAAATTATTCAGTCAGACTGGATTTCCTATTTAACGGATTTATTAATCCGATCTTGCAATGATCCAGCCTTTTCTCAAGATCACTGGGTGCCTTCGCCGCTTTCACCCCATATTTTACTATTGGCGTTCATGCGTGCAGCAATGCAAAAAAATCCCGGACTGCGATTGCAAGAAAAGGCTTTTTCAGACAATTTTTTTGAAAAATCTGAGCTTCCCGTGAGTATTTTTTTAGAGTCAGGACAATTTGCAGCAAGTTTTGCCGAGTGGATATGTCCAGTCAATTGCATTGAACCCAAAACGTGTCCAGCCATTCACCTTCCGCGGCATTGGGATATGAAAACAAGTTTAGAAAATTATTTTAGAGACTTGAAAGTCTCGACTTCAGCCCATGTTTTGCAGTGTCAGCATCGGGTCCATGGTGTAGGAACAATATTATTTAGTGAGATTCAATCGCATTTTGCGAGTGTATTGGATCAATTTAAAAAGGGTGTCATTAGGGAGCTGATCGTTGCAACTGTATCGAGTTGTCATGGTTTGATTGGAAGAGCTCAACTATTATGATGAGAGTGCTGAAAAATGGCAATTTACATTAAACGCGAAGACGCCAGGCGAGAATTCCGATTAGGCAAAAACCCATGATGAGAATAGCCATATTAAGAATAACCGATCTCAGGTGAAGGGTGTCGAAGCGCTTTTTGATTGGGCTAGTTGCCTGAACAGACTCTTCCATGGTTTTTAGCTCAATTTTGTGACGATGGGCTTCAGGTAGTATGACGGTTCCTGCATAGATACTTGATCCGAGCATCAAGGCAATGAGGATTATTCGGACCCAGGGAACTTGTCGGGCAAGAATGCTTTCTCCGAGGCTTGTAATAATGAGTATAGCCCCACAAATGTATGCCAAAAGGTAGTAATTGGGGAAAATTTGACTGATAAAATGACTGCCAATTTCTTTAGGTAAGTGTTTGAAAACCATGGGTGTAGTAAAAAAAGAAAAAAAGATGATGCCTCCTACCCAGGTGACTAAACTCAATAGGTAAAAAAATTGAAGAGTCCAAGAGATCATAGGGGCCTTAGTAGCGATCAATGAAAAGTATTGCAAGTGGAAAAGAGGGTTGTTAGTAAGGAATGAATAAAAGTTGCGTGGATAATAAAGGAGATATTTATGAAGAAGATTGGTGTTTTACTTTCCGGCTGTGGAGTTAACGATGGTTCAGAAATTCATGAAGCGGTGATTACTTTATTGGCTCTGGATCGTTTAGGAGCGCAGGCTGTCATGATGGCGCCGGATGTCGACTTTGAAGAAGTCAATCATTGCACTAATCAGCCAACCGGGCAAAAGCGAAATGCTTTAGTTGAATCCGCACGGATTGCTCGGGGTAATATCAAAGATATTCGAGGAATTTCTGCGCAAGAGATTGATGCTTTAGTCCTGCCCGGAGGTTTTGGTGCTGCAAAAAATCTCAGTAATTTTGCTTCTGCTGGAGAAAACGCGAAGGCGCATCCTGAAGTGGCCCGTTTAGTGAAAGAAATGCTACAAAACAAAAAACCTATTGGAGCTCTTTGTATTGCACCTGCAACCATTGCCGTTATTTTGGGAGCCGATTTACATCCCACTCTCACGATTGGTCATGATGCTGGAGTTGCAGCAAAGATGGAAGCCATGGGTGCAAGACATCAAGAGTGTGATGTAGGTGATATTGTTTTTGATGAACAAAATAAAATTCTTTCGACGCCAGCTTATATGTGTGCAAAATCGATTAAAGAAGCGGCAACAGGAATTGAAAAGCTGATTAAAAAATTGGTGGAGATTGCATAGAGGAGGACTTTTTCAATAGGCCTCGTATAAAATTCTGAAGTTAGGATAAATAAGTATGACAAGAGATTCGAAAGTCACTCCAATTACTCGTAACGAGCCACGAACTTTTTATGCAACTCGAGTTGCACACTCTGTGACAGGGGAGGTGTGGGATTTATGGACTGTGCAAGATGGACGTCGTGTAGGTTCACTTTCTGTTGTCGATGATGGAGAGACAGTCTATGGTTTGGCCGCAGTCAAAAAAGGGACTGACCACGATGAACTTACTGATTTGATGGATTCACTTTATCACCCCCAATGTACAGAAGCCAGTCGGCAGGAGTTGATGGTTGTTGAATATGAGTCGGATCCTAAGGTCTATAATTTGTCTTTAGAATAAAAAAAGGCGCAGTTGACTGCGCCTAAGTGAAATTTTTATTCTTTCTTTTTGCGACTTTTTAGCCGTGTTTAGAAAAATACTCTTTAGAGCCTTCGGGATTAGGCTTAATGGTATCTGATCCGGGTTTCCAGTTAGCTGGGCAGACTTCACCGTGCTTTTGGAAGAAATTTAAGGCATCGACGACTCGAATGGCTTCTTCAACACTTCGACCCAAAGGAAGATCGTTGACAACTTGATGTCGGAGGACACCTTCTTCATCGATTAAGAAAAGTCCGCGTAATGCAATTCCGGCATTTTCGAGTAAGACACCATATTTACGGCTGATATCTTTGGTGGTATCGGCAATTAATGGGTAACGAATTTCGCCAAGTCCACCTTCGGCACGAGGAGTTTTTTTCCAAGCAAGGTGGCTGAATTGACTGTCGATAGAAACTCCTAATACTTGGGTGCCGCGTTTTTTGAATTCTTCGATTTGTTCGCTAAATGCGATAATTTCGGTTGGGCACACAAAGGTAAAGTCCAAGGGATAAAAGAAAAGAATAACTTTTTGACCTTTAAAGTTAGAAAGAGAGATTTCTTTAAAGGAATTGTCTTCAGCAACAGCAATTGCCTTAAAATCAGGGGCTTTTTGTTGTACTTGAATCATCTTATTTCTCCAGTCATGGTTGAGGTTGATAAGTTTACATTTAGTATTAAATTATTTTTTTATATTTCTATCTAGAGAGTTTAAAGTTTGCAACTAGAAATGACTATAAAGTAAGAAAAGGCTTTAGTTCTTCATCCTGGAGTAATATGGCATAGGACATTTATTTTTCTGGCACAATAATATCCGAAAACATTGTTTCCAAATAGGCTAAAACATCTTCTGCACTGACGACGCTATAAGTTTTAGCATCAGCATTTTGAAAAATAATATGGCGATATCTATCAATAGACATACGGTGCAGAGCATGAGCTATTTTGTCATCGTATTTTAGAAAAGAAGGATTTTTGGTCATATAATCGGTAAGTTGGGAATTTTCTAGGTCAACATCTCGTAAAATGATTTTTTGGAGTAAGTCTCTTAAGGTGACGATGCCTTTTAACTGGCCTTCTGTAACAACCAAGCCGCAGGTGTTGCGGTGATTGAGACTTTCCACAACTTCTTTCATTGGGGTGCTTTCTTTAAAATAATAAACTTTACAGCGAGCAATTTCATGAAGCTCGTCGTTTTGCAAGCCTGCCTCGAGAGAATCTTCAAAGTTAGAGCGTTCGAGTGAAGTGAGGTCTTCTCCACAGTTGCTACATTGATCAGCTCCTTCAATATTATCATAAGCGCAAAAAGGACATTTCATTTTTTTACTCCACTATCCAAGTGTCTCCACTATTCAGTATGCGATCGATTTTTCCTCGGCCTGATTCCTGAATGGCATTATCGACTTGGCTTTGAACCATTTCATCATATGTAGGACGTCTGATTTGACGAAAAATGCCAATAGGAATGGGGAATTCTGGGCTTTCCATTCTTGAAAGCATATAAGCATAAGCAGTGTCTTCTAAATCACTTTGGTGAGTTAAAAGATTTTCGGGAACTTGTTGCGAATCAAACTCGACAATCTCGGGTTTGAATCCATTGAGGCGGATTCCTTTATTTTTGTCTTTGCCAAAAATGAGAGGCTCGCCTTCGATTAATTGAATACTTCTGTCATCGCGATGCTGTTTATCACTGACTTCACTGAAAGCATTATCATTAAAGATAACGCAGTTTTGATAAATTTCGACAAAAGCGCTGCCTTTGTGTTTTCCCGCAGCTTCCAGAATTTGCATCATATGCTTAACGTCAGTATCATGGGTACGTGCAATAAATGTGGCTTCGGATCCGAGCGCTAAGGTTAGCGGATGAAGAGGATAGTCAACACTACCAAAAGGACTAGATTTGGTTTTTTTGCCAAACTCGGATGTTGGGGAATATTGTCCTTTTGTGAGACCATAGATTCGGTTGTTGAAGAGAATAATTTTAAGATCAACATTTCGTCTAAGGGCATGAATCAGGTGATTGCCTCCAATGCTGAGACCATCGCCATCCCCTGTGATGACCCAAACGGTCAAATCGGGCCTGTGACTCTTGAGACCAGTTGCAATAGTAGGAGCACGACCGTGAATCGTATGGAATCCGAAAGTTTCCATATAGTAAGGAAAACGACTTGAACAGCCAATTCCTGAAATAAAGATTTGTTTTTCTCGAGGAACATCCATTTTGGGTAAAACATTTTGTAAGGTTGCTAAGATTGCATAATCTCCACAGCCTGGGCACCAACGGACATCCTGATCACTGATAAAATCCTTACGGTTGAGTTTAATGGGTGCAGAATTATTATCATTTTTTGCTTTAACGGCTTCCAGCGACATTTTTTACCTCTTGGTCTTTTGAATAAAGTTTTTGAGCAGCTTCCATGATTTCGGATATTTTAAAGGGCTTTCCTTGTACCTTTGAAAGCGATTGTGCATCAACAAGGTATTTTGCACGAAGTAACATGCAAAGTTGTCCCGTATTGAGTTCAGGTACGAGGATCTTGTTAAATCGACCCAGAATTTCTCCTAAGTTTTTGGGGAAAGGGTTGAGATAGCGAATATGAATGCAGCTGACTTCAAGCCCTTGTTTGCGAAGTTTTTCCGTTGCAGAGGTGATTGCGCCACAAGTGCCTCCCCAACCGACAATGAGAACTTCGCCTTGTTGATCGCCATAAACTTCCAAGTCAGGAATATCTTGAACGATACCTCTGACTTTGTTTTTTCTTAAGTCTGTCATCTTTTGGTGGTTGAGAGGGTCATAGCTGACATTTCCGCTGATATTTTCTTTTTCCAAACCTCCAATACGGTGTTCAAAACCTTTTGTTCCGGGAACAGCCCAGGGCCGAGCGAGAGTTTCTTCATCACGGAGATAAGGTTGAAACTTTTGTTCTTCGTTCAAGTGTTCAGGGTGTTTGACAGAGATGCTCTTTAATTCAGAGAATTGAGGAATTTTCCAAGGTTCACTGCCATTGGCTAAATAACCGTCAGTGAGTAAAATAACGGGTGTCATGTATTTGATAGCGATACGAGTTGCTTCAATCGCCATATAAAAGCAATCAGAAGGTGTTGCGGCGGCGATGACAGGAATCGGACTATCACCGTTACGACCAAAAAGAGCTTGTAACAAATCGGATTGCTCTGTTTTTGTTGGTAATCCTGTGCTAGGTCCACCACGTTGGACATTAAGGACAATCAAAGGAAGTTCGACCATTAAGGCAAGATTGAGGGCTTCGCTCTTGAGCGCTAGTCCAGGTCCACTGGTACCGGTCACTGCGATGGCTCCTCCAAAAGCCGCACCAATGGCGGCTCCGATGGCTGCAATTTCGTCTTCATTTTGCAAAGTCTTCAGTCCAAAGTTTTTGAATTTTGAAAGTTCATGCAAAACATCGGAAGCAGGGGTAATAGGATAGCTGCAGTAAACTAGGGGAGTTTTAGCAAGTTCTGAAGCAGCTAATAAACCGATTGCTGTTGCTTGGTTACCCATGATGTTTCGATAGGTCCCGGGAGCTAAACGTGCTGGTTTGATCTTATAATGGGTAGAGACGATTTCTGAGGTTTCGGCAAAGTAATAACCCGATTTGAGAGCTTGACTGTTTGCTTCGACAACATTGGGATTTTTCCCAAACTTCTTTTTAATCCATTCTAAAGTGACATCCATGGAACGATCGTACATCCAGTACATCATTCCTAAAGCAAAAAAGTTTTTGCATTTTTCTTTTGCTTTGCCAGGCAAGTCAATTGCTTCAAGTGCATTTTGATTGAGTGTATTCATTGGCACTTTGATGAGACGATAATCTTTAAGAGAATCGTCTTCGAGAGGGTTGCTGGTGTAGCCGGCTCTTTCTAAATTTCGGTCAATAAAAGCATCTTGGTTGACGATGAGCATGCCTCCATGTGGGAGGTCCTTTAAATTGGTTTTCAGTGCTGCTGGGTTCATAGCAACAAGTACATCAGGTTGATCTCCTGGTGTACGAATATCTGAGGAGGAAAAATTTAACTGGAAGGCACTGACGCCAGGTAAGGACCCAGCTGGGGCTCGAATTTCCGCTGGAAAATCGGGTAAGGTGCTAATATCGTTACCTAAGACGGCGCTAGTGTTAGTAAACTGGCTACCGGTTAGCTGCATACCGTCGCCGGAATCACCGGCAAAACGAATGACGACACTTTCGATTTCTTGTATATTTTTATTTTCATGAATGAAACTGGTTGAGCTCATGAATGTTTCCTTAAATTAAGCGCCTTCTGCTTCTGTACTCACTTGGTGAGGGTCAGGAGGTAAATTATAGATATCGGAGGGATAATTTTCGGAGAGAAAAATTATAATATCTCGAACCGAAATCAAGCCCATAAACTCTCTATTGCCATCGACGACTGGAAGGTGACGGTATTTGCCTTGATGCATGAGTCGGATGGCAACGGCTAGGTTATCATCGATATCAATGGTTGTAGGATTAGGAGTCATGACATCCCGAATGGGAGCATCACGATCGATACTGTCAAGAAGTCCACGGCGGAGAGCATCGAGTTCAGTAAAAATGCCGACGACTTTTTTGTCTTCTAATATGACGGCGCAAAATTTTTCTTCAGTTTGCAGTTGAGTGATAACTTCTGCATAAGAGAGTTTTGCGTCAACTTGAATTCCCCGTGCTGTCATGATATTGCGGATTTTTTCAGTTTGTAATGCTTGTTCAAATTCCACAATGATTTCCTTTATTATTTGGTTAACAGTCAGATATTCTATAAATTTAAACTTATAAAAATTTTATATATTATGCATTATAGTGTATCTGATGCTTGCTTTGCTACAATTCATAAAAAATAACAAGATCTTTTCCTCAAATTTTATCTCTTTTTTTAAAGTAAATACAATCAAAACTTACTTTTACTTTTCTTTCTTTGACCAAAAAAAGAAAGTAAGAAGTGCTCTTGATTTCTCTCTCATTAAAAGTTAAGCCTCTATAGCTATGTTTACAGGTATTATCGAAGCTGTGGGTGCTGTTAAAAAGGTCGAAAGCTTTAAGACCCACTCATGCATGAGTTTTCAGTGTCCGTTTTCTCTTAAAGAAAGCAAAATAGGAGATTCTATTGCTGTCAATGGTTGTTGTTTAACGGTGACGACTAAGCAGGGGCGTGTTTTTACTGCAGATATTTCTCCTGAAACTCTCCAATGTACGAATTTATCTGACTTAAAAGCTGGTGATTCGATTAATTTAGAGCGTCCGCTTAAAGTAGGAGATCAACTGGGAGGCCATTGGGTTCAAGGTCATGTCGATGGAGTGGGAGAGATTATCTCCAAGGAATATATCAAGGCAAAACCCAATGCATACTATATTATCAAAGTCAAAGTGCCTAGTGACTTAAAAGTTTACATGATCCCTAAAGGATCTGTCGCAATCGATGGCATCAGTCTTACTGTTAATCAAGTGAGTCGTCAGATCATTAGCCTTTGTATCATTCCTCATACACAGCAAAAGACGACTTTGACACTCAAAAGTGTGGGTGATAAAGTTAACATTGAGGCAGATATGATATTGAAGTATCTAAAAAAACTTGCTCAAGGGTCAAAAAGAGGAAAATAAAAGGAAAATCCCAATGAAAAAAGATGTTGAGACTTTCGCAGAAAGTGTGAAGCGTATTCAAGCGGCTTTGGAAGAAATCGCTGCAGGAAAAATGGTTGTTTTAGTAGATGATGAAGATCGTGAAAATGAAGGCGATTTGGTGATGGCAGCAGAAAAAATTACACCTGAAGCGATTAATTTTATGGCCAAGCATGCTCGAGGTTTAATTTGTCTCTCTTTGACGGCAGAAACCGTTGAACAGCTCAATTTGCCTCTTATGGTGCAAAAAAATGATTCTTTGCATTCGACAGGTTTTACTGTTTCGATTGATGCCCGTGAAGGAACAACTACAGGAATTTCTGCTCATGACCGGTCGACGACAATTTTGAAAGCGATTGAGCCAGATTGTAAGCCAGAAGAGTTGGTGCGACCAGGTCATATATTCCCTTTGTTGGCAAAGAAAGGTGGAGTTTTAGTTAGAACAGGTCACACGGAAGGTTCTGTGGATCTAGCACGTCTTGCGGGTCTGCATGCCTCGGGCGTCATTTGTGAAATCATGAATGATGATGGCACGATGGCTCGCATGCCGGACTTAGAAAAGTTTGCCAAAGAACACGATATGCACATTATTTCAATTGCAGATTTGGTGCGTTATCGTTTGCAAAAAGAATCTTTGGTGCATGAAGTTAGTAAAGCGGTTCTTCCGACGGAATTTGGTGAATTCCAAATCAAAATTTTTGAAAATGATGTCGATAAACTTCCTTATGTTGCTTTGATCAAAGGTGAGCTCAGCTCGGAGAAAGATATTTTGGTGCGAGTGCATTCGGAGTGTCTGACTGGAGATGCGTTTGGATCTCTGCGCTGTGATTGTGGACCTCAGTTGCATCGTGCGATGGAAATGGTGAGCGAGGCCGGTGAGGGAGTGATTTTATATATTCCTCATGAAGGACGTGGAATTGGTCTGACAAACAAAATCAAAGCTTATGCTTTGCAAGAAGAAGGCTACGATACGGTTGAAGCTAATCAAAAGCTTGGATTTAAAGCAGACTTGCGTGATTATGGTATCGGAGCTCAAATATTAGTGACTTTAGGAATCAAGCGCATGCGTTTAATGACGAATAATCCAAAAAAGATTATTGGCCTTGAGGCCTATGGCTTAACGATTGTAGAAAGAGTTCCCATTGAGATTCCGGCTAATCGTACCAATTTGCATTATCTTGCGACCAAGCGAGACAAAATGGGACATATGTTGAAGAGGTTAAAATAATGGGCCAAAAAGACAGTTCTTTGCTTTCCTTAGATGCTCAGGGTTTAAAATTAGCCATTGTGGTGAGTCGTTATAATCCTCAAGTTTGTGAAGGATTATTGCAAGCTGCTTTGCAAACCCTTGAAGAATGTGGCCTAAAAAAGGAAGAAGTTGACATCAAGCATGTTCCCGGTGCTTTCGAAATTCCTTTAGCAGCACAATGGTTGGTAGAGACTCATAATTATCATGGGGTGATTTGTTTAGGCGCGGTCATTCGTGGAGGCACTCCTCACTTTGATTATGTTTGTGAAGCAGTGACTCACGGTCTCAATCAAGTGATGTTAAAAACTTCGACTCCGATAGGCTTTGGTATTTTAACAACCAATAACGATGAGGAGGCGATCGAGCGTTCTTCGGATAACGAAAATAATAAAGGGCGAGAAACGGCAAGAACAGTCGTCGAAATGGCCCTGTTAAAAAGAGAATTACAGTCTTTATGACGATCTATTTTTAGTTCTATGACAATTAAAATAAGATTGAGTAAATTTTTTCAATTTGTGTTTAGTCTATAAGTATTAAGGAGTACTCATGGGAACTCGCCGAAAAGGGCGTGAAATTGCATTGCAGCTCTTATATGAAATCGATTCAAGTCATAAAACTCTTCAGGAAATTTTATCCGAAAAGCTTCATTTGCGTTTCCCCTATGATGAAGAAGTCCCTGCTTTAGACGAACAAGAACGTATTTTAGAATTTGCACAGAGTCTTTTAAAGGGTGTGAAAGAAAATCAAGATAAAATCGATGAGACCATTGAGCGTTATTCGACACATTGGAAAATTAGCCGCATGGCTATTGTTGACCGTAACATTCTTCGAATAGCAACTTATGAGATGCAGTATTGTCCTGATGTACCTATTTCGGTTTCGATTAATGAAGCCATTGACTTAGCAAAAACTTTTGGTAGTGAAGACTCCAGCTCTTTTATTAATGGTGTACTCGATCATATTGCAAAAGTATTAAGAGAAGTTCCAAAATTTAGTTAAAGGTTTTTTGATGATTCATTTAAATATATCTCGTGATTCATTAGATAAAGTTCAAGCAGAACTGGCGATTATTTTTGCTTATGAAGATATTCGTCCTTTAAAAGGTCAAGCAGGTATCCTTGATTGGAGGCTAAATGGGCAGCTTTCACGTTTTATCTTAGATCATCGTTTTAATGCTGCAAAAGGAGAGGCTTTATTGATGCCGAGTGGTGCTCGAGTTGGAGTTGATCAGTTAATGATTTTGGGCTTGGGTGCCGTGGATAAAATCAATGATCAAAATATTCCACAGTATCTCACTTTAATGCTCCAAAAACTCATGGCAAAAAAAACGCGCTCTTTTTGTTTAACGATGAGTGATTTAGCCTCAGGCCTTTTCGAATGGCGAAATACTGTCCGCTTATTTATTTCGATGCTATCGGGTAAAGACGAGGATTATCAAATTTATTTACTCGAACCTGCCGAGTATGTCGAGGATGCTCGTGCTCGGCATATGGAATTTGCCTATGATGTGCAGGTGAGGTATAATTAGTTCTTCAATTTTTTTCTCATATAGATAATAAGCAAAACTAAAATATGTCTTCTTTTTCTTTATCTCTTGATACCCCCAAAAAATTAAGTTAACGCTCATTTATGTTCCAACAACTCAGTGATAAATTTAATCAAGTTATTGATAAACTCAAAGGGCGAGGCAAGGTCAATGAGCAGGCCATCGAAGAAGCACTTCGGCAGATTCGGCTCAATCTTTTAGAGGCCGACGTTAATTTTAAAGTTGTCAAAGCCTTTTGCGATCAAGTTAAACAAAGTGCCTTGGGTGCGGAAGTCCACAAAAGCCTGACTCCCGAAAAACAATTTATCAAGATTTTTCATGATGAACTTGTGAAGTTGATGGGAGAAAATGCAGAAATTTCTCTCGCGGCAAAACCTCCCCTGGTTGTCATGATGGTGGGTTTGCAAGGTTCGGGTAAAACCACGAGTACAGCGAAGTTAGCCAGTTATTTCCAAAAGGAAAAAAAACGTTTTCCCTATTTAGTTCCTGCTGATGTTTATCGACCTGCAGCCATTGAACAGCTCAAGACTTTGGCAAAGCGCTTGGATATGCCCTGTTATGATACTCATCCCAATGATAATCCAGTTAAAATTTGCAAGAAAGCCATCAAAGAGGCGACTAACTTAGGTTGTGATCTAGTTTTGTTAGACACGGCAGGTCGCTTGCAAATTGATCAAGAGATGATGAAAGAGCTTTCTAAGATTAAGTCTAAAGTTGATGTCCATCATACGCTTTTGGTGGTGGATGCAATGACCGGACAAGAGGCCGTTAATGTCGCCAAGACTTTTGATGAGCAATTGCAAATTAGTGGTGTTTTGCTGACAAAAATGGACGGAGATGCCCGAGGGGGAGCTGCTTTATCCGTACGTTATGTAACCGGTAAGCCGATTTATTTTGCGGGTGTGGGAGAAAAAATAGAAGACCTCGAACCCTTTTATCCGGACCGTGTTGCTTCACGAATTCTCGGTATGGGCGATATGATTGGTTTGATCGAAAAAGCCCAAAAAGAATTTGATGAGAACGAGGCCAAAGAGATGGCCAGCAAAGTTCTTAAAGATACTTTTAATTTGGAGGATTTTCGCAAGCAACTTCAGCAAATGAAAAAGCTCGGATCCATGGATAAAGTGATGGGTATGTTGCCAGGTATGGGTAAGCTCAAAGACAAAGTTGATGCCAATGATGTTGAAAAAGAGCTTAAACAAAAGGAAGCTATTATTAACTCGATGACTCTTCAGGAAAGAAAGAATACGCGTTTGCTCAATGGTAAAAGGCGCATGCGTATTGCCAAGGGAAGTGGAACCAACGTCAGTGATGTTAACCGTTTGCTAAAAGAATTTGAGCAAATGCGCAAGCTAATGAAACGTTTTGGTAAGTTTGGGGCCAGGGGGCTTAAGGGTCTACTATCCGGTCTTTAAGCAAATCGCTGTTGATGGCTTCAGCTCTTTGTGTAAATTCCTGGATTCTTCTATGTGAGATTAAATATAGAATTAATTGGCGAAAACTTTCTTTTCTAAAAAGTCGATCACTTCTTTTTCAGATTGACGCTTTGCCGTTTGATTGAGTTCGTGCAGGCCCATCGGGGAAGTGGCATTGACTTCGATGAGTTTGTTTCCAATTAAGTCGAGTCCGACAAAATCCAAACCTAGCTGTTGTAAGTGACTTTGTAATTCTGAAATCAACTTTTTTTCTTCATGGCTAACGGAAGCCTTTTTTGCTCTGCCTCCGGCATGAAGGTTGGCACGATGTTCTCCTTTGGCAGGAATGCGTTGAAAAGCTCCCAAAATTTGATCACCGAGTAATAAAATTCTCTTATCGCCTTTTTTTGCTTCCGGGAGATAAGCTTGTGCAATGATGTGACGGCTGAAGTTGTGACTCATACTTTCTAAAATGACATTGACGTTTTCGCTTTGAGGATGCTTAATGTAAAAAACTCCGCGGCCACCTGCTTCGCCAATGGGTTTAAGGATCGTGCCTTGTTTTTGTTCTTGGATGAAGTTGATCAGGTCTTGGCGATTTGCGCTAATTAAGGTTTCGGGTGCCCAAGATTCAAAGAGGAGGGTGAAAATCTTTTCGTTAGCTAATAAAATACCCCGAGGATGATTCATCATATAAACTTTGTGGGAAAGTAATTGTAAAAGATATAAGTGATGTAAATAATCGGGATCGAACGGAGGATCTTTTCTTAATAAGATGGCATTAAAATTTTCGAGTGCCTCCACCTTATTTGATCGCACTTGATACCAGGCGTTTTTTTGTTTTGAACTTAAAATTTTGAGTTCTTGTACGTGAGACTGAAGACATGTTCCTCGAGCGCTTAAATTTTTGGGTTGAGTAAAAAAAATCCGGTGTTTGCGACGAGCAGCCTCACGCATCAAAGCAAGGCTGGTTTCAGCAATTGGGTCAAAATTTTCGAGTGGGTCTGCTACAAAAAGCAGCTTGAGAGTTTTTTTAAGGCGTGTCATGAGGAAATCATAATTATGAAAAACTTACAAGTCAATCAAGATCAGGAAAATACTCGTCTCGACCATTTTTTGGTGGAGCAGCTTAACTTGAGTCGAAAAAAAGTGAAACAGCTTATTGATGAAGGACGCATTTTTTTAGGCGACCGTAAAATCATTATTGCTTCATGGAAACTGCACTCCGGAGATCAATTAAAAGTTTTGGAAGAGCAGGAGGAAATGAAAACGCCTCGTCGTGAGCGTTATCTCAAGATTTATCACGAGGACGCGTATTTGCTTGTGGTCGAAAAACCTCCGGGGGTGGCTTGTGAAGCTAGTGCGCAGACTTTAAGCTCGACGCTCGTCGATGACATTAATGATTACTTAAAAAGAGTGCATCCTGATAAACCTCATCCTTATATAGGCCTCATGCATCGCCTGGATAGAGAAACCAGTGGTGTGATGGTTTATACGCTTTCTCATCGTGCCAATAAGCTCTCGGAGCAGTTTAAAAAACATAGTATTAAAAGAAGCTACCTAGCACTTGTTGAAGGAAGTGTGGCCAATTTTCAAGGTCAGTTGGCATCTCAATTAGTGAAAGATTCTCGAGGTAAAAAAGTCAGGGTGGGATCTTCAAAAAACCAAGCTTCAGCGAAGCAGGCGTTTACAGAATTTTTTGTTAAAGAGCGTTATGATAAAATAACTTTGTTGGAGCTCAAACTAAAGACCGGGCGAACCCACCAAATCAGGGCGCATTTAGCCAATATGGGGCATCCTGTTGTCGGGGATAAACTTTATGGTAGTCGTATTAAAGCTCCGCGCCATTTGTTACATGCGAGTTATTTGGAGTTTATACATCCATTAAGTGGCAAAAAAATGGCTTTTCGATCCAAAGCCCCCAAGGATTTTCAAAAATTTTTGGAGCGCTTTAGAGGAGAGAGCTTAAGATTAAAAAATTAAGTAATTAATGCCTAAGTTATTTCTACAAGAGCCGCTGAGAGGTGAAATAAGATGATTCCACGTACTTTCCGCTTTGATAAATTTTCTTTTAACCCTTCCAAAGTTTTGGAACAAGGTTCGACTTCACCCAGTCAACGTGCGGAAGCGACTAAAGCTGTTCAAGCGGAGGTCAAAGAAAATAACGAACGTTTAGCTGAGGGAAGGGCACAGACTACTGAAGATCACTTTTCCTCCTTAAAACAGCAAATGCCAGAGCTTCCTCATTCTTCTTTTAAGGTGCGGTCCTTGTGGAATAGGGGAGAAGAAGTCAGTCTATTTCAGCATCCTGCTAGAATGTTACTAGGATATCGTGCAAATCAAACGGGCTTTAAAGCCCTAGGTGCGGCTCTTGGTTTGGCAAAAAAATTTCAGTCTCCTCTGACGATAGCGGAAGTACTCACTCAAGGAGACCTAGATGAGGATTATCTCGAGTCTCAAGAGGAAAATCTGAAGCAAAAAATGCAGCCAGTTTTTGAACGTTTTTTTGATCCGGCCTATCGAAAAAAGTACCCTCCTCAGGTTAGAGTTGCAGGAAGTTATCAGACTGTTGATGGTTTATTACATTTAGCTCATCAAGATAGTAGTGGACTGATTATTGTGGGTAGAAGTTCAGAAAAGCGAAGTAAGATGGAGCAACTTCAGAGTATTCCAGCTCAACTCATTCAGAAAGCTTCTTGTCCGGTCTTGATTTGGCCAAAAAATAGAGATTCTCTAAAAGTGAAGAATATTTTGGTACCCACTGATGGAACTCCTGTTTCTTATACAGCGATGTCACAAGCCATTTTACTATGTAAGACTTTCTCTGCAGATATGTTTTTGTTTCAGGTGACTGAGCAGGCAAGTTCGAGTGAAAGTTCTAAAGTAAAAGACATGATGAAAAATATGGACTTAAAAGATGTTAATCATGATCTTGTAACAGGGCAGGGGAGTATTGCAGATACAATCGCAGATTTTTGTGAAAAACAACACATCGATATGATTGTGATGGCGACGCATATTTCGCCATTGCCAGGTCATATTATGCCAAAGAGTTTAACGGTTGAGGTGATGCATCGAGTGCAAGTTCCTTTGATGGCTGTTCATGGAAAATCTTAGTCGAAAAGCTTGGTTTAAAACTCGAGCTGCTGGCCAGGAGAAATGCCCAATTCTTGAGATAATCCTCCATTAATTTCTAGTACATATAAATAGGGTGCTTCTGCGTATCTTGGGGTTGTTGTTTGGGGTGTTGCACTTTGTATAATAGATATGATTTTTTTATCTGCACCAATAAAAATAATATCTAAGGGAATTAATGTGTTTTTCATCCAGAAAGGAGTTTCATTGAGCTCGTTAAAGATGAATAACATTCCTCTGTCTTGATCAAGTTCTTGTCGGTACATGAGTCCCTGGCTTATTTCTTGCGGACTGTCCGCAATTTCTACTTCAAAATGAGCGATGACTTTTTCTTGCGCATCAAGTATGTTAATCGTCTTTCCATTTTGTATACCATTTCCGCAAGCGTTTAAGTTGTTGATTAAGAATAGCAAAGCGAGAAAGCTTTTTGTGATTTTAAGAAATATTCCTCTTTTACTTTTTCTCATTTTCACCCCCTGTTGAGTTGGTGTTTTTTATTTCTTTTTTTTGACGACTTAAATGAGCTTTGACTTCTCGAGTAGGTATGCGTTTTTGTGATGAAATATTGTTTTCATTAACTTGTTTAAGATTTTCCTTCATTTTTTTGATTTGCTCTCGTTGTGTATAAAATTCACTCAATTTTTCAATTTTTTTCTTAATGAGTTGTGGATTAGGATAAGTTTCTAATAAGTTTTTATAAATTTCGATTGCTTCTTTGAATTTTCCCTGCCTTTCATAGATATTGGCAAGTAAAAACTGCATTTCTTTTTGCTCAGAACTGTGAGGATATTTTTCGATAGCAACTTCTAGAACTGTACGAGCTTCTTGCATTTCTTCTTGTAAAAAATAGCTGTTAGAAATCTGATAAAGGATTTGACCTGCTAATTGAGTAGTGGGCTTTTTTTCAATAATCGTCTGAAGTTCTTTTCTAGCTATGTCATATTGGTTGTTTTTTAGAGCCAAGAGAGCGGATCGATAGGTCCACTCTTCAGCATCTTTTGATTGAGGATAGGTGGACAATAATTTCTGATAAGCCTGTCGTGCCTTTGTATATTGTTCAGCTTTTTCAAACATTTCAGTGCGTCTTTTGAGTGCTTCCAGGGATTGGGGAGAGTTCGGATATTTTTCCGCTAGCATCAAATAGGATTTATTTGCCTGCTCGATATCTCCGCGTGAATAATGGTGAATATTTCCAATACGTAAAAGAATTTCAGGAGCTTGAGAATGGTTGGGCTTTTTTTTGAGAGCTTTAATATAATATTTTATTGCATCCGCAGTCGATTGCTGTTGATAAGCTAGTTCTCCCTCATGAACAAAGTCAGAAAAACTTCTTGGTTGAGAAAAATAGAAATAGCCTAGCGTGCTTGCAAGGAGCAATGCGAAAATAAGGATATATATTTTTCTTCGAGGGTTCAAAAGAGCTGATTACTCCTGCTCAGTTTCGTCTTCACTTTCAGCGAGCTGAGCGACAGCGGTGACTTTTTCTCCCTCCTCAGGATTAATTAAACGTACACCTTGGGTGTTTCGGCCTATTAAAGAGACACTATTGACAGCCATACGTAAAATTTTTCCTTGAGTTGTGACAAACATGACCTCATCGGTGTCTTTGACTTGTTTGATCGCGACGACTTGGCCTGTTTTTTCGGTGACTTTCATCGTAATGATTCCTGAACCTCCGCGTCCCTGAGCTCGATATTCTTCAATAGGTGTTCGTTTGCCGAGCCCATTTTCGGAGACGGTTAAAATGGCGGCTTCTTGATTAATGACTTCCATGCCCACGACACGATCGTCTTTACTGAGTTTGATGCCTTTGACTCCTCGCGCGGTTCGTCCCATCGCACGTACTTGGTCTTCATGAAAACGAATGGTCAGACCTTTGGCAGTTCCGAGGAATAAATCATCTTGGCCACTGGTAATTGCTGCTGAGATGAGTTGGTCATTGTCATCGATGCTGAGTGCAATAATACCGCCCGAGCGTGGATTGCTAAAGGCCATCAGATCGGTTTTTTTGATAATCCCTTTTTCAGTGCACATGACGATGTTTTTGCCTTCTTCGAATTCACGTACCGTTAAGATAGCGGCCATTTTTTCATCATCGGCAAAGTTTAACAAGTTGACGATAGCCTTTCCTTGAGTAGTGCGACCACCTTGAGGAATTTCATGAACTTTCAACCAATAAAGTTTTCCTTTGGTGCTGAAAACTAGGAAGTAACTGTGTGTCGAGGCGATAAAAAGATTTTCGACAAAGTCTTCTTCTCGAGTGGACATGCCAGTCTTGCCTCGCCCACCACGGCGTTGCGCTCGGTAGATACTGATGGGATTGCGTTTAATGTAGCCGCGATGAGTGATGGTGACGGCCATGTCTTCATCTTGAATCAGGTCTTCGATACTGATTTCTTTTTGAGCGCCGATGATCTCTGTACGGCGTTCATCGCCGTATTTTTTTAGAATTTCTTTGAGTTCGTCAGAAATGACTTTAAAAATAAGTTTTTCACTTCCCAATAATTCTTTGAGTTCTTTAATTAAGGCGAGGATTTCTTCATATTCTTGAATGATTTTATCGCGCTCTAGTCCCGTTAACCTCTGCAAGCGCATTTCTAAAATAGCCTGAGCTTGGATAGCGCTAAGCAAGAAGCGCTCCATCAATGCTGTTTTGGCGGCGGGTGGATTTTCAGACTTTTTGATGAGTTCAACCACTTCATCGATGTTTTCGACGGCAATTTTTAAGCCTTCTAAAATATGAGCGCGTTCCTCAGCTTTGCGTAATTCGTACATCGTACGGCGGACGACGACTTCGCGCCGATGATCCAGAAAATACTGGAGCATGTCTTTGAGACCTAAAACGCGTGGTTGTCCGTGCACGATGGATAAAAAGATGATTCCAAAACTCGATTGCATTGCAGTGTGTTTAAAAAGTTGGTTAAGAACAACCCCGGCAACACTGTTTTTCTTGAGTTCGACTACAACGCGGATACCTTCGCGGTCGGATTCGTCACGCAGATCTGAGATGCCTTCAATTTTAGCGTTGCGGACTAAGTGGGCGATTTGTTCCATTAATTTGGCTTTGTTGACCTGGTAGGGAAGTTCTGTGATGATGATGGCTTCGCGGTCTCCTCGTGCGATCTTTTCAATAACGGCGCGGGCACGCATTTTGATGATGCCTCGTCCTGTTTTATAAGCTTGGACGATACCTTCACGACCCGTAATAAAACCCGCCGTGGGGAAATCGGGGCCGGGAACGTATTTCATGAGTTCATCCGTGGTCATTTGAGGTTTTTGAATTAAAGCTAAGAGAGCACTGATAATTTCTTTTAAATTATGGGGTGGAATCTTAGTAGCCATTCCGACAGCAATTCCGTCGGAGCCGTTAATTAAAAGGTTGGGAACACGTGTAGGTAAAACGCTGGGTTCGGTCGTTGAGTTGTCAAAGTTTTCGACAAAATCCACTGTTTCTTTGTCAATATCGGCGAGCATTTCCTCGGCCAGTTTTTGTAAGCGGGCTTCGGTGTAACGGTAGGCTGCAGGAGGATCACCATCAATGGAGCCAAAGTTACCTTGTCCGTCGATAAGAGGGTAACGTAAATTCCACGGCTGAGCCATACGTACCAAGGAGTCATAAACTGCGCTGTCACCGTGGGGGTGATATTTTTTTAAAACTTCTCCAACAACCCCAGCACATTTGCTAAAGCGCTTATTGCTAAGTAAGCCTTCGCGAAACATGGCGTAGAGGATGCGGCGATGAACTGGTTTGAGCCCATCGCGTACATCAGGAAGTGCACGTCCAATAATGACACTCATCGAATAATCGAGGTAAGCGCCCTTCATTTCATCTTCAATATTAATCGGAATAATTTCTGCCGAACCTGGCATATGTAGATCTCCTTGATTTTAAGTCGGAATATTACTTAGCTCCTTGAGCTGTCCTTGTCAATTGAGAGCTTTCAGCTATTTTGAGTTATTTTCGAAGTGTGCTGCTGTTAAAATTGTTATCGCTTAAAAAGTTTTGTAATATAGCAACTAAAAAACCCGCGACCAAAACTTGTTTATAATAGAAAATAATAAGAAAATGAGGAAAGATTATTAAAAAAACATTATAAATTAGTTAGTTAAGATGGTTGCTAGGTCGCCCGCTGAACAGGCGACCAAGATGTGGAATGACTTAAATTTTTTAATTATTATTTTTTTGAAGGGGAATTTTTATATATTTTTGTATAAAAAGTATTCCAATAAGGGCCATCCAAAAAAATAAGTTTGTTTTTGTATTGTGAGTGAGAGAGCATCCACTTCCACTGACAGTATTATCCTCAATGACGGGAATGCTAATAGAAGAGGAATTATTAGAAAGATTGGAATCTGTTTCAGAGCTTTGAACTGTTGCAGTGTTAGTTAGAGTTTCATTAGCAGGCATGAGGGTAAGTTTGGCTTGAATAGTTATTTGGGAGCTTTCTCCAGATTCCAGTTCACCGATATCACAAGTTATTTCTGAGTTGTTTGCATCAAAAGAACAAATGTCACTGGGATCATTTGAGATGACGGAGATAAATTCAAGTTCTATCGGGAGTGTGTCAGAGAAGGTATTTGAAAAACTTTTATTCGTTCCAAGATTTGTAATTTGTAATGTGTAGCTGATGTTTTCTCCGACTTTAATTTCTTGAAGATTGGAAGTTTTGAGAATCTTTAAATCTGCTAAACCACTTTCATAAGCCCCAATTTCACAACGCCCACCGGCAATTCGGACTTGACCTCTTTGATCTTTCTCAGGGCCTGGTTTTTCACCATTAGCACAATTATCGGGATTGCCTGCATTGTAAGCTAGGCTGTCTTGGGGGACAGCGTGTGTGGGTGTTGGACCTCCATTTTCCGCTAAATCTTCAAGTAAAACTTCCACATCGAGTTGGTCTCCGGTGCCTCCATTGGGAAAGTTGCAGTCTGTAGAATCTCCAACCAAATTATACCCAAGGCTGTTTACAATGGCTTCATCTGTAAATACGCAATCTTTTGCAATGACGGGAGCTGTATTATTTGCAATAATAGTGTTTGAGAGGTCTAAAAAGACAGGGTCATCAACTCCAATACCTCCTCCACCTTGTGCGATGTTTTGGGTGATCGTGCTGTTAAAAATTCTTCCAATGCTGGGTATATCATTTAGCTCTCCAAGAAGTACAATACCTCCCCCTTCCTCAGCACTATTTTTAGAGATGGTTGAGTTAGTGATAGAAAATTGACCAACGTTGCTGAAAAAAATTCCGCCTGCTGTGAAACCAGCCTCATTTTCTGAAAAAGTGCTCGAGTCAATATTGATAATGGCGAATTCAATGGCTGCGAGTCCGGCGCCAATTCCTGAAGCTTTGTTTTGATGAATATTGACGCGATTCAGTCTAAGTGTGGATTCGATATTGTTAATATTTCCTAAGGCAACAATACCTGCTCCACTTCCTTCAAAGTTGGCTCCTTCAATACTGATGTCGTTAAAAGTTATATTCAGTGGAATATCTGGATCAGTTGCTAGCACTTGAAACGCTCGGTCACCGAGTGTCGATGTGTCGATGATTGTTAGCTTGGCTCCTGCTCCTTGGACTGTGACAGAACTTGGAATATTTACTTGGTTTTCTTGTGGGTTAATAAAATCTAAATCCCCAGTTGCTGAGTCATCATTATCAGAACCTTTTATACTTAAAGTGTAAGTACCTTCTGACAAAATAATATTATTATTTCCTTCAAGACTTGCGTTGGCTGCAATGACAGCTTCTCGTAGTGAGCAGTCTTCATCGCAGATGCCATCATTAGTGTCTTCGGTCTTAGTTACTAGGAAGTCTGCGGCGTGGGTTGAATAGTTAAGGAGTGAAAAAAATAAGATGAAAAAAAGATAAATGTTAAATCGGTAAAAACAAAAGTGTTTGTTAAGTATATTCATTGAGTTTTCCCTTCAAAACTATATATTCGTTTAATAAAAGAACTTAATATTTTAATATTATTTAGTCAGACTTCACAAGTGATTTATCTAACAACTTTGTATCGCGATTTTTCAGGGATGGAATGATTAAGGTGAAAAAATTATAAAAATTATTGACTTTTATTTTTATCTGCGAATATTTCGTTAAATGAACTGACATGTCAGTCTAGTTAGGGTGAGAAACTAGAACGATGAGTTAATATTTTAGAGTGAAGACTTAAGCTTTATTTGTCATGATCCTTTTTTAAAAAAACTTTGACGCAGTTAATGACGCATTTCTGCTATTTCTTTATGTTAACTCATTAAAAAATAATTGTTTTTTATTGTGAAGTTTAACGCGGTTTATGACGCAATCACCTCAAAAATGTTCAAAAAGTTCTTCTGAGCAAAAATCCAAAAAAAGCTTAATGATCGGTATGGATGTGGGTTCCACGACTGTCAAGGCTTGTGTTGTTGATCCTGAAAGTTTGCAAATTCTTTGGAGTGATTATCAGAGACATGAGACTCGCCAAGGCGAAAAAGTGATGGAGTTTCTCGTGCGCATTGGTCACGAATTTCAGGACCTTGATCAAAAAGATATTCGCCTTTTTGTCACAGGGTCAGGAGCGGGTCCTCTTGCGGATCCACTCGGGGCTAAATTTGTACAAGAAGTCAATGCTGTTACTTTAGCCGTGGAAAAACTTCACCCGGATGTTGGCTCTGTTATTGAATTGGGTGGCCAGGACGCCAAGATTATCATTTATAAAGAAAACGAAGAAACTGGCGAAAAGCAGGCAATCACCTCAATGAATGATAAGTGCGCATCCGGTACGGGTGCGACGATTGATAAATGTGTGATTAAAGTTGGGGTAGAAAACGATTTGCTGACTAAGCTTCCATTTGATGGTTCAAAACTTCATCATGTTGCGGCTAAGTGTGGAGTTTTTGCCGAAACCGATATTGTTAATTTGGTTAAATCGGGAATTCCCTCAAATGAAATTTTATGTAGCTTAGCGGATGCCATTGTCATGCAAAATCTTTCGGTGCTAACTCGCGGCAATACTTTGCGTCACCGGGTTTTGCTTTTAGGAGGTCCTAATACTTATTTGCCTTTTTTGCAAGAGTGTTGGCGTAAGAGGATTCCTGAGACTTGGCAAGAGCGCAATTATAAATACCCCAAAGATATTCCCATTGAGGAGCTCGTTTATGTGCCAGAAAATGCACAATACTATGCTGCTTATGGTGCGGTGATTTATGGAACCTATGAACCGGCTCATGTTGGAGTTTATCAGGGGTTGAGCCAACTCAAAGAATATCTTACCAATGGCCGAAAAACTCAATTAGGAGCAAGCGCGATGGGACCATTGGTTGCAACGCAGGAAGAATTAGATCAATTTCGTCAAGAGTATGCTATTCCCAAATTCAATCCTATTCAAATTAAATCAGGAGATGTGATTAAAGGTTATATTGGTTTGGATGGTGGTTCGACTTCATCCAAGGCCGTGTTGGTAGGCGAAGATGGAGAAGTGATTCTCAAGGCTTATCAGCTCTCCAAAGGAAATCCCATTCAGGATACCAAAGATATTTTAAAACAGATGCATGGCTATTTTGCTGAGCAAGGCGCCAAGCTTCAAGTTTTAGGCTTTGGTGCCACCGGCTATGCAGCCGATGTTTTAGAAGAATCCGTCAAGGCCGATGTTAATATTGTCGAGACTGTTGCCCATATGATGAGCGCGGTGCATTATTTTGGGGATGTCGATGTGATCTGCGATATTGGTGGTCAAGACATCAAAGTTTTATTCATGCAAAACGGGGACATCAAAAATTTTCGTCTTTCTAATCAATGTTCTGCTGGTAACGGAATGTTATTGCAAGCTATGGCCGACCAATTTGGGGTCAAAATCCAAGATTATGCGGATGTGGCATTTGATGCTTCCTTAGCGCCTAAATTTTCTTACGGTTGTGCAGTATTTTTGGACAGTGATCGCGTTAACTTTCAAAAAGAAGGCTATTCAAAGGAAGAATTACTTGCAGGATTGGCTCAAGTTTTACCAAAAAATGTTTGGCAATATGTGGTTCAGATTCCGCGCATGGCGGAGCTAGGTAAAAAGTTTGTTCTTCAGGGTGGTACTCAATATAATCTTGCTGCGGTGAAGGCCCAAGTTGACTATATTAAACAGCGTGTCCCGGGAGCAGAAATTTTAGTCCATCCACACACAGGTGAGGCTGGTGCTATCGGTGCAGCAATGGAAACTCGTCGTGTGGTGATGCGAAGAGGTTATTCAACTTTCATTGGATTAGAAGACTCGATTGATCTGCAATACAGTACTCGCAATGATGAAACGACGGTCTGTCATTTTTGCCCCAATAATTGCAGTCGGACTTTTATTGATACGCAAACTCCCGATGGTAAGACCAGTCGTTATATTTCCGGTTTTAGTTGTGAAAAAGGTACCGTAGAATCTAAAGAAGCCATGTTAGAGCTAGCCAAAGAGCGCAATCAACTCAAAAAACAATTTCCTAACTTGGTTGATTATGAATCTCGTGTGGTCTTTAATAGTTATCCTAAAGACCCTATGCCCGAAGTTGGACAGCTCATTGAAGATATCCAAGTCAAAAAAACCTTTTTTGGTAATATCAAGCGTGTTCCGATCAAACGTGCTTTTGAGCGTTCCTCTCCTAAATCTGAATTGATTCGCAAAAATCTTCGTATTGGAATTCCTCGAGTTTTGAACGTCTATAGCACCGCTCCTATTTGGAAAGCCTATTTTGAAGCATTGGGTATTCCCGAGAAAAATATTATTTTTTCGGATTATACTTCTGAAGAAATGTGGTCCGAAGGAGGAAAATACGGATCTATCGATCCTTGCTACCCCTCTAAAGTCGGTCAGGCGCATATTCATAACTTGCTCTTTCACAAACATCAAACAGACAAACCGCTTAATTATATTTTCTTTCCCATCTTAACTCATGTGCCCAGTTTTTTAAAAAACGTGGTAGATGTAGCCAGTTGTCCGATTGTGGCTGGTTGCCCCGAAGTGCTCAAAGCCGCTTTTACGAAGGAAAATGACTTTTTTGCCGAACGAGGTATCCAGTATCTCGATCCGGCAATGACACCCAATGAACCGACACTTTTTAAGCGGCAGATGTTTGAAGCCTTTGGAAAATTATTGCAGGTGACTGAAGACGAAAGTGATTGGGCGGTAGATCAAGGTTGGAAAGCTTTGGAGACCATGGATCAAAAACTCCAAGATAAAGGCCGTGAGATTTTAGACTGGGCCGAAGCTAATCATAAAATGGCAATTCTATTATTGGGTCGACCTTATCATTTGGACCCAGGACTCAATCATGATGTCTTGGATGAATTTCAAGTACGTGGCTACCCTGTACTTTCTATGCGGTCTTTGCCGAGGGATGAGGAATATCTCAAAAAGTACTTTAAAAAAGATTTAGAAAGTGGACAGATTTCGAGTCCACTTGAAGTGACTGACGTTTGGCCGGAAAACTACAGTGCTAACTCAGCGCAAAAAGTCTGGGCAGCGAAGTTTGCAGCACATCACCCTAATGTTGCCGTGTTGGATCTTTCTAGTTTTAAATGCGGCCATGATGCTCCAACGTATGGGATTATTGATAAGATTATTTCCACCAGTGGAACGCCTTATTCAGCATTGCATGATATTGATGCCAACAAGCCAGGGGGTTCCATTAAGATCAGAGTCAAAACATACGCGCATTCACTAAAGCTTCGCGAAGAGATGATGCAAGATCTCGCTAAGAAAAAGCAAGAGTTACAAAAACGTCTTGAAAAGAAAAAACAAGAACTCATCAAAAAGTATCAAGAGAATGATCTGCAAGCAGATAAAAACGTGTCGTTGTTAGATAAGTCAAATATTCAGCAAGACTCTTTGGCTAAAGCGAGTTAAGTTTTTTAGAATTTTTATAGAAGGAGGCCCTTATGACCACCCAACTTAAAAGTAAACATCAAGCAAATAAAATTCCTCATAATATCATTGAAGAAGAATTAAGGCGCTTCGAAGAGGAAGAAAAGAAAAAGCTAGGTCTGAGTGAGGATACTCAGCATTGGGAAGAAAAAGTCAATCGTGAGTTTTATGCAGATCAACGAGCTCATACAACGATTTTAGTCAGCGGCTTGACAATGGCTCATGATCTTTTTGTTCAAGCAGGGCTGACAGGTCTCGGTTATCAAATTAAGGCTTTGGATTGTCCTGATAACGATGCTCTTCAATTTGGAAAGGAATACGGTAATCGTGGGCAATGCAATCCTACTTATTTTACGGTGGGAAATTTGGTCAAATACTTGGTTCATTTGCGCGATGACCAAGGAATGAGAACCCAAGATATTATCGATCAGCATGTTTTTTTAACAGCTGGGGCCTGTGGTCCTTGCCGTTTTGGAATGTACGTAACTGAATATCGCAAGGCCTTACGGGATGCCGGTTTTGATGGTTTTCGGGTCATGCTTTTTGAACCTAACGGGGGAATGAATCAGGCTACGGGTCAAGAAGTTGGTTTAAAAATGGATCGTGCATTTTTCTTTACTTTAGCGAAGGCAATTTTTTCTGGAGATGCTCTCAATGCGATGATGTACCGTATTCGTCCTTACGAGCTTAAAAAAGGTGTGACAGACGAGGCTTTAGAACAATGCCGTAATTTTATTACCTCCGCATTAAAAAATAAAAAATCGATTTTGCGTGCACTTTGGAAATGCCGGAAAGTATTACAAAAGGTCGAAGTAGATCGCACGATGGTAAAGCCCAAAGTAAGTATAATTGGCGAGTTTTGGGCAATGACAACAGAGGGTGCTGGCAACTACCAGCTCCAGCGTTTTTTAGAACAAGAAGGTGCTGAAGTCGATATCCAGCTGATTGCTAATTGGATTCTTTACAATGTTTGGCAAGGCCGAGTGGACACCAAGACAAGGATGAAGCTTAAGAAAGCGGATATGGAAGCACGTAAGGGTTTGAAAACAACACAAACTGCCAAGAAATTTTTGATTCTTTGGGTAGCAGATAAAGCGATTCGTCTGACTTTCCAAACCTTTGCCAAGGTTCTGGGTTTAAAAAACTACAAACTTCCCGATATGGAAGAAAACGCACGTGTTGCTGCGGAGCATTATAATACTGAGCTCCGCGGTGGGGAGGGCCACATGGAAGTTGGTAAGCTAATTCAAAACGTTACTCACAAGAAAAACCATATGACTATTTCTGTGAAGCCATTTGGATGCATGCCCTCGAGTGGAGTCTCTGATGGAGTTCAAAGTATTATTACCGAAAAATATCCAGAAGCGATTTTTCTTCCTATTGAAACGACGGGTGATGGTGCCGTTAATGTATACAGTCGTATTCAAATGATGCTTTTTAAAGCTAAGCGCGCTGCTGAACAAGAATATAAAGAAGTTCTTCAAGAAAGAGGTTTAACATTGGATGCTGTGAAAGCTAAAATTGCTAAAAGCGCCAGAAGACGAGTTGCGACACATTATAGTAAGCATCAAGTAGCAGGTACGGCCGCTAATTTACTTTATGAGTTGAATTAACGACCTAGCAATAACCTTTGTGAAACTCATTGAAGTAATTAATTCCAGACTAAATTAGGGAAGCATTTTAGCTAAGATATTGGGCTCGACGACGGCGTGGAGGACCAAGAGGTAGACTTCTTCGACAATTTCATGAGTTTTTGCTTTTGTGGTTCCCAAAACATGCTGATAGTAAATCTCTTTTAAACTGCCTAGCAAACAAACGGAGATGATTTTAGTATTTCCGCTGCGTACTAAACCTAACTCTTGACCTTGATTGAGGCCTTTTTGAATATTTAGCAAGACTCGGTGATAAAAGCGCCTTAGCCGCTCATCAAACTCTCTGTCTAGACCAACTGCATCGCTGAGAAAAACTTTTAAATAAAGCGGATTTTTTAAGAGCAAGTCTGTTACCCGAGTTATATTATCCAAAATCTGTTGGGGGATTTCTGAGGCAATACTTTTGTCTATTGGATGAATACACGACTCAATTTTTTGAGAAATTTTAGTGACCAATTCGTCAAATATAACGCGCTTGCTTTCAAAGTAGAGGTAGAAAGTCCCTCTTGCGACTTTGGCTTCTTTGATAATATGAGAGACTTGGGTTTCATGATATCCACGTTTTCCAAAAGCGCTGAGAGCAGCTGAAAGTAAACTATTGCGTCGTTCTTCTTTAGAAACATTTCGGTTTGTCATGCAGGTGCATGAGCCGAAAAAGCAAAATATTGCAAATTAAAAGTGGTTGAAGTTTAATTTTTTTGTATTTTTTTAAAGAGAATTTTTTGAGTTAAAGTTCAGAATAACTTTATTGTTTTCAATTTTTACCTGTCCCGCAGCAATTTTTTGAATGCATTCTGAATACAATTGGTGTTCTTCTTTTAAGATGCGGGCAGCTAAAGTGTCGGCGGTGTCTTCAGGTAAAACAGGAACGACTCTTTGATCAATAATAGGTCCAGTGTCACAGCCTTCATCAACATAATGAACGGTGCAGCCGCTATAGCGAACTCCTGCTGCGATGGCTTGTTCATGGACATGTAAGCCTGGAAAAGCCGGTAGTAAAGATGGATGAATGTTGATGATTTTTTGAGGGAAGGCCTGAATAAAACTTGGGGATAAAATTCGCATAAATCCTGCTAATACAATGAGATCGACGAAATATTTTTGAATGAGTGATGCTAAACGTTGGTCATAACTTTCGCGAGATTCGTGAGCTTGGTGCGTTAAAACTTCTGTAGGGATATTGTGTTCTTTGGCGTAGTTAAGTCCTGCGGCATCTGCTTGATTGCTGATAACAACCGCAATATGAGCCTTAAGTTTGTTCTCTTGGATAGAGCGGTGAATGGCTTGCATGTTGCTACCGCGACCTGAGATTAATATAGCTATTTTGAAACTCATAAGTGTCAGTTTTTTTTTAGATGATTTCGATTGCTGGTTTGTCAGTTCCACGTCGCTCGACAATTTCTCCGATGATATAGGCCTCTTGCCCAGCTCCTCCAAGTCGTTCAACGACTTCATTAGCTTGACTTTCAGGAACTACCCATACCATGCCGATTCCACAATTAAAAACGCGATGCATTTCTGTCATTTCAATGCTGCCCTTTTCTTGTAAAAATTGGAAAAGCGAAGGAAGCTTCCAAGTATTGGTGTTAATTTTTGCCTGACAAGTTTGAGGAAGAATGCGCGGTATATTTTCTAAAATTCCCCCGCCTGTAATGTGCGCGATTCCTAATAAATTAAATTGTTTTTTTAGAAGAGAAACTAGATTGACGTAAATTTTTGTGGGTTGTAGCAAGGCTTGACCAAGATTTTTTCCAATATCCGAATAAGTTTGGTAGAGGTCTAATTTTTGTTCTTCAATAATTTTTCTGACTAATGAATAGCCGTTGGAGTGAATTCCTGAACTCGCTAAACCAATAATCTTGTTGCCAATTGAAATGCTGGAACCATCAATCATTTCACTGCGTTCGACAGCACCTACAGCAAAACCCGCCAAATCAAAATCCTGAGGATCATACATGCCTGGCATTTCAGCGGTTTCTCCTCCAAGCAGTGCACATTGAATATTAGCGAGAGCTTCTGTCATCCCGGCGACAACTTGCGTGGCTTTTTCAACTTCTAGCTTTCCACAAGCGTAGTAGTCCAAAAAAAACAAAGGCTGGGCACCGACGCAGACGAGATCGTTAACGCACATTGCAACGAGATCAATGCCAATTCCACTATAGTCATTAAGTTGATTAGCAAGTTTAAGCTTGGTGCCAACGCCATCAGTGCAAGCGACAAGAACAGGCTCTTGATATTTAAGTGGATTCATCCTAAACATGCCAGCAAAACCACCTAAAGGTGAAAGAACCTCAGGTCGATGAGTTTTTTTGATCAGCGGTTTAATGGCATCGACGAAGCTATTACCTGCTTCGATATTAACGCCCGCATCTTCATATGTACTTGGTTTCTTCAAAGTGTTTTGTTAATTACTTAAGACACTCAGTCAATGTCAACAACAAAGAGGAGAGAAAGATTAAGGTGAAAGAGCTTAAATGAAGATAGAAAGAGAAAGCTTTGCTGCTTTAGTGCAAAAACTATGTTTAGATATTCGACAATTGGAGAAAGTTTGTTTTTTTGAAAAAACGGATTCAACTAATCGACAAGCAGCATTATTAGCTAAATCAGGAGAGCCTGAAGGTACTTTGGTGATTGCAGACTGCCAAACAGAGGGAAGAGGGCGCTTGCAGAGGCGTTGGGAATCCCCTGAAGCGAAGGGCTTGTATTTCACCTTAATTCTTCGACCAAATTTAAGTCCTCAACAAGCTCCATTGCTGACTTTGCTGGCGGGACTTGCACTTTTGCGTGTTCTAAGGGTTTTAGGTTTTGAGAATACTTTGCTAAAATGGCCCAATGATATTTGGGTCAATCATAAAAAACTTGCGGGTATCTTATGTGAATTAGTCATTCAGCAAGGGGGTCACTCTTCCAAAATAGATTATGTACTTTTGGGCATAGGGATTAATGTTTCGCAGTCACAGGAAGATTTTCCAGAAGATCTTCAAGACATCGCAACTTCTCTTTTTGAACTAAGTGGTCAACATTATTCTCGGATAGATTTGTTAAAAAAAATCCTCGAAGAAATTTTTATACAAATTGAAAATTTCATTCAAAAAGGTTCCAGTTTCATGATAGAAGAGTGGAAGAGATTATCCGGTTTCATAGGAAAAAAAATCATTTTTGAGGATGCTGGGAAAAGTTATGAAGCGACTACTCTCGATCTAGATCACCAGGGTCATCTACAAGTAAAGTTAGAGAGTGGGATAATAAAAAGTTTAATTGCAGAGGAAGTTAGCTTAAAATCGCTTTCAGATTAACTTTAATATAAAAGCCTAAGTTTAGGAGCATTGAGAAATCTTGCATGTTTTATGAAGAATTTACTGCCAAATATTTCTCTTTAAAAAATTATGTTATTAGTCATCGATATCGGTAATACGAATATGTTGGTGGGGGTCTATGAGGGTAAAAAACTCACTCATCATTGGCGATTAGAAACCAAAAAAGAACGCACAGCAGATGAGTTGGGTATCTTTTTTAAAGAGCTTTTCCAATTTGCTGAACTTGATTTAAAAGCTGTCGAGGAAATCATTATTTCAAATGTGGTTCCTCCGATGGAGTTTAGCTTGCAGCGAATGTGTGAGCGTTACTTTAAGAAAAAAGCCGTATTTGTGGATGCTTCGATGTCTTCGCCGATCAAGATTGGATTGCAAAATCCAGAACAAATTGGTGCAGATCGTATTGTCAATGCAGTCGCGGGAGTGCATTTTTATGGAGCTCCGTTAATTATTGTTGATTTTGGTACAGCGACAACTTTTGATTATATCAATAAAAATAAGGTTTATCGAGGAGGTTGTATTACTCCAGGGATTGCTGTTTCTAACGAAGCCCTAGTTCAGAAAGCTTCGAAGCTTCCTCAAGTCGAAATCAAGAAACCGAAGAGGGTAATTGGTCGAGAGACTATCGAGAGTATGCAGTCTGGAATTTTCTATGGCTATATTGGTATGGTAGATGCAATTGTGAAAAAAATCCAGGAGGAAGCCAAAGTCAAATGTCCTGTCATTGCAACAGGTGGTTTTTTAAGTCTAATTACTCAATCTTCTAAGACAATCCAAAAAGCGGATCCTTTTCTAACATTAGAGGGTTTGCGTTTAATGGCTGTATCTCTAAAAAATAGGCGAAAGCTCCATCCTCCTACCCGAAGAGGACGGAGCTAAACTGATAAAACTCCATTCCTCGATACTTTGGTGCTTTTATGGAAAACTTCTTCGGATGTTTTTAGACCCAAAGTTATCTTCAGGATCTTCATCGTAATAGTTGAAAGCGAATAAAACTGTACTCATTCCCACTATAATGAGCAGTTTTTCTCTAAAAGTACATCACCCCTCCCCATGATGAATTAATTTTTATATTTCTCTATATTTTTTATTTTGCTCTTCCGAAGAAGAGATGTCTAGGTCTATAAAAAGATTAAGAAAGTTTTTACCTAAAAAAAGAATAATTTAAGAATCTTAGCTTTTGTAAAAATTATTGGACGTGTGCGACTAAGCTGAGATAAAAAGGCAAAAAACATAAAGGAAGGTTTTCTCATGAAAATTTTAATTTCAGGTTCTCATGGTTTAATTGCCTCAGAATTAATCCCCATTTTACAAGCAAAAGGCCATAAGATTGGACGTCTAATTAGAGATAAAGCTGATATTACCAAAAATGAAATTTTTTGGAATGCAGAAAGAGGTAGTCTAGATAAGAGTGCACTTCAAGAATTTGCTCCTGATGCAGTGATTCATTTAGCTGGTGAAGGGATTGCGGATGGACGTTGGACTGAGGAAAGAAAGCGTAAGATTCGTGATACCCGCGTTAATGGAACAAAAATTCTTGCTCAAGCATTAGCCACTTTAGAAAGCCCTCCTCAAGTTTTTATTTCGGGTTCGGCAGTTGGGTTCTATGGAAATCGTGGAGATGAAAAATTAGATGAAACTAGTTCAGCAGGTGAAGGTTTTTTAGCGGAGGTTGCTCAAGATTGGGAAGCCAATACACAGGCAGCTGAATCCAAAGGTATTCGAGTTGTGCATATTCGAACAGGAATTGTTTTAAGTGAAAAAGGAGGCGCTCTCCAAAAAATGCTATTACCTTTTCGCTTGGGCCTTGGAGGTGTGATTGGTCATGGTAGACAGTATATGAGTTGGATTAGCTTGGAGGATGAAGTGAGAGCGATCGTTTTTGCTTTGGAGAATGATTCAGTAAGAGGAGCTGTCAATTTAACAGCCCCTAACCCTGTAACGAATAAAGAATTTACA
Organism: Deltaproteobacteria bacterium; assembly: GCA_024233625.1. Taxonomy (GTDB): domain Bacteria; phylum UBA10199; class UBA10199; order DSSB01; family DSSB01; genus JACKPJ01. Next base: position 127,096 of record JACKPJ010000002.1, read on the forward strand.
AAAAGTTTAGGAAAAGTTTTGTTGCGGCCAACAATATTTCCTCTGCCGGCTTCAATTGCGCGAATGGCCTTTAGCTCTGAAATGGCTGATGAAACTTTGCTAACGAGTATTCGGGTTTATCCAAAAAAATTACAGGACTTAGGCTTCCAATTTCATCATGCAAATTTGAGAGAGGCCTTGAGATCAATTTTAAAGAGTAAATAATGTGAGTGTTGAAAGAATGGCTTTTTTCAATAGTTCTATAATAGAGGATTTGCATTTATTATTTAAAAAGCTCTTTTAGAGCCTTTTTTGTAAAGACTCTAAAAGAGCTTAATAAAAACCCAAACTAATCTTGTTTTAATAACGATAGTAGTCTGGTTTATAAGGGCCTTCTTGAGAAACTCCTAAATATTTTGCTTGTTCATTACTGAGTTTTTCTAATTTTACTCCTAAAGCAGCTAAGTGCAATCGTGCAACTTCTTCATCAAGTTGCTTAGATAAGACGCTAACTCCTATGGGGCGTTGTTCGCTAAAAAGGTCAAGTTGAGCAAGGACTTGATTGGTAAATGAATTTGACATCACGAAAGAGGGATGTCCTGTTGCACAACCTAGGTTCACAAGTCTGCCTTCAGCTAAGAGAATAATAGAATGCCCATCCGGGAAAGTATAAAGATCAACTTGGGGTTTCACAGTGTCTTTTTTGATCCCAGGATAATTGTTTAGTTGCTCGACTTGGATTTCAATGTCAAAGTGACCGATATTGCATACAATAGCGTTGTGCTTCATTTTTTCCATATGCTCGATGCGAATGACGTCTTTACAGCCAGTTGTAGTGACGAAGATATCGCCTTCACTGCAAGCTTCATCCATAGTTTTAACTTCGAAGCCCTCCATGGCGGCTTGAAGAGCACAAATAGGATCAATCTCTGTAACAATGACGCGAGCTCCGAAACCTTTCATTGATTTAGCGCTGCCTTTACCGACATCTCCATAACCTGCTACAATAACAACTTTACCGGCTACCATAATGTCAGTAGCACGCTTGATTCCATCGGCTAAAGACTCACGGCAGCCATAGAGGTTATCAAATTTGGACTTGGTCACAGAATCGTTGACATTAATGGCAGGAATTTTAAGTTCTCCTTTTTCCATCATACGGTAGAGGGCATGGACACCAGTCGTCGTTTCTTCACTAACTCCTTTGATTTCCTTTAATAGGTCAGGACGTTTTTCATGAACATATTGAGTTAAGTCTCCGCCATCATCTAAGAGTAAGTTAGGTCCTCCTTCAGAAAAATTCAAGGTTTGCTCGATGCACCACCAATATTCTTCTTCGGACTCACCTTTCCATGCAAAAACAGGAATACCTGATTTCGCAATAGCAGCTGCAGCATGATCTTGAGTAGAAAAAATATTACAGGATGACCATCGAACTTCTGCGCCTAATGCCGTGAGTGTTTCGATAAGTACTGCTGTTTGGATGGTCATGTGTAAGCAGCCAGTAATTCTAGCTCCCTTAAGAGGTTGAGTTTTACCGTATTTTTCACGAAGAGCCATAAGCCCAGGCATTTCTTTTTCTGCCAGTGCAATTTCCTTACGACCCCAATCCGCAAGAGCTAGATCGGCGACTTTAAAATCTTCGTGAGTCTTTGAACTCAGTTTAGCTTGTGTCACTTGATATCTCCTTTGCTTTTAGTCTCTCAAATGAATGAAAACTAAATTTTTAAAGCTGTTTGTAATTCTTTAACTTTGTCTGTTTTTTCCCATGTAAATTCTGGCTCATTTCTTCCAAAATGTCCATAGCTCGCTGTTTTGCGATAAATTGGGCGCAATAAATCGAGGGTTTTAATAATTCCTGCAGGTTTCATAGAAAAAATCTCTCGTACAGCCTGAGAAATTTGCGTATTGGGTATTTTGCTTGTGTTAAAGGTGTCAATCATTACGCTTACAGGTTCGGGATAACCAATAGCATACGCAAGTTGAACTTCACAGCGTTTGGCAGCTTTTGCTGCAACGATGTTTTTTGCAATGTAACGTGCCATATACGATGCTGATCTATCGACTTTAGAAGGATCTTTACCGCTAAAAGCTCCACCACCATGCGATCCATGTCCACCATAAGTATCAACAATAATTTTCCGACCTGTTAATCCACAGTCTCCTTGTGGACCTCCGACAACGAATCGACCTGTTGGGTTGATTAAAAAGGAAGTTTTATCATCTAGCATGTTCGAAGGAAGGTATTTTCTTACAATAGATTCAATGAGGGTTTTTTGAATGGTTTTATGGTCAACGTCAGGGCTGTGTTGTGTACTCATAACCACTGTATCGATACGGACAGGTTTACCATCATGATACTCAACCGTGATTTGTGCTTTACCATCAGGTCTTAGCCAAGGAATTGAACCATCTTTACGGTGTTCAGCAAGTTTTCGGGTTAAGAGATGTGCATAGTCAATGGGTGCCGGCATAAATTCTGGAGTTTCGTCGCTTGCATAACCAAACATAAGTCCTTGGTCACCAGCGCCTTGTTCATTATACAAACCTTCGCCTTCAGAAACACCTTGAGAGATATCTGGAGATTGTTTGTCCAAAGCGATCATGACACCACATGTTTCATAGTCAAAACCCTTTTTACTGTCATCATAACCAATTTCTTTGATAGTTTGTCGAACTACAGCGGGGTAGTCTACCATAGCACTTGTTGTAATCTCTCCAGCAATCATTGCAAACCCTGTTTTGACAAGTGTTTCACAAGCAACGCGGGCGTGGGGGTCTTGTGTGAGGATAGAATCTAAAATAGCATCTGATATTTGGTCCGAAATTTTATCGGGGTGACCTTCGGTGACAGACTCCGAAGTAAAAAGAAATTTTTCTTCACGCATGATATGCTTTCCCTTTCAATGTTAAAAATGATTAAGCAAAATCTTAACCAGATGGGAGAAATTTTGCAACAAATTCAAAACAAGATTCTACTTTCTTTTTGGGGAGAAAAAAAGTGAATTTATTTGCTAAGTTTTATGTCTATTAGCTTTAATTGGATTCTTTTCTCCCCCTGCCACTCGTTCCATTCGGGTACAAAAGCTAAATCAACTTTTGAGTTTAAAAGAGGATTTTTGTCTGCCATGCGAAATCCAATTGCATCCATACTTGATTTGGAGTTGGATTGAGGATCTTTAATAGCAAGTTTAAGATGGTTTTCTCCGACAATACGACTTGCTTGGATATTGACTCCTCTACTACAAAATATCGGAGTTGGATTGCCTAGGCCGTAAGGTTCTAGTCTTGAGAGATCCTCCAGTAATTGAGCTTCTATTTGTTGTAGAGAAGACTCCACATCGAGATGGATAGCAGGAGAATAATCTTCTTCATTGAGTTGCTGGCGAACCTCTTGATCAAAGGCCATTATAAAATCGCTTAATTTTTCTGGTCTCAGAGATAAACCCGCTGCATAAGCATGTCCGCCATAGCTCTCTAGGTATTGTTCACATCGACGGAGAGTCTTGACTAAGTTGAGTCCTCGAATCGATCTTGCAGAGCCTTTTATATGATTGTCCACTTGACTCATGACGATGCTAGGAAGGTGATAGTGCTCAACGAGACGACTGGCAACGATGCCGACGACTCCATGGTGCCAGTTTCTGTCGAAAACCACAAGAGAACGGTAGTTTTGATAAAGTTGTTTCTTATTTATTTGCTCTATCGCTTGTTCAGTTATTTCTAATTCTAAGTTTTGGCGCTTTTCATTGGCTTGGTTCAATTGTTTTGCTAAATCAAAAGCTTCTTCTTCATTTTGAGAAAGCAAAAGTTTGACACCCAAACTGGCGTCGTGTAATCGCCCAACCGCATTAATACGTGGACCAATGCGAAATCCTACCTGTCCTGCAGATACTTTTCCATGGACATCGGAGACTTTCATGAGTGCGCGTAGACCAATTTTTTGTGTGCAGGAAAGAACTTTGAGTCCTTCACGTACCAAGATGCGATTGATCCCCGTAAGAGGTGCTAAATCAGCAATGGTTCCAACTGCGACTAAATCGAGAGCTTGGCGTAAATTGGGTTCTTGATTTTTGAAAAGCCCTTTTTCGCGATAGGCTTTTCGTAAAGCGATCATTAGGTAAAAGGCAACTCCTACTCCAGCAAGCTCTTTTCCTGGAAAAGAATCGTCTTTTTGTTTAGGATTTAAGATGGCTGTAGCAATGGGTAGTTGCGGTGGAGGTTCATGATGATCCGTGATGATGAGATCCATATCGAGATCATGGATCAAACTAGCTTCTTCAACTGAGCTGATTCCATTGTCGACTGTAATAATGACTTGAGTGCCTTGTTTTTTTAATTGCTGAATTGCTTGCTTATTAAGCCCGTAGCCTTCCTTGAGACGATGAGGAATATAATAATCGATTTGTGCATTGAGGCTTTTGAAGAAATCTACCATCATTGCGGTTGAGGTAGAACCGTCAACATCGTAATCTCCGTAAATAGTGATTTTTTCTCCTTTTTCAATAGCTTGAATTATGCGTCTAACTGCTAAGTCCATATCTTTGAGTAAATATGGGTCAGGAAGGTCTTGTAAATTAGCATGAAGAAAAAAAGTGATATCTTCTTTATGATGAAGTTGGCGGTTATAGAGCACTTGGGCAATTAAAGGAGAACATTGCTGCTCTTCTGCAATGCTTTGGATTAGTTCTGAGTTTGTTGAAGGCAAAACCCAACGTTTTGCAGCTTCAGATGAACTCATGAACTTTTAACCGGCCGGGGTTCTTTTTGCTTAATTCCAAAGCGGTGCCCATGCTCACGAAAGAATAGAAAAATAGGGGCGGCAATAAAAATTGAAGAATAGGTTCCGAAGACTACGCCGCAAATCATTGCAAAAGAGAAATTTTGGATGTCTCCATCCGTTAGCATGAATAGAATGAACACAACAAAGAAAACAGTCAATGAAGTCAGAATACTGCGGATGAGTGTTTGAGTTACACTGCGATCAATAATTGAAGCCAGTGGACGACCTTTATAACGTTGGATATTCTCACGGATACGATCAAATATGATAATCGTATCATTAATAGAATATCCGACGATTGTAAGAAAAGCCGCTACAACAGTTAAATTGACTTCACGTTGCGTAATGGCGAAGGCTCCTAAAGACAAAAGTACATCATGAATAAGGGCGATAATGGCTCCAGGGGCAAAGTAAAAGTCGAAACGAAAACCAATATAGACCAATATGATGATGCAAGCCCAGAAGATGGCATAGATTCCTTTGGTGCGGAGTTCCTTACCAACTGAGGGACCTACAAACTCTTCTTGGATGAGCTGCACTTTATCAGCTCCAAATTTTTCCTGTAATATTTTTGTATATTTATTTTTTAATGCTTCTGCTTTATCTTCGACCTCACTGCGAATCATAAAACCTTGTTCCGCATTTTCTTCAGCCGTAGCGGAATATTTTTGGATAGTAAATTCAGGGAGGTTTTTATTTGCTAGTGCCTGAGTAATCTCTTTTTCACTAAGTTGTTCTTCAAATTGGTAGATCAGACTCAATCCACCTTTAAAGTCGATGCCATAATTAAGACCTTTTTTTGCTAATAAAAAAACCGATGCGATCATGAGTGCTGTCGATGTGAGAATAACGAACCATCGATATTTCATAAATGCAAATTCTTTGTTGCTGAGTTTATTCATAATAAGCCTTTTCTTTGTGAAGAATTATAAACTGAGTTTTTTGATTCCCTTTTGCATGATTAGGTAATCATAAATTGCTCGAGTAAACACAACTGCTGTTAATAAAGTCGTGACAATTCCGACCATCAAGGTGATTGCAAAACCTTGAATAGTGTCACGGCCAAATTGATAGAGTACGACTCCCGCCAAAAACGTTGTTAAGTTTGCATCGACAATTGCACTCATTGCATTGCCATAGCCCGCTTCAATAGCGGCTTTCACACTTTTGCCTTCAGCAAGTTCTTCTTTAATACGTTCCAAAATAATAATGTTTGCGTCTACAGCCATTCCGATTGTTAAGACAATTCCAGCAAACCCCGCTAAAGATAGAGATCTCCCCACTAAGAGTAAGATTAGAAAGATCAATAGAACATTTACTAATAGAGCTATATCTGCAATGAGACCCGCTTTACGATACCAAAGTAACATGAATAAGAAGACGATTGCAGCAGCAAATAAAATAGCGTTGACTCCTTTTTGAATAGAGACTTCTCCTAATGAAGGGCCAATATATCTCTTATTACTAGGAGTGAGTGTGGTGGGAAGCGAGCCTTCCTTTAAAACAGCAACAAGTTCTTTAGCTTCCTGATTAGCGAGCTCATAAGAGGATTGATTTAAGGTGATTTTTGCTTCTCCGTTTTCAATTGCAGTTTGAATTTGTGGTGCCGATCGAACTTCACCATCTAAAAGGATGGCTAGATTTTTACCGACATTTTCACGAGTGACTTTGGCAAAAGCTTCTTTTCCTTCTTCGTTAAAAGATAAACTGACGTATGGTTCATTGAGGTCAACGTTGACGCTCGCATTAGCTAAATTGACACCGGAAACTTGGACTTTGCTTTTTAGTAAGTATGGAGTTCCTAGGCTTCTTCTTTTTTTAACCGTATCGTAAGTACTTTGAAAGGCAATTTCACTGTCAGCGGGAATCTTACCTTTCAATTTTTCGTTGATTTTTTTGATATTGGAATCCGAATATACATCTTTTAGTTTTAACTCTTCTAGAGTTGAGTTGACGAGTGTCTCTAACTCTTGCTGTTTTATCGAGCTTGAATCAACCAGTTTAAATTCGAGTTTACCAGCCTGCTTGATTTTTTCGATTAGTTTGTCAGGATCTTTTTCTCCGGGCATAGCAATAGCAATGCGATTCGTACCAACTTGCTGGATTGTTGGTTCGACAACTCCAAAACGGTCAATGCGTCGGCGTACTGTCTCGACGGCTTGGGCGAGGGTGTCTTGTTTGATGACTTCTTGATATTCAGGTTGTTGTTGTATGAATAAGTGATTTTTGATTTCTACAGATTGAAGTTCATTCCCAAAATCAGCCAAAATTTGTTCTTGGTTTGAGCTGTTTCTATCCGAGTTTGAAAAAGTGAATTGAATTTGCTTGCTTTCTGCAAATACTTGAATATCTAAAAGATTGCGAAGTTGCTTGTTATTTTCATCATTTTGAGTGGATTGGTAACTTTGTCGAATTTTTTCGAAAAGTTCCTGAACAGACTGTGTAGTTTCGTCTTTGAGTTGAAACTTTAATATAGGGCCAGTTTCGTTAAGAGACCAAAAATCCCCATAGAGCTCATTTGCACGCTTTTTTGCAGCTTCTAATTGTTTATTATCTTTAAAAGATAATGAAATTGCAGGACTTTTTGGTAGAACTGAAACTTTTTCAAAGGCAATTTTCTGTTGTTCAAAATCGTTTTCTAGCCTCAAAGCAACTACCTGAGAGCGTTGCCTGAGCGCAGCATCAAGTTCAACATCTAACTCAACATAAACTCCGCCTTGCAGATCCAGGGCTAATTTGACGCGGATATCGGGAAATAATTTGATGTAAGCAGGCAGCAAATCGTCTTTGTTAAGCTTTTTCCCCTCGAGGGCTGCTTTTTCAACTTTGGTCTCTGCTGCATCAATCTGCTCTCCAAAATTTAATATTGAGGGAATGAGCAAATAGATTGCAAGAATTGAAACGATGAGAAAAGAAAAAATTCTAAATCGCCAGTTGGGAGTCATAATAACTACACTTTCTTTTTTAGGACTCTTTTTTTACAGTTTGAATACCACTGCGTTCAATTTTGATTTTGCAGTTGTCGGCAATTTCTAAAGTCAGTACGTCGTCAGTTATTCCGACGACCTTACCATGAATGCCGCCAACCGTGACAACACGTTCATTTTTAGAGACTGCCTTGATCATTTCTTGTCTTTGTTTAGCTTGTTTTTGTTGAGGACGAATAATCAATAAATAAAAAATTGCAAAAACTAAAATGATTGGGAAAAAAGTTTTTAACAAATCTGCGGGGCCTGCTTGAGCCGGCGCCTTTTTAGCCTCTTGTGCCCATAGATTGTCACTGATGGCTAAATAGAAAAATAATGAGTAAATTAAACGCATAAAAAATAATCGAGTATGTCGCACTTTTTGCTCCTGACTACTTTTGATAGAGTGAAAAAAAGCTTTTTTTAAATTCACTAAACCTTTGTTCGATAATTGCTAAGCGGGCTTGCTCTAACAAATTAAAATAATAATGTAAATTATGAATTGTATTTAATATCGCAGATAAGATTTCTTTGCTCAAACTTAAGTGTCTGAGGTAGGCGCGTGAGTAATTTTGACAAGTATAGCAGCTGCACTTTTCGTCAATTGGTTTTGAATCTTCTGAAAACTCAGCCCTTCGAATATAAAGCTTGCCCTGAGGAGTAAAAAGCAACCCATGGCGTGCGCAGCGTGTAGGAATGACGCAGTCAAACATATCTACTCCGTATCCTATGCAAGTTATAATATCTTCTGGGTAACCAACCCCCATCACGTAACGAGGGAGTTCTTTAGGTAGAAGGGGGGTGACGCAAGCCACCATTTCATAACCTAATTCGATAGGTTCTCCTACGCTGACTCCACCAACGGCAAAGCCTTGAAATTTGGAGAGGCTATTTTGTGTTCCTTTTTCATGGATTTCGAGCAACCTTTGAGTGCAGATTTTTCTTAGATCCGTATACATTCCGCCTTGAACAATAGCAAAAAGGTCACAATCTTGGCGGGTTCTTGCTTGGAGACAGCGTTCTTCCCAATTTAAGGTAATTTCCATCGATTTTAAAGTGGCATTTTTTTCTGAAGGGTAGGGTAAGCATTCGTCTAAGACCATCATGATGTCACTGCCTAGGGCTTCTTGAACCTCGATGGCTAATTCAGGAGTTAATAAATGATAGGATCCATCTAAGTGTGACTGAAATTTGACTCCTTCTTGAGTGACTTTTTGCATTTTGGCCAAGGAAAAAACCTGATATCCCCCACTGTCAGTCAGGATAGGACCTTGCCAATTCATGAAATTATGTAAACCTCCCAGTTTTTTGATAAGTTGATGTCCTGGCCGCAAGTAAAGATGGTAGGTATTGCTTAAAATAATTTGGGCACCTAGCTGTTTTAGCTGTTCAGGTTGCATGGATTTAACAGTGGCCTGAGTCCCAACAGGCATAAAAACAGGGGTCTTAAATTCTCCATGATGAGTTTTGTATACCCCGCATCGAGCTTGCGTTTGCTGATCTTGATGAAGTATTTGAAAATTTTCCATTATGCTGCTTCGGAGGATTTGACTTTTAATATATCACTTCTGAGCGATAGTAAGACAATCCAAGAAATGTTTGTTCCAATGACAACTAAATGCAAGATCCAAGGAAGTTGATGCATCATCGCGAGAATCATAAATATGAAGGAGAAAAAGTCCCTTTTCATCATGAACTTTAATTTTGAGAGGCTGTAGATAATGATGCCAGAAGATTTTAAATCATCTGCTTTCATTAAACGGCTTTGAATGGCTGTCAAGGATCCTGATTTTGTATAACGTAGTAAATAGTAAAACATGAGTGCCAAGAAGAAAATCAGGCCAAAAAGAAGTAAGCCAGTTTCTAAATAAATATATTCATAGCCTTGATTATAAAGGCCTGCCACGACACCTGTAAAGAAAGCAACATACGTGATATTATCGCAAATAGTGTCAAACCATTCACCGCTTGAAGAGTTGGTGAGTTTGAGTCGGCTGATTTCTCCATCAACACCATCAAAAATGGAAGAGAGTTGAAATAGAAATCCACCTAAAAAAACTTGCCAGAAAGTGCCATTTGCTACGAGAAAACCTGAAAGGATACCTAGTAGTGTCCCAAATCCAGTAATATGATTAGCGGAAAATGGTAATTTACAGAAAAGTCGGCTGATGCTTAAAGAAATTCTTCGATTGAGGTGTTTGCGAATCCAGCCATCAGTTGGTTTTCTTAGGCTGTCAAAAAGCGCTTTTCTTAAGCTGGGTAATTCTTCGCTGTGATTAAGTGAAAACCAGAAGCCATATTTAAGTTCGAGTTGTTTTAATTGAATAGAGTTCCAGTCAGGAGTTTCGCTATCTAAAATAGAGATGTGCGCGGCAGCAAGGTGCATATTTTTATTTTGTTTTTGATAAGCTGCTGTGAAAAAGTTATGAGCATAATCTTGTAATTTATTTTTATTTTCATATAGTTGGCGTGTAGCTAAAATTAATGTGTCAATATTTAATGAAGAGGATTTTAATTTGTTGAGATGGCTTACCGAGTAAATTTCCTCTGCTCGCATCATTAAAAAACGATCCTGAAGTTGTGGGCGAACTTGATTAAGAATTGAAAAATAGTTTGTTGTATTCGGGTCAGTTTGAAATATCTGAATAGTTCCCTGATCAATAAACTCTCTCGCTTCTTGCCTAATTGCTAAATACTGGGGTTTTGTTGCGATAATGATGATTTTTTCAATACCCGATTTGTAGACACTTAAAATGTTTCTTTTTAAGAGACTGAGACCACCTGCCTTTTTTAGACAAAGTAATGAGTCTTGAGCTACCCAAAGAATAGCTTGTTTAATCATGATATTCCCTTCTTCTTCTCTTTCCTCTCCCTAATCTGGATTTTGCAGTTACACAATCTATCCAGAATGATGAGTGATTTCATATTGTTTTAAATGAACTTCGATTTGAAAGGTCAACTCTTGGGAGTCATTATTCTAAAGCTGAATTCATTTTAGCTGAAATCATTCTTATGCTTGTTAAACTTCTTAAGCTATTAAAACTAAAGTTGAAGCATATTTTTATGAATTCATATACGAAATTAATAAAAAGTCCAATTGAAATAGAAGATGTTAAAGTTTAGGTTTGAGTAAGGTGTTTAAGTTTCAAGGTCTTGTTCTTCAATATTTGGCTGGTTATTTAATTCTGAATTGTACTCATTATTTTCGAAGTTAACGGAATTTCCAGCAACTCGGTAAGATTCGTCGGCCCATTGTCCTAAATCGATCATTTTACAGCGTTTGCTGCAAAATGGTCGGTAAGGATTATTTGTGAAAACAGTGCTTTTTTTACAATGAGGGCATGAAATAATTTTTGTTGTTTCCATTTTTTATATTTTTTTTTCTAAAGTGTAACTTATTTCATCATATATCAGTAATGAATATGAAAATGTACAAGTGTTTTTTTATTTAATTGTTGATTTTTTAATGGGGTAAGAAAAAAACGTTTATTATACATATTATAGAAATAATATTGACAAATATGTATCATTAGTTGAAAATATTATTAGGCTGTCTTGTGATTTAGTTTATTTTTTTAAGTTTTTTTAATGGCTTATATTGGAGTTATTCTCATGGATCGAAAAAAAATAAAATTAGAAAAAACTTTTGGAAAACCTATACAAAATTTATACAATAAGCTTTTGAAACTAAAAAAATCACCTGAACAGGTTGATGTTGTTAACTATTTATGTAGGGATCTTGAAAAACAAGGGGTGACTTACCACCCTCGTACCATTAAAAGGCAGCTCTTGGGCAATATTGAGTATGTTCCAATTATTTTGGAAGAATCTATGCTTAATTATATTAGAGATACCTCTTTGCCTGGTGCAGCTGCTCTTATTAAGGCTTTTAAACAAGAAAAGAAACATTCCAATTCTAAACTAGGTCAAAAAGCTTCTAAAAAGGTCTTTCGTGAAAATGAGAATAATAAAATAGCTAAGTCGGTTTTTTCATCTCAGAATGATGATTCAGAATTAAAGCAATATGTTGATGCTCAAGTAGTTATCGATGCGGCGAAGAAAATATTTGATCAATATCCTCAATTAACTAAACGTCAGTTAGCTCTACTCATCAAGGAGTCTTCCCATAATTTAGGTTTTGAGTTTAGCTTGAATACACTGCAATATATTTTAGCTGGGAAAACAAATAAAAGTAGAAGAGTTTTATTGATAGTACTGAACTCATTTCTGGAGGATGTGGAAGCTTTTCAAGCCAAAATAGATGTCCAGCTTCAACAAAATCGACAAGGTAGGCCTTCATTGTACCAAAAACTCCAAGAAGCCTACCATGACTGGGAAGATGAGGAAAAAACTTCTCCTAATCATGAGAATCATGATCGTAAAGATGAATATTTAAGGTTGAGAGAGGACTTTATTAAACGTCGATATACCAAAAGCTATGGCAAAAAATCCTGGTCTAAGAGTACAGGGGGGCGAGTAAGAAGTTCTGATAGAAGCATGGGTTTGCAGGAAGCTTCGATAGAAAACGGTGATAATGATTTTGAGGATGTTAACAACCTAAATATAAAAGGTTATGCTCTTGATCTGAATAAGCTAGTTTCTTAGCTCGATTCTTAATTAATCAAGTAAATATCTGAATGTTTCAAATCTCTTGTCATTATAGATTCAAACGTATAATCTTAAAAACTGTAATAAATAATTGTGTTATTTATTTGGTCCAGCTCCAAATGTTTTTTGGAATGGTGCTAAGAAAATGAGAACACGATAGTATTTATGATAAATTTCGGAAATTTATATTTTCGGTCATGAGGTTTTTTAAGATATGGGAATCTTTATATCTAGTGTTGCAATAACATTAGTGATCTCTTTTGTTTGTTCAATTTCTGAAGCAACTGTTCTTAGTTTAACACCAGGAGAGGTAGCAAAGCTCAACCAGCGCCACCCGCGTTTTGGGAAAATTTGGACACAGTTCAAAGCGTCTATCGATCGTCCCATTGTGGTCATTTTGGTTCTTAACACTTTAGCTCATACCATAGGTGCTTTTATTGCGGGTACGCAGTTTGATGCCTTGTACAGCGGGCAAGGGGTGATTGCTTTTTCTATTATTTTTTCTTTTACCATTCTGATTTTTACAGAAATTCTTCCTAAAACGATCGGTGTTGAATATCGAGTCAGGCTGGCTTTGATTCTAGCTTTGCCTTTAAATTTTCTGGCTAAGCTTATGCATCCTCTAATTATTATGGCACGATGGATCAGTCTTCCCTTTACGAGAAAAAATAAACAAAAATCTATGGCTTTGGATGAGTTGCGTTCTTTGGCTGCCTATGCACGCCTTTCGAAGGAGATAGGTGCTTATCAAGAAAAAATTATTCAAGAAGCGTCGAAGCTCTCACAGAAAAATGCCGAACAAATTATGATTCCTGCCTCAGAAATTATTTATTTTGAGAGCGAAAAGTCGATGGAAGAATTAATTATCCGTGCTCATCTGGATCCGCATACCCGGTTTCCGATTTGTAATGAAGGAGATATCAATCAGATTGTGGGATATATTAACTTTAAGGAGTTGTTGTTCTTAGCAAAAAATAATCCTAGTAACCCTTCTTTAGAGGGTATTATTCGACCTGTTCGCTTCATCTCTCCGGAAATTGAGCTTCACAAACTTTTACGTATTTTTATTGAAGAACATATTCATATTGCTATTGTAAAAGATAATGAAGGTAAAACTCTTGGTCTAGTTACTTTGGAGGATATCATTGAAGAGTTCTTGGGTGATATCGAAGATGAGTTTGACCGCTTGCCTAAGATGGTTCATGCTTTATCTGGAGGAGTTTGGATGGTTGGTGGTGGGGTATCATGGAAGCGATTAAGCAAGACTCTGCATTTCCCCGTAGACAACTTTAATGGAAATCTTTCTGAGTGGTTAATTAAAAATTCACAAGAGCCTCTGAAAACTGGTGATAAAATTACTCATCATCGACTTGATTTTGTTATTCGTCGCATACGACGGGGGAAAGTTTTTGAAGTGACAATTTTGCCCCATGGAAAAACACCTCCTCCCTATCTTCCTTACCGGACAGTAGATTGATTTATAAGCTTTTGGCGTAATCTCTTGCAAAGTAGCTAATGATAATGTCTGCACCTGCGCGCTTAATAGCTGTCCAAGATTCCATTACCATCGTTTCTTCATTTCCAGCCCCATGCTTTGCAGCAAACTTAATCATCGAGTATTCTCCACTAACTTGATATGCTGCGAGGGGAACGGAAAATTGTTCTCGTAATTTCGAAATAATATCTAAGTAGGGAAGAGCTGGCTTAACCATTAAAATATCTGCAGCCTCGGCGAGATCTTGCTTTGCTTCTAATATGGCTTCACGTGAATTTGCGGGATCCATTTGATAGCTTTTGCGATCTCCAAATTTAGGTTGATTTTCTAAAGCTTCGCGAAAAGGTCCATAGAAGCTGCTGGCATATTTGACTGCATAGGACATAATCGGAAGGTGCTTAAATCCAGCCGCATCAAGTTCGTCACGGATAACTTGCACACGTCCATCCATCATGTCACTTGGGGCAATAACATCAGCGCCAGCTCTTGCAAAACTACCTGCAATGTGACTGAGTATTTCTAGGCTAGGGTCGTTTGCGATAATCTTTTGACCATTTTCTTCTTTAACAACTCCACAGTGGCCGTGATCCGTGTAGTCACACATGCAGACGTCACAAATAAGTAACATTTCTGGAAGTTCTGATTTGATTAATTTTAATGATTGTTGGACAATTCCGTCTTCTGCATATCCAGAATGAGCCATAGCATCTTTTGATTCTGGAATTCCAAATAATAAAACCGAGGAGATTCCTGACTTGAGTAATTGTTCGCACTCTTTTAAAGCCAAATCAGGAGAAAGTTGAAAGATGCCCGGCATGGTTTTGATTTCGCGCTTTTGTTTTTTTCCTGGTCGAATAAAAATTGGCATTACCAAGTTTTGTGTTGTGACTTGAGTTTCGCGCACTAATTTTCGAATACCTGGGTTTGCGCGTAAACGACGTAAACGTGTCATTGGAAAAATAGCCATAAGTGAAAATCCTTTATCTTTATTACGGTGAAGTACTAGTGATTCTTTTGAGAAATATTAGTTTATTGAAATAATGTTTTATTTTAAAAATTCTTTTCTAATTTCTCCTACTAAATAAAATGAACCTGTTGCGACAACTAAATCTTTTTCATCCGTTAACTTGATTGCGTGTTGAAGAGCTAGCTGGGGATCTTTAAAAATTTTGGCATCAATTTTTAGATCATCAAAGGATAAAAAGCGCTTCCAATCTTCTTGTTTAACTGTTCTAGAAGAATGAACTTCGCTAATGACCCATTGTGCTGCAAGAGGTTTGAGTGTTTTTAGAACTTCTATGACATTTTTTTCTTTGAACATTCCTAATAAAAAAGTGATTTTTTTTTCTGGAAAATTTTTTATTAAAAAATTTGCTAATGACCTTATTGCCTGAGGATTATGAGCAACATCGAGGATAATAGTAGGTTTTTCCGAAATTTTTTCCAAGCGACCTGGCACTTGTGTTTTTTCTAGACCCTGTTTGATAGCAAGTTCTGGTATATCAAAATTTTTTTCTTGTAAGGCAGTGATTGCTTCGATGACAGTGGCCGCGTTATCAAGTTGATACTCGCCTAAGAGACCAAGTTTTAGTTTTTCGTAGTTACGATAAAAAAATGTCTCAGAATTTCCTTTAGGTGCAAAAGGCCGAATCGGGATTGCTTTTAGAATTCGTGCTGTGAGATTTAAAAAATTGCGTACTTCATCAGCCATATTGCCAATAATCACAGGAGTTTGAGGTCGCATAATGCCGGCTTTTTCACGAGCTATTTCAAAGATAGAATTGCCTAATATTTCGCAGTGGTCAAAATCAACCGAGGTAATTACAGAAACGGTCGGTTCAATCGCGTTTGTAGCATCAAAGCGCCCACCTAAGCCAACTTCAATAATGGCGATTTCTATTTTTGCTTGGCGGAAGCTTTCTAAAGTTAGAGCGGTCATTTTTTCAAACCAGCTTAACTTTTCTCCTTCTTGAGAATATAAATTTACTTTGCCCTGAACTAAGTTTTTTTTTTCAAAAAACTCTAAACTTTTTTCCAATAATGTATTTTCTGCGGGTTTACCATCGATCCGGATGCGTTCATTAATTTTGTGAAGGTGAGGAGAAGTCGCCAGCCCAACATGATAGCCAGCTTCTAGTAAGATGGATTCTAACATATGTGCGACGGAACCTTTGCCATTTGTTCCTGCAATTAATATACAAGTATAGGCCTTTTCCGGATTTTCTAAAGTTGTCAAAACAGATTGAATCCGTTCTAAACCTAAGCGCATTTGGCGGTATTCTTGATCCCAACTATTTAAAAATTGTTCTAGTTTGGTCATTTCTGGATTTTTAGAAGATATTCCCTTACTTGGCAAGTGAAGCTTGCTTCTGATTGAAGTCTCTGTTGAAAAATGATTTATTCAAAAAAACGAGACGAAGCTTGGAGTCGTCTTTTCTTAATCTTTTCGACGAGAGTTGTTCGATTGAGCTTTAATAAAGAAGCTGCCTTGTTTTTGTTCCCTGAAGTACGCTCTAAGGCTCTTAAGATGAGTTCATTTTCAAAATTATCGACAATATTTTTTAAACTGATTCCTTCTTCAGGGATATGTACTTTGGGGAGATTAACTTTTGAGTTATCAAGGTTGTGATGAAAGGGTAAATGA
This sequence comes from Deltaproteobacteria bacterium, assembly GCA_024233625.1. Lineage (GTDB taxonomy): Bacteria > UBA10199 > UBA10199 > DSSB01 > DSSB01 > JACKPJ01. The sequence continues at coordinate 143,571 of JACKPJ010000002.1, forward strand.
CTCGAATCAATAGGCTGTCCAGGGTATAGAATCATTAATCTTTCAATGCAATTTTCAAGTTCTCGAACATTTCCGGGCCAGGAATATTCAAAAAAAGCTTGTTTAGCATCAGGAGTTAGTTCGGGTTTTGAATTTCCGTATTCATTGCGAAAATGTTCAAAAAAATAATCCATTAATTGAGGGATGTCTTCCGGGCGATCTCGCAAAGCGGGAATCTGAATAGGGATCACATTTAAACGATAATAAAGGTCTTCCCGAAAAGTACCTAATTTGACAGACTCCTCAAGATCTTTGTTGGTTGCAGCTAAAATCCTGACGTCGATTTCAATACTTCGACCGCTACCTAAAGGTTCGATGCGCTTTTCTTGTAATACGCGAAGCAGTTTGACTTGTAATTGGGGAGGCATATCACCAATTTCATCCAGAAATATGGTGCCTCCTGAAGCCATTTCAAAACGTCCTCGTCGATTCGATTGAGCACCGGTAAAAGCTCCTTTGGTATGACCAAACATCTCACTTTCGAGTAATTCATTAGGAATGGCAGCACAGTTGACAGATATCATTGGACCATTGGTCCGTTTAGACTCATTGTGGATAGCTTGAGCGACAAGTTCTTTTCCTGTTCCAGATTCTCCTAAAATTAGCACGGTTGAGTCTGTGCTGGCTACACGCTTTATTAAACTGGAGACCTCTTGCATGGCCTCTGAAGAGCCAATAAGTTTGTATAAAGAACGTTGGGTTTCAAGTTGGGTTTTTAGGAGTTGGTTTTCTGCTTCAACTTTTGAGTAGTCCAAAGCCCTTTGAGTTAGATTAAATAAGTCTATGAGTTCAAATGGTTTTGTTAAATAATGAAATGCACCTTCTTTGATAGCTTGAATTGCTGTGTCAATACTTGCATGACCTGTCATGATAATGGACTTGGTGTGCAATTCGAGTTGTTTAATTTTTCGAATGAGCTCTAAACCATTATGAGAATTCAGCTTTAAATCAATTAAAGCGAGGTCAATGGGCTTTTCTTGAAGAACTTTGTTAGCCTTGTCATATTCTTCACATGCAGTGATATCGTAGCCTTGCATGCTTAGGTAGCGAGCAATTGCTTTGACCATGCTCGTGTCATCATCGACAATTAAAATGTGTTTCTTCACTACACCTCCCAATAGGAATAAATACTTTAAAGTGGGTTCCCTCTCCTAATTGACTTTCGACCTCGATCCTGCCACCGTGCTCTCGAATGATGCTATAAGTGACGGGAAGTCCTAATCCATTGCCTCCATAATCTCGTTTAGTTGTAAAATAAGGGTCAAAAATCTTTTTTAGGTTTTGCTCTGCAATTCCAGAACCGTTATCGATAATTTCGACACAGATTTCATCTCCTTCTTCTTTAGCGTTAATTTCAATTTTTCCTCCTGCAGAGATTGCTTGAAATGCATTTAATAAAATATTAGAAAAGACTTGTTGGAGTTTAGAAGCATTTCCCCATACTGTACTGAGTTGATTGAGATTGATGTTGAGTGTGTAGTCAAGCTTCTTCCATTGGACTTCAAGGGAGGGGAGAGTTTCGGTGATTAAGAGCCTAATATCAATGCATTGACGTTCATTGTCCATGAGTGGGCGTGAGAGTAGCATTAAATCTTCGACTATTTTTTTACAGCGATGGGCTGCATTTTCAATTTCTGTCAGATCGTTTAGAGCTTCAGAGTTTTTGGAAATTGATTCTTTGGCTAATTGCGCGAAGGCAAGAATACCCGCGATGGGGTTATTAATGTCATGAGCTAATCCACTTGTAAATAAACCAATAGCAGCCATTTTTTCGCTTTGTACTAATTGTTCCTCAAGCTTGCGTATGGCACTGACATCTTGATACTGTAGAACCGTCAACCCTAAACTTTTTTGGTTTTTTCCTTTAATAGGATAGGAACTTGCAACGTATTCTCTGCCATCAGAAAAGGGTTGGAGACGTCTTCTTTCGTGATTAGAATTTGTGGAAGATTTGTTAATAGGACAAGAGCTGCAAGGATGTGATCGTTTGGCAAATATCTCATAGCATGGTTTGCCTATTAGGTCTTGAACGCGGACTTGAGCAGCCTCTGCAGTTGCTAAATTAGCTCTTTGAATTTTAAAATCTTCCGAGATAATTAAGACAGGATCGACAATAGCGTCGAATGTAGCTTCCCAGACACGTTTTCCTTCAGCGACAATTGAAAAAAGACTTTCAAGACTGTGTTGTGAAGAATTGGATGTAATATCTTGATAAAGAATGTCGTTTTCTTGTCTTTCGACCACCCTCATAATGTATTTTAACTCCCCAAAATAATTACAACTTGCACCAAATGAAATTATAACGGGCTTCTTGCTATTATCCAAAGATAATTTTATTTTTTTGTGTATTTAGCCTTTTTTGAATTCTTTGGAATAAATTGAGCTAAATATTGTGTTGTTAGGAACTTATTTAAGACCTTGACATGTTAAAAAAGTCCAAGTAAGAGATAAAATGAATAGTCATTCATTTTTCAGGAGGATTTATGTCAGACATCCGTGATGCAGTAATTGTTAGTGCAGTTCGAAGCCCGATGGGTCGTGCCAATAAAGGAAATTATATTTACACTCGTATTGATGACCTAGGGGGTCAGGTTCTTAAAGCAGCCTTAGAAAAGGTTCCAAATTTGGATCCCGCAGAAATCGAAGATGTATTAATTGGTTGTGCCATGCCCGAAGGTGAGCAAGGGATGAACGTTGCGCGTAATATTAGCTTTTTGGCAGGAATTCCAAACTCTGCAGCTGCAGCAACTGTTAATCGGTTTTGCGCTTCTTCTTTACAGACCATCATGGATGCAGCTCGTGCGATCATGGTAGGAGATGGTGAAGTTTTCGTTGCTGGTGGTATCGAAACCATGACTCATGTTCCTATGGGCGGTTTTAATCCTTCGCTTAATCCAAAACTTATGAATAAAGATATGCCTGATGCTTATATTAGCATGGGGATGACCGCTGAGAATGTCGTAGATAAATACAAGATTGCACGTGAAGATATGGATGCTTTTGCAGCAGAAAGTCATGAAAAAGCTCTTAAGGCTATTAAAGAAGGCAAGTTTAAAAACGAAATTACTCCAGTGCAAGCAACTCAACAAGATGGTTCAACTGTCACAGTGGATACAGATGAAGGACCTCGAGAAGGGACGACCGTTGAAAAGCTAGGTGCTTTAAAAACCGTGTTTAAAAAAGACGGCGCTGTGACTGCAGGAAATTCTTCTCCCTTGACAGATGGTGCAGCAGCCGTTGTCATGATGAGCGCAGAAAAAGCCAAAGCTTTAGGTATTAAGCCCTTAGCGCGGATTCATGCGATGGCAGTCGCTGGTTGTGATCCAGAAATTATGGGAATGGGTCCAGTGCCGGCAGTGCGTAAAGCTTTAAAACGGGCTAATATGAGCATTAATGATATCGATATCGTTGAACTGAATGAAGCTTTTGCTTCGCAGTCACTCGCTGTAGTTCAGGATTTAGGTATTGACCGTAAAAAACTCAACCCCCATGGTGGAGCTATCGCTTTAGGCCATCCATTAGGGTGTTCAGGTTCACGTATTATGGCAACTTTGATCAATGATTTGTTGACCTATGATAAAAGATGGGGACTCGAAACCATGTGTATCGGTGGGGGCCAAGGAGCAGCCTGTATCATTGAAAGACTTGCCTAGTATTTAACTTAAAGTCTGTGTTGAGTCATTATCAATAGTGTATAAAGTCGAGTCTAAAGTTTTTTTGGAAGCTTTAGACTTAACTATTCTAAATTAAGATCATAACGAAGGATTTTATTATGCGAGAGATCAAAAAAGTAGCCGTCTTAGGTGCGGGAGTCATGGGTCAAGGAATTGCAGCACATATCGCAGGTGCAGGAATTCCAGTAATGTTATTGGATATTGTTCCACCTAAGTTGAATGAAGAAGATGAGAAAGCTGGCTTGACACAAACAAGTCCTCAATTTCGTAATAAATTTGCTCTGAAAGGTATTGATTCCATAAAAAATTCTAGACCTTCAGTCATTTATTCAAAGCGCGATCTTAAATTAATTACACCTGGTAACTTCGAGGATGATTGGGATAAGCTGAAAGAATGTGATTGGATTGTCGAAGTTGTTATTGAACGTCTAGACATTAAGAAATCTGTTTACGAAAAAATTGAAAAAATTCGTCAAGCAGATTGTATTGTAAGCTCAAATACTTCAGGCCTTCCTCTTACTTCTCTTTCTGAGGGGCGAAGTGATGACTTTTTAAAGAACTTCCTCGTTACACACTTTTTCAACCCTGTTCGCTATATGAAATTGGTGGAAATTATTTCCTCGGATAAAACAGACCCTAAAATTGTTGAAGAAATGGCTGAAATTCTCGAAGAGCGTCTAGGAAAAGGAGTTGTTTACGCCAAAGATACCCCAAATTTTATTGCCAATCGCATTGGAACCTATTCTTCAATGGTGGCTCTCAAGCATCTCCAAGAAGGAAATTATACCATTGAAGAGGCTGATAAAATTTTGGGTCCTGCCACAGGTAAACCAAAGAGCGCAATGTTTCGTACAGTTGACTTGGTCGGTGTGGATTTATTACCTCATGTAACGAAGACTATCTATGACAATTGCCCCCATGATGAACAACGCGAAGTCTTTGTCTTGCCTGATATTATCAATAAAATGATAGAAAAAGGCTATTTGGGGAATAAAACTCGTCAGGGTTTTTATAAGAAGACTACAGATGAAAAAGGTAATAAGCAGATTCTTGCTTTAGATTTGAAGACTTGTGAATACCGTCCAAAAGAAGAAGTAAAATTTGACTCTCTTAAAGCAGCTAAAGGTGTTGAAAATGTGGGTGAACGTATCAAAGCTGTCATCGCAGGAGGAGATCGCGCTTCAGATTTAGCTTGGAAAACCACTCGAGATACCTTGATTTATGCGGGAAATCGTATTCCTGAAATTGCGGATGATATTGTGAATATCGATAACGCTATGAAATGGGGATATAACTGGGAAGCAGGTCCCTTTGAAATCATCGATGGTATGGGTGTTCAAGAAACAGTCGAAAAAATCGAAAATGAAGGTTTAAAGGTTCCAACAATATTTAAGCAAGTCTTAGAAAAGGGTGAAGGTAGCTTTTATAAAAAAGTGAATGGTCAATTAAGCTATTTTGATATTGAGACGAACGAATATAAACCCGTTCCTAGACGTCCAGGAATTATATTCTTAAAAGACATTAAAGAGACTCAAGAAGTTTTAGCTAAAAATGCAGGTGCTAGTCTGATCGATATTGGCGATGGGGTTATTTGTCTTGAGTTCCATACTAAGATGAACGCCATTGATTCAGATATCGGAGAGATGGGAATGCAAGGGCTTGAGTTGCTTAAATCCGATAAGTACCAAGGTATGGTGATTAATAATGAGGCTGAAAATTTCTCAGTAGGCGCAAACTTAATGTTGATTTGGCTCGAAGCTCAGCAAAAAAATTGGGATAAAATTGAGAACTTGGTGAAACAATTCCAAGACTTTGGCCAAGCAATGCGTTTGGCGCCTAAGCCTGTTGTTGCAGCTCCTTTTGGATTAGCATTAGGTGGAGGCTGTGAGATCGCAATGGCAGCAGATGCAGTAAGAGCAGCCGCTGAGACCTATATCGGGCTTGTCGAAGTTGGAGTTGGTTTGATTCCTGCAGGGGGCGGGTGTAAAAATATGCTGCTCAACTGTGAAGCCTCTTTGCGTGCTAAAGGTCAGAGAGTTTGGATGGCCCCAGGAGATGGAGGACCTTTCCCTAAAGTTCAAAGAGCTTTTGAGCGTATTGCTTTTGCGAAGGTTGCAACAAGTGCAAAAGAGGCCATTGAGTTTGACTACTTAAAACGTAGTGATAAGATTTCTTTAGATAAAGAGTCCTTATTACGAGATGCCAAACGCGATGTTTTAGAAATGGCGAAAGATTACCAGCCTGCCCAGTTGCGCGAAGATATTTTAGTTCCGGGTTTAGGAGGTGAAATGGCTGTAAAAAGTTCTATCCGTGGATTTTTGGCCTTAGGTCAAGTCAGTGAGCATGATGCCTTAATTGCAGAGAAGCTTGCTCATATCCTTTGTGGTGGTGATGTACCGACTCAAGCTTATGTGTCTGAGCAACATATTTTAGATCTTGAAAGGGAAGTCTTTTTACAATTACTAGGCACTGAAAAAACGCAAGCTAGAATGCAATATATGTTGATGAATAATAAACCTCTGCGAAATTAAAACTCATCTTTTTTTATAAAATATTTTTTTAATATAATGTGAAGCTAGATTTCAATGACATTGAATCTAGCTTTTTTTATTATGAGCTCTAAAGCCAAAAATAAACTTCTAGAGAGATAAGTTTTTAGAATTCTCCTAAAAAAAAGCTTTGCAATTTGCGTAGAATCATTCAGAATATTCTGCTGTTGAATAAAAAAACTATTTTGATTTTTGTATCGTATTAAAATTTTGAAGCTTTAGCATTGATAAATGCCCCTATATTTCTAATATTTGTGTGATTTAGGTGATAAATAATATGAAACTTATTGTATCTTTAAAAATTTTCTTACTTTTAATTTTTTTCCAATTTTCTCTTCAAGCAAAATCTCCGGACCCTGTGGCAAAGGTCAATGGAGAGCCAATTAGCTCTCAAGAGCTTCAGGATAATGTAAAATCCAAGTTGAGTCATTTTGATCAAGAAATATATGAAGAAAAGATGAACGAGTTGAATCACTTAATTGCTGAGAAGTTGATTGAGCAAGAAGCAAAACGGCGAAAAACCTCAGTCAAAAAGTTGCTTCATAGCGAAGTTGACTTGCCTGCACAGAGAGAATTTAAAATGAATAAGCAGGAAGAATCCTTGGACGTAACTCAAGCACGCTATAAACAGCAGTTTATTTCAAGGTTAAGGAAAGAAGCAAATATTGAAGTATTTTTATCCCCTCCAAGAATGAATTTTACAAAAGACCCCAAAGATCCAAGTCGAGGTAAGGAAAGTGCAGAGCTAGTCATTGTCGAGTTTACAGATTTTCAATGTCCTTTCTGTTACCGCGCTCATGAAACAATGAAGCGTATTTTAGCAAAGTACGAAGATCAAGTACACTTTGTGCAAAAACAGTTTCCATTAGGTTTTCATCAAAATGCAAAACCTGCAGCGCTAGCAGCACTCTGTGCTCATGAACAAGGAGCTTATTGGAAGTATTCAGAGCTTTTATGGGAAAACCAGAGGCAACTTGATAAAGAAAATTTACTTAAATTTGCTAAGCAAACTGGAATTGATACAAAGAAATTTAATAGCTGCATAAATAAAGAAAAATATGCTTCTCAGGTTGAGGGCGATATTAAAGAAGGAAAAAAACTTGGAGTTGCAGGTACACCAACTTTTTTTATTAATGGAATTTTAGTTGGTGGAGCTCGACCTTATGAATACTTTAAGACAATTATCGATATGGAACTATCTAAACAAAATAATTAATTTTTATATTCCGTGATATGGATTATAAAGTCAGTAAACTTTAAAAAAGGAAAAGGGAGTTTATGAGTACTAAAAACTTGATTTTAGCGCTAGGCTTAATGGGCTTAGTTAGTTGCGCAAACGGTGGAACAATTTCAAAAGGGAGTGATCAAAAAGAAGCGGGTCAAGGTGGTTCGAGTAGTAGCATTCTCCCTAGCTCTGACAGTAAAGAAGTCTTTGCCGAAATTAACGGTAAAAAAATTACTGAAGGTGAAGTTAATCAGAAAATTGAATCACGACTTTCTTCGATCAAGAATTCAATTTTTGAACTCCAGCTTCAAGGAGTTAATGCAATTATTATTGATGAGTTATTAAAAGCAGAAGCTGAAAAGAAAAAAATGAGCGTCGATGAATTGATCAAGAAAGAAGTCGATGAAAAAGTCGGTGAAGTTTCTGAGGAAGAAGTGAAAGACTTTTATGAAAAGAATAAAGCTCGGATGCGAGGTCAACCTTTAGAAAAAGTCAAAGAGACGATTAAAAATCAGTTAGCTTCAAGACAGGCTTCTATTTATCACAATAACTTAATCAGCCGTTTGCGTGATGAAGCGGATATAAAAATTCATTTAGAACGTCCTCGTGTTGACGTTAGTGCTGATGATGATCATTTTAAAGGAGCGAAAGATGCTAAAGTAACCATTATTGAATTTACTGACTACCAATGCCCTTTTTGTGTCAGAGTACGCCCGACGATTGAACAGATCTTAAAAGATTATGATGGTCAGGTAAAGTACGTCTTGCGTGATTTTCCTTTGGGTTTTCATGCTCAAGCTAAAAAAGCTGCTGAAGCCGCTCAATGTGCCGGTGACCAAGGTAAATATTGGGAATATAGTGATAAACTTTGGGAAAACCAAAAGGATCTTCAGGTTCCTCAATTGAAAGAATATGCAAAAGCATTTAATTTGGATCAAGCAAAATTCGAACAGTGTTTAGATAGTGGAAAGTTTGCGCAAGAGGTTGCAAAAGATATGAATGATGGCAGAAAAGCAGGTGTTACAGGCACTCCAGCATTTTTTATCAATGGTCAAGCCTTGAAAGGGGCCAAACCTTATCCCGCTTTTAAAGAAGTTATTGATATGGAATTGATGAAAAGTAAAAGTTAGTACTGTATTTCAAGAGAAATTTCTGGATTCTTATTAAAAGGCAGCTTATGCAAAGTAAGCTGCTTTTTTATTTGTGCTTTAATTTAGCTCGTGGACATAAATATATTTTGTTTTTTATCGAAGCATAACTAGAATCTTTATTTGAGAAGTTTATGCTTGATGGGAGACTTTAGTAAAAATTTTTAAGTGATTGGATATAAAAAGGCTTTAATATGTTAGACTTAAAATATGTACTTGAAAATTTAGATGAAGTAAAAACTTCGCTCATTAATCGGGGTGCGGATCTTGCTTCCCTTGAAGAAATTCAACGTTTAGCTGAACTCCGAAAGCAGCAACAACAAGAGTTTGACGAACTTCGACATCAGCAAAATTTGGCGTCTCAGGAAATTCAGAAGAAAAAGAGCGCAGGGGAAAATGCTGACGAAATAATGAAGCAAATGAAGGAAGTTGCAACGCGTCTTAAATCTATGACACCTCTTAAAGAGGGAGTTGAAGAAAAACTTCAGGATATTTTATTACATATTCCGAATCTGCCGCACTCTTCGGTGCCAGTAGGTAAGGATGAATCTCAGAACCAAGAAATACGCTTTTGGGGTGATAAACCCGACTTTGACTTTGATCCCTTACCTCATTGGGACTTGGGTGAAAAGCTCGGTTTACTTGATTTTGAGCGTGGGGCAAAAATTGCCGGATCGCGCTTTACCTTATATCGTCATTGGGGTGCAAAGCTTGAGAGAGCGTTAATTAATTTTATGTTGGATGTACAGACGCAAGAGAATGGTTACGAAGAAGTCTTGCCGCCATTTTTAGTCAATCGTCAAGCACTCATTGGGACAGGGCAATTACCTAAGTTTGAAGAAGATTTGTTTGTAACTCAGGTGGGGTATTATTTAATTCCAACAGCAGAAGTTCCCGTGACAAATATTTATCAAAATGAAATCTTGTCAGAATCTGATTTGCCAGTATCCATGACAGCTTATACCCCTTGTTTTCGCAGCGAAGCAGGAAGCTATGGTAAAGATGTACGTGGTTTGATTCGGCAGCATCAATTTAATAAAGTCGAGTTAGTTAAACTTGTTCATCCTGAACGATCCTACGAAGAGTTGGAAAACTTAACTTCTCATGCGGAGTCGATTTTGCAAAAGTTGGGTTTACATTATCGAGTGGTTAGTCTTTGCACAGGAGATATTGGTTTTTCTGCAGCAAAGACTTATGATATAGAAGTTTGGCTTCCTGGACAAAATTGTTATCGTGAGATATCCAGTTGTAGTAATTTTGAGGACTTTCAAGCACGACGCGCAAAAATTCGCTTTAAAAACGAGTCAGGTAAGAATCATTTTGTCCATACCCTGAATGGGAGTGGACTAGCTGTTGGGAGAACTTTTCTGGCAATTTTAGAAAATTACCAACAAAGTAAAGGTTCGATTAAAATTCCGGAAGTTTTACAAAAATATGTGGGTGCTAAGGAAATTAAAATTTCTACTTGAAATATACTAGCAGACTTTTTTATAGCATTCACCTCGCTTGCTATGAAAAAAGCAGATATTAAGGAGAGGTGGCCGAGTGGTTGAAGGCACCGGTCTTGAAAACCGGCATGCGTGCAAGCGCATCGTGGGTTCGAATCCCACCCTCTCCGCTATTATAAAGTTCTAAGTATTTTTGAAGCTGTATTAAATATCTTTAAAAATAAAGCAGTATTGATAAAAAAATATTGAGTTCATTGCTTTTTCTTTGTAAGACGATGGGACTTTTTTTGCGTCTTATTGGCGTTGTTTATTTGGAGAGGTGACCGAGAGGCCGAAGGTAGCGGTTTGCTAAACCGTCGTAGGGCGTAAGCTCTACCGTGGGTTCGAATCCCACCCTCTCCGCTATTAATAATTTATTTCTTGTTATGTTTAAGCGCCCTTAGCTCAGCTGGATAGAGCGTTGGTCTACGAAACCAAAGGTCGCATGTTCGAATCATGCAGGGCGCGTTTTAAAAATACTTTTTAAATACAGTGTTTTTTTCCTAATTTTTAACTTCACCATTTTCGTTTATTTTCTTAAAACAGGAGTAGAGATCTTTTGAACCTCCACAGGTTTTGTCCTGAACTTCTACAAACTTCTACAATTAAAAATGGGGACAAAAATCACCACTTTATTTTGTTTTGGTGACAGTGTTCCCCAGTTTTTGTTTTTCTATTTTTAATAAGTCTATAATTTATAAGCAATTTTTTTTAGATTATTTTGGTTTAAAAATTGCACCATATATATTTTAAGTGTATAAGAATGAATTTAGTTAAATTATAAACTTAGAATATCTTTATAAATAAAATAGGGGAAGGTACATATGGCAATTAATCCAACTCAGGCTCAGTCTAACCAGGGAACTGTTCAAAATAGTCTATCTTCTAAAAGTGATATTAATCCGGAGCAACGTTTGGACTTAACAATTAAGGCCCAAGGTCTAGTCGCAGATGGGCGTAATGCCTTAAAAAAGGGTGACCTTGATTCAGCGCAGTCGAAATTTTCTGCTGCAATGGATGTTTTAACAAGTTCTCCTTTTTCAAGTTTAAATTATCCTGCTGGTGAGAAGCGTTCAGGTGCCTATCAGCAAGTCAGGGCAGAGACGGTCGCTTTGGGTAAAGCGATCCAATTAGCAAAAAATCCTTCCTCCTCAAAAACAAAAGAAAATAAAAGTACTTTTATCGCACAAAATAAACAAATGAGTCGCCTTGGTTTGGGAAGAAAAGAGGGTGCTTGTGGAAGTTCGAAATCGGACCCAATTCAAAAAGCTTCTGATCGTTTGGATAGTGATTCTGCCTTTGCTGATGTTGACTTGGATGCTTTGTTGGCTAGTAAGCGCCAGCAAGTCATTGCAGAGTTTGGGGATGGTCCAGCAGTCGCAGCAAGTAGCGAGCGAATTCCTGAAGAAGAACTCACCACAGAAAAAGTTTTTGACTGCATCGGGGTCAATGGTGAAGCTAAAAGTTGCAAGGATGAAATTTCGGGCCGTAGTGGACTCAATCGCTATTTGCAAAAAGAATATCAAAATTCTGACTATATAAAAAAAGAAGATTTGAAAAGAAATCTACGTAATACTGCTCCTGAAACTTTAGAGATTGCAAAGAATGATTGGGATGGTTGGAAAGATAGTGTGACAAAGAAAAAACATCCAGGAATTAAAGGTTATGCCTCGAAATTGAAAGAAAAAATGGCTAATGGTGAATCAGCGGAAGTAGTTGAATGGGAAGCTCTTCGACTTGCTGATGCATATATCCGTTTTGAAGACCTCGATCATCAGCATTGGAACGGCTTAACTGATCATGTAGTCGGAAAAAATGAAAAATCTAATATCGAGGCTTTGCTGAAAGAAGCGAGCCATTATCAAGAACCCCAGAAGCCTCGAGCGAATACGTAAAAAGATTTTCCTCATTGATTTCTCTTGTACAATGACATATCTCTATTCGTAGCTTTTATTTCAAAGCTTGTGATAGTAGCTATGTTTCAAGAAATATCGATTCAAAACTTCGGTCTCATAGAAAAAATCATTCTTGATTTTCATGAAGGTTTTCACGCCATTTCGGGTGAGACAGGTGCAGGTAAATCTATTCTTCTGCAAGCCATTGCGTTTGCTTTAGGTTCACGTGTTGATAAAGACTGCTTGCGTTCGGGCTGTGATGAAGCGGTGGTGACTTTAGTTTTTGAGATGCCACCCAAAAGTGATTTACAGCAGTTTATGCAAGAAAAAGCTCTTGATGAAGCTGGTCTTAATACAGTGATTCTGCGGCGTCACTTTTCCTCTAGTGGCCGCTCTCGGGCTTATGTCAACGATCAAAATGTTTCTCTTAAAATCATCCAAGAAATTGGAGAAAAGCTTTGCAACCAGGTGGGACAACATGCTGCTCAAAAGCTTTTAAAGAATGATTATTTACTCAGTTTGCTTGATCAAATGGGAGGGCATCTTCCTCTAGTTCAAGAATATCAAGATGCCTACCGTGACTATAAACAGATCTTGAAGCAAGTTGAAGCTTTAGAAGAACGTGTGAGGCAAGTTAAGGAACAGGAAGATTTTTTACGGTTTCAATATCAGGAACTCGATGCAGCAGAGCTCAGAGTGGGTGAGCAAGAAGAACTGGAGAGTCTTAAACAACGACTCAAGAACAGTGCAAACCTTCATGATACAAGTTACAAAATGTTGCGTTTATTAGCTGAAGATGAAGACTCTCTAACGGAACAAATTTCTAAATTGCAAGTTCTAGATAAAAAGTTATTTCAGTGGGAAGAAACTTCTTTACCTTGGGGTGAACAAATCAATGAACTTGCAGAGCAGTCACAGGAACTTATTCAACACATCCAGCACTACCATGCGAATTTACCTTCTCCAGAGCAAGACTTGGATACGATCGAATCCAGATTAGACTTGTTGCAGAGACTTCAAAAAAAATATCGTTTAGGAATCGAAGAGCTTATCCAAAAACATCAACAGCTGAAAGTCCAATTGGATGAGTGTGAAGACTTCGACTATCTATTAAAAGAACATCAAGCGCGTATTCAGCAATCGAAAGAGGATTTATTAGAGAAAGCTCAAAAATTAACTAAGACTCGTCAGAAGACAGCCGAAAAAATAACTCATCAATTGGTTCAGTCTTTGGAAGCTTTAGCCATGCCTCAGACCCGTGTAAATTGGAAGTTTGATTTATATCAAAAAATTGAAGACTTTCATGAACGGGGCGGCGAAAGCATGTGTTTTGAGCTTTCGTTTAATCCAGGGGAACCTCTGAAGGCATTGGAGCAGGTTGCATCGGGGGGTGAGTTGAGCCGCCTATTACTGGCTTTATACGAAATATTATTTCATAAAAAAAGTGCTGCTGTGCTTATTTTTGATGAGGTGGATACAGGCGTTGGAGGTAAAGTTGCTGAATTGATTGGTCAAAAGCTACAGTCTTTGGGTAAGAAATCACAAGTTATTGCGGTGACACATCTGCCTCAAATTGCTTCATTAGCAAAGTGGCATTATTTGGTAAGTAAAAAGGTGCAAAATAAACGCACTATTTCAGAGATTTCTTTATTGGATGGGGAAGAACGTCTGCAAGAAATAGCACGTATGTTAGCAGGTGTGAGAATTACAGCACAAGCCTTGGAAAATGCTAGGCAGCTTTTGGGTGAGTTTGCAGCATGAGGATGTCAAAAAGAGTCGTTCATTTTTTAGCTATCCCGAATTAGCAAAGTTTTGATTTGAATCTTTCTCTATTTTTGCATTTCTGAAGTTTAGCCTTGATAAAAAAAAATTTTTAAGCTTTACGTTTTTCACTTATTTTGTGAGAAGTATGGCAAACTAAACTTATAGTCAAAGCCTTCTGGTAAGTGTGTAGAAAAGTGCATTTTTTTTACACTCTTTATAAGTAAGGTAAGTTTTTTTAAGATGTAGAGTTATGTCCTTTAAAATCGAATCATATGGAATGTCCAATGTTGGGATGAAGCGTTTTCAAAATGAAGATTCTTATCTCATCAATAATGAAATTGGCTTGTATATTGTTGCTGATGGGATGGGGGGACATTTAGGCGGAGAATATGCATCGAAATTAGCGGTTAAAACTGTTGAGGGTTGGATTGAAAAATTCAATGGAGATCCTGATGCTACACAAATAACCGGAGTTAATACTCAGGATGCGGATATTGGCGATCAACTTCGTTATGCAATTCAAGAGGCCAGCAGACGTATTTATCAAGAAGCCCACGCTAATGAGAAATATCAAGGGATGGGTACAACAACGGTCGCAACCATGTTGGATGGCGAAAATTTATATATTGCTAATGTCGGTGACTCAAGGGCCTATTTAGTCCGTGATAATGAAATTAAACAATTAACAGAAGATCACAGTCTTGTTAGTGAGCAAATTAAGGCAGGAGTGATTTCCGAAGCAGATGCTCGGGGTCATAAGCTCAAAAATATTATTACACGCTCAGTAGGCTACCAGGAAGATGTCGATACTGACATCACTATGCATCAGGTCAAGACAGATGATAAGATTTTACTATGTTCAGACGGGCTTTCTAATTTAGTGGAAGATGATGAAATAAGACAAGTTGTTGGTGATAATGATCTTCCAGAGGCCTGTGAGCAGCTTATTAAGTTAGCGAATAGTCGAGGTGGTGACGATAATATTACGGTCATTATCTTGCATATTGACGAAGATTTTTAGTTTTCTAAGAGAGTATTTTTTTAAAGTTCTAACTCTTTTTTTATTTTATTTTCTTTTGTAAAATATATTATATTTCAAGTACTTATGATTTATTTTTTTTATAGCGAGACTCGAGTCTTGACTTAAGATCAATATTTGGTAATCTTATATATCTCTTTTTTTGAATATTCTTAAAATTATGAGCACAAGTTAGTATTTAAGAAATTTTGCGAGGGACATCAAATATGGCTCATTGGAGCTTCAAGAAGGCAAATTCGAAAAATATCAAGCATCGTCATATTACTCTTTCGGATACCAAATTTCGTTTTATATCAGGTTTTTTCGCTGTTTTCGTTGTATTCAGTGTTATCATGACTTGGGGCTTTTTCTATTACCGCGCTGAAAGCGACCGTAATTATACAGATGCTTTTGTGCGGATGCGTCAGGAAAAGGCCGAACTGCTTTCTAAAGTAGAGTCCTTAGAAAATAGCTTAAATCGTATTGACCGTTTTGCTGAAAAAATGGAAGCCTCCGTTGGGTCAGAAACCGGTAAACTAGGAGTTGGTATTGGTCCTATCGACAAAAAACCAGAGGAAGACTTTACTGCATTTATCGCTAAGGTCGAAAAATTACCCAGTGTTTGGGAAACGTCGGAAGGTCATTGGAAAAATCAACCCCTGGGGGCTCGTTTTTTTGATAAAGTCTCTTTTAAATTAGATGAATTGCAGGATCTCGCATTAGATTTAGAATTGCGTGTTAATGATGTCTACGAAGCTAATGAAGATAGCTTATCCTTTTGGGCATCAACTCCTTCCCAATGGCCTGTTCATGGCTGGCTAACTTCGGGTTTTGGCTATCGAGTTTCTCCTTGGGCCAGAAGAGTTAAAATGCACAACGGAATTGATATTGCGGCTGCCTATGGCACACCGATTAAAGCTCCTTCAGATGGAGTGGTTTCTTTTGCAGCCCATAAAGGTGGCTATGGTCGTACAATTATGATTGATCATGGCTTCGGTATTCAAACTCTCTATGGTCATACTTCGGAAGTTTTTGTTGAAGAAGGTGACCAAGTTCAAAAAGGTCAAATCATTGCGGCAGTTGGAAGCAGCGGTGCTTCCACAGGGCCTCATCTCCATTACGAAGTTCAAGTAGATGGAGTTCCAACCGATCCCATGTCTTATATTGTCGAATAGATTGCGAAAAAAGAGTTGTTTTTCAAGAAAGCCTATAGCTAATCAATATTAGGAATAAAAAATTTCTTTCCTGCAATTTTGTCAGGTAGGCATTCCATTTCTTTAGAACCCTCGGGGTCGCTGTGAGCATAGCGATAATCTTTTCCATAGTCTAAATCTTTCATGAGCTTTGTGGGGGCATTGCGTAATTGTAGGGGAACCGGAAGAGAGCCGGACTGTGAAATTTCTGCTTTGGCGTTTTTGTAAGCCTGGTAGCTAGCATTGCTTTTAGGGGCTTGTGCCAAGTAAGTAGCAGCTTCTGCCAGTGGAATCCATCCTTCGGCTCGCCCGACAAACTCATAAGCCTGCATGGCACTGACTGCTAAGTTTAAGGCTTGGGGATCCGTAATTCCTATATCTTCTGCTGCAAAAATGACCATGCGTCTTGCCAAAAAGCGAGGATCTTCTCCAGCTTCGTACATTCGAGCGAGATAATAAATAGCAGCATCGGGTTTGGAAGCTCGCATACTTTTTATAAAAGCACTAATAAGATTATAGTGGGCTTCTCCATTTTTATCGTAAGTGAGAGGAGTATGCTGAGTTGCTTGGGAAACTTCCTTGAGATCAATGAGCTCACCTTCCTGGCTTAGATGTGCGGCTATTTCCAGTGTGTTGAGCATGCGCCTGGCATCTCCTTGAGCGTCTTTGACTAAAAATTGGGAAGCTACATCACTGAGCTTTTTTCCCAGTGTTTTTTCGGCTTTTTTGACCAAACTTTTCAAAGCGGATTCATCGAGACTATGAAGTAGAAAAACGCGGCAGCGCGAGAGCAGGGGACCAATGACTTCAAAAGAGGGATTTTCAGTCGTTGCCCCAATGAGAGTGAGTGTTCCATCTTCGAGGTGAGGGAGGAGGGCATCCTGTTGTGCTTTGTTGAAGCGATGAATTTCATCGATGAATAGAATGCTCGGACGTTGATGATACTGAAGTTGCTCTTTGGCTGCTTCGACCGTCGCGCGCAATTCTTTGACGCCAGACAATACCGCTGAAAGTGACATAAAATGCGAATGGGTCGATCGTGCGATGGCTCGAGCTAAAGTCGTTTTGCCACTACCCGGAGGCCCCCATAAAATGATGGAAGGAATTTTATCTTGTGAAATCCATTTTTTTAGAGCGCCGTCTTCTCCCAGTAGGTGATCTTGGCCGATAATTTCTTCAACTTTGTGCGGACGCAATCGCTCCGCAAGCGGAGCGTTGTCCTTTTGAAATTTTTCTGCAGATTGCGAGAATAGATCGTTTGTCATTTTATTCATACTTAGTTTTTAAGTATTTCTTCTGCCATTTGTAAAGCGGCTTGTAAGGGGTTGAGATGTTCGCTTTCCGATATGTCGAAAATTTTTTTTAAATTTTGAGGAATGATATTTAGTTGATTTTCGAGTTCGGCTTTTTTGAGTTGAGTAAATTCTGCGGCAACGTGTAATAAGCCTCCTGCATTGATGACAAAGTCGGGTGCATAGAGAATGCCCTTTTGGTGTAGAGTATTTGCATCTTTTTGTGCATCTCTCAAAGGGTTATTAGCTGAGCCTGCAACAATTTTACAATTGAGTTGAGAAATGTTTTCTTGAGAAATGACGTTGCCAAGAGCGCAAGGAGCAAAGATTTCACAGGGTGTTTTAAAAATGGACTCGGGTAAGACGGAGTGAAAGTTTTTAAGTTGAGAACAAGCAAATACGCTTTTTGCTGAAACATCGGTTCCCCAAACTTCATAAGATTTTTGAGAGAGTAGTTGGGAGAGCTGCCTGCCGACTCCACCCAAACCTTGAATCGCAATGCGGATTTTTTGAGGGCGGTTTTTAAATGTATAATCCAGGCATGTTTCGATACCCAGGGCGACGCCTTTTGCAGTGGGTTCCGAGGGATCACCCATACCGCCATGACTTTGGGCTAAACCTGTTACCCAAGGAGTCTCTTGTTTAATGATTTCCATGTCACTCGCTCCACTGCCAACATCCTTTGCAGTGATATAGCGACCGTTTAGTTGATCAATAAATTGCCCAAAGAGTTTCATTAAGTTTCTGCGTTCATAGGAAGTATTGGGTTCAATCATGACGGCTTTGCCGCCTCCATGGGGAAGTCTAGCGAGTGCAGCTTTGTAGGTCATGGCGCGTGCGAGTTCTTGGGCATCTTCTAGAGCGGCTTGGCTGTCAGGGTATTTCCAAAAACGCAGGCCACCAATTGCGGGGCCCCTTTTGAGAGAATGAAGGACAATAAAGGCATGGAAATTTTGCGAAGCATCCTGGGCTTCCCAAATTTCTTCATAGTCTGAACTGGGAATTTTTTGAATGCGCATATTTGCATTATGACATGATTTAGACAAATTTCAAAAATCATTATCCATTATTTAGTCTTTGAGCAAGTTTTCCCACAAAAGTCCAAAACGCAGTCCTTCGTAGCTAACCGTGATTTCGGAGATTTTTAAAAATTCCATCACTTCTTGTAAAATGAGTCCACCAATGGGGAGCAGCTCAGCGCGTTTGGGGAGCATGCCGGGAAGGCTATTTCTATCCTCGATAGAAAGTTGACGGAGCTTCTCAAGACTTGTTTTTAAAGTATCCAGTTGAATGCAATAACCATGAACTTTTTGTGGATTGAACTCAGGAAGTTTTTGTAAATAGGTGGCAAGAGTCGTTGGAGTCGCAGCAACTGCGACCCAGATTTCGGGCTTTTGGTCTAAATCAAGTGCAGAGTTTTGGAGTTTTTGTTGAATATCCTCTTTTAATGCCTGCCAATCGCTGTTCGAAATTGGGTGTGAGACAAGATGCTCTTCACTTAGCTTAACGGTTCCAATCGGAAGGCTGGTGGCATTTTGGACGCTCTTTAAAACGAGCTCGGTTGATCCACCTCCAATGTCGATCATTCCGAGAGATTTTTGATCGGCTGAAAAGCTGTTTTCGACACTTAAAAAAGAGTAATAGGCTTCTTGTTCTCCGCTTAAGATTTGCGTTGGGATGCCTAAATTTTTTTCGATATCTTTCGCAAATTCTTTCCCGTCGCTGGCGCGTCGAAAGGCGGCAGTCCCTGCAGCTATGATATTCTCAATACCTTTTTCTTGTGCCGACTTTTTAAATTTTTTCAGGACATTTAAAACGCGTTCTTTGGCTTCATTTTTGAGTTTTCCCTCATCTTGGAGACCTTCCGAGAGACGGGCGACATCTTGCATTTCTAATAGTAGGTCAAGTTTTCCTTGGGAGTTCAAACGCCCGCAAGTCATGAGGACGGTATTTGAACCTATGTCAATGACGCCGATACTATGTGATAACATACGAAACTTTTCCTGAAGCTTGTACACTTGAGTAAGGGTATTTTATTGTGCATTAATCCAATTGGACCAATCCGGTGTTTTGCAATTTCCTTCTTGAGTAATCGGAGTTTGGTTGGATCCATCCCACATCATAATATAGAGATCATTTTTATCTCCTTGAGAGCGACTGAAAAGAATATAACGTCCGTCCGGCGAGAAAACGGGATTTTCATTATTGGCAACCTCGGTGAGTTGCCGAACGTCACTTCCGTCTGCATTCATAGTAAAAATATTAAAACCACCACTGGCGCGGCGAATAAATGCAATCTTATCACCGCGAGGAGACCATTCGGGAGTATCATTTTGATAACCGGTGAAAGTTAAACGTGTGGTTGAAGAACCACTGCGGTCTGTCACGAAGATGTGGAGGTTCCCTGCACGCTCGGAAGAAAATGCGACATATTGTCCGTCAGGTGACCAGGTTGGTGAGATATCAATGCCAAAGTTTTTCACGATAGAACCGCTCTTTTGACCTGTTGGGTCGATTAAGAAAATATCGGGGTCTCCATCCATGCTAGATGCGAAGGCAATGCTTTGGCCATCGGGAGAAAAGGTTGGAGTGATGTTTAAACTATTATTAAAAGTCAGGCGTTGGGGTTTGGACCAATCGTTAAGCCCTTTGTTTTGAGTTAAGTAAATTTCTGGAAAATATTTTAGGTAAGAAGTGAAAACAATTTGCGTATTATTGGGTGACCATGCAGGTGAAAGATTCATCGCTTGATTGTTAGTGACTTCAGTTTTTTGCGAGCCGTCGACATTCATGATGACGATTTGTTCTTTTCCGGGAAGTCCACAAGCTGCAGCGATCTTGGTGCTGTAAAAACCACGCTGTCCCGTCAGGGCTAACATGACTTCGTCTGCAAAACGGTGGATAGCAGCGTGAATTTGATCTTTTTTCACTTTATATTCTTTGCCGACCAGCATGTTTTGAAGTTCAGGGTCATAGAGTCGGAGTTCAAGAGTACGACTTTTTCCTCGTTTAACATATGCCCCTTTGATAAACACACGCGCACCGGTTGCTGTCCATTTTTTGAAATTGACTTGTTCGGGAAGGAGCGCTGCGCTTTTGTCGAGGTATTGAGATTTGGGAATAATATCGAAATATCCGGCTAGTTTTAAATTGCGACGCAAAATATCCGCAATTTCTACCCCTTCTTCATCGGGAATTTGTTCTTTTTGGTTGATAATATCCGAAACAGCAATGGGAAATTTTTGCGCAGGAGAAAAATCTTCGATGTTAATATAAATCGCCGCTGCTTGTGCAAAGCTTGTGACAAAATTTGTAAAAATTAAATTCAGGAGAAAAAGTATGATGCTTGTTTTTGTTTTCATAATCAGTGTCCTTCTAAGAAATCGATTTATTTGCTAGATTACACATATGTGGAATTTAGCTGTTAGCTTTCTTGATTAGATTCTTAACCAGATCTCGACCCCCCTGTAAAGTCAATGATGATGCCGTCTGTCATAGCATCTTGGCGTATAGAAGATGGAGGCGGTGGAAGAGGGGTTGAGCTTTCGATGGCTCTTTTGATCGAATGATCAAAGCTGGTGCTACCGCTACCTCGGATCATCACTTTTGAGATGACATTGCCGTTGGCATCCACTTTGATATTGATTTGCGCTTTTAAAACTTTGCCACTTTCCATTCCCAAACGGACCCAATTTCTTTGAATGAGATTTTTAACTTTGACAATATAATTGATGTAAGAACTATCCCGTGCACCGACTTCGCTTCCAGGGCCTCCGCCTCCACCTGCACCGCCTTCTCCTGGGCTATTGCTTGGGTTATTTCCTCCCGAAGCCGAATTATTTGCGGAAGAATTATTTCGACTGGCGATTTCATTGCTAATATTAGCTAAGGCTTCTTGGCGGGCTTTTTCTTCTGCGCTTATCTCATTTTGTTTGCTTGCTTCTCCTGATTGCGTGGAGTTTTTTTCATTGTTTTGATTTTCGGAAATAGCTTTTTCCTTTTTTGCATCGGGTTCTTTGAGCTCTGAGTTGCTTTTCGGTGAAGAAGAATTGTTTTGATTTTGCTTTGAACTAGCTGTTTTTTCAGTTTTAGGAGCTTTATCGGGAGCTTTTTCCTTTTTCTGATCTTGGCTGATATTTTCAGATTTTTGAGATTGTTGAGTTTTAGTTTCTAAATTTTTGCTGTTTTGTTTTTGATTTTCGGAAGCAGCTTGTTCAGTTTTGCTTTTGCCTGGACTGCCTTTGGCTCCTGGGGTCAAATGTGCAGGTCCTTGTGGGTTACCCATGGGAAGATCCGTTGCAATCATGATGACTTTTGCTTTGGGTTCGGGTCGATGAGAATTGGCATATAAAGCGACGATAATGATTGCGGCAAGGTGAAGGGTGACCGACGCAATCAAGCTGACAAAAGTCTTGAATGAATTAGATTCTGATGCCATGGGCTAATTTGATTCTTTTTCAGGTTGGGTGACCATTCCAATTTTAGCGATACCCGTTTGTCGTGAAAGTCCGATGATTTTGAGCACGACTCCGTGCGGCACGCTTTTGTCGGCTCGCACAAAAAGGACCCGATTTTCACGGGGCTCATTGGCATAAGCGCTTTCTAGTCGTACACCGATGGTTTCCAGCGTGTGGCTTTCGGCGCCTTCAATGCCTTTTCCTTGTAAGGTGAGATTGCCAAGCTTATCAATGGTGAGTACGCGGTCTTGGGTGTCGGTTTCGGTCACATCGGTAGCGACTTGAGGAACATCCACATCAAGATTGCGTTCGTTTTGCGCGAGCAAACTGGGTGCAGCGACCATGAAGATTACCAACATGATCAACATGATGTCGACTAATGGAATGATATTAATTTCGGAAAGGGCAGAATTTCCCTCATCATTTGCTTTAAAAGCCATATCAACTCCTAAAAATACTCTTGCTGAATACGTTGGGTGAGATCTTCGGCAAAATTATTAAGTTCGGTACTGCGGTGTTTAATGCGCGTGACAAAATAGTTGTAAGCCATGACTGCTGGAATGGCTGTTGCGAGCCCAACTGCCGTGGCAACGAGTGCTTCCGAAATTTTGGGGCCAACCACTTCAAAGCCACCGCCACCTTGAGCAATTAAAGTAAACGAGGCTAAGATTCCCCAAACCGTTCCAAAAAGACCAATAAAAGGAGCGGTTGAGGCAGTTGTGGCTAAAAAAGGAGCGAGTTGCTCGAGCTTACGGGCTTCTTGAGTGACCGACATTTGAATTTTTTGCCGAACACTTTCTAAATTGAGGCGACTTTGATGAGCTGGATTTTTGGCTTTGACCTGTTTTTCTTTTAAGATGTCTCCCAAACCGACAGAAAATACCGCATAAAGAGGGTTACCTTCTTGAGGAACTTTTTGGGTGAGGAGCTCTTCTAAACTGTGACTATTTTGAAAAATATCATAAAATTTGCGCGAGCTTCTTTTGGCCCTTTTGAGCTGAAAGAATTTTAGTAAAATAACCGTCCAGGCACAGATGGAAAAAAGTATTAGGATAGCCAACGTGAGTTTAACTACGGGATCTGCTTGAAAGACAGCGTTGATGACGGAAAATCCATTGGTGACGTTTTCAGAATTTGGGTCAGGTGCAGCGACAGTGAGAAAAAATGCCAGCGGTGACATAGAGAGTTCTCCTTACATAATTTTTTTATCTTAACCCTGTGAGCAATACACGAAATTTAAGGCTAAAAAGTTTTTATTTTTATCAAAATTTTTAATTTCAAAGACTTTAAGTCTTGCTAGAGCTTTGAGCTAATTAGCAGAACGTAGGGGAATTTCAAATATCTTTTCTGACTTTCTTTTTTTTCAGATTAAAAAGAAAGGAAAGAAAAAGGACTTGTTTCAAGTTCATTTTTATCTTAATTCAATGGTGCTATAAAATAAGGGATGCTTTTATGATTTGTATGCCTGGTATAAAAATGTCGGAGATGTCGGAGTCCGACACTTTTATTAACAAAAATATTTTTGTTAAAATTATAACTATATAAAATTATTAAATAAAATTATGAATTTTGATTTGGATCAAATAGAAGATATTAAAAAAAACGGTATTGATACTGAAACAGCCCGTGAGATTTTGGACCTTGATGAAGTCCACTACTTTGAAAAAATCATGCCTCTTGCTAAGCAATTACGCCATGAAGCTTTTGGCAACGAAGTGAGTTTTTGCACCATAACCAATGCGAAGAGTGGAGCCTGTATCGAAGACTGTGGCTTTTGTGCACAATCAGCCAATTATAAGCAGGCGCCTTCTCCGGTTTATCCTCTCATGTCGACCGAAAAAATTTTAGAGAAGGCCAAAGAAGCGGAGAGCATTGGTGGAACAGAGTTTTCGATTGTGACCAGCGGCCGGGGCATGAATAAACAGCGCGAGTTGGACACCATCGTCGATGCCATTACTCAGATCCGTCAGCAAACCGATTTAGAAACCTGCGCTTCATTGGGTTTGATGCAACGCGAAGATTTACAAAAGCTCAAAGATGCGGGGATGATTCACTATCATCACAATATTGAGACGGCGCGTTCTTATTTTCCTAATGTCGTGACTTCTCATAGTTGGGAAGAAGAGGTTGAAACCGTCAAACTTGCCAAGGAAATGGGCTTTGAAGTTTGCTGCGGTGGCATCATGGGAATGGGAGAAAATAAAGACCAACGCATCGAGTTTATTTTCCAACTTAAAGAAATTGATCCGGATTCGATTCCTCTTAATTTTTTAAATCCACGACCCGGAACCCCCATGGCCCATCTCCACGATTTAACACCTCTCGACTGTCTTAAATTGATTTCGGTGATTCGTTTGGCGATGCCAGAAAAGGAACTTTTTATCTGTGGAGGTAAAGAGGTTAACCTCCAGCATTATCAAGACAAGATTTATGACGCCGGGGCTAGTGGTGCGATGATTGGAAATTATCTCACGACTCAGGGGCGTTCTCCCCAACAAGAGCTTGCTTTAGCAGAAAAGTTAGGTTTTAAACCTGTTGGTCCTCATCGCAAGGTTCGATCTAAAGAGGACAAATCCAAAGAAGATAAATTTAAAGTAAGTTACGCGTGATATTGATTTGTCTTCAAGCCCTAGCCTAAAAAGTTTTACCTTTAAGATAAACGATGCTTTCATTCTATCAAAAACACCTGAATCAACTTAAAACAGGGGATCAATTCCGTAGCCTAAAAAAAATTTCTAGTCCGCAGGAAAGAATTCTTTCTCATCAAGGAAAAGACTATCTCAATTTTGCTTCCAATAATTATCTAGGACTCGCCAATCATCCCAAAATCAAAGCTGCCATGATCGAAGGTGTGGAACGCTATGGTGTGGGGGCAGGGGCCTCACGTTTAATCAATGGTTCTTTGCAGCCCTTTCATGACTTAGAAAAAAAAATTGCGCGATGGAAAAATAGCGAGTCCGCTTTGCTTTTTAATTCGGGCTATCAAGCCAATCTGGGAGTTTTGAGTTGTCTGCTGCAAGAGGGAGATCTAATTTTATCCGATGAGCTCAATCATGCTTCGATGATTGATGGAATGCGGCTTTCTAAGGCTAAAAAAAAAGTGTATCCGCACTTTGATCTCGATGTGTTGAAGAGTTTACTTCAAGAGGCTCGTCAAGAAATGAGCGCCGATCAAAAAATCTTAATTGTGACCGAATCCGTTTTTTCGATGGAAGGCGATATCGCACCGCTCCAGGAAATTTTAGATCTCGCGGAAGAATTTGATGCCTGGATTTATCTGGACGAAGCCCATGCCGTGGGCGTTTTAGGTGCTCATGGAGCAGGCCTAGCCGAAACGCTTTGGGAGCATCCTGCTTTTTCTACTCGGCTCATTCAAATGGGAACTTTAGGAAAAGCCCTGGGTTGTTTTGGTGCTTATATTGCGGCTTCTCAGGTTTTGATTGATTTTTTAATCAACCATACGAGGACTTTTATTTTTGCGACAGCACTTCCGCCTGCCGTGGCTTGTGCGGCTTCTCAAGCTTTAGAAATATTGCAAGAGGAGTCTGAGCGTCGCGAAAGACTTTGGAGTAATATGCGTTTTTTTCAGGAGGCTGTTTCAACTTTAAAACTCGCTCAAGGAATTTCTGTACAAAGTCCCATTGTTCCTGTGATAGTGGGAGAAAATCAAAAGGCTTTGGAGATGAGCCAAAAGCTTTTCCAGCAAGGTTTTTGGGTGACAGCGATTCGTCCTCCAACTGTTCCCGTAGGAAAAGCCAGATTGCGTCTCACTTTGATGAGTGATCATCAAAAAGAAGATATTAAAAGCTTAGTGGAATTTCTAAATTTTAATAAGGATGATTTGTGAGAAAAAAAAACAAAGAAGAAATTCAAGAACTCAAAGATGGGGACCGTGAGCTTATTTGGCATCCCTTTACTCAAATGCGCGAGTATCAATTGGAAGAGCCTTTAATTATTCAATCAGCTGAGGATTGCTATCTCATTGATATTGAGGGTCGGCGTTACATTGATGGAATTTCTTCACTTTGGGTGAACGTCCATGGGCATCGCAAAGCCAAGATTGATCAGGCCGTTCGGGGTCAGCTCGATGAAGTCGCGCATTCTACACTTTTGGGTTTTGGCAATGTCCCTTCGATTTTATTGGCTAAAAAGCTTCTTGAAATAGCTCCTCAAAATTTGAAAAAAGTTTTTTATTCGGACAGTGGTTCAACCGCTGTTGAGATTGCTTTAAAAATGGCTTTCCAATATTGGCAACACAAGGGTGAAAAACAAAAGCAACTCTTTGTGACTTTGGAAAACGCTTATCATGGAGACACCATTGGTTCGGTGAGTGTGGGAGGCATGCAGATCTTTCACGATCTTTTTCGTCCTCTATTATTCAAAACGATTGCTGTTCCTGATTTTGACATTGAGCAATTGCGTAAAGTCTTTTTGGAGCAAGCCCATGAGATTGCAGCGTGCGTGATTGAGCCCATGATACAAGGTGCTGCCGGAATGCGCTTACAGCCCCCAGGCTTTGTCAGTGCAGTCCGCGAGCTTTGTGATGAGTTTAATGTTTTGATGATTTGTGATGAAGTTGCAACAGGCTTTGGCCGTACGGGAAAAATGTTTGCGGTGGAGCATGACTCGGTAAGGCCGGATTTACTTTGTTTGGCCAAGGGAATCACAGGAGGCTATCTCCCTTTAGCTGCAACACTGACGACTCAAGAAGTTTATTCCGCTTTTGAAGGTTCCTATGCGGAGTTTAAAACTTTTTTTCATGGCCATAGTTATACGGGAAATCCACTCGCCTGTGCAGCAGCATTGGCAAACTTGGAAATCTTTGAAGAAGAAAAAACCTTACAAAATCTTCCAGAAAAAATTGCTCTGATTGCTCACGTAATGGAAAAAGTTGCGGAGCAGCCCTGTGTGAAAGAAGTGCGGCAATTAGGTATGATGGTGGGTATCGAATTAGCACAAGCCAACGGCGAGTCTTTTCCTATGGAACAGCGCATTGCGAATCAGGTGTGCAAAGAAGCCATTCAGCAGGGTGTTTTGTTAAGGCCTTTGGGAGATGTTGTGGTTTTGATGCCACCACTGGGTATTCAGTTGCAGACTTTGCAAGTCCTCTTAGAAATTACTCACCAAGCCTTGATCAGTGTTTTGTCACAGAGAGTTAATTGAGTTTAGTTTGATTTAATAACTCGATAGCGCTTTGCTTAATCTTTTTTAGACCCGGAATTCGACTGAGGCGAATAAGCTGAAAAATAATTTTTAAACTGTTTTTTAATAAAAGCAGACTTTGCTTTTGATTTTCAGAACGATCATGAATCCAAAATAGGATGATTCCCATTTGGTATAACCAAAAAAGATGGGGAAGATAATTGCGAATTTCTCCACGCATTTTTAAATTACTCCCCTCAATAGCATGACGAAAGATATCAATAGCTTCTTCGCGGACTTTTTTACTTTCGTTGCTAAAAGGAGAAAGACGATGGCCAGGGTCTCCCGCAATCTTGAAGAGTGCACTGAGCATGCTGCGATAGGGAGCAAATTGTTCTAGTTTGATTGTGATGGTTTTGGATATTCTTTCTTGAACATCTTTGCTTTCTTTAAAAATTTTTTGTGTTTCCTCTTCGTGTTCTTGTTGTGTATGAAGGTAGAATTCAAAGACGATATCCTCTTTCGTTTTAAAATAATAATAAGCCGCTCCTACAGCCATGTTGCAAGCTTTTGCAATTTCTCTCATGGTGACTTTTTCAAAGCCTTTTTCTTTAAACATCTCCAGAGCAGTCCTAAAAATTTTTTCTCGAGTTTCTTGAGCTTTGGGTGTTTTAGGGTTTTTCATTTCTTCAATGGTTTTGTTCACTCGTAGAACCTTTTCTTTAAGAACATAAAAAATCAGGGGACATCATGTCCCCTGAAAGTTTACTTGCCAAGTATTTTATTAAACTTCTTTTCTAAGCTATTGCACGTTTCAATTGCTGCGTTGATTTCGTAAAAAAATCCTCGACCTACTCATGGTACGACTGCGTTTTTTTTCCTCAATCGCCTTGCCCTTAAAACGTTTTTGACGCTTATAAAAGAAGTTTCATGTCATTAGGTTTGGTGGGAGGGGATTGTCGCTGGCGGAAATGTTAGCGGATTGCGTTCTGCCACAGATGAGTTGTTATTAAGGCGCAAGCCTCGTCGCCGAATCATAGAAAAGATAAATAAATTAAAAAAGTGCATGAATCCTAAAATGAGCAGGACTCCTCCAACTCGCATACTTAAGCTCTCGATCGCGTAAATTAATTGATCAGGTCTTGAACCAAAGGTCAATACGAGTGAGATATATCCAATATTGATCAAGTAAAACCCTACAACGAGGAGATGATTGATAGATTTTGCCAGTTCTTCATTGCCATGGAAGGCATCCTTTAAAAAAACAGCACCATTTTTAGACAAGGTTTTAGCCACCCAAATACATATTCCAATGCTGATGGTTAAATAGGAAATATAGGTAGCAACTGTGTATTGAGTCATTGCTTCTTGAAAAGTGTTCATAATAAGTTACCTCGCTTTTCTCTCTTTTTTTAAAAAAGTTCATTATTGAACTTGTTCAATTTTATAGATAGTCATAAAAATAAAGTCAATATATTTTTGAACAAGTTCATAAAATAATAGATAGGTTGTAATTATCTGAATTTATTTAGGAAAAAAACAGCCTTTTTTTGAGAGGAAAAAAGTAAATAAAACCAGCATTTATCTTGAAATTAATTAGCAACTATTTTAACGCCAGCCCGATATTAAAGGCGAGTCTAGTTATTGCTCAACTTAATGTCCATTTTGTTTGAAGTGATGACTTGGTGAGTAAATTGATAAGCGATGGGGTCATATGAAATAGTTATGATGAGTTTATTTTCTTAAGTTTAAGAGGAGAACTCATCAGGGGAAAGGAAAATGGAGTGTTATTTTACTCTGATTAGGTCACGGTAGGGTGGTGTTTTAATATAAACACTTATTGTCAGGTAAGATAAAAGGAAAATCTATGGGTAAGGAAGGCGCTAGCGGGATAAAAGCGTCAAATGTTGCGGAAGTTTACAATTCAAATCCAATCAATAGTCAGCAAGATAATGTTAGCTCTCAATGGCAGCTACCAACTTCCGCTGATATGGAAGACACGCAGGTCCCTCAAAATCGAAGTCAAAACGTAAGTCAAAATTCAAATGCCGAAATGCTTGCTCAAAGTCAGCAGATCACTGCGTTTGCTAAGACTTTCCTCTCGGAGGCTCAATCTGCGGCCAAAGTCTTACGTGGAGTCTTTTCTAATCCATCGCTTGAAGATGTTTTTAAAGATATTCAAAGCCCCCAAGAACGTCAGGCATTTATTGCTCAGCGTATGGAAATAGCTCTGAAAGAGGGTGATGCTGAAGGTTTTCAAAAACTCTTAAGTTTGCAACTAGGTCGCGTCAAGAGTGATGCCCATCAACTCGAGGTATTTTTATCTGCTCTCGCTTATATTTCTAGCTCGCTCAGTGGACATACAGCTTATCCTTTTTATGAAGCCGTCTTTGCAAAATCTCTTCCTTTAGCAGAACAAGTGATTTCTCGTATGGGGACGAGTGGAGAAAATGCTAGGGCCATCATGAAGGCAACCGAGCTTTGTGCCCAAGCAGCCAGTTTTTATCATCACCGCGCACAATTTGATAAGGCAGGCCATTATGCACAGCTCGCTCAAGAAACGAGTGAAATTATTGGTGAGTGGGCCGACTGGAAAAGTCCGCGTCAGCCGGATCACTCTTTCCAAAATTTGGCATGGGCCGAATCTGTGCTTGAGATGCGCCGTATTCACCTCGAACATGGATCTCAAAAAAACATGTTCGATGTGGCAGAAAAAGCCCGCGTCTTAAATGATTATTTTAAAGATATTCAAAAATTTCGCACTCGGATCGAATCCGAGCTCGATTCAAAGCCCGACCAAGCTTTTAATTTGGGAGTTCATCTGCCAGCATTGAGCAAGTTTAGCCAAAGCTTGAGTGACTATCGTCGTCTTGCGGAGTCAATGGGACTTGACTTAAAAAAAGCGGAGTTCAAGGCACCCCTTGATGATGAAAAAGCGCGTTTTGAAGATTTGATGATTCCTTTATTATTGACGCAATTACAAAAAGACAAGATTCTGACTGCAGAAAATCGTCAGCAAATCGAAAATAGATTACGCCAGCGCGTCCATAAAAGTTTAGAGGAATCAGACACTTGGATTCAAAATTTAAGTTCCATCGCATTGTTACAGTTTGTTCAGCTCAATGATTTGGCGATGCAAGTGGAAGCTTCGGGAGAAAGTCCCGAAACAGCGATGCTCTTTTATGCACAGGCAGGTATGAAGGAAGAGTTTTTAGAAAGTGCAGAAAATTATATTCGCCAGTTAGAAGAAGCTCATGATGGAAGTGAAGACTATGAGCTGGAACTCGCAAAAATTAAATGGTACTTGTCTACTGAGCTCTATCCCCAACTTGGGCTTCGTCAAGAAGCGAGCGAGCTTTTAGCCGAAGTTCAAGTGACGCAAAGTGAAGGACTTATGGCAAGGCAGTTGGGACATTTGACTTCAGCTGCAGAAGCAGAGTCAGGAGTAAATCCTGAAGAATCCATTGCCAGTTTGATGGAAGTGATTGCAGAGAGTGCGATTTCAGGCGAAGTCAATGACTTGACGCTTGCAGCGATGGATCAACTCGAAGCGAACTTGTCTCAACTTAGGCAAACGCGCCACCAAGACCAGCTCTCATGGCTGCATGTAGCACTTACAGAAAGAGTGGCTCATTACGAAACATTAGGAGATCATCCTCAATCATCCTCTCTCAAAAAGGAGATTGAAGAAGCTTTCCCCCAACTACAGCTTGCTTTAGAGCGCGGAGATTATGCAAATCTCTACTCCGCTGTTTACCAGAGTCGATTTTTGGATAATTATCCTCAGATCAAAGCCATTTTGCTTCAGTCTGGTGAAATTGAATATCAAGAAGTGGAAGCAGAATTTTCGGAAGGTCCTGCATATCAAATCCCCGAAAGTCGAACGGGCATCGCCAGTTTTCTTTGGGAGACTCGCGATGAATTATTACCCGAAGAAGAATATGGAAAATTTCTTTCGCAATTGGGTTATGATTATCGAAATCTTAGTTTTTTTCAGAGTGCTGCAAGTATTGGCTACGAAACTCAGGATGAAAATTTAGTTGAAGAAGCTCAAGATGCCCAAATGTGGTCGGCTGCTATGCGCGAGTTGCGCAGTTGGACAGTGCTTCTTGCCGATTCTCCTCGCGATGGCATCAATGGTGTGCTCGGTTGGGCGCCGCTGGGTTTTGCTTCCAAGAGTTTAAAAGTGACAAAGATCGTACGTGGAGCCAGCGTTTTAGAGGACTTTTCGGTTCATCTTCTGAGTCATCTTGCCCAAAAGCATCGAGGCTTGGCTTTGGCTTCTCGCTATGTTGCATACAATTCACTCGCTCATAGTGCGGTTGGGGTTCCTGCCTATTTATTGGGTCAAAGTATGACTTCGAAGCCCTTTGATCAAACCTGGAGTGCGGAGAGTGTGACGGGTGCGACCTTGACTGCTTTGGCCACTTCGGGCTTGCTCAATTCTTGGGTGATTTTACGTGCGGCAAGGCAAGGCTTAGCAACTCCTGCACAGCAGGCTCTTTTTCAATTGCGTCGCGAGATCGGAAATCAAGCGGCCAATCATTGGAATCACATCGCTCGTACAAGTGGGGCTTCTGCCATATTAGGTGGAGAAGAAATTTCTGCATTGTTTAATCATGCCCGAGGGCTTCCTACGCGTGCCGGTTTGACCATGGGCCAAATCGAGGCCCGGCTCATGCAGCGTGTCTTTGAAGACCGTGTGATGAGCGAGATGGGAAATGCCTTAGGCATGTCCGCTCTTTCTGCAATAGGAATGAGCATGGGTGGACGTGCTACAGAGCTTGTATTTTCCGAAAATGCCCAAGCACCTTTTGGTTTACATGCGGTCAGTGGTTTTTTTATGGGCGGTATGATCTATCTGCAGGGCGGCACTTATCTGCAAGAGCGCGGCTTCTTAACTCCCGTTGATTTTATCAAGCGCAATTATCTTCCGGCTGCAGAATCACCTTATCGTAGTTCTAGTCCAGCACGACATGCACTAGCTCCAGATTTATCTCCTGCATATGCCCAAGCGGACCTTCCAATGTTAAACAGACCCTCTAGATTCTCTCGTTCAGTGGTGCCAGCAAATGGATTTTCTCCGAGCCTGGGAGTAATGGCAAGTGCAGCGACTTTCTTGTTTCCGACTGAAGTTTTGGCTGGTGATTCCGCAATTGCCCAATCTTCAACTTTACCCTATGTCATTGGAGGAGGACTCCTGTTGCTTGGAATAGGAGCAGCTGCTTTCTATTATAAGGGGAAAAAGTCCGGTCAAAAAACGAAGGAAGTTTCTGCCTCGGATAGCACTTCTGTAGAGATGAATCGTGATGGAGTAAGTTTTCCAAATGAGACGGAAATCTCGGGTGCCATTGTCACGGATTCGGGTGCCATTGCGGATGGTCCTGGAGGTGAAGTAAGTGGATCTAGAGTCTTAGGTATTATTACTCGAGGACCTACTGTAAAAACCCCGGTTGTTGAGAGAGGATTTATTTCTGAACAATCGATTGTTTCTGGTCAGTTTTCTGCTGAATCATCTCTTGAGATGAGAGTTGATCCAGCAGATCATGAGGAGTTTTTTTTACGAGCTATCAGTCTTTGTACTGATTTTCTCAGGGGGCCGCTAAGAGAAGATTTAAGAGATATTCTCAATAGTCAAGATCCCAAGTGGAATTCTTTAAAATCCGACGTCGATGATTTTTTAGGGGGACTAAAAAAGTTATCTTTTATTATGGATAAATATTACCAAAAACTCGGAATAGATTCTCGTCCTGATTATCAATTTCCAGTGGGATTATTTACCAGTGCGATGGATTCAGGGATGATGGACTCCTTGGCTGGAGAGTTGGTGGACGCGGTGACTGATATTACAGGGTCAAAAATCTATGGGATGTTGCAACAATACACTCAGGCATTGGAAAGAGCAAAGCATGCAGCTTGGCCTTTAGAGGCGATATTGTTATCCGAGCAAGTTCAAGGTCGTATTAAATATCAAAGAATCGAGACGGATTTAGTTAATTTGTCGGATGGAGTAGAGGATATTATTGACGATAATGCAGCGTTGTATTTTGCAAGACTTCCTGCCAAGAGTTTAGTTAAGTATGAAATTGAAGTCGCTTCTTTTGAAGATGCTGAAACACTTATGACAAAATTAGAGGGTGCAGACCGTCACCAGCCCTTCAGTATTTATTTACTAGAAAATAAATATAATGAAATAGCTGAGTTAAGATCTGCATCATTTAGAGTAAGTACTTTTAAGCATCAGACAGAAGAAGAACTTTATAACGATTCTCCCAGAAAGTTGCAAAATCATGAGATTGAAATTCATTTTAAATTGAGTGAAGCTGGTAAGAAAAAAGCAGCTCAAAATAATCGTATTGATATTTTAGTGACTGAGTATGCTGTTGCTGAAGCCTTTCAGCAAAGAGCATCTTTGCCTAAACAAAGTGATATGAGATCCATATATAAGGCTGAGGGTGATAGACTGAGCCGAGAATCTGAACCAATGTACGATCGTTTACCTACTCACATGTCTGCTGAAGAAATTAAAGAGTGGGCGGATTCAGTGGGTGATCGTGTCAATGAGCTGCGAGCAAAAAGGGATGATGTCAAGATGCGTCTTATTTCTCGACCTAATGACTTAGAATTAAAAAGCCAATTAAAAGAGCTTAACCGAGAGTTTTACGCGATGTCTCGATTATGGGTTAAGCTGACTAATCTTTTGATGACATATCAGGCTGGTGAAAATTAAAAAAATAAGGCTTTAGTATTTTCATAAATCTCAGATACTAGAGCTGTGCCTTTAGCCTCAGACTAGAAGATGAAAAACTATCTTTTTTTGGCTTTTAAACTTTTCACAATTGGTTTAAGACCCTAAACCATGGATTCCAAAGAAATTTCTTTTTCAGACTTGGGGCTTTCTCAAGCTCTGGCGACAAGATTGAGCCGGCAAAAAATTAAAAGTCCGACTCCTATTCAAAAAAAGTCCCTGCCTATTGCGCTTGAGGGTAAAGACCTGATTGGCATTGCGCAAACAGGTACGGGTAAAACACTGGCCTTTGTGCTGCCTCTCTTGGAAAAGCTTGTTTCCGAGCAAGAAATTAAGGCGCTCATCTTAAGTCCAACACGAGAGATTGCTCAGCAGACTTTTGAAGTCATCCAAAAGCTGACGCGAAATCTTGAGCTCAAGGGCGAGGATGTTCATGCCAGCTTGATTATCGGAGGCAAAAGTCTCAGTGCTCAGATAAGACAACTCCAAAAAAATCCGCAGATTGTGATTGCGACTCCGGGTCGTTTAGTGGACCACATGGAACGCAAAAATATCGACGCCAAGATTTTTAATTACGTCGTCTTGGACGAAGCCGATCATATGCTTGACTTGGGCTTTTTGCCGCAAGTCCGTACTATTATGCGTAGTCTTCCAGCAGAGCGACAAACTTTAATGCTCAGTGCGACTTTTCCTCACGAGATTGAAAGTCTTGCTAAACATTATCAAAAGAACCCGGTGCAAATTCGCGTTAAACCACCTGGAACCGCTGCCGAAGGCATTGAGCATGCTTTGTATTTGTTAGATCCCGAAAACAAACGCCCGGCGATCTTAAAACTCATCGATCCGGAAGAATCCACCTTAGTCTTTACGCGAACAAAACTGGATGCCGAGTGGCTTTATCGCCTTTTATTAAATAAAGGTTATGAGGTTCATGCCCTTCATGCTGATCGCAAACAAATGCAGCGCAATGCAGCTTTGGAAAGTTTTAAAAAAGGCAAAACCAAGACATTGGTGGCAACGGATATTATGGCGCGAGGAATTGACGTGGTAGGGATTGCACATGTGATCAATTTTGATATTCCGCATAATGCGGATGATTATATTCATCGTGTCGGGCGTACGGCGCGGGCGAAGGCCAAAGGTCGGGCTTCCACTTTAGCGACCTGGATGGATAAAAGTCATATCGAAGCGATTGAGGCAAAATTGGGTTCCCCCTTGCCTCGTCAGGAAATTGCTGGTATTCCTGCATTTAAAGAAGTCAAAGTCAGTCCTTCGA
The DNA here is from genome assembly GCA_024233625.1 of Deltaproteobacteria bacterium. Classification (GTDB taxonomy): domain Bacteria; phylum UBA10199; class UBA10199; order DSSB01; family DSSB01; genus JACKPJ01. The sequence goes on from JACKPJ010000002.1 coordinate 178,478, forward strand.
GCTTAGGAAAAATAGGCAGAAGAGGAAAACGAGTTCGAATGAGATAGGATTTATCTTATGTTTTCATATCTCCCTGGATCCCCGCCTTCGCGGGGATGACAGCTCTCTAATGGGGATGACAGTTTTATAATATTTTTAAAGATTAAATCACTGAGAAGAAAACTCTAAAATTAAATCAAAGGAGATTAAAGTATATGGTTTCAGCAACCCAAATTCGAGTCGGAAATGTAATTGAGTTGAATAATGAATTGTATCGTGTGCTCAAAATACAACATGTTACCCCTGGTAAAGGTAACGCCGTAGTTCAAACAGAGTTGCGTAATTTGGATAAAGGTAACAAACTTAATCAGCGTTTTCGTTCCACAGAAAATGTCAACAAAGTTGAGATCTTTGAACGTAAAATGCAATTTTTATACGAGGATGCAGGAATTTATCATTTTATGGATCCTGAAACCTATGATCAGGTAGAAATGACCAAAGATATTTTGGAAGAAGCCATTCCTTTTTTGATTCCCGAGACAATGTTGTCTGTCTCTTTATATGAGGGAAAGTCTATCGGAGTTGCGCTGCCTCCTCGAGTCACTCTCAAAGTTGCGCAATGTGATCCTGCCAGTAAAGGACAAGCCGGTGCAACGAAAGAAGCTGTGATGGAAAATGGCAATATTGTACGCGTGCCACTCTTTATCAAAGAAGGTGATGATATTGTCGTGGATACAGCGACAAATTCATACGCCGAAAAGGCTTAAATTATTTTTCTGTTTTCTCTTCCTCTGGGGGAGGTTCTAGACCTTCTAAAAGATATTCTACCTTTTTTTCAGCGAGTAATTTTTGCAATAGCTCTTCTTTCACTTTTGCTTGAATCTGGCTTTGAATAAAGGGAGCAACGTGATCGTAAGGCTGAGTTTCTTTGACTCCTGTGACCATAATAATATGAATGCCCAAGGCGGTTTCGATGGGCTCGGAGATTTGTCCGGGTTCCATTTGAAAAGCCTTTGCGACCACAGGACCCCAATCGAGTTGTTTTACCCTTTGGTCAATAAAGCTAATCTTGCCAACTTGCCCGAAATTACTTTTTGCAATAGGATCTTGGGTTTCTTGGGCGGCAATTTCACCAAAATTTTCTGCAGTGAGCCCTTCGCGAATATTTTCTGCTTGTTGCCTAGCCGCAGCTTTTTGTTCTTCTAGAGTAGGCCCTGGCATATTTTGGTAATAGTAGACAATGTCTGAAACCTCGACACTCGAATAATATTTGTCTTTATCTTTTTCGTATTGTTCTTTGGCACGTTGATCGAGTTTTTCATAAATGTATTGTCCACCAATTAAGGAGCGGCGAGTAAGCCATAACTGTCCTTTGAGTTTGTCGGAGCTTTCTAATAGATTTTGTTCAAGAGCTTTTTGGTAAAAGACTTCTTGCTCGATAATTTGTTTTAATATTAGTCTTCTTCCATCTGGAGTTGCAAATGCTCCATCAAAATTTGGAATATATTGTCGTAAAATATTGAAGTGCCCTTCGTAAATGATTTTGTCTCCTACTTTCATCATTTTTCTACCTTCTTTGACTTTATCAAGTACATCTGCAGGAAAATAATTTGAATCATAATATGATAAGTCAGACTTTGTATTTACTTTAGAGTTTTCTTTTGGAGTTTTCGGATTAATCGATTCATCTCCACAGGAGAGACTAAAAAATATTAAGTAAGTAAAGATAAGATATTTGTATCGCACAATAACCCCCTCTTTATGATTCATTAATTATCAAAATTATAATGGATAAAGTCTTCGTATCACAAGCTTTGATTTCATTAACTTAAAAAAAAGTCTTGGAGCTTCTTCTTTTTATGCTTTACCATTATACATCAGGATTATTTTATGAAACCAGGCTTGCTTATATTATGTCTTTTGTTTTTCTTAGCTGTGAGTAACAGCTGTGCTCGCTATAATGAGATTAGATCCAATGTGAATAATTTTGAAACACGTTATGACCAGTTAACAGTTATACCTAAACTAAAAGTACCAGACCCTGAGAAAAAAAAGAAAAAGTCATTTAAACGTTATAATAGACCTTATGCTCCTCCATATTATGAAGGAAAAAATCAAAAAGAAGATGAGCAAATTGAGGAAGAAGAGATTGTAGTGGCTCCTGAACCCATAGATCAAAACAGTGAATGGATAGAAAAGGAAAGAACTCAAAAAAAGTCTGGTCCTTCATCACTTTGGATGGAGCGTGTTTTGCAAGGTGGTTTAGCTTATGCTGAAGTTGCTCAAATTGCGACTGATATACGTCTTTTTAAATTTGCAGAGGGATACTCAAAGCAATCCATTTTATTGATGTGGAACGCAGAGTCATTATTAGAGATGGATGGCTCAGATGCGGTCGTTAGTATCCAAAAATTGCTAGATGAATTTGTGATTCCAGAAATTACTCAAGAAAAGCCTAAATATTATCGTGGGCAAGATGCTTTTGAAATCATTCAAGAAGTTTTAGACCATATGGAAAGTTTCCATGACCGTTTTTGCGCCTTTTCTCAAGGATCTAACTTTTTTGCTTCTAAGGCACATTTGGAATACTCCATTGATTTATTGAAAATGAAACTTTATAGCCAATCTATTGTACAGTCGCGAAAAGCATTAAGCTTGTTAGGTAGTAAAAGAGGGGAAGAGCTTGATTGTAACGATGTGGATCAGGATAAGATTTTGATTCCCTTTGATTTGTGCCCAAATTCTCCTGAGGATAGAGATGGTGATGAAGATGAAGATGGCTGCCCTGAATTTGATGTTGAATTTGATTAGTTTTTTTACAAATAGACTTTTGAAAATTTAAATAATTTGTTTAGAATATTTAGCAGAACGAAATTTTTTTGAGGAAAGTTCAAATAACAATGAAAAATAAAAACAAAATACCTATACTCTTTTTGTTTTTCTTTGCTGAGATGTATTTTTTTTCAGTAAATTTAGTTTACTCGGAGACTGTCCAGTTAGAAGGCGAAATCATGCCTATGGCTATGCTGGAGATAGATCTACCAAACGCTCGATTAAGTAGTGAAGGTCAAACTACAGGAACAATCGACTTTGGACAGGTTAACGCAATGGGTTTGGCTGTGAATCCACTCGGTCGACTTGTTGTATCTTCAGAGTACGGTGAAGCTTATTACCAAGCAGATGTTACACTGAGAGCTATGGCATCAGGATTTACAGATCCCATCAGTTTAGTTGTTTCTCAAACTGATCAAGGGCCCCTTTCAGGGTTGATTTATGAATCGGACCAAAGTTTTGATATCAGTCAGACTCGGAGTTTAAATGCTATACCTAATTCACCTACAAAAAGAGTTGTGATTGCTAGTGTGAATACTGGAATAACTGAGTACTATCGTCAAATTATTCTAAGAGTGCCACGTGATTTGTCTTCAGGGTTAAAGACTGCTACACTCGAATATCATTTAGAGGTTTGTCAGTGAAATATAAGAGAATGAAAAAATATGTTTTCATTTTAATTTTCAAAACAATTCTTTTTTCTATTACAGCAGTCAGCTTGGCTCAACAGGATCAATCCAGTTTGACGATTGAAGTTCAGGTAGTCCCTCAGGCTGTCTTGCAAATTAGTAGTGTAGGGCAAGAATCGATTTTTCAAAGTGGTATCAATTTAGATTTTGGAAGGATGGACGCTTTTGGTCAAAACCAAAAAACAGGAATTCTTATTCAACGAGTTCAAGATGGAGCTATTTATTATCATCCAATTATAGTAAAAGCAGGTACTTCTGGGGGTATTCATAATCGTGGAAGATTGAAAGTTTCTCTGGTTCCAGGGTCAAGGCTATCAAATTTAAACTTTGTTGAAACAATCGGTTATAATGAGGCTCCTGCATCTTTTTCAAACCTTCTCAATGATGGAGAATCGAGAGTCATTGTGAATGATGTAGCTGAAACAAAGGTTTATGAGCGCTTAGTCGGTGTTTATATTCGTCATGATACTCCAGGTGGAAATTTGACTGCTCAAATGGAATATAGCCTTGAGGTGAAGCCATGATTAGGTACTTATTCTTTTTTCTAATCATGGGATTGTCTTTCAATATTTATGCTGAGACTATACCGGAAGCAATTATAACAATTCAAGGTCTTGGAACTAATTTTCTTAAGCACAATCAAAGTGAGAATCGAATTTTACTTAATCAAGTAGACGCATTAGGTGTATCTCCGAATCCTTCTGGTGATGTTTATTATGACGAAAGCAGAGGAGGTGCATTTTACTCAATAGGTGTGGAGTTAATTACAGAAGTAAAAGGTGAATCTACTTCGTTAGGTCGTTTGCAGGTGATTCGATCTCCTGGACTTGCCGGTAATCAATTACCTGAGGATGCCCTTTATGACAGCGATTATAATGTGAAGTTTGGTCCTGGAGCAGATATTCATTTGCTAAGAGAATTGCAACCCTTTGTAATTAGCTCTGATATCAGAGCAGCACAAACAACTATCCAAAGGAAAGTAGGAGTTTTTATTTCTAAAGATCTAGCACCAGGTCGTTATGAAGCGACATTGACATATGTCTTTTCTGTTTTTTAAGCTTCATAAAATTGTTATTCATAATGTTATTTTAAATGATTAGTATTAAATAAATTTAGGAGGGGAAAGTGAATAAAAATCTTTTTTGTTTAACATTTCTTTTGATTTTTTTATGTAGTCCTGCTTTTGGACAAGGTAGTCGTCTTGGGATTTCTCCAGTAAGGGTGTTTATATCAGGGCAGCCAGGGACTACTGCTGGACAAGAAGTGTGGGTATTCAATAAAGGAAATGGAACTTTTTTGTTTGAGTGTGAATTTTCAGATTATTGGTATGAAATGAATGAGATTAAATCAGCTCCAATAGGAACTTTTCAAGAGAGACAAGCTGCAGCATGGATACAATGTAATCCCAATCGATTTTTAGTTCCAGGTAATCGTCGACAAAAAATTAAAGTTACTGCTGCTATTCCTAAGGGTCTTGAAGGAGATCATTTTGCAGCTTTTAACGCAAAAATGTTGCCCCCTGATAATATAAAAGATGAAGGGAACACAAAGCTTAACCTTGCAGCTCGTATTGTTGCTCCAGTAGTTGTGACAGTTCTTGGTACTCAAAAACCAAAAGCTGAAATTTTTGATGCAAAAATCAGTCCTAAAAAACGGTTTCAGGTATTTACGGCTAAAGTTAAGAATTTAGGAAATGTTCATTTAGCAGGTGAAGGTAGCCTGGTCTTAGAAAATAATAGTGCAACAATTAGTAGTAAGACGAACATTGTTTTACCTTTTACTTTTCCAGGGATGACTCGTAATATTGAAGCAACCATTATTGAAAAAATTCCTCCAGGAAAATATCAAGCTGTTTTAACTATTGCACCCAGTCAAAGGAGTGGGGGAACTTCATTAGTCAGCGATTTTCCTGTCGATGTAAAATAGCAAGCAATTAATCAATAGTTTCCCTAGGTGTAAAACTCACTGTTTATGCTAAATTATTTGCTCGCTATCTTTCTAAGCTAATGGCATAATTAGGGAAAATCATATATATTCTTATGAGATTTTCTTTGCTGAGCCGTGTATTCAAATTTCTGTGTTTGTCCCTAAGTTTGATTTCTTTTTTTGGAGAAATTTTCTTCTCAAGGGTAGTTTATGCGCAGGCACTTGAGAGTCAAGTTGCCATTCCTCGTTATGAATTAGCGCTTCGTGAAGTGTTAGATATCCAAGCACAGAGTTTAAGAAACTTTGTAGTGACCATTCCTAATATTATAAAAGCAGACCGTTTGCCAGGAGATGTTTTACGAATTGAAGGAGTTGGCCAGGGGAGAACTTTCATTCATGTTTGGGATGCAGCGGGACGTCATACTTACGAAATAGAAGTCTTAGGCTTTGGACGCGCTTCAGTTCAACGATTGAAAAGAAAAGGCTATTCTCCTAAAGGTGCACAGCTCTCATATCGAATGAGGACTATTGGTGAGAGAAGGCAGGGTGTTGGTTGGCGTGATCCGCTTTATGAACATGAGTTTGAAGCTCGAGTGCCTGTTAACAAACAAAGTGAATGGTACACAATTGGTCGGGCTTCGACGAACACGCGTGTACTTGATGGTCCTACTGGCGTTCCGTTTTCTCAGGCGACCGAACCAACTTATATACTTTCCTATTATAGGACTCCTCGGTTTACCTTAGCACTAGGTGATGCCAGTTTTACGGCGAGTGAACTTTCTGTACGAGGTTTTCCTTTTCGAGGTGCCTTGTTTGAATATCATAAAGATAGAGATCGTGCTCAGGTTTTTGCAGGTTGGTCTCGACCTCTATATGGGTTTGGGGAATATCTGGAAATTCAAAAGCCGAGAGTTTATGGGTTTAGTGGAACGAAAGAAGTTTTAGGCAATGTATTCTTTCATAATAGCTTTGTTTTTTTAGATCAAGATGGGGCGACAGACATTGATGGAACACCATTTGAAGATGATTATATCTATACTGTAGGTATGTCTGCTCTTCCCATTAGGAAAAATATTTATATAGAGGGCGAGTATGGACGCTCTAAATTGGATAATTCAATGAGAATATTGGTTGAATGGCGACCCTATTGGGGGAATATTTTAGCTTATTATCGTCGTATTGGTACAAATTATGTCGATCTTTCTAGAGGTTTTTTAATTAACGATTTTCAAGAAGGGAACTTTAGTACAAATTTTCAACCGACGAGGCGTTTAAATTTTAATGTTAATTATCGTTTCAATGAAAATGGTCTTGCTTCAGATTCTAGTGTTTCTTCTAAGAATCACTCAGTCTATTTAACTGGTCAATTTGATCAAAATGACAATGTTAATTACATTTCTTCATTTACCTTGACGAGAAGTCAAAATGCTTCATCAAGTTATGCTATTGAGCGTGGGAGTTTTATGTATAATAGGTACTTTGATGAGCATCGCAGACGCCTTTATGCAGAGTTAAGAGCAGACCATAGTCATCAAAGAACATTTTCTTCGGGTGATGTTCGTGACAATTTGGGAGGAAATTTTGATGCACGTTATCGCCATTTTTTAAATAAAAATTTTGAGTTGATTGGGAATATGGAGGTATTTATCTCTCGGATTAGTCAAAGTTCTAATCAAGATACCAAATCTTACTTTTTAACTAATGCAAGCTGGGGGCCGGAAGTTATTTATACTCGGGAGAATATTTATGCAACTGCGGGTTTTAACCATAGTTTTACAATCTCTGATTTAACAAATTCGCATTTCATTCAACCATTTTTAACTGCAGTATATAAGCCTAACTCCTCACTAGCTTTAGAAGCTTCTATTAATTCTACTTATGATTTTATTGAGTCTGACTATACATTAAGCTTATTAGGCCAGCTAACATATCGATTTGGTCCGGGTATTGCGGATACACCCTTTTCTAGTAAGGTGAGAGAGACGGTTAAAGTTATTGGAAAAATATTTTTTGATAATAATGTCAACGGGATACAAGATGAAGACGAAAATTTGGTGACGGGTTTAAATGTAAGACTTAATGATAAGGAAATCAATGCAAATAATGGTACTTTTAAATTAGAAGCAACAGCGGGGAGAGATGAGTTGCAAGTTTTATTGGGTAAGGAGTATGAAAGTTTTCGCGTGACTACACCCAACCCTTTAAAAGTAGAAGGTATTCCTGGAGAGACTGTAAAAGTGAATTTTGGTCTTTTTGAGGGTAGTCTTTTGGTTGGACGTGTTTTAGTCGATGAAAATCAAAATCTTGAGCCAGATCAAGGTGAATTTGGACCCGCTGGCATACAGATTAAAATATTTGGACAAGGTTTCGAAAAGATCGTGACTACTAACCCTGGTGGAAGATTTTCTGCCCACGTTCCTAAATTAGGTTCATATCAAGCTGAGATAGTGAAAAGGAGTCTGCCTGTGGGTTATCAAGCAATAGGTGAGGAGGTTTTAAGTGCAGAGGTGTCAAAGAATCAAGTTGGCCACTTGGATCCATTTTTTATAGAAGCCCAGCGTTCTGTCTATGGCATAGTCTTTATGGATACTAACAAAAATGGAATTTATGATGAGGGTGAACAACTAGCAACTGGTGTGCAAATTAGTATTGGAGAAGAGGTGCAAGAGAGCGCTGAAGATGGTGGTTATATTTTTAGAGATTTGCCATCAGGGAAGTATAAAATTAAGGTCTCACCTCAAAAATTAGGCAACTATCAGCTCAAGCTTAATCAAACAAGCTTGTCTTTACCTCAAGAACCCCGAAATGTTGAAATAAATATTCCTTATCAATAATAAAAAAAACCGTAGTCAGGTTGACTACGGCAAATCATAATGTAATTTTTACGCCTAAATTTTAGGGTGCAACTGTCACTCTTATTTCTGCTTGTGCTGTAATTGGTGTTGCTGTGTCATCGTCTCTTTCAATGAGAGCCAAAAGAGCTCTATCTAAAGATGCTGTTCCCGCACTTGTACAAGTTCCACTATAGTTATTTCCACAAATATCTGCATTAATTGTTCCTCCTGTGAGTATATTGAAAGGAGTGGCGACATCTAAGGCGTTTAGTCCCGCAACAGTTGTGACCGTTGTTGCATTTGCAAAGTCGATATCGTAGGACCTACCGGTGGTGGCGCTGGGTCCTGCATAAAGATCAACTGTAACGGAAGAAGTTCCTGGAAAGTGAGCTGAAGTCACGTAAACCGAAAATTCGTCTCCAATGACTCTTTGATCAGTACCAGTGTCAAGGAAGTCTACGAGTGGTACAGCTGGTCCTGAGATGTAGCCCGTAGGTTGACTGACTGTATAAGCTGCATTTAAGTCAGTTGCTCCATTAACAGTAAAAACGCTACTATCAACACAAGCTGTGATTGTTTCTTGAGTTGTGGCGTCTAATGTAACTGTGAGGGGCGATGGGTTTCCACCTCCTGTCACCGTGCTACAGACTGTGTTTTGTGCTTGAGAAATTGACGCAAAGCCTAGAGCAAAAAAACCTGCAATAAGTGTATAAATAAGTTTCTTCATATTCTTACCCCTCCGTTAGGATAATTTATTTTGATTTATGAAAAATCAAAATATGAGTTATTAGTTAGTTAGTTAGTTAGTTTTAAAATTCGTATTTTTTGGAATTGTTCGGTTGAGATTTTTTTAAAAAAGGAACCGCGAGAAATCCTCGATATGGGCTTCGATAATGCCCGCGGTTCCTTGGTGCTAAGTCAACCGAGCTATGCACCCGACTGACTTAAGGGGGTGGTCGTCCAAAACTTTGGTAGCAGTGATAGGCTATCCTGTGATTAATGTGCTTTAAACCTACTAAGTGAATGAATGATTTCATCGTTCAAAAACCTCTTCCTCATCTTGAGCTGCGTGACCACCCGCGCACATCGATTTGGACTTTGGCTTGGCTCAGTAGTATTCAATTGTTTGCTTTTATGTAGAGGAATGAAGGATACTCACCCCCAACTTTCCTCTTAACCCTATTCTTATATTCTCAATGTAAATGAATTTTAATTTATTGGCAAGACGTGAACGGAGAGTTAGGATTTTGAATCATCTTTGCTTTAATCTATTTGACTTAATTGAATCACATCCATTTTATCTTTATCTCTGAGAGAGTTTTTCTTGAGGTTAATAAGTGCTTTTTTGGATAGGTAGGGAATTTGTATTTTGTCTAAAGAAAAATAATTGATTTCGGACTCTAGGGATTCAAAATTTTTTCCAGACATCACGACAAAAATATCAATAGGAAAACTTTCAATTACACGGATAGCGCCTTCTTCATATGAGAAATCTTCTTCTTTAAGCTCACTGCCGTAACCTTCCTCATAACTTGACAGGAATTTTAAAAGACGTTTGATATTAGCAGAGTTTCTTTTGATTAAAATATCGACATCTTCAGTGGGGCGAACATAACCATTAAAGGCGCAGGCAAGACCTCCTACAAGAATAAAATCAATCTTGTTCTGCACGAGGCCGACCAACAATTTTTCGAATGGGTCGAATGTTTCCTTCATTACGTGTATATAATCCTTGCTTTTTTAAGAATTGAGTCAATTGATAGACTCGTGACAGTATTTGATTTTTTTTTTCTTTCCCGACAACTTTTCTTATGTATTTATTCTCACTTTGAGTCATAAAATTAAAATAGTATAAATAAACTGAAAGGGAAAGATTTTTCATCAAATGATAAACAATTCATTATTAAGAATAGTTTTGAAAGGCTGGGGAGTAGCCGGTCGAGCACGTTTTCAAGCGATAGAAAATGATAAAAACATCGAATGCCTCGGAGTTGTTTCTCGCCGTGAAGAGTTTGCGACTTTATCCTGGAATCAAGCCTTAAACGATACTCAAGTTGAGGCTATTGCTATTTCAACCGAAAATACTGACCACGCAAAGTCCGTGCGAGAAGCGCTCAAAGCGAATAAACATGTAATTTGTGACTATCCTTTGGCACTCAACTATGGTGAAGCGGCAGAGCTTTTTGATTTAGCAAAAATAAAACAAAGAGTCCTGCATGTAGAACATATTGGCTTGTTAACCGAAGCCCATCGTAAATTAAAAAATCAGATTAAAAGTTTGGGAAGTTTGCAAAGAGGGGAGTATATTTTTCAAGGAGGCTGGAACGAAAAGCTTGCTGACTCTGCTTATGCTGGGCCTCCTTATCTATTTGCACTTTCACGCTTGTTACAGGTCGGCGATTTATTGGGTCCGTTTGAAATAGAAGTGAAGGAGTATCATATTCATGAAAAGGGTTTTCGTTTGCACTTGCATCTAAAATTTCCTCAGGGAGGAGTTTTGGGATTTACCGAAGAGCGACAAGTTGCTTTGCCTCGCAGGCGAAGTTTGCAGTTTCAGTGTAGTCAAGGAAATGTTAATTGGAAGCCAACTCTTAAAAAAGAAAATTTGTTTGGACAAGATCTTAAATGGTTTTATCAAAGGCTACGAGAAAATAAAGCATGTTATTATGATGAAGCTTTAATGTTGGATATTTTGAAACAGCTTGATGATGCTTTTGGTATCGATTAGTTATATTGTATAAATTTAAGATTTAGATCGAGTTAAGGTATCAATAGCATGCAATCGCCATAACTGAAAAGACGATATTGGTGTTCAATAGCCTCTTGATAAGCATTTAACATGTGTTCTCTTCCCATAAAAGCGGATACTAAAACTAAAAGTGAAGACTTGGGTTGGTGAAAATTAGTCAATAAAACATCGGTGTATTTAAAGACAAATCCTGATTGAATAAATAAAGAAGTCCAGCCTTGCTCTTCACCGCTTAAACCATAACTTTCCAAGGCCCGAAGCGTGGTGGTTCCAATGGCTACAATGCGGCCTCCTTTTTGGCGACAAGTTTGAATGGCTTCCAGTGTCTTTGCTGGAATCTCATAATATTCTTCATGCATTTGGTGCTCTGTAATTTCATCATTCTTAATGGGGGAAAAAGTTCCTGCCCCGACATGAAGTGTGAGCTCACAGATTGGGATGCCTTTTTGGACGACTTCTTGTTTAATTTGATTACTAAAATGCAAACCGGCCGTTGGTGCAGCAACGGCACCCGCTTGTTTTGCAAAAAGCGTCTGATAGCGCATTTTATCTTCCGGGAAGGAATTCTCTGAAGTGATTTGGCGCTTGATGTAAGGAGGTAGCGGCATTTCACCGAATCTTTCCAAAGCTATTTTTTCTTCTTCTGCGGAAGCAAAACTCACCTGAAAGTTGTTAAATTCTAAAGATTCTATTTTAATTTTGATATCTTGAGTATTTTCTTTGCTTCTGGAGTAGATAGGGATTTCTAGGCCTTCTCGTAGACCTCGCGTAGGTGAGAGTAAGCATTGCCAAACTTGTCCATGAAGTTTTTTGAGAAGAAAAACTTCTACTAGACCTCCTGTGTATTTTTGGACAAAGAGGCGACTCGGAATTACTTGAGTGTTATTGACAATGACGATGTCCTCTTTATTTAAAAAATGAGCAAAATTTGTAAAATGACTGTGAATAATCTCCTTTTGTGCTGAAACCACCATCATCTTGGAGGCGTGGCGTTCTGCTAAAGGTTGCTGTGCGACGAGGTCTTCGGGGTAGTCGTAATGATAATCTTGTAGATTTTTACTCATGATTAATTTATTAATGCCTTCATTATAATATTGTTAAGTTTAACATTTATGTACGGGCGCTTGCTTGCTGCGTCCCAGAGTGATACAGCCTCTCATCATGAAACAAGACCTTCTCAGACGATATGCCCATTGGGTAATTAGCCATTCACGGGCCATTGCTGTCATGGCTTTTGTCTTGTCGGTGATATCCCTTAGCATTTCTTTATTATTTTTGGAATCCCGAACCGGTATTTTAGATCTTTATGCCAAGGACGATCCTGCAGCGCGGCGTTTTATTGAATATAGTGAAAAATTTGGTGCTGTCGAAACCTTGGTGATTGTTCTTGAGGGTCAAGACGTTCCGACACGCCAACTTGCCATCGAAGATCTGGTAGCAAAATTTAAAAATGATCCCAAAAATTACATTCAACAAATTTTCTATAAAGTCGACTTTAGTTTCTTTGAAAAACATTTTTTTCAATTTTTAAGTGATCAGCAAGCACAGTCCCTATTGAAAGAAATTGAAAATCCTGATGGGGGGCTAAGAACTATTTTTACTGCCGAAAATTTTAATGACTATTTAAATTTTCTTAATCATTCGATGGAGCAGGGGCTACAAGTTTCTTCGAGCTCTCAATTAAAGAAGCAGGATATTTCAGGTTTAAGTCAGGGTTTGTATCCACTTAATTTGCTATCGAACTATTTAAAAACCGATCAGCTCGAGACAGACTCTTTATTGAAAGATTGGAGTTCAACTCGTTCCTCAGAATCCTCAGTGGATTCGAAAGGTTATGTATTGACGAGTGACCAAAAGATGCATGTCATTTTGCTTAAGCCTTCGGATAACAAACAAGACCATAAAATTGCCAGTGCCTTGGTGAGCTTTGTTCGTGAGAAAGTCGATCAAGTTAAAAGGGATTATCCGGAAATTCAAATTGGAGTGACAGGAGGGCCTGCCCTCAATAAAGACCAATTTGAAATCAGTGAAAAAGACATGACTTGGGCCAGTGCCTTTGCTTTTATTTCGACAAGTATTATCTTCTTTTTGGCTTTTTCATCTCTATGGCGTCCAGCCCTGGGCTTATTGACTCTTGCACTTTCTTTGACATGGTCTTTTGGAATGACGACTTTGACCATTGGCCATCTCAATATGTTTTCTTTGGCTTTCATTGTTATTTTAGTGGGGCAGGGAACTTATTACGGCGTGCATGTAGTGTCGCGATATGAAGAAGAGCTGCGTCGTGGTTTAGCCCCTCCTCAAGCTTTAGAAGAAACAATCATTCATATTTTTGGAAATATTACAACTTCCACGATTACGACGGCAGCAGCTTTTTTTGCGACGACCTTAGTAAAGTTAGAAGGTTTTGCCGAGCTGGGCTGGATTGCAGGGATGGGTATTTTACTTTCTTCATTAGGAATGCAAATGGTTTTGCCAGCTTTTCTTCTACTCTTTGATCGCAAGGCTAAAAAAGGGATTGCGGCGACTTCTCATAAAAGAATTTTTAAGGGGCTGGCCGATGGATTGAGAAAAAAAGGCGGAGCTTTTATTTTTAAGGCTTATCCAGGTTTAATTTTTGTGGTGTTATTGAGTGCTTCTTGGGGTGGCTACCAACTTTATCAAAATGCCGTGCCTTTTGATAGCAATGTTCTCAATTTGCAGGCGAAAAATACCGAAGCGGTACGTTATGAAAAAAAACTGAGTGAGACTTCACTTTCAACACGAGCAGGCATTTTTATGGCTTCTTCTTATGAGGAAGCTGAAAATATTGCAAATCAAGCAGCCGCTTTGGGTAGCGTTCAGCGGGTGAGTTGGGTAAAGGATAGTTTCCCTGAGGGAGATATTCAAGCTTCGACTTATCAAAAAATTCGTTCGAGTTTGTTAAATATTGAAGTCCGACCTTTAAAACAAATACAATCAGAGAAGTTAAGAGAGGAGCTGACTCGTTTAAAAAACAATCTGGAAAAGATCAGTGAAAAAGCGCTTTATGCCCCTGATGGTGATCAGCTCCTGACGGCGACTGAAAATGGTTTAAATAATATCCAGACGATTCTTCAGAAAATTTCTGAAACTGGTTCTGGAAATGCGCAGAAAGATGTGTTGCAAAAATTAGATAAGTTTCATCAGGCTTTTTTTGGAAAAATCCGCAGTACTTTTTTGCAAGCGGCTCAATCTCCTAAGATCAATCGCTATGATTTATCACCTGAAATTTTAAGTCGTTTTATTTCTTTTAAATCAGATAATAAGTTAGCCTCATTGATGTATGAGCTTTTAGCTCCCTTAGCGAAAAAACAGATTCTTTCCTCAAAAGCGATTTCATTTTTAAAGCCTCAAGAGACTTATGCAGTATACGCTTATCCTTCTGTGAATATTTGGGAGCGTAAACCCTTGGAGAAATTTGTTAGTGATTTAAAGAGTGTGAATGAAAATGTCACAGGACCTCCACTGATGTTTCATGAGATTCTCTCTTTAGTGCGCAGTGATTATTTTAATGCTGCTTTTTATTCCGCTTTGGCCATTTTTATTATTTTTCTGATTAATTTTCGTTCGCTATGGTACTCAATTCTGGCATTTTTGCCTCTAGTCTTTGGATGTTTAAGTTTATTAGGCTTAATGAAGGGTTTTGATCTTTCCTTCAATATTGCAAACTTAATTGCTCTGCCGATGATTTTGGGAATTGGCGCGGATAACGGCGTTCATATGATTCAACGTTTTCGTGAGGAGAAAAGTGCAAGTATTGACTTCCTCTTTCAGTCGACAGGGAAAGCTCTCTTCATTACTTATTTGGATACATTGACTTCTTTTTTTGGAATTGCGATTGCTTACCATCAAGGTTTGGCACAATTAGGTCGCATTGTTATCTTGGGGATTACTTGCTGTACTTTAATTGGAGTCGTGTTTTTGCCTTCGATCATGGTCTTAATTATTAAAAAAAATAAAAGAGCACAAAACTCTTTGCAAGACTCACTGAGTAGTGAATCTATATAAGCATTGTTTTTTATTGGAAAAATTTCATTTTTCATTCACAATAAAATAAGTAACTTTTTTAATTGTCATTAAGTATAATTCATTATCAAGTTTAGTAGTCACTTTTTGGAGGTGTTATCATGTCTGAGACAAGGAAGAATCTAGAAAGTGTTTTCTTATTACTTTTGAGGGTTTCGCTTGGGCTAACCATGGTAATCCATGGCTGGGTGAAAATTCAAAACTTTGAGGATACATTAACCAAATTCACTAATATGGGTTTGCCTATGCCCGAAATTTCTCTTTATCTTGCTATAGCAGGCGAATTTTTGGGAGGTCTTGGATTAATTGTTGGCTTGCTAACTCCTGTTGCTGCTTTTGGAGTTTTTTGCACGATGGCGGTTGCGGTATTTCATGTCCACTGGTCAAATGGTTTCTTGGCAAAAGACGGTGGTTTTGAATTTCCCTTTATATTGATGATGACAGCTCTTTATTTTATTGTTCGGGGAGCAGGTTGTTTGAGTTTAGATGCGTTATTCTGCAAAAATAAATGTAAAACAGGGCAGTCATCTTCAGTATAATTAAAATATGAGCAAATCGAAGACCCAACAAAATAGCGAAAAGCATGTAGAAGACAGTGATCCACAAGAGACGCAGGACTGGCTAGATTCCTTTGATGCTGTCATTCAAAGGCAGGGGCCTGGTCGCGCGCGTTATCTCCTGCAACAAATTGTCAAAAAGGCTCATCAAATGGGTCTGCGAGTTCCTTTGCAACTCAATACGCCTTATATCAATACAATCTCGACTGAACAACAACCAGACTATCCAGGTGATCAAGCGATTGAGTGGAAGATTCGTAGTTGGGTGCGTTGGAATGCCATGGCGATGGTGGTAAGAGCGAACCAACGCTATCCTGGAATTGGCGGGCATATTTCGACCTTTGCTTCCGCAGCGACTTTATATGAAGTCGGATTTAATCATTTTTTTCAAGGTAAAGACGCTGATGATCAAGAGTTTGCTCAAAGTGGTGATCAAATTTTTTTTCAAGGCCATGCTTCTCCAGGAATTTATGCGCGGGCATTTTTAGAAGGGCGTCTAGAAGTTCATCATTTAGAAAATTTTCGTCGGGAACTCGAAAAAGGCGGAGGACTTTCTTCTTACCCTCATCCTTGGTTGATGCCGGATTTTTGGGAGTTTCCAACCGTTTCGATGGGTTTGGGACCGATTGCGGCAATATACCAGGCTCGTTTTAATCGTTATCTTCAAGCAAGAGGTATTCTCAATACTGAAAAATCTCACGTCTGGGCTTTTTTGGGAGATGGGGAAACGGATGAGCCTGAAGCTTTAGGTTCTTTGAGTATTGCGGCTCGGGAGAAGCTCGATAATCTGACTTTTGTCGTGAACTGTAATTTGCAACGATTGGACGGGCCAGTCCGTGGCAATGGAAAAATCATTCAGGGGCTTGAGTCCATTTTTCGTGGAGCGGGTTGGAATGTCATTAAAGTTATTTGGGGAGCGGATTGGGATCCATTGCTTAACGCGGATTCTCAAGGACTTTTGGTGCAACGGATGGGTGAGGCGCTTGATGGTCACTATCAAAAGTATTCAGTTGAAGACGGTGCTTATACCAGGCAAGATTTTTTTGGAACACATCCTGATTTGCTCAAACTTGTCGAACATCTCAGTGACGAGCAGATTCGTAAACTGCGCCGTGGAGGCCACGAGCCTGACAAGGTTTATGCAGCTTATCATGCAGCTTGTCAGCATAAAGGGCAGCCGACAGTTATTTTAGCCAAGACGATTAAAGGTTATGGTTTGGGAGAGGCTGGTGAAGGTCGTAATGTTACGCATCAGCAGAAAAAACTTAATGAGGAAGAATTAAAAAAATTTCGTGATCGTTTTGATATTCCTATTCCAGATCATAAAATTTCTGAATTGCCTTTTTATCGTCCCGATCCCAAAAGTGAGGAAATGCAGTATTTATTAGAGAGACGTGCTCAATTAGGAGGAAGTGTTCCTAAAAGACGACGTCAGTTTAAAAAGCTAGACCTTCCCGAGAAGGAAGTTTTTTCGGAAATGTTTAAAGGGTCCGGAGAGCGCAGTGTTTCGACGACTATGGCCTTTGATCGCTTGTTAGCTTTATTACTCCGTGATGAAAAACTAGCGCAGCGCATTGTCCCGATTATCCCAGATGAGGCGCGCACCTTTGGTTTAGACCCGCTTTTTCGCCAGATTGGAATCTATTCTTCTTTGGGGCAGCTTTATGAACCCGTCGATAAAAACCTTTTACTCTACTATAAAGAAAGCGAAGATGGTCAAGTTTTAGAAGAGGGTATTACCGAAGCAGGTTCGATGGCATCTTTTATCGCGTCAGCGACAAGTTATGCGACACATAACGAGCCAATGATTCCCTTCTATATTTTTTATTCCATGTTTGGTTTTCAAAGAACGGGCGATCAAATGTGGGCGGCAGGAGATATGCGAGCTCGAGGTTTTTTGCTGGGAGCAACTTATGGTCGAACAGCACTTTCGGGAGAGGGACTTCAACATCAGGATGGTCATAGCCATATCTTGGCAGCCAATATTCCTAATTTAAAGGCTTACCACCCGGCTTTTGCCTATGAAATTGCAGTGATTGTTCGTCGGGGTTTAAAGGAAATGTATGAAGAGCAAAAAGATCTTCTCTATTATATTACCTTACAAAACGAAAATTATCCTATGCCATCTATGCCTGAGGGAGTTGAAGAGGCGATTTTACAAGGGTTATATTTGTTTAAGCCGAGCGCAATTGAATCTAAAACGGAAGTGCAGTTATTCGGCTCTTCGGTGATGATTAATGAAGCGCTTAAAGCGCAAAAAATATTAGCCGAGAACTATCAGATTGCGGCTAATGTCTGGAGTGTCACGAGTTATCAGCAATTACGCCGCGAAGCTTTAGAAGTCGAACGTTGGAATCGTTTGCATCCTGAGCAAGAAAAGAAAGAATCTTTTCTTTGCCAACAATTAAAAAATTATCAGGGTCCTTTGATTGCCGCTAGTGATTCGGTGCGAATGGTGCCAGATCAAATTGCGCGATTTTTGGGAGAGCGCTTTTTGAGTTTAGGGACGGACGGATTTGGACGTAGCGATAGTCGCGAAAATTTAAGACATTTTTATGAAGTGGATGCAGAAAATATTGTATTGGCCTCTTTATTTCAATTAACTCAAAGGCAAGAAATCGGGACTTCTGTTCTTCAAGAAGCCATTAATGAGTTTAAAGTGGATACTGAGAGAGAAGCTGCTTGGAATTTATAATCAATTTTTATCACTAGAAATTTTTGATAGCTCTGTGTTAGGGGTTAATTTAGGTTAGGACGAATTGCCAAACTTGATTAAAGCAAAGGAAGAATTATGTCTAAAGATTCTGAAATGGTCGTTGAGTTAGCGAAAAAAGCTCGCGCTGCTGTCAGTGACGCAGCTAATTTGACGACTCTACAAAAGAATCAGTTTTTGGAAAAGGCTGCCACTCATATTTTAAAGTCTTCTCAACGTATTCAAGAAGAAAATCGAAAAGATTTGGAAGCGGCAAAGGCAAAAGGTTTGAGTTCTGCGATGATCGACCGCTTGGTTTTAAATGATCAGCGTATTCAAGATATGGCTCAAGGTCTTTTAGACGTGTTTAAATTAGAGGATCCGGTAGGTCAGGTCGTCAAAGGTTGGGTGAGACCCAATGGCTTACGTGTGGAGAAGGTGCGAATTCCATTAGGCGTGATCTGCATGATTTATGAATCGCGACCCAATGTTACCGTCGATGCAGCAGGCCTTTGCTTAAAATCAGGAAATGTTGTCGTCTTGCGTGGTGGATCAGAAGCTTTTCATAGTAATCAAATTTTGGGAACAATCTTGCGAGAAGTCTTGGTCGAAGAAAAAATCAATCCCGATGTGATACAAGTGGTTCCCACGACTGACCGTGAAGCGGTGCAGACCCTCTTAGTTCAAGATCAATATATTGATCTAGTGATTCCACGAGGTGGAGAAAGCCTGATGAATATGCTTAGGCAGTACAGTAAAATCCCCGTTATCAAGCACGACAAGGGAGTTTGCCATATCTTTGTAGATTACAATGCGGATTTGGAAAAGGCGGAACAAATTGTGCTGAATGCCAAAGTACAACGGCCAGGAGTATGTAATGCTTTGGAGACCTTATTGGTGGATCAGAAGCTTGCTCATCAATTTTTACCTCGAATGGTTCAAGAGTTACAGAATCAAGGGGTAGAGGTTAGAGGCTGTCAAAAAACTCAAGAAATTTCTGAGAATGTGCAGGTTGCGACAGAGGAAGATTGGGACACCGAATATCTTGAAAAAATTCTTTCGATCAAAATTGTTGAGGGAATTGATGAAGCTTTGGAGCATATCCGTCAATACAGTTCTTTACACACCGAGTCGATTTTGACTAATGACGAGCAGCATGCCGAAAGGTTTTTACGAGAGGTCAATTCTTCGGCAGTTTTAGTTAATGCCTCGACGCGGTTTAATGATGGTGGCCAATTGGGTTTAGGTGCTGAAATTGGAATTTCCACTACAAAGCTCCATGCTTTTGGGCCAATGGGGCTTGAAGAATTAACCACTCAAAAATATGTGATACGTGGGGAAGGACAGATTCGTGAGTGATCAAGTCAAAAAAAAGAAAATAAGAGATATTCAGGAACTTCTTAAAATCATCGTTCAAGAAATTGAAGATACCAAAGGAATGGACCTGGTGATTTTAGATTTAGAAGGCAAGGTCAGCTACACAGACTATTTTGTGTTAGTGACAGGAAGCAGTGATCGTCATGCTCAGGCGATTGCTGATCGCATTGAGCTGAAGCTCAAAAAAGAATACCAGCGCATGGCAATTTCTATTGAGGGTTATCAAGAAGCGCATTGGGTCTTAATGGATTATGGTGATGTCGTTGTGCATATCTTTTTGTCTGAAGAGCGTGAATTTTATGATTTGGAAACAATGTGGAAAGATGTTCCTCGGATTTCCGAAAAGCAGCTATTGCAGTCCTCATGAAAGTTCGTTTATTCGTTTTAGGTAAACTAAAAGAACCCGCTTTAAAAGTTTTATGCGAGGATTATATTCAACGGATCCAGCGTTTTCACGATTTTGTCGTGGAAGAAATCCCTGACGAATCCATTCATGCAAAAATTCCGGTCGAAAAAATATTAGAAAAAGAAGCGGAGCGGATTTTAAATAAGCTCAAGCCAGGAGCGATGTTGGTTCTTTTGGATGTTCGTGGACAACAATTAACTAGTGAAGCCTTGGCCAAACAGTTAGAATCTTGGTTGCAAGCTGCCGTCCAAGAAATTGTCTTTGTCATCGGGAGTGCGCATGGCTTCTCGCAGTCTCTCAAAGAAAGAGCGCAGTTTCGTTTATCGCTTTCCAAGTTGACTTTTCCGCATCAATTGGTACGGGTCATTGCTTTGGAGCAGATTTATCGTGCCTGGACGGTGATTAAAAATATAAAATATCATTATTAAAAACGAGTCATTTATGAATTTTAAAAAACCACACATGTTAATGATACTAGATGGCTGGGGTTATCGTGAATCTCTAGAAGCCAATGCCATTGCCTTAGCCAAGACGCCTCATTATGATCAGCTTTTAAAAGATTACCCTCATTGCTTGCTCGATGCTTCTGGACATGCAGTGGGTTTACCCGATGGTATTATGGGAAACTCTGAGGTGGGTCATTTAAATATTGGAGCAGGGCGAATTGCCAAGTTGGGTTTGACTCGAATTTATTCAGCGATTGAATCCGGAGAGTTTTTTCGCAATTCTGCTTTATTGGAAGCAATGAATGCGGCCAAGCAGAAGCAATCAGCTTTACATTTGATGGGTTTAGTTTCGGATGGAGCGGTGCATTCTCACCAAGATCATCTGTATGCATTACTTAAAATGGCGAAAGAACAGGATGTGCCTCAAGTGTTTATTCATGTGTTTTGTGATGGTCGAGATACGGACCCTCAAAGCGCAAAAAAATATGTTCAGGCGCTTCAAGATAAAATTCAAGAATTGAGTATTGGTAAAATTGCCAGTATTTCTGGACGTTATTATTCGATGGATCGTGATCAACGTTGGGAACGTACTCAGCTTGCGTACGAAGCAATTGTTGAAGGGAAGGGGATTTTTGTATCAGATCCTGTTCATGCAATCGAAGAAGCTTATGCTAATGAAGAAAGTGATGAGTTTATTCGACCGCGTGTGCTTTGTGAGTTACGTGCATCCGGTGAGGAAAAACCGCTTGCAAAAATGAATGATAAAGATGCGGTGATCTTTTTTAATTTTAGGGCAGACCGAGCGAGACAGTTGACACGCGCTCTGACTGAAGATTCCTTTTCAGGTTTTGAAAGAAAGATTTTTCCTCATCTTTCAGTATTTGTTTGCATGTCAGAGTATGATAAAAATTTTGGACTGCCCGTCGCTTTTCCTTCGGTGAAAATTCGTCATACTTTAGGAGAGATCTTATCTGAGCATGGTTTAAAGCAATTGCGCATTGCCGAAACTGAAAAATATGCTCACGTCACCTTCTTTTTTAATGGAGGGGAAGAAAAAGTATTTCCAGGAGAAGAACGTATTTTAGTGCCTTCTCCTCGAGAGGTAGCAACTTATGATCTAAAGCCTGAAATGAGTGCTCCAAAAGTGACAGAGGAAGTTTTGGAGGCTTTAGATCGTGATGAGTTTGATGTGATTATCCTTAATTTTGCCAATGCGGATATGGTGGGTCATAGTGGAAAACTTCAGGCAGCCATTCAGGCAGTGGAAGTTTTAGATGAGCAAATCGGGAAGATTTTTCAAAAACTTCAGGAAAAAAACGGCGTTCTTCTCTTGAGCGCAGACCATGGAAATTGCGAACAGATGCAAGATGAGAAAAAAAAGCCTCACACGGCTCATACGACTGACTTGGTTCCTTTTATTTTAGCAGGAGAAAAATGGAAAGGGGCTCGTTTAAAAAAGCTTGGGACCTTAGCGGATATTGCTCCGACCTTCTTACAAATATTAGAGCTTCCCATTCCAGCTGAAATGACTGGGAATTGTCTGTTGCAGACTGAAAAAGATTAATTGATTATGATCATCATAAAGAGTCTCGCTCAACATTTCCACCACTTCTTTTTAGCGCCTGCTCGTTGTGAACTCTGTGATCAGTATGTGAAGATCATTCCTAGTTTTTGCTCAGATTGCCAAGCTCAAGTCAAAATGCTTAGCCAGTCCCATTGTCAAATTTGCGCGATGCCTTTTGAAAGTCTTGAAGCAAGTCCTCATACTTGTTCGGTATGTATTCAAAAAGCTCCTGCTTTTAGTAAGGTTTATGCTGCTTTTGAATGGTGCGATATGATTGCAAAGTCCATTCATAAAGTTAAATTCGGAGCTCAAATTTCGCTTTTAGAGGTGTTGGCTTGTCATGGGCATAAAGACTTTTTAGCTAGCTTGGCAGAATTTCGACCGGATAAAATTGTTCCTGTTCCATTACATTGGCGACGCAGCTTTAAACGGGGGTATAATCAAGCCAGTTTATTGGCAGAGAAGCTACGTCAATTTTCTAATTTAGACATTCCCATTGTAGAAAGTCTTTCGCGAGATTACCAAAAAGCTCAAGCTCAAAAAAACCGGGAGGAACGCCTGCGAGATTTGCGAGGAGTTTTTAAAATTGAAAAACCTGAGCTTTTTCTAAATCAACGCGTTTTAATTGTGGATGATATTATGACGACGGGTGCAACTGCTCATTCTCTTGCAAGTGAGATTTTAAGCGTAGGAGCTAAAGAAGTGAGGGTGTTTGTACTGGCACGAGTTGGCTTAAAAAAATAACTTGCTACTTGCCTTGTTTTAATCAAGTGTAGTGGGAGAGAGCCCTAATCTAGTTTTTTAATGTGCAGAAAGGTGTCATTGAGAAAAAATGCAAGATTTTTTAAAAATTGCAGAACAAGCTTGTCGAGAGTCCGGAAAAATTCAACTGGATAACTTAAATCAAGAGAGAGAGATCGAATTTAAGGGAGCGATTAACTTAGTGACAAGTGTGGATAAGGCCTGTGAAAAATTCATTGTTGAGCTTATTCAGGGGAATTTTCCTGATCATGATATTTTAGCAGAAGAAGGGGGAGGTAAGCGCAAAGACAGCCCCTACAAATGGGTCATTGACCCTCTTGATGGAACCACTAATTATGCTCATCGTTATCCTCTCTTTTGTACTTCGATTGCTTTGGAATATCAGGGAGAAATTATCACAGCAGCAGTTTATGAACCAAATCGTGACGAGATGTTTTTGGCAGAAAAAGGTTCAGGGGCGACTTGTAACGGTAAAAAAATCGCGGTAAGCTCTCATTCCACAGTAAATGAATCAATGTTAGCCACAGGTTTTGCTTATAATATTCGTGAGACTGAGGATAATAATCTCAATCACTTCAAAAAAGTTGTTTTATCTGCCCAAGCCGTCCGAAGAGATGGTGTGGCGGCTTCTGACTTATGCGATGTTGCCATGGGGCGTTTTGATGGTTTTTGGGAGCTTAATTTATTTCCTTGGGATGTTGCTGCAGGTTTTCTTATTATTCAAGAGTCAGGCGGAAAAGTAACCGATTTTCGTGGGAAAAATTTTGAGATTTATTCGAAACAAATTTTGGCAACGAACGATAAAATTCATCAAGAAATGGTTGAGATATTGATGCGGGAGCTTTAATCTTTTAATCTATTATTCAGATTGTATTAAAAAAATGAACGCACAACAAAAAATGGACCAAGTCCTCGAAAATCAAAATCTTGATCAAGCCTTTGAGCTCATGGCACATAAAGATTTTCTTGCAGCTGAAGAAGAGCTTAATGAGGGTTTGGCTGATGCCAAATTCCAAGAAGATGCCAATTTAGAAGCAGTTTTTTATTCTGCTTTTGGAGTTCTTTCTAAGCTTAAAAAAGATTATCAGAAAGCTTGGGAATATTACGAAGCTGCTGAGAAAATACTCCCTAATGACCCTTCTCTAAAATTAATTGTGGCTCGTTTGGGGCTAGATATTTTTGGTCAGACTGACTCAGTGATACGCCGTTGTAAAAAGGTGTTAGAAATTGCTTCCCAGGATTCAGAATATTGCCATCAAGCTTTAACCATCATGGGAATTGCATATCTAAACAAAGGTGAGCGCCATCAAGCGATTCGATGTCTCCATCAAGTCATGGAAGCTGGATTTGAGGACTTAAGCAGTGCAAATTATATTGATCTAAAGTTAGTTGAAGAGCTGATAAAAAAGCGAGTAGGATTAGAAGATTGTCGTCAATACTTGGAATTGGCCTTGGTATTTGCAAAAAATCGCCAGGAAGAAAAGCACATCGAATTATATAGTCGTCTTTTGGACGCTTTCTCTCCGGAAGAAGTCACAGAATAATAAATGTTTTATAATGCTGTGATGTCAATAAAGTTTTTTAAAATGGCTTTGAGGAAAATCTATTACATTTTAATATCTTGGATTTTTATATCTATTTTGCCGACTTTTTTAGCTGCAAATCCTCCTGAGTTTTTTAGCGTGGATGACATTGCGAGAAGTTCTGTAGGGTCTTTTCCCAAAGATTGGACAACTTATCCCTTTCAAAAATACAAGGCAAAACAAGTCTATCGAGTTACTGAAGAATCTGGACTAAAGTTTATTCGAGCGGAAGATAAATCGGGCTTGTCAGTCGTTATTTTTAAAGATTTTGATTGGAACATCGAAAAATACCCTTACCTTAAATTCAAATGGAGAGCTCAAAATATTCCTGAGGGCTCCCGGGAAGACAAGCGAGAGACCAATGATAGCGCTTGTGGAGTTTATGTTGGTTTTGGACGTTTTTCGGCTTTAAAATATGTTTGGAGTGCCTCTTTGCCAGTAGGTTATGTTTGGAATAAAAAGCCTGGACAAATGCTAATCATTACAAAAAAAAGTGGTTCTCAAGACCTCGGTGAGTGGAATGAAGTTTCCATTAATGTTCCCAAAGACTTTCAAAAATATTATGGCAAAAAAATCGACCGTTTGCCGAGTGGAATTGCTATCTTGACTGATGGTAATGCAGTGCAGAGTCCATCCGCTTGTGACTATCGAGATTTTCGAATTTCAACGCAGCCCTAAAAATAAAATATTTCAAAATTATTATATGGTTTCAATAGCTTTTATAGGTATTGTGGCTTTTAATAAATTATGACACACTAATTCGGGCGGCAACTTAGCTGTGTTGAAATTCGATACTTATTATAGTGAGAAAATTTTTCAATTTTACTGTAGAGATGTTAAGAGAAGAAAATGGCAGGAGATAGTAGTCAGGAAAAAACTGAAGAAGCGACGCCGAAGAAGTTACGCGAAGCACGTAAAAAAGGACAGGTGCCTAAAAGCCGCGATGTCAGTACGATTGTCGTATTAATTATTGTCTTTGCTATGCTAGCCGTTGGTATGGGATGGGCAGGGCAGCAGATTAAAGGCTTTATGACACTGGCTTTTGAGCAAGCATCCAACCCAAACAGCTTTCAGGGTGGACAATTTGTCGAGTTAGGAACTGAGGCTTTATTAACCCTAGCTAAGGTGTTTTTACCCATTGCTTTAGCGGCAGTGGTGGTGGGTGCTTTTTCCGGTTTTTTGCAGGTTGGGTCTGTTTTTGCAACCGATCCTCTCAAACCCAAGTTGCAAAAACTCAATGCTCTTGAGGGTCTTAAAAACATGTTTAAGACACAGACCTTCATCGAACTAATTAAAAATATCGCTAAAATGACAGTGGTTTTTTATTTAGCTTATTCCACCATGAAGGGTGAAATTCAGGCTGTTTTGCGTACGGTGAATTCTCCTATTGAAGAATCTGCCGCGGTGACGGGTGGTTTAATTTTTAGTTTTATGGTGAAAGTGCTCATTGCTTTCTTATTTATTTCGATGATTGATTTTATTGTGCAAAAAAAGCAGTTTATGAAACAAATGCGCATGACTAAAGATGAAGTGAAACGCGAATATAAGCAAGATGAAGGTGATCCGATGATTAAGGGACAGCGTAAGCAAATTCACCGAGAAATGGTCTTTGGGGATGTTAAAAGACAGGTTGCCAAGAGTGATGTTGTTGTAACGAACCCCAACCATGTTGCTGTTGCTTTAAAGTATGACCGTTCAGAGATGGTCGCTCCTGAGATTATGATTCGAGGCCAGCGTAGCTTTGCAGATACTATAAAAAAATATGCCGAAGAGTTTGAAATCCCAATGATGCGAAATGTCCCCTTAGCTTGGGCTCTCTTTGACCTTGAGGAAGGTGAAGAGATTCCTGAAGAGCTTTATGAGGCAGTGGCAGAAATTCTCTCTTATGTATATCGTATGAAACAAGAAAAAGAGAAAGAAGCTGGTCAGACCCAAGAAGAGGTTGAATACGTATAATTTAGAGTTGAATAAATACTCAATAGATGTTTAGATATAGTTTGAGGGAAGGTTGGGAGATTTTTTATGAAAAAATTTATTAATATCATGATGTTATCGTTTTTTTTGAGTTTAGGGGCATATCCTATCCTCCATGCGCAAGAGAACCCTAAAAAAGAAGCTCAAAAAGCCCCCAAAAGCTCCGAAGATAAGAAAAAGAGTCAAGTTTGTGAGCGTTGTAAAAAAAATACAGTAAAAAATATTATCGAGTGTGTCCCGATTTCCTGTGATGATATCTAAAATAAAATCTCCATTCGATTTTTTTTGAGTCTTTTCTGTTTTTGATTTAAAAAATCATTCCTTTTTATTTAAGATAATTTATTATTAATAATTGCAATAGCTTAAGTTGTATAGCTAATGAGCTTTTTTATCGTCGGCTTTATATTTGCTTTTTTACGCTTATTTTTTAGGCTCTTATGACGCTACAGGTCAGGGTTATTTTGACGCGGTGCTCCCATAACTTGTTGAAAAATTTAATTTTTTTTAAAAAAACTTCGCAACTTTTTTCTGGAAATTCCGAAAACTTTATTATAAGGGATAAAAACTAAAAAAAACCGGGTAAATCCCTTATATTTCACTCAAGACTTTAATAGTTTTTTGGAGGTAAATTATGGCAGTTGCCACTGTAAAAAGAAGTGCCCCCCCAGGATCAACCTCAGATGACGCAGTAAAATTAGATTTAGAGACCTCACGTGGAAGTGAGGCAGCAGAGTCAGAAGTTCCTGCTGAAGAAGGGGGAGGTGCTGAATCTGCTGCGGGTGATGATCAATATGTGTCAGCTCCAACTCGTGAAGTTAAGTCTTCCGCTTTTAGCTTAAAAGATGTGCCGTCTTCCGGCAAAGTTGCTTTAGCAGGTAGTCAATGGGAAGCAGCTGATTTAAAAGCTCATCCAAAACTCTTTATGGCTCTGGCTTCAATTGAATCTTATAAGCGGGGTGAAATGGATGTTCAGGAGATGGGTGTCGAGATAAAAGCTCTCTTTGATAGTGCAGATTTTAAAAATCCTCAAAATAAAGCTTTTTATGATGAGGCCCTTGCTGACCTTTATCAAGGTCTCGTCGATAGCATGAAATATCGAGTTCGTCAGCAATACCCAAAAAAGTATAAAGAGATTGTCGCCGAGATTGAAAAGAGCGCTCCCAAAGCTTCTGCTCAATCCCGTAAAGAACATCGCTTCTACTCGAGTTCTAAGATGCTTGAGGATAAGCGTTTTAGAGGAAATGTTGACGTGGCTTGGGGTTATGTCTGGATGAAGGCCTTAGAGAAAGTCGTCGGCGTTGACTTAGGGCTTTTAATTACCAATCCGGCTTATGCGCGAGTTGGTGGAAGTGTTGATCTGCCAGTACGTGATGATTTGGTGCTCAATGTTTCTGCTTATGTCGGTGCTTCGAGTATCGAAGGTTTTAAATCTCAAGGACAAAATGGAGCAGTTACGATTGACTCCATGGGGCGAACAGATGGTTTGTCTGGTGGAAGTACTTTTGAAGGTGGAATTGGTTTTGGAATCACCGATCGCACCTCTTTAGGGCCTCGTACTCTTTCAGGAGTTATTGAAGGAAAGCAGTTAGTTGGAACAGCAGAAAATATTGATAATCATGGCCGTGTCTTTCGCGCGGGTGTTTCTTATGATCGTAAAATTGAAATTCCTCTAGGTGGGGAGAAAACCTTTTTGACTTTACAGGGGCCATTTGGACGTTGGACAGTCTATCAAAACTTTAGTGATGGTGGGCGTTTGTATCCA
Source organism: Deltaproteobacteria bacterium (assembly GCA_024233625.1). Classification (GTDB taxonomy): domain Bacteria; phylum UBA10199; class UBA10199; order DSSB01; family DSSB01; genus JACKPJ01. The sequence goes on from JACKPJ010000002.1 coordinate 206,657, forward strand.
GAAGCCTCTGATCCATCCGTCGGAGGAAATGATCGTCGTATTGGTGAGATTTACCCTTATTTTCCATGGATGGGTAGTATTGGTGTGACTCACTATATGAATGGCAGGCCCGATTATGAAGAGCCAGCTCATTATAGTATGTTACAGGGTTTTCATCAGTTGTTATTGATACAGGGGCTGGAAACGCAAAATGCGGCGATTCGGCGTCCTATGACCCAGGTAATGGGATATCAAGCTTCCAAAGGTACCGAAGGCGATATTCCAGCAGTGAGAGATATGTTTGGTCAGTTAAGTATCTTGCGGGGTCTAGGTGGTGTTCGTGAAGGTACAGGTGTAGCGACGATTGGTTTGCAAATTTCGGACATGATTCGTAAAGGAAATGCTGTGCACCTAACCGCGACAGCGGCTGCAAGTGCTGCTCGAATGGGCTGGGCTGCATATCAGGCCACTAGAAGTACTGATAATCTAGAGAACAATACTTTAGTAACTAAAGAAGATTTTGATACCTTATATCTCCGAGACAAAGGTCGTATTGCTTTATTTTCTCAAGGCTTAGGTTGGGGTATTGGTCTTTTTGATGCCTTCGCTGTGGATCCTTATCTAAAAAAATACCCCGGTCTTTATGCGGGCTTAGGTGCCGGTGTTTTGCTAGGCGGGGCTTCGTTGGTCCTTGCATCTGCTCCAATTAGTGGAGGAGAGTGTGCGGGTAATGGTCTCTTGCGCTGTAGTGTAGGGTCGACTCATGGTTTCTTTGAAAATGCTGTGCCAGATGTTTTGCCGGTATACAAGTCTTGGGTTCGAGGTCACATGGCTCTCATTGGTGGGGCCGCTTTAGCCGTTTATCCAGTTGTCAAGTCAATCCCTTTGATTGTTGAGACCATCAGTAAGAAGAAAAATAATAAAAATACGTCAAAGTCAGGTCAAACGCCATATTTTACTTTTGGTCTTGAGCCAAAAATAGGTGGTTTTGGGATCAATGCATTCGGACGCTTTTAAGTGTTTTGATAGCGACCTTTGACTCACTGCGGCATAACTATTTGATTTTTAAAGATAAATTTATGAAAACCGCGAAACTTTTGCTTGAGTTTCGCCGAAAACTCTATTAGGGTTATTTGTTCTGTTAATAATAAAGTAAAGAAAGGGAACCTATGAAGGTTTTGACAAAGTCTTTATCAGTTGTAATTTCAAGCTGTCTTATTGCATTTTTTGCGAGTTGTGGAATGAGTCCTGGTGAAGATGTGATTTCTCTCGATCCTCAAGGTGGGGCTGTAGGTTCCGATATTTCTGATCAGTCTCAAGGCGCTAATCCTGATGAAGTTGCGCCTCAAGAAGACTCGAAACCTAAACCGATTGTACCGGGAGTATTTTCAGATAAGCTGAAGGGAGCGCCTTCTCAAGAAGAGTGGGAAGCTGCCATGGAGAAAAACCTTCCGGACTATCTTAAAAATAGTGAATACTTCCAACAAGCGAGTTTTCCTCTTCGTTTAAAAGTTTATCAAAATGTTTTAAAAAACAAAAATAATGCAGATAATATGCTCCTAACCCATTTTGGTTATGTAAAGCCAGTTAGGGCAGGAAGTCCGGAGTTGAGTGGTAAGCTTCCTTTTGCTGGGAATGGTTTTGCTGTCGGTGGTTTTACGAGTAAGCCTGCGCCTTATTTTATTGAAGGTAACTGCACCGAAGATCAAGTAACATCTGAATATATCTGTATTCGCCGTCCAGCCAAGGGAGAAAACGGTCGGGCTTTACCTGGCGAAGAAGGTCAAGAGATTTATGTTGATGGCGATGGTAATTATTATTTGCCTGTGGGTTCCGCTGGGCTAACGATTGTTGCTTATGTTTACTATGATGATTTTGAGATTTTGGATCCTAACGATTATCGTATCTTAGTCAGTGTAGTCAATCAGCTTGACGAAGATACTAATGGTGGTATTGGCCTCCCTGATAAAGAAATTAAGTTTTATGATTCTGCCAATGTTCCAGGTGGCTTAGATTTTCATGCAGATGATGAAAATGGTAATCCTTTGCCTGATAACATCCGTCGTATTGAGTTTTCTATTGGACTCGATGGCCCTGGCTTAAACACTATTTCTATCACAGGGAATTTTTTAAGTTCCAATCCCTCCGAAAAAACAGTTTATTTCCCAGTATACAAAACTGAGCCAGTAGAAATTGCACTTTCTGACATGTACATCAATAACGTTGAAGGTGTTGGAAAAGAATCTTTTAATCCTGGAGATACCGTTCCTATCCTATATTCAAACGATGGCAGTAAAACCATCCAAAATCAGATGAACTTTGATGTTCAGGTCGCTGAAGGTTATGCCTTTAGTCCAGGTACTCAACTTATATTCGAAAACCGAGATGATGATGGTATCCTGCAAGGCCAAATGATTGTCGGTGGTGTTGCTGATGCAAGTATCGATATGGGAATTTATCGGGGAATGCTTTCTCTAAAACCAGGTTTTAATAATATCACCATTAAAGGTCGCGAAAGAAGCGTATATCAAGATGGTGAAAAAGTAACAGTGAATGGTGTCAAGAACCCTATCCAATTGACGATTTTTTATGATCGTGTTCCTTACCGTGTGTCGACAGAATCTCCGACGCTATTTGCTACTAACGAAGGTAATAAAGTTCAATACCAATTTTGCTTTAGGCCACTTGAGGGAGGTAATTGTAATAACGCTCCCGGCTTAGATAATCTTGAAGTTCGTGTCAATGGTAAGAAAGTCGCGACATTAGATAATATCGGAAATAATAACGGCGTCTATAATGTTCAAGCTCCAGCCCAGTTTGGTGTAAATATAGTTGAAATATATAGTGGTGGTGATGCTACATTATTAGATCTCGTCCATTCAGATGCCTTTATTTATGGTGATCCAGTTCATTTGGTTAAAAATGGAGATGTTAAAAGTGGTAAATCAACCTTTACCCCTCGTGGCCTTAGTTTGGATTTAGGGAACAATTTCTTGAAAAATGATCTTAAAGAACTCATTCAGCGTTATGTCGATCGCGGTGAAATTAGGAATGATATTATTGATATGTTTAAGAGTACAAAAACAACTCAGTATTATTCATGTCCAGATTATCTAGATCCTGATACAGGTAAACCTGTTACAAGCGACGGTCAATATAGTTTCGAGTTTTTGGATGAATACTTTAAATTAGGTCCAAAAGATGGAAATGGTAAAGCCATCGAAATTCTCAATGTTGAAGGTGTGAGTGGCGGAGTTCTTTGGGTCAATGCTAAAATCAATGGTTTTTACGGTGAGGCAGATCTGAGGCCGATTAAAGGTACAGGTCAGACTTTTGGTGGTACTGATGTCGCTTTTACAGCGCTAACACTTGCTGTTGAGGAGATTGAAGTGAACTTGGGAATTCGTTTTTCACAAGATTTGCGTATTGATGCTAACCAAAATGGTAAAAATGATACATCTGGTATTGATGTCGTGGCTGTTCCGGGAAAAAATATTGTTGTTTTGACTCCTGATAAAGATGTGCCTAGTAAACGTGCTGCTTGGATTAATCCTGCACGTCAGCCTTCAAAAGAATATGAGGCATTAACAGCAGATCAACTCAACTTTGTTGAAATGCAGTTAATGGCTACTATCGGTGGGACTTTCCTCTGTGGACTTGAAGAAGGTTTCAATCATCCAGATGGTGCTTTGGGTTCATCTGTTGTAGATGTGCTCGAGCAAGTTGACTATGATCCAGGTAATATTTTCAGATACTCCTTTGGCTTTGACCTCTTTGGGTCGAAGAAAAAACTAGATTTAGCGATTAACCCTCTTGAGGGACAATTTATCGGTGATGATTCCGGTCTACATCTCATGAATGTTCCTGTAAGAGTCAACTCAGGGCAGGAAAGCGTGAAAGATGCTTATAGTTTATCTTACGTTTCACGCCCTGGTTCCGAAGATACGTTGGAACCCATTGATCATGCAGAGGGACAAGATCTTTCAGCACGCATTAGTGAAGATGTGCTCAATAATGCAATTCTGGCTTTTCTCTCGGCAAAAGGTCTAAATATTAATTTGGATCCTCGGTTCTACACCTCTAATGGAAGTGCGCCTACTACTTATCTTTTTCCTAATGGTAATGACTTAGCCGGTGATATTGACTTGAATTTTGATGGACGAGTGGATGAAACAGATAAAAATTATCCTGTGTTGTGGCAAGTTAGACCTGATATCAATGGGTCCAGTGTTCGAACTCCTATCATGTTTAGTTGGCTAAGTCAGAGTGAAGTTCAAGAATTGCAAACTCAAGAAGCCGCAGGTGGAAATGGGACTCCGTTCTTTAGTATAGAAAAAGGAAACTATTTTAAAGTGAGCGTTCCTAACTTAACGATTAGTGCCTTTCGTATGGAACCTGCTTCCGGTGAAAATGCTAAACTTGCGAAAATACCTTTCTGTAAGCAAGTATATCCGAAAGCTTTAGAATTAAAACTGAATCCAAATTTAGAATCAGGTGGTTTTTGCTCTAACACGACAACTATTATGACCCCTCTTTCAAGTGGAGACATTTCTGATGAAGTTGGTCAAGCATTTTCATGTACCATAAATAGTGTTGAAGGTATCGAAGCAGATTCGGCGGAAGAAGTTATTATTCCGCGTTGGAACGGTACGAAACAAAGCTTTGATTCAAATACAGATGTTGATGATATAGCTCCTATTTATACTTTAAAGCTTAACCTTCAATTAATTGGCCGCATAGCAGGCGTGAGTCAAATGAAGATGGTAGAAGATGTCATCAGGAAAGGTCAATATGCTCAGACCGAGTCTGTGATTCACGTTCAATTTGCACCTAAAGATATTGAAAATGTAGAAGCTTACCGTGCTATAGTTCAGGTAGTGGATAATAATACGACTCAATCGGATACCAAAATAAGAGGTATCTTAAATACACTGTTAGATTCAGCATTCGGCGGTAGTGATGCTTGTGCTACCGAATTAGGCGAATTTCGATTTGCCTTACCAGAAAGTTTTGACCTTGAGCCTGAAGCCGGTAGCGTTCTTGAAGACTTGGGCTTAAAGTCTATTAGTTTACATGATGTCAATGTTGCTGAGTTAGATCCTTTCTACTTAGGATTAACGACTGGGATTGACTTGAATTTTACCGAATAAAAGGACAATATTTGACCTTATCTTTAAAGAAAAGAAACTTGTTATGCCCAAACATCGAGTCTAATGGCTGGGTTTTGGGCTTTTATACCTTAAAAAGGCCTTGCAGAGGTTTTGCTCTGAAGGTCTCTCACTCCATACCTGACCCCATTGGGAGGTGTTTATGAAAATGAAATCATTAAAATCAAAAATTGCTTTGTTTTTAACTACTTGCCTTTTTCTTGCCATTGCAGGATGTGGGGATGATGTTCCCTTCACTTTAAATGGAAATCAAGACGATAGTGGTTCGATTGTTCCTCGTCCAGGGGTGTCCGATGGAGGAGAAGGAGGATCTGGCGGGGATTCGCAAGGAGGTAATGGAGGATCCGGTGACTGCATGTTTTACATTACTGGAGAAGGTGGAGTTGGAGGACCTGACCTTTTTGTGCAAATCAGTTCTGCGGCAGATCCTCAAGATCCTATCCACGTTACAGAGGGGCAGCCAGATAAATTTACAGGGCCGATTGGTTTTAAAGTAGACCCAAATGATAGTAGTAAAATTTCTCTTTCAAATACAAACTGGCCTGCGGGTTTTATTCGTTTTTATGGCGATCCTCCTGCAGACGTAAGAATTGTCGCTGATAAATCTTTTAATGCTAGTGGCACTTATACTGATGGTCATATTGAATTTACCATTCCTGAACTCACCATAAGCTTAGTCAAGCCTTATTCAATTGATGATCCTTTTGATACAGGTACCGAACCGATTGGCCCAGTGACGATTACAACGAAACCCGGTATCCATGTTCAAGGGAACCATCTAGAATTAACTTCGGATGGAATACCCCCTGATCCTAACCAAGGAGCTCCTTATCCAATCAAGCTCGTCGGTGGCTATGTTGAAGAGGTACTAGGGGAGGAGTTGAAATCTTATTTGCAAGATGTACTTCTAGGTGGTGCGATGTTAGTCGAGATTACGGGTTATCTTGATCGTTTGCCTGAGGAAGCTTGTTCGGGAGATGGACCACCTCCTCCAGAAGAGGGAGAAGATCCGCAAGATATTAACGTGGGTCCCGAAGAGTTTAATATTATCGATACTCAAAATGATATTCCTATCGACAAATACCAGGATATGTTGGCTTTAGTTGGATTACGAGAAGCCTTTGGTCAAACTGTGTTAGATTGTAAAACTCCTGGAGCGAAGGGAATTGACCAGCGTTTGGTTGAGATTAAAAATACTTTAGAAGATGAAGATATCATCATAACCAAGATAGAAGTCTTTGATGATGATGACGATGGTAATATTGTACACCCACTTTGTCCTGATGAACAAGAGTTTAACCGCGGAACAATATTTGCCGTGGAAGATGAAGGAGCAACTTGTGAAATTATTAATCAATTTAACAAGACAACTCCATGTACTTTAGTACCCGGTGCACACATCAGTACAAAAGTTATTTATACTCCTAAAAACTTTATTGAACCACCCGAAGGAGAGCCTCTTATTGAGGATACAGGTTATATCGTCTTCACATATAAAGTGGGGGTTGATGGGCCTGAAAAACAGTATGAATTTCCTCTTAAAGGTTTAACAGCTCCAACTCCAAAGGACTATTTCTCAGTTCGTCGGCAAGGAGATGTGGCTCCTGCAGATCCTATTAAATTTGGTGTGCCGCAGGGTGATACAGATTTGACTCTAGATTTAGAACTGGTTTCGACTAGTGAAGATGCTTGGGATGTATTGGATATTAAGATCCAAGATGATCCAGACGCAAAATTTAAAGGTCCTGAAAATTGGGACCCTGTTTTACCTGAGGCTTCCGAAGAAGAACCAAAGCTCATTACTTTTAAAGTTAGCTATAATCCTGGAGTCATGGAAGGAAACCATAGTGCGAATTTAGTCGTCACTTTGCGTAATAAAGCTAGTCCTGATATCGTGGTAGATTTAACTGTTGGACTTAAGGGAAGTATTGGTATTCCCGATATTGGTGATGAAGGCTACACATATTCGGCATTAGTTCAAGTTGTGGGTGGATTCATTGACCATGGACTCCTGACGGAACCTCTTTGGTCAGGTCCATTCTATGTCAATGGATATGAGTTCCCAACCGTGGAGCTTGAAATGAAAGCCACCAAAATGGGCAATCGTATGGTTAAAGTTGAACTCGTGATGCCTACTGCCTATAATGACTTTAATAATAATGACGAATTCATGAGTGATTTTGTTGATAAATTAGGAAAACCGGATCAAGTGAATATTCGTAAAACTGGCACTATCCGAATGTGGAACCGACAAGGAAGTAAGGACGATCAGGGTAATGGTTTAGGTGCAGGCACTAAAGAAACCGGAAACAACCCCGATTGTAAACAGCCAGAAGACCTTTCGAAGCCTTTTAATAATGGCTGCGCGCACTTTTATATGGCCTTCTTTGATGAAGTTGGAGACACTCATAGTGTTGAAGGTATTTATGACCGAGACACAGGTGCGTTGATTTTTCCAGGCAAGAAAGGTGGCGAAGGGGTAACCTTAAGCATTGGTAACTTTTATCATGCTGTTTTGGCAGATCTTCCCGGTAATGGTAGTATTAACAATGACCCTGATTATCGAGTTCGAACTTATCTCAAAGGTGTGTTGTTTACAGGTGTGTTTAACCAAATGACACAAACCTTGATGAACTTGGAAGAACAGCCAGAAGAGTTTGTTCTAATTCCCGATAAACGTTTTACCAATGGACTATTAAATATCAATAAAGTTGATGATGGAGAGTGCCCTGATAAATATCTCAATCCTGATTATTGGGACGTATTTAAAAATCCAGATTCTTTGACGGATGAGCAAATCCTTTCAGGAACGCCAACCTTTAGATGTTATATGACCGAGGGAGGCTTTTTAAGAGGTATGCCGGTCAGTCTACGCGATAACCAACCTGAGAAAAATCAAGGGATATGGTACTTTGACACCACTTTTGGTTATGTTGGGATGTTCCCTGAAGGTGTCAATGACCCCAATGTTCCAAGTTTTATGAAGGGAACCACTGCTCATTTTGCCTTGCAGATTATGATTAAGGCAAAGAAAATCTGATGATTTCTTCAAGGCTGACTTTAAATAAAAGTCAGCCTTTTTTTTTGATCGAGGTTTGAGGGAACTTCTATCAAAGACACACTAACTAAGTTTTTTGATGGAGGTAAGAATGAAATCAAAAAATGCGCTCGCTCTGAGCGCCTTGTCTTTAACAGAAAAAACGATGGGTTGTTTATTATGTACCCCTTAATTTCTTTACGGCTTGAATGACTAACTCGGCTGCTTTGAGTATCTCTTCTTGAGTATTAAATCGTCCAAATCCAAAGCGAATAGCACTTTGGATTTTTTTTTCAGAAAGTTGCATGGCTTGAAGTACATATGAAGCTGATGCATTGCCTGAGGCACAAGCCGACCCAGAAGAGACAGCAACTTCACGTAATTCCATCATGAGAGCTGCACTTGGGACTCCAATAAAACTCAAATTGAGGTTGCTACAGAGGCGATTTTCTTTGGGTCCATTAATTACTATGTCACTGAGTTGGTTTTGTAAGCTGGATAAAAAAAGTTTATTTAAGCTTTGCAGATGTTCTTGATCTTTTTCTAAAGAAGATAAAACAATTTCAGAAGATTTGCCAAGACCCACGATGCCTGCTACATTGAGTGTTCCTGGGCGTAGGCCTCCTTCTTGCCCACCGCCAAAGTTTAGCGCTTGCAACTCGAGTTTAGGTTTTTTCTTTTTAATAAAGAGAGCACCAACTCCTTTGGGTCCATAAATTTTGTGTCCAGAAATAGAGAGCATATCTATATTGAGCTCGTTAACATCGATGTTCATTTTTCCAAAGGCTTGTGCGGCGTCACTATGAAAACAAATGTTATTTTCATGTGCAATTTCTCCAATTTTTTTTATATCTTGAAGTGTACCGACTTCGTTATTTGCGGCCATCACACTGATTAAAATTGTGTCTTTTCGGATAGATTTTTTAAGCTCTTCAATATTGATAAACCCCTTGTGATCGACGTTTAGATAAGTAACCTCAAAGCCTTCTCTTTCTAATTGATGGCAAGTATCGAGTATAGCCTTGTGTTCTGTGCTCACCGTGATAAGGTGTTTACCGAATTGGCCATTAGCTCGGGCATATCCCAGTAAAGCAAGGTTATTGGATTCTGTTGCTCCACTTGTGAAGATCACTTCTTCAGGAGAGGCTTGAATGACCGAAGCAACTAGTTTTCTTGCATGCTCTACAGCAGCTTTTGCTTGCCAACCATATGGGTGTGATTCACTGGAAGGGTTGCCAAAGTGCTCCTTTAAGTAAGGTAGCATCGCTTCTAAGACTTGAGGATCCATTGGGGTTGTTGCGTTATGGTCAAGATAAATCATGTAAGTATTTTATATATTTTTGCTAGTTGCATTGATTAAATATGTTTTAGAAAACAATTTTAAAAGTATCCAAGTTCAAGTTTAACTATAAAAGATAGAAAAGTCTAATGAGAGTGATAAAAAATAGCAATTTACTTTGCCTGTGAAAAAATAAGCGCACAAAGTATATTGAACTATGCTTTCTAATTAAACATTTTCTCTGTTTTTATATTTTGCTATTGTTCAACATTTAATAGGGAGTGACTATTTTTAGTGGCCTCATAATTGATCTAAGGAGAAAAAATGAAAGTTGATGAGATTCAGATTGTTAAAAAAATTCAGGAGACTTTGAAAAGTATTCAGCATCCTTTATTAAAGAAAAGCATCGTTGATTTAAATATGATACGTCATTTAGAGTTCCAATCAGGGGTTTTGAGTTTAAAGCTAACTCAACTTAGTCCTAATTCAATTTACAATCACCAAGTTGAAGATTCTGTTCGTGATGCTTTAGCCAAAATTTCTGAAATCACAGACTTGCAGATAAGTTTGAATTGGGAAGTGTCCGGAGGAAAAAGTGCTCAAAATAGCTCCTTACCTGGAGTTAAAAATATTGTTGCTGTTGCAAGTGGTAAAGGTGGTGTGGGAAAATCGACTGTTGCGCTTAATTTAGCGCTGGCTCTTTCGAAATCAGGAGCAAAAGTTGGGGTTCTTGATACGGATATTTATGGACCTTCTCTCCCGACCTTAATGGGTTTAAAAAATACCCCTCCTCTCATTGATGGAGAAAAGAAGAAAATGCTTCCTTTGGAGAAATTCGGAATTAAGACCATGAGTATTGGGTATTTAATTAAAGATGAAGATGCTGCCGTTTGGCGTGGGCCTATGATTGGGCGTATGGTTCAGCAGTTTGTACAAGATGTTTTGTGGGGAGATTTAGATTATTTAATATTAGATTTGCCTCCAGGAACTGGAGATATTCAGCTTTCTCTCAGTCAAATGCTTTCCATTACCGGAGCAGTTATTGTGACGACACCCCAGGATGTTGCACTAGCAGATGTGATTCGCAGTATTGCAATGTTTCAGAAAGTCCAAATACCTATTTTGGGAATGGTAGAAAATATGAGTTATTTCTCTTGTCCAAAATGTCATGAAATTAGCCATATTTTTGGTCAAGGTGGGGGAGAAAAAAAGGCAAAAAATCAGAATATTCCTTTTTTAGGGTCGATTCCTCTTGATAACCGCATTTGTGAGGCAAGTGATTTAGGAAAACCTATTTTGGAATCCGATCTTGAATCCGAGCAGGCACAAAAGTTTTTAAGTCTTGCAAGTTCTGTTTCTGATCAAGTTTGTCTTGCGAATGATAGAAAGATTGAAATAAAATTATAATATATGAAAAATTTTGAAGCAATATTTAATGATAGCTATTCTCGAGTCTTAGCAGCAAAAAAAAATGACAGAAATTTTTTTGATCATTTTTATGAAATATTTATTAATCAGTCAGATGAAATTGCAAAGAAGTTTGTCAATACCGATATGCAACGACAAAAGGATATGCTCAAAACTTCCTTTTTTCACATTCTGAATTTTTTTGTTCAGAAAACTGCAAGTAAATATATTCAAGATATTGCGCAATTACATCATGATAAAATCAAAGTAACTCACGAAGAGTATCGGATTTGGATGGACTCGATTATTGCTTCTGTCAATGAATACGATCCTATGTTTAGTAACGATGTTGAAGTTGCATGGAGAGTCGTGATGGCTCCCGGTATTGAGTTTATGAAATACTTTACTCATCAATCGAAATGACCTTTCCTAATTTTTCGAAATTCTTCATGGCTTTTATAAAAACGTCATTTTCTTTGGGTAGTCCAATACTGACTCGGAGACAATTTCTAAGTCCAGGATAGTGTGAAAAATCTCTAATTAAGACATGGTGTTTGAGTAAAAGATTAAAGCATACCTTAGCATCTTTGGCACGAAATAGAATGAAGTTAGTAGAAGAAGGAAAACATTCAATACTTTCTAATTTTTCTAATTCTTGATAGACGCGATTTCTTTCTTTGATAATTATATCAATTTGTCTTTTGAAATATTTTTGATGCTTTAAAGCCTCAACAGCAATGATTTCTGTTACGGCGGAAATGCAAAAGGGTAAAAGAACCTTTTTTAACTGATCTATAATTTGTTCGTGAGCAATTGTATAACCTAAGCGGATCCCCCCCAAACCAAAACCTTTACTGAAAGTTCGTAAAATAACTAAATTTGGATATTTTTCTAGGTCTGGAAGTAGACTTTCCTTAGAGAATTGACAGTAAGCTTCATCGAGCACAACTAAGCATTTTGCTGTTTGGATAACTTCGGATAAATCTTCCCTTGAAAAGAGATTCCCAGTAGGTGCGTTAGGATTACAGAGGAAACAAAGATTTGGTTTTTCTTCTTTTAGCTTTTTGATAAGTTTTTGTTTTGGAAATTGAAAAGTTTTTCCTTCTAAAGGAACTGTAATTATTTTGTTTCCCAGTAACTTAGCTTCACTTTCATAAACTCCAAAGGTTGGAGGTGCTATCAGTACTTTTCCTCGGTTTGCTGTAGCTAAAACTAAAGCTTGGATCATGACATTGGATCCGTTACTAAAGAGTAATTGATTTGGTTCTACTTTGAGATCTTGAGCAAGTTTTTTTTGCAAAGTAAGAGGTTGTATTAACGGGTAACGATTAAACTCAAGTTTTTGAAGTTTTTTGAAAAGCTCGGTTTTAAACTCTTGAGGGAAGTCTGTAGGTAATTCATTTTGATTGAGTTTAATGATTCTTGAAAATGCTTTTAATTCGTAAGCTTTACTTTGACGGATTTCACGACGAAATAAATTTTTCATGATTTTATTATGTTCCCTGTACTTTTTAGTTTTTTGAATTGATGATTTTAAGAATAATTATTTATCAAAAATTCAAATTTTTAAAATAAAATTATAATGAAAGAAAAAATAGCTCCTCATTTAAAATAAAAGGATAATTTTTTAACCTAGTTAATCTATAAACAAAGCCATATAAATATTCTGTATCAAATTATTAAATATTATCATTTGATTTCTAACGTTTTAAAATTTAAAAAATAGTTTAATAAATGGTCATATTTTTGCATCTATAAAAACTTAGTGTTTTACAAAGGCTTGTGATATGAGGTTTTTTTATGAAAAAGCCAGGTGTTATTGAAGTAAGTGATTATGTTCCAAACAAAAACATGGAAGGAGACCTGCACCTTTTTTGGGAAATGGAAATGACCTTGGTTAATTCATCAAAAGATCATCATTTTTTCTTGAGGCAAATGGAAGAAACTCATGATGTCTTTGAAAAACTTCGTCTTCATGAAAAATTAGACTCTTGTAAAGAACTTTACTTCGAAGCTCGAGACATGCTTTATCAAATTGACCCAGCAAAAACTTCTCAAATTGAGAATGAAATCTATACGCAACTGCCATTAAGCATTGAAGCGACAAACTATGTTCAATGAGAATTTTGCAAAATTACAATAAACTTTTATAGGACTTTTTCAATGGGACAAGTTAATACTCCACTTTGACTAAAAAAAGTCCATGTCCTGGTGCAGTAATTCCCGCTTTGCGACGATCCTTTGCTGCAAATATATCTAAAAAATCTTGTTCATTGATTTTATTGAGTCCCACATCTACGAGAGTTCCAATAATATTACGAATCATATGTTTTAAAAAGCCTCGTCCTTTTATAGTGATGACATATAAGCTTGGAGCATCTTCATCTGGATGAAATGAGTCTGTCGGTCCTAAGGCAGAGATGAACTGACTGAGTCCTAAATTTCCAATAAGGCTGTTTCCAAATTCATGAAGTGGAATCTTGTGTAATTGTGCTTCGTCTATTTTTCGAATACTGGATTTAGCTTGTGAGTCTGCTGCGCAAAATGAAGCAAAATCGTGTTCTCCAATAATGTGTTCAAGACAATCCATCATTGTATCGTCATCCAAATTACCGAATCGTCTCCAGGTAAAAGGGCTAAGCAAAGGAAAGGGTTCTCGAGAATTGAATATCAAGTACATATAAGTTTTTTGTTTTGCAGATTTGAGGGCATGAAAATCTTGGGACACTTCTTCTGCTTCAAGAATAGCAATATCTTCAGGAAGTTGAGAGTTGAGAGCGCGTCTGATGAGCTTTATGGGCATTTTGTTATGGGTATCAAAATGGGCGACTTGTCCAAGAGCATGAACGCCCGAATCTGTTCTTCCTGATGCGATGATAATGATTTTTTCTTGTAAAATTTTAGCAAGGCTTTCTTGCAAAACCTGTTGAATAGCAAGACCATTGGGTTGAATCTGCCATCCACAGTATTCTTTACCTAAATAATGAATGATGAGTTTAATTCTGCGTTTCAAGGATTATATCTCTATGTGTTTTTTTAAATCCTAGGTCTTCAACTGTGGGATTTAGGCTTTGACTTTATGAAAACTAGCTTGTAATTTTGATCTACACTAGGTTTCGTGATTATTAAATCTAGAATACAAAAAAATAAATGAATTTGTCGAGACTTTAAAGCTACTGATAAGGATATTTGTATGATGCGACAAAAATATTTGCGAATAATTTTTTGGCTTTTTTTGCTAACTCTCCCTTTTCAATCGGCCGGCTTTATCGATTGTACAGGTCTTGCTGACTTTAAGCCTGATAATGAGAATGCAAATGGTCTACTCTATGTTTTAGATAATTCTAATGATTCTGTGTACGTGTTTGAGGACGTTGATAATCTTTCAGGAGATCAAGATCCTGTGCGGACTATTTCAGGAGATAATACTTTGATCAAGGACCCGCAAGCATTAGCCATTGATTCAACCAGGGACATTTTATATGTTTTAGATGCTGCTCAAGATGCAGTTTTAGTATTTACGCGGGCGTCAGAATTAGATGGAGACGAAGATGTCACCAGGTCTTTTCCTATTGATGGAAACCCACAAAGTATGAGTTATGATAGTAGCAATGATCGTTTGTATGTGAGTGATGTTGCCAATGAAAGTATTTTAGTTTGGGATGATGTCAGCTTAGCCGCGGATAATGCAGGTCCCAATCGTATTTTTGACATCGGTTATATAGCAAGTACGATCTTAGTGGATCCTGTAAATGACGCTTTATATGTAGGGGACCCTGATCTTAAGTCCGTCCAAGTCTATTTACAGCCTGGAGGGTCAAGCGGTACTGTTAATCCTGATAGAAGCATTATAAAATCAATAACTAATGAAGATGACCCAGAAGACGTCGAAGAATTTGAGAGCATTGATGCACTTGCAGTCGATACTTCAGATAATGTTCTATTTGTTGCGGATGGGCAAAATGAAAAAGTTGATATCTTTGAAAGTGCATTTTTTTTAGAAGGAGAGCTTGAGCCAGATCGACAGCTTTTGGGTGATGCTAGCTTGGTGACAGATGAAATAAAGTTTTTGCTTTTCTCAGATAGTAAACTTTATGGTGTGATAAATGATAATCAAGTAGCTATTTGGGGTGATCCTGATAATCTTGAGGGCGATATTGCTCCGACTCGAATCATCAATATTAAATCTGCAAATAGAATCATCGCAATTGATGTTGATATTTAAAATTTAAAGAATATTTAGGATAGATAGCTAAGTGATATAAAAAAATGCCCTATTGAAAAAAAATCATGAATCGATTATTAAATAATTAGTAACTTTTTGTAAAAAGGTTTTAATGATGAATTTAACTTCTGAAGCTGTTCAACGAGTTAAAGAGCTTGTAAAACAAAATAATAAAGAGGGGTATGGATTACGCATTGGAGTGGTCAGTGGAGGATGTTCAGGCCTCTCATATAAGATGGACTTTGAAGAAGCTCCTAATGAGAAAGATCGTGTGATTGAATGTGATGGTGTGAAGATTTTTGTTGATCCTAAAGCATATCTTTATTTGCAAAACGTGGAAGTGGGTTTTCATTCTGACTTGGTTAGTTCAAGTTTTACCTTTAATAATCCTGATGCCAAGGCAACGTGTGGCTGCGGAACTTCTTTTGCCGTTTAATGTAAATCCAAATAAATAAATTAAGTCACCAATTTAATGGATAAAGCTAAGAAGTATGAAGTTTATTTAATGATGAGCCTATGAAATTAGAAAGGTTTTATTATGAATTTGAGGAAAAGTTTTAAAAATACTGCCTACATTATTAGCGTGTTTTTATTTCAGCTTGCACTTGTGAGTTGCGCTTCGACAGGAAGAAATGCACGAGGTCCTGTGAAGCCAAAACCTATTGTCGCTCCTTGGGAATATTATGCCAGTTCGGAACCAGCCGTAATGCAAGTAGGAGAGACTCCGCGTATTCAAGCAACAGCTGTTCAACCTATTGGTGATGATACTCGTTCAGATAAAACACATGTCATTTTAATTGGTACATTGGTAGGAGTTCTTGTCGTGGGTGGAACAGTTGCGGGTATTATGCTAGCTAAATAATAAGCGTGAAGACTTAGATTGAGTGCCATAGCCCCTTTTCTTGATAAATTAATTTTTCGCGAGTCATTTTGTTTAAATGCTTTTCTATCATTTGTCTTTCAAAAGAAACTTTTAATGGATCTGTATCTAGTTGAACCTTCCGATAGATAATTCCAATTTTAGATAATTCTTCTAAGCTGAGTGGAGATTTTTGTAGATTTTCTAGAATCTTCAGTTCTCTTTTTTCAAAAGCATTCCCAAAGCGCTCAAGCTTTTGAAAAAATTGTTCAGATGAATAAACGCGCCTTCCATGGCTGGTTGCATAATATTGACATTCGATTTTTTGAATGCGTTGAATAGATTGTTGAAATTCTTCGATGCTAGAAGAAATATTGGCATACCAGGGACCTAGGGGTGTTAAATCAATATCGCTGGTATAGAGAAGGTCGATTTCATGAAAAAATAAACCAATATGTCCCGGAGTATGTCCCGGAAGATGGATGATTTCTACTTTTTGATCTTTTAAAGGTAATAAATCGCCATCTTTAAAAGTGACACTAAAATACGGGTCACGGATGTCTAAGCGGGAAAAAATTTCTTGCAGCCATTGAATGTATTCTGAATTTCTTACTTGGTCTGCATATTTAAGGTAGTTATCAAAACTTGACAATGAGGGCAGGTCAAGTTCATGGCACATAAAAATAGCATTCCTGAAAAGACTATTTAGAGAGCGGTGATCAATATGGTAGTGTGTATTGAGAACTCTTTTTACCTTTTTTTGAGAAGCAAGTTGTTCAAAATAACTAAAGTTAGCAGAAGGATCTACAAGAGTTGCTTCAGGGTCTTGAATGAAGATTGAATTTGAAAAGAAAAAATCCGTCGAGTTATTTGCCCATATCAGCTCGACAGGTCCAATCTTGACACCATTTTCGGTTTTTTCAGGTAAGTAAGACATGCTCTATTGAATACCTTTATATCAATAAGATATAATAAAAGTCAAAGCAAGAGAAGCTTTGAAAAGATTGTGGGATAAGTTTATTACTTAATAATTCGCTTAAAGAAAGATAGGGGAAGTCCATTGATTTTCTAGAAAAATTTCTTGCTTCAAATTTTGATTTTTGTCATAATCATGCGACTGAAAAATTAGGACGGGGGGTTGTTATGAACTCAAAGGTGGAAGCTTCTGATTGGGTTGCGGAAAGTGCATTTCCTCAAGAAGCTGAAAGTAAATATAATATTCAACCTAAAGGGCATTGGGTTGATAAAGATTTTTTTCAAGAGGCCCAGCTTTTCATTAATCAAGATCGAGCAACCTTGACTTTTTATGTTAATAATAAAGTTGCTTCTATTCATTTTGATAAAAATAAGGGTGAAATTTATTATAAGGGCCAAAGTCTCAGGCACACCCGTATCAATCCTAAGCAAGAAGTTTATTTAAAAAAATTTGGTAAGTATCTAAAAAAGCAAAAAGTTTCTGAGGACTTTCTGCGTCAATATGAATGGACCTTATCACACTATCTTTCTTATTATCATAGTTAAAAAAAATGTTTTTTTAAATCAGAATCTATAAAAACGCATGAAACAGCTATCGCTTTTAATTGACTGATTCCTGACATTTTTTATTTCTAAAGAATTGTCATGGAAAGCTCTAAAACTAGACTTGCCAGAAATATTTTATCAGGTTAATTTAAATGGAGCTATGAATGAGCTTCGCAATATACCTAAAATTACCCCTCAAGTGGATCAGCTTCCTTTATCCGAAAGGGAAAAACATCCACAAAAGCAAGGGTTGAAATTTAGTATAGAAGGTCAAAGTTTTGATTTTAAAGATGGTAAAATTATATTAAATAATCAAATCTTAGCTCAACACCTTAAAGATAATCTTTCACATTTGGGTACTCATTATTGGACGGCAGTTGCTCGTCACTTAGGTAAATACCGTGATTGGGCCGCGGTAAGCGGCAGTGACCCGGAGCAAATAGATCAACTCTTTGGTTTGATTTCAGCATTTTTGACTAAAATTTACGGTAGAGTTAAAAAGAAATTCGATGAAACAGAAGAAGGTATCGGTTTTGTCCTAGATGAAGAAGGTCAATTTTTACTCAATGGAGTGAATGTTGGTGCTTGTATCAAGATGGTGAAACGTTTTCCTCAACGTAAAGAAGGACGTATTTTTCTAAAAGGATTGAGAAGGCGTTTAGCTATTTTGCAAGAAAACCGTTCTGGTAAGGGTAGTTATGAAAAAGTGCGTGATACTGTCAATCGTTTGGCTAAAGAAATAGATCAAGTTCTTGGCCGGGAAGAAGTATCAGTTATTTCCTTACCTGCACCAAAATTTAGAAGGCTGCCTTAATTTTCCTTTCAAAATATCTATATAAAATCTATTTTAACAGGCCAAATGTGTCCTTGAATTCTTTAAATGAGGCTGATATAGTGCCCCACATTGTTAGGAGCTCCCTGACAGACGATTTTAATTCAAATTTTTAGGATGAAGCCATGGTAAAAGAAGACATTCAAGAACTCAACTCTCTGACTAATCTCGGAGTTTCCTCTGCAGAATTAGAGGGCAATGATGAGCAAATATCAAGAGGACTAGGAATTGGTTTGTTTCTTAAAGCGGCCATTTCAAATCCAAGAGCTGTCGGAGCATGCTTTCCAAGTTCAGTTAGGGTTGCTCGTACTATTGCCGAACAGGTACAACAAAAAGCCAATGAATGGGTAGTGGAAGTGGGAGCGGGCACAGGTGTCATTACTCAAGCACTATTAGAAAAGGGAGTTAATAAGACAAATTTTATCGTTATCGAGCGGGATCCTAAACTGGCTTCTTATTTACGAGAACGTTTTCCTCAATTACAAATCATCAATGGAGATGCAGCCGAGTTAAAAAAATATACAGAAGGACTTTCGGTCAGCACAGTTGTTTCAGGTTTACCACTTCTTTCTTTGCCTAAAGATCTGGTTAAAAAAATTGGTCAGCAGTTTTTAGAGGTATTGGGTCATGAAGGCCGCTTAATTCAATTCACCTATCGAATTTCTAAAAAGCCGTCTCCACTTCCTCAAGGTTTTCGTCGAGTTTTCCGTCAAAAAATTTGGCGTAATTTGCCTCCGGCGCGTGTCGAAGTGTACCAATATCAAAACTGATTTTTTCAAAATATTTCATAGAGAGTATAGAGGTAAGTTATCGTGATGAGTATTGGAGAATGGGTTAGTAGTATATTCGATTATGATACAGAACTTCCTAATGTCTTAGCAGCAAGAAAAATGGAAGCCTATCAAATTCCCTCCAGCCCTTGTGAGACAAACACAGTAAATCTTAAGAGATGTCAAAGTCATTTTACAGCAGCTCAAAGTGCAGCAGATAATGGAAACAGTTTAAATTTGGAGACTCATCTTAGGGCATTAGCTTTCGATGATAGTTTATGTGATAAACTGCGTTATGAAGCAGCAAAGAAAGAACTACAGAAAAATCCTAGAGGCTGGGTTAAAACGATTCGAAAGGCTCACAAAGATCTTCTTTTTTGGGAAAAAGACCTCAAGACTCTTCATCTATTAGCGGGCTATCTTCAAAATCATTCTCAAAAAAATCAGGGCTTGCAGGAGCAATTTCATGAAATTGCTTACTGGACTTACGATCGTTATATCGAAGCCGTCATGATAAAAATAGATGATTTGCTTGAGACCGCAAGTGAAGATGTTGAGAAACAAGTTGGTCAATGGATTCAGTCTCTTCAAAATCAGCTTGAAGAGGGAGTGAGTGCTAAAGTCCTTCTTGAAAGAGATAGACAAGCACTCATTCAGCGTTGGGATTTTATCCAAATGAAGAACGAGGCTAACGCAGCAGCTCGGCGTTCAATATGTGTGACTCATTTGCTTAAAACCTGGTCTATTCTGATGGAGCTTAGAGGCAATTCTTTAGATGGCATTGCTGCAAAAAATATGATGCATGAAGCCAATGATCAATTAAAGCAAGCAGGTTGGGAACTAGGAAATTCAGGAAAAGATTTAAAACAGCATATTCAGGATGGGAAGGTGACACGTGTTTTATATTACCGTCTCGAAGAAATGCGTAACCAAGTAAGAGAAGGAATCAATAAAAACCAATATGACAGCGCGTTAATTTTACTCAATCGACTCATTTATGAGATATATCGAATTTACCCTAAAACTTCCGTTTTTCAATCTAATCTTGGACATGAATGGTTGGAAGCACCTATAGAGTGAGTCCATCGAAGTATTTGAGCTTGTTAGAGGTGATTAAAGTATGAATGTACTCATTCAACTTTTGGGAGCTTTCCTTTTATTGGCAGCTTATGGGGCAGTGCAATTAAAGTATTTGAGACCCAATGGAAAAACTTATTTATTATTAAATATCCTGGGTTCATGTATTTTGGCTGTTGATGCTTTACGTTTTCAGCAATGGGGTTTTTTTGTTTTGGAATTTAGCTGGATGGGAATTTCATTTTTTGGATTAATCAAAAGCAAAAGCGTAAAATAAAGAGCTGTTGAAAGATAGTTTTTTTATATCGTTCAAGAAAAATGAATAAAAAAAGGAGCGCAGTGAACTGTGCTCCCAACATAAAATGAATTACTTTATATTTTATTTTTTGCGAATATCCATAGAATTGGACAGTGCCTCTTATAATGAAACATCCCCATTGCTGTTCAAGATATCTGAGTAATACTCGGCGGGATCAAAAACGTCACCGATGTTTTGAGGAATGCCATAACCGAGTTGTCCTTCTTCTCCTTTGCCCCAACAGCGAATCGAATTAGACTCCATAACAGCGCATGCATGAAAGCGACCGACGGAGACCTCCTTGGCTTTGCCTCCTAAGTTGACGTAGCCGACATCTATGGGCAATACTTCGGCTGTTCCAACCTCTTCGACAAAGCTGTAACCCAGTTGACCGTATTTATTACTTCCCCAGCATTGGACATTCCCGTCAACCAGTACTGCACAGGCGCTGGATTGTCCGACGGAAATTTGTTTAGCTTCTCCTGAAAGAACAACAGTTGCCTCCGTATCGATAAATTCGTCATCTCCGATATCTCCTGTATAACCATTGCCTAAACGACCACTGGCTCCGGATCCCCAACAAAGTACTTCACCACCAAAAGATAAGGCGCAACTCGTGTTGCCTCCAACGTCAATAGCCTTTGCATTTGATAGGACAGGACCTGCGCTATAGGGAGTTTCGTCGTCACCAATGTGTTCGTTATTCCCATAACCCAAAGCTCCATCAATTCCCTGGCCCCAGCAATAAATATCATTATCGGAAGAAAGCGCACAAGTATGATGATTGCCGGCACTGACTTGAGTAAAAGTTAAATCTCCTAATTTAACGTCTCCGGCATCTTCAGGATATTCATCATCCCCAATGTCGAAAGTATTCCCGTAACCGAGACGACCAAAGCCATTATCTCCCCAACAGCGAATTTTTCCATCACTGGTTAAGGCACAGGTGTGTTCGTCTCCTAGTGAAAGTTGAGTAACGGTTTTTCCGACGCGGACTGGATTAGCACCACTCGGTCCATGACCTAAACGTCCGTTTGTATCTGAGCCGATACAGCCGACGCGGCCATCGATATCCAAAACACAGGTGTGTCTTTGGCCTGTTTCAACAGTATCAAAAATATTGTATTCTTGAACAGGGACGAGTCCAAGGTCTGAAGGAACTTCGTCGTCACCGACGTATTCTTCATCAAAGTGGCCGCCTAATTGTCCATACTCGTTGCTTCCCCAACAGATGAAGTTTTGGTTGAGAGATGTTGCACAAGTATGATGACCACCGGCAGATACCATGTAAGCTTGATCGAAAGAGCTAGAGGATCCTGATGGATTATTCGTTTGGGAGCCTCCTCCAGTATTAGTTGGATTAGAATTGCCCCCACTGGATCCCCCACAATTGGCGAATATTAATAAGCTTGCGATAGCTATAAAAAATGAAATTGATTTTTTAATCGATTGAAAAAATTTGACTTCACCCGAAGTCATAGAATTGAAATACATCTGATTCATGTGCCCTCCTATGGCATTAATGCCACCCTGTGTTAAATGGGTAAAACACGATCATGCCTTTTTTTCAAGCTCGATTCATTATTTTGGAAATTTTATTGTTTGCCAGTAGAGGGGAGTTTAGTCCGCAGAAAATGAGGTGTATTCTCCTCCTTTTGAATTTTAAGTTGGTGGTAAAAATAATTATTTAAAAGAATAAAAAATTTTAAAGCTAATTATTACATATGCTTAGAAATTATACTGTTATTTTAATTGTTCGATGATTTGAGTGGCATCGTTTTTGCTAATTACTATATCCAATATGCTTTTTTAAAGCATTCATATCTATCGGGTACTCCAAATTATATGGCTCAATAAAGAGTTTAAGGAAATCTTTTGAGGAGGTTTTAAATGAAAGTTCAAACTATCAATATGCCGCAGCATGAAGTGGTTGGCAATTCAAATCAGAAATTAAGTGACCTTAAAAAGGATGGTCAGCCTAAACCTAAAAAATTAGCAGATAAATCGGATAAAGAGATCATTGACGCACTGGTTGGAGGAACTAGCCGTGGCAAAAAGGCTAAGGTGAATGCCGATGTGAAAGCGGTGCTTAAGCCTAAAAGTCAATGGACTGCAAAAAGTAGTGGAGACAAGGCTCCCACTCTTGCTGAAATTAAACAACAAGGTTTGTATGGATTAAAACGCCCGCAAGCTTATGATAATGCAGGTGATCAAACCAAGCAAAGTGTTTCACAAATTAAGTCTGCTATAAAAGAAGCTTTTAGTAAAAAAACAAAAGCACCTACTCTTGCTGAAATTAGCAAACAAGGCTTGTACGGTTTAGAGCGCCCTCAAGCGGACGATACAGCGCAGAGAGTGGCTAACATTGAATCTGCTTTGGCGGAAGCTTTTGCAAAAGTAGATACTTCAAAACTGATTTAAAAAAGTCTGTAGAAAAGTTAAAAATTTCTGTTGAAGTTTATCCTAAAGTTTAAATTTTAAAATAAAAGCGCTGTCGATAAGGCTGCGCTTTTATTTTATGAATTCTTTATTGAGAAGTTTTTTTAACGAATTCTTAAACCACGCCAGATAGCTCTTGAATGACGTGCTTCGTACACAGCTGAAGTAGGAGGGTGAATGCGTAAAGGGTTTGCCCAGAAACCTTCGTCTCTGAGATGAAAATTTGATTTTTGCCACGTCATGTCACGTGCTTCCATCGCCCAAAAGCCTGAAGCAGAGACTGGATAAGGATATTCGACTTCACCTTGACCGCCATTTTCTTGATAGACATGATTTGCTCCCAACCAAGCCAGGTTAATCACTGCACCTGCATAACCAAAGGCATGGATTTCTTGAACACTTTTATTTTTTGCATCGATAAATAGTATCCTCGCAAGAGTTGGGTTTTTATTGATGCCATCTTTGATAGCAAGAGGAAGAAAGGAACTTGCAGCTAAGCCTAAAATGTTGGAAGCAGAATAGTCGCGGTGCACGGCGTAGCGACTTCCTGAAATTAAGCTCGAAATACCATTGGAGGCTTCCGTGTGATAGGGGAGAGCCAAGCCTGTTAGCATGAGCTGAGCCCTCCGTGTTTTCATACTATTACCTACTAAAGAATAGAGCAATCGAGAGTTTTCGATAGTTGCACGAGCCGAGAGAAAAGCCGGAAAATACATTGCGGTTCTGAATAAAATATCCATATTTTCGGCGTGTCTTTGCTCTCCAATGCGATAAATCGGAAGCACTTGTGCCTTGGCCGCCTCACTACTATGATTGAGTGCTGGGATGATGGAGTCCAGTCCCACACCTGCTAAAACTAAGCCAAATGCTATACTCATCGTGACTTCTTCGGTGGCAGCGCCGAGTGAAATCATCTGTTTTAAATTGGCGCGTTTGTAGATAGCTGCACTTGCGAGTAAAGCGACAGCACTGATTGTAACCCAACTGGCCTTTCGTGCTCCGCTATGACGCATACCGTGCTCGGTGAGAACTTTAAAGGCTTCTCGCCAATTGTCATCGGTGAGGTCGCTGGCGTGAAGATACTCAGGCACTTTGTCATCGACCAGGATGCGCTTCACTAAGGGGTGAAGTAAAGGATTATGCCGAGCAACTCGGGCAGCTTCACTGTCAGGGTATTCGCGTAAAAGTTTGATCAGCGCCTGTAAACCGTTGCCTCTTAAAACATCGACGCTTTTCATTTTAAACATGCAATATTCGGCAATGCCTAAATAAATCCTGGCTGCTTTTTCGTAGCTGGAGTTTTCTGCAATGTGCGCCGTTTCTTCTAAAATCTGATAAACTTTCTCCATGTCATATTTTTCTTCTCTGAGTAAGACTTCGGCGCTTAAAAGGCTGACTTTCCATTCTGGAGTTGTGACGGCTTCCAGCTTTTCTCTCATGATATCCACGCTAATCTGACCAGAAAATAATTCGCCAATTTCTCCCGGAAATTGAGATTTTTCGATGTTCTCCCTCAGATTAGCAAGCTTTTCCAAAGTGTTATGAGAGTGAGCTGTGAGTATCATTTCGAGACGGTCAAGGTTGAGTTGCATGAATGGCTGTTCATTTTCGAGATAAGGATTTAAAACGTGAGCAGTTAGCATGTCTCGGGTTTCCAAAATTTTGCTCCACGGTTTTTGCTTTAAAAACTCGGGATGTTCTCTTCTATCAGGGACAGAAACCCAATCTTGCAGGCTTTCAATTGTTTGTCGGTAGAGATGACGAACACCCTCGGTGCTACACAAGTCATCTTGTAGGCATTGACCGAGAAGCGCAATGGCCTCTTGATCCCAATCATCTTTTGCATAGTTGTTCGCCTGAATATCTGGAAAAGAATCTTGTTTGCCGCGTTCTGTGAGCAGTTGAGTTAGATTTTTACCTTTCCCTGCTTTATAAGAAATATTGTTAGTACTTAGGACTCTCCAGATGAGTTGGTCGGTGCGGCGCAAGGGTTCGTCATAGTTTGAACCAATGTGGCCATTTGCTTGATTGGATAATTGATCGCGAAATTCTTTAAGTGCTGCAAAGGGGCGGTCTTCAAAGATGGACTGGGCTAATTGTAGATTGGCCTGCATGGTGATGATTTCGTCCTCAAGTTCCGGATTGTTTACTTGCTTTGAGAGTAGGTCGAGAGTTTGATTGACTTCGCTTTGAGTATTTTGTTTCCATGTTTTGAGGCCATCGGGTAACTCAGAAAAATCTAACCAACCTTCAATGAGAGTGGGTTCTTTAGCAAGACGATAGCGGGTGTTAATATATTCGACTGCACGACTTTCGACTTGGGCAATCGTTGCTTTATAAGCTCGGCGAAATTGTGTGGCTTCCCATATCTCAGGATTTTCTTGATAGAATTCCTTTTGGGCCTGCCATTCTGTTTCGATTCTGTCCAAGATTTTTTGGCGGAATTCAGGGTCAAACCATTGACTGAAACTTTCTACAAACTTTTCATTTTCGTATTGATCAAGCATGCGGCGGCGGTCGTATATTTTTCTGAGATGGAGTTCAACATGATCTAAGATATTTTGGTATCGGGGATCTTGTTGCTGCTCGGGAGTTAAAGGCTTTTTAAGAGCTTTGAGTTTGGCAATTGCTTTATCACTGCCTTGAGCAAGTCCAGGAGCTAGAAGTGCTTCGGCGCGTTTGAGGTTAAATCTTAAAAGGTGCAATTCCTCAGGAGTAAAAAGACTGTGATAAGCTCTGAGCAGATCTTTTGCTTTTTCAACTTTTTTGAGAGGTTTATAGCGCCAGAAGTATGGGCTGCCATCCGGCATTCTTTGTTTGATGGGTAGGTTGAATAGATGAACGGTTTCTTCAACAGCACTTTCAACGATTTTTGTTACTAAAGTTTTAGCATCATCGCATTGCTCTTCATTTAAAGAGCTAATGTCAATTTTGTTATCTTCAATTTTTTGTGAAAGTGAAAAAAAACCGACGAGTCCTTTTTGACGCGCATTGTTAGAATGGACTGAGTTAAGAAATGATGATGCTTCTGCCAAGAGTGAGTCGTTGCCTAACAGAGAAGTTTTTGTTTCCTGTTGAGGGTAAGCGGATGCTTTTTCGTGGTTTTCCTCACCCGAAAAAGCCTCTTTTGCGCTATTAATAATTGATGTAGCGGCCAATTGAATGGCAGTGAGACCAAAGCTCAACTTTTACCTCCAAATAAAATAACATATGACTATAAATTTTATCGGGGATTTTTATATAAAGTTTCGATATTTTCAAAACAGTTTTTAAAAAAAATGCCGATTAGCACTTTATAATAGTGTTAACTGGCATCAAAAGTTCCCAAAAGCGTCAATAAAGTTAGCTTTATTCCGGTTTGATATTTTGATTAACACGGAAAAAATTATTCGGATCGTATTTCTTTTTAATGCTTGCCAAACGTTGATGATTGATGCCGTAACTTGCTTTAATGCGATCTTCCCCTTCTTCCATCATAAAATTGACATAAGCGGCGCCCCAGCCATGGGGATGAATAGCTTGCCAATACTCTCTTCCCCACTTTTTTAATGCATCCGCATTGCTCGGATCTGGGTCAATGCCGGCGATGACCATCGACCATGTTGCATCGCGGCAAGACCAAGCGGTGTCTTGAGGGGCGACATGATGCACTGCGCCATCAATCGGGTAGAGATGAACTAAAGACATCGGAGTGGGAGATTTTTCTGCATATTTTAGATGAATATCGATAGCTTCATCCGAGAGTTCTTTGATAAAATCTCCTTTCCAGTACCACTGTAAGCCTTTGGGAAGTAGTGGATCAAAAAGAGATTGAATCATTGTGAAAGGCATTTCACCGACATGTTGAAAGATGGGCTGGGGAAGTTCATCAAAGATGGGTTTCATGGCTTTTTCGCCAGCTTCTTGTGGGCCATTATAGCAAGAAATTAAAGCACAGATTTTTTCCCCCCAAATTTCTTCGGGAAAGGGAGCTGTAGCTGGAACTCTTTTTAGCCCTAGGAAAGTACAAAGTTCTACAGGAGCCTTTTTTTGAAAATCGCGATACCATTGCATCACTTGTTTGCCATGATTAATGTCCCAAAAAACAAGTCCCCCATAAATCATTTTGACCGGATGAGCTTGAAAAACAAAGTTTGTGACGACGCCAAAGTTCCCACCTCCTCCGCGAACGGCCCAAAAAAGGTCTTCGTTTTGGTTTTCATTGGCTGTAACAAAGCTGCCATCAGCTAATACCATGTCGACTTCCAGGAGATTATCAATGGTTAAGCCATGTTGACGGCTGAGATAACCATGACCGCCTCCTAAGGTTAAACCGGCAACGCCAGTGGTCGAGACAATTCCCGCAGGAACTGCAAGGCCGAAAGCGTGACAAGCATGGTCCATATCTCCTTGAGTGCAACCCGGTTCAACTGAAACAGTTTTTGTTTTTGGATTAACTCGAAGCCCTTTCATTAAGGAAAGATCAATCACGAGGCCGTCATCGCAAGTGCCGAGGCCAGGTCCGTTATGTCCACCGCCTCGAATTGCTGTGAGAAGTTTATTTTCCCTTCCAAAATTTATAGCACTCATGACGTCTGCTACATCGAGACAACGGGCAATCATGAGTGGTTTTTTGTCAATCATCCCATTGTAAACTTTTCGAGCTTCTTCGAATTCTGGATCACTGGGTTGGATGAGCTGACCTCTTAAATTGTTTTTAAAGTTTTCTATGCTTTCTTGACTAAGCATTTCCACCTCCCTCATACTTAATTTTAGTTGAAACTATTTGTTTTTATTAGAAAAAAAATAGCAGCCTAAATTTTAACAATTATTGATTGCTCTGACAATTTTTTTTCATTTCAAATTGGGTATTTCTTTGTTGAAAATTTTTTTTCCTTATGTTTGAAATCTGAAAAAATTATTATCTTATTACTATTCAATTTAATCGGGAAGGGAATAGTCATGCCTTTTAAAAGAAGTCAGGTACATTTATATCTATCAACTATTTTTTTATTATTAACAGTTGCTTTCAGCATTAGCTCTTGCGCCGATGGTCCTCAAGGATCTCATCTGCAAAAACTTTGTGAAGACCTTGAAGGTGCTACTGGAGATGTTTTTTTTGATTGTCCCGTTTGTGGAGATGGAATCGTTGAAGGTGGAGAAGAGTGTGATGATCAAAATAATAACCCTTTAGATGGATGTTATCGCTGCAAAAAAATCAAAGAGCGCTGTGGAAATGGCCTTGTTGAGATTATCTTTAGCGAAGACATGGAGCATGAATACAAAGAAGGCTGTGATGATGGAAATCATATCAATGGCGATGGTTGTGCGAGTTATTGTCAGCTTGAAATAGAGGGTTGTGGTAATGGTGTTATCGAAGATGATCTCGGGGAAGAGTGTGATGATTCTAATACAAAAAATAATGATGGCTGTAGTTCAGACTGCAAAATTGAATCAAATTGTGGAAATGGAATCACTGAAAAAAATCTTGGAGAAGAGTGTGATGATGCAAATGATAATGAATATGATTCATGCACGAGTCAATGTACTTTAGTCTGTGGAAATGGACTGCTTGATCTTTCTAATCAAGAAGAGTGCGATGATGGAAATCATAAGAATGGCGATGGTTGTAGTAGTCAATGTAAAAATGAAGGGCCATTTCCTCAATAAAAGATCTCAATAAAAAATGACGCGCTCAGACTTGAAAAATACGTCTAGTCTAGGATAGCCTTTTTGCCATACTTCAAGAGAAGTTTTTGCATTTCATAGTATCGATTTTTAAATCTACGGTAAGGAGTTTATGATGAGTGAATTTAATGCTGTTCAAAATAGATTGAATTTATTTCCCTTCTTAATATCCTACGAGGATTTACCATCCAAAGGGTTTTTACCTAGTAAGCCAATTCCAAACTCGCAAGCACCAAACCTGGATGTCTATGTTCCTCATCATGTAAAATTTTCTACAGTTACTAGTGAAGATAAAAAAAATGAAGAAAGTGCTCATCATAAGTACGCTGTTAATTATCATACTCAGTGTCAGGAGATTATTGCCAAAGCTCAAAAGCCGATTCATTTAGTGGAAGATATCGTTGTTCCAATTTATGAAAAACTCCCTAATGGAGATATCGTGAAAACTGAGCGGACGATGGTTTTAAAGGATCAGCATGCTGTTGTATTTTTCCCATCAAAAATTAAAGACTGGTTATATTCAAATCATGGTTTTTTTGCGAATACCCATTTTTTAGAAAGTATGAATCAATCTTTTAGTCAAAATGAAGGTTTATTAGTTCTTTCTGCAGATCAACCAGGTCATGGCGATAAAAATGGTTATTTCAGTCAGGTTCCGGAAAGCATTTATGGTAAAGATAATTTGGAAGGTTATCCAGCTCACTTGCCCGAACAACGGGCTGCGGTGGTGATGGCATGGATTGAAAAATTTAAAGAACTTGCATTGACAGATCCTCGTTTTGAAAAACATGCTGAACAACTCGAGAAGCTATTTGATAATCAGTCGTATCCCTATGCTTTTGGTCACTCCATGGGCGGAGGGGATGTCATTGCATTGAAGAAAGAAAACAGAGGCGAAATTGAGACTATTTTTCCGGCACATGCTTGGTATAGTAGTGATTTGTGGTTAAGCAAAACAGCTAAAAATCAACCTCCGCTCGCGCGTGGTGTTTTAAAAGGCTATGCCAAAGAGGGTTTTGCGCGTGCTGATGTTAATTTTACTTCAACTCGAGAAGCAAGAAGATATTTTTCTGAACATCCAGAATTAATTGTGGGCTTTGCTTCACAAATGCAAAATGACAATGGTGGTGTTGATGAAAACTTTCTAAAGATTGCTATGTTGGAAGCTGCTTCTGATTTTAGTGCTGTTGAAAAAGTATTAGACGACCCCGACTTTATTCGAGAGCTTCAAGAAGAAAATAGTGCGACTGCTTTCGGGCAGTTTGATACGCGCATTCCTGCAAAATGGGGCAAAAGATTGGCCGAAAAGGGCATTACAACTTATGCTTTTCCTTTCAATCATGTGGATATTGGTGTGCCTAAATTTGCCGAGCAAATGGCTGAGCTTGCAGCGATGCATTTTCGTCAGGGGATGTACTATTTTAATGCGTGTGATTTAGCAGAACCTACTGAAAATTCGGCTCGTTTGTATAAACCTGCTAATAATCCTTCTGCAAGTGATAACGCTCAATATGAAAAAACTCCATAAATGAATTAACAAAAGTCTTACTCATTTATATATAACATGATTTGGTTTAATATGTTTGAATGGTGATTTAAAAAAGCTAGCTTTATTTAGATAATTAGATACTTTTTTATTTCATATTTGACAAATCCATCATTTCACATAAAGCTTTTGGGCTTATGAGCTTAAAAGACCGTTTTTACATCTTATTTTTGTTGGGATTTTTACTTGCTCCAATTGGTGACTATTATCATGTGGTCTCGGGGACTTTGGCATATCCTCCCAATCCTTTTCCTATCATGTTTTTAAAGAGTCCCTTGTGGTTTCCTTTGCTTATTGGCTTAAGCATGGGAGTTTTGGCTTGTTTATATCCTATTTTAGATAAAAGTTTACGAGTTCAAATTCGCATCAATAAGTTTCCTAGGGCATTATTGGGAGTCAGTTTGGCTATTGCTCTTTATATTGCGAGTAGTTATTTGCCATGGAAAAATGCTGGTTATAATGACTTCGTACTGGCACTTTCAGCCATTATTTTGTGGTGGGTATTTGATCGGTCGAAAACAGGTTTGATCTTAGGAGGCTTGATGGCCTTTCTTGGAACTGCAACAGAATGGATACTTGTCAAATGGTCCGTTTTTTATTATTTACCCACGGCCGATCATTTAGATGGAGTCGCTTCTTGGTTGCCTTGGCTTTATTTTGGAGCCACGACAACTGTTGGAGGTTTGAGTCGGTCCTTGGGTGCATTAGAGTATTCTGTTTTAAAAATATTCGATGAGGCCGACATTTAAAGAATTTTAGATCAACTAATCAATAAATCAGGAGAGGTGACCGAGTGGTTGAAGGTGCTCGCCTCGAAAGCGAGTGTGCCCTTACGGGTACCGTGGGTTCGAATCCCACCCTCTCCGTTATTTTATAATGTTGCCCTCAATGGGACAAACGGTAACTTTCATTAATCTAGATGAGAACTCAATGAAAATAAAATATTTTATAATGTTAATGCCGGTAATATTTTTAATGGGTTGTTCCAAGTCTGGAAATATAAGCGATAAATCACAAACAAAAGTTCTTGCAGAAGAATATCAACAGTTTGTTAATCATTTTAAAACTACACTTAGATCTGGAGATAAAGGGCAATTGGCAGAACTGTTCAGATTTCCTTTTAATAGGGCATATCCTGTTCCCGAAATTAAAGATAGCGAAGATTTTATTCAAAGGTATGATCACATTTTTGATGATGATCTTATTCAAGAGATATTGAATTCTTCTACAGAGAAGGATTGGCAAACTTTTGGTTGGCGAGGCATTACGTTTAAGCGAGGGTTGGTATGGATGGGCGACGATGGCTCAATAATAGCTGTCAATCATGCGACAAAAAAAGAAGAGCTTTATAAACAAAAAATCTTAAATCAAATTAAAAATTCCTTACATAGTTCATTGCAAAATTTTAAATCCCCCGATGCCTATCTTGAAACTAAAAAACTTAGAATAAGAGTTGATTCAATGTCCGATGATACCTATAGGTATGCAGTTTGGCCTATCTCAAAAGAAATGTCAAAAAAACCCGATTTGGTAATTAAAAACGGAACAAAAACTTTTGATGGAACTGGTGGAAACTATCACTATACTTTTTTAAATGATAAATACAAATATGAGATATATTTTTATCGCATTGGTGGCGAGGAAACTCCGCCGGCTCATTTAACAATCTATAAAGAAAACAAAACTGTTTTGAAACAGGACATCATAAAGTTTGAAAATTAAGGTCTCTAGTTTTTTTTAAAATTTACTAGTAAGAGCAACAGTCGTCTTTTTAAGAAAGGTTTTAAAAATTTTGATTGTACAATTTTTGAACTTCGTCCAAAAAAAAACGGTTTTTTTTATAGAGAATTTTAAGTTACAGAATAAAATCCGTTGGAATTTTCTTGTAGTTAATATAGATTCTCACAAACAAGTGTCAACCTACTTAAAGCTTGTTCTATAAAAGGAGTTTAATATGAAATATAAAAAGTGGCTAATAATGCCTTTAACTATCAGTCTATTAGGATTGATGTCGAGTTGTGGTGATGATGAGTCAGCATCATTATGCGGCAATGGGATTGTCGAGACCGGTGAACAGTGCGATGACGCAAATAATATAAATGATGATAGCTGCACCAATGCATGTACATTACCTGTTCAAGATACCTGTGGAGATGGTGTCGTCGATGAAGGTGAAGCGTGTGATGATGCAAATGACGTGAATGGTGATGGTTGTGAAAACGACTGTACATTGACTATAGCCACTACTTGTGGAGACGGTGTAGTTGACCCTGGAGAACAATGTGACGATGGCAATACCGAAAATGGAGATGAATGTCTAAATACTTGTCAAGTTGCTGACTGCGGAGATGGTATTTTGCAAGTGGGTGTTGAAGAATGTGACGATGGTAACAAAGATAACAACGACACTTGCTTAACTGATTGTACTCTGAATGTACCGGATACTTGTGGAAATGGATCTCTTGACGGTGATGAAGAGTGCGATGATGGAAATGATATCAATCAAGATGCATGTACCAATGCGTGTACCAATGCAGTTTGTGGTGATGGAATTGTCCAAGAAGGCGTCGAAGAGTGTGATGATGCAAATGCTCAAAATGGAGATGGTTGTGAGACCAGTTGCATTAAGACTCCAATAGCCATTACTCTAGAAAACCAAAATGTTGCTATGCCATTAGTTGATGATGCTTATGATGGAAGTCTCGAAAGTATGAGCTGTGTTGAGTTTAGTGTTGCTGATGACCCCAATAACTTCAATACCTTTGTTGAGGCAAGTCTAGAAGTGGGAATTGACCATCATCAATTGGGAAATTTAGTCATTAAGCTTGAAGCTCCCTCAGGAGATATTTTAACTTTATTGAGCCGAGCTGGATTTGACGAGTCTCAAGATGATGGATCTGAGAATGGTGCAGGTGATACGAGCGGAATAGATTCCATGTCGCCAATTATTTTTATTGATAGTGCTATCAACGGTGCTGAGTCAATGGGGTCACTGCTTGGAGCTGGCCAAACGGTTTGTTCGGACGATGGTATTTGTGCTTATCATCCTCAATCTGATTGGGAGCCCGCTGAGTTTAATAGCTTAATAGGTAGTGCCGTTAACGGTACCTGGAAAGTTTGTGTCGGAGATGCACAGAATGGTGTACCAGGCAATTTTAGTACTGTAAGACTTTTTATTACTAAAAAGCTCGACTTTAATTAATTTAGAAAGCTTTAGATTAATATATAATCTCGAAAGGTGCCTATAGTGGGCACCTTTTTTTATACTATTTTAGAGAGTGTTAAAAAATAGACTTTTCTATGCCCAAAAATGCTTGTGTAAAACGGTTTGAGTAATAGAGTGGTTTAAAATCAAGCCAATTCTTGTGCTTCAATTTCTTCGATACTTAGATCCCAACGATAGTAGTTAAAAGTGCCAATAATAAAGATGGGAAGAGCTTGGACTAAAAAGTAAAAAATTCCGATGCCAAAAGCGATATTTGCTTGAGATAAACCAATGAGAGAAGAGCTATAAGCAAAAATACTCGCCGCTTGAAGTGTGCCGATATTTCCTGGAGCGCTTGGGATTGCTGCTGCAAAATTAATACAGACAATGACAAAAAGAGTTTGGGGCCAGCTTAAAGAAATGCCATAGGATGCTTCAATGCATTTTAGTAAGATGCTTTGTCCGTTCCATGCAATTAAGCCTAATACAATTAGGATTAAAAAAGATGGAATTGACTTAAGTCGGGTTGAGCTTTCGTGGATGTGAAAAAGTTCTTTAATTAGACGATATAACCAGGGATTAGAATCCTTCCACTTTTCAAGGTTGGGTTGACGCTTCCATAGTATTTGTAAGAAAACCAAAATGCCAATAAGAATCCCTACCAGTGCATATGCAAAACTTTTCATCCATAATGGAATTTCTAATAAAAACGTTAAGGTGAAAAAGACGATTAATAGACTCGTGCCTTCAAAATATCTTTCTAAGCCTACAGTTGTCAAAACCTGAGTATAGGGAAGTTTCCATTTCTTGGAAGGAAAAGAAGCTCGAAAAAATTCTCCCGCTTTAAGAGGTAAAACATGATTGGCAAAATATCCAATATACATGATAGAAAAAAGATTCCTAAAAGAGAGTTTGCGAATTGGAGTCAGCAAATACTGCCATATCAATGTGCGTACACACATTACCCCGATATGTGTGATTACAGCTAACATCAAATAGCTGGTATGCTTTGGAAGGGGTAGCATGGGTTGGCCATTATCTTGCCCTTGAATTTTTCGATAACATATCCAAAGAAAAATCCCTGAAAGAAAAAGACCAAACGCTTGGTAAAAGCGTTTTTTTGCTTTGCTGGACATAGAGGCATTTTTTAATGTTTATTTGTGAGAAAATAAATCAAAAAATGCATGAATATGAAAATGAACTTTTGATGATATTCCGAACTTCTAACCTATGAAATAATTTTCTTTTTTCAGCGAACTTATTTTGACACATCAGAGTAATTCATTTATCCAACTTTTCGTGAGGAGATTTTTTTTATATATTTTTTGTTCTATTTTCCTTTTGTCGTGGCACTCGGTAGCCATGTCACGAGTTACAGTTTCGTCTGATCATCCAGTCTATCGCTATTTAGATAAATTAGCTGCTTATGGTTTACTGAAGTCTCGTATTAAAGGGCAAGGTCCTTATACGAGAAGCGAGATTGTCGCTTTGATTCGCGAAGCTTTGGATAACTATCCCAGTTTCGAGGGGCGTTATCGCTCCAGCGATGTTTCACTACAGCAATCACCTGCCAGATTGATGTCCAAAGTTTATATCGATCGTATTATTCGCCGCTTAAAACAAGAGTTTCCTGAACTCGAGGAAAATTCAAACTCTTTTTTAAAATTTCAAGCCTTAGAAAAATTGAATTTTTCCTATAATTTTTTGGATCAAGAGCCCCAAATTATTGTCTCCGATAATGGGTTAGGGTCAATAGATGCAGAGTTTCAATCTTTTACTCAACATCGAGAAGGTCGGCGTTATCAAAAAGGACATAATTTTTCTTTTGAAACTCAGCATTGGGTCAGTGTGGGAGATATCTTAGGTCTGCAAGTTCAACCCCGATTTCAAATGCAAGTTGCACGCCCTCCCTATGAAGACGAAACGAAGGCGTATTTGCAAAGAGGAAGTCTTCATTTATCTTTTCATAATCTTCAATTGCAATTGGGAAGAGAGAGTGTTCAGTGGGGACCGGCAGCGTGGGGTGGACTCATGCTCTCCAATCATGCCAGGCCTTTGGATCATTTTCTTCTCAGCTCAGATCGTCCATTTCGTTTGCCAGGATCGTTAAAAGCTTTGGGTTATTTTAAGCTAAGTTTTTTGGCAGCTAATTTAGGTCCAGAACATGAATTCCCTTATGCTTGGTTATTGGGCTACCGTATTTCCCATACGCCTACTCATTATTTTGAGTGGGGAATGAGTCATCTCACTCAATTAGGTGGTCAAGATGCCCCTGAGGTAAATGCGGGTAGATTTTTTCGAGAACTCTTTAGCTGGAATGATTCAGAAAAATATGCAAATTTAAGTTTTTCCTTTGATTTTAGAGGAAATATTCCGCAATGGCGTCATTTGGAACTCTATACTGAATTGCATTTTGAAGATATCGGTCCTGATTTTGCGACGACTTTTTCTAAGAATGCTTCTTATCTATTTGGCGTCTATGCTCCTCGTTTAAATAATAGCGGTTCTTGGGATGGACGCTTGGAGTTAATGAAAACAGGAGCTCGTTATGGTCGTCATCAGGTATTTCGAGATGGAATGACCTTAAATCAAAAAATGCTAGGAGCTTCTGTTGGTCCAGATGCTTGGTCTTTGCGTCTGCAATTTTTTCAT
>JACKPJ010000003.1 GCA_024233625.1 Deltaproteobacteria bacterium
TTTTATAGTCGATACGGGTCTGATGCAATTGAATCTAATTGTTTTTCTCATAAAGTTGATGCTGTCGTGTCATGTATTCTGCCTCTTTCTCCTGGAGAGCAAGGCGTATTTCGGCAAGTTTATTTTCTGAACTTTCTACCTGAACGGAAATTTGAGTCTCTTGATCTTGTAAATGTGAAACCTCTTGACTGAGGTTCTCATCATTTCGTCGATGTAATAAATAATCGAGGGAATTTAAATGAAGCTCAATTTCTTTGAGCTCCTTATAAAGTATTTGATAACGCTCGGCTTTTCGAGCTTGGCGATCAAGAGAATTAATTTGGCGTTTGAGCTCACTAATAATATCAGAAAGTCTAAGTAAGTTCGCGCGGGTGGCTTCGATTTTTCGGAGAGCTGCTTCTTTGCGATTTTTAAATTTGCTAATGCCTGCAGCTTCTTCAAGGATAAGACGACGTTCCTCAGGCTTTGCTGATATCACCTGACCAATACGCCCTTGCTCAATAATTGAATAAGCTCTAACACCGACTCCTGTGCCTAAAAATAAATCATGAATATCTCTTAAACGGCATTGAGTTTGATTGATATAATATTCACTCTCACCCGAACGATAAAGTCGACGATTGATGGCAACTTCACTAAAATGAGCGTAAGCACTAGGTACACGCCCATCTTCAGTCGAGAAAACCATCGTCACGGAAGCCATGCCCATGGGGTTACGCTGGGTAGTCCCCGAAAAAATCACATCTTCCATGGATTTTCCACGTAGATGCTTTGCACTCATTTCTCCCATTACCCAACGAATCGCATCCACAATATTTGACTTGCCACAACCATTAGGACCCACAACGCCGGTGATCCCCTCTTGAAAATGCAAGACGGTTTTGTCTGGAAAGGACTTGAAACCCATTAATTCGAGCCTTTTTATTTTCAAGCCGAGATTCCCCTTAGTAATTTTGAAATGATTTTAGTTATCTTGATGCTTCCCATATGTACCAATTTTAGCTTTTAATCTGGATTGCGCAGATATCATGGAGCAATCATTCTGTAAAGTAGGAAAAGTTTTCGCAAAAGCGCAAGATATAGTAGTCATTTTTTTGACATCCACAGGATATTGTGCTTTTTTCCTAATTTTTTAATCAACTTTTTCCAAAAACCAAATACAATTTTAAGAATTTTAATAAATAATTGAATAAATATTCAATTTTTTTGTTATGTTTTATCAGTTTTTGTTTTTCGGATGAAAGTGTAAAATATTTTCATTTTGTAGGGCAACATTTAATTTACTTGACCGATAATGAATTCGAGATAGATTAATATCAAACAATCAAAACTAGATATTTTCTTAAACTTTGGGGCGGTGTCGCTTGATGGATTTAAATAAATTTGGAGAACTTTTTCATCTTGGTTTAACAAACTATGAAGTACTTCTCGAATCGAATACAAAATTGGGTCAGAGAGGAACAGAAAGTCTTACGCCTTCAAACCTCCAGAAACTCAATGCTGCTGCTGATGTTTTTTTCAAAAATACCCCTAAAACACTTCAAGATTTTTCAGCAAATGGCTGGTGCCGATTAAACTATAATGACAAATATTTTAAAAACACTTCTGAAAAAAAAGAATGCAAACAGCTCTCAAATAGCAAAGCTATCCATAAAAATGAACTCATTGAAGGCATTCTCGCTTATCATGAGAAGCATCCTCATGATATAAAAGTCAAACAGAGTATCCAAATTTTGCTTCACGGTGACAATAAAGAGGGAGATATTCCCTGGTTAATCGATGATCTCAACTATAATAAGGGGATTGATGAAAACATTCGTACTAAAATTGACGATTGCAAACAATCCATTGATCAACTCCTCAGTATACACGGCATCAATCATCAAAGTGATCCTGCTCGTCATGAAAGGCTAACCGCTGTCATGGCATTCTATTTCGTTGCAGCACCAGTCAATACCAAAGAATCCAATAATGCATTTCAATTAAAATATGGAAAAAGCTTCTCTAAATGGTATCAATCTATGATTGAGCAAGAACAAGACCCTGAAGAAAAAGCTTTGTTAGCAAAATTTGAAAGATATTTAAAAAAAACCGGTGGTTTAGGTTCCTTAACATGGGAAGAAGAAGTCTATGAAGAAAGAAGCGCCCTGGAAGTTTTTAATTGTCTCAACGAAAACAACTTAGAAGTTAACTCGTGCACAAAAAGTCATAAGGTACTTTACCATGTCTTTCAACAAATGGGACTAAAAGCTCAATTTGTTTTAGTGAAAGGCCCTGATCACGACCAGTCTGTCAAAGAAAAATCAGGAGGTGATACTTATACAAAGGGTCGAATACACATATGTCTAAGCGTTCATTTTGGTAACGAGAAAAATAGCCGATTATTTGATCTAACGCATATCAACACATTTCAATCAAGAGCAAGATATAAAGATTTCTATTCTCTCAACTTACGACAATACGCTTCCATCGATTTTATGAATCAAGCGAACAGCGAGTCAATCACTACCCAAGAATCCATCGAGCTATTAGAAAAGGCTTTATTCTTTGATTCTAATAACCCTTATGCCTATAATTCATTGAGTTTCCGTTACTTTCAACTCGCCCAACTAGCTGACCCAGGCAGCACAGAACGCCAAAAGCACTTAGAAAAATCTAAAAAAATGGCTCGAAAATCTATCCAATTGGATGTTGACTATGCACCTGCTTACAATCGTTTAGGGATTACACTCATGGCCTTAGCCAATGAAGCGAAGCTAGTCGAAGATACAAATACTTATGAAAAATTACAAACATTAGCTTTAGAACAATTTAATGAAGCTAACCGACTTGATCCAAAATTTGGAAGCTCTCAGGAGAAAATCAGTCTGTTATATTCTCAAGATAATTAAACTTTAATTTGCAAATGAGTTGTAGAGAGAAGAATTTATTCTTTATAAATTGCTCTTTTGATTCTTCTGCTGAGCAACTTTCTTTTCAAGAAGTTCAAGACGTTCATTCATCTCTTCCAGTAAGTTTTCCATACGATACAAAGCACGTTGTTCGCGATGAACATCCTTTTCTAGAGGCATAAAGTCTTTTTCCATTGCTATCCTTACCCAATAACTAGCAAACAAACTTGTAAAGGCAATAAAAATGACGGTTCCCGTATACATCAAAGCCAAACCAATCAAACGCCCTGCAAGACTAATTGGAACCACATCTCCATACCCAATTGTCGTAATAGTCGCGACACCCCACCAAATTGCATCAAAATAGGTCTTAATCGGAGAATCCACGTTTCGTTCAAATAAGTATACTAAGAAAGAGGAAATCAATAAGGTAAGGTTTCCACCAATACTTAAAGAAATAAAGGCAGGTTCTCGCAAAAAAAGGAACAAATGTCTTATAGATCGTGGCATGAAGCGATTATGTAAGAGATTGAAACTAATATCAATTTTTTATTTTTTTAAAACTAAAATAGTCAGCGACTTACGAATACGAAACTAGAAAAAAACATTTAAATCTATCATGGAGACTTTGAGTTTTCCAAATTACTTGATATTTTTTTTGAAAGATTTTAGATAGATCTCCACGAAATTAATGAAAATTAAAGGAATGACAAAGCATGATAGACCCCAATAAAATTCAGGAAATCATAGAGTCCGCGTTGCCTAACTCCGAAGTGGTTGTTCAAGATTTAACGGGAACTCGGGATCACTTTCAAGCTTTAGTCATCAGCCCTGATTTCGTCGGAAAAAATATGGTAGAACAACATCAAATGGTATATCGTGCCTTAGGTGATCTCATGAAGGAAGCTATTCATGCTTTAGCGCTCAATACCTTTACACCCGAACAATGGAAAAACCAATAAATTTAATTAGTTAAGTCCTAGAGGAGAATATAATATGTCAGACGCAACCCAAACCAAAATTAGCCAACAAATTAATGACAATCCAATCCTTATCTATATGAAAGGTAATCGCAATTTTCCTCAATGTGGCTTTTCGGCTGCAGTGATAGAGGTATTTAATCATCTCGGAGTGCAATACGAAACAGTTGATGTCCTCGAAGACCCTGCAATCCGTGAAGGCATTAAAATCTTCTCAAACTGGCCTACCATTCCTCAAATCTATATTAATGGCAAATTCATAGGTGGTTGTGACATTGTCAGAGAAATGTACCAACGCGGAGAGTTACAATCTCTCTTAAATGATTAGTCCTGTTAATTATTAACTAAAACTATTAGCCCCCTTAAAATGCGATAAAGCTTGAGTATTTTTGTTATATTGCCATACATCTAATCATCTACTCTCCCATTAATTAAACCGCAGAAAAAAAAACTCATTTCAGACCACTTGCATCTTAAATAAAAATCACTCATAATTTTATTAAAGCAAGGATGACAATTAAAGTAGGGGTTTTTTAATAAAATACACAGCCTTTATCCCTACTGAAAACTCTCAAATTTGAGGGAGGGGTAATGCAATCTATTCATTCTATCGAACTAAAACTAAATAAACCAGACTTAGCGGCGATTCCTCGCTTGGACCATAAAGAATATAATGAAGATATGAGCGAAGCAGAAAAGGCTAGGCTAAGTTCGCAGGTTTTTCTTTATGAAGATAATATACTTTATTATCGTGAAGCACCCATCATGACTGTACCCCAACTTCAAGTTTATCAAGAAAAAATAAGAGAATTGACAAAAGACATGGATAGTTTCTACATGCTTATCGATTTAACAAAATCAGCTCCCCCCAGTCCTGAAGCCCGCTATTATTTAACTGAAGCTTTCTCCAAATATAAAGGTTTAAGGCATTTAGCTATCTTCCATAATAAAAACATATTACTAGGGGTTTCCGCAAAGTTTGTAGTACCAACATTTGGAAAAAATTTCACAGTACATCGCTCCTTTGCGCAAGCTCTTAAAAAAACTTATCAACTAAAATATGAAGAAGAATCGAAAAGAAATTAGTAAGCGCGTCTTAGAGCACATCTTTGAAATCACTCAAGGCAAATGCAGCATTAATTATGAAGATATGCAAAAAGAAAGCGATCCTACCTTAAGAGAAATTCTCACTGGATTGCTTTACATGTTCCAAGATCTCGAAACTCGTAAGGAAGAACGCGACAAAGTCGAAAAAGAACTTATCAAAGCTAAAAATAAAGCTGAAGCCGCCAGCGATGCCAAATCACAATTTTTAGCCAACATGAGTCATGAAATTCGCACACCGATGAACGGCGTTCTTGGAATGACTGAACTCGCCCTAAGTACCCAACTGAGCGAAGAACAACGCGAATACATTCAACTCGCAAGATCATCCGCAGAATCATTACTAGTCATTATCAACGACATTTTAGACTTTTCAAAAATCGAAGCCGGTAAACTTGAAATCAGAAGGTCTGTTTTCAATATTTATGACGTCGTTGAAGGCGTTTTAAAAGTACTTTCACTTAATGCACATCAAAAAGGCTTAGAAATTAATGGATGGATCTCACCTGAAATTCCTAAATTTGTCGTAGGAGACTCCGATCGTCTAAGACAGATCCTTTATAATTTAGTGGGAAATGCCATTAAATTTACCGATTATGGTGAGATCAATCTACGAGTTGAAAAACTCTCCCAAAATAAAAGAAGTGTCGAATTGTATTTTTCAGTCAAAGACACTGGAGTTGGAATTCCTAAAGCAAAAACCAAGGAAATATTTTCGGCATTTTCTCAAGGTGATAACACCAACACGCGCAAATATGGGGGAGCGGGTCTAGGCCTTTCAATAACTTCTGAGTTACTCAAAAAAATGAAAGGAAAAATTTGGGTAGATAGTGAACTAAAGAAAGGGAGTAACTTCCAATTCAACCTACGCTTAGCTTTAGCTCCTAAGTCAATTCAACAAGAAGAAGATATAGAAACTTTCGAATTGAAAGGGTTAAGCGCATTAGTTGTAGACGACAATGCAACTAACAGAAGAATATTAGTAGACGTTTTAAAACATTGGAACATGAAAGTCAAAACTGCATCAAGTGGTCTTGAAGCATTACAAGAGCTTAACCGAACTAAAGAGGAAGGAGAAAAGTATCATTTTATTTTACTCGATGTTCAAATGCCAACATTAGATGGTTTTGAAACTGCCCAACTCATTCAAAATCGCCAACTTGCAAATGAATCGTGCATCATGATGTTAGCCTCCTCAGAACCCAATAATCTACATCAAAGACTCAAAGAATTACAGATTGAAAATTTTCTTACCAAACCCATTCGGCGCTCAGAATTATTCAATGTGTTTTTATATAAATTAAAGAAAAAAAGCTGCGGCAAGTTTAAATTAAAAAAAATACATAATTCTCTTCACTCAGGTACACACAAAACACAAAAGATTTTATTAGCAGAAGATAACCCTATCAACCAACGCATGGTTCTCGAAGTTTTAGAAAAAAACGGCTACAGTGTAGTTGCCGTTAACAACGGCAAGGAGTCTATCAATGCATTTAAAAACGAAGCTCCATTCGACATGGTTTTAATGGATCTTCACATGCCAGAAATGGACGGATTTGCAGCCGCTGCAGAAATTCGCAAATTAGAAAAAAGAAAAGGCACTCATATACCTATCTTTGCATTGA
Organism: Deltaproteobacteria bacterium; assembly: GCA_024233625.1. Classification (GTDB taxonomy): domain Bacteria; phylum UBA10199; class UBA10199; order DSSB01; family DSSB01; genus JACKPJ01. Next base: position 6,601 of record JACKPJ010000003.1, read on the forward strand.
CTGCTGATGCCCGTTCAAGCACACAAAAGCAAGTCTTCAATGAGCAAATGGATGGTTACATTCCCAAACCTATTCAACTCAGCACACTCGTGGATACTGTAAACCAATATTTTCATAATAAATAACTTGATGTAAATTCATATTTAAGGTGCAACAGAGATTTTCTAAGCTATCAAGACTGAACACTTCCTTGCAACCATTTTAGATATGCAGGACTAACTTCTTCAAAAGATAGTGCAAAAATCTCCGGACAATCATAGGGATGAATCTCTAATAAGAGAGCTTCTAATTCTTGATATTGTGATTTGAGAGTTTTAATCAAAAGTAAAAATTCTTTTTCATGACAAAGCTTACCCTGCCAAACATAGTGAGACTCAATTTGAGGAAGAACACTCACGCAAGCGGCGAGTTTTTTTTCGAGCAAAGTTCTAGCTATTTTATTGGCATCGCTCTTCTTTGCTAATGTTGTAAAAACAAGTATAGGTGGATTTTTTTTTAAAGACTTTGCACTCAAGACCACATCTCCCTAATTTCATCCAAAGATTTTGTATTCAAAATATCCTCTTTTTGCAGCCAACCCTTGCGCGCAATCCCGACTCCTAAAAAGGTATGTTCGAGTCCTTCTGGGCTGTGCGCATCTGGATTAATCGCAAATTTTACACCCATCAATTTTGCTTTCTTTAAATAACGCCAATCTAAATCAAAGCGATGGGGATTCGCATTGATTTCAATAACGACTTGATGTTCCGCTGCCGCAGTGAATATTTTTTCATAATCAATATCAATACCGTCACGAGCGAGTAAAAGCCGAGTACTGATATGACCAATCATTTTTGTACGTTTATTTTGGATCGCTTTTAATAAACGCGCCATCATTTTTTCCTTCGCCATTTTAAATCCCGAATGCAAACTGCCAATCACAAAATCCAAATTTTTTAATTGAGCATCGCTATAATCTAAACTGCCGTCACTTAAAATATCCGATTCAATACCTTGCAGAATTGTGAGGTGATGGAGTTTTTCATTGGCTTTAATAATTTCTTTTCTTTGTAAGGCGAGTTCCTCCGGCTTGAGACCCCCCGCATAAAAAGCACTCTGAGAATGATCCGAAAGACCTAAATATTGAAAACCCAATTTTTCCGCAGCCTGACCCATTTGTAAGATAGAAGCATTCCCATCACTCCAAGTACTGTGCACATGAAAGACTCCCTGCAAATCTTTTTGGTCGACTAAGTAAGGAATACTTTGCTTGAGGGCAAATTCAATTTCTCCTAAATTTTCTCGAAGTTCAGGTGGAATATAATGTAACTCTAAAGCACGGTAAATTTCTTCTTCATTTTGACAATCCAGAGATTTCTCCCCATGAAAGAGACCATATTCATTGAGCTTGAAACCCTTTTCCTTGGCTAATTTTCGCAAAACAGTGTTGTGATCTTTATTTCCCGTAAAATAGAGCCAAGCAAAGGGAAATGACCTTTCATCAACAATGCGAAGATCAACCTGAATTCCACTTTTTAAACGAACGCTCGTTTTGGTTTCTCCACTGAGAAGCGTTTCCTCAACCTCTTTATAATGCACAAATTTTTGACTTATTTTTTGAGAGGCCTCTCGGGAATATTTTTTCAAAGAAACCAAGATATCAATATCACCAATGGTCTCGCAAGAACGCCGCAAACTGCCGGCAATTTCACAGCGAGAAATATTTTTTTCGCTTTCAAGAAAAGCAACTAAAGTTTTGGCTTCCGCCAAAGCTAAATTTAATAAAAAACGCCCCGCATTTTTCTTCAATAAACGAATCCCCTTGAGCACATTGGCCTGAGTTTTTTCCCCGAAACCTTTCAACTCAACTAAACGATTTTCATGACAGGCGTATTCTAACTCTCCAAGGTTCTTCAGCTCTAAATCTTGCCATAATGTCTTGACCTTTTTTGGACCCAGACCCGGAACTTGCAACATTTGACGAACGCCTTCTGGAATCTCTGCATGTAGCTCTTCTAAAAGAGTCGATTTACCCTCTTGAAGCATTTCTTTAATTTCTTGATTCAGCCCTTTACCAATGCCTTTGACATTTTTTAACTCATCATTCTTGACTAAAGTAAAAATATCTTCACTCAAGGATTCAATAATTCTTGCTCCATTTTGGAACGCCCGCGAGCGAAATGGATTGTCTCCTCTGATTTCGAGAAGTTCTGCGATTTCTGACAAATTTTTGACAAGCTGTTTTTTTTCCATAGTTTAACTTTTCTTGCTAAAATCAAGTCTTTTCAATAGACTCGTATAACGATTTTTTTCGTTTTGAATAGAAGTCTATTGGATGGATTGTACTCATATGAAAAAATATATAAAAAGAAAAAACTTTTTGCATGATTTAAAAAAAATTATAAAACTGTTGAGCTTCGCTTCACTCTTTTTCCTTTTTGTGAACTCTGGCTATGCACAAGAATCCACTACATTAGAAAACAACAATGAAGTCAAAGCCGAGCCCGTCAAACTAGGCACTTGGGAGCTAAAACGCCAAAAACAATTCCCCCATTATCGAGTGGACGTCTTGGAACGTTGGACTCTTGGAAAACTCAGGCGCATCGACAGCACTCGCGTACGGATTATTCCAAATGAAGGAGGATCTGTCACCGAGATCGAATCCACTTGGATCACACCCGACCCCAAAGAATTTATCCAAGGGTGGACCGGCGGTCTACTCGACGTCAATGGAGACGGACTAGAAGACCTTATTTTAAGACGCTCAACTGGTGGAACCCATTGCTGTTATAGCTACACGATTTTTTCACTAGAAAAACCCCTCAAAAAATTAGTCCATTTAGATTTGGAAGACTGTGGAGAAAGCATCCAATTAAAAGATCTTAATGGAGACCAAAAAAAGGAAGTAATCACCTGTGACGCCAAGTTTAAATACATCGGAGATCAACCTTATAGCAAAAGTCCCTTTCCTCCAGCCGTGTACGAGCTGCAAGGAAATCAATTTAAAAAGGTCGACAAAAAATATCCCAAAATTTTTCAAGACGACATCCTCAAACAAAGAACGAATCTTCAGCAAGGTTATGATCCTGCTCCAGTTTTACAACTGGTAATTGACTACCTTATTTTAGGAAATTCTAACAAAGCCTGGCAAGAGTTTGAAATGCTCTATCAAGAAGACGACAAAGAGGAAGTTCGTCTAGAAATTGCCACAAAAATGGGTGTATCCATGCCAAACATTTCAAACAGTCCTTCAAACACAAATTCTGACTGGAATGCACCCACAACGCAAAACTCACCCGGGACTCCTGAAGCTCCTCAAGATTCTAATAACAGCCCCGCTTCTCCAGATCCAAAAGATCCCTTTTTAGAATAAAAAATTAAGATATTATAAAAGAGGCCATATAAAATGAGCTGGCGTGAAATTGCAATAGCATCCGATATCGAAGAAGGCCAAGCGGTTGTGTGCAAAGACAAAAATGAAACCATCGCCTTATTTAAATATCAGGGAAATTTTTATGCCATACAAGATCGATGTCCCCATCGAGGGGCTTCTCTTGCCGAAGGAGAAATTGAAAATGGCTGCGTCATCTGCCCTTGGCATGCCTGGCAATTTGAGCTCAAAAGCGGCCAATCCATTGAAGGTTATGCTCCCCTAAAAACTTTTCAAATTAAGGTTGAAAAAAATAAAGTCTGGATAAAATCAGATTAAAGAGATAAATGTTTTTCATCATGCCAAGCTCTCTTCAAAAACGCGCTTTTATCATCTTGCTACTCTTTTTTTTGGGTCTAGGACTTTATGTCGTTTACCCTTTTTTAATGATACTCATTTTAAGTTGCGTCGTTGCTGCCGTATTTTATCCGCTGCACAATAAATTTCTCCAATGGACTCGCAACAGAAAGAACCTTTCTGCATCGATTTCTGTTGTCTCTTTTATTTTCTTTTTGATCATTCCCGTCGCTATTATCTTAAGTCTCGTCGCTGCTCAACTCACCAGTCTCATTCAAACTCTAACTCAATCGCTTTCGCAAAATAGTGCGTACGAACTCATTGAAAAGTTTCAAAATTTTTCAGAACCCATTTTAGTAAATATCGAAAAGTTTTTGGGATTCAAAATTGAGCTTTCTACAATCACTTCTCGAGTGCTGCAATGGTTAGCACAATTTCTGGCAACTTACTCGCCCGAGGTATTTTTTAAAACAACCAGTTTTTTATTTAATTTTTTTATTATGCTCATCGTACTTTTTTATCTCTTTCGAGATGGAAAAGATTTTTTAGAACGGCTCATTCGACTTTCTCCTATTCAGGATAACTACGAACGCCACCTCATCCAAGAGACAAAAAAGACCATTTATGGGGTCATTTATGGAAATTTTTTAACAGGTCTTCTTCAAGCCATTTTAGCCACGATAGGGTTTTATATTATTGGATTAGAAGGAGCCTTGGTTTGGGGCTTTGTCACTTTTTTTATGTCTTTTATTCCTCTTATTGGCACCTCAGGAGTTTTAGTCCCTGTGATCATCAGCCAACTTGTGCAGGCAAATTATTGGCAAGCGGCCTTCATTACAATTTATGGAGCCGTTATTATTGGATCGATTGATAATTTATTGCGACCCATTTTAATTAAAACAAACATTCATCAGGCATGGTTATTCTTAAGTCTTTTTGGTGGCCTTGCAGTTTTTGGAGCAATTGGTCTTATTTTAGGACCTGTTATCATGGCTATCATCACTGCTCTGATTCATATCTATGAAACAAATTTTTTAGAAGAAGAAGCTTCGTAAGCACTCTTCCCTCTAATAAGCTAAAAATTTTGCAGTTGTTTATTACGATCACTTTTATATTGCCTGCGAAAGCGGTAACGTGGATGGGTTTTGCGATACCTCAAGCGATTTTTATAGCGACTCTCAAAATTATTTTCTGTTTTCAAATAGGAACATCCCGATAAACCCCGATGAATACAATGCTTCTGCTTTGTTCCACCTCTCTTATTAAAACGATACTTATAATTCTGATACGATTTGGACTTATTAGAATTACTACGTTGATAAGGACTTTGATAAGAAAAACTAGATTGTGAAACTAAAAACAAGAAAAGAAATACAACAATAAAACCAACAAAATTTTGACACCCTAAGGAAAATACTTTTTTCATATCCTTTATTTATCAAAAAAAACACAAGAAATTTCAAACAAAAAATTATTTAAGTACAAGCTGTTATATATTTATTTGATTCATGACAAAAAAAAAGATTGGTATTTTTATTTCCTTTTTCTAAAATATTAAAGTTCAGCTCTTTATTTTTAAAAGAGCTCTCCAGGGGATAATAAAGAGGGGGAATAGAAAATGGGAAAAATAATTACTAAACTCGTCCATATTGACCAAGAATATGTCGACCATATAAAAAAAAGGACTGAGGACATTACATTACATCCAAGTGAGGACTCTCAACAATTCTTTCTATCGAAGTTTTCTATAAAAAATCTCAAACAGCGCAATATTCCACATATGGTTATTAAGAGTTATCAGGAAGAAAATATACCTGTTAAAATCGTTCATCCAGCACACTCTTTATTTTTTTCTCCTCCTAATGAAGAAGCCATAGAAGAAATCAAAACTTATGCACTTTCAAAACTAGGTAAGAAAAAATCTACAACTGTCGTTTTTGAAGGAAGATTTATTCACGGCGAACAAATAAAAGAAAATGGAACTTTTTGTCTCGATCGCCCTGGAGGTAAACGCAACTATCGATGGTCAATTGCTAAACATGGCGAAAACCCTCAGGATATTCGAGAAAAATTCCCTAAAATGAAAGCTATGATAAAGGACCCCCAGACTAAAGTCATACTCTCTTTAGGTTCAGGAGGTATTCGTTCTTTCGCTCATCCAACTCTCATGAAATTCATTAATCTTCTAGGCTTGCGTGATTCCATTGATGAAATTTGGGGATGCAGTGGTGGGTCTGTCATAGGCCTCCCATTTTCACTCGGAGTTGATCCAGAAATCATTGAAGAAGAAGGTTATCATCTTTATAATGACCGCTACTCCATTAAGTGGAGTCCCAATAAACTTCAAGTTGTCAAAAATCTCATTACAGATCAATTTTTACCTTTTACCGAAAATATGCTGAAAGGTTTTATGGAATGCCAAAATGATCTTCAAGTCGTTTTTGGGAAATATTTAAAAAAGAAAAATGGTAATCATCAAATTCCTTTTTATTGCGTCGCATACAATATACTAAATCAAAGACTCGAATCACTTACATCCGAAAAACTAGGACGAGCTAAATATTCTCATCCCATTATTCATACGGATCCTCTGGACGCAGTTGTGGCTTCTTCGTCGATTCCGATTATTTTTGTTCCCAAAAAAATTCTAAGTGGAGGAACCGAACATCATTATGTCGATGGGGGAACCATGGAAGAAGTTCCTATGATTTCTCCTTATCACAAATGGAGTGATGACAGAGAAGCCAAACGTGAAACTCGAAAAAAACTATTAATCATATCAGTTGACCTATTTCCTCGAGTCTCTGAAAGCGGATTTTTCTATCATTGGTTTATTAAAAAATTACCTGCTATCCGTTTATTGCAACTTTTTGCCAAATATACCGACCTTGTTAGACAAGGTCGTATTGAAGAACAAAAACAATATGTTCTCAAAAACCCTCATGTTAAAACTATTGATTTATTTCTTCCCATGGGAGGAACTGCTGTACTTGACCCCATTATGATTCCGCAAGTCATTGAAAGTGCTCAAACTTCATTTTATAATCAGTTACGGAGTATTGAAGCAAGCTTGCCACATTGACAGATCATATTAATGATAAATCGTCATAAGAACGGTTAGATAAATCATTTCATTTTTCTTGCTCTCATTCCAGATATACTATTAAAGATTGATCTGAAAGAGCAAATTTAATCAATTTTTTAAAATCCCTAGATAGTGATCCCTACCCTATGGTCGAAGAACCTGAACTTCCAAAATAAAATATTTTCACACGGTGTAAAATAATTTTTTTTTCAAAAACTTGAGTATTTAAGAACACTTAAGAAGTTTAAACTAATTCTCTATATTTTTTTTGAACCTCTTTTTCATCGCTTCGTCTTACTTTAATGATAGTGAAATATGACGATTAAAAACTCGTTTTATAAAGCACCCTGAAGTTTTTAATAAATTGAGATATCGTCAAGTTTGGAGCCCATGATGAAAAAGAATTTAATTAAAACATTCGTATTTAGTCTCTACATTGCCAGTATTACGTCCGTTTTTGCTATACAATGGTCCAATTTTTCTCAAGTAAAAGAAAGGGCCTATCAAATCAAACTAGTCGAATCAAAAACTGACATCGATATACAAGATCATGTCAATTTACAAGAATTACTCTCTCAAAAAAATAGCACTTATATTGATATTTAAATAAACACATCAACTAACCTTAAAAAATTTTGGTCATCATGGCCACTTGAAGAAAAGGGAAACTAAGTTAAAAACTCGTGAGGGGTGAGGCTTCACGAGTTTTTTCTTTTTTCAAACAAAGTAGATTGCAACTTTTCAATACTATCATTAAGAACTTTTCTTTTGTCGACTTAAGAGAGGCTTTCCAGAATTCAAAACTTTCTTTAAATATTGTCCCGTATAACTCTTAGGAAATTTCGCAACTTCCTCAGGAGTTCCGGTGACAACAATTTCTCCTCCGCGATCTCCTCCTTCAGGGCCCAAATCGATGATATAATCCGCAGATTTAATCACATCTAAATTATGTTCAATTACCACCACACTATTTCCTGCATCGACCAAACGTTGCAAAACCTCTAATAAACAATGGATGTCCGCAAAGTGAAGTCCCGTGGTAGGTTCGTCTAAAATATAAAAAGTTTTTCCTGTCGAACGCTTACTCAGTTCCCGCGAAAGTTTAATGCGCTGCGCTTCCCCACCGGAAAGGGTGGTTGCCGATTGACCGACCGACATATAACCCAAGCCAACATCATGCAAGGTTTGCAATTTGCGCTGCACACCAGGGATGTTCTTAAAAAAATCCAAGGCATCATCGATCGACATCGCCAGTACATCCGCAATCGATTTGCTTTTGTATAAAACTTCCAAAGTTTCGCGATTATAACGCGCTCCTTTACATTCCTCACACTCAACATAAATGTCTGGCAAAAAATGCATTTCGATTTTGATCATACCGTCGCCTTCACAGGCTTCACAACGCCCTCCTTTCACGTTAAAGGAAAAACGACCTGGTTTATAACCGCGAACTTTTGCTTCGGGCAAACCTGTAAAAAGATCGCGAATCAAAGTAAACAAGCCGGTATAGGTTGCAGGGTTGGAACGCGGCGTCCGCCCAATCGGAGACTGATCTATGTTAATCACTTTATCAATATGCTCAACACCCAAAAGCTTTTGATGCTTACCGGGAAGTTCTCTCGACTTATTGAGTTTCTGCGCCAAAGCTGCATAAAGCGTATCGTTAATCAAAGTTGATTTACCCGATCCGGAAACTCCCGTTACACAGGTCAAAGTTCCTAAAGGGATTTCGGCACTGAGATTTTTCAAATTATTGGCCTGGCAAGATTCGATTTTTAATTTTTTACCGTTTCCACTACGGCGCTTTTTAGGAGTTTCAATCTCTCGCTTTTTTGAAAGGAATAAGCCAGTAAGAGATTTTTCGTCTTCCAAAATGACTTCGGGCGGCCCGGCGGCTACCACATCTCCTCCGGCATGACCCGCTCCAGGCCCCATATCTATGATGAAATCCGCTTCAAACATCGTCTCTTCGTCATGCTCTACCACCAAGACTGTATTTCCCAAATCACGCAATCTTTTAAGTGTGCCCAATAATTTTGAGTTATCGCGTTGATGCAGGCCAATGCTCGGTTCATCCAAAATATACAAAACACCGACCAATGCGGACCCAATCTGGGTAGCCAAACGAATGCGCTGTCCTTCGCCACCGGATAAGGTTCCACTACGGCGGTCTAAAGTTAAATAATCCAAACCGACATTTTGCAAAAAACTAAGACGTTCAATTATTTCTTTCAAAATACGCTCGGCAATTTGTGCTTCGCGCGGAGAGAATTGAAGAGTTTGCAAAACTTGCAAACATTTTTGCACAGATAAAGTCGTCATCTCATAAATAGTCATGTTGCCGACTTTGACTGCCGTCGCCTCTCGCTTTAAACGACTCCCCTGGCAAACACTACACTCCTGATGAGACATAAATTTTTCAAGTTCTTGACGCATCCAATCACTTTCGGTCTCACGGTAACGCCTTTCTAGATTATTAAGCACACCTTCAAAAACCGAAGAGTAAACTTGCGATCGTCCTTTACGTTGATAAACAAAATCAACTTTTTTTCCTTTGGAACCATATAGAATAATCTCTTGATGTTTTTTGGATAATTCCTTCCAGGGTGTTTTTAAACTAAAGTCAAAAGCCGTCCCTAATGAAGCCAACATCTGCGGATAATAAGTCGCCGTTTTGGAATACCATGGAATAATAGCCCCTTCGTCCAAATTGAGGTCGGAATTAGGAACAACCAAGTCCGGATCAAAGAACATCTTGCTGCCTAAACCTTTGCACTCGGGACAAGCCCCATGAGGATTATTAAAACTAAAAAGACGTGGAGAAATTTCTTCAAAACTTAAACCACAATCCATACAGGAAAATTTTTCTGAAAAAAGCAGAGTCTCGGAAACCGTATCTCCCTTTTCCGCTAGCACTTCAACTTTAACTAATCCCTCACCAAATTTAAGAGCTGTTTCAATCGAATCTGCTAAACGCGTTTTTACGTCAGGCTTTACGATCAAACGGTCTACATAAAGATCAATATTGTGTTTAATCTTTTTATTAAGCTTAGGTTCCTCACCTAAGAGATGAGTCTCGCCGTCAATCTTGACACGGACAAAACCTTGAGCCTGTAAATTTTTGAGCATCTGACTATACTCACCTTTACGCCCACGGACCACTGGAGCCAAAACATGCAAGCGTGTCTTTTCCGGAAATTCTAGAATACGGTCGACCATTTGTGTGACGGTTTGTGATTGAATCGGCTTTCCACATTGATAACAATGAGGATGACCCACCCGAGCAAATAACAAACGAAAATAATCGTAAATTTCGGTCACCGTCCCGACGGTGGAACGCGGATTATGACTAGTGGTTTTTTGTTCAATCGAAATCGCTGGAGAAAGTCCTTCAATGGTATCGACATCGGGCTTGCCCATCTGCTCTAAAAATTGTCGTGCATAGGCAGATAGAGATTCGACATAACGCCTCTGACCTTCCGCATAAATTGTATCAAAGGCAAGTGAGGATTTGCCTGAACCTGAAAGACCTGTAATAACAACAAGTTGATTACGAGGAATTTTTACATCGATATTTTTAAGGTTATGCTGACGGGCACCTTTGACCAAGATATATTGTGGTTCCATATTTGATTGAATTTCCTTTTATATGCATTTTTTTATATTTGTTAGCCTGCACCGAATTTTTAGGAAATTCAAGCCCGTAAAAGAACTCCGTTTAAGATCCGTTCATTTTAATCAATTGGAAGCCTTTTCTCTACTATTGGCTTTCTGAAAAAACTTTCTTTTAATCCACTTCACTGTGAGATAAATAAAAAGACTACCTAACAGAAGCCATGGCAATAAAGCTGCTAAAACCATCAATAGTGAACCTAAAGATTTGGCAAAAATCTCCGTAATATCTTTTAAAGATTCTTTCAATGGTTTCCACTGACTAATCGAAGTTATCGCTGAAGGTTCATAAAAATTTAATGTAATTGTAGAAAGAGTTATCCTATCATCGAGGAAGCGCTTTCTTCCCTCAATTTGCTCAATGCCTTCCCGAACTCGGGCGAGCTCTCTTTCTACTTCTAAAATATCACTGAGTTTACCCGCCCTTTTTTGTAAGACGTCTATTAAACGCTTCTCTAACTCTCTCTTATTCTTTAAGCGTGCTTCCAGATCAGTGTATTCTTCGGTAATATCTTGAGCATTGATCTGTTCAAATTTGACATCCCCAATTTTTTTTAATTTGGAAACCGCTTCATGAAAAACGCTTTCCCCAACCCGAATGACGGCATGAGCCGACCTTTTTTTATCTTCTCCTTCATTTACTTGAAGATCCGCAATAAAGCCTCCCAGCTCTTTCACAATGGACTGGACTTCTTGATAAGTTTCCTCATACTTTTTTATTTCGATATTAAGATCTGCTTGGTATATGAGTTTACGATTATATAGCGCGTCTAACTTTGTCAAAGCAGCGCTACTTTCATCTCTATCTTGAGTTTGCAAAGATTTTTTACTGTAGTCCTCTTCATCTGCAGCCATTGATGGAGACGAGTTTATATACTGATCATCTCTTTTCTGAGAAGATTCTAAAAGAGATTGTGGACTCTTTTGACTACAAGCTGAAAGCAAAGTTAAAATACAGAAACAAAATGACAAAATTTTTAGACGTAAGTTCATCGAAAATCCTTTCTTCATTCCCATGAAGGAGCTATTTTGATCAGAGACGACAGCCATGCATCAAAAGTTTTAAATGAAAGCAAACTACTGAAAAAATCCTACGTTTTTTACTTAGGCTTTAATTGTTTGATGTTCCTCTTTGAAGAGACGAAGAGCAAATTGACCGGCAGGTGTTGCTCTGAGTTCTTCTTTAAGATCGATAAATTCTTTTGGAAATTTTGAGTCGAGCACAGGAATTGTCGAGTGACCTTCCGACTGATCAATCCAAAGTACTGGTGAAGCTAGACAAGCAAAACTAATATCCGCAGCACTTATCTTTCTTCCTACCAAATATTTTCTCGATTGAATGCGTTCACTTATTTCAGAAAAAATTTGCCTAACTTTTTGAAGTGACTTTTGAACTGTCTTCTCATTGATATGTAAGTTTTGAGTGATCATATTTGTCATAATCGAACCCAAAAATTTAAACATCCATTGCTGAGGAAGAGAAACGAGTTTTTTAACCATCTCCTGATTAATTTCTGGAGATGGTAACAACATGTAATAGACAATCTTACGAGTAGCCGGGCCTAAATGATCATGAAAGTAGTTTTGCAATTGAGTAACCTCTGCAGTTGGATATAAGTGATTTTTTTTCTCTGCGAAACGATCTGAAAGGTACTTCATGATCTCTCTAGAATCAGAGATTCTTCGTCCCTCATCCGTAATCAGAAGTGGTGTCGAGAAACGACTGGAAACTTTATCGGCATGTCCCACTCCCCGACCAAGTGTTTCCCACATAACAGGCAAAAAATGAAAAACTGGCAAATATGCATGTTCACGCCATTCAACTCCATACCTTTGCAAAACCCAACGCACTTGTTCATTATAATGAGACCAGACAATAGTAATAAGTTGATGATCAGCCATAATGGATTAAATTATGTCGATTTAGCCAGCTAAAGTCTATGATTTTTTAATTCCTTCTAAAAACTCTTTTAACTCATCTATAGTCACCTTCCATTCATTGATCACTGGTCCAATAGCTTTAACTTCGGAATCCCCTCTTCGATAAATATTTGAGTGGTTTTTTCCCAATAGAAAATCCTCACCATCTAAAATGACCATCTCTTTGTGAACACGAATATCATGCTCTCCTTGATATCGAAGCATCCACCACAAAATGCATTTTTCTTCTTCAGGTTTTTTGACACTTTTTACCAAGACTACTTCCCCTTTTTTCTCGAGTAAAATCTTGATAGCTGACTTCCATTGATATTGATAATCTTCTATCTCCCAATACGAAAGTGGAATTTCAAATTTCTCACTATAGTCACCGATTGTAATCTCGCCATAACAAAATTTTTCTCCCTCACGCATGAAAGGCTGTGAGATAACCTCGATCCAAAAAGCCATAAGCACCTCTTCATAGTTTGAATATCTTCCAATTTAACAAAGCAACAATCGTACCAACGAAGCGGCAAAACGAACTTCGGATTTAGGTTTAATTTTTAAAGGATTTTTTATATGATTATTATTAATATATTAAATTACAAGAAAGTGAGAGTTTGAACTGTTCGATTTTCAAACCATCATCGTATGAAAATCGAACAAATCACTTATTGAAACATACCTATCTTTAATACATTTATTATAATTTTGTATGTATCAAAGCGGGATCCACATAGTTATTTCCTTTCTTTTTAGGCAAAAAGAAAGGAACAAAGAAAAGCCCTTGCCCACGAATAAAATACCTAAAATCCTCAACCATCCCGCTAAGACTCGCAAACTCGCTGCGCTCAGACAGTGCGAGTCTCTTCACGCGGGATTTTGTTTCGGATTTTTTACGGCATTTTTTCGAGCGGGCATCCCAAAACTTTTGGCTTTAAAAGAAAGAAGAAAAAAAACTCCACTCTCTTCCCAGCGTTTAGTTCGAGAGTGGAGACCAACCCCTGTCTTAAGTACCTAGATTCCGTTACTCTGGACTCGAAGCTTTAAAAAACATTTTTTAGGAATACCTACTTATGCTTTTCTTTTAGATTTTCCTCGAAGAGAAATCATTAATCCAAGACCTAAAGCTAATAAGAAAAACATACCGCTTTTTTGGACATGAGAAGCTGTTAATTCGCAGCCACCTGAAGAATCACCATCTCCGTTACCGCTTCCGTTTTCTTCTATAGTGCAGGTCGCACTGCAGCCGTCTTTATCGGTGTTATTACCGTCATCACATTGCTCTGCAGCACTGACAACTCCATCACCACAAAATGTTTGAAAGGCTCCGCTGTCACAAGCTGCTGCTCGGGAGACTCCGCGTTGGTCTGTTGCAGGACAGTTTTCGGTATTTCCTGCACCAAGGGCTGGGCTTCCTGCTAGCAAGGCATAAGTATCTGTTTCACCTCCGTTATTCGCTAATGCTCCCAAAAGAGGGTCGATGGGTGATTCTAAAGTACCCAGCATATCCGCATCGGTAAAATCAGTGATACCGCAGTTGATACCGATGATGTTGCCGCCGGAGAGAACAACTTCGTAAGACACACAATCCGCTGTTTCTGGAGAACTTGGATTAAAATTATTTGCAACAATAGAATTTTTCAAGGTTAAGGAAACAGGATCATTATAAAGTCTAATGCCACCCGAATCAGAGTTTACTAGTGCGATTTGCTCATTTTCAACAATTGTACTATTTATAACCACAGCATTAGCATTTACAAGAGTTATTGCAGCTCCTCCATTATCACTAGCAATATTTTTACTAATTGTCGTATTTTCAATTAACAAATCACTTTGGTTAATATATAAACCACCGCTGTCACTTTCATTATCACTAATTATTGTGCTTTGAATAGTTATACTACCTCCATCTGAATAGATAGCTCCTCCATCACTATTTATAGAACCAACATTATTTTTCAATTCACAGTTCCCTACTAGCACTTCACCGCCTTGATTATAAATACCTAACCCGTCAACACCTAAATTATTCGGAGCAAGACCATCCTGTATACTAACATTCAGTAAATTAACCTTAGCCATGTGAATCTCAAAAATACGACTGGGTTCACCAGTTCGACTAATAATTGACTTCCTCGCTCCCTGACCTTGGATAATGACATCTTTAGTAATATCCAAATCACCGACATGGTTCACATCATCATCCATCTCAGCCCCGTTTAAAGTGTAAGTCTCTGCTGCTAACTCAATCGTGTCCTGATCTGGGTTACTATTGGCCTCAGTAATTGCAGCTCTTAATGTACAATTATCCAAGACATCATCAATCTGACAGTGGCCATCCCCAGGGTTAGCATCATCGACATCGTTTGGATTATTGACTACAAAAGTCGCTGCTATTGAAGATGAAAACGGCGCTAAAGCAAACACACTCAACGCTAAAATACCTATTCCACTCTTTTTTATCCATTTTCTTTGCATAGTTTCCCCTTTTTTAATTAGATTATTCTTCCTTAATAAAAATAAATTTAACAACTTATTACTCACACTTATGTATCAAAGCGGGATCAACCCCATATCCGTAAGCATCTCCAGCCAAGCGCTCGCAACTGGCTTTAATTTCTTCAGCACTTAAGGCTTTATTATATAAAGCAACCTCACTAATCACACCCAAGAAATCGCCGATATTGCCATCAACTCCTTCGTAATGTAAAAAGTTTAATGCGTGGATAGAAGTACAAGTAGTATTTAAGTTTTTATTAAAAGGATCAGATTTTTCCAAACCATTTACATACATTGTAGCTTTGCTTAAATTCTTATCATAACTTATAGCTACATAATGCCAGTTTTTATGCTTATCCATGGGATCAAAATTAATAAGCTCTGATTTTATTTCAAACCAATTTGCATTTTGGTCATCAAACCCATTTGTTCCTACTTTACACCCCTGACTTGTATCTCCTAACACGCCCACAAACTTAAATTGATTGCCGCCAATATCATCAATCCCCAAGGCAAACTCACCATTTTTGGAATAGAGATATTTCATTTTATTTGTCAGCTTATCCACGCGGACTAGGAGCTCCACGGTGATCGCTGTAGGGCTGACGTGGGGACTATCTTGTTTACCTCGGTAGTGAGCCGCATTATTACCCTTATCAAAACTTAAACCACGGAAGTTTGGTAGCCAATGACTCGCTTCGGTATGATAAATAAAGCCATACTCTTTAAGAGGATCCACATAATTCGGAAATTCTGACTTGGTATGTTCCAGAAAAAAGCCCGCCAGGTCGTTCATACCCCACCATAGAACCAGGTTTTTATCGGTAATCAAATAGTGAGTATCCAAATGGCGCGTGACGATTTGATCTTGTGAGTTGAGTAACTGGATATCAAACTCATAGAGCGCGCGGGGCAGTAACTCGCCCACATCCAAAAGCTACCTTCTCCAGTGATACTATCCTGATAGGCGCGGTTGCGATAAATATCGACTCGCCATTTTTGGTTCTCTTCGACCCCGGAAAGGCTTAAGCTATGCGGGCCAGGAGAATAAGAAGGCTCTCCGCTGGGCTGCGTCGATTGTTTTAAAGAACCTTGGCCAACTGCAACTTCTTGCAGACTGACCTCAGCGTCTGAAACAAAGTCTGTAATGCCATTGCTTCGATGGGCCTCCAGGTGCCAGGTAGAGGCATCATCACAATTAATATCGATCTCACCCGAACCGGTCGGGCTAGTCAACTCGATGATCTCATTCGGGTTATCAGCATCACTCAGATAGATCGGGTCTTCCTCGCTACGGTTAGACACCGTCCAGCTTAAGACGCCTCAGCCACCTTGAAAGCATTGTTCCTTGCCTGCTTCGGCATTTTTGAGCTGGAAGAGGATATCTGGGTCTTGATTGATCCGGTAAGTCACTTCCCGGTATAGACTCCGTCTTGTGTCAGGGCCTTATAGACAATGCTCAGCACGCATTCGTGTTCCACTATGGAAAGATCAATCGGGTTACTGCTAAAGGTAGCTGGATCGCTATTCACATCAAAGACCTGAACCAGAGCTTGGTTAAAGCCAGAGCCGCATTGGTCACCCACGATCTTATCGATCGAAAGATTAATCAGACCTTCGACTTTAGAAGTATCCACGTAAGCCAAAAGTTGCATGCTATCGCGCAGCTCACTGCCGGGAGCCGGACTATTGACCTTGATCTCACTGTCATTGGCAACCAAGACAGGATGCGCATACTGCGTCACCATGCCCAGGAAGTTTCGGTCTCCAGATGAATCGCGCTCGGACCATCGGCGAGATAAAAACTAGTATCGAGCTGACCGAGTAAACATTGGAAAGACCTCTTCTCCGCTGGAGACTAGTTTAAGCCTTAAGATCCCTGACTCGTCGCAGGCCTCCGCTGCAACATCGATCTTACCACTGACGGTCTCTCCACGAAAAGGCTGAATCACTGCTATCTCAGGGCCCAGATCGGCAGGACGCTGCGCGCTCTTGCTAAAGCTCACTGGATAGCTGCGTTCGGTGCGGATGCCCAAGGGATCAATCGCCTCGATGCGTAACACGATTTCATCCTTGGCATAACTCGCACGGGTATTAAAAACGGCGCTTAAGTGGGATAAGGTGCCATCTTCGCTCTCAGTGACTTCCATGAATGGTATCCACACACTGGACCAATCGGAGATGCGGGCTATCCGCTAGCATCTTTAAAATCAGTTCTACCTGAATCGTATCCACCTGACCATTGGCAATCGTGCCATGACCTCCGGTGGATAAGGAATGCTCTGGGCGTGTTGGGGATCACTGCCCTCCACTAACTCGTCGTAGTTTAAATAGGAATCTCCATCCAAATCAAAGTTGGGCAAATGATGCAGAGAAATATGATCCTGATAGCGAGGATCCAAATCATTGAGACTCTTCATGACCTGGTCGGGAGTAAAACGCACGGTATTGGAAAAATCTAAGATCTCTTCCACCTGAAACACCGCTGCAAAGGAATCTTGCCTACATAAAGATTGAAACAAAGGCATAGCGATCTCCGCGCAGCAGCTCAAAGATCGGCGCCTGGACTTCGCCTGTATTCATGTTAATCTCTAAAGCTACACGGTGAACTTCTTCATCCTTAGAATTATAAACCGTCAGTTCTCCAGTGATATTTTGTCCGAGCAGAGATTTTACCAACCTCAAGGGCAAATAGCTTTGATCGCCCGAAGCACTGTCCGATAGCTCAGAGCTGCTACCGCAACTCATGCTAAAAATTAAAATCAAGAAAATAAAAACAGATTTGAAAAATGAAAATAGTGATTGTCGAAATGGCTTCTTAAAATAACTGGCAAGATATTTTGGCATGTCATGCCCCCCTTAACAACGTTCAATAAGTTTTTGTTCATAATTAAGCTCCTTGCAACTTTAACTTTGTTAAATAAAGACTAAAGAGCTTGTACCCCTAATTAAGTTTGTATGATGATATTAACTTTGAAATTTTAAATCGGCTTAAGACACCAAATTAATAAAATCAAAATCCTTCACTTGTAAAAGTGATTTTTTATTAAACGCTGGAATAAGACTCGATTATTGCTTTTCTTCAATCAAGTCAAGGGGGTTTTCACAACTTGGATAAATTTTTACTCAAACACAACGGAGGAGAAATCATTTTAACCTTTACAATTGTATATAAAATGTGCTTTGCCATATAAAATTAACCAAATATAGTTTTGTCATTTTTGTACTGGGGTAGTGCAATTAATTGATCAAAATGCATCCAAAATAACCATAGTGATGTAATTCTTTTTCCGTTTCTACACTTTCCCCGTAAACTTCGTGTAACGAAAATATTTAAAGACACAACTATTAAAAGCATCATTAATGTTTCGGCAGGCAAATTAACCCGGTTAGAACATTAATATATGTGGAGGGAAATATGGGTGGATTCGTTCAATTAGCTCATGATGAGCGTTTAAATCATGATCGCCGTCAAGCTGTACGCATACCTTATAGTTTTTTCATTACACAAAAAGCAAACTATAGTCCTTAAATTTTCATAATCTATTACAGTCATTACTCCAAAAAATTTCTATAAAAAACCTAATAGATTATTGAACATATTCAAACTTTATTTTTTAAAAAAAGAGGCTAATCATGAAAATAGACGGAATCGGAATATCATTTCCAGAAAAAGAAATAGGCATCGATGAAACAATAAAAATGATTGCAGAAAATAGTAGAGCAAGTTTTGAAGGGAATCTAGATGAAACATTAAATATCATTCGAGACAAACTGATTAGATCAGGCGCAAAAACCCGACGTTGGCTCGAAGATAAAGAAAGACCAATAGACCATATAAAAAAAGCAACTCTGCAAGCATTAGAGCAAGCTAGCTGCCAAATCGAAGATATAGATTTACTTATATATGCAGGAGTTGGCACAGGTTTTATCGAACCGGGGCAAGCTTATATAGCTGCACACGCTCTAGGCATGGATTCAGTCCAATGCTTTGACATCCTTGAAGCTTGTATGAGTTGGACAAGAGCATCACAAATAGCACATTCTTTTATAAAAAGCGGAACCTATCAAAGAGTTCTCATAGTAAACGGAGAATTTGTAAATATAAAAAATGGACCGATTTATCCCTGTAATTATAAATTAAAGAACAATGACGAATTAAAATGGATTTTGCCCTCTTATACTATAGGAAATGTAGCTGCTGCTACAATTCTTAGCTCAAAAGAAGATATAAGTTGGGAATGGCATTTTTCTGGACGACCAGACTATGCAAATCTCTGCACTATCCCTATCGCGGATACATCTATGTTTTCCGAAGGAGAGGAAAAAATAGGAAAGAGTGGAGTTAATAGATTTACTTCCTATGGTGGTGATTTACATCGCCATGCGGGTGAAGAACTTCCAAAAGTATTCAGTAAACTTTCATTACCAACTGAGACAATAAAAAAAGTGTTTATTCATGCATCTTCAAAAACAGCTTGGGAGTCGTATGGTGAAAGCCTTGGAATAAAGAATAAGCTTTATCACATATATCCAGATTATGGAAACTTAGTATCAGCATCCATTCCAGTCGCTATTCAATTAGCATATCAAAATGAAAGTATTAAAAAAGGAGATCAGTTAGTAGGTCTAATGGCGAGTGCAGGAATGTCATTCTGCAGTTTTGCTTTCAAATTTTAGGAGAAGATCTTTTCTTATAGGCAGGAGAAATTATATGCCATATTTCAAAAAAGGATATGATAAGCTTTATTATAAAATACTTAACCCTAAAGCCAAAAAAAGTCTTTTGTGTCTGCATGGATGGGGAACTAATCATGCAATATGGAGTGGAGCAGAAAAATATCTAAAATCGTATCGTATAATAAAAGTCGACCTGCCGGGCATGGGAAAATCATCATATAATGCAAGAAAAGTTGCCCCCAGCTATCTTAACTACACTACAAATTTAATATGTAACTTATTAGATGAATTATCCATTAAAGACTTTTCCATACTTGGTCATTCAATTGGGGGAATTCTAGCTGTTTCTATTTCAAATAAATTAAATCCAAAAGCTATTTTGTTAGATTCTACTCCATTATTAGGTGGAAAAGGAGTCACAACTAAAGTTAAGCTTTTTGCAACGCCTTGGATGATAAGAACTCCTCTTTATGCAGCTTTGCGAATACCTTGGGCCACTCGCAGAATAGTCCACAATACTTTAGAAAATATCGACTTAATTCCTTTGAAAAAGGTAAACTCTCTTATTAAAGGTTTTAATCTTGCTAACCAATATGCTTTATTCGATTCCTTAATTGACTCTCTAAAAAAATCTATCGACAGTTCAATAAAAAATTTCACAGGAAGTTTTTTCTATATAGTTGGTGAAAATAATCAAACTTTGAATGGAGATTTAATGATCAAATTTCTTCAGGATATCGTTAAAAAAACAAAAATTAAAAAACTTGCAAAAACTAGACATTACCCACAACTAGAAAATCCAGATGAATATTATAAAACTGTCGACTCGTTTTTAGCTGCTGTTTAAAGTTATATGATAAGAATTTACTACGCAGCCATCCTAGATAATCGAACTCTCCTTAAAAAAATTATAAAAAAACATAATTAGGTATCAAAACTATCTTGAATAGTATAAAATTTTTTCAAGGAGGGGTGATGAATGGACCTGGAAACTGAAAATAATATTGACTTAGAATACCGAAAAGAGTTTTTAGAAAAATTCAAACAAAAAAGACGAAAAACTCTAGTTACAGTTCTAATAATAGGTCTTACTATTGGATCAGGTTTTGGTTTTTTAGACTATTATGTAACTCAAACAACTTCTTCATTTTTAAAAATACTTCCCACTAGAATCGCTATTGTACTCGTTAGCATAATTGGATTTTATATTTATAAGAAAGTCCCGAAAAAAATTCATTATGTAGATATATTAGGTGTTCTTCCTATCTATTTTGCTTCTATACATATTGCTCTTGTTATGTTTTTCACAGGTGGAACTTCATCACCTTATGCCATTGGCCTACTTCTTATGTTATTTATGAGTGGATTTTATGTTTACTGCTCAAAAGCTGAGGGCCTTTTTTTAACACTTTCAATCACTTTGCTTTTTGTTGTTTCCAGTTTATTGGCACCTGGAGACATAAATTATTCAGTTTTTTTTGCATATTTCTCAGTAATGTTAGTCATGAGCTTCATGACTTATCATTACACAAATAGTCGATATAAACTAGATAGAGAAAACTTCATCAATCAAAAAAGAATTGAAGAAAAAAACAAAGAACTCCAGCAACTTAATGAAACCAAAACTCGTTTTTTCACCAACATTACTCACGAGTTTCGAACACCTTTAGTTTCACTCTCCACTCTTCTTCAAATGATCAAATCAAAACTTAATCCTGATCCCGAGCTTTCTTCTTTTTTACAAAGTAGCTCCGCTTCACTCAACGAAATGCTTGATAATGTCAACGACCTCTTAAGTAAGACAAAATCAGAAAAGGGCTTTTTGGAAATGCGTTGGTCACGCATCGAACCAATAGATTTTTTTAAAAAGTCTGTGGATGTATTCATGCCTCTGGCTGCGAAAAAAAATATTCAAATCAAATTCAAAAATGAGCTAACTCCATCAATAAAAGATAAATCTGAGCCTTTGCAAATATACGGTGATCGTTTCAAATTAAAAAGAGTGCTTAATAATCTCATTAGCAATGCCTTAAAGTTTACCCATGTAGGAAAAGTTGAAATTATCGCCACAGCAGATACAAAATATTTAATCATCAAAGTACAAGATACTGGATCTGGCATACCAGAAAGAGATCTACCCACAATATTCGATACTTTCACTCAAGCTTCTAATAACGAACTTCGCGACGTCAAAGGAACCGGTTTGGGCTTATCGATTGTCAAAGATTTTGTGGAAGCTCACCAAGGTCAAGTCAAAGTGGAAAGCAAAATTAATCAAGGGACATGCTTTAGTATTTTTCTTCCTTTAGGTGATGGACACGTCGATAAAAGCAAAGTGGATTTATCTGAAATATCAGAAGATGAAGCCTCTCAGATCATTGGAAACTTATCCGAATTTAACGAAGAGATTGATTTAAACCCATTCATAAAAACCAAAAAAGGTCATTCAAAACTGTTACTCGTTGATGATAATTTACAAGTTTTACAAGCTTTAAGTTTTGTCTTACAAGATGAATATAATCTCAATTTTGCTCACGATGGTGTGGAAGGGATCCATAAAGCTCAAGAAATTAAACCAGATCTTATCATTAGTGATGTCATGATGCCCAATAAAAATGGATATGAGTTTTTAGAAGACATAAAAAAAGATCCTTCATTAAAAAACATCCCTTTCATTTTACTAACAGCAAAGGTTGATTTAGAATCAAAAATTAAAGGCTTGGAAGAAGGTGCTAACGAGTACATTACCAAACCCTTTAATAACCTAGAAGTCAAAACTCGAGTTAAGAATTTATTAGATCGAAAGAAACTTGAAGCTGAGTTTATCCACGCTGAAAAAATGATATCTTTGGGTCAGCTGGTTGCAGGAATCTCTCATGAAATCCTTAACCCCATTGCTTATGCCAAAAATGCTAATGAAGGGATCCCTGAGTTCATTGAAGCTATGGAAAAAGGGATTATTAGTAAAGAAAAGGCTAAACAACATATCACATCTGCAATCGCACGTGTCAAAGATGGAATTGAAAGAGTCTGTGCTATCGCAGAAGCTCTTAAAGGTGTGGTTAGACACGGCAACCGCAGCTTTGGGCAACAGGATATTCATTTAGGCTTGGACTCGACTCTCAAAATTGTACAGGTAAACTTTAAAAATAACATTCAAATTCACAAAGATTATCAACTAAGCAAAAAAGCTTATTGTAATATCAACCAAATCAATCAAGTTTTTCTCAATTTGTTTGTCAATGCTTCACAAGCCATGGAAACTCAAAAAGAAGCAAACTTATGGATTCAAACTTCGCAAGAAAATGGAAAAGCCAAAATAGTTATACGAGACGATGGACCAGGGATTCCATTAGAAATTCAAAATAAAATTTTTGACCCTTTTTTTACAACGAAGGAAATAGGCAAAGGAACTGGGTTGGGCTTATATCTTTCTCAACAAATTATTAAAGAACATGATGGAAATATGATCATGCAAAGCACCCCTGGACAAGGTACACAATTCACAATTACGATTCCGATCGAAAAACCCCAAGAGAACGATTCAGAAAATCGTATTTTCACTCACGCTCATATTGATAAAAAGGTCGCTCAAATACAATATCCTTATCAAGGTTGATTAAACGCCCCCTGCCCCCTCTTAGAATTAAGAGGGGGCAGGGGGCGTTTAACTAAAAAAATAAATATTTTTCACTTCAGCTTTCTTTAATAATTTCAAAAAACTATATTTCTACTTACCTTGACAAAATTATAAATATCGTTCAGCTCTTTACAGACTCCTATAAAATATGCAAAGGGTGCTCTTTAGAAATAAAGTTACTGGAGGGGTCCCATGAGAAATCTTTCTTATCATCGTCACCATTCAATTAACGAAGAACCTTCTCAACTTCAAGAAGAATGGTTAAATGCAAAAATCCTTCTTGTCGATGACGAACCAAGAATTTTAGGACAACTTGAACAAGATCTCGGGTTTGCAAACTTTTCTTTATTTAAAGCATTAAACGCTGAAGAGGGTCTATCTATATTAAAAGAAGAAAATATTCAGTTAATCATTTGCGACCAAAGAATGCCAAAAAGTATGTTAGGAACAGAGTTTCTCTATGAAGCCAAAAAAATTGATCCCAACATAGTCGGCATTATTCTTTCTGCCTATGGTTCACCCGAACATTTATTCGATGCAATCAACAGAGCAAAGGCTTTTTCTTATTTACTCAAACCTTGGAATAAGGTGGAACTCTTTGTCAGGCTTAAACAAGCTCTTGAGTTTTCTTTTCAAAGTCGTCTCGCTCCAGACGAAAAACAAATCTACGAGAATATTCAACTACGTAAAGATAATCTTGAAAAACAAAAACAACTCACTCATTCTAAAACGCTATTAAAACACGCAATGCAAAAACTAGATCATACAAATGAAAAGCTTAAAGAAAAAGGCATGGAAATTGAAAAGTTATTAGAAATAACGGGAAAACTTTCGGAAATGATAAAAGTCAAGAATTAAGCACAAAAAAATAATACTATTTCCATGGAAAAACCGATTACAATTCGTTCATTCGCATTTGAAGAGGAAACAAGACAGTTTGCTTATAACCGAATGAAAATCATTTTAATGATTACAATCGTTTTTGTACCTCTTTTTAATGGGCTTGATTATATCATGGCAAGAGAGAGTTTTAGAGAGCTCTTTACACTCCGCTTAATAAATACTATCGAAAATCTCATATTACTATCAGCGCTACTTCTTGCTAAAAAGATCTCTTTTACAGCCATTAAATTCATAGGTTGGATTTGCTTTATTTCTGTCTGCACAATGATCTCTTATATGTGCCACTTACTAGGAGGATATAGTAGTACTTATTATGCTGGAGTGACACTCGCAATCGTAGTCTTTAGTCTATTTATGCCTTGGAAGCCTTTGCATGCAGCTATTAATTGCCTGATTATTTATTTAATTTATATTATTCTCGCTTACCAAAAAACTTCTTCCGTTAATTATCTCATCAATAATAGCTATTTTTTACTTTCATCAATTACAATTGGTATAGCAAGTAGCCATTTTAACTATCAACTTAGACTTAAAGAATTTAACAACCGCTCATCTTTGGAAAAAGCAAATATACAGTTAAAAGCACTCGACCAAGCCAAAACACGATTCTTTACTAACCTAACTCATGAGTTCCGAACACCTTTAGTCTCACTTTCAACCCTATTACAAATGATCGGAGAAAGAATTTCATTAGATTCCAAGCTTTCTGTTTTTTTAAAAAGCAGTTCTGCTTCGCTTGATGAAATGCTAGAAAATATTAACGACTTGCTTAGCAAAACTAAATCTGATCAAGGTTTTCTCCAAATGAATTGGGCCGTAATAAATATCGTTGAACTCGTTTCAAAAACAGTTGAAATTTTTAAACCCATTGCTGCAAAAAAAAATCTCCATCTCCGTTTTAAAAACCTTATCGGCTCTTCAACTCTCCAAAAAAAATTTTACGGAGACTCTTTTAAACTAAAAAAAATTCTGAATAATATTATTAATAATGCCATCAAGTATACACAAAAGGGCCAAATTGAAGTCTCTCTTCATACAAAAGATAATAAAGTCATCATTCAAATTAAAGACAGCGGTATTGGAATTCCAAAAGATGAACTAGAAACTATCTTTAAACCTTTTACTCAAGCTTCCAACAATACTCTTCGGGATGTCAAAGGCACCGGATTAGGCCTCTCAATTGTCAAAGACTTTGCGGAAGCTCATCAAGGTAAAGTTACTATCAAAAGTCAATTGAACAGAGGAACACAATTAAGCATTGAATTACCACTAGGTAAAGAACATATTGAACCCCATCAAATTGAAACCAAAGTAATTGACGATGTCAATATTGAAGACCTAACCAAAATAACAGATGCATTTAAAAATTCTGAAATCAAACTATCCGAACTTACACAAAAGAACAGTTACTCTACAAAGCTTTTATTAGTCGATGATAATATACAAGTCTTACAAGCATTATATTTTATATTAAAAGATGACTACCAACTCAATTTTGCACAAGATGGAGAGGAAGCCTTTAAAAAATCTAAAAAAATCAAACCGGACCTCATCATTAGTGACATCATGATGCCTAATAAAAATGGATATGAATTTTTACAATCTATTCGACAAGACTACGAACTAAAAAATATACCTTTGATTCTACTAACCGCAAAAGTTGACATAGAATCTAAATTAAAAGGCCTTGATAAAGGGGCTAATGATTATATCTCAAAGCCTTTCAATATTCTGGAAGTCAAAAGTCGAATTAAAAATCTTTTAGAGCACAAAAAATTGGAAAGAGAATTACTACAAAACCAAGAACAACTGGCTTCTTTAGGAAAACTAATCTCAGGGGTAACTCATGAAATCATGAACCCAATTGCATATGCAAAAAGCGCTGCTGAAAATATTCCTTACTTTTTACAAGCTCTTTCTGAAAACAAAGAAGACAAAACAAAAATTGAAAAGCAACTTGCAATCGCTTTAGACAATGTACAAGATGGCATCCACCGCGTCTCTGAAGTCATACATGCAATTAGATTGCTTTCTCCCAGTGAACATCAAGATCTCAACTTTTATGATATTCATCAAATCATAGATGCCGCTCTTAAGATTATTCAAGTCAACGAGAAATCTTCCGAAAAACAAAGTAAACTCAATATTCACCGCAACTACCAACTAAAAGACAAAGTACCTTGCCATCCAAGACAATTGAGTCAAGTCTTTCTTAACTTACTCACAAACGCAGCACAAGCAAGCGAACAACAAATGACTAGACACATTTGGATTAGTACGTCACAGGATACTGACTTTGCAAAAATCTCAATAAAAGATAACGGACCGGGAATTCCTCAAGAGTATCAAAACAAAATTTTCCATCCAT
This sequence comes from Deltaproteobacteria bacterium, assembly GCA_024233625.1. Lineage (GTDB taxonomy): Bacteria > UBA10199 > UBA10199 > DSSB01 > DSSB01 > JACKPJ01. The sequence goes on from JACKPJ010000003.1 coordinate 33,077, forward strand.
TTTTTACTACAAAAACACCTGAAAAGGGCAGTGGATTAGGACTTTATATTTCAAAACAAATCATCAATGAACACCAAGGAACAATTGAGCTAGATAAATCAACAGATGAAAATACAGAATTTAAATTACTGATACCTCTATACAAAGATAGAAAGAAAGAAAAAGTTGCTTAGCAAAGAATCTAAAACTAAACCGGTAAGGAGTTAGGAAAGCTCTATGAAAACAAGTAATACAAAAAAAATAAAAAATGAGATTTTCTATGAATACAAAATACTGATCGTCGATGATGAAGTCCGCATCCTTAATCAATTAGAGCAAGATCTATGTTTAGAAGGTTTCACTTCAGTTAAAGCTAAAAATGCTGAACACGGTCTCAAGCTTCTTTCAAGAGAAAAGATTGCAGTTATTATCACAGATCAAAAAATGCCACGAGGTATGAGTGGAACTGATTTTTTGACCGTCGTAAGAAAAAAATATCCTTTTATTTTAGGAATCATTCTCACTGCATTCAAAGAAAATGATTACCTATTCGATGCAATCAATCAGGCCAAAGCATTTTCATATTTGTTAAAACCATGGAATAAAAAAGAACTCGTTAACAAAATTAAAGAAGCCATGGAACAAGCCCATTTAAACCTCCAAGCAACTTTCAATGACGAAAAAACTTTCTTACCTCTAGAACGAAAAAAAATTGAGCAGTTCGATTTTAATCAAAAATTACTGCATCGTTCAGTTCACGAACTACATAAAACACAAAAAGCGTTAAAAGAAGCCAGGCATGCATTGTCAGCCATTTCTGAAGTAACTGGGAATTTAGCAAAAAGATTTGAGGAAACACAAAAAGTACCTGAAAAACATCATGAAAAAGTAAAAACGTTATTTCCTGAAAATCAATAATTATTGAAAAATATAAAGTTTAAAACTATTTTTCGATAAACAGTTTAATCATTTAATCCTTTTACCCAAAAGAGAAAAACCTGTTGGTCAAGAAACTAGACTAGGCTTATATATTTCGGAGCAAATTATACATGACCATGACGGCAAGATTTTTGTTACAAGCCAGTTAGGAGAAGGAACAAAATTTGTCATCGAATTGCCTCTTAAAAACAATCTCTACAGCAAAAATAAAATAGAACCCATGATTGCTTTTGGATAGAAATGTCCGTTAAGAGGCCTTAAATTCCATCTTATAGAGATTTCCCCAAATATTAAATCCCAAAAGAAGGAAAAAATCCTCAAAGATTACAATAAATAATCCTATTTACAGCTTATTTTAGTAAAATTATTTACAAGAAAATTATTTAGACCTTTATCTCTTTTTGCAAATTATCTATAATCTCAATGTAAGCAACTTGTATTAAAGTAAACCGGGTGAAGGAAAAAAGTTAGAGTCATGTTTCCCATAAAGGGAAGGAAGGGGGCAATTTATGACCAATCAACCTTCGCCATTGGATTACTTTACAAATGAGTGGCGGAAATCTAATATTCTCATCGTTGATGATGAACCGATGATTTTAGATCAGCTTGAGCAAGACTTATGTTTTGAACCATTTGAACTATATCGTGCAAACAGTGCAGAAGAAGCCTTAGATCTCATACGCAAAAGACACATCCATGTTATCCTCTGTGATCAAAAAATGCCCAATGGTATGTATGGTACAGAGCTGCTTTATGAAGCCAGGCTTCTAAGACCCTATATTGTCGGAATCATTCTTTCTGCTTATAGCGAGCCTGAATATCTCATGGACGCAATTAATAAAGCACGCGTCTTCGCCTATTTGGTCAAACCATGGAATAAAAAGGAACTCATCGAATGTCTTAAAAAAGCTCAACAAATGTCTTATTTAAGTCGAATCGAAAATGGTGATAAACGCATCTTTGACCTTAATCTCTATGAACAATATCAGCATCAGCACGAAGAACTTGAGTATACACAAAATATGCTAAAACAAGCTGTTAGTGAACTCAATGACACTCAAAAAGCTCTTCGTGAATCCAATCGAGAAAATGGAAAGACGAATGCTAATGCAGGTTTAAATCTTAAGCTAGCAGAAGATTAAAAGTAAAAGTTATCAACGAATTAGTCTATTTTTTACAAGAGCAGAGTGGAGTTGGTATTTCTTTTCCCCATTTACTTGTTTTAAGTACTTAATTTCTTTGGACTCTAACAAAGCAACGGGTAAACCATCTTCAAATAAAATACGGTTTGCGCTGAGTCGCACTATTTTATTATTAGGCATGAGGATTCCCAATAAGTTTAGGGGGTCTGCAGCAGAAATTGCTATCAGATCTCCTTTTTTCTCTTTCTGGGAAACTTTTCGCAGTTGAGTAACCGTTTCAGCCCAAGCAAACTGTTCGCCGCTAACACCACTCACAAAGCGTCCTCCCCGAATTTCACCTCGTAATTCCATGCGACGTAGCGCTCTTACCAAAACTCGCCAAGGAGGAGCAGAGTATTCCCGTTCAATCACTTGACGAAACAACACTCCCCAACGCTTTAAATAAATTTTAATGAGCCTAAAAATCATTTCTTCACTCAAATCTTGGGCCTCACGTTTTGGGCTATGCGCCAAAATTGCCCATCGACCTGCCTCTTCTAAACGATAAGATTGAGCGCGTCGCGAATAGCGATGAGCTGGCTTCAACAAAGCTCGCAAACCATGAAAAGTATCACAATTAATCTTAGCTGAAGCAACCAGTTCAGCTAAAGCGTCTTCTACCTGACTTGGCAATAAACCATTTCGATCCAAAATATCTGTAAAAAAACTCGCGCCATATTGCTTAAGATCTTCATAAACTTGCTGAGCAGCAGAACTCAATTTTACCTCTTCCGAAGGAAAGGGATAAAGTTCTCGCCATAAATCTTGATTCTTTCTTAAGATAAGAGAAATAGGAGTCGATTTAATGGGGCCGCTCCGTGATTTACCTTCACTAGCTCGATGAAAGCTATACCTCCCCCAAATCAATTGACCTTGAGTGCAAAGCATATCTAGCCACTGAGGATCATAACGTTTCATCCGTGCAGGTAAAATAGCTTCTTCCCAAGCAATTGCTGAGGCAGGCATACCTTCTAAAGTTTCCAAAATTCTTTTTAAACGATCCGGCCCACTGGCGTAAGTTTCTCCAGACAAACCATGGTATTCAAATAAAAAACACATAAAGTCTTGCAAAGAAACTGGCTGGATACTTTGCCGATGAGATTCAATACTATATTTGTGTATACGTTGAAGCAACCTTCTCTCGCACCACTCCTCCTCGCCTTGCTGAATACTGTATTGACCCCGAAAGACAAAACCTTGATTTTCTAAAGTCACTAAAGCACTTTGTACTTGAGCTTTTTCTAAACAAAAATCTTTCAGCAATTGGGGTAAAGTAACGGGTCCCAAAGCCTCTAAACGCCCACGCAAAATCTCTTCCAATGCAGATTCTGCACTAAACTCTTTGACTTTAACCCAATCGGGCAATTGAACTTCAGGTTCAAAGCGCGCATCCGGGTACAAAAGCTTCAATTGTGGACTTAACTCCGCTGCAATCCAGAATTCTTTTTCAGCCAAGGTATTTTCTTCTAGATCCTGTCGATGCAGAGATTTTTTCCACTTTCTGGCTTGCGGCTCAAGCGCCGCCGCTAAGCCAGGTTGATGAAATTTTTTAAACTCTTTAGCTGTCTTAGTTAAAAATTTCATCAAAGCCGTTTCAAAAACCTCTCCATCGACAGAAGCTAAAGACAAAAACATCTTCGTCGCTCTGCCAGCTTCGATTAAACTGCACATCCAGCCTTCGTACAATTCAGCAGAATAGCCTTGACCTAATTCTTCACGAAGCAAAAAGCCCATCCACATTAAAGCATCGTGTAATTGCTCCGGTCCCTCGATTTGTGGCCAAGCTTCATTTTTGACCTGCTCAATAGCACTCGCTTCTAAATGACTAAACTCACTAAACTCCGAAGTGTCTAACCAGCGACGATTACGAATCGCATTGGTACGTCTTTCTTCCAAGGGGGCATCATCTAAAAATGCGTAAGGTCTTGCATTAATGATTTCCTGAGCAAAAGGAGAAGGCTCTCGCAAATCCTTTGCAATTAACTTCATTTGTTTTTTTTCAATTTGAGAAACAATTTTTTCAAACCCTTCATAATCCATCGCTTCGTTCAAACAATCTTTGAGAGTTTGAGTCACCAGTGGGTGTTCAGGAATCTCGCGCTGGCCTTGAATATTTTCAAAGCAGGCCAGTTGATCCGGAAATACCAAAGCAACTAAATCCTCTGCTTGCATACGTTGAAACTGCGGCGGTGTACGTTTACCGCCTTGATAGCGACGAATCGCTAGAGAGCGCGAGGCATTCCATCGCCAGCGCACTTCAAACATCGGCGTATCTAATAAAGCCTGAGTCAGAGTTTCTTTCAAGGTTTGAATCTTTAAATAATGAAAGACATCTTCTAAGACAAAACTGTGTACCGATCCCAATGAAATAACAATACTGTCTTCATTAGCAGCTGCTTGAAGTTCAAAATTAAAAGTCTTACAAAATTTTTTCCTTAAAGCGAGTCCCCAAGCTTTATTGACGCGAGAACCAAAGGGTGCGTGAATCACTAAATGCATATCACCAACCTCATCAAAAAAGCGTTCCATCACGATACATTCTTGAGTAGGCATGGCTTGAAGCGCTTGTGAGCCATAGTACAAATACTCCACCAATTGCTGGACTGCACTTGGCATGATCTTCATTTCATGATTGAGAGACTGTGCAATTTCTTGAAGTTGCTTTTCATTGAGTGAAATATCTTCACACTGATCTGAGTTCAAAAAAGAATTCAAACGCTCAAAGATTTTTTTTCGCAGGCGTGACACGGACTCCGATAATTCACGAGTTCTCCCAGGACCCTCTCCTAACCAAAATGGAACCGTCGGCGGAAGGCCTTGAGCATCACGCACCCGCACTTTTAAACCATCGAGGCGCAGCATCTGCCAGCTGTGATTTCCCAAACTAAAAATATCTCCCGGCAAGGACTCTAATGCAAAGTCTTCATTGAGCGAACCCACCACAACGTCTTCAGGGTCCATCACTACGGTATAGTCAAACATATCGGGAATCGCGCCGCCGCATGTCAGAGCTGTTAAACGTGCTCCTTGACGCGCCTTTACAACCTGGTTAATTGCGTCTAAATGTAAGTAAGCCCCACGACGTCCCCGGCGCGTACTAAAACCCTGGCTTAAAATTTCAACAATTTCTAAAAACTCCTCCTTCTTTAAATTTTGATAAGGATAAGCGTTGGAAAAACATTGGTAGAGATTTTCGATTTCCCAATCTTGACCAGCAACTTCGGCAACAATCTGCTGCGCTAAAATATCCAAAGGTTTTTCTGGGATGATGATTTCATCTAACTCACCATGACGAATACTCTCGACAAGCGCAATAGATTCGACAAGATCATCTCGCGTGAGAGGAAAAAGAATTCCTTTAGGAGTTCCACCGACATAGTGTCCACTCCGGCCCACACGCTGAATAAAAGCTGCAATGCTCTTCGGAGAACTTATCTGAACAACCAAATTGACTGAACCAATATCAATCCCCAATTCCATGGATGCCGTCGCAACCAGCACACGCAAATGACCGGCTTTAAGTTTTTGCTCCGCGCGGTGACGGTGCTCTTTACTCATTGAACCATGGTGAGAAGAAACTAAATCTTCGCTAAGATATTGAGAAAGAGAACGCGCCAAACGCTCTGCCAAACGACGCGTATTGACAAAGATTAAAGTCGTTTGATGCTGCTCGATTAGCTCGACCAATCGGCGATAAATTTCTTCCCATACCTCATTACTCATCACCGCAGTCAAAGGGGAAGAAGGCACTTCAACACTCACTTCTAATTTGCGTTGATGACCTGCATTGACAATATGACAAGACGGCACACCAGCATGTATATGAGCTTTTCCCACTAAAAATTTTGCGACGCGCTCAATCGGTTTTTGCGTTGCCGAAAGACCAATTCTCTGAAGTTTTTTTTTCTTTTTATTTTTAAGATCTTTGGGATTTTGAAGGATGAGTGCTTCCAAACGTTCAACCGATAAGGCCAAGTGAGCTCCACGCTTATCTCCCAAAAGCGCATGGATTTCATCCAAAATTAATGTATTGACCTGACTTAACATTTGCCTACCGCCCTTACTGGTCAAGAGCAAGTAAAGAGATTCTGGAGTCGTCACCAAAATATGAGGTGGTTTTTTGAGCATTTGTTGCCGCTCACTCGGTGTCGTATCTCCCGTGCGTACGGCAACTTTTAAATGAACTTCATCATAAACTTGCAATGACAATTCATTTTGAATTCCTGTTAAAGGAATCTCTAAATTGCGATGGATGTCATTGCTTAGAGCTTTTAAGGGAGAAACATAAACGACTTGAGTCGCCGCAGCAAGCTCCCCTCGCAATGCTTGCTGAACCATACGGTCGATCACTGCGTAAAAAGCTGCCAACGTCTTTCCGCTTCCGGTTGGAGCCGCAATCAAAGTGTGCTCACCTGCTAAAATCGCCGGCCAAGCTTGAGCTTGCGCTTCAGTGGGCTCACCGATATTTTTTTGAAACCACGCACGGGTAACTAAATGGAAGTTTTTGAATGACATGAAATATTTATTTTTTTAAAACTTTTGCTGCTTTTTCCAAAAGTAAATTGGCTTGAGTTTTAGAAAGCTTTTGACGAATCACCGCTTCTCTAATTTGCTGAATCGACTCAAGTGCATCAACAACATCTTCTTGTTCAGCTCTTTTTAATAAGCGCACTTCATCAAAAGTATTAGACTCAAATAACAAAATTGCATTTAATCCATCTATCGCTGAAGCCCAAAATTTGAAGGCACATAAACGATCAACAATCAAATCTTCGATGCTCACTATTTTTATTTGATGTTGATCAATTTTAAAAGTTTGAAATGATTCATTGAGCCCCAATGCAGAAGAAGGAAACTCAACATAAAGGCCATATTTTGAAATTACATAATCTTTTCCAAGTCTCTCAAAACCGAGTGATTCCATCACTTGTTGCAAATCTTTTCCCCCTGGACAAACCATGTCAATATCTTGCGTCGCATAGCCTCCCCGAGAGTATATTTCTACTGCACTTCCCCCTACCAAAATAGGTTCGATATCAATCGATTTTAATGCTGAGGAAATCACAGCAGCAATTTTAATTGTACGCCGATAGGAAGCTCGAGTTGTTAAAAGTTTTTGCAGTTCCTTTCTAAGATTTTTAATCGTATTCATGGACACGCTTTTTCTTATAAGGTTTTTGCCCCTTGCGTGAAAGTTTCGCTGGGTCAAAATAAGCAGAAATCGCACGACTGACCTCAGCGCGATTTTTTCTTTCTCGATCCCACTGAATAAAATCAATAACTTCAGACGAGGAAGCTTTGGGACTAATCTGGGAAACAAGAGCTAAGAAATCTTGATAAGATAAAAGAACAGCTTCGGGATGGCCATGTTGAGTGATCGCAATGCGCTTTTGTTTAGTTTTACGTAGCTGATGAGACAAAGTTGCCTTGGCATCACTCAAGGAAATAAAGTCAAAATTGAGCAAACTATCAAAATCATTTTTCATAGTCTATATTTTAGTCAATTTTATGACCAATTTCAAATAATTTTTAGAGTTATAAATAAAGTCAAGCCTAGCACTTTTTACTTCAAAAAAAACTAGCGCATTTCATCCATAAAGAATTGTCATGACAAAACTTATTTCAACCTAATGACTTAAAGTCAAAAAAGTTGATTCTAACGATGCGGGCTGCTACCGGGTCGGCCAGTTGTATTTCCTCCTGGGCGTCCAGCTCGGCCGATTTCGTGAGGCTTGGGGATATCCACAGGAACTTTTCCTCCTGGACCTTCCACAGCACCCGGTCTGGCTTCCTGTATCAAGCTCCCTGGACGTTCAACAGCTTGCTCTCCAGGACGCTCTACTCTCGGACTTTGACCGGGGCGGCTGTCGACAATTTGACCTGGACGTAATTGATGAGTCGCTGTTCCTGAACCTTCAACAGCTTGACCTGTAACCTCAATTGCAGGAGCCGTCCTTACATCGACAAGGTCAGCTGCATCGACTACTATAACTCCATTGTTTCGACCTGTATGACCATTAGTGTTCCTCGTCCTTTCTGCAACTTGAGCAAGCTCCATTGCTCTTCGCGCAATTTCAATAGCTTGCTTAGGAATCAACTTAACCGGCCTTGGCACAGGATCAGGATAAGGTTTGTTAGCAATACGTCGGTATAAGGTATTAACAGGATAAAAAACAGTATAAGCTGAAAGTGCTGCAAAAGCAGAATTCCAAAAACCAAATCCAATAATACCTACTGTGCTCAGTCCCATAAATCCTAAGAGCTGCTTTCTTGTTGGGCGCGTAAAACCTGCAAACTTTGGATACATTGCTGAAGAATTCATCACAACAGATAAACCCAAGAGAGCTGCCGCTCCAGTCAAAGGAGGAAGATCAAAGGGCAACTTGCCATCACCAGCTAATAATGCACTTGTAATAAGAGCGGATGCTGCTGTTGTGGGAATTCCTTTAAAATATCCATCTCTCTGAGGCTCAGAAACAAAACTCCCTAATCTCCACATAGCAGCAAAACTATATGCACCTACTGTGGCTAACGACCATTTTAGGTTCATGCCTGTTGCTAAACTAGTCACAATCCCCGTCGAAATACCAAAGGTTCCTAAATCAGCAAGATCATCAAAAATAGCCCCTTTTTCAGAAGAATGTCCTGTTAAACGCGCGACAAAACCATCCAAACGATCCGCTCCAATCCCGACAGCTAAACTAATTGCCGAGCTATAAAACTCACCATTTAGAGCAAAAGTAACTGCAGTAGGACCCGCCACCAAGTTCACGCCAGTAAACAAATTAGCAAGGTTTTTAATAATCCAGGGATCGCTTTCCTGACCCTCTCTAGCAAAACGTCGTTTTTTTGTCTGTATTGTTTGACCTTCAGTTGGTTTAACTGCTTCAGGTTCTCCTCGTAACATCCTGCCTAACTCCGCTGTCAAATCTGGAGCAAGCTCTTCTAAATTTTCTCCAATCACATCCCACAGACCTGTCCGGAGATATGCATCACCTAGAGTTTGTTCAATCAATACTTGTTGCTGTGGAGCTGGAGCAGAGTTTTCAGCAATATTGCCTCCCTCTGCGATTTGCACCATATATTTAACAACTTCATCAATAATACCTGAATCTCCGGTATTTGTTTGACCTGAAGCTCCATTTACCTGTGGCTGTGTGGGTTGATTGGGATTATTAACTCCTGGAGTAGACATTTCCTTACCTCCTAGTAAGTAAAAAGTGAAAAACTAAAATACTGATTGCCGGATTGCGTCATTTTTGCGTCAAAAAAATCTATTAAAAATAACTATATTTTAAATAGTTATAAGTAAAGAAATATTATCTTGCGTTAAAATTGTGTCAAAAAATCATCAACTTGAATATTTAAATTTGACATGATTAATTCGAATATTCTGCTCTCTCGATTTTTATCGAGTCCGCAATTTCTTCAACAAATGCATCGAGTTCGCCTTGAGCGCTGCGGGCAAATTGTACTCCTGCCGCATCTCCTCGCTCTGTGGCATAGGCTTCGATTTCATCCAGGCCGCAAACACCGGTATTAAACTTTGAAACACGGCCACTTTCCTGTTGATGGTATTCTTTCACGCAAAGATTTTCATCCACAAGCCAGTCACCGTCTTGGGCTTGCGTATTGAGAGACTTCGCTTCGGAAGCCATGGCAGGAGAAGAACCCAAGGGATCCAACTTGGAGAGGTCAAAGCCTGCTTCGATAAACTCGATAGTTCCCACGGCTGCAGCAGCTGCAAAACCTAATTTTTTAGCCCCTGTTTTTGAAAGTTTCCAAGCGGCATATCCACCACCCGCTGCAAAAGCATAGAGTCCCCAACGCTGCGCGTCTTGCACAGTTAATTGCGGCATGAGGTCAAAGCGAAAACGTCCCGGTTGAGCTGAGTATTCGGCAGCATCGCCCGATGGATTTTCTGGAACGACAACCGGATCTTCACCCGAGGAATCTCCTTCTCCTCCAACACCACTATCGTCATCACTCTTGTCACTTTCTGGTAACTGTGGCCTTTCTCCTATAACAGCAACTTTCTGGCCGCGATGAGCAAAATAACCCAGCCCCACAAAGGCTAAAGCCGCCCACCAGCTGTGCTTAAAGGAATTGGCGTTACTGTCAGCTAAAACAATATTTTCTAAAGCTTCATCCACGGCAATCAATTCTTGCAAACGAACTTTTGCTGCGGGATCCTCGCTTTCTTCTGCAAGTTTTTTTAATAAGGCAATCTCCCCTTGCCAAGCCTGGTAACGACGACGCATGCAAGAGCGCCCCTCTTTATCCTCATTAAAGTTCCCTTTGTCTTCTGCATTTTTTTCAGTGATTAAGTTTTCACAAATAAAATGATCATCCGAACTGGTTCCGTGAGGAATTCCCACCAAGTCAAACCAGGTATAAGCTGGTGCATGCGTCAGTCCTTCTTTAAAAACTTCAATCGCATAAAACAAACGAATCTCATCACCTGAGACGGAACCTTGCCAATCAATATAGTCATTGGTAAAAACATACCAAGGCATTTCTTTAGGCCCGAAGGAAGCTAAGGGCTGAGCCCAGACTGCTTTGCCGTTTTCCCCGACATGTTCGTCAAGATCAATTGCTTCGATTTTTGCTAAGATATCTTTATCTCCGAAGACTTTAATCAAAGCTGGCTCCAAAGCCTTCAGATCCAAAGAAACCGGCCGAGCTACCTTGCGCGATTTTGGATCCGACTGTTCAGCCAACATAACTTCCAGACGACTGACCAAAGCATGAGCAGTCTTGTTGTTTTCAACTTCACCATAAACTCCATCGCCAATACGACGTAATTCTTGAATCAAATAGGCTCCATAATAATGTAGCGCGGTCGTCGAAATCACATAATCACGGCGATTATCGGGACCTAAGTCTCCAAAGGGTTCCAGCCAAGGGTGATTTTGGGATTGATTTTGCGTATTCCCCAAGAGTTCTCGCAATAAAGCAGCATCTTTGGAGTGTAAATCCTGCAAAGAATGATAATGCGACCAAAATGCTTGTCTTTCTTTCTGACCATCAGGAATTGTCAATGCGACTCGCTCAGTTTCTTTTTGTATCTTAATATTTCCTACATTCGAATCTGAAAAACCTGGATAAGACTTAGGCAAATCAACTGCCCTATTTTTTGGATCGATGCTATCGAGCATGCGTTCTTCCACTTGATCGGAAACCCAGATTTGTCCAGCTTCTTCTCCACCTTCTTCAGAAATTTTACAAATGTTTTGTGGACTGCTGAGAAGATTGGGGCCTAAAGCACTCTGAAAGAAAAAACCCTGATTATAAAGAAGTTGCAAACTTTCAGCATTTAAGGAAAAACTAAATTGATACTCTTCGACATGCGCTTTTTCGGCATCAGGCCTTTTAATGCTGAGAGAGGATGTTCTAGATAATACGCTGCTAGCAGTTGCATTCGTAGGGCACTCCGTAAGCTGATCATAAGCTAAGGACTGAGCATCTTTTAATTGATACAAATCAACCTCAGGATTGCTTGCTTTCTGAAGCTCACCCGCCGCACAAATCCGTAGTGAGTCAGACTCAGGATCAGCTAAGTAAGCTTTAAGATCCTTCTCTAAAGGAGAAATATGTTCTCCGGGTTGAAGATTGGCACAGCTAAGTAAACTAATTTTATTCTCATTCATAACCTAGAAACCCTTGTAATTTTTTTAATATCAAAAGCTTTATCGCTGTTTTCAAAAAAAAGTTGTGAAGATTTGATTGCTAAATGATAAAAAAAAATTATTTTACCTCTCTAAAACGAAAGATTTTTAGAAAAATTGACTAAATGATTTTACTCATGTCGCAAAAAAATGTTTTTGTAAAGATTCAGCAAATAACGCATCGAGTCATAAGGTGAAGTTTTTAAGCATTTGGACGTTTTTGGGAATTTAGCAATTCAAAAAACATTATTTTTTTAATTAAAAATCAAAAAATTATTTCGATAAATTTTCTTAAATTTTTCAGGGAACTTCGGTCACTTTAGCAAAAGACTATCACCTGAACCAAGGATTACTCGACCTGGGATTAGCACAACTCTCAACTTTTTAAAGTTTCTTTCCTTTCTCACCTCATTAAGCTATAATAAATTGTTGTAATTTAAAAATTCGCTATAAGAGTCTGTAACAAAAAAAGGCTCATGAGAAGAAATATGGGGCTTGAAAAACTCAAGATTTTTACTCGTCATTATAAAATTATTTTTTCGATGGGATTTTTTCTACTCGTTTCGACAGTGGGATCTTTCTGCCAAGCCCGCAGCATTCTTTTGCAAGACGGCCAAGAAACCTACTCTTTAACTCCGAGCTTAAGTTTTTGGGTGGATTCCAAAAATACTGCCAAACCAGAAGCTATCATCAACGGTGAGTTTGATACCGAGTTCACTCCGACAGGAAACAGTGCTCCCAATTTTGCCTTTAGTCAAAAATCGGTTTGGCTCAAGTTTGAAGTAGAAAACCCAACGGACTCGGTCAAACCATTACTCTTACAACTCAATTACAACCTCATCAATCATATTCAATTGATATACAAAAAAACTAACGGTGAAGTGGAATCGATCACTACGGGTTTAAATTACTCCTATAAGACACGTCCGGTCGATTATTTTTATTATATCTTTCCTCTCGAATTCGCCCCAGGCCAAAGCACAACTTTTTATATGAATGTCCAGTCAGCCTTTCCCTACAGCGTCCCTCTCGAATTAGGAACAACTTGGGCATTTTCCGAAGCCCGAAGTCAACACGCTTGGATATTGGGAGGATATTTCGGTTTAATCAGCGTCATGATGCTTTATAATTTTTTTCTTTTCATCACTATCAAAGACCGCTCCTATCTCTACTACATTTTATTTATTTTAACTTTCGTCTTTTTCCAGATGTCCAACTTTGGACTTTTACTACGCTATTTTCCTGATGCTACTTGGTGGAACTTACAACAACGAGGTGTCACAGGAGCTTTGGCCACTGCATTCGCCGTACAATTCGGACGCGTTTTCTTGAATGCTCGTAAACATCTACCTATTTTAAACAAACTCATGCTCACTACCATCGGACTTTGTTTTCTTTGTCTTCTGACTTCTGTCTTGATTGGTTTTCAGTACGCCACCATGGCCTTGACCATTATTGTTTTGATTGCATCTTCGTTTCAACTTCCTGCCGGTTTAGTCCGCGTTGCTCAAGGCTATAAACCTGCAAGATATTTTTCATTTTCTTGGACCATTCTCATTTTAGGATCAGCCATTTACCAACTTTGGTCCTTTGGTCTGGCGCCATATAATGCCGTCACCATCTGGTCCTTTCTGGCAGGAAGCAGTTGCGAAGTTGTCCTACTTTCACTCGCCTTGGGTTACCGCATCAATGTTTTAAAACAGGAAAAGATGGAATCGGCCCAAATTGCTATGGAAGCCCGTGCCGAGGCCGAAGCCAAGAGCAGTTTTTTGGCAAAGATGAGCCACGAAATTCGCACACCCATGAACGGAATTCTCGGTATGACCGAATTATTACGCATGACAAAACTGGAACCTCTACAAGGACACTATGCAAGTATCATCCATAACTCAGGAAAATCACTACTTTCTGTACTCAATGACATTTTAGATCATTCCAAAATCGAAGCTGGTAAATTACAACTCGAATCCATTCCCTTTAATTTAGAAAATCTTATCAGCGAATGTGTTTCTTTATTCTCCGTCAATGCTCAGGATAAAAACATTTTACTTTTAGCCAAAATTCAATCAGGAACTCCTATCGCTCTGCGAGGAGATCCCACCCGGGTGAGACAAATTCTTCTCAACCTCATTGGTAACTCGCTCAAATTTACACAAGAAGGCGAAATCAGAGTAACCGCAAAACTGATTTCTACAGAACATGATTCGAAGGTACATATTTTCTTTTCGGTCAAGGATACAGGAATAGGAATCGATGGAAACCATCAAAAGGAACTCTTCGAGGCTTTTAATCAAGCAGATACCTCCATTACACGACAATATGGAGGTACCGGCTTAGGGCTAACAATATGCCGCCAATTGGTTGAACTCATGGGAGGAAAAATTGGGGTCAATAGCCAACTAGGTGTAGGATCCGAGTTTTGGTTTAGCATTCCTTTTTCTCTAGCCGATCCCAAAGAAATTCCAGCTCAAGAAAGCAGCTTAGGTGCAACTCAAATCACCCCCTTCAAGAAAAAAATAAATATTCTGGTTGCAGAAGACAACAGCGTCAACCAGATGGTCATTCAAGGACTATTAGAACAACTCGATCTTAGTGCAGTCGTTGCTTCCGATGGAATCATGGCTTGGGAAAAATTTAGAAACCGAAAAAAAGACTTTGATATCATTTTAATGGATTGCGAAATGCCAAAACTCGATGGCTACAGCGTCACAAAAAAAATTCGTCTATACGAAAACGAAACCGGACAAGCCCGAACTCCGATTATTGCTCTGACAGCTCACGCCCTTCCCGAACATCGTCAACGCAGTCTTGATGCTGGCATGGACGACCATTTAGTCAAGCCTATTGACCTCAAAAGCCTTCAAGAAATGCTCACACGATGGACTCTTCGCTCTGAATTTAATCAATCTAAATTTGACAAAGAAGAAATAAAAGGAAGCATATTTGAAAAATAAGAATTTAATTAAAGCCTTTACCTATTTTTCTTCCCATTCTTCAAGCTTCGCTTTAATCATGTCTCGCACCTGACGAAAGCCCACCAAACGGTCTTGACCAAAAGGAGTCATACTCGCGGGGTCTGGAAAAGGCCAATGCAAGCGCTCAGCATGGCCAAGAAAAACTGGACAGACTTCCTCCATGCAAAGACTGATCACGACATCGATGTTTTCAGGATCAATCTCCTCAACCGACTTGGAATACTGCTCGCTGATATCGATGCCGATTTCATTCATAGCTTCAATCGCTGCCGGATGGACAATCGAAGGGCTCGATCCGGCACTCTGGACTTCCCAACGATCCCCAAAAAAATGCCGGGCTAAACCTTCAGCCATTTGACTACGCACCGAATTAGCGACACATAAAAACAAAACCCTTTTCATCAACAACATCCTTTCGCATCTTGATCTGAATTCGAATCCGCCACAACCGCTTCACAGCGTATCCTCTCATAAAGCCCAGCCGCAGTGCAAGTTCCTAGACAAGGCCCTAAAAAGTAAATCCACAAATCGCTAAAGTTTTTTTCCATCAAAGCCGGACCAAAAGAACGCGCAGGGTTCATCGAAGCGCCTGTGAAGCCCCCTCCAATAAAGGCATCCATGGCTACTGTAATTCCAATAGCTGCCCCTGCCATGGTGCCAACGGCTCTACTATCGGTTGCTACAGAGATAATGACAAACATCAAAAAAAAGGAAAGCAATGCTTCAAACAGGATAGCTTTGAGCATGGGCAAATGGGTTTGGGTCACGCCCAAGTTTGAAGTCTCTGGAGAAAAATAAAGAATACATGCCGCTCCTACAATCGCTCCTACAAATTGCGCCAACCAATAAAAAGGCAGTTGTCTCCACGGAAAACGTCTCACTAGCGCAAATGCCAAAGTCACCGCAGGATTAAAGTGTGCTCCCGAAATATGGCCCACTGCATAGATCATCACGCTGATCGTCAAACCAAAAACCCAGGGAATATTATTGAGCAAGTTTTCTCCTCCAGGTAGATGGCCCCAAGCAACAGCCCCACAACCAAAGAAGACAATGGCCAAGGCTCCCAAAAACTCACAAATCATTTTGCTGATTAAATTTTTACTCATGATAGATAGTTTCTTTACTTTCTTTTTGGTCGGAAAAAAGAAACAAAGAAAAAAGCCACCTCCCAAAATAAAATAGCTTTAATAGTCCAACCTAATTTTAACAAGAAAACAAGAGAAATCTCTGGAGTCTTTTGCAAAAGAAAATATAATGCCAAAATATGGCAAAGGACAAAATTCAGAAAAAAGTTAAGGAAAAAAATCCCAAGAAAAAACATGTCTTACGCAAAGTCATTCTGTTTTTTTTATTATTCTTCCTCCTACTGTTGGGGAGTGCCTATTTCTTATTGCAATCACCGCGATTTCTGATGTGGGCGGTTCAACAGCTCAATTATTCCATTCCTGGAAAAATCACCTATGACGAACTGGTCATTCAACCAGGAAAAGGACATATTTTTGCAAAAAACCTTCACTACCTTAATATTGAAGGTGAGAAGGCCCTCAGCATCGAACACTTTGACATTCGCTTTAAAAAGCTCAGTGTCTTTCAAGGCGCACTCCACGCAACTCATCTCGACATCGGACAAGTCGACATCTACATGAAAAAATTTCCTAAGAGCAGTCGAAAAGGTCCTTCCAATTGGCGCTCAGTCTTGCAATTACTGCTCAAACGAATTTCGATCAAAGACGGCAAGGTCGCCGGTTTAAAGTTTGAGTGGGATCAAAAACGCCAGATCAATCTTGATGAGATCCATCTAAATTTAAGCCCACAGGAGATGCGTAGTCAGGAGTTTCAAGTTGCCATTAAAAAAAGTTCCGGAACCTGGAAAGAAAAAAACTTTTCGACAAAAAAACTCAGCTTTTCGGGAGGCATTAATGTCCCCTTTTTATACGATTATCATTTTTTTGTTTCCAAGGCCCAAGGCAATCTCAATTTAGAAGAAATTGAATTTCAGGACCGCAAGCTGGGAAACTTATTTTCGGGAATACAAATCAAGGGCAATGCCCTTTCACTCAAAGGAGCCGAACTCGTCGCCCCCGAAACTACACTGATATTTTCGGGAACCTGGAAGCCTGAAGAAAATTCCCTCAAGATCAAACTCAAAAACGACAGTTTGCTGGCCGCTAGTGCGATCCCCAGAGCCAAACCCTACTTCATAGAAACCTTTCAGGGCTTTCAAGTTGACATCGATGCGGATATCAAAGGAAAAAAGCTCGACGATCTTTCAGGAAAACTCAATCTCAAAGCCCTAGCAAAGGGTAACCGCAACCATGACGGAACCCCTGACTTTAAGCTTGAACTCAGCGGCGATTTAAAAAAAGGAAATCTCCAGCTCTCCCAAATGCAAGTCGAAGGCACCGAGATGAAACTGACAATACAAGGAAACATCGACCTGGCCAAGCAACTCTTTGACGTCAAATATCAAACGGAAGATTTTAATCTCACCACCCTGATCAATGCTATCGGAGATCTGGACCTAAAAGGACGTGCCAATGCTCAAGGAATCGTCAAAGGATCGTGGAAAAACCCCGAAATCACAGCGGAGGCTCAGGTCGAAAAATCCAGCTATAAATTTTTGCAGTTTGGGAAAGTCAATGGAAACTTCAAAATCAAGGACCAAACCCTGACCTTTATCGGAGCAGCACCGTCCGGATTGGGTCACCAAAACTCCGTCAAGGTCGAAACTGTTTATCTCTTTGACAAAGATCGCCGAACAACTGTCTTGACTTCTACTTTTACCAACATGGAAGCTGCCGACCTTTTAGAAAGACCGCAAATCAAGGGAAAGATCACTGGTAGTTTCGATTTAGAAAATCGACCTGACAATATCACAACAGGCAAACTCAAAGCGAAAATCGCGAATGCTTTACTCTTTGATTTTCAATTGGGAGACATCGAAGCCGAAGGTCAACTTGACTCACCTCAATTTAAAATTTCTCAATTGAGTTTTCAACCTCCTGATCACGAGCGCATTCAAGCACCTGGAGAGACTCTCTTTAAGTTCGACGATCAAGGCTGGAACATGGAGGGAAGCCTGCTTCCAAACACCCAAGTCAAAGCAGATTACACAAAGTCAAATCCCAATATCGTGAAGGTTTTGGCTAAGCTCAACGACACTGATCTAAGACCAATTTGGGCAGCACTTAGTTGGCCACGATGGGAATCCTATGGCACGGGCGAAGTCGAAATGAATATCGGCATGGAAAATCTCCCAACTTTAATTGAGATTCGACTCAGTAAAGGACGCATCCCCACCGAAGTGGGAGAAATCCGCAACCAAGGTCCTATGCGTTTTGACATTGATCAAGAGAAGGTCAAGTTTACTCAAGTCCGATTCGCTTCGAATTCAGGAACTTTTGAGATAACGGGAAATTATCGCTTTGGTGGAGAAATGGCACTCAAGGTTGAGGGCAAAGCCGACCTCAATATTTTGCGATTTTTTCCAGACTACTTTCGGGAAGCCGAAGGCACGGCTCTGATGGACCTTGCGATTGCAGGCACACGAGAAAATCCACGACTTAATGGAGACATTGGTTTCGAAAACGCATTGATCAATCTTCGTGATTTACGCGGTGACATTGAAGACATTGAAGGAAAAATGCGTTTTGAAGGCAACTCGGTCTTCTTCGACAATCTGCGTGGCAATGTCCGTGAAGGCAACTTAGGTCTCAACGGTCGCGTAGACCTCCAAGAATGGAGCCCACGCTATTACGATATTGTCATCAGCGCACGTGAGGCAGTAATCTCAGAACCAGGCGTTTACCGTATAATTTTTAGTGGAGATTTCTCATTTAAAGGGAACGCGGAAAAACCTATTCTCCGTGGCACCATGGATATTAACGAGGGAGTCTACTCACGTGACTTCAATATCAGCGAATTCATTCTAAAACCTCAGGAAGTTTCCCTACCTGAAAAGCCTTCGGATTTCATGCAAAAACTTTGGCTCGATTTGCGCATTCAATCACCGGGCGAACTCGCCGTCAAAAATAATATCGCCCAAATGTATTTTCGAAGCGACCTCCGCATAGATGGACGTGCTAGCAATCCACAAATTCGTGGCGCACTTGAAGTTTTAGAAGGAAAATTTAAATACTTTACCGTTGAGTTTGAAAACGCTCGTGGGATGATTGATTTTCGCAATTATCAAAAGGGACCCTACATCAACATCGAAGTCTCTAAAGAATTCCAAAATAATTTTGAAACCGCAACCGTCATTGCCCGCATCGTCGGTTTTACGGAAAATCTCAACCTTCGATTTTTCAGTTCTCCCCCACTCTCACGACGCGATATTCTCGCTTTGGTCTTCACTGGTGCCTTGCCCGGCAGCCGTCGTGGTCTTTCAGGAAGCAATATTGCCACCAGCGTCCTGGGCTCCCAACTCACTCAACTGGTCCAAAGGCCTTTGGCAGACTCTGCACAGATTGATATCTTTCGTTTGGAAGCCAGCGATCGTAACAGTCAAAGCCTCTCAACTTTAGTGATAGGAAAACGACTCAGTGATCGACTAACACTTGAGTTTAAAACCGATTTGGGAGTAGAAGATCCTCTCCAAGGAATCCAAATGGAATATGAACTCATTGACAATGTTTTACTCAAAGGAACGCAAATGACAAATGGCCGATTTAGTTTTGATCTAGCATTGCGTTTCGAATTAAACTAGGTTTTCGATTTGCAACTAGCTACTTTCATCAAACTGACTCTTCTTTGCATACTTGTCACTTGTTTTTACCAAGTGTCAAACTGTGGGATCCTCTTTGCTCAAAGCACCGAGGACTTAGCCACATCTCTAGCAGAACAATATGAACCCATCCCTGACCTACCCGCTGTAGAAGATTTAGAGAACGATTCCGAAATTGATCAAGCCACACGTGTGAAAAGAGCCGCTCCCAATGAAAGCTTAGGACATATATTAAATATTCGTTTTAAAGGGCTCAACGCTATTCCTGAAGAAGACGCTCGAGATGTGGTCGCTCTCCAAGTAGGGGAAGAACTCACACCCAATAAAGTCGAATACTCAATTAACGACCTGCGCAAGTGGGGAGTGTTTGCCAATGCTGAAGTCATTCTTAAATATGGTGAAGAGGGTGTCGAACTGATCTACATTTTAGAAGAAGGCTTTTTAATACATGAAGTCAAAATCTCAGGGAACTTTCCCGTATTTAAACGCAAAGTCAGGCGTACACTCTTCCTTAATCGAGGTGCCATCTACGATCACAATAAACTCGCTGAACAAGTCGATCGCATCGAAGCTCTCTTTGAAAAAGAAGGTTATCTCCAAAGCACAATCTTTGCCATCGAAGATTACGACCTCAAAAACCGAGAAGTCACACTTCATATTAAAATAAAAAAAGGTCAAATCTATCGACTCCGCCACATTAATCTCGAAGGCAATGAAAGCCTCAATCCCAAGCGCATCCGCAATATCATCTTCACCTTTTCACACTATAAACCGCGCAAGATAAAAAATGATATCGAACATATTCGTGACCTTTACCGGCGCAAAGGATTTCTCCGAGCGCGCGTCAAACTCGATGGCGAAAGCTATGACTACGATGCGCGTAAAGTCGACGTCAGTCTTTTAATCAAGGAAGGTCCCTATGTCGAAATTGAGTTTGAGGGTAATAAGCGCATCTTCACTCGTATTTTACGCAAAAAGATCACGATGGTCGAATCAGGCGATTTTGATGAGTTTGAAATTGAAGCGACAAAACGCAAGCTGGAAACCTATTATCAACTAAATGGTTTTGAGGAGATCATCATCGATTGGGAAAGAAAAAAAGTCGCTAAAGAACATTACATTGTCACCTTTAAGATCGACGAAGGAAAACGCATCAAAGTAAAAGCAATCGAGTTCGAAGGCAATCAACAAGTCTCTGACTCCAAACTCCAAGAACAAATGCTCACCCAAGTCGAAGCCATTGGAGAACGTGCTTATTTCTATCAGCCTCTTTTTGAAGAAGATCTTCGCAGCGTTATTCGCTATTATCATGAGGAAGGTTACCCCGATGCCAAGATTGAAAGCTGGGAAAAAAATTACGACATCTTTAAGCAAAAAGTCATATTGGTCGTCAAAATTAACGAAGGTCAGCTCTATCGCATACGTAAAATTGATTATGAAGGTCTCGAAAAAAATGCTCTCGATGCGGTCCAAGCCAAGCTACTACTCAAACCCGGAAAAGCCTACAGTCCCACTCGACTGGCTCAAGATATCCAAAATATTTTAGTCGAACTCGCCAATCGTGGTTATCCCTATGCTCAGGTCAAGCACGAAAAAAATGCCGTTGAGGAGAGTCAAGTCGACCTTCTCATCAAAGTAAAACCTCATCAAAGAGTCAAGATAGGACGTATTCTCTTTGTCGGCAATACGCTCACTCATGAATCCGTCATCCGAAAAAATTTACGCATCAAAGAAGGACAAACTTTTTCAACCTTGGATCTTTTGCGCTCCGAAATTAACCTGCGTGGACTAGGAATTTTTGACATCGTCAATATAGAAACTTTGGGACTGGCCAGCCGTCGGGACATCATCAATGTCGTAGTCAGGGTACTCGAAAAGAAAAGCAAGATCATCGATGTGGAAGCGGGCTATGACACCGATCGCGGCTTTAACGGCAAAGTGATTTTTAATAAGCTCAATGTCTTTGGCTCTGGAAAAAATATGAACTTCAAATTTCAACTAGGGCAAGAATTATCCCGTATTGAAGCCAACTATATCGACCCGCGCTTGATGGGAAAATCGCTCCAGCTCGTTACTGGGGCCTATGCTTCCTACGAAAACCGACCTTTCTTTAGCAACTACACTTATGGTGGCTACGGTTCTCTTTACAAACCTCTCGGTTCATCCTTTGATTTTTTTAGTCGCCTCGACATCAACTACGTCGACTTCGACGATAATCGTACCGTCTTTGAAAAACTGAATCCTCGTGAAAATCCCCAACAAAGGACGCGCTTAACAACTTCCTTTGGTATGAATTATGACACTCGAGACAACTACGGAAATCCACGCCGCGGAATTTTTGCCAGCACCTCGGCTTCTTTCACAAACGAATTTATCCAAAAGACCGGAAATTACCTGACTCTCAAAGGCAGTTTTGGGCATTGGTATTCGCCCATGCGTCGTGTCACGCTCGCTAACGCTTTGCGCGTTGCTCAGATTTGGTCGCTACCTTCTAGCTCGATTGTTCCTGTGGATCAACGTCTCTACCTGGGAGGTGACAATACGGTACGTGGCTTTGATCAAGATGCCCTACTTCCCAGCGGGGGAACTTTTTCTTTGGTACATAATTTTGAATTGCAGATTCGCGTCTTTAATCAATTTCAGTTGGTCGGATTCGTCGATACCGGTGTCGTGACCAACAACATCAAGGACGTCAACGGCACAACGATTCGCCACGCTGCCGGCCCTGGTATTCGCTATGTCACTCCCGTTGGTCCTATTCGCTTGGATTACGGTTTTGTCTTGGATCCGCGACTCGGTGACGATGGCGATCGCCGCTTACATTTTTCTTTTGGCTACTTTTTTTAAAATAAAAATTTTTATTTTCTTATAGCAAATGAAAGGCATCAATATATAAAAATAAGAAAAACCCTGATTTTCACTTGAAAATCAGGGCATCAGTATTAACTCACAAATCTTAATTTATTCAGATTTATCATGGGTAAAATTTGGCTAAGAAGCCTTCAATGAAATGAGTATCTCCATCTAGAACATTACCATCTATCTCAAGCGTTTTTTCGAAATTTCCTCCTAGAATAACATAACCTTGAGGATCAACACGATTTTGAGCAAATAAATATGATTGGCTTCCAGTGTAGGAAAAAGCTTTATTCCACAGGGGTTCTTTTTCTGAATTAAACTTGA
Organism: Deltaproteobacteria bacterium; assembly: GCA_024233625.1. Classification (GTDB taxonomy): domain Bacteria; phylum UBA10199; class UBA10199; order DSSB01; family DSSB01; genus JACKPJ01. The sequence goes on from JACKPJ010000003.1 coordinate 55,725, forward strand.
CCAAAAATAAATCAACATTACCACCTGACAATTGGCCTAAACCAAAATCGACTGCTCCTCCATAAAAGTGTCCAGAAAACACCATATTGCCTTGATAATCAAAACTAAGAGAGTGCCATAAAGTTTCATTCGAGGTAAAATTTTTACTAGTCAAATAACTCCCATTGCTAGAGTCAAAGCCAGCAAAATAAATAGCATTATTAATAGGACCTCCTCCTAAGTCTATACCTAAACCACGGCCTGAAATCCATATTTGACCTTGAGGATCCAGAGCCATGCTTAGAATGCGCCCTATTTTTCCATCAGAAACGCCATAGCTTTTAGCCCATAGAGCTGTCCCATTAGTATCAAATTTGATAAGCCATAGGGACCCATCACCGATAGTAACATTATTTCCTAAATTGAGAAGGTTGACATTTGGGCTAGGATCACCTCCCCAATAGACTTGTCCTAACTCATTGGTAGCCAAGTGAGGAAAAGTCTGAGCATTTGCTCCGCCATCAGGTATACTCTTAACCCACTGCACTGCACCATCTACATTTAATTTTACAATACAAGCATCAGCAGTCACTTGATCGTAATCATTCGACATGTTAATTTGACCAAAGTTCACACTTGCAGAATCAAAAGAACAAGCAAGAGCACTATCTCCTTGACTGTTAAGAGAAAGGTCTTTTGCAAACTCATTTTTTTCACCGCCAAAACTTGTTGCCCAAATTAAGCTTCCATTTGAATCAAACTTGACCATAAAGATATCTCTTTGGCCTTTGCTAGTTATCTTCGCTTGGATAAAGTCAATAGAGGAAATAAAATCACCATAAACATACACATTGTCAGCACTATCAACTTCAATTTTACTCACTCTAGCAGCGTCAGTGGCTGTATAAAAATCTCTTAGCCAAATGATTTGGCCATTGGCATTATATTTAGCTAAGAAAATACCTCCATTTTTACTGGGCATCTGAGCTTGACCGAGTGGATTAAAGTCGACAACCGTACTTGAAAAATTTCCTGCAGCATAGGTATTACCCTGAGAATCCGTAGCAATACTCTGAATTCTATCAGTTCCAGCATGTCCTATATGAAAGCTCCAGATCCCATCACCACATTGTCTCATATCACCAAAGCCGCATTCTTCGTATTGGCAAGCTGCATTACAACCATCACCATCGCTCATATTATTATCATCACATTCTTCGCCAGCTTCGAGAATCCCATTTCCACACATGATGCCAGCTTCCGATTGACAGTTTTCATCACAACCATCGCCATTATTGGTATTACCATCATCGCATTGCTCGTCACCATCGACCGAGCCATCGCCGCAGATGACTTCAGCTTCTGCCTGACATTGCGAGTCACAACCGTCGCCGTCACTGAGATTTCCATCATCGCATTGCTCACCGGCATCCAAATTCCCATCTCCGCAAGACGCGCTTGTTTCCATCTCACAAAACTGATTACAGCCATCGCCGTTCTCGATGTTGCCGTCATCACATTGTTCATTGCCTGTGATATTTCCATCACCGCAAACGGTTCCATCTTCATTTTGACATTGGGAACTGCAACCATCACCATCTTCGAGATTTCCGTCGTCACATTGTTCACCCAGATCTTGTTTGCCATCACCACAGTTTAAATCTATTTCAAATTTACAATCTGCACTGCAACCATCGCCATCAATTTTATTGCCATCGTCACACTCTTCGGTCTCAGAATCGACCTTATTATCACCACAGACAAAAGCGCCAGGTTCGTCATAAGCAGGGTTGTCGAGTATACAGCCTGCTCCAAAAAAAACCACACTGTTTGAAATCAAAAATGTCATTAAAGACATTTTCTTCAATTTTTTTTTCATGATTCCTTATCTCCAAAATATTAAGTTTTGATTGATTTCATTTCCCTCATACACCAGATCACTGCATAGAAAAATTTAAATTTAAAGTAAAGGTCTTTAGAGCTCATTAAAAATTTGAAAATAAAAATATTCAAGGATATCAAAGTGATAAAATTCAAATTCAAATAATGCCATTGCTCATCAAAAAAATTAAACAGATAATTTAATAATGGAGAAGATAAAACTCGAAAATAGAGTTTACGACAGTAGAAGTAGCACATCAGAAATAGCAGCTATGAAAGCACATGTTTATCTACTCGAAAATGATGTTATCATGTGGGAGGAAATGCCAGTGGCCAGCGTATTTAGCGTAGAAAAATATGGAGAAAAACTAAGAAATCTGGCAAAAAATCTGGATAGTTTTTACTTGATACTTGATTTAAGCAAAACAAAACGCCCCAGTGCTGAAGTACGTTCTTCATTAAAGGAATTATATTCTTCCTTTCCCAACTTTGAACATGCGGCTGCTTTTACCGGCGCAAACTTTATGCTTAATATTGCAGCAAAGTTTGTTTTAAACTTTGTAGGACTTAATTCTTTTTCTGTTCACAAAACGAAGGATGAAGCATTTAGTGAAATCGCTGAGCATAAGCACAAAAAATCCAAAGTAGGATAGCTAAAAAAATAATTCCAAAATGGAGCAGAGCCATTGATCAATATTGCTTTTTTCCTCATAATGGAATAATGGGTGTCAAAATCGAAAATAGACCCTATGGTCCATTAAGTAGCCTCGAAGATATCGAAGCTCTCAAAGAACGAGTCTACCTATTAGATGATGACATCATTATGTGGCAGGAAATACCTATTAGTAGCGTATTTAGTGTAGAAAAATTCACTGAAAAACTCAATGAGATAACCGACGATATTAGTCATTATTATCTCTTAGTCGACTTATCAAATACTCATCGACCAAGCGCTAAAGTTCGTGCAACTCTTAAAAGAGAATATGCAAAGCTAAGCGACTTTAAACATGTCGCGGTTTTCACTGGTGCTAATTTTATGATGAAGATTGCTTCAAAATTTATCCTCAGCTTTGTAGGACTGCCCTCATACTCCGTACATAGAACCATGGAAGACGCGTTGACAGAAATTGCTGAACATAAGCGTAAAAACTCCGTAGCTGTCTAAAAAATTTAATAAGTATTTGCAAAATTCAGTCAGAGACTTTGTCAAGATGATAATTTCTAGCTTCTTCTTCACTATCAAAACCGATTAACTTCTCGCCATTCGGCTCAATCAAGTAATAACATTGATGATGGCTATCGTAGCCGACGCTTCCAGGAGCTTCATGTTTTCGCCCTGATTTTGACTGTGAATAATCTTCATCTGCCGCAGCCAAAGTGGGCCATAAACCAACTCCTCCTGCCGCAGTCGCAACAACACTTACCACAGCTCCAGCCACTAAAGTGATTAAGGCAACATCACCCAATTGCGCATGATTGGTCACTTTGACAGGATGCCCTGATGCATAAGTCTTGATACCTTCTATTTGAGGCAACTCCCAATGACCTGGATAGATGGGATTTTTATTTTCATCTCTGGCTCCTACCCATTTAGGGTAATATCTACGACCACCGACCCAAACTGTAGCATTATCTAGAACTATTTCTCCATCTTCTGACTGCACCATATCGCTCGGCACACCAGGTAGATGAACCAATTTCTCGCCTCCGATCCAAACAGGAATTGTTGGATTTGGTCCACTTCTTGGAGGAAAAGGTTCCCCACCTCGAGGACCTTCCTTTTTTGGTTTAGAATCAGGAATTGTTTTCTTTTGCCCTGGAGCTAGCTGTTGCCACCAAGGACCTGCTTGAACTTGAGGTCTTGGCACAGTACTTCCTTTTTGTGAAGTCCCTCCATTTTGAGAGGAAGAAGGTTGACTTTGTTGAGTCTGTGAACCACTTCCCTGTTGAGCTTGTCTGGCTGCTTTTTTTCTTTGCAGCTCTTCGATGATTTCATGGAGATTCCTGTAGGTACGTTTAGGTTCAGCTTCTTCAAGCTTAGGACCAGTGCCTGATGAAGTCGCATCAGAGGGCCCAGCATTCATCGACATAATATTTACAGGGGATATTGGTGGTATTGACATAAAATTTCTTCCTTTTTTCCCGATAAAAATCAATTTGTTTTTAGTTTTTATTTTTTTTATATCTAGTTAAACTCTTAGTAAAAATATCGAAAGAAAGCAAAAAAAGTTGTTGAACTATTCTAAAGAACGCTCACGGAGATTAACTAAATAGTCTATAGCTTCTTGCTCTCTTGCAAAACCGATATTTTTATCGCCATCTTCATCAACGATATAATAAAGCTGGCTTTTTTGATCATAGCCAATGCTTCCAGGCTGCTCTTTTAAAGATCTTCTCGAAGAAGAGCCACCTTCTTGATCAGCACCCGCGATCGCTGGTAACATGTAAGTCGCAGCACCGGCCGTTAAAACTTCACCTAGCGCAATCACAGCAATCACGCCCACTAAGGCCATATCTCCCACTTGAACATATCTTGAGATATGATCTGCTGCAGCGTATTTTTTTGCACTTAACTCGGGAAGCTCCCAATGACCTGGGCCTACAGGAACTCCCTGGTCATTTTTTTCTCCACTCCATTTAGGGTACTTTCTTTCACCACCAACCCAGACTTCAGCTCCATCACCGACTTCTATACCGGGAGTCGGTACACCAGGTAAATGCACTACTTTTTCGCCATCCCAAACCGGAATTGTGGGATTATCGTAGTCACGAGGTGGGTAGGGTTCTCCCTGTTCAGGTTTTTTAACTTGAGGACTAGAATCCGGATTAGCTTCTGGTTTTTGAGGTGCCTTTTTAGGCTGCCATGATGGCCAAGGCTGAAAACTAGGAGGCATGGAAGAGCGACCCGGTTTAATGGAAGAATTTCCTGGTTTAGTTGCGGGTTGTGCAGGTTGTGACGCTGGCGTTTTTTGAGTTGTTGGCTTGGAGCCCTTAGCTGGCTGCCCACTGGCTTTTTTAGCTTCCGCAGCCCTTTTTGCTCGAATACGAGCTCTTCCTTTTTCGATAATTTCTCTTACGCTTGGAAGCTTGGAGCCCTTAGCTGGAGAATTAAGAGGAGAAGTTTGAGTTTTTGACTGTCTGCCAGCCGAACTTCCGACATTTGTCATGAGTAAAGCCGATTGTGATGAAATAGAGGTCAACATAGCTCTCCTTTTCCCGAGACTAAAAATGATAAATCTAATAAATTCTTACAAATTTAAAATATTTATCGGAATGAAATAAAATAAGTTGCTACCATAACAACACTTTTTTGAAATATTCAACTTAATGGGATATTGTTAAAGGATATTATTGAAATGAAGAATAACGGAGAGGGTGGGATTCGAACCCACGGTACGATTGCTCGCACACTCGCGTTCCAGGCGAGCACCTTCAACCACTCGGTCACCTCTCCAAAAAATATTTTGCGAACACTTTCTTAATCGACTCTGCAGATTAAATCTAGAGTTTTTTGCGTTTTTCTGTCCTTAAGCTCTTAAAAAAGTCACTTAAAGCTTGGGAGCACTGCGCTTCAAGCACTCCAGATCGTACTTGAGGAAAGTGATTAAACAATTTTTGCTCATGTAAACTTAAAACCGAGCCACAAACTCCCGCCTTGGGATCTTGGGCTCCAAAGATCACTTCCGGAATTCTCGCCAAGATAACAGACCCCCAACACATCAAGCAAGGCTCTAAAGTGACATAGAGCTGAGTTTTTTCTAGACGCCATGCTCCTAGTTTACGGGCAGCTTTTTCGATGACAAGTAATTCGGCATGAGCCGTGGGACGTTGTTTAGTCTCACGCAAATTATGCGCACGCGCGATAACCTTGCCATTTTTGCAAATCACCGCTCCTACAGGAACCTCGGCAATTTTTGCTGCTTTTTCGGCCTCACGCAAGGCCTTCGCCATAAAAAATTCGTCTGTGTGTTGAATCGTCATTTTTTTAAAATTGATTTCTATCTTTTCAAGTACACTTAAATCCGCTATGAGACCCCGCATGGCTGAACACGCAAAACTCAAACTTGCCAAACTTTATGCACCTGCCGTCCAGGTTCGGCTGGCCCGCTTTGCCTCCAAAGAGCAACTTTCTATCGCAGCTTGGCTAGCACAAAATCCGATTGGTACCAACTATGCCATGCAAGTTTTGGAATTTCTAGAAGATCTCTCAAAAAAAGAAAATATTCGCCCCTCTATTTTGCTTCGGCAAATTATTCAAAATTTTGAAGAAGACAAGCTTCACCCTAAAGAACTCGGACGCCGCCTGCGGGATCACATGTATCGCAAACTTCATCCCAAAGTTGAACAACACCGCTTACGTTTTGAGGCCTTCAGTAAAAGTCTGGCTCTACCTCAAAAAACCAAACTCATACCACCCCAAAATTTTGAAGGTATCAGCTATCAACTTGAAGTCACTTTTGAGAACATTTCAGAACTTCATGACAAACTCAAAGAAGTCATGGAGTCGCTCAAAAAAGGGAAATGGAAAGGCCTCGAGGAATTTTAAGCTCCTATTTTGAGACTATGCAAAGCTTTCAACCCCAACAAATTATTATTGAAGCAAAAGTTGAAGGTTCTTCTCTAACTAATCGAATTATCAATAAATTTAAAAAAGTTCCAAAACAAACTATTCATTCTTATCAAGAACTCAAAATTCCCCAAGACATTAGTCAGGCCAAACGTACACTCATTTTAGCCGAGCAGCGCGGAGAATATCTCAAGCCCTTCCCCAAGATCAAACATGCCATTAACCTGGGTGATTTTGTCTTTAACCCCGTCTCCAATTGTCATCTGGAATGCACTTATTGCATCTTGCAAAGTTATCTCAAAAACAACCCGTCTATCACCATCTTTGCCAATTGGGAAAATTATGCTGAAGCCATCCTAAAAAAAGCTATTGAAAACCCCGAACATTGTTTTCGGATGGGAACAGGCGAACTGTCGGACTCTCTCGCATTAGACAACATCACAAATCTGAGCCAAGAAATGGTCCCACTCTTTGCAAAAATCCCCAATGCCTTCTTGGAACTCAAAACCAAGTCCAATGCCATTGATAATTTACTTCAGCTTGAACACCGAGGACACACCGTGATTTCCTGGTCGATGGCTCCCGAAGAAATCATTAAAAAAGAAGAACTTAAGTGCGCCTCTTTAAATCAACGCATTGAGTGCGCTGTCCAAGTTCAACAAGCTGGGTACCCCGTCGGAATTCATCTAGATCCCCTAATTTACTTTGAGGATTGGCAAAAAGCATACCAAACATTGATTGAAAAAATTGCCCAAAAACTCGACCCTAAACGCATTGCGTGGGTTAGCGTCGGTTCACTGCGTTTTGACAAAGATCTCAAACGCGAAGCCACCAGTCGCTTTCCCCAAACTAAAATTTTCTCGGAAGAATTTATTGCGGCTCCTGATGGAAAGTTTCGATATTTTAAAGAGATACGCCAAGAACTTTACCAAAAGCTTTGGCGTTGGCTTGCAGACTGGTCCGACGACTTTCCTCGCTACCTCTGCATGGAAGCTCCCTGGATGTGGGAAGCCGTAACTTCTCAAAAAGCACCCTCCCCTGAAGATAAGGAAAAAGAGCTCACCGATCGACTGAAAAGTTTATGTTGAGAGCCCATTGCAAGAATATTTATTTCCTATAAAGTCGAAACAATAATCACACTCTTTTCGGGGTCTCCTGGGTAATGAAAAAAATGACTTTTCGGAAGGGGTTTAATCAGGGGCTTAATTCGAGGTTTTGTTGCTAACCTTTTATGCATTCCTCCAAAGAAAATAACTTTCTCATGCAATTCTAGGCTCAAAATATTTTTAAAGCGGGTTAAATTTTTTAAAAGATGTTCTCCCACTCTCAGCTCGTTATTTTTTCTCAGATGTGGATCGACAATATAATAAGCAATTTCCATATAAACGTGAGGCTTTGCAACCGAGAAGGCCCTCGAGAAGGCCCCTCGTAATTCGTAGCAAGTCCCCTTTAAACTTTGATTCCAACTTTGAGAGGCAAAATTCATGGTCTTAAAATGCCTCAAATTACGACTTGCAGAAACTAAGACCGTTCCTAAAATACGATTTTTCTTCTTACTATATTCGACTAATAAAAGCTCCATCACTGATCTTTTATGAGGAACTAGGGACAAAATGAAATTTTGCGCGTCTTGAAAAGGAAATCCTTGGTATTCAGATTTGAGATTTTGATAAACAAAGTCAATTGCCCTTTGAAAGTCCTCCCTGGGAAAATTCAAATTCGCCTGTATTGCTTGGATTCCAGCTGTTTTTAATAAAAGTTTGATATCTAATTCTCTATCCGCCAAACGGCCTTGCGACAGCAGATAAGCTCTCGATTCAACTCCTAAAAACTCACGTTCCTTTGATTTCATTTTCCCCACTCCGTTTATATTGATAAGTTTCCCCTTATTTCTGCATTTCCAACATCCTTTGATACCAGGTTTCCCAATTTGGAGATTCTTTCAAGAAAGGACTTATAGGAACACGGCTGTTCGCACAAATCATGTCCAAGTAAAACGCCGGCCAACCCAAACGAGGAAACTTAATTCGATGAGTTTGAGCAATACAAGCAATGGCTTCTCGAGCTAGCAAAACACCTATCTGAGCCGTCATCGGTGCAAAAGTTGGAATCGGCAACTCCAATTTTAACAAACATGGTAATAAATCCGGAATCAAGTCCTGACACTCCTCATAAATCTCCGGCAAGGTAGAAAAACCATAAGCCAAGAGTCTTGCCATACTTTCTTTACCAACCTCGGCTTGATCACAATCTTCTGGAGCTAAGGATTGAGTTGGATAATCAAACCTTTCCTCCGGCATGGGATCTTCTGGAAAGGTCGAAGAAACATTTGGCGTCGGAAAAAAGAAAAAATCAACAACTGGCTTTTGACATTCCCGAGCTGCACGATAGCAAGCAATCCCTTCGGAAAAAGTATCCATCCCCATCACAACAGCGTCCACTCGATCAATCGAAGAACGTAAGACTTCAATACGATTAGAACTCGGCACAATCTCGACTTCTGCTTCAGGGTTAATCTTTAGAATAATCTCTTTTGCAATCTCAGTCTTAGAATGACCAACGCTATCAACATTGGCGAGTAATTGGCCTACGATACTATCTACGTGATAAGACTGGGAGTCCGAAATCAAAAATTTTTGCACACCAGTTTTTGCTAAAATCAATGCAGCTGGTCCACCAAAGGCACCGACTCCATCTAAATATACAGCAGACCGTCCAATAATTTCATACAGGCCTTTAGGTAAAAATTTTCTCTGCCTCTCGAACCGACTTTTCCACTCTTGAATATAAGATTCCATCTGACTCTTACCCGACATCTTTCCCTCATTTATAACCATCACAGAAAAAGTGCTCTATTCAGTGATGAATCAAAAATCATTCTTGATGAGAACATTGCCTTTTTTTTAAATGGCACATAAATAAAAATTCTAAAGCCTCTGCATGATGAAAAGCCTTCGCTAAGTTGCGTCCAAACACATAAACTCCATGACGACGAACTAAGTAAGCATAGGGAATCCCTTGCTGACTACGATACTGATTAACTTGATTCATGAGTTCTTGATGATTTCGAGAGTTTTCAAAGATAGGCAAACTAATCCGCTCATCATAAAAAGAAATACCCTCTAAGGCCTTGAGAACTTCGTAATTTTCAAAAACAATGGAATGCTCTTCAATTTCACTCACTAAAGTCGCATTCACACTATGAAAATGAAGCACTGCACCAATATTTTTATCTGCACGATAATTTTCAAGATGATCGATTGTATCAGAAGAAGGCTTTTTTGTTCCGAGAGTTTCTCCCTGCATATCGACAATTAAAATATCTTCCTGACTTAACTCTCCTTTACGCGTTCCAGATGCCGTAATCGCAATATGATCCGCATTGAGCCGAGAAGAATAATTTCCACTCGTTGAGGTAGCCCAAATTCGACTATGAATATTTTTCCCTATTTTAATAATTTCTTGACTGGTCTGAATGAAATTCTCAATATCCACATCCACAGAACACCCCTTCCTCTCTAAAGATATCTTCGAACCTTAATTATAACCTGCCCATCAAAACAGAATCAAGAGGTCCCATTAAAAGATATTTTTTTCATTAGAGCTATGAGAGATGGTCAGAAATAAGAGAAACTAAACCCGATACAGTTCTTTTAAAGATTGGTAAAAAGAAGGGTAAGCAAAGCCTTTTTCTGTCACAATGGCCGTAATTAAATCGTGTGGAGTAATATCAAAGGCTGGATTCCATACCGGAGTTTCTTCAGGAGCTATCATTTTCCCCTGAATACTTTTCATTTCAAGTGCTGGACGTTCTTCGATAGGAATTTCCTGACCACTCGAAATTTCCATATCAATCGTCGAATAAGGAGCAGCAACATAAAAAGGGATTTGATGATATTTTGCTAATAATGCTAAGGCATAAGTTCCAACCTTATTTGCAACATCGCCATTTGCAACAATACGATCGGCTCCCACCCAAACGCTGTGTATTTCTTTTTTCTTCATTAAAAAGGCACACATATTATCTGTAATTAAGGTATGAGGAATTTTATTTTTATCCAGTTCCCAACTAGTCAAACGAGCTCCCTGTAAGTATGGCCGGGTTTCCGGGACATAAACATGAATCTTTTTTTTATCCGCCACAGCATAGTAAAAAACTGCCAGAGCCGTCCCCCAACCTCCTGTCGCAAGAGCCCCCGTATTACAATAAGTCAAAACATTGACCCCAGACTCCAACTCAGAAGCACCTATTCTTCCGATTTTTTCGCATAAGTCTTTATCTTCAGATAAAATCTGATGCGCTTCTTCCAAAATTTTTTTCTGAATTACCGAAATATCTTGACCCTGAGAGGAGTGATAAATTCTTTGAATACGCGCTAAAGACCACTTAAGATTGACAGCTGTCGGTCTTGAAGCAGCCAATATTTTTACAGCTTGATCTAAGGTTTCACAGAATTCTTGAAATGAATTGCCTGGATAGTTTTGAGCGGCTAAAGCCATCCCATAAGCACCTGCGATCCCTATTGCTGGAGCTCCACGAATTTCCATGTCTCGAATCGAACGTGCAATTTCTTCTGCACTCTGATAAGTATGGTAGACTTCTTTTTCGGGAAGACATCGTTGATCCAAAATAATAACTTTATCATTTTCCCAAAGAATATTTTTAAAATGCATTTTATATGCCTCTATCAAAAACAAAAAACATTGAGCTAATAATTAAAATTGTAGTGAATTATTTGAAAGATTCCTATAGTGATTCAAAGTTTTCATGAATATTTACTCTCAAGCAATAGATTGGCCTGCCCCCGAACAACTCGCCAGCTGGGTCATGCACGCACCCCACCGTATCTGGCTGGATTCGGCCATGACAGATCACACGAGAGGGCGCTATTCTCTCGTGACAGGAAATCCTCTATGGCGCTGGGAGGTGAATACAAATTCAGAAGCTTGGTTATACTCTCAAAATAATTCTCAAAAAAAATCTTCTTCCTGGGACTTTTTAAGAAAAACTCTCAAAAAATTTAATTCTCAAAAAATACAAACTAAGGAAATTCCTGGGTCATTTTTCTGCGGAGGATTCATTGGTTTTTTAAGTTATGAAGCCTTCCATCATTCTTTTTTACCCAACTCAAAATTAAAAACTCGACATTTACCCTTAGCTTATTTTCTCTTTTGTGATTCAGGCATTTTATTAGATCACCTCAAAAAAAAATCTTGGGTTTTTTCTTTAGGATTGAATGAGCAAACACAGAGTTTTGAAAACACACTCGCAAAAAAACGAGCCCTGACGATCATTGAAGAAATCCAAAACACAAAAAAACCTCAAACAGCGAATGACATCTCATTTGATTGGGTCCAGAACAACTCGGACAATCATGAAAAAAAATCTTATTTAAAAAAAATTGAAAAAATTCTACAAGCCATTCACCGCGGCGATTGCTATCAAGTCAACTTATCACGAGAGTTACATTTCAAGTGTGCGCAAATAAACTCTCAAAATGCTGCAATACTTTATCTCAAGCTGCGACAAGAAAGCTCTGCACCTCAAATGGCTTTTCTCAACCTGGGTGATCAACAAATTTTATCTGCGTCACCAGAAACGCTTTTCAAGATGCAAAAAAATCAGATTTTAACTTTTCCAATTAAAGGGACACGTCCTCGAGCAAAGTCTTGCAACCAAGATACTCTGATCAAAAATGAACTCTTGAATAGTGAAAAGGATCGCGCTGAACTACTGATGATCGCGGATCTCCTGCGCAATGATTTAGGCAAGGTCTGCGAATATGGAAGCGTTAGAGTTCCTCAACTTTTCTCTCTAGAAAGTTTTGCTCAAGTCCATCATTTGGTCGCAGAGGTTTGTGGAAATTTAAAAGAAGCTTACAACGCTTTTGACGTCTTGCAAGCTTTATTCCCAGGTGGTTCGATTACCGGAGCACCCAAACTCAAAGCCATAGAAATCATCGATGAGCTCGAGCTTCACTCCCGAGGTATCTACACGGGCAGTATTGGCTATATGGATTTACATGGCAATGCAAATTTTAATATTGCCATCCGCACCTCCCTTTTACAAAATCAAGATTTGTATTATTGGACAGGAGGAGGCATTGTTGCAGACTCAAAACCAGAAGAGGAATGGCAAGAAACTCTCAACAAAGCACAAGGAATTTTAAAAACCTTAAAACTCAGTACTGAATGATTAAAGATGTTTTGGATTTATCATAACGGAAAAATTTTACCTGAAGATGAAGTTCGTATTCCTATCACGGATCGTTCTTATCTTTATGGAGAAGGACTTTTTGAAACGATGTTAGCACATCGTGGAAAAATTCCTTTTTTTATAGAGCACATGGAACGACTTCAACTTGGCATGCAGGCTCTGGAGTTTAGCTATAGGTTCTCACAAGTGGATTTGCAGAGTGCACTTGAACAGCTTTTACACAAAAATGATCTCCAAGAGGCCTCTTTACGTCTCTCTCTCAGTCGAGAAAACACTGCAATCGGTCAAAGACAAGCTTCACAAAATTATCATCTCATCGTATTTCCTCAGATTTTTGCAGACAATTCTTTAAACAGTGTAGAGGAAATCAAAAGCTACCGAGTCACTCTTGAAACAAAATACAAGATTTGTTCAAGCCGCCTCTCACAATATAAAACCTCCAACTATTTATTTTATCTGGATACTCACCAGTGTGCTCGCGAAGCTGGTTTTGATGAAGCCCTAATCTGTAATAATCAAAACGAAATTATTGAAGGAACAACGACCAATCTATTTTGTTTTCTTGATGGTCAATGGATCACCCCCAGTGCTGCACAAGGCCCTCTTTTAGGAGTGGGAAGACGAATTTTAATCGAGCTGATGAAAAAAAATCACATCGCCATCGAAGAAAAAGCAGTGACATTGAGCGAGCTTAAAGCCTCTCAAACGATTGTACTCACCAATGCCATCCATGGCCCTATTTTTGTTAAAAGTTTGAATGAACAAGGATTCGAAAATCCTAAAAGTAAAAGTAGAGCCATCTATTTAAAAAAACTCTGGTTAGACAAAATAAATGATCGGCTAAAATAGATAACAATAGTATTTATTTTTTTGGGCTCATTCATGCTTATAAAATAAAAAAGGCGCTCTTAAATGAAGAGCGCCCAAAACAAATATATAAAATAAACAGTTGTAACTAGAGTTTAGTTCTTAACAAGTTAAGAGCTGCACTCTCCAGACTTCCTGTATCACTAGGCCCTGAATCGCCAACACAGACTTGCCAGGTTCCGATACTGACCTCAAAGCTAAAAGCATCGGCAAATGTGTCTGCGCTATCTGCAGCTCCCTTATTGGGGAAATACTCACATAAGCCATCATCCTGGCATACAACCTGGTCACCACCTACTGCTGAACCAAGAGTCTCGGCATCTTCAGCACCACCATCAAGAAATGTCAATGGGCTACTTGCAACTAAATTAGAAGAGTCTCCGCAACATCCATCTCCATCATCGGCAGCTTCTCCAAGCCCTGGACGACTTAGAGCAGTAAACACTGTTCCCGAAGGACTGACTACTTTGATAGTTATATCACCAACCCAACTATGTACAATACCGACTTGCAGTTCAACGCCATAAACGCTATTTGCAAAGGCTTCCGAAGCCGTCACTTCGATATTACCACAAACCATTGAATCTAAAGTTCCATCATAGTTATCGTCTTGGAGAGCAAGTGCAATGGCATTGTTGCTAAATGTTGCAGCTTCGGTTTCGACTTTACAATCGGCACTGCAACCATCACCATCAATGATATTACCATCGTCACATTCTTCAACACCATTCTGAATGATTAAATCACCACAAATGTTTGAGATACACTGATTTGTGCAAGCATCATTATTATCAAGGTTACCATCATCACACTCTTCATCAGGGTCTAAAGCACCATTGGTGCAGTTACCACCAAGAGGAGTTAACTTACAGTCAGACTCACATCCGTCGCCATTATCGGTATTGCCATCGTCACACTCTTCGACTCCAACATTGACAATGAAATCACCACACACATTCTCTTTACATTGAACAGTACAGCCATCTTTATTATTTAAATCGGCATCATCGCACTCTTCATCACCTTCTTTAACGCCATTACCACAATCGCCACCAAGAGGAGTTAACTTACAGTCAGACTCACATCCGTCGCCATTATCGGTATTGCCATCATCACACTCTTCACCAATTTCGTGAATACCGTTGGAACAGAAATTGAGGGTAACTGCACAATCAGCTTGGCAACCGTCGCCATCGACGTTGTTACCATCATCACAAGCTTCAACGCCTTCTTGAACCTGACCATCGCCACAAGTTGCAGCGACACAAGTAGACAAACATGCATCGGTATCATCTGCATTGCCATCATCACACTCTTCACCATCATCAAGAATACCATCACCACAGGTGTCCTCGACAATCGTAATGGTACAAGTATTTTCACAACCATCACCATTGATGTTATTACCATCGTCACACTGTTCACCAGCGTCCACTACACCATTACCACAATCCTCATCGTCACCACAGCCAGCTGCTGCAAGCACTAAAAGAGAGAATGGTAACACCAACCACTTCCATCGTTTCATAGTATTTTCTCCTAATTTTTTTTTGAGTTTAAACTTAAGTTCTTTAAATTTAGAACCCAAACATCATTAACATATCCCCAACTAGCAAACCCAAAAAAGCTAGAGTTTACTCAAGGTTAAAACGTCATTAAGAGAAAAGTAACCTATTTGTCTACTGTTAATTTATGATTTATATCAAAATGATATTTGCCAAAATTTGAGATATCTAAATTTAGATTGATTTTTTTCAAAAAATATCACTCTTGAAGATAGCAACATAAATTTTGATAATGAAATTCAGCTTCTTTGGCAACCTCTCACTTTTAGCCAACAAAGGATCCTTTAATATTCTGTACTTGGAATTAAAACTAATTTTGCATTATTTTTTAGCAACTTTTTTAAAAAAAATTAGATATTTTATTTAGCTTAAAATATTAGTCTTCAAGTTTATAATATCGAATTGAAGATGATTTTAAAAAAATGCCATCAATGAAGATTAATTACCAAAGCTCAAGTGTCTTGCTGTATAGAAGGCTTTTAGATATGCTAAGCTTTTTTTATCAAAGCCGGGAAGGGATTTTAAATAAAATTTAAAAAAGATCTTATAAGTGACTCATCAAATTCTCTAAAAACAGAGTTACTCGATCATCTCAAGCAAGGCCTCGATTTATCCCAAAATAAGCCAGATCAAATGGACCCAGCCCGTGCATCTGTAAATTTTTACCAAGAATTATTAAAAAAAATCCCTCCTGAAAATACAAAATTACGCAGCGCATTAAAGGCCTTTCAAGAGGCAGCTCAGTCGATTGAAGCCGGGGTGATGATTAATGCAAAGGAAGAAAAAGGTCTTCGTCAAATACCTGGAGGGCGCCGCATCTTAAACTTAGCCCGTCAAAATCAAGCAAATGTTCAAGGTTTCAGTGTTTTTTCTCCGAGCTCCAAGCATTACCGCGAGCTACAACAACCCAAAGATGAAGAAGAACGTCAAAATCTAATTTTTGCAGGAAGACTTTTTGAACAAGGCCTGGATGTCCGACGTTTTTTACAAGATATTGATTCCCCGCAATTAAAAGAAAGTACTTTAGAACTCATTAGCATGGCACGCCAAAACTCGGAAAAGTCAGGTTCCAAGTTTTGGGAAAATCATCAAGAAATATTAAAAAGGGTTGGCAGAGGTCCCCTCAAGTTCGAAAATATTGGGCAATTAGAAAGTTATTTTCGTTACCTTAGCCAAGAAAAACAAAACTTCGATACCATACAAGAGCTTCTCAGTTTTTTAAATACAGCAAATCAAGACGCAAGTCCAACCAGCAATCTACAAACTTGGCTACACATGTCTTCTCAAATTGGACATGATTCCACTCAACTATTGTTCAGCCATCAACCACCACTCTATGAACCAAAATCAAAAAATATTCCTAGCGCAAAAGACTTAGAAGATTTTTCTAAAATCGACCCCCAAGAACGTCAAAAATTTGCAGCAGCAGTTTTAGAGGCATACCCAGAAGTCAAAGATCAAAACTGCCCATTGTCCACTTGGATGAGGCTTTATCAAAATAGAGATCGGATTCTTCAGCCTAAATTTCAAAAACTCTATCGTCAGTATATTAAGCTGCAAGCTACAACTTCTCAGACTCCCCTCCTCTATACTTTCATGGAATATATAGGAGAAAGTTTGCCCAGCAATACAGAAAATTTTCAACGTGGACTTCAAGCCTTGGAATGGTTCTCAAAAAATATTACGGATAAACTGAAATCTTCTGTCACGCCGGAGTATTTACTTTTTAAGCTCAGTCTCTGCTCAGAATCGGCACTTGAGGGCTTTCGTACCTTGACTCAAGCGGGCTTAATCACTGATGCAAAAACATTCGCTGACTTCTTCGACCTTATCTCCAGAGATTCAAAAGGAAACTTTAAAGATACCCAGCTTTACCAAGGCCTCAAAGATGGAAGCCTCAATAAAAAGCTCGCTCAAATTAAGACAAGTGTGCCTCAGTTTCAAGCAAGTATGGATGACCTTTTATTGATTGCTTCCTGGTCAAAGGATTCAAACTACTCGGATGTCATCCAGGAATTATCCGAGTACCCAAATAATCTCCTCGATTTTCAAGACCAAAAACTCCCTTTTCAGAAAGCAAAAAAAACTGAAGTTTCTCTTAAAATAGCAGGACACTTTATTTTGCACCCAGATCAGTTTTCAACTTTAAGAGATAAGAAGTTTAAAAGTTGGTTAAAAGATATCAAGCAAAAAACAAACGTCGATTTAAGTGAGCACGATCTTATTGAAGCGGTTCATATCTATCAAAAAGGTCCTGAGGCGAGAGAAAAACTATTTGAAAAGGAATTTCAAGAAAACTGGCATTATTTGTCAGGGCTACTCAATAATTTAGACATGACACCTGTCAATGGTTCAGAGCAGCCGAACATTTTCCCTGAACTCATCGCAGCCATTGCCCTACTCGAATACCCCAATATTGACATGCAAGCTTTAAAGGATTTTGACCAAGAGTTTTTAAAAGCAAAGCGTCTCTCAACTAAGAATACTGGGAATACTGGCCACCACCATAGTGACCATTTTAACTTGAGTACATCCGAAGAAGAAAGCAACTCTCCAGACCAGGCTCTCCAGTTATTCGTTTTATTCAACACCATACGGAGTAACCCAGCAGCTCAGAACTTATGGGAAGAAGTCAATAAGCCCCAAAATAGTCACTATGGCGCACAAGAAATTGCCCAGGGGGAAACATTACACCGAGTCATAGCAAAAAAAGAGGGCTATCATGAAAACCCTGATTGGAATCAACTTCCACCACTTTTTAAATTTTATGCATTGTCCGTCAAACGCTCGCTTCAAGACCCTCACTTACAAACTCAATTAGCTCGCTATCTCATAAAAGATGTTCAAGAAAAAAACCAAGAGTTGGGAGGAAGGCTTGAGATGGATTCTCAAAGCCTGCAATTAAATTTTGAAGCGATTGAAGGTTTAGAGATTAGTAATGAAATGACCGTCAATCATCAAGATCCAAGAACTTCCATGGCCTTTATCAATTTTCATCAGCACTCTCTTGAAGAAGACAACAGTCATTACGCCGGCCCAAGTAGTCGAAATAATGCCGATCTTTCGACAAAAAAAGTGGAACTCGTCATCACCTCCGCCGGCTTTGAAACCATCGATGGAAAAGAATATTTTCGTTTTAATGTGGATATCTATACAGCTCCGGATACAGTCTTAGACCTTGGAATCTACCGTGTTCCTCGTGAAGAAATGAATTCCTAAAAATCATTTTCTTCATCTTAATTTCTACGAATCCAAATCAAGAAAACATCCTAATCGCTCGAATAAGGGTATAGCGCGAACAAGGGGATTGTGTTGGTCTATTAAGGGTTTTTCGTGGTCTTTTTCCTTGCTGAGTTTGTCATAACATGCCACCACCCTGCTCCAAACTCGGCATGAACATTTTGGAACTGAGCTCCATAAACGACCAATTTTTCAACATCTTCATTTAAACTTGTAAAAAAATCTTTGGTAAAACTGGAAGGCTTTGCGTCAGGCTGATTTGTGCTCAGTTCAGAAACCACATTAATAGACATAAGCCTCCCTATGTTGAAACAGTCTTTATTTGATTAATATACACTGACTATACTTTCAAGTCCGGACTATCACTGTAAAATTAATAAAATTTAACAAAAAACAATCTCAAAAATGACTAGAAAAGTCAGCATAAATTGGTTAGCCTATGCAGAAGAGAGGATTCTCTCTTAATTTTTTATCAATCAAACTGGATTCATCTAAAATTCCAACGACTCCAACGGCGTTGGAGTCGTTGGAATTTTAGATGTCTTTTTTAACTCATTGAAATTATTAAACATTTTAACATATAAATTTGAGAAAAATTGAGAAAAATCAAAAAATGGATTTAAACAAACAAAAAGACCGAGTCGAAATACTCAAAAAAAGTATTCAAAAACGCATCCTAGTTTTGGATGGAGCCATGGGTACGGCCATTCAACAAAGAGATCTTTCTGCCAAAGATTTTGGTGGTGAGGAACTCGAAGGCTGCAACGAAAATCTCGTACTCACGCGCCCGGATGTGATTCAGGAAATTCACGACCAATATTTGGCAGCTGGTGCTGACATCATCGAAACCAACACCTTTGGCGCAACTCCTTTGGTCTTGGCCGAATATGAATTACAAGACAAAACCGAAGAAATCAATTTAGCAGCATGCAAATTGGCTCGCCAAGCTGTCGACAAGTATCAAAGTGAAGAAAAACCTCGTTTTATCGCGGGTTCCATTGGACCCACAACCAAAGCCATCACCGTCACCGGTGGGGTCACTTTTGAAGAGCTAATCCATCATTTTAAAGTCCAAGCTGCGGCACTCTATCAGGGTGGCGTCGATTACTTTTTGATCGAGACTTGCCAAGACACCCGCAATATCAAAGCGGCCCTCATTGCTTGTCACGAAGTTTTAAAAGACCAAGCTGTTCAAATACCCATTGCAGTTTCGGTCACGATTGAGCCAATGGGCACCATGCTCGCCGGACAAGCCGTCGAAGCGCTCAACACCTCACTCGAACACGAAGATTTGCTTTATCTCGGGCTCAATTGCGCCACAGGCCCCGAGTTTATGACCGATCATATTCGTACTTTGGCAGAGATTTCGACCTTTCCGATTGCCTGCGTACCCAACGCCGGTCTGCCTGATGAAGAAGGTCGCTATCTCGAAAGCCCCGAAATGATCGGGCGAGTGATTCAACGATTTGCCAAATCAGGCTGGCTCAATTTTGTCGGAGGCTGCTGCGGAACCACACCGGCACACATCGCTGAACTTGCCAAGGTCGTGCAAAACATCGCCGTTCATCAACCCAAAAAACTCGAGCGCTCAACGCTTTCGGGAATTGAATTTTTAGAAATCACCGACGAAAAACGCCCTGTCATGGTGGGAGAACGCACCAACGTGATCGGCAGTCGCAAATTTAAGCGCTTGATCGCCGAAGGCAGTTTTGAAGAAGCCAGCGAAATCGCCCGCACCCAAGTTAAAAACGGCGCTGAGATCATCGACATTTGTTTGGCCAACCCCGATCAGGATGAATTTGCCGACATGCAAAACTTTCTTCCTCAAGTGATTCAAAAAATTAAAGTGCCACTCATGATTGACTCCACCGATGATGCCGTCGTTGAAATGGCCCTCACCTATTCACAAGGCAAGGCGATTATCAACTCAATCAATCTAGAAGACGGCGAAGAACGTTTTGAAAAAGTCGTGCCACTTGCCAAAAAATTTGGCGCTGCTTTGGTCGTAGGAACCATCGACGAAGACCCCGTCCAAGGCATGGGGGTAACGCGACAACGTAAGTTAGAAATTGCTCAGCGCTCCTACGATTTGCTGACAAAAAAATATGGCATTTCCCCGCACGATATTTATTTTGACCCTTTAGTTTTCCCTGTCGGAACAGGTGACGAACAGTATAAAGGATCAGCTGTCGAAACCATTGAGGGCATCCGTATGATTAAGGAAGCCTTTCCCGCAGTCAAAACGGTTTTAGGTATTTCCAATGTTTCTTTTGGATTGCCACCTGCCGGACGTGAGGTGTTGAACTCGGTTTACCTCCATCACTGCGTCATGTCCGGACTGGACCTCGCTTTGGTCAACACTGAAAACCTCGAACGCTATCCAAATATTCCCGACAACGAAAAACAACTCTGTGATGATTTATTATGGAACCGCGGTGAGGACCCCATCATGGCTTTCACGGAATATTTTCGCGAAGCCAAGACGCGCGTCAAAGAAAAGAAATCTAATCTCAGTTTGGAAGAACGCTTGCGGCATTATATTATTGAAGGAAGCAAAGAAGGTCTCGTCGAAGATTTGGAAAAAGCCCGAGAAAAATACCCTCCTCTCGAAATCATCAACGGTCCACTCATGTCCGGCATGGATGAAGTCGGTCGCCTTTTTAACCAAAATGAACTCATCGTTGCCGAAGTCCTGCAAAGCGCCGAAGCAATGAAGGCCGCCGTGGCACATCTGGAACAATTTATGGAAAAATCCGACAGCGCCGGACGAGGCAAAGTTGTTTTAGCGACGGTAAAGGGAGACGTGCATGACATTGGCAAAAATTTGGTCGATATTATTTTGAGTAACAACGGCTTCGAGGTCATTAATTTGGGAATTAAAATTCCTCCCGAGCAACTCATTGCCGCCATCCAAAAACATCAACCCGATATTGTCGGGCTTTCGGGTCTCTTGGTCAAATCAGCACAGCAAATGGTTATCACCGCGGACGATCTCAGCAAGGCAAATATTCAAACCCCAATCTTAGTGGGAGGCGCCGCGCTTTCGGATAAATTCACTCATAAAAAGATTGCGCCAGCTTATAGTGGTTTTGTGACTTACGCCAAAGACGCGATGAATGGGTTGGAACTGGCCAAGCAAATTCGCAATGCCAGTGCTTTTGAAAAACTCAAAGCGCAAGTCGAAGCTAAAAAAAGTGAAAACGCCGAGGAGTCCACAAAAAGCTCTCAAAAATCGCTTGCAAGCGAAGAACGTTCTTCTCAAATTGATGTTTTGTCTAGTATCCCCAAAGCTCCGGATTATGCGCGTCATCTGATCAAAAATACCTCCATCGATGAAATTTTCAATTATATCAACCCACTGATGCTGTTAGGTCGGCATTTGGGAGTCAAGGGTAAGTGGGTGAAGCAATTAGATTCAGCGGAAAAACGAAAGCAAATGATGCAAGACCCTGAGGGCAAAAAATCTCTGGAAATTTGGCAAAATTTGGAAGAGCTTAAGGAGCAGTGTCGCAAAGAAAAACTTTTGCAACCGCAAGCTGTCTACCAATTTTTTAAAGTTTCCAGCCAAGGCAATGAGATTTGCATTTATGAAAATGAGGATGCTCAAAAAATAACAGAGCACCTCAAACTTCCCAGGCAGGTCAAAAAAGACGGTCTTTGCCTGGCAGATTATGTACAGCCCCTCAATGCAAGCACAAATTCACCCGTCATCGACAATATTGCGATGTTTGTCGTTAGTGTCGGTACGGGAATTCGCGAACTTGCCGAAGAATGGAAACAACGTGGCGATTATTTGCGCTCGCATGCCCTGCAAGCGCTGGCTTTGGAGTCCGCCGAGGCCTATGCCGAATTGCTCCATGCCAAACTCCGCAGTGCGTGGGGTTTTCCTGATCCAGTTGACATCACAATGATGCAAAGATTTCAGGCCAAATACCGCGGCAAGCGATATTCTTTTGGTTATCCGGCTTGTCCTGATCTTACCGATCAAAAAATGCTCTTTGATTTGCTAAAACCCCAAGAAATTGGAGTTGAGCTCACCGAAGGTTTTATGATGGAACCCGAAGCTTCCGTCTCCGCTTTGGTTTTTCACCATCCCCAAGCGACTTATTTTAGTGTAGGAAGTGGGGATTAATTTCCCCTTGAACTTTTATTCAGATCGGCATAGAACGCAAGGCTCTTTATAACTATGAAACTTATCGAAGAATATCAGTGGTTTGAAAATTATAAACCAGGGCCCATTGAGCACTCTCTCAATGGTTTGAGCGACTCTCTGGAAGCTTTGGACAAAAGCGTTCTCTTCTATATATTTGTACCTGTCCTTGCCATCATTGCTCTGCAATTTATCTTTCAATTTAGCACAGGCAAAGGTCTCGAAAAAATTTGGACTCCCTTTTGTAAGTTTCTCCAAAAAATTGAAGGGTTCGTCCTCATCTCTTTATTAGCTTCAATGGTATTATTGGCATTTAGTCAAATCGTTTTGACTTATACTTCCAGAGGATTAGCTTGGGCACTACCTCTCATTCGAGCTTCTGTACTGTGGATTGGGGTTTTTGGAGCCTCTCTCGCAACTCAGCAACGCAGCCATATCAAGTTTGATATTTTAGCAAAGTTCTTACCCCGTAAAGCCAAAGAAGTCGTGGGCTTAAGCGTTAATTTTACCTGCATCATCGTCATGGTTTTTCTCACCAACGCTGCATACCGCTTCATGATTCAGATGAAAATGAATTCACAGGAATATTTAGTCGAGGGTCTTCCCTGGATTGGCAAACTTCCGGAATGGGTTGCCATGTCGATTTTACCTATCGGTTTTTCACTGATTGCGATAAAATTTATGATGCTCGCTCTCGAAGATATTGCCACCTTGTTTCGAGCAAGACAGGGGGCTGAGTAGATGTTAGCCCGCATCAGTGCATTTATTCTCGGTATTGCCATGGCCGGCGCACCTCTTTTCATCGTCTTTGGTGCGGCTGCCTTGATTGCCTTTTGGAATGACGGACAGGATTCCTCCGCTATTAGCATCGAAATCAGCCGACTCGTCAAGGCTCCCTATTTATATGCCATCCCGATTTTTACTTTTGCCGGATACCTGATGGCCGAAAGCAAAATGCCCCAAAGGGTTGTTCGACTCAGTCGTGCACTCTTTGGCTGGCTACCTGGTTCACTCGCCATCATTGCCATCTTAACTTGTACTTTTTTTACCGCTTTTACCGGAGCTTCTGGCGTCACCATCATTGCTTTAGGCGGCTTGCTCTATCCCATGATGGTCAAAGAAGAATATGGCGAGTCTTACGCTTCTGGCCTCATGACCTCTTGCGGTTCCTTAGGCTTATTATTAGTGCCTTCAGTTCCTATTATTTTATTAGGAACCGTCAGCAATATTAACATTGAAGAGCTCTATCTAGCCGGAGTTCTGCCTTGTGCCCTACTTGTTATTCTTTTAACTGCTCATGCTATTTTTAAAGGCAGCAAAATTCCCAAAGCTTCCTATAAATTTGATACGAAAGAACTTCTCTCTGCCATCAAAGATGCTGCATGGGAAATTCCCCTACCCTTAATTGTACTGATTGGAGTTTACGGAAAATTTTTTCCAGCATCCGATGCCGCTGCCATTACCGCTGTTTATGTCTTTGTGGTTGAAGTCCTCATTCACCGTGAAATCTCCCTCACCAAGGACCTTCCCCGTATTGCAAAAGAAAGCATGGTATTAGTCGGAGCCATTTTAATTATTTTGGCAATCGCTTTAGGATTTACCAGCTTCATCATCGACCAAAAGGTCCCTGACAAAATGCTGGAATGGATTCAACTTTACATCGGCAAAGAAAACAAGATTTTATTCTTGTTAGCGCTCAATGTATTTTTACTCATCGTCGGCGCCTTCATGGACATTTTTTCTGCTATCATGGTGGTCTTTCCAATTATTTTGCCTGTTGCCAAAAGCATCGGCATCAACGAAGTCCATCTTGGCATCATCTTTTTGACCAACCTCGAAATTGGCTATATTACTCCACCAGTAGGTATCAATCTATTTATCTCCAGTATACGCTTTAAAAAGAGCATCACTTACCTTTATAAAACTTGCCTGCCCTTTTTAGTATTATTACTCATTGGGCTGGCCGTAATTACTTATTGGGAAGGTTTGAGCTTATCTCTCGTCAACGCAATGAAGTAATTTTCTAATAAAATCCTCATTCAATGCAAAAATTCTTAGCACTTATCTAAATATTTCGCTAAAATCCTGACATGAGTAAAATACATGAAGAATTCCAAATACGTCGTAAGCAAATCCAAAAAGTTTTATGGATCACTTTATTCCTTAATTTTTTAGTTGCAGGGCTCAAATTAGGCTACGGTCATCTTACCCATACCTTGAGCATGATCGCAGATGGTTATCATTCGCTTTTGGATGGAAGTTCTAATATCATCGGTTTAATTGCCATCGCACTGGCTACAAAACCTGCGGATCGCAATCATCCCTATGGTCATCGTAATGCCGAAGCGATTGCCTCGATGTTTATTTCTGGAATGTTATTTTTAGCCTGTTACGAAATTGCTTCGAGTGCCTATCACCGTTTTTTTAATCATGAATCTCCCCATGTGAACTTTGGAAGTTTTCTCATCATGATTTTCACAATGCTAATTAATTATGGAGTGAGTCGCTACGAACACAAACAAGGGCACGAACTTGGCAGTCAAATTTTGACTTCCGATTCAGCCCATACGCGCAGTGATGTCTTTGCTTCTCTTGCGGTTATCATTGCTTTGATCGGTACTTATTTTAAACTCTACTGGTTAGATATCTTAGCAGCCAGTGGCATTGCTATTTTTGTCGGATATAGTGGATATCAAATTATACGAGAAAGCCTCAACACCTTAATGGACCGTATTCAAATCGACCCAGATCAAATTAAAGAACTGGCCATGGCGATTCCCGGAGTCAAAGACGCCCATCATGTCAGAAGTCGTGGACATAGTGCGTCCATTTTTATGGATTTAAACATCCACGTAAAACCGAATTTAAGTTTGGAAGAAGCCCATGAGATTACTCATCAAGTAATTGAAAAAATCAAAGCAGAAATCCCCGAAGTCGTTGACGTCGTCGTCCATACCGAACCGGCGACCCAAAATCATCTTTAACTTTCATTCTTTTTAGACAAAAAGAAATCCATAAAAAAACTCCATTTTCAGGAAAAATCCCAAAGATGGAGTTTGTAAATTTTTTGATATTTTAAAAAACTAAGTTTTTTAAAACTATCCAAGGGTAGGAATACGGGTTTGGATCAAGTAAGCGATAACCAATCCGTAAATGACCAAGGATTCGATCAGAGCCAAAGCAATAATCATCGGGGTTTGGATTTTTCCTGCAGCGCTAGGATTACGACCAATGGCTTCTAATGCAGTTGCAGCAGCTTTAGACTGGCTGAGAGCTCCAAAAGCAGAAGCGATACTCATGGTTGCAGCAGCCGCAATTGCATACCATACGGTACTATCGGAACCACCACTGGAGGCTGCACCGTGAGCAGCTTCTTGAGCAAAGGCTAAACCACTGGTTAAAATCATTGCAAAAAATCCACCTAAGACTGTGAATGCTTTTTTCATTTTTTTCTCCTTAAAATTAAATTGATCGTTATTTTATTTTCCGCTTATCACGACTTAATTTCATCGCACTTAACACGCTCTCTTTAAGCTTTTTACTTTTTAGAAATAAAAAGAACTTAAAAATTGCAAAAATTAATGGTGCTCTTCATGTGGCAAAGACAGCGTAATATAGATCGCTGTCAACAACGAGAAAACAAAGGCCTGCATAAAGGACACAAAGGTCGCAATCAGCAAAAACACGACGGGAATCACATAAGGCACGAGTCCCGAAAAAATACTTAAAACCAAGTGATCTCCAAAGATGTTTCCGTAAAGCCTCATTCCTAGGGAAAGAGGGCGAACGGCAATCCCAATAATTTCCAAGACAAAAATCAGCGGGGCTAAGAAAATAATCGGCCCGGCAAAATGTTTGAGATAGGGAATAAGACCCTGAGTTTTGATTCCGACATAGTTAAAATAGATAAAAACAAAAATACCAAAAGCTAAAGTCGTATTAATACTTTCTGTAGGAGGTAAGACACCTGGAATCAAACCGACAAGATTACTCACAAAGATGAAAATAAAAACAGAACCCACAACTGGCAAATAATGTTTGGCATGTTCTTTACCCATAATTCCTTCTAGAAGGCCCAAAAGCTTTTCGGCGGCAACCTCGAAGATGCTACCCATGGTAATACTACCATCGGGCAACAAAGCTTTTTCGGTTTGACGCAATCGAACATAGGCTACCAGACCTAACAAGGTCACAAAAATGGATACGGCAATGAGATGATGAATATGCACACTGTGCGGATCTAAATGAAAAAGATGACCTAACCATGAAAATTTATCTAACATCTTTAACTTCTCCTAAATAAACCTTGGATACCTTCTAAAACAATCGCTAAAACAACGGTCGAAACACCTAGCAACAGAGCAATGGCATGAACATCGACATACATGACGACCAAACCGATGGCCGCAAACATTCCAAAAAATTTGAGTAAGATCTGAGCAATTAATTTGGATTTTGCAATGGATTTATCCTGAGTTAAACCTCCGACAATCCAGCGCAATAATCTAAGATTGAGAGTTGAAATCAAAGAACCTAAAAAAAATCCCAAACTAATGCGAAAATCCCAAAAATATAAACTCGCTAATGTACCTGAAAATAATAAGACAAGATTACACCACTCGATGCGGCTAAATTGCTTAAAATTATCTTCAGTTTGTGCAGTTGCTTTCTCAACTAAACTCATCACAGCTGATTATTCCAGTTTTCTTTATCCAGTTTTTGCTCAAAACTTCAGTTATCTCTTGAGTTATGCTCTTCTTAAGCTATTTCAATGATGTTTTGAGCTGTTTGCCTTGAATTTTGAGTTACGGCGTTTTTGATTCCAGTCTAAAATACGCATCAAATTGACAAATCCACCGATGCTTCCCAAAATGAGCCCTGTCAGAGCCATCCACGGGCCAGTTTGCCAGCGACCATCGAGATAATCTCCCAACAGTAGACCTCCAACGACGGCAGCCGCAAGTTGCAACCCCACACTGCCGTAAATCCCAAAGGCAAGCCAAAGGGGATCAGCTTCTTTTTGCTTTTTCGCTGCCAATGCAGGCCTCGCTAACACAGGAAAATAAGGGCGGTCAAGTAATATAGGTGAATACATAAATTTCCCAGTTAACTAACAAGGAATTTTGGCAAAGCGTTGAAATAGCTTCAGGTCGAGGCGAATGAAATTTTGACGAAGGAGTCGTACAGGCAAGTACGTCGAGTGAGTCAAAGTTTTATTTAACAAAGAGCTGGAGCTATTTCAACGCTTTGCTAGTTATTTTCGATAGAAGCTAATAGACTATTAAGCCGGGTTCGAATGGCGGCTTCTTGAATAATTTCCTTGCGTCCACCATAACGTTGACGAACGATTTCGACTAAGCGATCGTACTCAGTATCGATATAATCCAAATCAGCCTGACTGAGCCGGTTCCACTCTTTTTGAATGAGAGGAGCTAATTGCAACCAGTTTTCTTCCATGCGATTTAAAGTATGTGACATAAATTTTTCCTATATTTTTTTAACCCGTTTTGGGTTTAGGACTCTCTCAAGGTATCTCAATATGAACATCATGAGTCCCATCTGGCACACATTGACAAGCTAAACGTGAATTGTTTTGCTTAGCAAAGACATCCGGCAATTGCTTTTTTTCGGCTGCTGTCAAGGGTGAGCATGCATCGAGGCCCTCATGAACATAAACATGACAGGTCGTACACGCACCGATACCACCACAGGTATGCTGAATCCGCAAACCAAAATGAGTCAAAAGATGCAATAAAGAACCAAAACGGCCTTTTTCGCACTCTTTTACACTAAGCTTTAAACTTGCTAAATCAACTTCTAAAATATGATTGTCAATCTTAAGCTTAAAAGACATTCTTATGCCCTAAGCACCTGTTTTAACAAAATCTGCTAAAACTTTCTTAGCAAGTTCCTTAAAAGCTTCAAAAACACCTTGGCCCTTGGTCGCGATTGACTCAAAATCCGGAGCACCAAAGGTATTTAAAAGCTTTCTCATTTCCTCTAGATTTGCTGCATGTTTAGCATCACGTTTATTGTATTGAAACACTATTGGAAATTTTTCTAGATTAACACCTTGATCTTGAAGACTTTCTTTCAACCCTTCCAAAGAGCGAATATTGGCTTCCATTTGCTCGATCGCACTATCGGCCACAAAGACAATACCGTCCACTCCCTTTAAAATGAGGTTTCGACTGTCTTCATAGAGGACCTGTCCTGGAACTGTATAAGCGTGAAAACGTGTTTTAAAGCCATTGACTTCACTCAAAAACAAAGGAATGAAGTCAAAAAACAAGGTACGCTCGTTAGCTTCCTGCCTCACCATCTTGGCTTTGGATTTGCCCTTGGTTTTAATATAGATATATTCAAGGCTGGTGGTTTTTCCCGAAAGTCCGGGACCAACATACACAACCTTGAAGTTAATTTCTTTATTATCGTAATTTATAAATGACATAATTGGTGAAATTCTAGGGACCGCTGACAGAAAATGTCAAGAAGGGAGTGAAATATTTTTTTTGAAACAAAAAAATACTAACTCGCCATTTTTTGGCGACCTTCCAAAGCTCGCTGCAAAGTCAGGGGATCGAGATACTCGATACCACTTCCTGCTGGCAGGCCAGTCGCCAAGCGCGACACCTGAACACCCAGGGGAGTCAACAAGTCGGAAAGATAAAGCGCGGTCGCTTCTCCCTCAACATTGGGGTTGGTGCCTAAAATGACTTCTTCAATTTGCTCCGGATGAATGCGAACCAATAATTCTTTAATTTTGAGGTGCTCAGGCTTCACTCCCTCTAAGGGTGAAATCGCTCCGTGCAAAATATGATAGCTCCCTCGATAAAAATGACTACGCTCCAAAGCGAGCATATCTTGCGGAGTTTCGACAACCAAAAGTAACTGTTTCTCCCGCTTGGGATCCAAACAGGTCTTGCAGGGACTATTTTGAGTCAAATTTTGGCATTTTTCACAAAATAGAATATTCTCATGCAATTCGAGCAGGCTCTGACCCAATTCGCGAGCATAGTTGGACTTCTGCTGGAGAATAAAAAAAGCCAAACGAATCGCTGTCTTTTCACCAATACCCGGCAAACGACTGAGAGAGTGAACGAGTTTGTCAATGGGAGAGATAGACATAAACTATATTTCAAAATTTTTTTTGTTTTGATGAATCCCTCGATTACATTAGACCAGGAATATTCATCCCCCCCATCATCCCTGACAATTCCTTCTGCATCTCTTCTTGAGCACGACGCTGAGCTTCATTGACTGCTGCCACAATAAGATCTTGGAGCATATCGGCGTCTTCTGGGTTGATGACCTCAGGTTCAATCTTCAGACTCATCACTTCGTTCTTTCCATTAACCACAACCGTCACCATGCCACCTCCACTGGAGGCCTCGAAAGTTTTTTGTGCCATTTCTTCCTGACGCTTGGCCATTTCGCGCTGCATTTTTTGAGCTTGTTTCATCAGTTTATTCATGTCCATAGACTTTTACCTCTTTCACTTTTGCATTTAAAATATCGATTGCCTGACGGACAACCGGGTCTTCAATCTTTTGTTTTTCTTCTTCAGGGTCCTCTTTTTTGGTTTCTTTAGCTGAGCCAGCTTCTTCACGCAACTGAACTTGGACGTTTTTTTGAAAAAAAGTGGAAAGCGCTTCATTAAGAAATGGAACTTTGTCCTTTAGCATGTCAAGCCAGATGGAAGATTTTTCAAAGGATAACACATAGGTGTCTCCCTCCCAGGCCTGAAACTGAGCATGTTGAATTAAAGCCAAAACTTGAGGACGTTTTTTTAATACCTGTTTCCAAACCGTTTCGTTGATCTCAGAACCTGTTGAAGTGATCTTTTGGCTTCCTTCTAAAGTATTAACAGCGCTTTTTGCCTGAATATTGCTTTTTGATGCGCTATTTTGTGAATGCACTCGAGAATCTGTTTGTGAATCTAATCTACTAGATGGAGTACTTGAAGAGGTTCTTGATCTAGAGGAAATGCTATCTGGAGACAATTGTGGACTTTTTTTTTCTACCAAACTCTCCTCACCAAGCAAGCCCGCCAAACTTTGATAGGGACTACCATGCACTAACTTAACCAATAATAAATCGAGCAATATTTTGGGATTTTCACTACGTGCAATGGACTCCACTGAGTGATGTAAAGTCTGAAAAAACACCTGCAAGTGGTCGAGTTCAAGATCTTCGACCATCTTCTGCATGCGACCCAAGACATCTGTGGTAAATTTTGCCTGAAAAACATCCGGCCCCACTGACTTGACTATAGTAAGGTCATGGACAAACTCAAGCCATTGGACCACGATTTGTCTTAACTCGTATCCGCGCTGATAAATATCTTCAACCCTTTGGAGAGCGGACCTAAGTTCACCTTTCAGACAATCTGCAGTAATATCCTCAACCCAGGTGGAAGACACTAAACCCAGCATCTCTAAAAGAGCACTTTCACTCAACTCGACTCCACATTGTCCAATGGCCATATCAAGCAAACTTTGAGCATCACGCATCGAACCCTCTGCAGCTCTGGCTAATAGCTCTAGACTTTGCCCGCTACTTGCGACTTTTTCTTGATCACAAATCCATTGCAAACGCTTGACGAGTTCAGCTTGCGAAATACGCTTCAAATCAAAACGCTGACAGCGAGACAAAATCGTCACCGGCAATTTATGAACTTCTGTCGTCGCAAAAATAAACATGACATGATTGGGAGGCTCTTCGAGAGTCTTGAGTAAAGCATTAAAGGCCGAAGTCGAGAGCATATGAACTTCGTCAATGATGTAAATTTTGTATTTTCCGATGGCGGGGAGATATTTGATTTGCTCACGTAACTCACGAACATTTTCGACGCTGGTATGACTGGCACCATCAATTTCACTGACATCTAAAAATTGACCTTGGTTAATGGCCTGGCAATTTTCACACACCCCACAAGGAGTCACCGTCGGACCTTCTTGACAGTTAAGAGATTTTGCCAGAATTCGCGCGAGCGAGGTCTTTCCGGTTCCACGAACTCCAGTAAATAAATAAGCATGATGCAAACGGTCTTGCTTAATGGCATTTTCTAAGGTTGTGGTAACATGCTTTTGTCCCACCACTTCCTCGAAGTTTTGGGGACGATATTTTCGTGCTAGAACTTGGTATGACATGGCTATTTATATAATATAACTTTTCTCAATTATGCAATGGGAAGGAAAAAACACTGAGATCTTAATTTATTTAATTTATTTTAGACGTCTATAATAGTTGGCCAGGCTGACTCGCTGCACAACAAAAATTCCGCTACCGTTGCTTCCTTCCGGACCTGGCGGGTTCACAGACCTCGTTTGCGCGAGGGCCCGGCCGTTTTCAGCTTTAAGCCAGCTTTTGGGCATATGCAAGGGTTCTTTATACTTTATTTTTATATACTCAAAAAGAAAGTAAACGAATAATTCTTTGTGAGAGAAAGAAAAATCTGTTAACCATTGCAGCACCATGAAAACAAAAAAAATTAAAAACTCTTCAATTAAAAGTAAAAGAGAAAAAGCTTCTATAAAAATCCAAGAAGTCTATGATTTTTTATGTCAATTTGCGCCACCACAACTCGCAGAAAGCTGGGACAATATCGGTCTTCAAGTTGGCAACCTTGACGATGAAGTCAACACAATACTGGTCAGTCTTGACGTCACTGAGGAAGTACTATGGGAAGCTGTTGATCATGAAGCTCAAGTCATTATTACACATCACCCGCTTTTTTTTAAACCCATCCAATGTTTAGATGACTCTCAAGTAAGCACTCGGTTAGCGCGCTTAGCTAGCAATATGGATATCACAATCCTTTCCTTTCATACCAACCTGGATGCTACCCAAAACGGATTGAATGACCTCTTAGCTGAACAACTCAAGCTCAAAAATTGCACACCCCTTTTAGCTTCACAAAATTCCCAAAAAAGCAAAACTGGTCTGGGTCGAGTCGGGCAACTAAGTAAGAAAGTCACTCTACAAAACTTGCTCGAAAATATTAGCTCTCAATTAAAAATTAAAAATATTCGTTTTGCAGGCTCTCTCTTTCATGAAGTCAAAAAAGTTGCCGTGATGACAGGCAGCGGAGCGGGGTTTTTCAACGAAGCGCTTACTGCAGGAGCCGATGTCTTAGTCACAGGAGATCTTAAATATCACCAAGCTTTGGATGCAATCTCTCAGAGCATTTCTATTATCGACATTGGACATTTTGCAGGTGAAATTGGCATGGTTTCTCTCGTAACAGAAAAATTAAAAGCTTGGGCAAAAAAACAAAATCATGCACTCCAAATCTTTGGCACCCAAGTTCAGAGCGACCCCATTCAATATTGGAATTCTCAGGCAAGCCTTCCTGAAAACTTTCTAGAAAAATTTAAGGTTGCATAATTTTTTAAAATTCCAAAGTGTAGACGATGAGAAAACAGCTTCAAAATAAAAAACGTTTAGTCATCAAAATTGGCAGTTCCATTTTAGTCAACGAAGCGGGCCAACTTATTAGTGCTCCTTTTCGC
The DNA here is from genome assembly GCA_024233625.1 of Deltaproteobacteria bacterium. Taxonomy (GTDB): domain Bacteria; phylum UBA10199; class UBA10199; order DSSB01; family DSSB01; genus JACKPJ01. Next base: position 88,705 of record JACKPJ010000003.1, read on the forward strand.
AAGCTGGCCAGAACAGTGGCTGAGTTACATCAAAACAAAATCGAAGTTGCTCTAGTCAGCTCAGGTGCCATCGCTGCGGGAATGAACCGTCTTGAGCTCAAACAAAAACCTAAACGGATCGCCTTGAAACAAGCGGTCGCGGCAGCGGGGCAACACGCCCTGATGTTTGAATATGAAAAGGCTTTTGCAAAATATCAACTCAAGGTCGCTCAAGTTCTAGTGGGCCGAGATGACTTTGCAAATCGACGTCGCTATCTCAATATTCGCCATAGCTTATTTGAAATTCGTAAACTGGGACTGATTCCGATCATTAACGAAAATGACAGTGTCGCAACCGACGAAATCAAGTTTGGTGATAACGACAACCTCTCCGCATTAGTCACCAGCGCCTATGAAGCTGATCTGTTGATTATTCTCAGTGATGTCGGTGGAGTTTATGACTTAGACCCCTCAACCCACTCCGAAGCCCAGCGTCTCAGCATTATCGAAAAGATTGACCAACAAGTTAAACTGGGTGCAACCGACACGCTGCGCCCTAGCAGCACAGGAGGCATGCGCACCAAACTCGAAGCTGCTGAAAAAGCTCAACACTATGGAGTCGCAACGTTGATCGCCAGCGGTCACACTCCCAATGTCATCCAACGAATTCTCCGAGGAGAAGACATCGGTACTTTAATTGTTCCTCAAGATGGAGAAAACCGCCTCAGCGCAAAGAAGCACTGGCTCGCTTATAATTTAAAGTCTCAAGGCAGTCTACGTATCGATGAAGGTGCCTGCACAGCTCTGCAAAAAGGACGATCTTTGCTGAGTTCAGGCATTATCAAAGTTGAAGGAACTTTTAACAAAGGAGACGCAGTGGATATTTTTTGTAAAACTAGCAAAAAAGTCCTCGCTCGTGGTTTAACGAGTTATCATTCTTATGAAATTGAAAAAATCAAAGGATTAAAAAGTTCAGAAATCGAAAAAACCTTGGGTTATAAATACCTGGACGAAATCATCCACCGCAATGACTTGGTGATTTTGGGAGAGCTTTAATTTTTCACTTAAATCCTCTAAAGGAAAAAAAAATATTCATCGTAAAAGAGAACTATTGAAAAAATCTATTTTTAGAGAGTATTCAAAAAGGGCAAGATACGAGGCGGAGAAAAAATTTAATCGGGAGGCGTACTTAAGGGTACGTTGAGTGATTAAAATTTTTCTCTAACAAAGTAGATTGCACTCTTTGAACTCTCTTAAAAGGAGCATAAATGTCTGAAATAAATGAAAAAAACTGGCCACAAAGCGCTCGAGAGCTATTAGAAGCACGTTATCAAGCTTTCAAAGATGGCAACATTGATTTTATTGTCGAAACGACTCACCCTGAAACTCGCGAACAACACGATCGCAAAGAAATTGAAGCTTGGGCAAATAATTCTGAGTGGCTTGGTCTCGAAATTGAAAAAGAGGAAAACGAAAGCGATTATAGCTGGATTAATTTTACTGTTAACTACCGAGAAAAGGATAAAGAAGAAACCGTCGAACATGAGGAAAGAGCTCTTTTTCGCCAGCACGAAGGTCGATGGTATTATGTCGACTCTACCTTTCCCAAAGCAAAAACCTATCGTCGTGAAGAAAAAAAGGTCGGAAGAAATGACCCTTGTACTTGCGGAAGTGGAAAAAAATATAAAAAATGCTGTGGTAGCCAAACTAGCTAACTTCTTTTATTGGAAAACAAGAAATTTATTAGCTGTATTGTTTTAATTATTTTCTCCCTTTTTTCTTTACCCTAAAATAAAATACTTTCTTTTTTAGTTTTTAACGCAGCCAGTCTTGCTTTATAATTAGATTGTTTTTAGAATTATCTGTTTTTGGCGGTTTTTTAAAAGATTGCCAGACGATATTTCTCAAATAATTTGGGGCCTAAATCAAGCCCCGCAATCAAGGGAGAAAGTAATGTCCATTAAAAAAACTTTTAAAACACTCAGTTTAATGATTTGTTTCTCGATCTTATTATTAAGTGCAAAAGTTTATAGTGAAGAAATCAAACTACAGGCTGGAGATTTTTTCTTTATCAAATTCAACCCAGAACTCGTAGAACATAACGGATTTATTACTCTCGATTCTAACAACAATAATGATCCCCTCATTTACAGTAATTTAGCTTTGGAAGAAACTATCTCCATTAGCTTAAATGAACCCGCTCCCATGCCCTTAAGTGTCCTCGTTTCTGCAAACACCTTAGTCCTAGAGCCTGTTGATATTGAAGGAGAAGCTTTCACAGTGACTTCTAAAAATGGAGACGTCAATCATAACGACCTTCTGACACCCAATCTATTTATTTTCACCTCTGGAATGGATAATAGTCCAACTATTCAACTCATTCGATCAGGAGGTGAAAATATTACGTTTAGTGACGGAGAAGATCCCGATATTTACATCGCTCCTCCCCAAGGTTTTCAAGTCATCTTTTCATCAGAAACAGCCCCTACTCCAACTCCTCCAAGTTTTGATGGAAATTCAGGTGGCAACCCCGATGCTGGGCCGCTGAATGATGATCCAATTTATGATACTCCAGAACCCTCAGCAAATGGATGCAGCTTAAGTTCATCAACTCACTCAAATATTTCTCCTGCTTTACTCCTAGGAATGAGTTTATTTGCTTTCGTAATGGGCCTAATGAAAAAAAGCTTTTTGAAGCGGCTTTGATAAAATACTTGTTTTTAATAGCAAAATAACTACAAAAATTTCATCAGCCTGGCCCTACGGCAGCGCCTGAGCCGCGGGCCAGAAAGTGGAAGAAAGTTATTTTTCAATAGGAGCATAATGTATAGAACCGACATAAAAGCCATTTAAACTTTGTAATTACACTTCTACAAAAGACCTTGTGAGAAGATTCATTTTAGGTTAGGAAATTGAGCATTAATTATCTTTATCAAAAGGCTATGGGGAGAAGAAAAAATTTACAAAGAAATCAAAAACTTAGCTTTGCAATTTGAAAGCAGCTGGTATCGAGCCCTCGAAACTCCCTGGCTTTTGCTTGAGGCTTGGCGACCCCGCTATATCTTTTTTTCAGCAATGGGTGGAAGTGCTCTGACTTTGGATATTTTGCAAGACTATGTGCAATTAGAAGACCCCATTCGCCCCATTTTAGACTACCATTTACCTAATTACGCAAATTCTCAAGATCTTGTCATTTGTGCATCTTATTCAGGCAATACCGAAGAGGTCCTCTCCATTTTCTCCGAGGCTCTTAAAAAAGAAATTCCTATTTTATGTATCGGTCATGGCGGTCAATTAAAAGATCTGGCCAAAAAATTCGATTTTCCTCACATCAATATTCCTAACTGTGTCCAGCCAAGATGTGCCTTAGGTTATTTTTTAGCGAGCTTGCTTGCCATACTTTATCGACTAGAACGCTGCGAAGATCATAGTCATATACTTTCACGTCTTGCCGCTTTTTTAAAAGATCATCAAAGTGAATTTGAAGAAGAAGGTAAAAAACTAGCTAGTTTTCTTATTAATCGAGTTCCTATCATCCATGGCCCAAGTTCACTTGCAGGCACTTGCCGTAACTGGAAAATCAAGTTTAACGAAAACTGTAAAGTTCCCTCTTTTTACAATGTTTTTCCAGAACTTAATCATAACGAAATGGTCGGTTGGACACAAAACATCATACCTGCGTCAATGATACTCCTAAAAAGTCCCTTGATGGATTCGCGAATGCAACAACGCATGAATGTATTTGAAAATATTTTAGGAGAAAAAATTCCTATTTACCCCTTAAAAATTAAAGGCCAACATCCGCTGGAAGTCATCTTTGCCAGCTTACAAATTGCTGACTTCGCCAGTTATTATCTCGCTCAAACTTATCAGGTCGATCCTGCAGCCGTTCCCATTGTTGAAAACTTTAAAAAACAACTTCAAGCCTACACAAACTTTTCTTTAGATTTTCCAGAAGCTCCCGCAAAGTCGAAAAATTCTATGGGCAAAGGGTTTAATAAAAAAGTCAGTTAGAGCGTTTCAACAAATCTTGCCAAACCTTGACCGGGGTAAAAGTTTCAATAGGAAGTTCCAAAAAAATAGTATTCCAATAAGCCATGCCGCCATTCCATAACCCCGGCCATTCAAAGACCCTTATTTTTTGTTCGCCATAGTTTTTTTCTGAAATCAACACACGTGTCGAGTCACAAAAATCCTCTAGCCTAAAAAAAGCTCCGCGAAAATCACGAAAACTACAAACCATATTCACTGGATTAAAATGCGTGGAATTCTTGAAGAGTTTTTCTTGCGCAGGATCCAAATGATTGATTTCTATCGACTCGACAAGTTGTAAACTTTTATTTCCATGAATATCTTTCACCCAAAAGGGGGCTCCCCCCACTTGCCCCTGATTGGGAACAACTCCACAAATCCTCAAAGGACGGTTGAGAAAACCGTAGATCTCACTCAATTGCTTTTCAAGATCCTGCTTAAAAAAAGAATCCTCTAAGTTGTAAAAAAAATTAGAGTGCAAAAAATTTTTCAATTCCAAAATAAAGTCGACATTATTCTCTTTCTTTTGAATTCTTCGCAAAAAAAAGAAAATTTTTTCCTGAATTTTGATAAGATAAGCAGCCAATATTTTTGACCAAAAAATTTTTTCTTCAGCATCCGGATGAAAGCCAATATTATCAATATTGCGAATAAAAACAAGATCGCTATTGATTTCCTGAAGATTCTTCAACAAAGCGCCATGGCCACCGGGGCGTAATAACAACCGCTCATTAACTCGCAAAGGCTCCCATTTTTCATCTAGACTGATCGCTTCGGTTTTGGGACTTTGTGTTGAATAAGTCACCTCTAAAAAGTCCATTGGATAGCTATTTTGTTGGCTCCAGATTTGAATATTTTCTTCAACACAACGATAAAAGTCAGGATGCAAAGTAAAATGAACCCTAATCTTTTGATCACGATCTTTTTGATAGGCCAAAGCTTCCACGAGATGTTCCTGAAAAGCATTTCGCGTTTCGCCAAAATAATTTTCACTAGAATAATAATGAAAAGGCACAAGCCCTTTTGGAAAACAAGAAAGATCTGCCTCAATTTTTTTTAGGAACTTGGCCAAACTCTCTGCGATAGGCGGCAGAATATTAAGTTGAGTTTCATCCTGGAGCGCTTCAATATCACTGAACATACGAGAAGCTGCACCTGAGGCCGGAACAAACTTCGTCATTGTGTACTGAGACTGCTTTTCACGAAAGAATTTTTCCAAATCTTGAGCTTTACTTTTAGAGAGAACTTGAATCCCTTGATGAGGATGACAAGCTGCTAAAAGTTCAAGAGGATATTTTTTTTCTCGCAGAGCTACATACTGGAACTCAAGAGTTTCAGGTTTGATGCCTTTTTTAGCAAGACATTCTTTATCTTGGGTATTTAATTTAAGTTGAGAAATCTCCATTCTTGAATCTTTATGTAGTTTTTTTTCAATGTTCGACAAACTTTTTAGCATATTCAATAAGTTGATCCGTTCTTTTCTTCTTGGGAGCTTCGGCATAAACTCTTAAAAGAGGTTCGGTTCCTGAAGGACGTATTAAAAGCCAAGACTGATCGGAAAAATAAAATTTCCATCCATCCTTTTTATCAAGCTTGATGGCCGCAAAAGATTGAGCATCACATTTTTTTAATTTCTGCATGATACTTTTCATATGCTGCGTTGAAAGCGAGAGGTCTTCACGACGATAATGAAGTGGACCATAATTCTTTTGCAACTTTTGAATCAGCTTTGAAAAAGGCATCGGGTTTTGCGCGCTAATTTCTAATAATAACAAAGCGCATAATAAACCGTCACGCTCGGAGACATGACGCGGTATTCCAATACCCCCCGACTCTTCTCCCCCAATCAAAACCTTGTTTTCACGAAATGCCTGACAGATATGTTTAAAACCAATTGGTGTTTCTAAAAGGGGAATCGAAAATGTTTCACAGAGGCGATCCACCATTAAAGTAGTCGACACAGTTTTGACAACTTGGCCCTTCCACCGTCTTTCCCTTAATAAATGCTCCAATAAAAGTGCAAATATCTGTTGAGCTGAAATAAAGTGGCCTTTTTCATCCATTGCACCAATACGATCAGCGTCACCATCTGTCACCAATCCCATATAAGCGTTTTCTTTTTTGATAGCGGATTTTAAAGGCAGCAAATTTTTTTCAATCGGCTCTGGGTTCACTCCTCCAAAAAACGGATCCTCTTGACTGCGAATTTCTATAACTTGCTTTCCTAAAAGCTCTTTGAGAAAACCTGTACCAGATCCATGCATCGCATCAAAAACAATCCTGAGTTTAGATTTTTTAATCAAATCGAGATCAACGAATTTTGAAAGCTTTTTTAGATAGAAACTAAAGGGATCAAAATAACGAAATTGTTTTTTTCTGATTGCCGATTCAATGTCTAATCTTTTAATTTTGCGTCCTTGCTTTTGATTTTTTTGAATCTGTGCTTCGATACCTTGAACATAACTCGCCGAAGCACTTCCCCCATCTTTTTCTTTGATTTTAATTCCATTCCACTTGTAGGGATTATGACTTGCCGTCACCATAATACCCGCTAAGGCCTTCTGCTCAACAACTCGACAAGAGATTAAAGGCGTTGGGACATATTTCTCGCTCATCTCAACAAAAAAGCCATTTGCCAACAGGACACACGCAGCTTCCTTCGCAAAATCCTGACTGCAAAAACGTCGATCATATCCTAAAATAATTTTTTTATTTTTTTCTTTCGACTTAAAATCACAAAAAGCTTGCACAAGCTGCGCAACATTTTCATAAGTAAAATCTCTGCCAATTACAGCACGCCATCCGTCGGTTCCAAATTTAATCTTCATTAAGACCAGTTTCTCCTTCTTTTTTCTACTTCTTCTTTATCAAAATCGAGTAACAAGATCATCGGAGTCTTGTAAATAGTATTTTTAAGGCATCCTAATAGTCTTTTCACTTTTATTTAGTACAATTTGCCTCTTCCCCTTCGAAAAAATACCGTCAAATCTGAAATAAAACCTAGCGTGAAGAGACTCGCACTGTTTGAGCCCTAATAAAATTAAGGCGAGTTTGCGAGTCTTAGCTGGATTATTGAAGATTTAGGTATTTTATTCGGGGGTGGTCTTTTTCTTTGTTACTTTCTTTTTGGCCAAACAAAAAGAAAGTAAATAAAATAAAATAAGAGAAAACACTTTAATGGATAATAAAACAATATACTAAAGAAAAGCTAAAATGATATATCAAAATTTATGCTAGAAGAAAAAGACAAAAATAGCGCTTATCTTTCTGTGGATTTAGGAGGCAGTTCTTTGCGGCTGGCTCTCCTCAATAGTCAGGGGGAAATCTTAAAACGCCAATGTATTAGCAGTCAAAAAGTCCAAGAAGCTCATGATTTGATTGAAGTACTCAAAGAAGAACTCAGAACTTTAATCGCCATCGCTCAAGAAAAAAAACTCTCGATAAAAGCTATTTCTCTGGGTATTCCAGGCCTCGTTAATTTTAAAGAGGGAATTGTTTACCGATCACCCCACTTCCCCCACTGGAAAAGGATTCCTATATCAAGTGAGCTAAAAAAAGCTTTCGACATTCCGATTTTTATCGATAACGATGCAAATCAAGCCGCACTGGCTGAAGCCAATCTCGGTGCTGGAAAAAACTGGCAAGACTTTATCTTATTGACGCTAGGGACAGGCATTGGAGGAGCCATCATTCATCAAAAAAAACTCTTCCATGGTTCACATGGATTTGCTGGAGAATTCGGCCACATGGTCATTAACCCTCAAGGGGAAAAAGGCGCTCTGAACATTTCAGGAACTCTCGAAAGCTATTGTTCGATGACGGGACTCCGTCAGCAAATTTTATCTCATCACGAAAAACTAAAAGCAGAACAAAAACGAAGCTCTCTCGAATCACTTCAACTCGAAAATAAAGATTTTCCTCAAGAGCTCACAAAGATGGCCCTCAACGCTGAGCCTGAAGCATTAAAAATCTGGCAAAATTTCGGAAAAAACCTGGCTTACGGCTTGAGCAACCTCAGTCACAGCTTCGGAATCTTTAAATTCATTCTCGGAGGTGGGATTGCAAAAGCCTGGGATTTTTTTATTCCAACTTGCCAAATCACTCTCAAGGATTTAGTTTATGACTATACTGGATCCCTGATCGAAATTCATCCGGCTGTATTAGGAGTCGACGCTGGTCTCATTGGCGGTGTTTTTGTCATCGACAATACATAAAAGTATTTGTAAAAATAAAAAATATGAAGGCATCCAAAAAAAAAATTTATCTTATCGTCGGCATACTCGTCGGTAGTTTTATTTTAAGTTCTGTTTTTCTAATCTATCATTATCAAGCTGGTCTTCAAGCTTCTAAAACAGCCGAAATTTTTTTTTCAAAACATCCCTACTATCTACAAAATAATCCTGAGTATGCAAAAGTTCAGCTCAGCCAGCCTTCTCAATCACTCGCCTCTCACGGCAGTGCAACTTTAGCTTTGAGCATGGCACTAGATGCCATGGGATGGAAATCTCCCCCTGCAGAATTAGCCCCCTTACTTTTAAGCAACGATGCCTACTCTCCAGAAGGAGAACCCAAGTGGTATTCTATCGCGGCAATCACTGGAGAAAAATTAGAAATTGAAATGCCCTCAAGTCCCAACCATAACCTCATCTTAAAATCACTCAAAAAAGGACAACCTGTTATCGCACAAATTGAAAACAAACTTCATGGAAAGCACTGGGTCATGATTGCAGGAAAAACAGGATCCAAATTGATTATCAAAAATCCACTCTCAGTCGCAAAAGCATGGGAAACAATCGAAAGTCCAACCACTCAAATCCACAAAATTCTTATTCTCAAAAAAAGAGGCCAGTGGTCTCTATGAGAACAATAAACTTTTGTTTTCTCATTAATGTGATATTGATGATCACTTTTTCTTTTCAATCAAGCGCATGGAATCCTGATTATACACTCTTTATCCCCCAACAAAGCCAAGTTTGCATCGATCAAGAAGCTTCAGACAAAGTCAAAGTTCATGAAGTCGCCTTTGATGAAAGGTGTCCACCAGGACAACAACGCTACCTTGCACTTTTTAGCCGTGAACCTCGAGGCGCTATGGCACTCATTCCTATCACCAGTTCCATGCAGTTTTACCCGCCGCTCAGCATACAATGGCCGCCCGATCCACAACTTTCCAAAAATCAGATTTGGCATTTTACCTGCATTAGAAAGTTTCAAAAAAAAATTCTCGATCAAGTAGTGGACCTGAAAAGTTATAAAGGTGAAATTACCGCAGATAGTCAAATATCTTGTGAAGAAGCCCATCAACAAGCACTTGACTATTGTATTAATGAATATAAAGGAAACGCTTTATTAGAAGATTGTTTAATGGCATGGTAAAAAGCAGAGACATTTATTTTTTAATTCATCAAACAAAGAATATCTTATTTGGAATCGTCCTTTGCTTGATCACTCTATACCAAGCTCAAGCAGAGCTTTTTCCATTAAAATATGTCTGTATGCCCAAAACAGAAAAACTTGGCTCTCCCCTCGATTTTCAGGTGAGAACAAAGGGCCAATGTCTAGAAAACGAACAGTGGATGCAGGTGCACCAGCAAAAGGGAGTTTGGCTGCTCGTTCCCAGCGACCCTCCACTCAGTAAGGAAGAACAAGAGGACCTCGATAAAGCGAAAAGTTTTTGGGGTGGAAGTGAATAAAAAAAAATTATATGACTCAATAGAAAGTTTTCAAAATTATTCTTAATAAAATTGGAGAAATAAAATGATCATTGCATGCTTAGATTTAGAAGGCGTACTCATCCCCGAAATTTGGGTTAATTTTGCGCATAAAACAGGCATTGAAGAACTCAAACTGACAACTCGTGATATTCCTGACTATGACGTACTGATGAAAAAACGCCTCGCCATACTCGATGAACGTCAATATGCCCTAAAAGATATCGAAGAAGTGATTTCTCAATTAAATCCCCTTGAGGGAGCCAAAGACTTTCTCAATCAATTGCGAGAAGAATTTCAAGTCATTATACTTTCAGACACTTTTTACCAATTTGCCATGCCCCTCATGAAGCAATTGGGTTACCCAACCTTATTTTGTCACAATCTGGAAATCAATGATCAAGGTAAAATCACTAATTATTGTTTGCGGATGCAGGACCAAAAACGCGAAGCCGTCAAAAGACTCAAAGAACTCAATTTTAAAGTCGTCGCCGCAGGAGATTCTTATAATGATACGACGATGCTTTCAGAAGCTCATGAGGGAATCTTATTTTGTCCACCTCAAAATGTGATTGAAGAATTTCCTCAATTCCCTGTCACCAAAAACTATTCAGAATTACTAGCTACTTTTCGTGAAGCCAGCAAAAAAATAAAAAATTAATTTTAAAAAGAAAAAGTTATTTCAATCAAATAGTTATAGAAACATAAAAAACTTTGAACCTTTTCTATAGAAGTTCGTCGCTTTATATGTATAAAAAGAATTTTCATAAACAATTCAAAATTGACTTTCTCGAAATGTCCTCCCTCAAAAGAAGGACTTTACGGAAAAAATTAGGATTATAGATATCATTCCAAGCCCAGCAATGAGAAACAAACTATTCATTTTGTGTTCATTCCTTTGTATGTTTTTTTCTTTGGAACTACATGCAGAGGAAAGGGGGTTAAATTTAAATGATTGTTACCAATTAAGCCTCAAACGCAGTGAACAAATCGCCATCTCAGAAACTGAAATCGAGATCGCACGTCATCGTTATTTTCAAGCCTTAGGAACTGTCTTACCAAAAGCCTCATTTATCTATCGCAATGACCTGCAAGATCCTGTCTCGACGAACAGCGAAAGTGGTTTTTCAGGTAATTTTTCTCAAATCAGTCGCTCCCAAACCGCTTTCAATCTTTACCAACCTTTGTTTCAAGGTTTTAGGGAATTTCAATCCATCAAACTGAGCAAAGTCGATCAAGTTCGGCAACAATTACTTTTGGAGAATGCGAAACGACTTTTGTATGAAGATGTCACAGTCGCCTACTTAACTATTGCTAGGATTGAAAGAGATATTGACGCAACTCGAATGATTTTAGGTGTTGCCCGCCGACAACTTCAAGATCTCAGAAAGGAAGTCTCTCTGGGAAAATCTCGAGAAAGCGATGCCTCAGAACAAGCAACCATCATCACATTGCTAGAAGCACAGTTAGAAAATCGTCGAGGAGAACGCAAAGTTGCTTACGAAACACTTTCATTTCTAACAGGGCTCAACCCCCACCCACCCATTAGTAAAGAAGCTCAGGTTAAGCCTCAAGCAGAAACTCTTGAACAGTATGTCGCATTAGGGCGCAAGAGAGCAGATATCCAAGCTGCAAAAAAGGAAACAGAGCTACGAAAGGGTGAAATCGCGATCACCCGGAGTGAGCTTCTACCCAATGCTGGAATCAGTGCAAATATCTATCCTTACCGTGAAGGCTTTTTAAATAGCAGTCGATGGGACGCTGTTTTACAACTTGAAGTTCCAATTTTTAACGGAGAGTCTTGGGGAAGACTACGTGAATCCAAAGCACAAAGCAAAATTTCGGAATATGAAACCCAAGAAAAAGAACGCCTTGCTGTACGTGAAATCCGTTCAGCCTTCCAGAGTTTTCGCAGCTCTGAAAAAGAACTCAAAAAGTATCAAAGTGCGGCTGCACAAGCTCGAAAAACTTATCAACTACAAAAAGGTGACTTTTCTCTGGGGCTTATCGACAATCAAAGCTTACTCGTTTCACAACGCACCTGGCTAGAAGCCATCCGTTCTCGCGACACCGCTGAAGCTCTCTATTGGTTGCGATGGGTTCAACTCCAAACACGAACAGGACTACTGCCATGATGCTTTCGGACATATCTATTCGACACCCTGTCTTTGCGTGGATGCTCATGGCTGCGCTCATTCTCTTTGGCTACATTTCCTATCAACGGCTAGGAGTCAGCCAAATGCCCGATGTTGATTTTCCAGTCGTCACTGTATCAGTCACCTATGAGGGAGCTTCTCCCAATATCATGGAAACTGACGTTGTTGATGTCTTAGAAGAATCTGTACTCAATGTCGAAGGCGTGCGTAGTATTAGCTCAACTTCTCGTCAAGAAAGCGCCAGCATCTCTATCGAATTTGATCTAGAACGTAACATCGATTTAGCTTTGCAAGATGTGCAAAGTAAAATCGCGCAAGCTCAAAGTCGTTTGCCCAACGAAATTGACCCTCCGATTGTTACCAAGACCAATCCTGAAGACCAGCCCATTCTATGGATTTCTCTTTTTAAAAAAAATGCGAATCAATCCTCGGACTCCAAAGAAAAAATGCACGAAATGCGTGAATTAATGAAATATGCACGCGACAAATTAAAGGATCAATTGCAAACAATTAATGGAGTCGGAGAAATCATTTTGGGCGGTTATATCGAACCCAATCTAAGAGTTTGGGTGGATCCAAATAAACTCATCGAATATGAGCTCACTGTACTGGATATTATGGATGCCATCAATCAAGGTCATGTCGAAATTCCTGCGGGTCGTCTAGAAACTGACAAAAAAGAATATAACATTAGACTGTTAGGTGAAGCCAGTACTCCAGAAGACTTTGAAAAAATTCCCATTACCCGCCGTGGCGGTCGCACCATTTATAAAACTATTCTGATTGGTGATGTCGCGACGGCTGAAGCTGGCCTCGATGAAATTCGGCGCATTAGTCGCACCAATGGACAGCCTTCTATAGGCTTGGGAATTCGTAAGCAGCGCGGCTCCAATGCAGTCGCCGTTGCACAAGATATTCGCGCACGGATTAAATCAATCCAAGAACTTCTTCCTGAAGAGTATGAACTTCAAGTCAATTTTGACTCGACACGTTTCATCGAGGAAACTCAAGAAGAAATGCAGTTCACGTTAATTCTCTCTGCTGCACTCACAGCTTTGGTGTGCTGGATCTTCTTAGGTTCTATCGGTTCTACTTTTAATATTATTTTGGCGATTCCCACCTCGATCTTAGGAACTTTTATCTTTTTATACTTCTTTGGTTATACCCTAAACACTTTCACCATGCTGGGACTTATTTTGGCAATCGGTATCGTCGTCGACGATGCCATTATGGTTTTAGAAAATATTGTCCGCCATCAAGAAATGGGCAAGCCTCGTATGCAAGCGGCCATCGACGGAGCACGCGAAATCACTCCCGCGGCTATTGCAACGACTCTCGCTCTGGTCGCAATTTTTATTCCTGTCGTTTTCATGCAAGGAAGTATCGGAAAATTCTTCCTTCAATTTGGTGTCACGATGTCTATAGCCGTTTCTCTTTCCTCGGTTGAAGCTCTCACACTGACACCCATGCGAGCTTCTAGATTTCTCCCCGAAAAATCAAAAAAAAATGCTTTTACCCGAATGATGGATCGGTCCTTTAGCACAATCGACAATATATATAAATCCATGCTAAGTTTTTGTCTTAATCATCGCTTCTGGGTATTGGTATTTTCAGGAGTATTCTTCTTTGCTTCATGGAGTTTTTACTCTGGCCTAAACATTAATATTGCCGGATTGAATTTAAAAATTGACGCTCTCAAAAAAGAATTCGTTCCCCCACAAGATCAAAGTATGTTTTTGGTCGTGGCTGAAACTCCTATCGGTTCATCCATCAATTTTACGGATTCTAAAGTTCGAGAGGCCGAAACAATACTTGCAAAGCATCCCGATATTTTGAGATTCTTTGCTGCTGTCGGAGGATTTGGAGGACAAGACGCCAATAAAGCAAATATGTTTATTACTCTTAAACAACCGAAGGAGCGGCCCAAGCGAGCAAAATTAGAGCGTTCCCTAGGTCAATATGAAATCATGGATGAGTTACGTGAGCAACTGAGCAAGATCAAAGACTTCAAAGTTTTTATGCGTGATCTCTCCATGCGAGGACTCGCAGCAAATGCCGGTTATCCTATTGATTTTACTATCCGCGGTCCCGACTGGAATCAACTTACCGGGGATTCAGAAAGCTTTGTCAACAAAATGCGCCAAAGCTCTTACTTTCAGGATGTAAAAAGTGACTATGAAGCAGGACAACCCGAAATCCAAACCATCCCTGAAAGAGAAGCTGCCCAAAAACGTGGAGTAAGTATTGCCAGCATCGGTCAAACCATTCAAGCAATGATTGGAGGTGTCCGCACGGGTAAATTTACAGAATCTGGACGACGCAATGATATTCGTATCCGTTTGCCACAAGAAGAGCGTCAAGAAAGCGCGGCCTTAAAAAAACTGATGGTACGAAATAACTTGGGAGAATTGATCCCTCTTTCTGAAGTGACGACCATTCAAGAAAAAGACACTTTAAAAACTATCACTCGTGAATCACGTGAAAGAGCGATTGGCATCACTGCAAATATCAGCAAAGGCTATTCACAAGAGGAAGCGCTCGCTGAAGTGGGGCGCTTAGAAAAAGACATCTTACAAGAAGGCTATCATGTCGTTTACGAAGGTTCCGCCAAGAGTTTTGCGGAATCTTTTCAGAGTTTAACCTTCGCTCTACTGCTAGGACTCATTGTTGCTTACATGGTCTTGGGAAGTCAATACAATAGCTTCTTACATCCATTCATCGTCTTACTCGCACTCCCATTTAGTTTTTCCGGAGCATGGATAGCTCTAAACATCACCAATAACTCGCTGAGCCTTTTTAGCTTTATCGGCTTGATACTTCTCATGGGAATCGCTAAGAAAAATTCTATTCTACTCGTCGACTTCACCAATCAAAGAAGAAGCGAGGGGCTTAATGTGAGAGAGGCTATCTTAACCGCATGTCCACAACGCTTACGGCCCATACTCATGACAACCTTTTCGACGCTAGCAGCCGCAGTACCTCCTGCCTTGGCTTTGGGTCCCGGCGCCGAAACACGTATACCCATGGCAGCCGTCATTATTGGTGGTGTCTTTATTTCCACCTTCCTAACACTTTTTGTCATTCCTTGCGCTTACAGCTTACTAAGCCGCTTTGAAAAAATGCCTCCTTCTCACACATAAAGCCGTTCGGGCAATGCAGTATATCATTCAAGTTTATTGATGTAACGTCGTGTACAAGTTTTATGAAATTGAATAAGAAATTTTTAAAGGGAATATAAAAAGAAACAAAAATCGGGACGACTGGATTTGAACCAGCGACCTTTCCCACCCCAAGGGAATGCGCTACCAGGCTGCGCCACGTCCCGATGAATTATTTTTTTTTGGAATGTACAGCTTCTATTAGATTCGATCAAGTGCTTTTGCAGCCTCAAACAACTTTTCTTTCATCGTGATAAGATTTTTTTGTAAACCCTCCTGGCCTAGAAGAGGTATACTAATCTGCGGTTTCAAATTATCTTGATTCTTTTGCTCGGGCTTTTTCTTTTCTGCTTTGAGTTCTTCAAGACGTTGCCTGGCTCCATTAATCGTAAACCTCTCATCATAGAGCAAATTTTTGATCTGCAACAGAAGCTCAACTTCTTCACGACGATAAAGACGCTGCTTGGAACGGCTCTTGGAGGGAGCTAATTGAGGAAACTCTTTTTCCCAATAACGCAAAACATAAGCTTTGACGCCAACGATTTTAGCAACCTCACCGATACGGAAGTATAATTTATCTGGAATCCCGGTCATGATACTTTTATGCTTCCTTCTCTGAGTCTCGATTTAAAGCTTGTTTAAGAATTTGTGAAGGTCGAAAGGTCAAAACACGGCGAGCAGTAATCATGATTTCTTCTCCCGTCTGAGGATTTCTTCCCAGACGAGGATTCTTATCACGAATCACAAAATTGCCGAATCCACTGATCTTGACTTTTTCTCCAGATTGAAGAGTTTTCTTAATAGTATCAAAGATCATTTCTACAATATCCATGGATTCCTTCTTAGAAAAACCGACTTTATCATAAATTGCTTCTATCAAATCTGCTTTTGTCATAAGGCTCTCCTCTACAAAAGTATTTTCACATCGCCTGCTAACGTTATCTCAGGCTAGCACCCAATTTGTCATTTAATATCTTCAATAAATTTTCCCTCGCCTCATTTACCTCATCATCCGTCAAAGTACGTTCATTTGAAGCATATTCCAAGCGGAAAGTTAAGGCTTTTTTCGATTGATCAATCGGCTCTCCCCGATAAAGATCAAACAAATAAAAGCCCAACAAATGTGAACCGCCCTTTTGTTTAATCAGACGGCTAACTTCTTCACACGTCACTTTCTCATCGACGATTAAGTTCAAATCTCTAAAAATCGACGGATAAGGAGACAACTTCTTAAATTCTATCTTATTTTTCGTTTCTGTCAAAACAAGATCTAAATTTATTTCTGCGACAACCAGAGACTGAGCTAAATCTAAATCCTTGAGAACCCGCGGATGTAACTCTCCCACTTGTCCAAGCTGAGAATTTCTCATTAAAATCTCTGCATAGCGGGTCGGCATAAAAAACGACGGAATGGAATTATTCTTTATCAAACGTATTTTTTTACCAAATTTTTGAGCAATTTCAAGAAGATAACTTTTTAAGTCCAAAAATGAAACAGCCTGATTTTTTTCTGCAAAGTAAGGCTCGTGAAAATCTCCGGTCATGCCAAGACAGAGGTGTAAAGACTCTTCAAAGGGCCGATCTTCTCCTTCAACTTGTCGAAAATGATAGACTCGTCTCATCTCAAAAAACTTTAATTGATTTGATGACTTATGAATGTTTTTTTGAAGAGTTTGAACCATCTGTGGCAATAAGGAAGGTCTCATCACTGAAAGCTCTTCGCTGATAGGATTAGCTAGCACCTGTTCGGCTGCATAGCTTTGCTCAAATTGCTGAAGGAGCTTGGGTGAAGTAAAACTATAATGAATCAGTTCTGAAAATCCCCAAGAAAGCAAAGTTTGACGCAGTGACTGAATTGCAAGGTCTTTTTCTTTCGGTTTAGAATTCGTTAAAGTTTTTAAATCAAGTTCTGGATAAGTCGTGGGAATATTTTGATAACCATAAAGACGAGCGACTTCCTCAATGAGGTCAATCTCACGCGTGAGATCACTACGAAAACTAGGGACCTCACACAAAAGCTCCTCACCACGCACTTGAGTTTCAATTTGTAAGGGTTCCAAAAGAGTCTGGATTTGCTGGGCAGAAAACGCAAATCCTAGAATTTTTTGAACCCGTGAGGCTCGCAAAGTTATTTGGCTTTTTTGGACTGGCTTAGGGTAAAGATCAATGATTTTCGAATCTGCCTGACCACCCGCAATTTTTAAAATTAAATCACTCAAGGCCCGAAGGGCAGCGACGCAAATTTCGGGGTCGGTCGAACGCTCAAAGCGATAAGAAGACTCCGTTTGCATTGCAAAAGCTCGAGAGGTTTTGCGAATTCCCGACGCTTCAAAATAAGCACTTTCCAAAAATAAATCCCGTGTCGCCTCACTCACTCCAGAATCTTCACCCCCCATCACTCCGGCTAAAGCCATCGGGTGCGCAGCATCCGCAATCACCAAGTTTTCTGGTTTGAGCTGAAGTTCTTTTCCTTCCAGGGTACGTAAGGTCTCACCGGATTTAGCTGAGCGAATTTTGATTTCAGCACCACCAATTTTAGCAAGATCGAAGGCATGCAGAGGTTGTCCATATTCGAGCATGATATAGTTGCTTGCATCTACGACATTGTTGATCGAACGAATACCGCTAGCTGCCAAACGTGCCTGCATCCATTGTGGAGATTCCGAGATCTTAACTCCGCGAATGATCCGACCACAATAGCGTCGACAAGCTTCATCCGACTCAAGTTGTACTCGAATAGAGTCCGAAGATTTTTGCCCTTCTAAGTTTGAATTCTGTTGATCATAGCTAGGTAGTTTTTTTTGTAGTAGGAGTGAAAAATTGGCAGCAATTTCTCGAGCAATTCCCAAAACAGACAAACAATCTCCTCGGTTAGGAGTCACGTTGATTTCTAAAATTTCGTCATTGAGCCCTAAGGCTTCATTAAGAGGAATTCCTAGAGGAGTCTCCTCGGGAAGAATCATGATTCCAGAACTTTCCTCTGCTAAACCCAGCTCACTTTCTGAACAAAGCATACCTAAGGATTTGACCTTGCGAATTTCTGTTTCTTTTAGAGTCAATCCATTGGGCAAAGTCACCCCAGGCACTGCCAAAGCTACCTTATCTCCGGCTTTCATATTTTGAGCTCCACAAACCAAGCGAATGTTTTCTTGGCCGTTGCTCACTTCACATACAGACAAACGATCTGCATTGGGATGCTTTTCTTTAGAGAGAATCTCTGCTGTCACAACTTGATCCAGACCTGCACCGAGCTTTTCTAAAGCTTCCACTTCAAGTCCCGACATCGAAAGCTTTTCTGCAATCTCTTCAGCACTTGCGTCGATTTTAATCCATTCACGTATCCAATTAAGACTGATTTTCATTTTTTTATCTTCTATAAAGCTGCATAAAAAACTTTTTTTTACCCTCAAAAATAGAGCTCAAATAAGTTAACAAATTCAGTCAAAAAACTTTTTTATTTTTTAACTTTTTTTCAAAAACCCCTTTTTTAAAGGGATTTTTTAAGATTTTTTGGTCGCACTGCGACCGTGCGACCAAAACACTTGCATCAAAAATCTTAAAACTGCTCTAAAAATCGGTAATCATTTTCAAAGAAAAGCCTCAAATCATTGATTCCAAATTTAAGCATGGCTAATCTCTCTAAACCAATTCCAAAAGCAAACCCAGTATATTTTTCTTCATCGTACTTGACGTATTTAAAAACGGCTGGATCGACCATGCCACAGCCTAAAATTTCAAGCCAGCCAGTCCCCTTACAAATCGCACAGTTTTTTTTCTTTCCCTGGCAAAAAACGCAAGAAATATCGAGCTCGGCACTCGGCTCGGTAAAAGGAAAATAACTGGGTCGAAAACGCACTTGTGTCTTTTGATCAAAAATTTCCTGAATAAATAGAGTTAAAACTCCTTTAAGGTCGGCAAAAGTCGTTTTTTGGTCGATCCATAAACCTTCGATCTGATGAAACATCGGCGTATGCGTGACATCAGAATCTGCACGATAAACCACACCTGGTGCAATCATGCGAATGGGAGCTTCGTTTTGCTCCATCACATGAATTTGTACAGTGGATGTATGTGTACGTAAAAGCCATTTAAGACCTGGCAAATAAAAAGTATCTTGCAAATCGCGTGCAGGATGATCTTCGGGAATATTTAAGGCCTCAAAGTTATGATAATCATCTTCAATCTCAGGACCTGAATAAGTTTGAAAGCCAATTTTTTCTAAAGTTTGAGTCGCGAGTTCATAAATTTGGGTCAAAGGATGTACATGACCTTGAACGATAGGTCTTCCTGGCAAACTAATATCAAAAAGATCCTTAGCAATGGCCTGCTCATACACCTGCGCTTGCAACCGCAATTCAGCGGCATCAAAAATTTCTTCTAGATTTTCCTTGATTTCGTTGGCTTTGGCTCCAACTTGTGGACGATCTTTTGCATCTAACTTTCCCAAACCTTTTAAAATTTGGGTCAGTTTCCCTTTTTTTCCCAAAAAAAGGACCCGCGCTTCTTGTAAACCTTGCGGACTTTCCACATCTTTTAGAGCATCATGGAGTTCAATTTGAAGAGATTCTAGACTCGTCAGTAGCTTTTCTTTCATGGTTTCAACTTCCTGATCTTTACCATGTTTGAATAAATGTTATAGATGCCTATCGATCTGAAATGAGGGACTTAAATATTCTCGAACACCATAAACAAGCCCCAACTTGATGACTCTATAGGGAGGTACTTTGAATGTAGACAGGTAATATTTTAGTCTTCATTAAGCCTGCTTAACAGCAGCGACCACTTGCGCAAAAGCCTGAGCATCATTAGCTGCCATCTCAGCTAAAACTTTACGGTCGAGTGCAATATTGGCTTTTTTTAGACCACCTATAAACTGACTATAAGACATACCCTCAGCACGTACCGCAGCGTTAATACGTTGAATCCATAAACTACGAAAATCACGCTTTTTTAAACGACGGTGTATATAAGCGTATTTTAAAGCACGATCGACAGCTTCCTGGGCAGTGCGAAATAGCTTCGATCGACCACCTCGATAACCTTTAGCTAATTTTAAAACTTTATTTCGGCGACGTCGGGCTTTAAAGCCTCTCTTAGCACGTGGCATAAATTCTCCTTAAGAAACACAAACTTTTTATAACGTAATAATCTTAAATAATTAAAAAACTAATATAATAACATTCCTTTGATGGCTTTTGCATCTGCAGCGGATAAATAGCTATTTTTGCGCATTTGGCGTTTACTTTTAGTAGTTTTTTTTGTCAAAATATGTCGTCGAAACGCTTTAGTATACTTAACTTTTCCTTTTGCTGTGACTTTAAAACGCTTTTTAACTCCACGTTTACTCTTAAGTTTATTTTTCATAATTTTATTCCTCAATTTTTTTGGAGCGGCATACATAATGCCATTTTGATCTCAGGTCAAGCTCTGATTGAGAGTGTTAAAAAATGAGCTTTTGGACTCAAGGTTTTAGCAACAATATAACAATATTAGGCTGGAGCCAAAATCATCATCATCTGTCGACCTTCTAATTTATAATCGACTTCTTTATTTGCTTTATCACCTAATTGCTCACAAACTTTATCTAAAATCTCTTTCCCTTTGTCCCGATAGGCCATTTCACGCCCACGAAAAACAACCGTCACTTTAACTTTATTGCCATCTTCAAGAAAACGCTGAATATTACGCAGTTTAAAATCAAAATCATGTTGATCCGTATTTGGACGATACTTAATTTCCTTTAAACTAACCGTCGACTGTTTCTTTTTAGCTTCTTTTTGTTTTTTGGTCAGCTCGTATTGATATTTCCCATAATCCATAATTTTACAGACAGGAGGCTTTCCTTGAGGAGAAATTTCAACCAAATCGAGACCTATTTGTTGTGCACGCTCATAAGCTTTTGACGTCACAAAAATCCCTAGTTGTTTTCCATCTTGATCGATTAAGCGCACTTCAGGAACACGAATATTTCGGTTGGTGCGAATGAATTTTTTTTGCGAAATGTGAACCTCCTGTTTATAGGTTTAAGCTGAACTATTATATCAATACCACAGATGAGTGGCAATTTATCCGCCTATCTTACTGATAATTTAATATGCGTCAACTGGGAAATAACATCGACTCCTCAGGAATAAAACAAGGCAGGTAGAATATTTATTAGGCAATTTCTTCTTTGATTTGCTCGATAAAGTCTTCAACCGCAAGAGCTCCCTGATCTCCCTTTTTTCTATCTCGCCAAGCGACTTTTTGTTCACTCACTTCTTTATTTCCACATATTAACATATGAGGAACCTTCAGCAACTGAGCCTGGCGGATTTTATGCCCTAGTTTTTCAGAACTCGTGTCTACTTCAACACGTAAGCCGGCTTGACTCAGCTTTTTTTGAACTTCGAGAGCGTATTCTAATTGCGCATCCGCAATCGGTAAAATCTGCACTTGAACGGGGGCTAACCAAGTTGGAAAAGCTCCGGCATAGTGCTCAATTAAAACACCAAAGAAACGTTCCATAGAACCCATTAAAGCTCGGTGAATCATGATGGGTTGTTGTTTTTGCCCACTGGAATCCGTATATTGCAACTCAAAACGTTCAGGGTTGTTAAAATCGACCTGTACTGTTGAGCATTGCCACATCCGACCAATCGCATCCTTAATTTTAAGGTCAATTTTGGGTCCATAAAAAACCCCCTCACCAGGGTCAATCTCGTAGTCCAAATTTTGGGCTTTTAAGGCTCCTTCCAAAGCGGAAGTTGCAATTTCCCAATGCTCGTCACTTCCTACCGATTTTTCAGGGCGAGTCGAAAGATAAAGCTGAAAATCCTCAAAACCAAAACGATTGAGAAAGTAGCGCGTCAAACGCATGACGTTTTCGACTTCTTCTTGAATCTGATCTTTTCGACAAAAGATATGCGCATCGTCTTGGGTAAAACCGCGCACACGCAATAAACCATGCAAAGCACCCGATCTCTCAAAGCGATAAACCGTTCCTAATTCGCCATAACGTAGAGGTAAATCACGATAACTGCGGGTATGACTTTTATAGATCTGAACATGGAAAGGGCAATTCATGGGTTTGATTTCGTAGGCCTGACCCTCCACATCCATCGGGCTAAACATGCTATCCTGATAAAAATCTACGTGACCACTGGTCTTCCAAAGATCCAGTTTGGCCATATGAGGAGAATAAACCGGCTCGTAGCCTTCTTTGAGGTGAAGTTCACGCCAAAAATTTTCGATGCTTTGACGAATTCGAGCTCCTTTGGGATGCCATAAGATCAAACCGGGACCCAGATCTTCCATGCTGGAAAATAAATCCAGCTCTTTTCCCAAACGGCGATGGTCGCGAGCTTCCGCTTCTTTCAACAACTCAAGATAAGCTTTGAGTTCCTTTTTTGAAGAAAAAGCGGTTCCGTAAATACGTTGCAGCATAGGATTTTTTTCATTCCCACGCCAATAAGCTCCGGCAACGGATAAAAGTTTGAAAGCCTTGATCTCTGAAGTCGATTCAACATGAGGCCCCCGACAAAGATCAATAAAATCTCCGTGCTGATAATAAGTCACTTTATCGCTATCTGGGATACTCTCCAAAATTTCCAATTTATATTTTTCACCCAACTCTTCAAAGCGCTTAACCGCATCACTTTTTGAAACTTCAATTTCTTTAAAATGAAGACCCTCATCGATGATTTCCTGCATTTTTGCTTCAATTTTTTCGAGATCTTCTGGAGTAAAGGCATGCGAAACATCAAAATCGTAATAAAATCCCGTATCAATAGCAGGACCAATCGCAATTTTTGCTTCAGGATAGAGCTGCTTCACTGCCGAGGCCATCACATGAGCGGTGGAGTGTCGAAGCCTTTCTAAGGGAGAATAATTTTCGGTCTTTTCTTCTTCAAACATCTTTATTTGATATTTATGATAAGTATTCTGAATATTATTTTGGATTTAAAAATGGGTCCGACAGGACTCGAACCTGTGACCCCATCCATGTCAAGGATGTACTCTAACCACCTGAGCTACGGACCCATTTAATAATCCAATCAAAGAAGAGTCTCAATACACGGCCTTATTCCACTAAGTCAATATTTTTGGTCAATATTTTTTGCAAAATTTCCTCAACTGCTATGTCAGGAGAGAGTTCTTCTCGTTCAATTTTTTCTAATTGCTTTGCAAATAATTGACGTAAGGGTGTGTGCTTCTCAAACCATAAATAAAAATATTCCTTTAAAAGCTCTTTAAAATATTGCTCACGTGATTTTTTGAAACGTGCATCCGAATCAATTTTCTTTTTATTTTGCTGGAGAAACTTTTGATGTTTTTGAATAAGACGGAGTAATTCGGCAATTCCCTCACCTTGATGAGCTTGAGTTAAAGTGATGGGGGGACTCCAACTGAGCTTTTGCCCTAAGTCTAACATGGTTCGAATTTGTGCGACTCTTTTAGGAGCTTCAGGCCGATCGGCTTTGTTGATCACAAAAATATCGGCCATCTCCATCAAACCCGCTTTGAGGCTCTGCACAGTATCGCCGGATTCTGGGGTCAAGACAACGAGTGTGGTCTCGGCTAAACTGACAATTTCGCACTCGGACTGCCCAACTCCAACCGTCTCTAAGATCACCCAATCAAAACCAAAGGATTCCATTAGTTTTGCCACAGCTTCGGCATGAAGCGAAAGCCCTCCATGATGTCCGCGACTGCCTAAACTCCGCACAAAAACTTTAGAATCCTGCGTGTGCTCCTGCATACGGATGCGATCCCCTAAAAGCGCGCCTCCGCTAATCGGAGAACTCGGATCCACCGCAACCACACCAACACTTTCTCCTTTTTTGCGAATTTCATGAATGAGAGCATTGACTAAAGTCGATTTCCCGGCTCCTGGAGGTCCGGTAATTCCTAAAACTTGGGCATGATTTTCTAAAAAACTCGCTTTGATGCTACCTGAATCGGATAAATTTTTTGATTTTTTTTTATAGGCTTGAATGGTCGCAAAAATATCTGATTTTTCTTCAGGGTGGGCTTCCAGATAGGAAATTAAACGACTAAGCGCAAGACGATTACCCTGAACAAATGCCTCAATAAGCTGATAAAGTTTTTTTTGCATGCCTGAACTTATAGACAAGACGGAGTGAAATTTCACTACAAAAAAAGGCCCTCTCGAAAAAGGGCCTTTTAAAAACGCTATTAAAGCGTATTGGACAAGATAAAATCAATCAAAGCAATGAATGATTATAAACTGAATTCGTTATTTGCCATATCTGTTGCTGCACGGGCATTTTTGGGGCCCTCTTCAGCTTTTGATGGGCCATGGAGTTCATCATTAACTGATTTATTAGTGGCTTCTTGAAGCTGCTGAGTCAGGGCTTTAGCTGTTTCATTAAGCTGGTCAGTTGCTTCATTCGACCCACTCGAACCACCCACTCCTCCAAAAGCTTGGTTAAAAAGTCCGTCAACCATCTGTTGCTTTAGTCCATCAGCCATCTTGTCCATGGCTTCTTGTTGCGGATCACTTTTATTTCCTTTTGCTCCCTCTGCGCCTTTTTTATCTGCTTGATCTGCACCTTTACTTTGATTAGCTTGCTCTTTAACTTTATCGAGTTGATCGGCTCCTGCTTTTTGTGTTTCACCAACTTGCTGACCTACCTGTTGAAGTTGTCCTAATTGTGACATACCGCCTACCATAGTCATAGATAAATCCTCCAAAATGAAATTTGTTAACCTATATTATAATTTATTTAGAGTTCTTAAAATAAATTTAAAAAAACTTCTAACGTAGATTTTATCGGCAAAAGCCTCTCTTAAAGTTGTTCTTTGAAAAAAAAATCTCTACCAAGCTAAAAAAGCTTCAATTTCCTTTTGCTTCTCTTCAAATTTCCAAAAAAGCTCATGAAATTTTGTTAAAATAGATTCGTATCGCTCTGGTGAAATGTTTTTATTTAAATAAGGATATTTTTTCGTACTATAATTGGGAAAATGAACACATTCTCTTAATATACCAAAATCCATATCATCCCTTGCCCAACCTTGTTTTTTTGCATAATCCCATAAATCGGTCCCTGGCCATGGGATGGCATTATTGAACTCGACACTAAATAGTTTATCAACATTTCTCTCAATAAATTCATAAGTTGCTATCAAATCTGACTCTGTCTCTAATGGGTGTCCAATGAGAATCGAACAAGAGGTATAAAACCCATTATCATAAAGAATATCAATGGCTTTCTGATTATCATCCATCCCACATCCTGGTTTGATTTCTGAAAAAACTTTTGAACTTCCAGACTCTGCACCAAACTCCACATATTTCATATTCATCTTTTTGAGACTCTGAACAACTTCTTTATCTAATAAATTCGCTCTAACCCAACATGAAAAATCAAATTCTTGATCAAGACCTTCTGCATGAACGCGCTCAGCTATCTCATGCGTTCTTTTTTTATTCACGATATACAAATCATCAAATATCCTCACCTTTCTTGGGTTGGGCTTGACTTCTTTAATTTGTTTGATTTCCTCTATGACATATTCGGCTGAATGCATCCGATATCCCTCTGAAACATGAGGAATCACACAAAAGCTACATGTATAAGGACAGCCTCTTGAAGTCATCATGTAAGTATATGGATATTTAATCCCAAAAAGCCTACGATCTGGAGCCGGAATTTCGTCTAAGTTACTAATTCCTTTACGAAAACCTGTAAAAACGGTTTCTGCGCCTTCGTGATATGTAATACCTTTTATTTGACTCAACCATGAGGAATCTAATTTTTGGTGCTTATTATATAAGGATAATAACTCAAAAAATGTTTCTTCCCCCTCTCCAATCACAGCAACATCGAAAACTTTTGGCAAGACATGAGGAAGTGAGGTGACATGCACACCTCCAATGATAATCATTGGGTTCCACAATTTACGAGCACGCATTGCCAAATGAATTGCATGTTGAAAATTCTCTGTAATCGAAGAAATTCCAAGGATATCAGGTCGTTCTTTTGCTAATTTTTCAAATTTATCTTCGATCAAGACTTCGCACTCTAAACCTTTTTTCTCCAAATATCCACTTAGATAGAGTAAAGCCAAATTTGGCATTGTCGTTTTTATTTTAATCTCATAAGGATTAAAAAAGTCTTCTCGTATCGCAGTTATCAAACCAACTTTCATAAAATAACCAAACTCCTCCAAAATTTAATACAGCCTAACTATTTTTGTTATAATATATTTTTATAAGTATTCATATGAATTATAACACGATGATAAAAATCGCGTATGATTTCTAATTTTCGTATTTTCTGGACAAAGAGTTATTAAAAAAACTTTTTTTTCAAAAAACAACTTTTCATCAAATCAACACCGATAATTTAATTGTAAGTACCCTAGAGGGACTTCACGATAACCTAACAAATTGATTTATAAAATTAAAAAAGATACCAAAATAAAATTTTAAAAAAGGAGTTAACGATGATTGGATTTGTTGGAGCTGTCATTATTGCCGCAGTTGTTGCTGTAGTTGTTGCTGTAGTTGCCGCCGTCGGTGCATCTATAACTGCTAGTAAAACAGCGGATGCAAATAAATACGCAGCCGATCAAGCGAGACAAGCTAAGGAAACCCAAGCTAAAGAAAAAACCAAACGCGCTGAAATCAGAGCTCAAAACAAACTCGACCGCATGGAAGCTCGTCAAAATAATTATAATTCCATGGAAAACCAACATCGTGATACGACAGAGAGGTTATTAGCCATCGATTCTGCTGCCCAACAACTGTGGGCGCAAGATAGCTCGTGGAGCAGCGGTGTTTATGAAGCAAATTGGGATTATGGTTTCGAGAATGACTATAGCCAAGGAGCAAATAGCGGTAATGATTCAAGCACAAACAAAGCTTAATAATTAGTGCACAAACTATCATTTATCTTTTGAAAAAATTGAAATATTTTTCAAATCTATTGAGAACAATAAGAAGGCCTTGAATCAAAGCATCTTCTTATTGTTTTTTTTTACCAAAAATACTACTAACAAAACATGTACTTTTATAATTTTTTGAAAATAGTAACAGTGATACCTAAGGAGAGTTGAAATGGCAGATGAAGCGTATTTAATCAAAGTTAATCTAAAAGCCATGGATTATATTTGGTCACAAGTTCCAAAAGAAGTCAAAGATGGTAAAGAATATGTCGTTTATGAAAAAGACGATCTACCTTTTCTCTATTATTCTGGTTTAGTCGACACCGAACGGGTTTCACTTGAAGAATGGAAAAAAACCTTTGAAGAATGTTTAGGAGAGGATAACCGCTATTGGGTTGATTATGAAAAAATGATCTCGCTGGGAAAGTATCGATACCATAAAGTGGTTAATGATCCGTTTGACCCTTTAAAAATGCGCGTTGGAAAATATCCTTTGGAAAGGCTATGGGCTGTGTTTGAAAGCTCTGTCATTCCTTCATGCTCTCTTCCTAAAGCCTTCCTAAAGAATATTTTTGACTCAATGATCAAAGGTGGAAAAACTGCTGAAGAAACTTTTTCCCAAGAAATAAAAAAGGCCAAAGAGAAAGCTAAAGAAGAAGGAAATGATTTTGAAATGCCGGAACTTGATTCGGCCCAGGTGTTCTTGGAGGGAGGTAAACAATATATTAATGTCACTAGGCAACATCTCCTTCGGATTAAAGAAATGCTCGACACATACCCCTCTCCCAGGCGCAAGCTCCAAGTTGGTGTCCACGAACTTCGTGCAGAACGGCTTCAAAAACTTGCAGACATTGCTATTAACCGAGAGAAAAGTGGTTTCGAAGGAGGAAAAGACTTTCGTGAAGAAACGAAAAAGTCTCTTAAAGATATGTTAGTCAAAGCCTCCGAAAATAAAAATGCGGGTCGCCAACCAACAGGAGAGTCTTTTAACATTGCAGATCTTCAAAAAAGCAAACGCCCTCCTACTAAATTTTAACCTCATTAAAAAATTTTTAATTAAAATCTAGTTAAAGGCTTAAAAATGGAGCTTGTAGAACCTAAAATTCTTGATGTAACAATAAGAGATGGGTCTTACCTAGTCGATCATAATATTAGCATTGATTTTACCCAAAAATTAGCACGGGGATTAACAGAAAGTGGAATTCGCTATGCTGAAATCTGTCATGGCGCAGGGATTGGTGGCGGTATGGTTGGGTACTCTTCCTTAGCCGATGACGATGAGCTCATGGAAGCCGCACTAGGAGCTGCACCCAATCTGAAACTCAGTGCGTTTATTCCTGCAAATGATAAATGCATTCCCCTCATACCTGGATTATCAAATTTTTTTGAAATGGGTCGTATTGGAGTTAATATAGACTCTATCCCCTCCATTGAGAAAATTGTCAAAAAACTAATAAAATACAAAAAAACCATTTCCGTACAACTGGTGCGTACACACGCCAAAAGCCCAGAATTTGCGGCGACTGCCGCGAAACAAGCTCAAGAAATAGGAGCAGATATCGTCTATATTGTGGATAGTTTTGGAAGCATGGCACCTCAAGAGGTCAAGCTCTATATCGAAGCTTTAAAGTCAGAAATTAACGTAGAGATTGGCTTTCATGGACATAATCACACAGGACTAGCTGTTCCAAATGCCATTGCAGCTTGGGAAGCAGGAGCTTCTTGGATCGATGCCAGCCTAATGGGAGTTGGCAGAGCTCCAGGAAATACTGTATTAGAAGCTTTGGTCTTACTTTTACAAGAAAAAGGGAGTCGTCAAGACATTAAACTGAATAAGCTTTGTGAAACGACTTTATCGACAGTTCTTCCTTTCTTTCAAGAAGCTCCAAAAATCACTCTTAGAAATTTATTCTGCGCAAAAGAAAAAATTGATTTTGTTAACGAAAGTGTCTTGGATTTAATGGCCAACGTTCTCATGCAACCTATTTCAGAGTTTATTTCTAACTTACGACAAAACATCGGCGATAAGGTCCAACTTGAGGAAAAAGATATTCGACACTATCTAAAAGAACAAGGACACAATTACGATAAATTGATTGGCGCAATAAACAGTAACGCATAATATATTTTAAGGACTCGATGTGGATAAAGGTAAATTAAAAATCATTGATGTTACCATTAAAGAAGGCGGTTTTCTAGTCAATCACCATTTCTTGGCAGACCAAGTTGCAGATATTGCACGCGAGTTGCAACGAGCTGGAGTTGAATATACTGAGATATCTCATGGCCATGGTATTGGAACTTTAAAAAGAGGCGGAACTGGGCTTCATAACGACGAAGAGATTTTACAAGCCGCCAAAGAAGCTGCTCCCGAACTTAAACTTTGTGTGTTCATTTCAAGCAAAAGCGCTTGGCTAGAGGATATTGAAAGAGTTGCACCTTGGATCGATTGCGGCCGAGTTGGCACAAACATTGATCAGCTTTATCAATCCCAAAAACAAATCGAAAAACTCAAAAAACTCGGCAAAACTGCAATAAGTCAGCTCATGCGGGTGCATGCTTTCTCCCCCGAAGAAGTTGCTGAAACTGCAGCAGAAGTGTCTAAAATGGGTGCTGAAGTCATTTATCTCACTGACACGTACGGAAGTATGGGACCTGAAGATGTCAAAAAATACATCCATGCAGTAAAAAGTCGCATAGATTTGCCACTTGGTTTTCAATCCAGAAACCATACTGGCCGATCTATTCATAATACTCTAGTCGCATTTGAAGAAGGCGCTGAATGGTTAGATGGATCCATTAATGGCATGGGTAAAGGAGGTGGAGTCACGCAGCTTGAAGTGCTCGCCTATCACTTACAGACAAAAGGTCTTTGTAAAAATTTCGATTTGATAGAACTAAGCCATACCGCTAAAAATTTTGTTCTCCCCGCAATCCGTCGAAGTCCATTTATCAACTACGTTAGCTTACTCACAGCAAAATACAAAATTGACTTTAGCCAGGATATCCTGGTTGAACAAATCGCAAATATTTTACAAGTTGATCCGGAAGAAATCTTTTTAAGGATCAAAAAAAGCAATCCCAAAGCTATTCAAGCGACAGATGAAAATCTCAAACAAATTCTTTCAGAAGAAGGTCTCGATTTAGATGTTGTGATGGAATTTATCAAAAGGGGAAAAATTCCTCACTTTTCTTAAGCTAAAGAAAATCAAAACAATACTCCATAAAAAAAAATTAAATTCTACTATTAAACTTTTTTAGCCCTGATCAGATAATAACCAGCACACTGATTTTTGAAAGAATAATAGCGAAAGTATATAATCGACAGCCAATTAATTAAAAAGTAAATATCTTTTTTATTCAGCGAAGGCTCTTCAATCGACTTTAGTACTGGCTCTTTAAATGCTTCATAAAAAGGCAATACTTCTCTACTAATATTTTCAACTGCCTCTACCTCAAAACCACTATTTTCTATAAGTTTAAGATAATCATCATAATAATAAGAAAAAAAATCTTTTGAATCAAAATTAGATTTTTCTTTTTCTAAATGCAGCAGCAAGTACTCATATAGCAAAACATTGAAATAAGATGATCGAGGGAAATTTTTGGGTATAATTGATTGTATAGCCGAGTAATGTTCTGGTTCAAAAACTTCTGATTTCATGACGAGAGGTTCCGCAAGACACAGGTACCCTCCTTTAAGTAATTTATTCCAACTACCTTTTAAAAATGCTCGTTTATCTGGAAAAAGCTGAGCAGACTCCAAAGCTAAAATACGGTCCACCTGTTCCGACGTCACCTCATCGAGCCTAGTGGCATCTCCATATATAAACTTTAATTTTTTCTTAAAACTAGGAAAGTCATTCAATTTTGCGTTAGCTAATGAGATCTGATGTTCAGAAATATTTAATCCTAAAATATCTTTACAATTGTATTCTTTTAAATAAAAAAAGTCTTGTTCTCCAGTTCCAAAACCTAAATCGATCAGCTTTGAACTCTCACCCAACAAACTAAAGTCGCCAAACTTTTTTACTAAAGCTTCTTGAGCCTCCTGAACACTTGTATTCCTATCGCTCCAATAGCCAAAATTAATATATTCCGATTGATATAAAAGAAGAAAAGCATCCGTTATATTATTAAAAAAGTCGGCAACGCTATTTTTTTTCATTATCTCCACAATACACCTCTTGAGACTAATAAAAAACCCCTTCAGCAAAAACTAAAGGGGCAATGAAACTTTTCTATAAATTTTATAAAAGTTCTAAAAACTATTTCTTTTTAGCAATTAAAATAGCATCTTTAGCTGCTTTAGCAACACGGAACTTCACTACTTTTTTTGCTGGGATTTTAATCGGCTCACCGGTTTGAGGATTGCGGCCTTTTCGTGCTTTACGACTTACTAAGACTAATTTGCCTAAGCCTGGAAGTGTAAAACCATTTTTGGCTTCTTTATAAGCAAGAGAAGAAAGTTCATCAAAAAATTGATTAGTATCTTTCTTGGTCATGCCCAATTTCTCAGAGAGCTTTTGCACTATTTGCGCTTTTGTGAGTGCTTTTGCCATGAGTTTTTCCTTTCTTTCGTTTAATTAAATAACGGCAAAATCATATTTTGCCGAAACTCATTTTTCTAGTCATGAACATCCCCCTGTCTCTTTTATCATTTTAGCTCATTTTATTTTAATCAAGACTAGAGGCTCATGAACGCTTCTTAAATGTATTTAGGCCCATCTGGCAAGCTTTTTATGCATTATCGAAGCATTTTTTGAATATTTTAACGAGGATAGAATAAAATTGAAAGCAGAAACTTGGCTTTATTTATTAAAATCATTTTACTCATCGTGTGCTTGGTGTTTTAAACGACTCATCCAATCTCCAAAGACTGCCAATAAAACGGGAATCATAAAAGCAGCCAATAATGAGCCTGAGGCAATTCCCCAATTCATTGCTTTTGCCATTGGTTGAATAAAAGGATCACGCCCTCCGATTCCAAAAGCAGCAGGGAAAACCCCAAGAATTGTCGTTAAAGTTGTGAGAATAATTGCTCGAAAACGTAAACGCGAACCTTTAATAATCGACTCATGGAAAGTCCATTGGCGTTTCTTATGTTCACGATGCACGAAGTCAATTAAGATAATTCCACTATCCACCACAACTCCCGCAAAACCTACGATACCTAAAAACGCTAAGAAAGAAAGCGGCTCACTATCAAGATAAAACGCTATAATGACACCTAAGATTCCCATTGGAATGGTGGTCATAATAACAAAAGGCTCCCATAACGAACGGAAAGTTACAGCTAAAATAATAAAGATCAAAAGCATCGCTAGAATAAAAGCTTTCTTGAGGTCATCTAAGGATTCCTGGGTATCTTCCTCTTCACCTCCATATTTGACGAGAACATTAGACTCACTAGCTAAACGTTTTTTAAATTGCTCTTCCAGCTGGGTATTTACTTTTCCCGAAGTCGTTATTTTCTCATCAACATTTGCGCTCACCGTCACCAAGCGTTTTCGTTCATCATGTTTAATCGCCGCAATAGATGGTTTTCGATTAAAACTCGCTATCTCAGAGAGCGGAATAAGATCTCCTCGGGAATTTGAAATTAGCAATAAATCAAGGGAGCTTTTTTCATCACGTAAGTGCTCTGGAAAACGAACGACCACATCGACTTCCTCATCTCCTTTCTTAATAGTTGTGGCAACTCCTCCATCAAAACCAATACGAACTGCTCTAGCAATGTCCTGGTAAGTCAAGCCCGCACGAGCCATACGCTCAACATCAACATGTGCAGTTAATTCATCCTTACCGTTCTCAAAATCACTCTTGATATCTTTGACTCCGGGAATTTGTTTTAGTGCTGCAATGTACTCATCTGCTAGTTTATTTAAAGGAGGAAAATCATCACCTTTAATTCTAACTGCTACCGGCTTACCGATGGGGGGACCTGCGCGTACTTCATCAAAATAAAATCGTGTTTTTTCGACATAAAAATGCTGATCTAACCAAGCATCTGCACGCGGCAATTGAAACGCAAAATCCAAAGTATACACTTGTAAAAACGGATTAAAAGTCTTGGAAAGCACTCCATCAACGACGAGCATAACTTC
Source organism: Deltaproteobacteria bacterium (assembly GCA_024233625.1). Lineage (GTDB taxonomy): Bacteria > UBA10199 > UBA10199 > DSSB01 > DSSB01 > JACKPJ01. The sequence goes on from JACKPJ010000003.1 coordinate 121,740, forward strand.
TTCTAAGTGCTCTTTGATCATGGTCTTAGGATCTTGCAGAGGATGAATTTTAGAACGCAAAACTTTAATAATATCCTGAGCACTACGCTTTCGATCTCGTTCTGGAGTAAGAAAGACATGTATTTGTCCAACATGTGAGGCACGTTGAGAAAAAGGGTCATTCGGATCATTTTGAGTTATACCTCCCTGAGTTAACAAACTATCCAACTCATGGGGAAGAACACTTTGATGAATGATTTTTTCGATTTTTTTAAGTTCAGCAGTAGTCGTTTCAACAGGAGTGCCAATTTTCCCTTCATAACGAATAAAGAATTGTTCAATTCCTCGACTGGGAAAAAGAATAAAAGGGACTCTTGCCATGCCAAATAAGATGGTTCCGATAGAAAAAACTCCAAAAAGGATTATAGCTAAGTAACGAAAACGAATTAAAAAACGCAAGATCGCTTCATATGTATTAAGACTAAAATCTAAAATTCGAGAACCCTTTCTCTTGTTAAACTCTTTGGCAGCTCGCTTTTCTGACATGCGATTAAACTCCGCCATATGAGAAGGAAGAACCAAAACGGCTTGAATCAAGGAAGCAACCAAAGTAATGATCACCACCATAGGAATTTGACGCACAAACTTACCAATAATTCCTGACATAATAATTAAAGGCAAAAATGCCGTAATGGTAGTGAGCACGGTTGCTATCACAGCAAGCATGACTTCAGAAGTTCCTTTAATGGCGGCTTGTTTAGGTGGCATACCCTCTTCAATGTAACGATGGATATTTTCAGCAATGACGATATCCTCATCGACCAGCATCCCTAAGACCATTATCAAACCAAATAAACTCATAAGATTGATGCTAATTCCAAAAAAATCCATCAGGGCAAAAGCCGCAAGAATAGCTGTCACCATCCCCAAAATGGCACTCAATGCAGTTCGCGGGGATAAAAAAAGCACAAGTGGAATCATCAACAAAATGAGACCAATGACACCGTTATTAATTAATACCCCCAAACGGCGTTTCACATAATAAGAGACGTCATTGACTAAAGCCACTTTCACTCGGCTTTTATTGAGAAGATGAACCTGATGAACAAATTTTGCTAAGTGTTGGAAAAAAGGATCGAGTTGAATTGTTGTCTTGTTATCATTATAAAATATTTTTTTTGCCGAAAAAAGCAACTCAGCTAATTCTGATTTTAACTGAAAGTTCTGGGGATCGAGTTCCTTAGGAGCTGACTGAAGAAACTTGTTCACATCACTTTTAAGATCTTCGACCAACTCAATAATGTCGCCACTTTCCTTTTTCAAAATTTGCAAATTAACCGAAACATTTTCATTGGTACGGTTGGTAATAGTTTCTTCTTCCAAACGGGAAACTACCTGGGCAATGTCTTTAATTTTAATATTATAGCCACGATCATTTGCCCGAACGACCGTTTCCTCAATACCTTTTAAGTCAAAAAACTCTCCAGAGACACGCAGAATGACCTCACGATCGCCAACATCGATCGTACCCCCAGGAATATTGACATTCGTACGGCTTAAAGCATTCATTACTTGTGCCAAGGAGACATAAGCTTCGCGTATACGCCCTGGATCGACCTCGACCGAAAATTCGGGTTCACGATAACCACGACGAACCACACTCGCAACTTCAGGATTTTCTAAAACAATATCTTCCAGCCGCTTTGCTTGTTCCCTCAACTCCTCTGAACTGACGTCTCCATAAAGTGCCACTTCAATCACTGGAGTATTTTTAGTACTAATCTCTTCGACCACAGGTTTGTCCTCTAAATCAGAAGGCAAATCTTCAACACGATCGACAGCACGTTGAATATCATTAACAACTTTCACTTTATCTTCAGCACCAGGCTCAATTGTTAAGTAAATTAAAGATAAGCCCTCGACGGAAGCACTCACCATTTCTTTAATGTCATCGACTTCTTTGAGCTCTTTTTCGAGAGGAATGGTCAGCAGTTTTTCAACTTGTTCTGGAGTCGAACCAGGATATACTGTACTTATTTGGACAATATCAAATTTGATGTTGGGAAAAGCCTCACGCTTGATTGTGAACAGTGACCAAGCTCCTACAAACATAATAAATAAAGTTAGCAAGTTGACTAACAAACTATTTTTTACGGACCATTCAGCGAGTTTCATAGGATGATGCCTCAACTTTAGGTGGAATTAAGTTTGAAATCACTCGACGTAAATCAACTTCTGCAAGTTTTAAGCGAAGTTTTGCTTCTAAGCGTCTTTGCTCTGCAGCTAAATAATCTTCTTGAAAACGCACAATCATATCACTGCTCGAGCGGCCTAAACGATAGTTTTTATCTTCAATATTGAGTTTATTTTTTTGTAAGGCAACAATCTGGTGATATTTTTGCACTTCCTCATCCTGAAGCTTCAGTTCACGCAAAACTTCATCAACCTCTAAAACAATGGCATTTTCAGCATTTTTGAGCTGTAATAAAAGCTGGGCTTTTTCTAATTGTTTTTTTTCAAGCTCGCTCTTGGCTCGTCGATTTTCAAGACTCAAACCAAACTGAGCACCAATGAGCCAATTTGGGTGTTGCCCACTAAAGGTTTCACCCAAAGCGGTTCCATAATTGGGATCTACTGAATTTAATCTTAAAGAACTAAACAGGTCTAAACTAGGCCATTTTTGATCTTTAGCGGTCGCAATTTGTATATCCTTGGCTTCAGCTTGTTGGTTAAGAGCTAAAAAATCCTGGCGATTTTGCAAAGCCGAACTGATCATCTCCTCTCGTTTTAATCGAGACACTCTTATATTAAGAGTGGAAGGAGGCTGAAGAGAAACAGAATCTGGCAAATTCAAAAAATACCTTAATCGCTTTTCTTCATCCTTTAAAAAATTTTCAGCTCGCAAAACACTGACTTTTCTCTCGGCAACTAATGCCTTTGCAGCTAAAATATCGGGATCTTCTGTTAAACCAATTCGTTGATTCTCTTGAGTAAGACTGAGAAATTCATTGGCCCTTATTAAAAACTGCCTTGTTAGATAAAGATTACGTTTTGCTACCACCCAACGCCAATACACTACCAAAGCTTCATAAACTTTACTTTCGACAGAATAATAAGTCGAGCTTTGCACAATCTCCGTTTGCTTTTTGGCTAAGCTCAGTGCCGCACGGTCAGATTTGCCAAAACGGTTCCGCAAGAGATTCATTCTTGCTTCAAAACTGAGCTGAGTTTCAAAAACTCGAGGATTTCCTGAAAAAGGAGCTTGATCTCCTGTAATAAAAGGTGAATTCGTACTCGTTCGAATATTACTTAAGCCGACTCCTGCTTCCACACCATAAGGGAATTTCTTCGCAGCTTGGCCTTCATATAATATCGTGCGATTATCCGTACCAAATACATCAATTTGAACGTCTTTTTGATCGAGTTGATAATAAGCTTGGCCTTGAACTTGAGTATCAAAAGCACTTCTTGCGAGTTTTTCACCTGTCTTTGCAATCTCAGGATCGTAATATTGCGATCTCACATCTAAATTTTGTTGTAAAACGCGCTGAATAACCTCTGCTTCGCTGAGAGATTCAGCCGCAAAAGATTGTGCAGAACTGAAATAGGACATCAGGAAGAAAAGACAATAATAAATAAGTTTATTCATGGGCTTAATGGAAATCCTCATCTCATAATCAACAGGCTTTTTCTAGCTTTTTCTCATTTTTTTCGTATTAATTTTCTTTTAAGATAAATAAAGTAAAATAAGATATTCTATGATAAAAATACAGGTCAAGTCATGCTAAATTTTAAAGTACAAATTCTTTCGTGGATTAGAAAAAACCCTGGAATTTTTTTAGTGCAAGAAAACAAAAAAGAAATTTCCTTACAAGAAATCTATTCGCAAAAAGAACTCAAGATTCAGCTTTCAAAAATTACCGACAGTGAAGAAAAGAAAAACTCTCTCAATCCTTTGGAGACTTATCTGATATTACTTTTAGATAATGCCTCGCAACTCGTTCTCTGTCAGCAAGGCATAGCCTTCCCACCTGATTTTACCCACAGTGGAGAATTGAACTTACCCAACGCTGTTTATTGCATAAAAGACATCAACAACTTTTTACATCAACTCAGGCATTTAGCTCTCGAATCAGATCGTCGCAAAGAAGCCCTTGAACTCATTTTGATCCTTATCGCCTTGTTAGATGGAGCTAAAAAAATTGGCCTTCAAGTTCAAGAAGAAACCCAAGAAGTTGAAGGAATACTCAACTTAATTGAAAAGAGCTCTTGAGAATTTTCTTACCTTAAATTTTTTATCTGAAAAACAAAGCTTTGTTGCTTTATTTTTATGTAAAAACAAAGTAAGAAAAATTAACTAGACCTAAACTGATGAGAAAAATCGTCTCAAAAAAAGTGGACTAAACCACCTCGGAGTCGATAAGAAAGCTCATTAAAAACAATTATTCCCATGATAAACTCCGAGTTAAAAAGCGCTGACGATCAAAGCTTAGTCGCCAAGTATCTGCAAGGCGATATTCAAGCCTTTGAATGCCTTTTTGAACGCCATCAAAACGCGACCCTGCTTTTGATTCGTCAATATTTTCCTCAAAAAGAAAAGGCAGAGGAAATCTTTCAAGAAGTTTTTATGAAGCTCATCGAAAAAATAAAAAAATTCGAAAATCAAGGCTCATTTAAGGCGTGGTTTTTGACACTTTGTCGCAATCACTGCATCGATCGTATTCGTTATTATCAACGCCGCCCTGAACACGTCGATAGCAGTTTATCCAAAGACGAAGACTCGACAAAATCCTTCATCGAAACTACAGCAAGCCATGATGCCACCGCAGAAGAGAGCAGCTCAAGAAAACAAATTTCAAAGCATTTGCAAGAAGCACTCAATGAACTTCCCCCTGAACAAAAAGAAAGCTTATTACTCAAGGAAAGTCACGGTTTGACCTTTGAAGAAATCAGTACAGTCATGAATGTCTCTATCAACACCGCGAAAAGTCGAGTTCGCTATGCCCTTCAAGCACTACGAAGAAACTTAAAAAACAAAGCCTTTTTCAAGGAATTAAACTCATGACAACAGAAAAAAAACAGCCTGAAATTCCTGAACTCTTCGAAAAAGCACTCAACGGAGAAATTTTGAGTGAAAATGAGCAAAATCAACTCGAAGATCTGAAAAAAAGTTCTCCTGAATACCAAGAGATGTGGGAAGACTTAAAAGTTCTGCAAAGGGAACTCAGAAATCTTCCTCAAAATAATTCAACTCAAGATAATCAAGTCAGTGAGCTCACTCGTGCTCGCATTTTTAAAGCAGCCCAACAAGCTATTGAAAATGAGACCTTGCAAAAAGAAAAGGGCCAAGTAAAAAAACAATGGTTCAAACCCTTTAGTTTAGTGGCTGCCATGGCCGTTTTAGTCATTGGTGTGACTTATTTTTCAACCTATCTCAACCAAGAAAAGCAAAAAGACTCAATGTATTCTTTCAATTTTGAGGAAGCTCCACAAAATACTGCATCACCTGCTACAACGAAAACAAAATCTCGCTCTGAACTCGACAAAGAAACTCAGCCTTCCCAAATTCATGAAAAAGAAGATGAATCCTCTTTAAGAACTTCTAAGTTAGATCTAGATCAAGAAGAAAAAGCACCTCTAAAAAATGAAATTCAACCAAGACAAGGTCTTTTTAAAAAAGAAAACAAAAAAGAGAAAAGACTTCCTCAAAATATAGAAAAACAAAATAATCAGGAAACTTTCGCGGATCTTGCTCGCTCTGATGAGGTCATGCAAAAAGAGAGCGCAGGATCTATCGCGACTAATGCAACAACTCCCCTCTATCCAGCTGCTTCTCCACAGGGAGTCCATAGTACAAAAAAAACGGAAAGGACGACTCCACAGCAAGATATTCCTATGGAAGCAGCCGCACCACCCCAAGAGAAACCGCTGATCAAGCAAACCGAAATTTTTGATGTTGCCAAAGTTACCGAAAAAACAGAAAAACATCCTCAAGAAGCCCCTCCATCAGGAACACGATTATCTGAACCCTCCATCAGTGGAGAAATGAAAGGCTCTGGTACTGCAAAAACCTCCAATGAAGAAAAAAAACTGAGTTCTCGAGAAAAGCTGATCAAATCAGCACGCAAAAAAATCGAAATAGGAAAATATCAAGAGGCCTATCAAGATCTTTTAAAAGCTAAGAAAATCAAAACTGACAAAAAGATTGAAGATTTAATGAAGCTTTGCCAAGGCAAGATAAAAGAAATCGAAAACAAAAATCAAAACCCTCCTGGAACAGAAGACCCAGCAGAAAAAAATCAAAGCAACTGACGAACTTTAATTCCGGCTTCCTCTAAAAGCCGAAGAGTTTCTACTCCCATTTCGTACTGCGAACTATAAATAACTTCAGCAATTCCGCTGTTGAGAATCATCTTGGTACAAATCAAACAAGGCGAAAAAGTCGAATATATGCTGCTACCCTTGATACTCACTCCATGATAAGCAGCTTGAACAATCGCATTTTCTTCGGCATGACTACAAAAGCATTCTCCCAAACTCACACCCGACTTTTCGAAAGAGTGACAGCGCGGACAGCCACCTTCATTACAATTTTTGATCCCTCGCGGAGTTCCATTGTAGCCCGTCGAAATAATACGGCGATCGCGGACAATTACTGCGGCAACCTTGCGTTTCATACAATTACTGCGCAGTGCAACCATCTGGGCGATATTCATAAAATACTCATCCCAATCAGGTCTTTTTTTTTGTGAAGAAAATTGACGAATGAGTTCTTTGACTCGAGTCCGTAACTCATCCAAGCTGAGTGAGTTTTCTAGCTCGGCATCTGCCAACAATGCTGTCTCATCCAATTGTTGAGCATTCGGATCGGCACTCTGAGCTTCACGAGCTTCTAAAGTTTTAAAGGCTTCCAGATCTTGAGGGTCACCTTCACGGTTTCGGGCTTGAATTCGCAGGAATCTTTCTTCTATAGGAGCTGTCACATGCACCAATTTAAAATCTTTGAGACGACGCAGGACTTCAACCTCACGAGGATTTCGAATCGAATCGACAATATAATTTTTATCGATCGCAATCTTTTGCAAAGCGCGATCAGCTAATACCCCACCGCCATAAAGCAAACGCATCTCTCGACCAACATGAATAAGATTTTCACGGGTGACCTCTAAACCACGATTTTTTAATTCCTCACGCAGTTGATCTGATAGAGAAAGATAATAAAATCCTCCTTCTTGTAAAACTTTGGCAACTTCTCCCTTGCCAGAGGCATTTTTTCCAGTAAGACCAATAATCATATTTAATTCGTTTAGCTAATTTAAGAGAGAAAAGCAACTTTATAGCTCACTCACTTTACAAAGGAACTCTAAATATGAAACAATTTTTTCAACAAACCCTCAAAAAAATCATCTTCACTTTTAGTATTGTATTGCCTCTCTTTCCTCTTCTTGCCCAAAAAACAGAGTCCCCAACTTCGCCAGTTAAACGTTTCTTCTACATGGGAGATGGAAGCCTTCTCTTACAAGGACAAAAAATTTTATACAGAAACCTATCAGGAGAATATCAGGAAGCTGGGCTCAAAAAAATTCATCAGATTTTTGGAGCTAATTGGCAAAGTAAACATGAAAGACTTTCTCTGCGTTTTATCGAAATGATGGACTATCTTCAGGATGAACTCCAGGGAGGCAATTATATTTTACGTTCGGGTTATCGCAGTCCTAACAATAACCAAAATTTAAGAAACAAAGGCAAACTCGCTGCTCAATCCAGCATGCATATTGAAGGAGCCGCCGCTGACTTACGATTAAAAAATATTCCATCTGCAAAAGTTTTTGAATTCGTCAAAGCACTTAATTGCTGCGGAATTGGTTGGTATGGCTCAGCTCATTTTCATCTCGACACTGGACCTACAAGGTATTGGGGAGCTACCACCAGTAAAACTGAGGATAAAACTCCACAGCAAAATTCCAAGATTATTCTTCAAAGTGACTATGACTATTATCAAGCTGGAGAAAAAATTCCTTTAAAATTCATGAGAATCACCCAATACCCTATCGGAGTTCCTTATCAAGTAACATTAGTTGAAGTGAAAAATGATTCCAGCCAAGAAAAAATCAGGCCTCTTCCCCTCACCTTTTCTTCAGAAAACACCTCGCAAGAAACCTGCACTATTCTGAAAAACCGATCTCAAGCTAGAAATATTTCTGTCCAGCTTCCCAAAGAACTTCCCTCTGGAAACTATGCTCTCTCTGTTAAGTTTTGTAACCGTTATGATTACCTTCAAATGCCTGAAACAATTAGCTCTCGAATCTTTAAAGTAGTGCAATCTAAATAAAGAAAATTTACTTTTTAACTTCATCAGCTTAGAGTAAAAGACTTTAGATAAAGGAAAACAAATGCAAATTTGGGAAGCAATATTATTAGGCATTGTCCAAGGATTGGGTGAATTTCTTCCGATTTCAAGCTCAGCTCATCTTTTTATGTTCAACAAATGGTTCCAGTTGGATTCTCCCGGTTTAGCCTTTGATATAGCCCTTCACCTCGGCACGCTTTTTTCCCTGCTCGCTTTTTTTTATCAAGATTGGATTAAACTTACTCGGGCTTTTTTTACTTCATTGAAAAAAATTCCACAGAAACAACAAAATCCATTGAATAGCTATGAACGACTCATCTGGCTCATCATTTTGGGCACAATTCCCGTTGTTGTTTTTGCGCTCTCTTTTGAAGACTATATCGAAAACCAATGGCGACAAGCATGGATCGTTGGGATTAATATGGCATTATTTGGAGTTTTACTTTGGTGGGCTGATCGCAAAAGTAAAAAACTGCGCAATATGGACACCCTCACCTGGAAAGACTCCTTCTGGATTGGCATTGCACAGTGTCTTGCCTTGATTCCCGGGTCCAGTCGCTCTGGCGTCACGATCACGGGCGGGCTTTTGCGCAACCTTGACCGGGATACAGCAGCCCGTTTTTCTTTTTTGCTAAGCACCCCCGCAGTTTTAGGAGCCGCCATACTCAAATTACCCAAATTTTTTAATGAAAGTTTCAACCTCACCGTTTTGATAGGCATTCTTACCAGTGCCATTGTAGGATTTTTGGCGATTAAATATATGCTGTATTTTTTGAAAAAGTATTCTTTTTCTGTCTACGTTGTTTATCGCCTGATTTTTGCGGCTTTTGTTTTTATCGCTTTGTATTTGAAGAGTTGAAATATATTTTTTTACTTTTTAGGTAAAAAGAAAATAGGAAGCCTTAAGGATTATCACCAAAACCTGTACCATCGATGCTTTGAATATCTTCCCAACGAATTTTTTCGGAACGAGGACGACCATCCGGAGCATGGCTTGCAAAAGGAACCGGTCCTTCGGTCACATAACGTTTGAGTGATTTGTAATTTTCGAGTTGATTACGACCTTGATTGATAGCTTGTTCCGCGGCTTTGGTTTGGCGATGGTAACCAACCGAGTAATTTAAAGCACCAAAAAACTGATCAATTCCAAAGATAGCTTTTTGCGCGTCAGTCGCATAATTCCAAAAGTAGGTATAATTTGCCATATCATTATAATAGCTCGTTCCTCCGTAATATTGAGCCTGGGACGGCGATGCTAGGGAAGCTGCTGCGATAAATATGAAAGATATGAAGAACTTACGCATAAAAACCTCTTAGATACTTGAATTGCCTTAAAAAAATAGCGTCAAAAAAGCATTCAATACTTTATCGGCAATTTTTACCATAAATTGCGTCAAAAAACAAAAATAATCAAATAGGGTGTACACTAAAAATCCTTGCCTTTCTATGACGAATGAGTAGTTTGCTTTCATGCAAGTTGGACTCGACCATGTCTTAAGAACTCATCCGAGACTTTTTAAAGGAAAACGACTAGGAATTCTCGCACATCCCGCCAGTATCGACAAAAATTATCGTCACATTTTAGAAATTTTAGAAAAAGAATCGGGCGCTAAAATTGAAGCCTTGTTTGGTCCCGAGCATGGTTTTGATGGACATGCTCAAGACATGGAAAGTGTTTTTGAAAAACACACAACCTCCAAATCAGGACCGCAAATTTACAGCCTTTATGGCTCCACTTATGAAAGCCTCAAACCTCAAAAATCTTGGCTAAACAATATTGAAGTTCTCGTCTGCGACATGCAAGATGTTGGATCTCGTTATTATACCTTCATTTACACTTTGGCTTTTTGCATGGAAGTTGCCCAGCAAACTGGAACGCATATCGTGGTCTTAGACCGTCCCAACCCTATCAATGGATACAATGTTGAAGGCAATTTAGTCTCAGAAAAGTTTCGCAGCTTTGTGGGATATTTTCCTCTGACGAATCGTCATGGCATGACCATTGGCGAACTGGCTCAACTCTTTCGCGAAGAATTTAATCTAAAATGTAAACTTACGGCCATCCCTATGAAAGGCTGGCATCGACGCCGTTATTTTGATGAACTGAAAATTCCTTGGGTTTTTCCCAGTCCAAACATGCCTACTGTCGAAACTGCCGTCGTTTATCCAGGAATGTGCTTACTGGAAGGAACTGAACTCAGTGAAGGACGTGGAACAACGCGCCCCTTTGAAATATTTGGTGCTCCCTTTATTGACGGAGAAAAACTCGTTAAACGGCTTCACGAATTTCGCTTACCAGGTGTTCGTTTTCGCCCTCTTAGTTTCAAGCCGGGATTTCAAAAACATGCAGGAAAAATCTGCAATGGTGCGCAAATTCACGTTACTCGAAGGAAAGCATTTTTATCATTACTGACAGGAGTCGCAATTCTCAAGGCTACATATGAGCTTTACCCAAATGAGTTTCAGTGGAGGCACCGTGCTTACGAATTTGTGGAAGATATCCCTGCTATTGATCTACTTAGTGGAAACAAACAGCTCAGAGAAGCCATCGAAGCAGGAGCTGCTCTAAAAAAAATTCAAGCGTCTTGGGAAGAAGAAAAGGAATCTTTTCTAAAAATTAGAAAGAATTACTTGATTTATACTTAACTCCAATCCACAGTTGACAAACCAGAAATTTAAGCCCAGAAATTTAAGCTAAGCGTTTCAGATCAAAACGAATAGAATTTTACTTACTCGCCTGCTCGGCCTTTGCATAACGCCTACGGAAGCGCTCAACACGACCGGCAGTATCGACCAAGATTTGCCTTCCAGTATAGAAATTATGAGAGGCAGAAGAGATCTCAACTTTAATGACATAATGCTCAACCCCATCAATCTCTTTAGTTTCATCAGAAGTAAGAGTTGAATACGTAGGAAATTCTTCTCCACAAGAAACATCGACAAAAACAACTGGGTGTAAATTAGGGTGAATGTCTTTTTTCATGATAACTCCAAATTTTATGCGGCTTTTTGGCGTGCCTTGATAATTTGTTTTTGTAGTTTTGCCAATCGAGTAGATAACTTTTCAGGTTTTGCTTTTACAAGAGCTTGACTAATACCACCTAACTTATCTACCGTACGAATAGCACGAGCAGATAACTTTAAAATCACATTTTGTGCTATTTCGGGGATAAAATAACGTTTTTTCTTTAGATTGGGCTCCTGGCGCGTTTTTGTTCTACGGTTAGAATGGCTGACGTTATTTCCTGTAAGGGGCCGAATTCCTGTTAATTCACAAACCTTTGACATACTAGTCTCTCCAAAAATCTTAAAAAACTTAATTACTATTCTCTCTCAAGCGAATGCAAGCTTGTGTAAGGCAAAAAAGCTAATTGTCGAGCTCTTTTAACAGCTTGAGTTAATTGACGTTGTTGCTGAGCGGTAATACGAGTAATACGACGTGGAATAATTTTACCACGCTCAGTAATAAAGCGTTTTAATGTTTGAGGATTTTTATAATCAAATTGATAGTCTTTTGCAACCGAAGGTCGACGGAAACGGCTAACATTACTGCTTCTTCGGTTTCCTGATTTTCTATCCGTTCTCATAATCTCATTCTCCAATGACTTAAGATACTGAAATAACAATAAAAAATTATTAAATACTGAATTTATTTACTAGAACTTGACCCCGGCAATTTTTTTTGCACAAAAGTGACATGCTTTTTTGCTTTAGGGTCATATTTACGCATTTCTAGCTTATCTCCACCCTTTTTTTTATTAAGGGTTGTTGTGTAAAAATACCCAGTTCCTGCGCTCGAAAGCAACATAACTTTTTCTCTCATAACTCAAACCTTTAAAATAACCAGTTGAAATAATTGAATAAATTCACCTAACATCTATTTAGAATAATTTTTTGTGATAATATAAAGTAATAAGGTCATTTAAACAAAATATATTCTAAAATTTTGAAGACGTAGTCTTAAAATTAAAACACACCTTCTGTCAACTGATAAGTGCAATCTTGAAATAGTTATTTCATTCTATGAAATGAGTTAAATACTAGTCCTCAAGAATATCAATCAATTGCTGACGACGTCTTCTTGCATCTTCATAACCTAAATCAAACAGCTCCTGAATATACTCAGGATAGAAAGTAATATAGCTCAATAAATCACTCCCACTCTCGGGATCAACGTCCATAATTCTTAAGAGAGTCTTTTCTAAAATAGAAAACTTAAAGCCGCTTTTTTTCATTCTCTCAAAAGCTCGTAAAAAAATCCCTGTAATAAATTCGGAAGGCTGAATTTCCACATAGTCAATTTTACGCAGACCTCTCTTAGCAATATCCGCTTTGTAATTATCCTTCCCGCTTTGCATGTCCTGATTGAGTTTATTTAAATAGTTTTTCCCAAAAATCTTTTCACTAGCATCTACAATAGTATTAATGCGATCCAACTGCTCAATATCTGACTGCACACGATCCAAAAACAAACCATTAAGTATCCGTCCCATTTGATCAGATATCGTCGGAGCCTGTTTAGGTGCATCAATCGCCTTAATTTTATAATCTTTTAAAGTACGCCTTTTGCGAAGACCAATGACTAAAAGTTTATCTGCACCCAATTGAATCGCTGGAGACATGGGGGTAAAGAGGCGCATACCACCATCCGAATAATAAAAATCCCCTATCTTGACCGTCGGAAAAAGTATAGGGATCGCTCCGGAAGCCAGCACGATATCTGAAGTGATCGGACCTTCATGATGGGAATAATTGCCTTGATAAATGAGGTCTGGTTTTTTTTTCAAAAAAAGCTCCGCTTGACCTGTTGCAGAGTTAGTCGCCACAATTGTCACTGCTGAAATCGGACCCCGCTCAACATTTTTATTGAGTTGATCCCAGGAAAGTGCTCCCTGCAAAAACTTTCTCAGAGGTGAAGTGTCAAAAATCGAATTAAAATGCGGCCCGCTCCGCTTGCCTAATTTAAAAGGATTGACCGACATAAAATTTCGCATGATGCCACCCACAGTTGAGCCTAGAAAGTGGGTTGTTGCAGATAAATCACGTCGATAGACTTTTTCTTGGCGGATGGAAAACCATAGTTCTTTGAGACGTCTACCTTGTTCTTCGGGGTCATGCGCAAAAGCAGCCATCCCTGCGGTATTAATCGCTCCGACACTAGTGCCTGTTTGAATATCGAAGTTACGCTTCGAATATTTTTTTGGCAGCCCCGTGCGAATATAATTTAAAACACCCGCTTCATAGGCTCCACGAGCTCCTCCCGCCGAAAGTACTAAAGCTAATTGACTCATTTTGTTCCTTTTTCCCGAAATTTAGATTTTAAAATAAAAAAACTATCCTTTGCTGCTCGCAAGGTTTTGGCAATCTCATTTTCACCATGCTTTACCGAAACAAAGCAGGCTTCAAAAGGAGACGGAGGCAAATAAATGCCATGCTGCAGCATTAAATGAAAGAAAGCTTTAAACATTTCCAAACGACTTGCCTGCACATCCTTCAGCTGACTCACTTTTTGATCAGTGAAAAATATCGAAAACATACCACAAACTGCATGCACCTGAACAGAAATCCCTGCTTGATCAGCAAGCTCTTTGAGCCCTTTTGCTAACCGCTCTGTCTTCTTTTGCAAGCTAAGATAAACTTTGGAATTGAGCTGTTTTAAGGTTGCAATTCCTGCAGCCATCGCTAAAGGATTCCCAGAAAGGGTTCCAGCTTGATAAACAGGGCCTTGAGGACTGACCAAATTCATGATCTTTCCCGCCCCTCCATAGGCCCCAACAGGCAGACCTCCCCCAATGATTTTACCAAAAGTAGTCAAATCAGGTTTTAGATTAAAAAGCCCTTGAGCACCTTGGGGATGGACACGAAAACCTGTCATGACTTCATCAAAAATTAATAAAATCTTATTCTTTTGACATATTCTTTTAATCGCTTGAAGAAATCCTTTTTGAGGAAGTACGAGCCCCATATTTCCTGCAATAGGCTCAATAATAATAGCTGCTACATCTTGAGAGTGTTTTTTGACCAAAGTATCAAACTTCTTTATGTCATTGTAGGGAGCCAACAAGGTATGTTTAACAAATTCTTTAGGCACTCCCAGACTGTCTGGCTGACTCAGTGTCATCGCTCCAGAACCTGCCTTCACCAATAAATAATCTGCATGACCATGATAAGCGCCAATAAATTTAACAATTTTGTTTTTACCCGTATAAGCTCTAGCCAAACGAATGGCTCCCATCACAGCTTCTGTTCCCGAGTTGACCAACCTGACTTTTTCTAAACTCGGAATACGCTGACAAAGCAATTCCGCCATCTCAACTTCTAACTTGCAAGGAGCTCCAAAACTCGTCCCCAACTGTGCTGTTTCGCAGATAGCTTCAGTGACTTTAGGATGAGCATGACCTAAAATCATCGGACCCCAAGACCCTACATAATCGATATAGATATTTTTATCGACATCACTAATATAGGCTCCCCAAGCTTTTTCAATAAATAAGGGGTTTCCTCCTACTCCACGAAAAGCACGCACAGGACTATTAACTCCTCCTGGAAGAAGTAAATTAGCTTTTTTAAAAAGATTATCCGATTTTTTATTTTGCATATTTATTGGCACTAAAAAATCAATCCGACAGAGTTGTTTAATATATTCATTGACAAGACTTAGTATGCGTCATTAATTGATTATCATATTCATCTTTAGGAGCGTTAATACAGCACTCTTTATTGCCTTGGCAAGCTATTGTCAAATACCTAAATCAATAGATGGATAATTTAGATCATACGAGCCAAAATCAAATTGGGAGGATTATAATTATGGAAAGCAAATATAAATCAATATTAAATCAGCTTACAAAAAAATTAGCTAGCCTCTTTGTTCTATTTTCAATTGCATTTATCTACTCATGTGATTCCGACCCTACAGAAAAAATAGCTATTGAAATCAACCCTCTTTGCGTAGAGCTCCTCCCTGGGGAGAATCAACAATTCAATGCAAGCATTTTTATCAATGGAATTCTTCAAGAACCCAATCCTGACAACAATGCAGTCACATGGAGTGTTGAAGGGGGAAATATTAATGGAACAGTTAGCAATAATGCAGAAAACGCAGGATTCTATCAATCTCCTGAAGTCGAAAACTTACCTGATGAGGTTGTTATCTCTGCGACTAGCAAAGATGATTCGCAAAAACGCGCTCAAGCCTCAATACTTTTTACAGGAAATTGTCCTTGAGCTTAAAAACTAAGTCAGCCATTGCGATAGTCGTTGCCCTTCCCCATGAAAGCAAAGCGGTCCTTTCACAGATGAAGGTTTCTGCAAAAACGAAATATCACCAAATTAAGCTCTACGAAGGCACCATTAAGCAAACACCTTGTCACTTAGTCATTACAGGTATGGGTTTGGAAAGGGCTTATGAGGGTACGAGATTTTTTTTAGAGACACAAAAGCCTCAATACTTGATTAATATGGGTTATGCAGGAGGCTTAGATCCCGAAATTAAAAATCCTGAAATGATCCTCGCAGATAAAATCTCTTTATATGATGAAGAGAAAAAAAATAAGAGTTGTCATGAACACGAAATTCAACTCAAACTTCCATTATTAGAAAAAATTCGAAAAATTCTCCAAAAAGAAAACGAAAAATTTCATCAAGGCAAATTACTCAGCGCAAGACATCCTATTCTTCAATCAAATAAAAAGCTTGAACTTCATGAAAGCTTAGAAGCTATTGCCATTGACATGGAGTCTTACTCTGTTATTCAAGCAGCGAATGAAAAAAACATTCCTGCAATTTCTATGCGTTTTATTGTCGATGCACAAAAAGAAGAGCTAAGCGATACAAGCTCGTTTATTGATGATACTGGAAAAGTTAAACCCCTCAGTTTAATCACGACCAGTGCAAAGAACCCCAAAATTTTACTGGAACTTCCTAGTTTAGCTATGTTAGCTCAAAAGGCACGGCAACACATGGAAGAAACCTTAATGATGATTTTAGAGCATTTATAATGTGGAATATAAACTAAAAAACTTAAACCTACCCACTCCTTTGCTCTTCAAAAATTAAAAAACTCTTAAAGCAAATTCAAAAAGAAGGAAATAAAATGCAATTAATAAACTCAAGAAAAAGAAACTTCTTAGGGATTATATTATTACTCACCTCATTAGTCAGCTGTGGAAAAGGCTGTCTCTCCGATAAAGAAAAGTCTCCTCACGTATTGGATTTTATGCCCGAAAGTACTGAACTCATCATGAACGTTAACATAGACAAAGTTATGCAAAATCCCTTGGGACAGATTTTTCAAAAAGAAGCTCCGGAGGCCTGGAAAAAATGGGCCGCTCATTTTAGTTATTTATCCATTGCATTTGAAAAAGACAAAAATACTGGAGATCCAGAACCCACTGTTGTTGCAATTAAAACAAAAGAAGCTCCGTCAACTGTTCTCCAAAGCACTAAAGAATTTGCCAAGGCTATTGGAGAAGATTTTGATCTCCAAGAAGAAAAATATAGTGACATAACCTTATATGTTGAAAAATCTGAACTTGACCAAAGTGATCCACCTGCCTTTGCTTTTCTTGGGGATCATTTAGTCATCGCTGACAAAAGTATCTTGAAAAAAGCTATCGATACTCTTCATGAAAAACTCCCCTCCGCTTCAAAAAATCAAAAATTGGTCAATGCTCTCAAAAATGTTGATACTAAAAAAGACATCTGGGCTTTAGCATTAATCTCTGAAGAAAGTCTTCAAGATCTCAAAAAGCGCTCAGGCAATCCCATGTTTGATGTGCCTGACCTCAAAGCTTTTTCAATCGAGCTAGATTACCCTCAGGACCTTAATTTATCACTGGGAATTTGGGCACAAGATGCTGCGGCAGCTCAAAGTTTTACAAAACAACTCAACGCAGCTTTAGATCTATTTGGCCCGCAAGCTAAAAAGGAATTTCCTCAATCTCAAAAAACGATCGAGAGTCTCAAAATTATTGCCCAAGAAGACCGCGTGACTCTTTCAGCAAGTTTTGATAAGGAATTAATGGAAGAAGCAAAGCAAGGTTTAGAAAAAGCTATGCAAGAAGCCTTTAAAAAATTTGAAGATAAAATTAAGCAATAATTTTTTTTAGAAAGTTCATTTTATGAAATGTTATTCACAAAAAAGATCATTCACTAATTTTTTACAAAAATACATTTTAGTTATTTTCAGTGCGCTATTTCTGGTAAGTTGTGGTCGAGGTTGCCTACAAGAAAATGCGCCAACGCCGAAAAAAGAAACTGTCCAAGAGAAAGTCTCTGACTTTGAACTCATTCCAAAAGATCTCAATGTTGTCGCAGGCATGAACATGAGTAAAGTTCTAAGTTCCCCTATTGGATCTAAAATTCAGGACAAAATTCCTATTATCGCCAAACCATTCATCAATGAACTGGATGAGGTTTCCTTTGCATGGAAAGCCAAGGAACTCGGCAGAGGTCCTGAAAAAATTCTTGGAATTCTAAGCGGAAAATTTGACTTACAAAAAGTGGAAGAACGCCTCAATGAATACTCCAAAAAAAATCAAGAAAAGTACCAAATCGAAGACTATAAAAATCACAAGTTATATTATTTTCAGGAAAAACCCGCTGAAACTTTAAGTATTGTCGCTCAAAAAGTTGTGATTGGACATAAAGATTTGGTCATGCAAGTAGTTGATTTATCTCAACAAGAAGCAGAACAACGAAAAGCAAATTCAATATTAAGTCAAAAAGATTTATTAAAGCAAATTAAGAGTATTGATACTAAAAAAATGTTATGGTTCGCGGCCATTGTTCCTGAAGGAAAAAATACAGACGACCCTACTAATAGTTCCTCCATACAAGCAGTTGATTTAACGATGGATTTTCCTGATGAATTGCATTTTGAACTAGGCTTAACAACCCATTCTGAAAGCGAAGCAAAAGAAATGGAAAGCCAAGCGCTCTCGTATCAAATTCTCTTTGGAAAAAGACTCGCTCAGCAAGATCCTGCTTTTGCAAAAGCAATTGAAGGAATCAAAATTATGACTGACTCAAATCGTCTCATAATTTCTTTCACTCTTAACCAGGAACAAATAAAAAGCTTAGAAAAGATGAAGCTTGAACCTTAATTCTTTTAAATACTACAGTTAACAAATAAAAAAATATAACTATTTGTTTTATTTGATATTTTCACTTCCCTTCACAAAAAAACGAACCTTTATGTGCTTTATCGCGTCATAAATAGTAGCAAGAAAGATAAAATATTGTTTTGCATTTTATGTCGCTCAATCTGATTTTGATGTAGATTGGGATATATAATATATTAATGAAAATATTTTTAATTAGACAAAATCTTAGATTTTAGAGTCATAGAATCTAAAACGCAACCCTCAAAGGAGTTGAGTAAGATGAAAAGAAAAATACTTTTGAATCTAGCCATTATTTTTACATTAGTTTTACCTCTATCATTTAGTCAATCACTACTCGCACAAACTGCATTTAATAGCTTTGAAGGCAAAGTTCGAGAAAATCCAGAACTCATTGAAAATTATGTTACCTACCCATCGGACGTTCAAAAAAATATTTTGGAAGCTGCAAAAGAACCTCAACTTTTAGTCAGAGCACAGGACTTGCAAGAAAATTCCAAAGCGAATTTTCAACAACTGCTTGCTGGCTACTCGCAAAATGAGCAGTCTAAAATATGGAATATAGTACGCTATCCCGAGCTTGTGAAAGAGATAACTCAAGGAGGAAAAAAATCTTCAAAAACACTTAAAAAAATTGCTAAGCGTTACCCTAGCTCAGTGCAAAAAGACATCCTAGATACTGGAAGAAAGCATTATAACACTTTAGTAAAAATCGATGCGCTCTATCGTGAGACCTCTCGCCAAGCAAATGGCATCATGATAAATTACCCTAACAGTACGCAAAGAGCTTTTCGAGAGCTGCTCACTTATCCAGAAGTTATCAGTGCAATGAATGAAGATTTAAATTTTACAGTACTTATGGGAGAAGCTTATCAAGAAAACCCTCGAGCGGTTTCGCAAATTTTTAGAGAAGAAAATATTCGCATCACGCGAAGAAACAATGAAGCCTTAGAAGACTGGAGAAGAGAGCTCGAAAATGATCCAGAGGCCATGCAAGAACTGCGACAATCTGCTAACGAATTCAATCAAGAGGCAGGCTATCTTGAGAGTGAAATTGCCCCTCCACAAAATACTTCAACAGTTCTTTTTAGCTTAAGCATTAATGCCTTTCCATATTGGTTCGGTTACCCTACTTGGTATAGTTATGGATACTGGAGACCTTACCCAAGTTGGTATCATTGTGGATGTTATTGGGGACCTGGAGATTCTTTCTTTGTCTTCGGTTTACCCTCTTTTTATTATACTCAATGGTACTTTTACCAGCCAAGACATTATCACCGTCATCGTCATCTCTCAAATCACTATGTAAACCATTATTATCGTCACAGATCTGCTAATTATGGATTTCATCGTGCTGTCCATCAATGGGAAAACGTCCATCAACGTAGTTTTGATAATCATTGGTATCAATATACGCGCACTGAATACCGCCAAAACAATACAAACTATAATCGGCAACAAACTTATCGCAAGGGAGATTCTCCTTCAATCAGACAAAGGTCTAAGGAAAACTATACACGTCAAAAACCAACTTCAATCTCAAATAGTCGTAACCAAAGGATTCAGCGTGAAGAAAAACAGATCAGAACAAAAACCAAAACAAGTAGTTCACCTCGATATAAAGAGACTAAGCCTGCTACAAATTCGACAACTTATCGAAAACCAGGCATGAAAACAAACTCCTCATCCAGTCAAAGCTCAAAACAAGGGCGTTCCGCTGAAACTAATTCACAATATCGAGAGTCCTCTAGCACTACGCCAAATTTTCAGAGATCCAGTGGAGGTGAGTCTAGAAGTCGCTCGAGTTTTGGAGGACGCTCTGGAGGAGGGAGTTCAAGATCGATGGGAAGCTCGCGCTCGGGAGGAAGAGGTCGTTAAAGTGGGCTGATTCCCCTACTCTGTCTTTATTTATTTCCATAATAGCTGACAAGCAGCTTGGCTTGTTCAAGAGCTGCAATAGATTCTGCTTTCCGGTGTGAATTTTGCAAAACTACAGATTCGGCATAAAAAAAGGTAGGCTCTTCAGGAATTAAAGTTTTTGCTTGTTTTAGAAACTTTATCGCTTCATCAATTTTATCCTGTTTCTCAAAAACATAGCTTAGCACTAAAAGATCATAGGCTTGTACAATTGCCGAAACAGGATTTTTTATTTTATTCTTCAAAGCTTCTTCGGCTGAAACCAAAATACTATGGGCTCTTTGAGCATTTAGCTCAGACTCTTGCTTAACAGCATCCATAATATCGATGAAACTACCTTTTTTATAACAAATTCCGAGAAGTTCATCGAAAAACCTTAACTTCACACAAAGTTTTAAACAGGATCTAATCTCGTTTTCAGCTCTATCTAATAATCGTTTTTGCTTTTCTCCGTCGACCAGCAAACTTTGCTTTCTTAATTCTTTAGCTTTGACAAATTTAATCTTACTCAGGTCCTTCGCATAGCTTGAATTCTTTGGATCTAAATCAAGAGCCTTTTTTATATTACTTTCAGCCTCATCCTTCTCACCCAAATGATATTGAGTCCTTCCTAGATTAGCATAAGAAGAAGCATCCTGATCATTCAGACTGATAGCTTTTTTAAAGTACTTAGATGCAGAAAAATAATCTTTCGCATCAAGATAGATCTCAGCAAGTTCAGAATAGTTCTCTGCAACATTAGGATCTTGCTCAATAGCTTTTAATAATTTAATTTGTTTTTGCTTGAGATCTCCTGATGCCGGATTTTTTTTATCAGAATTTTGTTTTGCTTCAAAATTTACTTGCTTAGCTTCGTTAATAAAACGTTCAACCTTATCAACTGACTCTAAACCAGCTTCCTTAGCTTCTGCTAGATTTCCTGAATTCATTGAGTTCATGAAAATTCTCCTGAACAAACAAAAATATATACATATCCGCTCATTGAATTAGAAGCGAAGATTTCTAGCTCAATATCCAAAAATTACTTATTTGAGAGCAACTGCCTTAATACGAACTGCAAAATACCACCATGGCAGTAATACTCTATTTCGTCAGGAGTATCAATGCGCAATAAAACATTAAAATTTTTCTCCGATTCACCATTTTTAGCAATCACCTTGAGTGTTTTCCTGGGCTGCAAATTATCTGCTAAGCCAATGATATTAAAGGTTTCATGCCCTGTCAGTCCAATACTTTCACTATTTTCATCAGGTAAAAACTGCAAAGGAAGAACTCCCATACCGATTAAATTACTTCGATGAATCCTTTCAAAACTTTCCGCGATCACTGCTTGCACACCCAGTAGTTTTGTTCCTTTAGCGGCCCAGTCTCTAGAAGATCCTGTTCCATATTCTTTTCCCGCTAAAATTATTAAAGGAACCTGATTTTCTTGATATTTCATCGCAGCATCATAAATGGGCATTTCTTCTTCTCCGGGAAGAAGTAAGGTCATTCCCCCCTCAGTTCCTGGAGCAAGCAGATTTCGTAAGCGAATATTCCCAAAAGTTCCCCGCATCATCACTTCATGATTTCCACGACGTGAACCAAAACTATTAAAGTCTTTAACAGCAACGCCATTATCCTTAAGATAACGTCCCGCTGGAGAATTCTCGGGAATAGCACCCGCTGGAGAAATATGATCAGTTGTCACAGAATCTCCCAACAAGGCTAAAACGCGAGCTCCATGAATGTCTTTTACAGGCTCAGGGTTAAGAGGCATATCCTCAAAATAAGGTGGATTTTTGACATAAGTGGAATCAGCCTCCCAAGTAAAAGTATCCCCTTTTGGGAAATCTAGTTGCTTCCAGGAATCATCTCCTTGAAAAACCTCACCATAGGAATCTTCAAACATATTTTCTTGAATGGCTTCGTGAATGGTCTCAGCAACTTCCTTCTGGCTAGGCCAAATATCTTTAAAATAGACTGGGTTTCCAGAAGAGTCTTCTCCTAAGGCCTCATGATACAAATCAATGTTCATTGTTCCAGCAATCGCATAAGCAACAACCAAAGGCGGAGATGCTAAATAATTTGCCTTCACTTGAGGGTTAATCCTACCTTCAAAGTTTCGATTACCTGACAGTACGGCTGCACTGACAATATCCTTTTTTATAATAGCGTTACGGATAGGTTCTGAGAGAGGACCACTATTTCCGATACAGGTTGTACATCCATAGCCAACTACATTAAAACCTAAGTTTTCCAAATAGCTGAGCAAACCAGCCTTTGATAGATACTCTGAGACAACTTTGGATCCTGGAGCCAAACTTGTCTTGACCCAAGGCTTGACTTGCAAACCTTTTTCATAAGCTTTTTTTGCTAATAAGCCGGCCGCAATCATCACAGAGGGATTAGAGGTATTGGTACAACTCGTAATTGCTGCAATAACAACCGAGCCATTACTTAATTCGAATTGTCTTTCGTTATACTTGACGTTAATAGACTTTTCTAGATCATCCTCACGATAGACATCCATTAATGCCTGATTAAATAAAGGCTTTGCTTGATCTAAAGGAATTCTATCTTGAGGACGCTTAGGCCCTGCAAGACTTGGTACAACAGTCGAAATATCCAGTTCCAATGTATCCGTAAAAACAGGATCTTCCATCTTGGAATGATGAAACATTCCCTGCTCTTTATAGTATTTTTCAGCTAGTTTGGCCTCATCATCACGACCTGTTAGTTTTAAATAACGAATGGATTCCTGATCAATAGGAAAAAAGCCCATTGTCGCACCATATTCAGGTGCCATATTAGCAATAGTCGCTCGGTCGGGAAGACTGAGTTCACTCAAACCAGGACCATAAAATTCGACGAATTTACCCACGACTCCCTTTTTGCGAAGCATTTGAGTCACTGTCAGAACTAAATCAGTCGCTGTAGAACCTTCAGGTAGTTTTCCTGTTAACTTAAAACCAACCACTTGAGGAATCAGCATTGAGATCGGTTGCCCTAACATGGCAGCCTCAGCTTCAATACCTCCAACTCCCCAACCAAGGACTCCCAATCCATTGATCATAGTAGTATGCGAGTCGGTTCCCACCAAACTATCTGGAAACACCCAGGTTTTCCCATCGCAAGCCTGACCCCAAACTTGAGTAAATGCGGGAGCCGCTAAATGTTCCAAATTGACTTGATGCACAATACCCATCCCAGGAGGAACAACTCGAAAATTTCTAAATGCCTGTTGGCCCCAACGTAAAAAACGATAACGCTCAGAGTTTCTCTGAAATTCAAGCTCTGTATTTTTTTGTAAAGCATCTTTTTGCCCATAAAAATCAACCTGTACGGAATGATCAATAACCAAATCACAAGGTTGCAGAGGATTAATTTTGGTGGGGTCTCCGCCCATTTTTTGGATAGCTTCTCGCATGGCAGCCAAATCAACCACAGCAGGAACACCGGTAAAATCTTGCAAAAGAACACGGGCAGGTCTAAAAGCAATCTCTGTATCAGGCTCTTTTTGAGGATCCCAATTTGCCAAAGATTCAATTGCTTGACGACTCAGTGAATCACCACCCTCATGACGTAAAAGATTTTCTAAAAGAACTTTAAGCGAATTGGGCAATTTTGAAATTTTGTGATATCCTGATTCTGCAAGTACAGGCAGACTATAATAATAGTAATTTTGATGTCCTAACTTAAATTTTTTCAAAGTATGAAAACTATCTTTGGGTTCCGATGACATTTGTTTCCTCATTAAATTTAAATTTTTCAGGGGTCTATATTAATTTCGTTTACCTTAGCTATACGTAATATTTCTTCCATTAATGACTAAGATAATGATTTGTATCTTTTCTTATCTAATCTCAATCTAATATTCAAGCACAGCTCAATAAAATATTTTATGACATGCTATATTTCCAGATTAACGCTAGAAAACGAGATAAAACTCATGATGCAAAAGGGAGATAAATCAAAACTTGCGTTCCTTTTCCTTCTTGGCTCTCAATCTCTAATATCCCATTGTGCTCTTGAATAATTTTCTGAGTCAACATTAAACCTAAACCTGTGCCTTGATCTTTTGTTGAGAAAAAAGGGGTAAAAAGAGATTTTAAATTCTTTTTCTTAATTCCGGTTCCTGTATCACGTATGATGAGCTCTGCGACTGAAGTTCTTTGTCCTTTTGAGAACAACCTTCTCGCATCAC
Source organism: Deltaproteobacteria bacterium (assembly GCA_024233625.1). Classification (GTDB taxonomy): domain Bacteria; phylum UBA10199; class UBA10199; order DSSB01; family DSSB01; genus JACKPJ01. The sequence goes on from JACKPJ010000003.1 coordinate 146,296, forward strand.
GATTAAAACGAGTTTGTAAAAATAAAGTTCCTTGATTCGGCATCGATTCACATGCATTTTTGATCAAGTTGATTAAAGCTTGTTTAAGCACATTTGCATCTGCAAGAACTGGAGGAATAGAAGGGTCAAAGTTTTTTTGAATTTTTAATTTTTCTGGTGCAGAAACAAGTTGTAATCGCAAAACCTCATCTAGGATTTGATTTAAATTGACCGGGAGCAAATCAAGATCACGAGGTTTTGTAAAATCTAACATCTGGGTCAATAAATGATTCAATCGATCAACCTCTTTAATAATCATCTCCGAATATTCTTGCCTTTCGTTCTCATCTGTTTCTTTTATCAACATCTGAGCCGCACCACGAATTCCCCCTAAAGGGTTTCTAATTTCGTGAGCTAAACCTAGAGATAAAGTGCCCATCATAGATAGCCGATCTTTCAAGCGATATTCTTCTTTTAAACTTTGCGGAAGACCAAATTCACTAATAAGTATGATTATTCCTGGATGAGCCTCTTCAGTTGCCAGCGGCGCTATTTCCACCTGAACAGATTTTTCCTTTTCATTCAGCTTGAGCAATAAATCATGCAAAATAATACTTTGACCTGTTCGAAAAGCTTCATCAATAAAGCCAAATAGCTTCTCCTCTTTGGACAAAATTCCAGCTAAATTTTTATATAAACATGTCTTTAGAGAACTCGAAAAAAAACCTTCAGCAGCATGGTTCATATATTGAATTTCGTGTTTTTGATTAAGAATCAATACAGCGGAATGAAATAAATTAAATAGCCCATCTAAATAAGAGTTCACTTCTGCTTTTTTAAAATCGAAACGCATCACCCAACTCTTAAATGAGTAACTAATGAGAACACAAGAACATTTTATAAAATATAAAAATACTGGTTTTTCTATAACAAAGATTTTAAACCCGCTAGATTATAGTAATTATCAGAATTCTTCATGAAAGAGCTTAGCACTGTAAAAAAGCTAAAGATATATTGTCTGCTTTGGGGCTACGCCCATTAGGCAATTGTTTTGATAGCATCAGATTATGATAAGTATCGATTAGACGATCCGCAACTGTCGACAAGGAACCTTTCATGACGGCGTTGGCAATATTAATAAGCTGAAATTTTTTATCAAAAAAATTATCTGTAATACCGTCTGTCATCATGACAATTCTGTCACCTGATTTACAGGGTACGATACTATAACTCACATCTCTTTGTGCTTGCATCTTATCTAAACCTAAACAACGGCTTAAAATATGATTGAGTTCAAATGCTGTTGCACAATCAACTAAGCCTTCACTCAACAAATATTGACCCTGTGTATGGTCTTGGCTTTGATAGATAATTTTTTTCTTACGAACCAATAAAACCTTTGTATCCCCAACATGAGCTACTTCAATTTTTGAATCTAAAAATCGTACTGCAGCAAAAGTACAACCCATAGGGGTTCTGCCCCCTAAACGTGAATCTAACTCAGAACGTGCAAGTATGGCATCATTTGCAAATGAAATTGCTTCAGCTAAATCGAGACCTTTTTCGAGGGCAAATTCAAAAAAATCTATCGCAACACAGCTCGCTATATTGCCTCCTAGATGACCTCCCATTCCATCAACTACTGCAACAGTTTTTTGCTGTGGAAGAACCAAAATGGCATCCTCATTGACGTTTTTATAGCCAATGCCCGAGTCAGTCACAGCATAAACATCATGCTTGCCCAATTTTTCTTGAACAACACCCCATTGATTATTTCTAATTTTATGCACATGAGAAACCGCCTCAGGACGATAAGATTTGGAAGCTAATTTATCTAATTGCTCACGCAATAAAGCAAGCCGTTGTAATATGTGCAAAGAGTTCTTAAAATTATTAATAATTTTAGCTTCTTCCTCTTGCCCATAATGGGAGAGTACTCGAACTCCTTCATCGATCTCATGCATCAAAACCTGTGCAAAAAGAATAGTATCTTCACGACTTAATGGCTGGTGCGTTTGGGGATGAAAACGACAAAACTTCAACGCAAGTTCTGGGAGTTCTTTTTCTCCTCTTACCTGAACATAGCTTCCAGTCTTTTGCTTAAAGCGACTTCTTATATCTTTTCCACGGATAAGAGCAGAAAGTCTTTTATTGACATCACTTAATGTTGCTGGTGGGCCTTTGAATTCCATGATTAAAAAGCTTGCCAACTATACGAGAACTCATTTTGGCCAGCATGAATGACTAGCTCTATTAATACAACCATGCTACCTCCCTCGTACAGCTATGAATCCTATCAAAAAAAAATTTCATAAGAAACTAACTACGTTTAATATTATAAGAAGCTCTTATCGAATAAGCAAATAAAATTAGCTAAAATCACATAAGACGATAGACTCTCGACAATAAGGATTTACTGAAGTAGGCTCAATTGAAAGTAATCCATGAATATGAAAAATCTTGCCCAAAATAGAATAAAACAACGCCTCGAAAGCGAAATTGGTGCACGTTATAACCACGGAGCATCCTTTCGCATGGCCCTCGTGTATCCAAACCGCTATTTCTTTGGCATGTCAAATTTAGGCTTTCAAACGCTTTACCGAATCGCAAATGATCTGCCAGACACATCATGCGAACGGATGTTTCTGCCGGAAGAAGATATTTTATTTCAAATGCCCGACGGAAGTTTATCGACTTATGAGTTTAAACATCACGCACAACAACTCAATTTAATTGCCTTTTCTGTTTCTTATCAAAATGACTACCTTAACTTGATTCCACTGCTTCGTCTGATGGGATTAAACGAAATCGCTTCTTTACGAAAGGATTCCGACCCTCTCATCATTGCAGGAGGTCCTGCCGTCACTATTAATCCGGAACCTATTGCCGAAATTGTCGATGTTGCAGTCATTGGAGAGGGCGAAGAAGTTTTACAAGAAATTATCGACGTCTTAAGGAGAGTTTCTTCAAAAAAGGAACAACTGGAAGCCTTATCAAAAATTGCCGGAGTTTATGTTCCTACAATATTTGATAACAACTACGACAAACTGAAAGAAGGAAAAAAAGCCACTCAAGGATTTGGTCTGGTCAGCGGAAAAGCAAACGGTCAAGCATATTTACATGCTTCTATCCGTCGCCGCGTTGTCAATCCCTCGAATCCTCTTTTAGCCCAAAGCGAAGTTTTAACTCATGACACCGAATTTGGAGACATGTTTCTCCTCGAAGTTCAAAGGGGATGTCAATGGGGATGCCGCTTCTGCGCTGCAGGATATATGTATCGATTTCCACGATATGATGCCTTTGAAAACCTCAAAAAACGCATTCAAAATGCTTTAAAACACCGTGATAAAATAGGACTGATTGCAGGAGATTTACTTGGACTTGACGGTATTCACGATATTTTAGATTATATCGACAGCTTAGGTGGCAGTTTTAGCCCTTCTTCAGTTAGACTCAATGCCTTTACACCTCAAATCATCGCTCACCTCAAAAAAAGTGGAAACCGCAGCATTGCTATTGCCCCGGAAGCAGGCAGTGAAAGACTGCGCAGAGCACTGAATAAAACTTTTACTCAAGAAGAAATCATTGAATCTGCTGTCAAGTTGGCTGAAGGTGGTATCGAAACCATCAAACTTTACATTATGATAGGTCTACCCACCGAAAACGAAGATGATATTGAAGAGTTATGCGAACTTACCTTAGCGACACGTCAAGCTCTCACCCAATACGCAAAACGCTCAGCAAAAATGCCAACCTTGGCGCTTAGCATTAGTCCATTTGTACCAAAACCATCGACGCCTCTCCAGTATGAAGCTTTTGCAGGTATTCCGTACCTAAAAAAAACCACACAACAAATTCGTAAAAAAATACTCCAAGCAGGTCATATTCGTATGAGCGGAGAATCTGCTTTAGATGCCTATATCGAAACTTTACTCTCACGTGGCCCACGACAAAGTCTTGAATTCTTGCAAAAAGCCACTATAGCATCAGGAAAAAGCTGGGCAATTGCAAATCCGGGACAATTAAAAAAAGTCTTTCAATCACTTGAACTTAACGCAGCAACTTTCACAACTCAATCTTTTGATCCAAATTCTTCCACTCCTTGGGATTTTATTGATCATGGAATCAAGGCTAATTTTTTCAAAAGAGAGAAAAATAAGTTCTCAGAAGGAAAAATTTCTCATTTTTGCATGCCCGAAGTTTGCCGTGTTTGTGGAGTTTGTTAATTTTTTCACCTAAGAAGCGAGTTTTGCTTGTATTCTGTGAGAAATCCAGGCTATTATGTTTAAAACACCCTCCTTTTAGGAGAGGTCGACACTTCAGGGTGCCTCCTGCATTGCCAGGGGGCATTTTTTTATGATCTTAACCATATTTACTCCTGAAAAATAAACAAACCAAACTCAATTATTTTTTTGATATGTTAAAATTCTTTTTCAATCGCCAAAGTCCTGTAGTCTATCTCTTGAATTTAATGACAACAATTGAAGTTTTGATTTTATTTTTGCCCACTAAAACAAAAATTATATATTTTTCAATAGGTTGGCAGACTTTTTTTATTATATTTAGCTGGATCTTCCTCAATATTATCAATTGGATACCTTGGTACGGAAAATTGCCGGGGAAAATTGGAATTCGGCTACACTTCCAAAAAAATATTATCCCAACTGTTTATATTAGTACGATCGCACTTAGCTTAAAATTGCTTGGAGTCAACGATGTCTGGCTGACACCCTTCGCAATATTATTTCTTCCTATTCTTTACGTTTCATTCATTCTGCTTTACTTTCACTTCAAGGATGATAGTAAGATAATGCCGAGTTATTTTACTCACAATTTTTACCTAAAGGACAAATAAAACGAATGATCCCATTAGCAATACTTGGATTAGGTGCTGGAGAAATTGCCCTTTTATTTCTGGTGATATTGCTGGTTTTTGGTGCTAGCAAATTGCCTAGCATTGGTAGTGGTCTAGGCAAAGGTCTCAAAAATTTTAAAAAAGCAGTCCGTGGCGATGAGGAAGAGGAAGACGACGAATCCTCAAAAAAACGTAACGAAGAGCATAAAGAAATTAAATAAATTTTTTCATATTTAAACACCAGCACTCACTTTTATAAACAAATTGAAAAAATTAAATGCGCAACTTGTTTAGAATAAGCTCGATAATTGATAGTGGTAGCACAATCTTCAAATAAAATTATTAAAAAATAAAAAAAGGCTTCATTTTAAGGAGCTGCTGAAAAAGCCTTTAGTTAGAGAAAGTTCAAAAGTAATAGGATTTTTAGTCCTAGGAAAAGCAGATCCCTGTTTTCACGATTCTCATATTGAATAAAACGAGCTAAAATACATTATAAAGTATGCTATATATCATTAAAACAATGGGGGATTATTAAGTGCAAAAAGAGCCTACGGTAAGGATCATTAAACGCTATCAAAACAGAAAACTTTACGACACTATTAATAGCTGTTACGTGACGTTAGATGAAATAGCTCAAATGATTCGAGATGGAGAAGATGTACGTATCCAGGAAAATCGAACAGGAAAAGACCTCACTAGCGTTACCCTCACTCAGATTATTTTCGAAGAAGAAAAAAAACATAAGAGCTTACTTCCACTTTCTACTTTAAAAAACATTATCCAATCAGGAGGCGAATCACTGGTTGGATTCGTTCAAAAATCCTTAACCTCGAGTGTTAGTTCAATTAGTCATGTTAGTAATAATGTTCGCGGAGAAGCCGAGCGTGTCATCGACAAAATCCGTGATGAGTTTGAAGACGGAGGAAATCTCATTAAAGACTTTCTCGGCAAAACAAACAAAAGCATTGATGAACTTCAACATAAAGTTGAAGAACGTTTTCGTAATCCATTTGGGACAAACAAGCCGATGATAAAATTACCCAATTTAAAAACAGAAATTCGTGGACTTCGAAAAAAGTTGGCCACATTAGAACGCAAGTTACGCGATTATAAAGATCCCGAATAATTTATGTTTGAAGTCATCATCACTCAAGGCTTTGTTGCAGCCCACCAGCTTGTACTCTACGATCAATCACTCGAACCACTCCACGGCCACAACTGGAAAATGGAGGTTCGACTTCAAGGCAAAGACCTCGATCAAATCGAAGTCCTCATTGATTTTCTCGAGGTCAAAGAAAAAGTCCAAAACATTCTAAAAAAACTCGATTACACCTTTCTCAACGAAAACTCTCACTTTAAAGATCGTAACCCCTCTGCTGAAATAGTTGCTCATTGGATTTTTCAACAAGTTAAAAGTGCCATACAGCACCCTGTTGCACGCGTTAGCAAAGTCACCGTATGGGAAACCGACGATTGCGCAGCAAGCTATCAAGAGGATTAAAAAACATGACATCTCAGCAAAATCATTCGCAAACTTTTATCAGCCTACTCTCAGGTGGATTAGACTCTAGCATTGCGAGTCTAATCGAAGCTCAACATAATCAGTGTGCACTTGCACTATTTTTTGACTATGGGCAAAAAGCCGTTAAAAAAGAAATACAATCAGCAAAAAAAATAGCTCGTCTACTCAAAGCGCCGTTAAAAATCATTAAGCTTCCCTTTTTAGCAGAAATCACAAAAACCGCTCTCGTCATGAACGACCAAGTAATTCCTCAGATCAAAATGTCTAAATTAGATGAAAGAAGCGAAACTGAAAAATCTGCCATGCAAGTTTGGGTTCCTAACCGTAACGGACTTTTTCTGAATATTGCCGCTAGTTTTGCCGAAGGCATGGGAGTTCCTTCAATCGTTGTAGGTTTCAATGCTGAGGAAGCCATGACTTTTCCGGACAATAGCTCAAACTTTTTAGCAAGAGCGCAGGCTTTTTTCCAATTTTCAACTCTTCAAGGCATCCAAGTCAGCTCTCCAACATTGGGAATGAACAAAAAAGATATTGTCGAAAAGGGAATTGAGCTCAACTTTCCTTTTCAAGATCTATGGAGCTGTTATCAAGGAGGGCGTAAAATGTGCGGTCAATGCGAATCCTGCCTCCGTCTCATCCGGGCCTACTACAGCAATAACATTCATGAAAAATTCCGTCATTGCTTTCATCATTGGCCTATTGAATCGAGGAAACAAGCTTCATGAAGACTTTGTTTAGTTTAAGTCCCCTCGACTATGATGGCAAGCAACTCAGAAGTCATTTTTCCTATGATCACTTTGGACTTTTAGGAAATAGCTGCGTCGCCTTTATTGGAGCTTGCCAGGTCGATTTAGACAATATGGTCGATTTAGAAGATGTTCACAATAATGCACCCATCTACAGCCCCAGCATGCTACATTTTATTTTAGAAAATTACGACTTTAGCTTACTTGAGGCCATCCTTTTTCAAAGGCTCATGGTCGTCAATATTCATGAAGAACTGCAACAGCAAGGCATTCAGGGACTTTCACGAGAAGGCGATGATTTATACGACTTACAAAACCAAACGAAAAAAAAACTCAGTGTCTCTATTGCAGCACCCTCCCCTGTTTCTCAACTCATCCATATCGGACTCAATATTCTTACCGAAGGAACTCCTGTTCCTACAGTGGGTTTAAAAAATTGGGAAATCAATCTTGAAAGTTTTGCCCAAAACTGTTTAACACGTTTTCAAATCGAAGAAAGCAGCATTCGAAAAGCCAGTTATAAAGTAAAAGGCTTAAACTAACTATGCAAGAAGCGAAACTGATCGAAATATTTTCTAGTTTTCAAGGAGAAGGCCCATACATTGGCGCTGCTATGACTTTTATACGTTTTCAGCACTGCGCGTTTTCCTGCCAATACTGTGACACCCCAAATTCTTTCAGAAAATTAAAAGAATACCGTGTCGAACATCCTCAAGGCAGCGGAAATTTTGAATTTCATTCCAATCCAGCCTCAGTAGAAAATATTCAAAATTGGATCAAAAAATTTAATAATAAATTTATTAGTTTAACCGGAGGTGAACCTTTACATCATAGCTCATTTCTCAAAAACTGGTTGCCTGAATTTAATAAACACCATCAAAAAAAATACATCATCTTGCTTGAAAGCAGCGGAATTTTATACAAAGAGTTGGAAGAAATCATTGAAGACATCGATGTTGTCAGCATGGATATTAAATTAGCTTCGGTAACAAAAATGCGCTCTTTTTGGGAAGAACATCGCCAATTTATTCAAATTGCCCGAAAGAAAGAACTTTATATCAAAGTTGTCGTAGGAGAGGAAACCCCTCACGAAGAATGGCAGCAAGCCATCAAATTAGTCGAACAAGAATGTCCTTATGTTCCATTGATTATTCAACCCATGACTCCACAATCCAAAACTGAAAATAAAATTTCTCATAATAAATTAAAAAAATTGTTTGATATTGCAAAACAGGACCTAAGTAATGTACGTGTTATTCCTCAAATACATGTTCAAGCCCAGTGGTTATAAGAATTTCTCATAATAAATTTAAATGAATTATTATGCTTTTCCATTGCAGCTCATGAGATTTCTGGTTATAAAATATGCTATATTAACAAAGGAGATTCCGGAAAAACTTGAGGAAAATTAATGTCTACTCATCAATTAACACTAAAGTTTTATTCACAACAAGACCATGTCTCTTCAGTCGTTGAAGAGTTTCATAAAAAAGTAAACCAATTTGCTCACGAAGAAAAATCTAATTCTCCAACACGACTCCAAGCTGCTAGACACCAAATTGATCTATTTTATCAGCGCTTAAGTAAAGAAGTTGAAAATTTTGTTCAAATGGCTCAACACATCTCCTTGGCAAATAATGCCCGCCCTTATACTGAAAAGCTTAAGGAAGAAACTCAGCAAATTCAAAATATTTTAAGAGAGTATTATGCAGAATGGTCTCGAGAAGACTGGCATCAGTTTTTAAGCAAAATTTCCTCAAAGCTCATTGAGCTTAAGCAATCGATTTCCGAACATGACTTCAGGCAAACTCTAGACCATGTTGCAGAAGTTGTACTTTTGGACCATTTCGACAACTTGGGACAAAAGCAAAAAATTCAATGGCTAAGAAAGGCCTGGCATATGTTAGGCTCTCTCATTTTAGTTACCGGATATCTTTGGCTTCCTCTAAGCTTCAATGTTAAAATTTGGATCTTTGCTATTTCACTCATCACCATCTTCTCTTTGGATGTGTATCGACTCAACTCCAGTCATGCTAATGCAAAAGTCTTTCGTGCTCTTCGGTTTATCATGAGAAAACAAGAAGCAACTCGCCTTAGCTCAAGTACTTTCTATATGATTTCTTGCTTCTTTGTTGTGGCAATCTTTTCTAAGCCCATTGCCATTCTTTCGATATTATATTTAGGTTTTGGTGATTCGATCGCTTCGATTGTTGGAGTAAAATGGGGCAAAAGACGCCTAGATAAGCGATTTAGCTTTGCTGGAAGTCTTGCTTTCTTTACGATATGTTTTTTGCTCACTCTAAGCTATCCCTATCTAGATCCCAATTTTTCAGGCTCGATTTGGATACTCGCCTTATTAGGAGGTATCTGCGGTATGTTATCCGAAAGATGTGCAGGTCCCCTTGATGACAATTTAGCTATCCCTATTTGCTCCGCCATCTTTCTCTATTTCATATTATTTTTATTCTAATTGATAAATTCTTTGTCTACAGAATCTAGCTAACTTATTTTAATCTTCAATATCATGGATACAAAAACTGTCATTTTATTCATTGCACATGGAAGCCGAAGACAGGCAGCCAACCAAGAAATCATTGAAATTGCTAAAGCTTTAGCTGAACAAAGTAACCACAAGGTCATCGCCTGTTTTTTGGAAATTGCTCAGCCAGACATCCCCAACGCATTAGAAGATGCCGCTCAAAAAGAAACAAGAGTAATAAAAATTCTTCCCTACTTTCTAACTGAAGGTCGACATGTTAAAGAAGACATTCCTCGTATTATTTCAGAAAAACTGGCAACACTTAACTATAGCGGAAAAATTGAATGGATAGATTATTTTGGCTCCCATGATCAGGTCAAAAAATTACTCTCTCAATTGATTCAATAAAATTTAAATTTTCTCTTAAGGCACCCAAATGTGTTGGGGGGGATATGGACTATAATCTGAATTATATTCCGGACGAAAATAAGGAGAAGGAGGTGGATCGGGACGTTGCACAGATCTTACGTCGTTTTTAATTTCTCCCATGATGATGACGAACTGACCAACTTTGATTTCATCAAAATTGCTTTTAACCTCAGCAAACATCTCTTCATCAACCTGGCTTAATTTCTTTTTAGCATCGTGAAGCTTTTGCAAATCTTTGGCTAGCTTGACTTTATCCCCTAATTCGGTCGCTTTTTGCACTTCGCCTTCTGCAAACAATACTGTTTTTTTCCGGTCTTGCTTTTTTTGCTGCCTTGTTCTCAAAATATTATCTAAAATCGCACTTTCTTCTCTTGTCAAATTCATGCCTTTCACAAAGCGCATCAGAATCAATTGATGTACTCTTTCTCTTCGCTGCACATCTGTTTCTTGACGCGTTTGCGCACTCAGCTCAAAACAAAAATTGCATGAAACAGCTCCTAGAATCACTAAAAAAGAAATTATGCGGAGTAACTTCATGTTTTTAAACGATCCTCCAGTTTTTCAATGAGATTTTTCATTTCTTCAGAATTAAGATCTTCCCAATCAGAACTGGGTTCAACCCACTCTTCACGAACTCCTTGCCAAACTTTTTGGCTTAAGCGATTAGCCAAACGATCGAGTTGTTGAGTATCTAAATCATCAATATCCACAAACTCGAGCTTAGGACTCAACTCAGCCTGATGAATAGAAGGGCCATCCACTTGAGAAAACTTGGGTTGATTTTGATCATGAAGGATTTTTCCCGCTCCAATCACCAAAAGAATCATGGCTGCTGCAGCAAAAACTCGCAAAGGGAAAGAAAATTTCTTTTTTGGAGAAGCTTGAGTAAGCTTTTGAAGAATTTCTTTTTCTTGGCGGCGAAAAAAGAGCTCTCCTGGATCATGTTC
>JACKPJ010000004.1 GCA_024233625.1 Deltaproteobacteria bacterium
GATCGAGGCTCTTAAAGTTCTTTGTTTTTAAGTTAAAACCAAGTCTTTGTCTTTTATCTTCGTGGGAAATGAGTTCAAAATCTTCCCATAGTTTTTGAAAGAATTTCTCTAGTTCTGATTCAACAATTTTTGAAATTTTTGAAGTATTAGGTGCAACTCCTCGGTCATTGATGAAAAACTCGAGTTCCTGTGTATTAAATTTTAATTTACCATCAAAGGTTTTATTGCTTTTTAGTCTCTCACAGGCTTCAATACTTTGCTTAAAGCAATGTTTTAGTTTTTCTTGGTTACTGCCTTCCATAACGGCTTTTCGGTTGTAGCGCAGTCCCCAACGACCTTGGGTATTGTCCATGCTATAGTCAGCTTCAAAGCCCACAAGTAACATGCCTGGGCCAGAAGGTACATGAAGATAGTCGGCAACATCAATCATGAGTTCATCAGTAAGCTTTTCCTGAATCCAAGTCTGAAAAACGGGATTAAAATTCTCAAAATCAATATCCGGATTTTCTTCAATATAGAATTTAAAATTGATATGTTGGAGGTTTATTTTTTCTTGAGTCATATTTTAATTTTCCTCTGAGCCTAAACGATTATAGCAACTGTGAGATGCCTCGATAAAGAGTTGAGATTCTTCAATTAAGTGATGAGCAGACTCCACATCAAAAGTTTTTTGAATATTTTGATGGGCCGAGAAAAGGTATTGGGCAAACTTGCCTCCCGCATAGGGATCAAAAAATTTTTCAGTATCGTAGTAACGTTTGCGAAACTCTTCGAGAATTTTTTCAGCGTCTTCTTCAACATCTAAAAACTCTAATTTGACAAGACCTTTGGCGGCGTGAAGCATTGCCCAATAAGCTTTTTCAGCAGCTTCTTGCGCTTTTTTCTCGTCAAGTAATACTTGTGCTTCAAAAACTTCACGCTCTGCTGCTGCAAAATCAAAATCGATGAGCGAGACGATTTCACCCGCACATTCTCCAACGCCTATGTCACCGGTGCTATATTCGCGAGGGTCACCCCAATCACTATAATAGCTTGGGTCTGCTTCGTAAGAGGGGGGTTTTGTTAAGTCCTCTAAACTGTTTTTGATTTCAACTTTGCCAATACGTTTGATAAAGTCTTGGAAACTTTCGTTGCCCTTTCTTTCGGAGAGGTAGCGGCTGGTGATGCGATCGACAACTCGAGGAATATTTTTAGAGGGTATCGCAACAATCGGTAGCCCGTAAGAACCACCATTATTTTCCCATTGCCCTCCTAAAACAACTTGAAAGTGAGGTACTTTATAGTTGCCGACTTTACGACTGACTCCATAAAAACCGATGTCTGAGATATGCTGTTGGCCACAGCTATTAAAACAGCCGCTGACTTTGATATGAAGGTTTTTAATAGCTTCATCCATTTGATAACTTTTTGTGGCAAGTTGTTTACGAAGTTCAGCAGCAAGTCCTCTTGAGGATGCAATCCCAAGTTTACAGGTGTCTGTTGAAGGACATGCAACAATGTCTTCAATATGATTGGCTTCTGCTAGTTCTAGTTCAGCCTTTTTTAAATCATCGTATAAGTCCGGTAAGTCCGCTTGACTTATCCAGCGTATGACAAAATTTTGTTCAACAGTAGTGCGGATACTTTCATGAGTATATTTTCGGACAATGTCAGCCAATAAGCGTAATTGATCTGGAGTTATATCTCCTAAAGGCAAAGCGACAGTAACACTGACGTAGCCTTCCTGAATTTGTTTTCGAGTATTGGTCTTGACCCATCGTTGAAATGACTCATCGCCTGTATTTTCAGGTAAAATTCCGGGAGGGCGCTTGCCTTTTTCCTGAAACTTGTCAAGGTCTTGCAAATAATCTGTCCAGCGTGGGTCATGGGGAAGTACTTTTCTTTCTTCAAAGACTAGCCGGCGGAACTCATCAATGCCAAGGTCTTTGATAAGAAACTTAATACGTGCGCGATTACGATTTAATTTTTCTCCTAGGCGTGCAAAGACACGACAGACAGCTTGGGTTAAAGGCAACATTTCCTCAGGGCTGACAAAGTCGCTAAGCAATTTAGCTTGATGTGGAACAGCTCCTAAACCACCACCAACATACATTTCGAAACCATGTTTGATTTCTCCATCAATCTCTTTTTGAGTGGCGATAAATCCAAGATCATGGATGTTCACTAAACCACATGCATTTTGCTTGCATCCACTGAAAGCAGGTTTGAACTTGCGGCCAAAGTCTTGTACATCTGGATGGCCCAGTAAAAAATAAGTTAGAGCATGTGCGTAAGGGGTTACATCAAAGGCTTGGTCTGAACAAACGCCGGCGTAAGGGCATGCCGTGATATTGCGGACAGAGTTTCCACAGGCCTCACGTGTTGTAATGCCAACAGCAGCTAATCGTCTCATAAGACTTGGAGTGTCTTCGATATGAATATAATGTAATTGAAAGTCTTGACGAGTCGTGATGTGAGCAATACCGTCGGAATATTCCTCTGCGACATCTGCGATGAGCTCAAGTTGTTCTGCGTTGAGTCCTCCATAGGGGACTTTAATTCGTTGCATTCCTGGAGCGTCCCAAAGAGTATTAGGACCTTTGGTGTACTTATCTCTAAATTCTAATTTTTGTGTTTTAATCCCATCATGTCTTTGGCCATTGTCGTAACGTTGGCCGTAAGCACCTCGACGCAGGCGCGTTTCGGCAAAAAGCTTTTCTTCAACTTTATCTTGTTGGCGTAGCTCCATCTCAGTTTCAAAAATATCAATTTCGCGTGCCCAATCTGGGTTGAGAATAGGGTTGAGTTTTTCTTTCCAAATTTTTTGGCTGACTTTCATAGTTTTAAGCAATCCTTATCTATCAAAAAGAATTATTCTTTGATTAATTGGTTTTCTTATATTTAATATATAGTATCTGAAAGCAAAAATGATGTCGAGATTTTAATGAGAGGAGTCGATTAAGTATGATAACAATGAAAAAACCTCAAATTGCTTTTTTGGATGAACCAACTGTTCATCTAAAAGATTTAAATTTTTCTGCTATCCAAAAAATTGGGGAGTACATTGGATTAAAAAGCTGCCCAACAGGAAAAATTCCACGATCTGTTCAAAATGCAGAAGTTGTGATTAGCAATAAAGTACTTCTGGGGGACAATGAGTTTTCGCAATTAAAAAACTTAAGGCTTATCTGTGTGGCAGCGACTGGGGTGAATAATATTGATTTGGAAGCCGCAAAGCAAAGAGGAATTGCAGTATGCAACGTTGCTGGCTATTCGACAGTATCAGTGCTTGAGCATACACTAATGTTTTTGCTTAATCTGTCGCATCGCTTTTTAGAGCATCAGCATTCTGCAGTTTCTGGAGAATGGAGTCGTAGTTCAAATTTTGCTGTTTTGTCTTATCCTTTTCAAAATTTATCAGGAAAAACTTTGTGTGTTATTGGTTATGGCTCTATTGGGAAGCGTGTTGCAAAGTTTGCTCGAGCTTTGGGTATGGAGGTGTTGGTTGCTAAAATTCCTGGAAGAAAGTACGGCATATCGGATAAAAGAGTTGCCTTAAAATCTGCCATGCAGAAAGCAGATTATGTGAGTTTACATTGTCCTTTAACTCCATTAACGCAAGATTTGATCAATGAAGAAAAACTTCTATGGATGAAGCCTTCGGCTTATTTACTTAATTTAGCTCGTGGTCCGATAGTTGTTGAAAAAGATATTGTTCAGGCTCTTAAAAAAGAAGTGGTCGCTGGCTATGCGAGTGATGTTGCTGCTGAGGAACCTCTCCCTAAAAATCATCCTTTTTTACAAAAATCTTTAAAAAATAAAATTTTGCTGACTCCTCATGTTGCTTGGGCTTCATTGGAGTCGAGACAATCTATGATTGATGAAATTGCTAAAAATATTCAGGCTTTTTTGAAAGGTAAAAAACGCAATCGAATAGTTTAGAAAGTTAATTTATTTAACCAATATTTTTAGGCGGGGGCCTGTTTTGATTAAAAACTCTTTGCGGGGACTTAGCATGTCGCCGTCAATCGTATAACCCATGGGTTTTTCAAGTGAGATCTTCATTTCTTTGGCAGGGTCATTAAGCATGTCTTCGCTATTCGGTTTTTTGCCTAAGAAGAGACTATGGACATGTTTGAGGATATTGCGTGGCGGCAAGGAAAATCCGGCTGCATGAAAGTGATGAATTTCCTCAGCATGGTGAAAGACTCTGAATTGAAGTCCTAAAATAGGAATGCTTCCCGCATAAATAGCTGACCAATTTTCAAAAGGCCATTTTTGACCATTGATGCTGACTTCTCCATCAAAGCGTTCAAACATTTCTCGGGAAAATTGAGTGTTGAATATTGCAGAACCAATGGAGCGAGAGAGTGTGTAAATGGCTTTTGTCGGAGAGGGTTTGGCTCCATGATAATAACTTTCCATAAAACGATACAAAACGCCACAACCAAAGAGAAAGCCGTAGTACTCATTGATTTGCATGACGTCAACTTCAGTAGTTTCGAACTCTTCAGCTTCGTGATATTTATAAATAAGATTGCTTAAAATCTTTTCAGGAGCTCCTTTAATATTACATGAGTTGGCAAGGGAATTCATTGTGCCTCCACGAAGGAAGGTCAGTTTGGGGAGAGGTTTTTCTCCGTAAACATCAATGAAATGAGTTAAAGTGACGTGTGTCGTTCCGTCCCCCCCGCCAATAGCAAGAATTTCAATATCGCGAGTTTTAAATTGCTCGGCAACGCGTCTTAGATCATGAATGTCTTCTGTTGCTTGATAACTCGCTCGATCTCCCACAATAAAACTTAATTGTGTGATTTTTTCTGGATTTTCTTTATAACGTCGCCCTTTGGGGTTGACGACAATCCCTATGCCACCCATACTTTCTCCGCATTACTCTTCTTGTTTTTCTTCGTCGTCTCCGACAAAAAAATTCTTGATTTTTTTACCCGCTTTTTTAAAGCCACGTCCTGTTGCCTTAGCACCTTTTTTAATGGCCCGTCCTGTTTTAATGCTTCCTTCTTTAATTGCATGACCCGCTTTAATACTTCCTTCTTTGATGGCGGATCCTGCTTTAATACTTCCTGCTTTAGTCTTTCTCCCTACATACTTAAAGGCTCCCCAAACACTGTCGACTTTTTCTTCTTTTTCTTCACTTGATTCAAGTTGCTTGTTATTATTTTTGTTGGTTTCAGTTAATGTTTGTGAGTTGTTGTTTTCAACTTTATCTTCATTGTTAGATGTGTTATCTGAGTGAGTGTCATTTTCTTCAATATGAACTTCGGTTTCTTGTGAAGAAAGAGTGTTCAAAGAAAAACATAATAATAAAGGTATAAATATCAATATATATTTATATAGCTTGGTTTTATGCATAGCTTTAGACATGACTGGCTCCTAACATGTTTCAAAATTATCGTCTATACCACTTTCGCCTTAACACTTAGTAGAATTCATTTCAATTGGGAAGGAGAAAAGGGAATAACTCATCTTCGATGGCATCACGAGAAATAAATTGTTTTAAACGAATATTTTCTTTGAAATAGGTGATTTCTGAAAGCCATTTTTTTAGAGAAATTCCCATAAATTTTTCTGTGTTGGTTTTATTGAGTTCTGTAATGCAAAAATGAAGACGCTTTGAGGACTCTTCAAAGAGTTTGAAGAAGCTTTTTGTATTTCCTTGATAAAGTTTTAATAATGCGGCGGACATTTGGATGAGGCCCTGCAAGAACTGTCCTTCAAGATTAAATTTTTTTGTCTTTAACCAAAGTGTTTCCCAAGCTTCATGGGCTTCCCACCAGAAACCAAAGTTAAATAGGTCGATTCCGTATAGATAAAGTGAGTTTTTTTTCCATTCTTCTGGGACTATGTAGTCGACTTTTTCTTCTTCTTTGCCAAAACTATGTCCCTTTGGGTCAATGACGGGATGAGGTGTTTGGGTCGGTATATAACGATAAGCGGGAAATGGATGAGTATTGTATCGTTTGGGACTATTATTTTTTTCTTGCATTTCTTGGTCTGCCAACTGAAAAGATAAAGGTTTTTTATTTAGAATCCGCAGTTGTGGAATCTAAAAAGAGTTGAAGCTAATTTAATATATAGCATAATTTCCTTTCTATCTAAGGAGAAAGCACAATGAAAGACTTTATTTGGCATCCCGATAATCAATTAATCGAAAACTCCAATATTGCGCGTTTTATGAAGAGGGAAAATATTTCCGACTATGCCGCTCTTATTAAGAAATCAACCAAAGATATTGAGTGGTTCTGGAATGCTTGTTTGAAAGATTTAGATATTAAATGGCAAAAACCCTATGAAAAATTGCTTGATCAAAGTGAAGGTTTTCCATGGGCAAAGTGGTTTTTAGGAGGAGAAATCAATATTGTCGATCAGTGTCTAGATCGACATATCCAGGAAGGAAGAGGGGATAAAGTCGCTTTTACTTGGATAGGAGATTGTGGGGCAGAAAAAATTTTAACTTATCAGGAACTCTATGATCAGGTGAATGCTTTGGCTAGCAGTTTAAAGTCCTTGGGAGTTCAAAAAGGAGATCGAGTGGGGCTGTATCTCCCGATGATCAGTGAAATGGTGGTGTGTTTCTTTGCTTGTCTTAAATTAGGAGCTATTATTATTCCCATATTTTCTGGTTTTGGCCCAGAACCTCTTGCTGTACGTTTGCAAAATGCAGAAGCCAAAGTCTTAATCACTGCAGATGGTTCTTTTCGTCGGGGCAAAAAAATTAATATTAAGGAATCTGCAGATCAGGCCATTGCACGAGTCGATTCGGTTAAGCATGTCATTGTTGTTAAGCGAACTTTTGAAGAGATTCCTTGGGACGATAATAGGGACATCGCTTATGAAGATTTGTTGAAAAAAGCATCAGTCCCTGTTGAAACGGCTCGCTTGGATGCGGAAGCCCGAAGTATGATTATTTACACTTCAGGAACAACAGGTCTGCCGAAAGGGACTGTTCATACTCATGCGGGCTGTCTAGCGCAAATGACTAAAGAGCTGGCATATTATTTTGATACTAAAAGTGAGGATGTCTTTTTTTGGGTAACAGATATTGGATGGATGATGGGTCCTTGGGAAATTATTGGGACGACTTCTTTGGGAGCAAGTTTTGTGATTTTTGAGGGAGCTCCAGATTATCCGGAGCCCGATCGTCTTTGGAGAATTGTTGAAAAACATGGTGTAACGATCTTTGGAATTTCACCGACTGCAATAAGGTTATTGATGAAACAGGATTCAAAGTGGGTGGAGAAAAATGATCTTTCAAAATTGCGCATTTTGGGATCGACCGGAGAACCTTGGGACCCTGAATCTTATCGATGGTTTTTTGAAAAGGTGGGTCAAAAGCGTTGTCCTATTATCAATATTAGTGGAGGGACAGAATTAGTGGGGTGTCTATTAGCTCCTTTACCAATTATGCCCTTAAAAGCATGTACCTTAGGTGGACCTGGCTTAGGTATGGATGTGGATGTCGTTGATGAAGAAGCCAACTCTGTTCGTGGAGAAGTGGGTTATTTGGTATGTCGTCAACCAGCACCTTCGATGACAAAAAGTTTTTGGAAAGACAATGGACGCTATCTCGAGACTTATTTTAGTAAGTGGCCTAATATTTGGTTTCATGGAGATTGGGCGATTGTCGATGAAGAGGGCTATTGGTTTTTGCAAGGGAGAGCGGACGATACCATTAAAGTTTCAGGTAGGCGCACGGGTCCTGCAGAAATTGAAGCTGCATTAATGCGTCATCCTGCTTGCGCTGAAGCTGCGGCTATTGGGGTTCCTCACGAAATAAAAGGGGAAAGTATTGTCGCTTTTGTAGTTCTTAAGGATCAATTTGTTGAGTCTCTAGAGCTTGCGGAAGAGTTTATCGCTCAGGTTGCAGAAGTTTTGGGCAAGACCTTGCGTCCGGAAAAGTTATACTTTGTTTCAGCTTTGCCAAAGACTCGTTCAGCGAAAATAGTTCGTCGAGCAATCAAAAATAAGTATTTGGGAAAGGATTTGGGAGATCTTTCGAGTGTCGAGAATCCGCAAGTTTTGGATCAATTTAATCTGCTTGGTCAAAAGTGAACTTTTTGAGAGCTTGATTTTTTTAGTTATTTTACTTGCGTTGCAGAGTTGCAAAATTTAAAATTTGGCTCGGAGTTTTGAAATAAAAATTTTAAATGACGTATGATGGGGGCATTATGCAAAAAACAAATCAAGCTTGGAGCTATCTTTTAGGGAAGTATAAGTATGTCTTATTGCTTTTTCTGATATTCATATCTTTTTCTTTAAAACAAGTAAGAGCTCAGCAGCAGCCCTTCATTAATCTTGGTCTGACAAGCTTTTTAGATGGAGCGCCACCTTCGGGCCCAGGCTTGTATCTTTCGAATTATAATTTATATTATCACAGTGATACTTTTCGAGATAATAATGGAAATCGAGTTCCTTTTCCGGATGTCAATATATTTGCTCAAGCTTTTCAGTTAATTTATATGGCTCCTCATGAGCTTCCTACAAGAGCTAAGTGGGGTCTCAATTTGCTGCTTCCTGTCGTTTATTTGAATAATAATGGTCCCGAGGGGATTGGAGATCTATTCTTTGGTCCTTTTATTCAATGGGATCCAATTATGGGTAAAAATGGTCCCATATTTATGCATCGTGTCGAATTATCGGGCGTTTTTCCTGTGGGGAAATACGATGAAAGTGCTTTAGTTAGCCCCGGATCGAATATTTTTTATTTTAACCCATATTGGGCGGGAACTGTCTTGCCAAAGCCTTGGTGGAGCATATCGTGGAGAATCCATTATTTATACAATTCAGCAAATAATGATCCCAATCCTCTCTTTTTTCCAGGAGTAGAAAAGGCTCAAGCAGGTCAAGCATTTCACTTAAACTTCACAACGAGCTTTGAGGTTATGCCGAAGCGTTTTAGACTCGGTATTAATGGATATTACTTAAAACAGCTTAATGATGTTAAGTTCGATGGTGTTTCTATTCCTAATACAAAGGAACAAATTTTTGGTATTGGACCAGGAGCTTTAGTTCACTTTGGTCGTGACGATCATCTTTTTATCAATACTTATTTTGAAGCATTGGCACGTAATCGTCCCGAACGCATTCTCGTCAATGTTCGCTATGTGCATAATTTTCCAATTGGTCGTAAAGACATGATGCCACCTCCTTAAGTCTTAGATTATTTGTTGATGAATTGCTGAATTTAAGAAAAAAATAATTTTTCAAAAAGCTTCACAGCTTTTTATTGACTTATTTTGCGAAGCGCTTTACGAAAGCATTTGTTTTTTGTATGAGTATAAAGAAGCATTGTATGCTTTATACTTAAACAATTAGTTTATCGCTTATAAATTTAAGATTTATCATTCTTAAAATTTAAAATGCTTGCGAAAGAGCTCATAACAAAAGATTAAAAAGCTAGAAGTAGTTTTCTATGGTGGGTGTAGCTCAGTTGGTTAGAGCACCAGGTTGTGGCCCTGGGGGCCGTGGGTTCAAGTCCCATCACTCACCCCATTTTTATAAATCAATAAAAGCGCCGTTAGCTCAGCTGGATAGAGCAACTGGCTTCGAACCAGTAGGTCGGGCGTTCGAGTCGCTCACGGCGCGTTTTCTTGGTTTGTATGTCTTGAAATTCTCTAAGATAAATTTTTCTATTCTTAAATTGAGTAAATCAGGTTGTTCGACAAGTCCAATGTGAGTTCCTTTGCGTAAAATGAATAGTTCGGAATCAGGGATGACCTGGTGCATTTTTTTGGAAAGCCATACTGGAGTAAAGGTGTCATCTTCACCGCCAATAATGAGAGTGGGAACATTGATATTTTTTAGTACGCTTTCTGCAGAGTGAGCTTGAACGCGACGGGTTAATTTTGTGAAAAATTCTGAGTCCAAACTCATAATATGCTCGATATATTCTTGAGCATCTGCCTTATTTGCTAATCCTGTATTAATCATTTTTAACATCCCTCCTAGTTGGTACCAAAAAGGGTTGTTGATTAAAAGACGGCTAATATATTGACTTTGTTTGGGAAAGCGGAGGCTTAAGGTAGTAATAATTTCGAAAATATATTTAGATAATGGTGAGTTGTAAAAGAAGTCCATCGGTCGACCGACACTTCCAAAACACGAAACAAGGCCTCTTACATATTCTGGGTGCTGATGATAAAATTCGAGAGCGACTTGAGTTCCAAGACTGTGGCCAATAAAAAGCGCTTTTTTGACACGTAATTTTTTACAGACCGCTAAACAGTCTTCAACAAGGAAGTCAACGCTGACATTATTTTTTTTGCTAGGTAAACTAGAACGGCCGTGTCCACGATAATCCCAGGTGATGACTTTAAAGTCGTGTTTGAAATGACTTTCAAAATATTTCCAAAAGAATGTTGAAACACCCATTCCATTACATAAAATGATGGGCATCCCTTTTCCAATAGACTTGTAGAATATTTTTGTTCCGTCAGAGCTGCGCACAAATCCTTCCTTTAGTGTAAGAAGTTGAGCAAGCTTTCCAGCGTTCTTTTTGGTTTTCATGTTTAATGTCGTTTTTTTTATTGTCATAATTGCTTGGACTCTATGTAGCAAATCTAGGTTAAGTGAGGCAATGCTAAAATAGCGTATTGACAGGCATAATCCAAATTTATATAAGCGGAAGCTATGCAGACTCTAAAAATACAGGCTCCTGCCAAGCTAAATTTGAGACTTGATGTTTTAGGAAAAAGACCTGATGGGTATCACAATATATTAAGTCTCATGGATAGAATTAACATAGAGGATGAAATTCATCTAAAAATAGTTGAAAAAGGCATTGAAGTGAAGTGTTCTCACGAGGATGTGCCTTGTGACGATGAGAATACTGCATTTAAAGCTCTGAAAGAGATATTGGCTTATTCGAGTCGTAATGTCGGTATTGAGGTTGAAATACACAAAAATATACCGATTGCTGCAGGAATGGGTGGCGGTTCGAGTGATGCTGCTGCTGTGATTAAAGGGGTTAATGAGCTTCTTAAGCTAAAATTAAACGATGACAAGTTGATGAAGATTGGTGCAAAAGTTGGAGCAGATGTGCCTTTTTTTCTTTTTGGAGCTCCAGCGTATGCTCAAGGCATCGGTGATAAATTAAGCCCCATAGAGCATATTCCTAAGTTATATTTCCTCATTATCAATCCAGGAATTAAGGTTTCGACTAAAGCAGTTTATCAGAAGATACTTGAGGACCATTATTCTAAAACTCGGTTTGAAGATTTGCCAATTGCATATCGAACAAAAAAAGATGTTGTCAAGATCCTCAATAACGACTTAGAACTAGTGACAATAAAAGAATTTCCAATTATTGGAGAAATAAAAGGTGAGCTCATGAAAAATGGTGCTATTGGCAGTCAAATGACTGGAAGTGGCTCAACTGTATTTGGAATTTTTTCTGACAAAGTGAAGTTAGCAAAAGCTTACGAAAAATTTTTAAAACAATCTGATGATGATTGGCAAGTGCTCATGGCAGAAAATATTGCTGCTTAAAGAAAAATGCTGTTCATCTTTTACTAAATTTGGCATGATGCCGGTATGATGATACTTATTCGACTTAAAATGTTTAGCTCTGGAGAATAGAAAAAATGAATATTACTGAAGTTAGAGTTTTCCCTGTTAACGAAGATAAATTAAAAGCCTATGCAACAATTACATTTGATGATTGTTTTGTAGTCAGAGACCTCAAAGTCATTAATGGTAACAGTGGTTTGTTTGTTGCAATGCCATCTAAAAAACGCCGAGACGGTAGCTTTAAAGATGTGGCACATCCCCTCAATAATGAATTTCGTGCTGTTATTGAAAATGCTGTTTTAGATGCCTATGAAGCTGAAATTGGGGGAGGACTTCCTGCCGAAACTGAGAGTTCAGAAGGGGCTTCTTCTGAGTCTGTGGCTCCTTCTGAAGGAGAAGCAGAAGAGTCTGTATCTAATGAGTGACATCGCTTAAATAGCTAAGACTTATTCAAGATCATCCTGCGCTTGCAAATGAATTTTCTTTTACAATTCAAGTCGACAAGATGTATTTGTTTTGTTAGTAAGCTTTCAGTGACAGCTTAAACTTTGATGGTTTAATGAATGGGGCGTCGACAAGTGGTAAGTCACCGGATTTTGATTCCGGCATTCGTAGGTTCGAATCCTACCGCCCCAGTTTTTATTATTCTTTTATAACTACATAAAATTATTGCAATTTTTTGAATTAAAGTTGTTTTTTTTATTCACATCTTTGATTTGAGATGTTGGATGCTTAAGTATGAAGGCACGAGAAGAAATTAAAATATTTTCAGGGAATTCAAATAAAGCTCTTAGTCAAGCAATCTGTGTTGCTTTAGGGGGCAGTCTTGGAAGCGCAGAAGTGCGTCGTTTTTCTGATGGTGAAGTTTGGGTAGAAATACAGGAAAATGTACGTGGTAAAGATGTGTTTGTAGTTCAATCAACTTGTCACCCAGCAAATGAACATTTGATGGAGCTATTAATTATGGTAGATGCTCTAAAACGAGCTTCTGCCGAAAGAATTACTGCAGTTATTCCATATTATGGTTATGCTCGACAAGATCGTAAGGTTGCTCCTAGAACTCCAATTTCTTCTAAATTAGTTGCTGATTTAATAGAGGCAGCAGGTGTGCATCGTGTTTTATCGGTTGATTTGCATGCTGGGCAGATTCAGGGTTTTTTTAATATTCCTTTTGACCACCTTTATGGTGCGCCTATTTTGTTGGAATATATTAGAGAAAACTTAATGAATGATCTTGTTATTGTGACTCCTGACGCTGGAGGAACCGAGAGAGCTCGGGCATACGCAAAAAGGCTTGATACTACTTTAGCAATGATAGATAAGCGGCGTTCTCGTCCAAACGAAGCTGAAGTGATGAATGTCATAGGGCAAGTTGGTGGGAAAAAGGCAATTATTGTTGATGATATGGTGGATACTGCAGGAACATTGACCTTAGGAGCTCAAGCTTTGAAGGAACTGGGTGCTACACAAATTTATGCTTGTATTACGCATGGTGTTCTCTCAGGGAAAGCCCTTGAGCGTATAGAAAATTCAGTGATAGAGAAGCTGATTATTACAGATACAATTTCGCAACCAGAAGTTGTTAGAAATTGTCCTAAAATAGAAATTTTATCGATTGCAAAATTGCTTGCAGAGGCGATTTATCGAATCAATCATAATGATTCGGTTTCATCTTTGTTTGTATAAGGAGAAAATAAAGTGGATAGATTAGAAGTTCAAGCCCAAAATAGAGAAGCAACAGGTAAAGGGGTTGCGAGAAAACTTCGTGCACAAGGTAGAATACCCTGCGTGCTTTATGGAAAAGATATCAAGCCAGTTAGTTTGAGTGTCAATGATCATGATTTTGAAAAGACCATTCATCAAGCCGGAGGAATGAATTCTCTTTTTGACTTGATTATTGATGGAAAAGAAAAAATGCCAGTGATGGTGCGAGAGTATCAAGCGGATAATATCCGACGAAATTTTTTGCATGTTGATTTTATTCAAGTTGATTTGAGTAAAAAAATTAATGTTGAAGTTCCTGTCGAGCTTGTTGGGGTTGCACCTGGTGTTAAGGAAGGTGGGATTCTCGATCACATTCAAAGACAGCTTGAAGTGATTTGCTTGCCAACCTCTATTCCCGAAAAGATCGAAGTTGATGTGTCAGGTTTAAATTTAGGTGAAAGTTTGCATATTCATGATATCAAGTTGCCTGAAGGAGTTGAGGTTAGTGGCACAACAGACTTGACCATTGCTGCTGTGGTAGCGCCAAAAGCTGAGAAAGTGAAAGCTGCTTCTGAAGAAGAAGGTGAAGGGGCTACCGAAGAAAAAACTGAAGCCTAAGAAAATAGACTTATGACGAAACTTCTTGTCGGTTTAGGAAATCCAGGAAGAAAGTACACCAATACACGTCATAATTTGGGTTTTATTATCATCGATGCTCTTGCAAACCTATGGAGAGTTTCCCCCTTTCGGTCAAAGTTTAAAGGTGAGTACGCAGAACATTATTTAGACTGTGGTGAAAAAGTTGTTCTCCTCAAACCTCAGACTTTTATGAATTTAAGTGGCGAGTCTGTTCAAGCGTGGGTAAATTTTTTAAAAATTAATAAATCTGATTTATTAGTTATTCATGATGAGTTAGATTTACCGTTTGGTCGATTCAAAGCTCAGTATTCGGCGGGTGCAGCTGGAAATAGAGGAATTCAAAGTATTATACAGCATCTAGGCCATAAAGAGTTTTGTCGCTTAAGACTCGGTATCGGCCGTCCACCCCAGGGATATGATGTTAGTTCTTATGTGTTGGCTAAATTTTCTTTAGAAGAGGAAGAGATTGTTGAAAAAATAACAGAAAAAAGCATTGAAGCCATCGATTGTTATTTTAAAAAGGGTGTTGACTCTATGTTACAAATGGTGAATAGTGCAGCCTTTCAACTTTTATAGTTTAAAAACAAACATTAACTTCTTGTTCCCTAAAAATTAGGGGACCTAGATGAAGCTACTAAATTTAGTTTCACTATTAGTTTTGAAAATAGTTTAGAAAACCTTCATCATCAAAGTCCAGAAGGAGTCGTTTTATGCGAGAATACGAAACAATATATATAATGAAGCCTGATTTATCTCAAGAGACAATAAAAATTATACAAGATAAAGTGGAAGCGCTCATTAAAAAGGCTGAAGGTCACATCCTTTGTCATGTCAGTTGGGGTAAACGTAAATTTGCTTATTGCATTGAAAAGCTAAAGTATGGTCAATATTTTTATTTTCAATATTTATCCAATGGTCAGGAGTTAGTTGATCTTGATAAAATATTTAAGTATGACGATAATGTCTTGCGAGCAGTTACTGTCAAGTTACAAGATGTAGTGGATGTTGAGAAAAGGAAAGCAGAACCTGTTGAAGCTCCTTCTGCTCCTGTCGAGGATTACTCGGATAGTTCGTACGAAAGAAAATCATTTCGAGATAAGTCAAGAGGTCATCAAGATTTCGCTTTAGAAAAAAATGATGTGTCTGGTGATGATGAAATAGACATAGAGAATGAAGAAGCCTAGGTTCCACTATTTCGGGATCTAAGTGAGAAGAATGCTAAAAAATATTGCTTAATAATTAATAAGGAGGATCTGCCGTGGAAGTGATTCTTGTTGAAGATATTCAAAGTTTAGGAAATGCTGGTGAAATTGTTAAAGTAAAGGGCGGCTTTGCTCGTAACTATCTATTACCTCAGAAGAAAGCATTTATAGCTAATTCAAAGAATAAACAGCTTATTGAAGCTCAAAAACGTATGATTGCTGCTAACAAAGCGAAGCAAGTAAGTGCAGCTCAAGCTTTGGCAAATCAATTGAATGCTTTGGAATTAAAAATAGCTGTTGAAGTTGGTGATAACGAAAAGCTTTATGGTTCGGTTACAAGGATGGATATCGCTCGTGCAATTTCAGAAGCTGGTATTGAGATTGATCGTCACATAATTGATTTAGAAAATCCTATTAAAGAACTGGGCGAAAAGGAAGTCAGTATTAAACTGCATTCTGACGTAAAAGCGAATGTAAAAGTCACCATCGAAGCCAAAAGTTAGAGTGTTATGAGTTTGCCTGTTTTGACGCAAAAGAAAGTTGAGCGTCTTCCACCGCAGGCCTTGGATGCAGAGACCGCTTTATTGGGAGCGCTATTAGTTGATGGTTCTGCTTTGTATAAAGTAGCAGATGTGCTCCGTCCTGAAGACTTTTACAAAACATCTCACCAAAAAATCTATCAAGCAGCACTCAATTTATTTCAAAAAGATGAGCCATGTGATCTTATCACATTAAGTGAGGAGCTTAAACGCCTTGAAGCACTTGAACCAGTGGGTGGAGCTCCCTATATAGCGCAATTAGCAGCTTCGGTAGCTTCAAGTGCAAGTATCGTCTATCACGCAAAAATTATCCGAGAAAAAGCCATACTCAGGAGTTTGATTTCTGCTTCAACAGATATTATTGAAAAAGTTTATACAGCTACTGATGATTCTTCCCATTTCTTAGATTTTGCAGAAAAATCTATATTTGAAATCAGTGAACGCAATGTGCGATCTCACTTTTCCCCCATTCGCGAAGTAGTGAAAGATAGTTTTCGTCATATTGAAGAGCAGTACGAAAACAAGTCAACGGTTACAGGTATTTCAACAGGTTATAAACGTCTAAATGAAATGACAGCCGGTTTGCAGCGCTCTGATTTGATTATCATTGCAGGGAGACCCTCCATGGGAAAAACTGCCTTCGCCTTAAATCTTGGTTTTAATGCTGCAAGAGACAGTAAGGAGGCTGTTGCAGTTTTCTCGCTCGAAATGTCCAAAGAACAGCTAGTTCAAAGAATGCTTTGTTCAGAAGCACGAGTGGATTCCTCAAAACTTAGGGGCGGCTTTCTGCGAGAAAGCGATTGGCCTCGCTTAACTGAAGCTGCAAGTAAGCTTTCTGATAGTTTGGTGTTTATTGATGATACCCCTGCAATTAGTGTTCTTGAGATGAGAGCTAAAGCGCGGCGTCTTAAAAAAGAATATCCTTTAGGTTTGATTATTGTTGATTATTTACAGTTAATGAGATCGGACGTAACAGAAAGTCGTGAAAGAGAAATTAGTGATATTAGTCGTTCATTAAAAGCTTTAGCGAAAGAGTTACATATTCCAGTAGTCGCTTTGAGTCAGTTAAATCGAAGTTTGGAGTCACGAACTGACAAGCGTCCACAACTTTCCGATTTGAGAGAATCTGGAGCTATCGAGCAAGATGCCGATGTGATTGCATTTATCTATCGGGATGAGGTCTATAATAAAGAAACCTCTGAGCGTGGAGTTGCCGAGATTATTATCGGTAAACAACGTAATGGACCTATTGGTACGACTAAGCTTAAATTTTTTCACGAATTTACTCGCTTTGAAGAACTCGAAGAAAGATATGGAGAGATGGTTCCAGATTTAGAGGTTCCGCCGCCTGTGTTTGGTGAGTAAGCACTCTTCCATATTTGACAATAATTTCTTATGTTAATTCCTTCTGAATATTCTGTTAGCGTGGTTATTCCTACTTATAATCGGCTTTCATTTCTGAAAGAAACTATCAGCTCTGTTTTAGAACAAACATTTTCTCCTTTAGAAATCCTTGTAGTTGATGATGGTTCAACCGATGAAACAGAGACTTGGGTTAAGTCTCTGCCCTCAAAGCTAATTCATTATATAAAAATTTCGAACTCAGGCCCCGCTCTTGCTAGGAACAAAGCTGCACATCTTGCAAAAGGTAATTACCTAGCATTTTTGGACTCTGATGATTATTGGCTTCCGGAAAAACTTCAATCACAAATTGAGTTTTTGCAGGCAAATCCAAGCTACCAGGTTTTGCAAAATGAAGAAATTTGGATTCGCCGTGGTAAAAGAGTGAATCCCATGAAAAAACATTATAAACCATCGGGAGATATTTTTTTTCCGTCTCTTAAGCTTTGCTTAATTAGTCCTTCTGGGGTTTTGATCAAAAAAGAAGTTTTCGAAAAGCTGGGTGGGTTTGATCCAAATTTTTTAGTTTGTGAAGATTATGAATTATGGCTTCGTTTAACCTTGCAATATCCGGTAAAAACCTTGTCAGATGCATTCGTTGTGAAGAGGGGAGGTCATGAAGATCAATTATCCAGAAGATTTTGGGGCATGGATCGCTTTCGAGTTTTTGCCTTAGAAAAGTTACTCTTTACTCAAAAATTAAATCGCTTACAAATTGAAAAAGTTTATCAAGAAATTTATTCTAAATTAAAAATACTTGCGAAAGGCTTCCAAAACCGAGAGCCTTTATGTAATGAAAATCCTTATGAAAGTAGGTGGTTGTGGCACGTCAAAAATCATCCCTTGGCGGGAGAGATAGAAAAAATAATGAATTACGCAAGATCAGCTTAAAAAAGAATGTCAATCGTTATGCAGAGGGTTCTTGTCTCATTAAAGCAGGACATACTCATGTGCTTTGTTTGGCTTCCATAGAAAAAGAACTTCCTGCGTGGAGAAAAGAGTCGGGTTTAGGTTGGGTCACAGCAGAATATGCCATGTTGCCTCGGGCGACACACTCACGATCCTCGCGTGAATCCATTAAAGGTAAACCAAGTAGTCGTAGTTTAGAGATCAGCCGTTTGATTGGGCGTTCACTTCGGTCCATTGTAGACTTTAAAAAATTGGGGCCGCATATAATTGCTCTCGATTGTGAAGTTTTGCAAGCAGATGGAGGAACGCGTTGTGCTTCTATTACAGGAGCTTGGGTGGCTTTAGCTCAAGCTTGTCAGAAGCTCTTGAAATCAGGAGCTATTCAAGAATGGCCACTGAAGGATCACGTTGCCGCAGTCAGCGTGGGAATTTTACATAAAAACCTATTACTTGATTTGGATTATGAGGAAGATTCTCGCGCAGAGGTCGATTTAAATCTGATTTTGACGGGTTCAGGTAAAATCGTAGAAATTCAAGGGACAGCTGAACAAAACCCTTTTTCATTTAGACAAGCAACTCAGCTTTTTAAATTAGGAGAGTTGGGAATTAAAAAACTCATTCAGGAACAAAACAAAGTGATGAGGTTAAAATAATCATGAAGCTAGTTGTGGCAACTCAAAATCAAGGGAAACTAAAAGAGATCCAAAAAATACTCAATTTACCTAACATACAAATTGTTTCGTTAGCGGACTATTCTGATCTCCCACAACTTCAAGAACCTCACCAAACTTATGTAGAAAATGCACGAGAAAAGGCTAAAATCATTTCTCAATTTTCTCAAGAATGGACCTTAGCCGACGATAGTGGTCTTGAAGTTTTAGCCATAGATAGAAGGCCAGGAGTTTTTTCAGCAAGGTACGCTGGAAAAAATGCAAGTGACCTGGAGAATAATCTTAAGTTATTGGAGGAGCTCAAAAATATACCCTTAGAGAAACGGCAAGCTGAGTTTGTTTGTTGTTTAGTTTTGCGTCATTCGGAGGGCAGAGAGTTCATAGCCGAAGGGAGGTTAAGTGGTTTAATTCTTGATAAAATGCAAGGAGAGCAAGGTTTTGGTTATGACCCCTTATTTTATATTCCTGATAGAAAAAAAGTTTTGGCAGACATGACTCCAGAGGAAAAAAATCAAATTTCACACCGACGAATCGCTTTAGAAAAAATGAAGCGACAATTAAGACAATTGTAAAATATAGTTTTTGTCTTGAATCAACTAATTTTAAACTTTCATTTTTCTAAACGAATTTAAACTTCAGGTTTTTTATACTTTTTATAATGATTTTTAACTAAAACCTTTCCTTGCATTGACGAAAAAGCTTAATGCTGTTATGTCCTATCTACATATTTTTGTGTAATTTTGGGGATAAATTAAGTGACATCTATTTTTAGAGATAAAGCTAAGGAAATTTGTGGAATATTTGTTGATGAGAAGATTCCCGTTATAGAGGCTTCAAATCAAATTTCTGTAATAGAATCAAGAAGCTCTGATCGCTTCCAAAAATGTGTCGACATGCTTACTATAAAAATGCATCAACATCAAAGAACAGGAAACTCTCTACTCACGGGAATGCAGTTCCGCAATTTTAACCAACATATTAAACAACAAGGGTACTCTCTGGAAATCATTTCTCCACTATTACAAGGTCCTTATGCTTCCGTAAATATTGCTGTGATGGGAAAAAAAGTGCTTTTTAATCCTAGTTGGCCAGGTTTTGTTCTTGATGAAAATGCTATTTTTATAGGCGATCACGAAATCCAACACGGTGTTGATATTAAAGAACTTCAGCAAGCTTTTCCTAAAATTGGAAACCTTTTTGATAATAGCAGCTTAACAAAAGACGAGATGATTACTAAGCTTAATGCTTATTTAGAATATTTTTCACAAGGGTTAAAATGCGAGCAAGCAGAGGAGTTCAATGCTTTGAAAGAGCAAATATTTGGAGATTTCAATTTGTGGGATGAGTCGGATTTAGTTTTAGCTGGTCTCATATTTTATGAAACAATGCGATATGCCTACGAAAATAATGACAATCGTTTGAAGCAATACGTTTTTTCAAAGGATTTCTTGCCCTTCAAAAAAAATAATAAAATGGGTGAATTCACCATTACGAATCATATGGGGAAAAAAGTAGATCTTAAAAATGCTGCAATTAAAGCCCGATTAATTGAAGCTGATTTGTGGGATGAGTTTAGTCAATTTGAGAACTTTGATAGGGAAACAGCTGAAAAGGTTGATGAAGATCTAGTACTGTTTTTTCGATTAGCTATTATTGGAATTACTCAAAGGAGACTATAGTTTTTTATTTTGTCTTTGTTTTTGATATAATTCTAATGCACAAAAAATCTAGATAAAGTTAAGCTAATGAGTAATTAAAGATAAAGAAAAAGACTGCTCACTAAGTTTAGCAGTCTTTTCTTGTTTATGATTAATGCGTATGTATCTTGCTTAAAAAATTCCTGGTGTAGGTACTTCTAATTCAATGAAGTCTTCATAATTATTATCTGTATCAATACCTTCAGAGCGAGATAGACTGTGGCCTCCTGAGACATCAATGGCAGGACTATTTTCATAGAGAATTTCTTGATTCACTGTGATGTTTTCTCCCCAAGTTCCATATCCTAAAATATCAATTAACTCTCCATTGCGATTCAATAACTGGACACTATCGGGACCATTTTGCGGGTCAAATTGTAGTAAGTAATCAGGTGAATCGACTTGAGATTCGTTTTTTGAGCCCGTTTTTAAATCAGCAATTAAAAAGATGCCTGCTTCAGAAGTCCAAGAATTTTTGGGAAGTACAATTTCCTCGGTAATTTGTCCATCAGCTCCATTAATAAGTAAAATACGGTAATCCGAAATGTCTGCTTGAGAACTTCCCCACAATTCGATAAAGGCTTCACCATCCGTTTCGCTATTTTTTCCATCGTAGAGAACTTCATTAATTAATAATATATCTGCTTGAGTTCCATATTCATACTCAACTAATTTTTCTTCTGTTTCAGTTTTTTCTTCTATTTTTACTTCACCATAGTGAAAGTTAGCGATGAATGCTGTAGGTCCTGAGCCAGGACTTTGGTTAAAAGGCAAACCATCCACACATCTTAACTCGTCAGAAACAACTAATGTGTAATTTCCCTGGCGGAGAGTCTCAGGTAGAAAAATATTGAGAGTTTTTTCTTCACCTTCTAAAAGATAACTAAGTTCAACTTTGTCAGAGTCGTGCTCTTCAAGCCACTTCTGTATTTCTTTCTTTTGATTGAAAAGTTCATCATTAAAGTCCCCATAGACTAGTGCAATGGACTTTTTTCCAATACTGTTAAAGTCAATTCTTTTGGAAAAAGTCAGTTGAATAAATTCGTTAGGAGAAATTGAAGAGTTTGATTCAGGCTCAAGTTGTACGACGTAAGCCTGATTTTCGTAAAGAGCATTGAATTCCAGTTCGTCTGTTGCGCAGCCTGATAATAGTAATAAAGTTGATATTGTAAGAAAAAATATTTTTTTTGCTAAGTTTATTTTCGATTTTATTTTCATGGGAGTTCTCCATAAGGGTAGGGTAGTGGTTGATGAGATAGTTTGTTTTTCTCTAGAAGCTGAGAGAATTTTCCGTGAGTTAGGCTATTGAGTTTATCAATAACTTGTTCAACCTTTAGTCTTTCTAAAGGGTCTTCCCACAAGCTGGGATCGATCTGCATTTTGATAAGTTGAGATTTTAAAGTATAATAGCTAAGGTTTAGTTCCTCGGTAACTCTTTGTCTGATCATGACTAAGTCTCTAGCTTCACGGCTGATATCTAAGCGATCTCGGTTAAATAATAATTCATTGAAAGACCAAACTGCTTTGATTTCAAACTCATTATTATTTTCTAGGTCTTGATCAATGCGGTTAGATTCGGGACCAATTGTAATCCCAGAAGAAGTGACTGAAATACTATCTTGGATAATTGCTGTATTTTGATTAAGGGAAGCACGCTCCCAACCTACTTGAATTCGTGGCAAAGCAGCTGCCCATTTAGCTCCTTTATCCCATTGTTGAATGAGTTTTGGATCTAAGCCTGCATATCTAAAAGCAGCTTCTTCAATTAAATGAAAAGAGGGGAGCTGATCAGGAGTAATCATTTTTATTTCCTCGTTTTCAATGATAGAGGCTTGAGCTCCTGGTGCTCCGGTTAATGAAATAGTAATTGCCCCAAAGGCAAAAGTGAGTATTAAATTTTTTATTTTGGCATTCATGTTTGAATTATTATGCAGAGAAAATGCCAAAATGTTTATTTTGCAAAATTTGATAAAAAGTTAAATGAATTCAATAAAATACGAACTTGTATGAGATTCTGTTGAATTGATGTAAGTTCTTTATCAGTTTTAAAACCGAATCATCAGTTCGATTATGAGTCTTTTTTGAGAGCAATCCAAAAATAATAAAATTTCAGTTTTTAGTTTTTAAGGTTAGGTTTTTTCTTTAACCTGATTAGTGCTAATTTTTTTGCTTAGCCAAATAAAGAATCCAAATGCTAGGATAATCATGCTGCGTTTCCAAATATTAAAGTCAAATTGAGTGAGTATAGCGAGAGAAAGTAATAAACCAATAAGGGGCACGAAGATGGGAAATTGAATGCCATCGTGTTTTTCTTTTTTTATACGCACAATAATTAAACTTAGATGTGTCATGCTAAAAACTAGGATGATTAATAAATTTGTGGTTTTTATGAGTGTGGTTAAAGCTCCAGTAAAGACAAGTATGAGTACGGCGAAAAAAGCCGTCAGCACTGCTAGGTGCGGTGTATGTCTTTTTGAATGAATACGTCCCAAAAATTTTGGCATGAGGTCTTCTTGAGCCATGCCGTATATAAGTCGTGAGGCCATAATGAGATTAATGAGCCCTGTGTTTGTAATTGCAATGATTGCAATGACCGCAAAATATTGTAAAAACCAATGGGCGTGGGCTTTTTCAAAAATAAGTAACAAGACTTCTTTTTTGCTATTATGATCAGACTGCTGAAGGATTTCGTGTAGAGGAACGTTGATGAGTAGGACAGAAGTGACCAAAAAATAAATAATACTTGTGGCAATGATTGCAATGAGGATTGCTCGAGGAAGGTCACGTTTTGGATTTTTGCACTCTTCAGCTAAATTAGCGAGATCTTCAAAACCAATATATGCGTAAAATGCGATCGTAATGGCTCCAAAAATACCACTGGGATGAAAATCTTCTTGAGCTTGTGAGATAAAGTTATCAAATGCAGGAACATCCATGATCCAGAGGCCTGTTATAATGACAGCGACGAGTCCAAAGACCTCAATGAAAGTTAGCAAGATGTTTACTCGAGAGGATTCTTGTATGCCCCAAAAACTCAAAAAGCTGATACAAGAGAGTAAAAGAATTTGAGCGATGGGCATAGGAAAAGAAGTTAATGGTGCCAAATAGCGAACAAAACCATTGATGACAACAGACGCTGAAACAAGTCCAGTGGAAAGAACAATAATTCCAGCCATAGTGGCTGCAAATTTTCCGGGGATAGCGCGACGTACAAAAACAGCAGCTCCTCCACTGACCGGGAAGCGTGCACTGAGTTCAGCATAACTTAATCCGGTGATCATTGCTAATAAAGCAGCCAAAATGTAAGTGAGCCAAGCCCCACTTCGTGCTTCTAGGATAACTTTACCCACAGTTGTGTAGATACCTGCTCCAAGAATATCACCAATTCCGTAGATGATGAGGGCGCCAAGCCCTAATCTTCTTGCCAGTTTTTGTTGCATGTCAAATTCATAAAACGATCTTTTTAAATAGAAAAGTTAAAAAAAAGGGACTCAAAATTGAGTCCCTTCTTATGATGTTCTTTGTAGGTTACCCTACACCCCTCGAAATTATTTTCTCATCTTTTTTTTGAACTGTCTTACTTTCCAGCTTAAGCTGAGGAATAATCCAGTCAGTAGCAGATACCCTGAAGTGAACTGAGTGTTTAAGCTACAGCCACTGAAAGGAGTTCCACTACCTTCTAATATATCAGGTGCTATGACTTCGGGTTCTTCTACTTGACCTAGGAAGTCACTGTCACATGCATTGCCTACAGTATCATTATCCAAATCGAGTTGATCTGGGTTAAAGACTGTTGGGCAATTATCTAAGCAGTCGGGATGTCCATCGCCGTCAATATCAATATCCGAGACACCACAACCGCATTCACCTGGTTCGGTTTTCTTTTCATCTTCAGGACATTGATCATTACAGTCTGCGATACCATCACTGTCCGTATCGACATCAGCGACACCACAACCGCAGATACCTGGTTCGGTTTTAGTGAAGTCGGTAGGGCAGTTATCGTTACAGTCAGGAGTTTCATCTGAATCTGTATCGATATCCGAGACGCCGCAACCACAGATACCAGGTTCGCCTTTATTAGGATCTTCTGGGCAATTGTCGTTACAATCGGCAATTCCATCTTGATCGAGATCGACATCAGCGACACCACAACCGCAGATACCGGGTTCTAATTTATTCACGTCATCTGGGCAGTTATCATTACAGTTTGGTGTACCGTCACCGTCACTGTCTTGATCAGATTCACCGCAACCGCAGATACCAGGTTCGGTTTTACCGGGATCGTTAGGACAGTTATCGTTACAGTTAGCGGTTCCATCTTCATCACTGTCTGTGTCAGCAACACCGCAACCACAGATACCAGGTTCGACCTTATTGGCATCTTCAGGACAGTTATCGTTACAGTCAGGGATTCCATCCATGTCGGTATCGGTATCCGGTGTACCGCAACCGCAGATACCGGGCTCGGTTTTATTAGGATCAGCAGGACAATTGTCTTCACAGTCGGCGATTCCATCACCGTCAAGGTCCGTATCCGCTTGACCACAACCGCAGATACCAGGTTCGGTTTTACCGGGATCGTTAGGACAGTTATCGTTGCAGTTAGGTGTACCGTCACCGTCACTGTCAGCATCTGAAATACCGCAACCACAGACTCCCGGTTCTATCTTATTTGGATCGTTGGGGCAGCTATCATTACAGTCAGCGAGTCCATCGCCATCCGTGTCGATATCTGAGACACCGCAACCACAGATACCACTGTTTTCGTCCTTGTTAGGATCAGCAGGACAGGCATCGTTACAGTCAGGTGTACCGTCACCGTCGGTATCAGTATCCGGTGTACCGCAACCGCAGATACCGGGCTCGGTTTTATTAGGATCAGTAGGACAATTGTCTTCACAATCTAGAGTTCCGTCCATGTCAGTATCGACGTCGGCTTCTGCACAACCACAGACTCCCGGTTCTACTTTATCTGCATCATTAGGACAGTTATCATTACAGTCAGGTGTACCGTCCATATCTGTATCTGTATCCGCAGTCCCACAGTTACAAATACCAGGTTCGGTTTTTAATGGATCATCAGGACAGTTATCGTTACAATCGGCAACACCATCACCATCAGTATCTGTATCCGGTGTACCACAACCACAGATGCCAGGATTTGTTTTTAGCGGATCCTCAGGACAAAGATCTTGGCAGTCAGGCGTACCATCACCGTCGGTATCGATTGGAGTTCCAGAACATTCACCTTCTGAACAAGTGTCTCCACCTGTACAACTGTCTCCATCATCGCAAGCATTATCATTTGGAGGGTTTATACACTTGAAGGTCTCTTGACTACACACATCATCTGTACATGGGTTGCCATCGTTACAATCGGCATCGGATTCACACTCTAATTGACAGTTTTCATCACAACCGTCTCCATTTGTGTTATTTCCGTCATCACACTGTTCTCCCAGTCCGGGCTCAAATAAATTATTTCCGCAACCACTACACATTCCCCTTAAATCTTCGACTGAACACATTGGATCATCATAGTCTTCGCAAAGACCGCAGTCAGGATGATCGCTTGGACAGACTTTGTTGCATAAATAACAGAGATAGTGTTGATAGTGGTTTGTACCTTTGAGTTCATTAAAGGCATTTGCAGAAGTACAAATATCGTTACCTTCTTCGTTTTCATCAAGATTATGACAAAAGCAGTATGTCCCAGCCTGGGTTGACTGAGCTATAGGGACAATAAAGAGAAAAAGGAAAAAAATACTCAAGAAAAGTTTGATTACTTTCCTTGTTTGACAGTCATCACATCCCATGACTCCTCCCTTCTTCATTCATCGAATGAATATTGATTATTTTAATTTAAGAAAGGGAAAGGTTGTTCAGCGTATAAATTCCGCTTTGAGGGGAAGAAGTAAGGGGAATTGAATATAGACCACCCCTATCACATTTCTAGGATCATTGAGATTTTCCACACTCACTCAAACGATAAAAGAAATATGAATTTCGTCCCTTGGAAACTCTGCTATCCTGATTTTTTTTTCAGGACCAGTAGCTTTGCGTCCTCGCCTTACAACGAGTTTGCCCTTTCATGAACGAAAAACACCAAAATCAAAGAACCAATCTACAGTTAAATTGTACGCCTTGATAAAAGGAAGGGTCAATGCCTTTTAATGAATTTGTTTTTAAGTTATTAAAATGATTGTTAAAAATTTTTAGTTTTATTTTTCTAGATATTTATAAAAAAGAAAAAAATTATTTGCATTAGCAAACAACGCCGGGAGGTAAGGAACTCATCATGGGTGCGACAAAAAAATGGCGCAAGAAAATATTTCCTTGTTCGTCTTCATTAAGAATGACGTCAAGATGGTGCCAGTAGGGTGTTTTGTCGAATTGGACATAAATGTGTACCATGTATTCATCTGGCTTTAATTGGGGAGCTTTCATGATAGGAGCTTCTGCGAGAAGAGCTTTAGGAGATTCAGCCTCTGGCATCAATCGATTTTCTAGCTGAGTACTTTGGACTTTATTTTCTTTAAAGTTTTTAAAGGACCATGGAATAATATGGGCATGTTTCATTTGAATGATGTTTCCATATGTTTGATGAAGCTGAATGATTTCATTTTTAAAGTTTTTGTCTTTTGTTAAACAATTTAAATTTTTTAGACAGCTTAAATCTTTGTTAGCAAAATTTGGCGTTTTTGTTTCCTGAGTAGAAAGATTTTTAATCTCATAATTTTTCGTTAATATCAAATTTACTGATGCAGTAGCAAAATCAACTCTCGTTTTATCTGCAGAGTTTGTTGGTGGATGTGGATTTGTGCTTGGTGGTGTTGGAGCGGCTACTTTTGCAAAACAATAGTTTTGAATAAAAAATGTCAATAGAAGCGAAGCTCCTAACTTAAACAAAGCTGAGGCATTTAATTTAAATGTATTCGTTTTCATGTAAACTCCTTAGATAAAAAATCCGTAAATATATGTTGTTGGTTTGAGAAGTCAGCATTACCAAAATATGGCACGATTTTTTTTAGAAAATTGGTTTAATTTTCTTCTTTGAAAACGGGTGCAGGAATATCAAAAGAACTATTTGCTTGATAACCCAGGATTTTTTCTTTGATTTTAGGCTTGATATAATTGTTTTCGAGATACCAGTCGACAGCTTTTTTGAGAGCTATTTTAACATTTGTCTGAGGGAGATTAAGCTCTTTGACAGCTTTATTGGCGCTAAAAAACATTTTCTTCTTACCGAGCAAAACAGCCTCTAATTCGATTGCAGGAGCTCGTTGAGTGATTTTAGCAAGAGCTTCACTCAATTGAGCGGCACTCCAAGCGACCGAGTATGGAATCTTCCAGCGAGGTGCTTTGAGACCAGTAAGTCCAGATAAAATTTGTAAAATTTGTTTTAGACTAAGGTTTTGATTGCCCAGGATATAACGCTCCCCGGCACGTCCTTGTTTAGCGGCTAACAAATGGCCTTGAGCAACGTCTTCCACATCGACTAGATTTAGGCCTGTATCAATAAATGCGGGCATCTTGCCATTCAAAAAATCAACAATGAGCTTTCCAGTTGGGGTAGGTTTAATATCCCTCACTCCAATCGGAGCACTGGGATTGACGATGACTACATTAAGACCGCGTTTAGCAAATTGAATAGCTTCTTGTTCAGCCAAAAACTTTGATCTTTTATAATGACCCTGGCACTCTTCCAAAGTCAGTGTAGTGTTTTCGTTGCCTGGAGATCCATCTTTGGGAATCCCAATAGTTCCCACTGTTGAAGTATAGACGACGCGTTTAAGTTTTTGATCAAGTGCGGCTTGCAGAATATTGCGTGTTCCCTCGACATTGCTGCCATAGATTTCTTGAGGTTGAGGATTGTAGAAAGTATATTGAGCAGCGACGTGATAAAGCTCATCACAACCTTCAAGGGCATGATGTAAGCTTTGAGGATGTCGTAAATCTCCCAGAAAAGTTTCTGCTTTAAGGCCCTTGAGTAAATCTCGATTTGAGCTTTTACGGGAGAGAACACGAACTTCTTTGCCTTCATCAATCAAAGCACGTGCAACAGCATTCCCTACAAACCCGGTTGCTCCTGTGACTAAAGCGGTTACCATAACAGGATGTCTACTAGCAAAAAACAGTTTTGACATCAAGAGGTGAAACTTTAAAATTTTTTCTTGATTATTGTTACCATTTGGAGGGAAACAAGACTATGCCTATTAAAAACTCCAAATCTAAAAAAAAGAAAAATCCTCAAAAAGCAAAGCAACGATTGCCAGTTGTGAAGACAGTTCATGAGAAGAAATCTGATAAGGCAAAATTATTACAGCGCTCTTATTTTATCAAATTAAAAACAGGGGATGTTTTGCATTTACTTCGTATTTATAAAGATAAAGCTGCTCCAGCTGTGTTCATGTTGCATGGATCCATATCAAATGGGAGAGTTTTTTATAGTAAGGGAGGAAAGGGTTTAGGTCCTTTTTTGGCTGACGCGGGTTATGATGTATTTATAGCAGATTTAAGAGGAAAAGGACAGAGTTATCCACCTGTGAGTCGTCTCTCTAGTTACGGTCAGACAGAAGCAATTTTAGAAGACATTCCTGCTTTCTTAAAAAAAATTAAGCAATTAAAAAAAGGTCATCCGGCAAAATACTGGGTTGCGCATTCTTGGGGAGGAGTTTTGTTGGCTTCTTATCTAGCCCGTCATCCTAAAGAAGCTCGTGAGATTAAAGCGATGGTTTTTTTTGCTGTGAAGCGAAGTGTCAGTGTTTTTAACTGGGATAAGTTTTGGCACCTAGATGTGCTGTGGCATCGTGTAGGTCCTTGGTTAACTCATCTTTGGGGTTATTTGCCTATTACGACTTTAAGGTTAGGCATGGACAACGAGCCTAAACAGTTTCATCAACATATTAAACAATGGGCGAAGCCTAGCCCGTGGATTGATCCTATTGATGATTTTGACTATGCAACTGAAATACAAAAAGTGAAGCTTCCACCCGTGCTTAATTTAGTTGGAGAAGGGGATACCTTCATGGGACACCCTAGTGATGTTTACAATTTTATGGGTGAGATGGGTTTGTCAGGCCAAGGCTACCACATCTTAAGTCGAAAAAATGGTAACTTACATGACTATGATCATATTAGTATTTTAACGGATCCTGATGCGATGAAAGACCATTTCCCTTTATTGTTGGAGTGGATTAAATCTCCTAGTTAGAAAGCAGTTGAAATAGCTCCAGTTCTTTGTTCAATCAAAATTTGACTTACTCGACGTACTTAACTGTACGACTCCTTCGTCAAAATTTTATTTGCCTCGATCTGAAACTATTTCAACCATTTTAATCTATGTTTCGAGACTGTGAAAGCTAACTTGATGAGTTTTTATTCTTCATAAAATTATTAATCATATCGATAGGAACTGGAAAAACAATAGTAGAGGTCTTTTCTCCAGCGATCGAAGATAATGTTTGTAAATAGCGGAGCTGTAGAGCTTCTTCTTGTTTAGAGAGTACTTGGGCTGCTTCGAAGAGTCTTTGTGAAGCCTGAAACTCGCCCTCTGCGGCAATCACTTTAGAGCGCCGTTCACGCTCAGCTTCAGCTTGTTTTGCAATTGCACGAATCATACTCTCGTCTAAATCGACATGTTTAATTTCGACGTTAGAGACTTTAATTCCCCAACGGTCTGTTTGCTTGTCTAAAATTTGTTGAATATCAGCATTAAGGCGTTCACGTTCGGAAAGCATTTCATCCAGTTCATGTTGACCTAGGACCGAACGTAAAGTTGTTTGTGCGAGCTGACTGACCGCAAGGTCAAAATTTTCCACTTGAATGATGGCTTTCTCTGGATCAAGAACGCGGAAGAAAATAACTGCGTTGACTCTTACTGAGACGTTGTCTTTCGAGATGACATCTTGTGAAGGTACATCCATGACGATGGTTCTGAGGTCCACTCTAACAATGGTTTGGACGCCTGGAATTAAAATAATCAGCCCAGGGCCTTTGACACGCCAAAAACGTCCTAATTGAAAAACAACCCCGCGTTCATATTCGCGTAAAATACGCAAAGACATACTGAGCAATAAAAGAAATGCAAAAGCGATAAAACCAATATAATAGGGTAAAAGCATAGTTAATCCTCCTTAAGATTAGGTTCTTTTTCAATAGGTTCGATTTCTAGTTCAAGTCCATGACGTGCAGTGACGCGAATGATTTGAGATCTTTTTACAGGAATACTGCTATGTGCTCTCCAGAGTTCTCCATGTATCCAAATATTTCCGTATTCTTCAAAATCTTCATAGGCTTCTCCTCGGCTTCCCAAAAGCTCTTCAGATCCACTAACGATTTGACGACGCTTGGAACGGATTGCCATACTGCTTACTATAAAAATGAAAAGAGCACTCATTCCTGCAAGTGAAAAAATAAGGATGCGAGGAATCTTTAAGTCAGGAAATTTATCCGCATCGATTAAAACGAAAGATCCCATGACAAAAGCGATGATTCCCCCAGCTCCTAGCGCGCCAAAACTGGGAACAAAAGCTTCTGCGATCATCATGCCTAATCCGAGAACGATGAGAGCGATTCCAAAGTAGTTGACGGGTAAAATATGCAGTCCATAAAAACCAACGAGAATAAATATCGCACCGGCAACACCAGGACCAATTGAGCCTGGTGTTGAAAATTCATAAATCAACCCATAAAAACCAATGAGAATCAGTAAATAAGCAATGCTGGGATTGGCAATAAAACTTAAAAGTTTATTCTGCCAATTAGGAGAGAGGCGAATGATTTTAGCTTGATTTGTTTTTAAGGTATAATCTTGCTTAGAAATAGAGATTTTGTGCCCATCAATTTTTTGTAATAATTCTTTGATGTCTTCTGCCATGAGGTTGATAACGTTTTTATTAAGAGCTTCTTCTGCTGTTAAACTTTCTCCCTGTGTCACTGCATGACTGACCCATTCTTCATTACGCCCCCGTAGTTTAGCCAGGCTGCGCAAATAAGCATTCGCGTCATGAATGGCTTTTTTTTCTATTGCTGTACCAGATACTTTTTTGTCTTTGTCATCTGTTTTCTTATCTTCTTCATCTTTAGGCTTTGAAGATCCCAAAAGATTGACTGGAGTTGCTGCTCCCAGATTGGTGGCGGGTGCCATAGCTGCAAGGTGGCTGGCATAAAGTATGTAAGTTCCCGCCGAAGCAGCTCGTGAACCTTCTGGAGCTACATATGAAATGATAGGAATTTTGGAAGCCAAGATGACTTTAATAATCGCTCGCATGGAAGTGTCTAGGCCTCCAGGAGTATCCATTTGTAAGATGATGGCATGAGCCTTTGCTTCATGTGCTTTATTAACAGAGCTTTCGAAATAATCACTTGTTGCGGGACCAATAATACCATCAATTTTAAGTAAAAAAACTTTATTTTGAGTTTGTGACCACAGGTTAGAAGAAAAGGAGCTAAGTCCAATCAGAAATAAAATGACGATATAATTTAATCGTATGAGCATTGCTTTTAATTTCCTAATTATTCCTTTCCAACGTCGTTTAGGACTTTTATTTCGATCAGCTTTCTCTATTCGAGTTGTCAGAAAATAACTTCTTTTTTGTTTTAATTCCATCTTTATTTTGTTTTCTACTGAACACTTAGCTTGATGAATATGGGCAGATGATCGCTTCCTTTGCTATTTAAAAGAACTCCAGCGTCTTCAATTTTAAATTGAGAGCTACAGAAGATATGATCAATCGCTTGATGTGGTTTCCAGGAAGAAAAAGTATTTATATGAGCAAAATTTTTAAAATGATTCATTTGAGTTTTATTAGAAAAGTTCTTTAAAAGCAGACTGTTTTCGTTAGAGTCAATGTTAAAATCTCCTCCAATGATTTTGTATTTGTTAGAATTAGAAACTATTTGCTCTTCTACGGACTTAAGCTGCTGAATACGTGTATTTTCGTCAAAGGCTTCTAGATGAATATGATAAAGGGATAAATTGCCCCAAGAAAATTGAACTTCGACTTGTTGAACGATGCGATCTAAATAAAATGTATTATACCAAAAAGCTTTGTTTAAAGGTTTTTTTAGAGTTTGACTTGATTCCCACAAAATAGGGTGTTGGCTTAAGATGGCTTGACCTGAGAGCATTTTTCCAAAATGTTTTTGAGGAGGCCAAAAGGGCCAAGGAACATAGTTTTTATTCCAGGTAATTGTATAAGCAAAATAAGCATAGCCTAGTTTTTGAGCTAAGAAATTAAGCTGATTAATTTGATGACTGCGTTTGCAAAAAAAA
Source organism: Deltaproteobacteria bacterium (assembly GCA_024233625.1). Taxonomy (GTDB): domain Bacteria; phylum UBA10199; class UBA10199; order DSSB01; family DSSB01; genus JACKPJ01. The sequence continues at coordinate 32,548 of JACKPJ010000004.1, forward strand.
TCAACTTCTTGTAATAAAACGATATCGGGTGAATGGCTTTTGATATTGTGGGCAATTACGCTCAGATTCTCTAAAACTTCTTTCTTTTTCAGAATATTGCCTAAGTTGTTTTTTTCTGCTGAAGCATAACCAATGTTATAACTCATTAATTTGATTTTTTTGTTTTGTTGAATGCTGGAAGATAATTCGTGACACGAAACAATAGCGTTTTGAGCTAAAAAAGTTGTGGCCGACTTGGCTCGTGCCCAGAGTCCAAGGGTAAATAAAAAACTAATCAAAAAGCATATAACAATAATTGATATCATTAACAAACTGAATTACTCCAATTCCAATGAGAGCTAGTTTTTTTCAATTTGATCAATTTTAGCAGCTAGGATGAAGTCGTTTTCGGAGAGACCTTCAATGGCATGAGTCCAAAGAGTGACCTCGACTTGATTGTAGTGGACGCAAAAATCGGGGTGGTGCCCTTGTTCTTCCGCGAGTTGAGCCATGCTATTGACAAAATGCATGGCTTGAATAAAGTTCTTAAAACGGAAAGAGCGCTGAATGAGGTCTCCCTGAATAGTCCATCCAGGGATTTGTGTTTGAAGAAATTGAGCTTCTTTTAATGTGAGTTTTGGGATTCCTCCCTCACAAGGTATGCATTTTTTTTCAACTAAATTCATGTTTCCTCCGTTTATATTAGCATTACTATGATGGGCTTGTTGAAAAATGAAGCGGCTTTGATGAAGTTCTTATTTTTCAACAAGCCTATGGTAAGTTCAGAAAGCATATTAATTTTAAACGATAGAGAGAAAAGACTAAAGTGAATAAAATTGTTAAGAAGAAGCTATTTTATTTTTTGTGTACGAGCTTGTTATTGATGAATGCAGTGCAGGCGAAAGGTTTTAATGAGATAGAAAACATCAATCTCGTTAAAGATTTTCAAAAAAGTGAGAAAGAAACTTTGCCTCCTATTATTGAAGGTAAGACAGATAAAGATTATAAACAATTAGGAACAGTAGGCATTAGTGATAAAGATATCTTGCGTGCCCGAGAGAGTTTGCGTCGTGAAGCAAAAAAAATGAGTGCGGATGCCATTATTGAGGTGATTTGTACCCCAGAACGTATTCGTCGACAGGGTCTGACTTGGTCACATGAACCCCCTTATTGTAAGGGCGTTGCGATAGCTTACCAGTGAAGATCTTAGGCTTTTAAGGAAATGTATATTTTTTTAAAATTCAATGAGTTTAGGGTTTAACTTAATCTTCTTCATAAAGTCTTGAGACTGTTTGTCAACAAATAACATTAAGTCTTTTATTTCTTCATTAGGAGGCAATTGATCAGTCCAATGGTAGTAGGCATAAATCATTCCTTCTCGAAGTAATAAAATGCGGTCTTCAGGCGCTAGTTTATAGTAAGCTTCGAGAGATTGCTGGATGCCGATGTCGACTTGTGGCTCAACGAGGCTTGCCGGAAGAGGAATTTTTTTCATAATTTTAGGTTTTGCGTATTTATTTGTTCCCCATTTAACAAGTGGATCTGTAATAAGTACGGTCCATGGGCTAGCCCATTGGTAGTAAACAGCACATCCTAAAAGTACCCAGAAAGTAAAAAATAAAAAAATAAGTCCTGTCAACCCGCGAATGAATCTCCTCAACATATGAACTCCTGAACAAACAATATCATGACTTTGACAAAGCCATCTTAATGATGAACGGATGACTTAAAAAAGTTGCTTAAGCTAATTTATCTAATATTATTGAGGAACTTTTTCCCAATCTTTGAGAAATTTTTCTAAACCGATATCCGTGAGTGGATGTTTTGCTAGCTGTTGGATAACATTTAAAGGAATGGTTGCAACATCAGCTCCTAAGCTAGCAGATTCTAATAAGTGAATTGGGTTTCGAATTGAGGCTACTAGTATTTCAGTTTCAAAATCATAGTTGTCATAAATATTTCTAATTTGTTCGATAAGATCCATACCAACGGTAGAAATGTCATCAAGACGTCCCACAAATGGACTAACATAAGTTGCGCCGACTTTAGCGACTAAGAGTGCCTGATTAGGGTGAAAAACTAAGGTGATATTTGTTTTGATGCCTTCTTCACTACAAACTTTGAGAGCTTTGAGGCCTGGAATCGTCATGGGAAGCTTGATAACGATGTTATTGTGAATTTTAGAAAGTTCACGAGCTTCTTTAAGCATGCCCTCAGTTTCCATGCTGACAACCTCGGCGCTAACAGGTCCGTCAACAATAGAAACAATTTCTTCTAAGACCTCTTTGAATTTTCGTCCTGTTTTGGCAATCAAACTCGGATTAGTTGTTACCCCGTCTAAAATACCCATTGCATAGGCTTCACGGATTTCATTAACATCTGCTGTGTCGATAAAAAATTTCATGCCTGCTCCTTCATAAATGATGTTGTTTTAACACCCTGCTTAGATTTGATGACTGGAAACCTCAAGTCATATTTGATTTTGTATATACTCACCCTGAGTAAAAAAAATTGAAAGGGTAATGAGCAAAAGAAGCTTAACGTTTATTCTTAGCTTTGACAAGGCATTGTTGACTGCAATAAGTTTGTTTTTCGAAATAAAAGGCCATTTGACTTGGGATATAAGTTCCGCAGATTTCACAGGCTTTCATTTCGTCGAGGATTTTTGCTTCTTCAGGCCTTTTTTGTTGATAGTGTGGGCGTTTGAAGGAGTTTGTTGCATTTTGCAAGTTTTGAAAGAAGAGTTTTATCTTTTGTGGGATTTTTAAGATTAATAAAATCATTAAAAAAATAAAAGAGTATAGTAAGAGTTTCATGCAGATTTCCTAGAGGCGTTCCTTGTATGGGGTTTTAATGACGCCTTCGGAAGAATGGCATAGTTGGAATTGATAGAGAGCCTTGACTTTTTTATTGTCAGTTAAGCCTTGTAAAAGCTGCGTCATGCTTTTGCCTTTGATAGGATGAATAAACTGTGGAGCAATCTCAACTAAAGGCTCCATGACAAAACGACGTCGATGAAGTTCAGGGTGGGGAATAGTAAGATTTTTTGAGCGAATGATTTCGTTGCCAAATAGGAGTAGGTCTAAGTCGATAGTGCGGGGCCCCCAGCGATGGGTTCGAATGCGTCCCAATTGATTCTCAATTTCTTGTAAAAACTGCAATAGACGCACGGCGTTTAAGTGGCTGCGAATTTCCAGTGCAGCATTGAGATAACTTTTTTGCACTTCCTGGTTTAAAGTAAGGGGCTCAGTTTGATAAAAGTGTGAAAGTTTTAGGAGTTTAATCTGTGGATGTTGCTCTAAAAGCGCGATCGCTTGGCAAAGGTAGGCCTTACGATCTCCTTCATTACTTCCTAATCCAATATAGGCAATTTGGTGCTCTTGATACATGATTAAAATCCTGTTAAAGCCTCATATTAATGGGCTTTGACAGCTTACGGGGTATTGATAGGGAAGTCAATAGAGCTCTTATTTCGGCTTTTAGCTTCCTGATTAGAAAGTGCTTGATGTGAAAATTTATGATGTGATTATTATTGGCGCGGGTGCGGCAGGACTTTTTTGTGCTTGGCAGTCTGCTTTGCGTGGCTTGAAAGTTTTGGTTTTGGAAAAACAATCGCGACCTGGTCTTAAAATATTAATTTCAGGAGGGGGACGTTGTAATTTTACAAATCGTTCAGTGGAAGCTCATCATTATGTTTCACAAAACCCTCACTTTTGTAAGTCTGCATTGGCCGGCTTTAAGCCTGAAGATTTTATTCGATTAGTTGAGTCTCATCACATTCCTTATCATGAAAAACATCAAGGGCAGTTGTTTTGTGATCGATCTTCAAAAGATATTTTAAACATGTTATTACAAGGCTGCCTAAAAAATGGGGTAACATTAAATTATAATATCAGCGTAAAAAAGATAGAAAAGTACCTAAAGGATTTTGTCATTTTTGCTGAGGGGCAGTCTTGGCGAGGAGCTAATCTTGTTTTAGCGACAGGAGGTCTTTCCTATCCACGTCTGGGTAGTAGCGACTTCGGTTATCGAATTGCTGAGCAATTTGGTCATTCTATAATTGCAACACGTCCTGCGTTAACTCCACTTATCTGCTCTTTACATGAACGTAAACGATGGCAGGGCCTTTCAGGAATTTCTTGTTTGTCGGAGTGGAATGTTGCCAAAAATATGGTGAAAGATGAACTGTTGATCACTCATACGGGTTTTTCTGGGCCAGCAGTTTTGCGTATTTCTAATTATTGGCAGGAGGGAGTAACTTTTAATATTAATTTTTTACCAACGGTCAATATTGAAGAAGCTTTGCTAAAAGCAAGATTAGGAATGCAAAAAGTCAATACGAAGAATTTTTTAGCTCAATTTCTGCCAAAAAGACTGGCAGAGTTTTTTTGCCAAAGCTTAGAGCTTGTTTTGGACATTGGGAACCTATCTTCAAGAGATATAAAAAGCCTAAAGCAGATGTTGCATGATTATCCGCTTAGTAATTTTGAGTTAGCAGGTTTTGATAAAGCTGAAGTAACCGCTGGGGGAATTAATACCTGTGATTTATCGTCCCAGTCGATGGAATCTAAAAAGCTTCCGGGTCTTTATTTTATTGGGGAGCTATTGGATGTGACTGGAGATTTAGGTGGTTATAATTTTCAATGGGCATGGGCTTCTGCATTTGCTGCTGCAAGAAAAATGTCCACTACAGTCCCCACTTGAGGAAAAATGACCTCAGTTTTATTTCATAAAATTTCTTAATTTTTTTTTTTTATACTTTAGGAAGAATATGATGAAATAAAATTACTTGAATGTTGGCAATAAGTTGAAACCAAAATGATATTTGTTTCGTATTATGGCATAGGTATTGCTTATATTTTACTGTAGTTAGTTAGTGTGGAATATTAAGTTTGTATAACACCCCCCTCCCTAAAGGCCTCTCGGACGTTAAGTTTGAGGGGCCTATTTTTATTAGCTAATTTTTTGAAACTACCAACCTAATATATATGCAAATATTAAGGGGGCAACTATGCTTGCGTCGGATTCAATAATATATTTAGGAGTTTCTATCGCAAGTTTTCCCCAGGTGATCTTCTCATTAGGAACAGCTCCTGAATAAGAGCCATAGCTGGTGGTCGAGTCACTGATTTGGCAAAAGTAACTCCAAACGGGTACTTCTTTACCGATATCTTGATTGATCATGGGAACAACACAGATAGGAAAATCTCCCGCAATACCGCCGCCAATTTGAAAAAATCCAATCGAGTGTTGCGCTGAAACTTCTTGGTACCAGCGGGAAAATTCGATCATGTACTCAATGCCACTGCGCATAACTTGAGCACTTTTTACTTTGCCTTTAATAATGTTGGCTGCAAACATATTTCCTAAAGTGGAGTCTTCCCAGCCGGGGACGATAATTGGAAGATTTTTTTCACAAGCAGCGACTAACCAACTATTTTTAGGGTCAATCTGGTAAAAAGGTTCTAAAACTTTGCTGCGAAGTAATTCATAAAAAAATTCATGAGGGAAAGACCGACGGCCTTCTGCTTCTGCTTTTTGCCAGAGAGAGACTGAAGGTTTTTCGATACGACGCATAGCTTCTTCTTCCGGTATGCAGGTATCCGTCACCCGGTTTAAGTGTCGTTTAAGTAAAGCATCCTCTTGTTCTGGGGTCAGGTCCCGATAATGAGGAATGCGTTCGTAAAACTCATGCGCAACTAAATTATATACGTCTTCTTCTAAATTGGCTCCTGTACAACTAATGGCATGTACTTTGTCTTGTCGAATCATTTCTGCAAGTGATTTGCCAAGTTCAGCTGAACTCATAGCTCCTGCTAAGGTAATGAGCATCTTACCTGATTTATTTAGGTGTTGGTTATAAGCAGTAGCAGCATCTTTAAGGGCTGCTGCATTAAAGTGAAGAAAGTGTTCCTCAATAAATTGGCTAATCGGTCCTGGCATCGTGTTTGTCTCCTTAGGTAGTATTGCATTACTGATGAAAAATTACTTTTTTCGAAACAGGTTTCATCATAACTATATTAAACTATTTGTTTTTTCTATTTGAAAAAAAAGTTTTTGTAAGTATCTAAAACGAAGTTGTTGTAGGATTCAATGGAAGTTCTGTCAAGTTTTGGTGGAGTTCTATGATTTTATAAGCTTAAATAGTCTAAAAATTTTTTTTCTTCCTCTTGCATTTGCTCGTTAGACCATTGAAAAGTTTCTTTGAGAATCTTCAGGCATAAAGGAAGTGCTTCTTTAGCGACTTCTTGATTGAGAAAAGCGAGGCGCATGCGACGAGCTAAAATATCGACGGCATTACATGCAAGTTCTTCATGAATAGCATATAAAATTTCGGCTTCAATATATGGATAATCTTTGGATAGTCGCTGGAGGTGTTGTTTTGCCCCAATTTGCAAGACTTGAGGTGATTCAGTGCCATAAGAAGTAGCAAGGTGCTTGGCAATGTCTTCATCGATATGAAAGGAATCGACCAATTTTTGTGTATAGTCTTCAGAGTAACTTTGTGATCCTTTCAGTAAAATATTTTCACTTTGACATGCATGTGTAGGAGTAAGACTGCCTAACGTAATTGCTTGATTAATGACATCTTCTGCCATTTTTCGGTAAGTTGTCCATTTTCCTCCAGTGAGGGTGATTAAACCTGAAGGACTAATGTTGATGACATGATCTCGGGAAAGTTTTGCAGTATCTGCAAAATTGGGGTCTGATACAAGCGGGCGCAATCCTGACCAAGAAGAAAGGACATCTTGACGAGTCACAGGAATATTGAAATATTTTACTACGTGTCGTAAGAGATATTCGATATCTTGTTCACTGGCATGAGGATTGTCTTCGATATTAGCCGGGTTATCAGTGGTGCCGACCAAAGTATGACCTAACCAAGGGAGTAAAAAAAGCACACGACCATCCTCTGTTTCTGGAATTAATAACCCTGTATGCGGAGGTGAAAAACGTTTATCTAAAACAATGTGAATACCACTGCTTGCACGTAATATTGAACGAGCTTGAGGGTCATCCATAAAACGAATTTTATCGCAGAATGGACCTGTAGCATTGATGATGACTCGGGCTTTGATATCAAAATTTTTTTCACTGATGATGTCTTTGACTTTAGCTCCACTTAAGTGCGTATTTTCTTTAATTAGTCCTATGACTTCAATATGGTTTAATGCTGTAGCCCCATAGTCGATGGCCGTGCGAATCAAGGTAACATTCATGCGTGCATCGTCAAATTGCCCATCGTAATAGAGAACACCTCCTTTAAGTCCTTTGGCTTTCAGCATAGGAAAGCGTTTGATTGCTTTTTTTCGACTCAAATATTTACTTTTACCAACACTCCTTTTACCTGCAAGGCGGTCATACATCTTGAGGCCGGTCCAGAAATAAGGCCCTCCAAAGAGAGAGTAGATGGGTGTCACTAGTGGAATGGGGCGAGAGAGGTGAGGTGCTATTTTGAGTAATGTTGCGCGTTCGCGTAAAGCATCTTTAACGAGTTGGTATTGTTCGCGACTCCGCTGTTTTACAGCAAGTTCTAAGTAACGAACTCCACCATGGATCAATTTGGTGCTACGACTTGAAGTGCCCGCTGCAAAATCATTTTTTTCAACAAGAGCGACTTTCAGGCCCCGGGAGGCTGCATCTAGTGCCGCTCCTGCACCACTTGCTCCGCCTCCAATGATCAAGAGATCAAAGAAGCTTTCTTGGAGTTTTTTAATCATTTGTGAACGTTCTAGCATATTGTTTAGCTTCATATCGGGGCTAAACGGAGTTTGTAAAGTAGGAATTTAATAAGAGTTGATAAAATTAGTTCTGATTTAAAAAAGTTAAGTAGTTTAGTTTGAATGGGGTGATTTTTAATGAAAGTTTTCAATGCTTGTGAAATTTACTAAGGAGATTTCAGAAGTTAAATTTTTAAATTTTTCTCATATTCTAATAATTGTTTAAAAAAAGTTTTTTGAGCAGTTTTGATAACCGTGGGAACAACCATCGGATCCATGACAGAGCCCTCTTTCATGGGGAGGTTTATATCGATGATTTGAACTTTTTTATGATGTTTAAGATACTTCATGTGATCAGCAATCCGGGCATCACGAATCATATCCGTGTATTTTGCAAACAGGTGAAGCACCTTGGAAGTAGGCAATATACGAATTAACCAATGTTTAAATAAGCTATTTTCGCTAAAGTGGGGAAATAAATTGACACTAATGATCACGAGTTTTGTGCGCTTTTCTATTTTTTTGCGACGATCTTCTTTCCATTTTTGAAACACAGAAAGTAACGGGATTTCTTCGACAGTTCCTCCATCTACATAGATATGCTCAGTTTTGCCACGCATAATTTTTTTGGGAATGAATAAAATTGGCACTGATGAGGATGCAATCATAGCTTCCATAGCTTCTGTATGAAATATAGGTATTGAAGAATAAGGACGATTAATTTTTTCAGGAGTTAAGATTTCTAAACGTTGAGCTCGTATATTATAAGCTAATCCAAAAAAGGGAATTCTTTTTTGGCTGTTGATATCGATTGAAACATGTTTTTCGAAGGCTTTTCTCAGCACATCTTGGCAATCAGCAAAACCTTTAAGCATGTGATCTGAGTTGGGAACGAAGTGATCGATTAAAATATTTTTTATCACTTCAAGTTTGTTAGGGCTAAATCGGATTGAATAACGGTCGTTATACAAATGGTAGCCTTCTTCCTCAATAAGTTGTGGAGCAACTCCCATCGAATAGGGGAGGCCTGCAATAGCTCCTCCTGAGCAGCCCCAAATTTCATCAATATGAGCTCTCAATTCAAGTATATCAAAGAATTTCATAATTGTGGGATGGGCATAGAGGCGAATTCCTCCTGAACCCAAGGAAAGAATGACTCGTGCGTCAGGGTCTTTAATGAGAGATGTGAGTTTGGGAAACATCGTACGAATATTCTGAGTTTTAATCCATTTTTTAGGAAATTTCCAAAGGTAGGATCTTAATCCAGAAGGTTGATCAAAGTAAAAATATTCAGAAGATGGTAGATAACTTCGATTGATATGACGGCCTTCAAAAAAAAGTTGAGCATTTTTTCGTTTACCCAGTTTACTTATGGCATAACAAAGTGCCTCATTGATAGCAGATTCAGTGGGCATTTCATAAAACATGGCATGGGGAGGGTAGATTAAAGTGATCGGAAACTCTTGTTCGCTCCAGCTACTAATGATATTAAATTTTATCCGATGCTTTTTTAAATTAGAAAGCGAACACTCAGAAACATAAAACTCATTTTTGCCACTTTTATTTTGAGAAGTGTGCAAGAGAATAGATTGTGAGTGTATTCGAGCTCTTTCTAATGCTTTTGTTCCTAAATGTATTAAATTGATTTCTCTCATTAAACATAATGATAAAGTTTTTTTGGAAAACAGTGAATTTTTTTTTAGAAAATTCTAATTTCTTTCTAATAGTATCAAATTAATTTTATTGTGTGTTTTTCCTGCATGAGTGGGATAGTTATGTGTGTAAACCTAATCAATGTGAATATGAAGTTGATGTTGAGCTAGAAAATGTCCTGGGAAGAATTTACTAATGTGTTATAAAAAATAGAAACAGAAAAAATCAATAGAAGCTTATGTTATTGAGTTCTTGATATAGAAAGATAAATCTTATATAAAATATTGCATAGGGTGATTAGCTCAGTTGGTAGAGCAGCTGACTCTTAATCAGCGGGTCGCAGGTTCGATCCCTGCATCACCCATTTTATTTTTTATAGACTTGTTTTTATCTATATCAAATGTCTAATGGTATTCTAAATATCAGACTGCAAAAAATTGAATTGAAGCTTAGGTTGAAGTTGGAAATGCTTATATGAGCTGAGTTCGGATTGCTGGTTTATTTTCTGTTCAGCAATAGCTAAAATTGCATCATAGATATGTTGTGGGTTTTCCTTCATTTGTTTTTGAGCTAAATAAATGGTATCAATAATTGCATGACGAATAGCTTTGAAGGCAGCTTCAGCCCACTTTTTTCCTTTTAAGGAAGTTTTTACCGCTTCAACAAAAAGTACGGCATTTCCACAGTTGCTAACCCATTCTGGTGGCATATTAAAGTTTAGTTTTTTCATGTGATCGAAAGATTTTTGGTCAGGAAAGGCATTATTAGCGCCGCTGACAATTAATGGGCGTTCTTGAGTTTTGCTAAGTTGAGAGAAGGTGAAATTTGCTAAAACCTCAAGCACACTTTGACTTAAAACATAGCGATTGGCGCAGGGAGTGAAGACATCTGCTTGAATACCCTGTAAGAATTGACATAAATAAGCATCATTATCTTGGTCTTTTCTTGCTTGATACTGGTATTTTTCTTTTAGTTCAGAACTAAGTATATCTTCCAGACTTGAACTTCCTCTTAAATTTTTGTTTTCTTTTTCTCTTAATATTTCTGCAACGTCGATAGTTTTTTTATGACTAATCCAACCGGTGTGATCGCAAATCGCAACAATATCTCCTCTGTTGTATTTTTGCATGTAGTAGGCCATAGATGAACCAACAGCTCCAAAACCTTGGATAGCAATACGCGGATGCCGGGGAGCAAAAAAATGAACGCATTCAGCTACAGAGAATCCGGTTGCACATCCATAGATTTGAAAAAACTCATTTGCAGGTTCTGCTATCAATTGATTGATGTTTTCAATGTGGGGAGTGATGTGAAGAGTTCTTTTTAAAGCTTTTGCAAGAGAGATAAAAGAAGAGGGGAGTTGTAATTTTTCTTTGACTATTTTTAAGATTGTATGATTATCCGTATTGAGATCAGCTCCCGTATACCAATAATCCTCAATATATTCCTTTTGGTCATATAAAAATCTTTCCAGTACTCCCTGAGCTTGGGGATCTCTCGCATCAAAACAAATTCCTGCTTTTGCTCCTCCTAGTTGAGGTTGAGTTAAAGTATTTTTGAATGACATAGTATGTGCAAGGTCTTGTACTTCGTGAAGTGTTGCTTGAGGATGCATGAATACACCACCGCCACTCACTCCATTAATCAATCGATCGATGACAAGCCAAGCTTTTGCGCCAGTTCCTTTTGGATCTTCCCAGTGAACAATACACATGGGTTTACTTGCGTTCATTATTTTCTTACCCGACCTTCGAAATATTTATTTAAGGAGAATCTTTTTTAGTATTTAATATAAAAAAAATATCAATAACAATTATACTAACTTTATAAAAATATTTTAAGATTTATCATTGAATTTTACAAGGTGCTTTGAATGATTAAGTAATAAAAAAAGATTTCAAATTAAAATTTTTATACATATATTTTTTTTTTAATTTTTTTAATCTAATCTGGAGGATAAATAATGTCACAGTCTAAAAAAAGTGAAATATTCACTGGTGATATGGTCGATATTAATGGTCAAAAAGTGAGCTTAGACCAATTTAAAGGCAAAACCTTATTAGTTGTCAACACAGCTAGCAAATGTGGTTTTACTCCACAATACAAAGATTTAGAAAATATATATCAAAACTATCAAGATAACGGACTTATCGTGTTAGGTTTTCCTTCGAATGACTTTGGTGCTCAAGAGCCTGGAACCGAAGGAGAAGTAAAAAATTTTTGTGAAAAAAATTATGGGGTGACTTTCCCTCTCTTTGCTAAATCCAGTGTTAAACGGGGTGGAGATAATGTCCTTTTCCAAAAATTAATTAAAATAACCGGACAAGAGCCTGGTTGGAATTTTAGCAAATACTTAATAGAAGAAGATGGGAAAAAGGTCACTTACTTTAAAAGTGCAGATCTAGACGGGTTGAATGCTCGCTTAAGTCAGCTCTTTGATGAAGAATAGTATGAATCGCTATTCTTTTAGTGATAGGGAAAGACATCATTTTTGACTATTTATTCAGGACCATTAAATAATGAAAGGTTAAATATGTTTATTGCGATGAACCGTTTTAAAATTGCTCTTGGGGCAGAATCTCAATTTATTGAAATTTGGAAAAATCGAGAGACCTATTTAGATGAAGTTCCTGGTTTTATGGAATTTCATTTACTTCAAGGTCCTAGTGACGCGAGTAGTACGCTTTTTATTTCACATTCTCAGTGGAATTCTCGAGAAGCTTTTGAAGCTTGGACACAATCAGAAGCTTTTCAAAAAGCTCATTCAGGAGCAAAATCCGCTAAAGAAATTTACTTGGGACCTCCTCAGTTTGAAGGTTGTGAGGTTGTGTTATAGTTTTTGGGTATAATGAGATTGTCACTAACAGGCTAAGATATTTAGATATATTTGAATATCTTAGCCTTTTTATTTTGAGTCTATATAGTATAATATTTTTGTTAATTATTTTTTAATTTTCCCTAATATTGAGTTTTTAATGCACGATCATTTAGTGAATTTATTGATTTTTTTATCGGCTGCCGTTGTGGCAGTTTCCTTGTTTCGCTATCTCAAAATAGGGGCTGTGTTGGCTTATCTCTTTGCAGGAATCTTAATTGGTCCTGAAGTCTTGATGCTTATTAAGAATCCTGAAACAATTCTGAATTTTTCAGAATTGGGAGTTGTCTTTTTACTTTTTTTAATTGGTTTGCAACTCAAGCCGGGCCGTATATGGCAAATGCGCATGTCTATTTTTGGTATGGGTTTGATGCAGGTTCTCGTAACGGGTGTTCTGCTTTCGGTCATTACTTTTTATGTCTTTTCGATGAGTAAAAGTGCGAGTTTTATTATTGGTTTCGGAATAGCGCTTTCCTCAACACCTTTTGGTTTACAGATTTTGCAAGAAAGAAGACAGCTACAAACGACTCATGGACAGGGAACTTTTGCTATTTTGCTCTTTCAAGATTTAGCATTTGTTCCACTACTTGCTATTCTGCCTATATTAGGTAATGGAGGTTTCGCTTCCATGCCTACGTGGATTGAACTTGTCAAAGTGATTGTCATTTTAACTTTGTTTGTTCTTGTTGGTTTGTATTTTATTCATCATTTTTTCTACATTATCGCAGAATCACGCGTCCAAGAGGTCTTTACTGCTTCCGCTTTACTCATTGTAATTGGTTCTGCTTTGCTCATGGAATATTTAGGTTTTTCGATGGGAATAGGGGCTTTTTTTGCAGGAATTTTGCTTGCAAACTCCGAATATCGTCATGAACTGGAAGTCAATTTAAAACCCTTTAATGGTTTGTTGATGGGCTTATTTTTTATGGCCATTGGTATGTCACTAAACCTTAAAATTTTATTGGCGGTTCCTCAAATTGTCTTTTTGATTGTATTGAGTTTTATGTTCATTAAGGCTGCTGTAGTTTTTATTTTAGCTCGCTTCTTTAAATACCCTCATGAAGCAGCGAGAAACATGGCTTTTACACTTTCTCAAGGAGGGGAGTTTGCTTTTTTGCTTTTCCATAATGCTTTGAGCTTAAATGTATTCAGTGATTATCAAACTGCAATTTTAAATGCTTCAGTGACTTTGAGCATGGTGATGACTCCCCTTCTCTTTAACTTAAATCAAAAATACTTTCGTACTTATCGGGAAGTTAGCGAAAAGCCTATTGAAGAAATTCCTTTAGATGATGTCCAAGTGATTATTGCGGGGTATGGTCGTTTTGGTCAAATTATTTCACGACTTTTGCGAGCAGAAAATATTTCTTTTACTATTTTGGAACATTCTGCAGCTCAGGTAGATACTGCAAGAAAATTTGGGACAAAGATATATTATGGGGATGCATCCAAAAAGGATATTGTTGAAGTCGCTGGAGCAAAAGAAGCAAAGATATTTGTTTTAGCTATAGATGATTATAAAAATTCAGTAAAAACAGCCAAAATGTTACGACAACATTTTCCTCACCTTCGAATTGTGGCTCGGGCGAGAAATCGTCGACATGCGATGGAATTGATGGCTTTAGGTATCGAGAAAATTCATCGTGAAACATATTTGACCAGTCTAGAAGTATCTAAGGAAGTTTTATTAGATTTAGGCATAGAAAAAAGTGAAGTGGAAAGTCTTTTAAAAAGATTTCAAAAATATGATGAAAAGATATTAAAGAGACAAACTAGTTTTAAGGATGATCAAAAAAAGTATGTCACTTTTACTTCTCGCGCCAATCGGGATTTAGAAGACATTTTACAAGCTGATCAAAATTTTGATATAGAAGATTTAGAAGATACTGAGCTTTAAAAAACATGTTTTTAGAAATTTGCAAAATATCCAACAGGTTCAACGTCGCTGGAAAAGTTTTTTATAACTTTATGAAATTATCTCGGAAAGACGCCGATGCCGACAGGAACTTTGATAAAGCTGGGGATCTCTAATTGAAAGTCTCCGCTTTTGATGGAGAATTGAGTGGAACTTCCTCCGTCAAGATTGAGAGCATTTTTTAAAGCTAATCCTCCTGACTTTTTTGAAAGAGATAAATAACGAGCAAAGTCACGAATGTCGAGGTGGCCTTTGCTGGCGATAATGACAATCTTTCCTTGATCGTCGATACCAATCGCCGATTTTGCTGAGATATGACTTTTAAGCTTGGGAACTTTTCCTGCAACGACCAATCTGGGGCCTGCTTGAATAGCAAAATCATATTTTTTTAATTCTTTGGGATCGGGTTTTAAGACGATTCTTGCATTTTTTCCTGCAATCAAAAAGCTGGCCCACCAGGAGCTTGGATGAAGCGGATTCTTGATTTTTTTCTGATCAATAATTAGCCCGAGAGCTTTACGGTTTTCATCAAAAAAGTTTGCATTGATAACAGCTAAGGCATGACTGGCTTGTAGCATTTCTTGGCTACTTAGAGAGAGCTTTTTGAAGTCTTTTGCTTGAATAGTTCGAAGTTGATAGTCTTCTAAAGAAAAGCGTACATAATGTAATTCTGCAGTCTGATCCTTTAGTTTGAGTACTCCGTACTCTAAATTCTTCGCAATTTTTTCTGAGCTGACATTTTGATTTCCGCGAAAAAATACGAAGCCAATTAAAAAAATGACTGCAAAAAGAAGTAAGCGTTTTTTCATAATGATATCTGAAAATTACCGGTCAACAAGGACGTGAAAAGCGCCACTCCAAAGAGTGTACTGTGTCGTCGATCCCAGAATAAAGTCAATAATACCACGATGTCCTCGTGCTCCCATGATTACCAGGTCATGTTTGTGAGTTTTTGCATATTGCGCAACTTTTTCGTGAGGGTTTCCTTTTTCGTATTCATACTTCACAATTACTGGGTGATTATCCAAGCTAGTTTTGGCTTCATTGAGGATTTCTTGGGCATGAGAGGGATCACTACTTACATTTAAAACAGTTAATGGCCATTTTAGCTCAGAGCAGAGTCCAATTGCAGTCTTAAGGGCTTTTTTGGAAGGGTGGGAGCCGTCATATGCAATCATTGGATTCTTGATAGGACTAAACTCGTGAGTCATGACTAGTACAGGAGCTTTGGTATGTCGTACCACTCGGTCTGCCGTCGAACCGAGCAATTCGTGGTCAAATTGATAATTTAGCCCACGTCTCCCAATGATGCTGAGGTCATGAAGCTCAGCCTGATCGCAGATGATTTTATAAATGGTTCCTCGCTGGGTAATGCCTTGACAAGCAATGTCATTTTCTTGGCAGGTATTTTCGAAACCACTTAATATATTTTTGGCTTTTTCTTCTAAAACTTTTCGAGTCTCTTGGAGAAAATTCAGTTGTGGAATAAAAGCAAGCGCACCTGATATGTCGTACATCAGGGGGCCTTCGAGCATCGTTTCATCTTGTACGGTTAAACCGTGTAATTTAGCCTTGAGTTGACTAGCAAGACTAATGCCCATTTCAATAATTTGCGTATCCATTGGGCTTCCGTCTAAACTGACTAAAATATTTTTATACATTTTCTTGGTCCTTTTAACTTTTATAAAACTAAAACTCTCTTATTAAAAGCATAGACTATTATGATTATTTCTCAAAGCAAGTATTTTGAGAGTGTTGAAAAAGTAAGCTTTTGGCAAGTCTTTAATTTGTAATCTAAAAAACAAGAGTGATAAAATTAAAAGTGTTACATTGACCTTGTCATCTTATCTAATTGAAATATAATATTTTTAATTTTTAAAATAAGTATTTTTAGTATTGAGGATATAAAGCGCCCTTGATAAATGATAAATACTTAGGATAGGCTATTATTATGAAGTGGTTGAAGAGAAGAAAAACAAAAAGATCTGATTTAAGTCAAGAGACTTCTCTCAAAGGTCAGAACTTAGAATCACTTAAACCTCCCGAGGCTCCACAAGAGATCTCAAATGAAAAATATCAATTATTCATCAATGGCCGTGACCACGAAAATAGAGGTCTAGATCTTGCCTGCAATCCGTATAATGGAACCGTTTTAGGCGACGTTGTTTTGGTTTCTCAATCCCTTTTAGAAGAAGAAGCCCACGAGGAAGATCATACTGTTGCGCTTTTTCACCGTACAAAACAGTAAGTTCAGGATGTTTTTTTTAAATATATTAATAAAGTACGATTTTTGCGTAATCAAGAAGCTTCTTTTGCTTTAACAAACTCTTCTTTTTCTCTTAATTGTTCCACACCTTTGCTGATAACCTTATCATCAATCCTGACACCTTCTTTGATCTCTATCCAGTCTTGATAGACTGAACCCAATTTGACGCTTTGTCGAATAGCGACTTGTCCCGAGATTAAATAGACATGAGGATTTTTTTCATGATAGACAATGGCTGTTTGCGGAACCAATTTGGCGAGGTGTTTAGAATTAGAAAGCACAATTTGTGCTTCGCCTTCCATTTCTGCTTTAATTTTTTGATCAAAATTATTCACACTGACTTTAAGAGGAAGAGTTTGCTGATCTGTATTGAGTCTTGCGCTGATAAAGCTAATGTAGCCTTCATAGATTTTTTTGGGAATTAAAGGAACATTCACTTTAACTGGAGTTTGGCTTCTAACTAGAGAGGCACTGTCTTGAGGAACTTCTAATTCCAAATCGATGGGGTCTAATTTAATAATTTTAAGTAAGACTTCTCCTTCTTCGACTTTTTGCCCTGCGGCAACAGAAAGCTTCGAGATAAAGCCATTGTAAGGCGCAGTGACATTTGTGTTTTCGATTTGCTTTTCGGTGAGATTGATTTCGGATTGTATCCTCTCAATTTTTGCCTGTTGTAAATTTTGACGGCTTTCTTGGATTTCTTCTGCTTCAGCCTCATTTCTTTGCAAACGATTGTTTTGACGCTTGCGAATGATTTGTCTTACGCGATTTCTAAATTCTTGGGGAGAAGATCCTGATTGTTCATCGATAACATTGTCTTCTGGATAGTCTTCTTGATTTTCATTTTCGTTATTAGGAGAGTCTTGAAAATTTTCTTCGTAAGGAAGTTCGTATTTGTTGAGTAGTTCTAGTTCAGCTTCGGCTTCGCGGAGTTCAGCTTTTTGTCTTTCCAGAACATAGTTGAGCCTTTCATTTTGGATCCGAAAGAGCAGTTCTCCTCCCAATACATTTTGTCCTTCTTGAACATTAAAATCCTGAATTTGTCCTGATAAGCTACTTTTAATTTCGGTTTCTGCAGAAGCTTGAAAACGGCCTTTGAGTGTTAGTATATCAGGAATTTCTTCTTCGAAAACGCTTGTGAATTCGACCGAATAAATTTTGTCGTTGGGCCCAGGGATGCTTTTTTGGCGGGCTCCGTTTTCGCAAGCAGAAATGATAACGAGTGCGCCCAAAAACAGCGCTGCAGTTCTAAGTCCTTGAAAATTTTGAAACATGTCCAGTATTTAAAAGTCTAATCATAAAAAAAGCAATCAAAAATTTAGCTAAATTACTTGCTTCCACAGTCGATTTCCACGGTGGTTAAAAGAATCTGCTTTTAGCAAACTTATCATAAAAAATTATTCTTCGTGAGAAGAATTACTTTTACAATCTGAGTCTCTCGTTTTATTGAGAATAAAATTCCACACATCGGATAAGTGAGGAATTGAATAAAAGTTGAATTTTAACTTAAATTTAAATTTAACCCAGATTCCGTATTTGCGGAATTTAGGCTTAATATCTTTTGTAGGATTCGTCATGGAATTTGACCGTATTCGCCGTTTACCTCCTTATACTTTAGGTGTTGTCACTCAACTTATGACGGAAGCTCGCCGCCAAGGTGAGGATATCATCAACTTAGGGATGGGAAACCCAGATCTTGCCACTCCGGAACACATCGTTGCCAAATTGACTGAAGCTGCACAAAAGCCTAAAAATCACCGTTATTCGGTTTCCCGAGGAATTCCAAAATTGCGTTTAGCACTCTGTGATTGGTACAAAAAAAATTATGACGTTGATCTCGATTTTGATGAAGAAGTCATTGCGACTATGGGAGCTAAAGAAGGCTTTTCGCACTTGCTATTAGCTGCTACTCAACCCGGAGATGTTGTTTTTGTTCAAAATCCTACTTATCCGATACATCTCTTTGCTCCCATTATTGCCGGATCAGATGTTCGAGCAATACGTACGGATCCTGAAAATGATTTTTTTGAAAATTTAGAAAGGGCGACAAAAAGTATTTGGCCCCGTCCTAAATTACTTATATTGAGTTTTCCCAATAACCCGACGGGCCAGATAGTAACGCTCGATTTTTTTCAGCGAGTCATTGACTTTGCCCGAGAGCATCAAATAGGCGTGATTCATGATTTTGCCTATGCAGATTTGTATTTTGAAGGAGAACGTCCTCCAAGTATCTTGCAAATCAAAGGAGCCAAGGAAATTGCTGTTGAGTTCTACAGCCTTTCCAAGAGTTATAATATGCCGGGATGGCGAGTCGGTTTTTGTGCAGGTAATCGTGAAATGATTCAAGCTCTTAAAAAAATTAAGAGTTACTTAGACTATGGGATGTTTCAGCCAATTCAGATTGCTGCGACGGTGGCACTCAATGGGCCTCAAAAATATGTAAGAGAAATTATCGATATTTATCGCGAAAGGCGTGATGCTCTTTGTGAAGGCTTGCAAAGAATTGGTTGGGAGATTCCCAAACCTAGAGCCAGCATGTTTGTATGGGCAAAAATTCCTGAAGCTTTTCAAAAAATGGATAGCTTAGAGTTTAGTAAATTTCTACTCAAAGAGGCTAAGGTTGCGGTTTCTCCTGGCATAGGTTTTGGAGATGCTGGCGAAGGCTATGTGCGTTTTGCTTTGGTCGAAAATGAAAAAAGAATTCGTCAGGCAGTTCGAGGTATTAAAGGAGCGTTTCAAAAGCATGAAAAATAAAAGCATCAAAATAGCGATGATTGGTTTGGGTACCGTGGGATCTGGTGTTTGGAAGATACTCACTCAGCAGCGTCAATTACTAGAACAACGCATTGGGGTTCCTATCGAGATAAAATGGGTTGCGGTCAAATCTCCCCGAAAAAAAAGACCTCTAGCTATTCCTAAAACTTGCATGGTTAGCCAGATTAATTCCATTTTTTTAGATCCCGAAATTCAAATTGTCGTTGAGTTAATGGGGGGAGTCACTGAGGCAAAAGAGCACGTTCTCCAAGCTTTAAAGCATCAAAAGCACGTAGTGACAGCGAATAAAGCCTTGATTGCCGAATGTGGCTCGGAGCTTTTTCATGCTGCGCGTGAAGCTAAGCGAGACTTGTGTTTTGAAGCGGCAGTTGGTGGAGGAATTCCCGTATTGCGTGCACTGCGTGAGGGTTTAGCTGGAAATCACCTCAATTCCATCTATGCAATTATTAACGGAACCTCTAACTTTATTTTAACGGAGATGTTTCAGCAGCAAATGGACTTTTCAGTGGCTTTGAAAAAAGCCCAAAGCTTGGGTTTTGCTGAGGCAGACCCCAGTTTTGATATCCAGGGCATCGATGCTGCACAAAAGTTGGCTATTTTGATTGCTATGGCCTATGGCGTGGAAATTCCCGCCCAAAATATTCATACGGAAGGCATTGAGTCAGTTTCTTTATTGGATTTACAGTATGCACAGCGTTTTGGTTATCAAGTCAAATTATTAGCAATTGCTAAAAGCCAGCAAGGTAAAATTCAAGCTCGGGTTCACCCGACGATGATTCCTGAAAATTCAATGTTAGCTGCTGTTCAAGCTGAAAATAATGCTGTTTTATTTGATGGTGATTTTGTCGGGGAAACTTTGCTTTATGGAAAAGGTGCGGGAAGCGAACCGACGGCCTCTGCTGTAGTGGGAGACATTATTGAGATAGCGAGAAATATCAAGGCAGGAGTGAGTGAGGCGGTAGCTCCCTTGGGTGTTAATGTGGAGTCTCTGCGACCAGCTAGAATTGAGCCGATGGATATGTTAAAATCCGAATACTATTTGCGCTTTCAGGTGACGGATCGTCCCGGCGTTCTTGCTAAAATCACTCAAATCTTAAGCCAGTTGCAGATTAGTATTTCATCAGTTTATCAGCATGGCCATGAAGCAGGAGGCAAAGTCTCAGTTGTAGTCTTGACTCATCTGGCAAAGGAAAAAAATTTACAAAAGGCTATTATTAAAATTAACCAACAGAGCTTTGTTTATGCTCCAACGACTTTGATTCGCATAGAGGATTGATGAAAACTTCTTGCTTAGGATTTAAAGTCATCGTATTCTAATGTTCTAAGTTCTAAAATGAGGTTTTATGCTTTACCCGGGAATTATACGCAAATATCGAGATGATTTGCCAGTCGCTGAAAGTTCTATTGTGACTTTACATGAGGGGAATACTCCTCTTTTTCAATCGATTCGATTAGTCAAAGAACTCAATTTACCCATTCAGCTTTATTATAAGCTCGAAGGGCTCAATCCTACCGGTTCGTTTAAAGATCGTGGGATGACTTATGCTGTCAGTAAGGCTCACGAAGCCGGTTTTCGTGCAGTCATTTGCGCCTCAACGGGAAATACCTCTGCAGCGGCTGCAGCATATGCGAGTCGTGCAGGGATGTTGGCATTGGTGGTGATTCCCAAAGGAAAAGTTGCGCGAGGAAAATTAGCGCAAGCTCAAATCCATGGAGCCAAAGTTTTTCAGGTCGATGGCAATTTTGATGCAGCCCTGAATGTTGTCAAAGAAGTTGCTGAACACCCCAAAGTGACCCTAGTTAACAGCATCAATCCTCATCGTTTGATGGGACAGCAAAGTGCAGCCTTTGAAATTGTCGAATCTTTGGGAGATGCGCCCGACTATCATTTTATTCCCGTAGGAAATGCCGGAAATATTGTTGCTTACTGGCGGGGATACAAAGCCTTTCAT
Source organism: Deltaproteobacteria bacterium (assembly GCA_024233625.1). Taxonomy (GTDB): domain Bacteria; phylum UBA10199; class UBA10199; order DSSB01; family DSSB01; genus JACKPJ01. The sequence goes on from JACKPJ010000004.1 coordinate 53,684, forward strand.
GAAAAGGGCCTAGCTAAAAAATTACCCCAAATGTGTGGTTTTCAAGCTGCGGGTTCTGCCCCGATTGTCGAAGGACATATTATTGAGCATCCGGAGACCGTTGCGACAGCTATCCGAATTGGCAACCCTGCTAACTGGAAAGCTGCAGAAGAAGTAGCTATAGAATCTCAAGGTTTCATTAAGGCAGTGACCGATGAGGAAATTCTCTCAGCTTATAAGCAGGTAGCTCAGTTAGATGGTTATTTTTGTGAGCCTGCTTCGGCAGCATCAATTGCAGGCGTCATCAAAATGGCTGAGCAAGGCTTCTTCAAGAAAAACGCCAGCGTGGTTTGTACTTTAACCGGTCACGGTTTAAAAGATCCTGATCAAGCGATTGAACAATCTCCAGCACCCATCCATATTTCTGCTAGTTCTGAAGAATTATTGAAGCTTATTAAATTGTAGTTTGTTTTCTAATTTGCATTTCTACATAAAAAATATGGAAAATAGATGCAGGGTGTTATTCCTTGAAATAAAATGACTTTTTAGATATGAAATCAAGCGATATATTCAATTTTCTTTTTAGAATAAAACAAATATAGTAGTTTAACTTTTAAATAGTACGCACATGTCATCCCCGCGAAGGCGGGGATCCAAAAGCATTTAGAATAATAGATTCCCGCCTTCGCAGGAATGACAAAAATAATAAATCATACTAAAAAAAGTTAAAAAACTATATATTAAAAAATTAGGAACTCAATTATGGATCGTTATTTAGCTTTAGAGATGGTGAGAGTGACAGAGGCCGCTGCGATCAATTGTGCAAGATTGATGGGGCGTGGAGATGGTAAGGCTGCTGATCAAGCGGCTGTTGATGCCATGCGAAAGGCTCTCAATCAAATGGATTTTGATGGTACAGTGGTCATTGGAGAAGGGGAAAGAGACGAAGCTCCCATGTTGTATATTGGTGAAAAAGTGGGAAGCGGCCAAGGCTTGCAGGTTGATATTGCCTTGGATCCCCTTGAAGGTACCAACTTATGTGCGACAGGAGCTCCTAATGCTTTGGCGGTTATCGCGATTGCAGAACGAGGAAATTTTTTACATGCTCCGGATACTTATATGGAAAAAATAGCGGTAGGTCCAGAAGCCAAGGGTTGCATTGATATTCACCGAAGTCCTACACAAAATTTAGAGGAGCTCGCTAAGGCCAAAAAGTGCAGCGTGGAAGATTTAACGGCGATTATTTTAGAGCGTCCCAGGCATGAAAATTTGATTCAGGAAGTTAGAGAGAGTGGTGCGCGTATTAAACTGATTGCCGATGGAGATGTTTCTGCAGCGATTGCAACTTGTGAGCCCCGCACGGGTGTCGATATTTTATTTGGAATAGGGGGTGCTCCGGAAGGTGTGCTGGCAGCTGCGGCTCTCAAGTCATTGGGGGGAGATATGCAGGGGCGTTTGAAGCCACGCAATGAGGAAGAAATTAGCCGTGCGAAGAAAATGGGGATCGAGGATATTAATCAGGTCTTTAAACTAGAAGATTTGGCCAAAGGCGATGTGATGTTTGCTGCGACAGGAGTGACTAATGGAGATTTTCTGAATGGAGTGCGCTATTATGGGGGAGGTGCCTATACGCATTCTGTTGTCATGAGGTCTCTTTCCGGTACAGTTCGTTATGTGGAGGCCAGACATAATTTTAAGCGAAAACCTTTTTTTCATGGAGACGAATAAAAATGGCAGGTGCGACGAGTTCAATCGAAATTAATGCTCCGATTCAAAAAGTTTATGATGTGATTGTCGACTTTGAATCCTATCCAGAGTTTTTATCTGAAACTCAAGAAGTCGAAGTGGTTTCAGAAGATTCTAATATGGCCCGAGTGACTTTTACAGTTAAAGTTGTGAAAAAAATCCAGTATACTTTGGATATTAGTTTTGATGAGCCCAATGGGATTTCTTGGGTCTTACACAAAGGTCAAATGATGAAGTCCAATGAAGGTGGTTGGAAACTGACCTCCAAAAAGAAAAACCTCACTTTGGCTGAGTACGAAGTTAACGTTGGGTTTGGTCCTTTGGTTCCTAAGTCCATTGCCAATCAATTGGTGGGTAGTACTTTGCCAGCGATGATGAAGGCTTTTAAAGAACGTATTGAAGAAGGTTGATTTATGAGTTTTGAGGAAGAATTCGAAGAGGAAAATCAGGATAAAAAGACTTCGATGGCTGATTTAGCACGTAAGATTTTGCTGACAGGCGTCGGAGCCATTTTTATGACTGAAGGAGGAGTGCGTAAATCCCTATCAGACCTTAAACTTCCTAAAGATACAGTTATCAATTTAGTGGAAAATGTTCGTAAACAAAAAGACGAACTCATCAAAATGGTGACTGAAGAGATTGCCAAATTTCTTTCTCATATCAAGGTACACGAAGAAATGCAAAAAGCCTTGAGTGGCATGGAAGTACATATTGACGCGAAAGTGACTTTTAGTCAGTCGGGAAAGAGCTCTAAAAATCAAATTAAGTTAAAAACTAAAACTAAGAGCTAAGCACTGACCAAAGATATACCATTATGATGGCAAGAATGCTAATAATAGCTGTATAAGTTAGCAACATATGGACTTTGGGACTTTCGTCATAACGTTTGCGTAAGCCCATGAGTTCATAGATATTTGCAAAAACTTCTTCAGATTGGTCTTGAGAATTTTGTTTATTGGCACCTTCTTCATAATAAACAAATGGTTTGGCTTTTTTTTGCGCTGCAACTGACCGTTCCCATTTATTTTGCTGTTCAAAATCTGTTTTAAATCGAGGATCCATACGTGGGTCTGCTTCACGTTGTTGAATGGCTTCTTTTAAGGCAGAGTTTTTTTCGGCGATACGTTCAAATTGTAGTTTGCCATCTGAACCCGCAAGCTTGCTGAGCAATTCATTAGGAATTTTTTCACCAGGAGCCAATTGACGAAGTTCTGATAGTAAATCCGGATGGGGGACTTTTAGCATAGCCAAACGAATTTCCTGGGGGTGACTGCCTGTTCTTTGAAGTAAATTTCCTACTAAGATAGATTTTCCTTTAAGGTCGGCCCAACCAAGAAGCAAAAGTTGCTGAACTTTTTCTAATGCTAGGGACTGTTCCTTTGTATGAAATAAGCCACCTTTGAGCGCAGTCCCTAAGGTGTTTGACCAATTAATAAGAACTTTATTTTTGTTTTGCTCTGAATTACCTTCCCCTTGTAAAAATACTGGATTTTTTTGATTAGCAAGGTTTTTCGATTGGGATTGTGAGGCGGCTTCTGAGTTTTTGGGGAGATGATAAATTTCCCCTTTTTCGATAAATTCAGATTTATTATTCTCTAAATTTGTTTCGGTATTTGAGTCAGTTTTTTTGCTGGTTTCTTGTGAGTCAAAATCTTTAAGCTTAAGGACTTTCTTATCAGAATCATTATCTTTTGTATCTTCAGCTTTCTTATCCGATACTTTAGGGAGAGCCTCAACATTGAGTTTTTGAGCATTAATAATATTTTGTAAATCCATAGCCATAATTCTATTTATTATTATCGACTTTTAATCTAAAAAGTTGCTAATGTAAAAAAACTAAAAAAATCAAAGAGATAAAGTGTTAAGCCATAAATTTTAAATGATCTAATAAGTTGTTTAGTTTAAATTCTTTCTTGCTGTTTGAACAAGATTTTTTTAATCTCAATTTATGCAAATTTTTGTTCCAAATATTCCCTCAGAAGGGCAAAAAATTACTCTTAAGCCTGATGACTCATGGACAAGGGAAATTATCCACGATCGACTAGAGACTTTTTTAGCTGAACCTATTCGTTTAAGTGGAAACTTGCATTTATTTCGTTTTGATAAAAATGTCTCATTATCAGGAAAAATTTTTTTAGAGTGTCACCCTGACTGTGGTCGTTGTACAAAAAATTTTACGGCAAGATTTGAAATTCCTGTTAAGAGGCATATCGTTCCTCATTTCAAAAAAGAAAGCGAAAAGTTTGATAAAAAAGAAGTGGAATTACAGGAGGAAGACCTCGAGTTTAGCAGCTATTACGGCGATGAAATTAATCTCGATGATATTATTATTGAAGAAATTAATTTAGCTTTGCCACTAAACTTTTATTGCCAAGAGGCTTGCGCAGGGCTTTGTCCTAAGTGCGGAAAAAACCTTAATGAAGGTTCGTGTGAGTGCCAATTAACAAATGAAACTTCTCCTTTTAATGTCTTAAAGGGTATTCAATTTCCCGAAAAATAAAACGACTTTCCTTTTGAACTACCAAAAAGAAAGTAAGTGAATTTTTCATGATTTTTTCACAAAAGCTTTATTTTTTCTTCAAATTAAATTGTTTGAAAGAAAATGGTTTTATTTAAATCCTCAAGACGGATTTTAAATACATATTCTTTCACAACTTTGATTTATTCAATTTTTTTTTCAGAGTTGTTCTTTTGGTACGCGGACCCTAGCCGGCATTCCTTCCACTACCTATGAGGAATGCCGGTCCTTCCTTTTATAAGAGTTCTCAAAAATACTCATCTACTGTGTTACTTTCAAAATGTCTCCCTGCTATGTAGTCAAGCTACGACTCAGTCGTCCTAAGACTTTTTGAGAACTCTTTAGAAAAGTGACATGATCAAATAGGCTTATCTCTTTGTGCGATCTAAGGCTCCACCTAACCATGGCATCATTTCGCGAAGTTGGGCGCCAACTTTTTCGATAGGATGGTTTTCACCTTCCTTACGTAAGCGATTAAAGTTTGGGGAGCCATTTTCTTTTTCGGAGATGTATTCTTGAGCAAATTCTCCTGATTGAATTTCACCCAGAATTTTTTCCATTTGATGTCGAGAATGACTGTCAATTACGCGAGGTCCACGAGTTACGTCCCCATACTCGGCAGTATCTGAAATGGAATAACGCATATTGGCGATTCCACCCGCATAAATGAGATCAACGATTAATTTTACTTCGTGGAGACACTCGAAATAGGCAACCTCGGGTTGATATCCAGCGGCGACTAGGGTTTCAAAACCGTTTTTAATCAGGGAGGTGAGCCCACCACAGAGAACAACTTGTTCTCCAAATAGGTCGGTTTCGGTTTCTTCTTTGAAGGTTGTCTCAATCACGCCTGCACGGGCTGAACCAATTCCCTTGGCATAGGCTAGACCGACGGCGAGGGCATTTCCGGTAGCATCTTGGTCGACGGCAATGAGGGCGGGAACACCTTTTCCTTCGACGTATTGATCACGCACTAAGTGACCGGGGCCTTTAGGAGCGATTAAAAGCACGTCGAGATCTCCACGAGGTACAATGCGTTTAAAGTGAACATTAAATCCATGAGCTGCAAAAAGAGCGGCACCTTTTTTGAGGTTGTCTTTCAGATGATTTTCGTAGAGTTCCTTGTGGCTTTCATCGGGAATAACAATCATGGCTAAATCAGCTTGTTTTGCTGCTTCACTGAGATCGGTGATGACTTTAAGGCCGGCGTTTTCAGCTTTAGAAATAGAGGAGGAGCCTGCCTTCAGAGCGACGGCAACATCGAGTCCGGACTCTTTAAGATTGAGAGCGTGTGCATGTCCTTGAGAACCAAAACCAAAAATAACGATTTTTTTCCCTTTTAAAATGTCTAAATCTGCATCTTTGTCGTAATATAATTTTGCCATGATTGTCTCCTTAAATAATTGGCCTTGTTTTATGAAATTTTCTCATTGTCTAACACGCTTTTGATTTTTGGGTCAATCCTTAGTCTAATATCAGGAATTTTTGAAAGATTTATCTGCTAGCTTGACCTATCCGATGTAAATACAATAATAGAAATATTAAGTTTTCTGGAGAGTTATTTAACTATAAAATTAAGGATTTTTATGACACAATTTATTACTCAACTTAAGCGAACACATCATTGTAGTGAACTTTCACTAAAAAATGTCGGTGAAACGGTGGTTTTATTTGGTTGGACGGCCACTGTTCGTGATCACGGAGGAGTGCTTTTTGTCGATTTGCGGGACCGCGAGGGGATTACTCAAGTGGTTTTTGACCCGGAAACCAATGCACAGGTTCATGATTTAGCCAAGCATTTACGAGGTGAGTATTGCTTAGGAATTCAAGGAGAGGTGTCTCCCAGACCAGAAGGTATGGCGAATTCTAAATTGGCTACAGGGGAAATTGAGGTCAAAGTGAAAGAGTTTGAAGTTTTTAACCGAGCCCAGACTCCACCGTTTTTGATTGAGGACGAAATCGATGTCAATGAGGAACTCCGCTTAAAATACCGTTTTTTGGATTTGCGTCGTCCAGTCATGCAAAAGCATTTTAAATTGCGTCATGAGGTGATGCAAGCCACTCGTAATTATTTAACTGAGCAAAATTTTTGGGAAGTCGAAACCCCGATGCTGACCAAAAGTACCCCCGAAGGTGCACGAGATTATTTGGTGCCTTCTCGAGTTCATCCCGGAAGTTTTTATGCTTTGCCGCAATCCCCTCAACTCTTTAAACAACTTTTGATGGTTTCTGGCATGGAGAGGTATTTTCAGATTGCGCGTTGTTTCCGTGATGAAGATTTAAGAGCCGACCGCCAGCCTGAATTTACTCAAATCGATTTGGAGATGAGCTTTGTCGATCAGGAAGACATTATGTCGATTATGGAAGGCCTTGTTCAAGCGATTTGGAAAACACAAAATATCTCCTTGCCACAAAAATTTAATCGTTTGACCTACGCAGAATCGATGGAGCGCTTTGGTTTAGATGCTCCCGATTTGCGCTTTGGTTTAGAGCTTGTCGATGTAGGAGAAATTTTTTCCAATGCTCAATTTAAAGTCTTTCAAGATGTTTTAAAAAACAAGGGTGTGATCAAAGCAATTAATATTAAAGGGCAAGCTGCGATGTCACGAAAAGATATCGATGACTTAACCAAGTTTGTCGGTATTTATGGTGCCAAGGGAATGGCCTATATCAAGGTTCAAGAATCTGAGTGGCAGTCGCCTATTGTGAAGTTTTTTTCAGAGGAAGAAAAACAAGCCTTGAAAGAAAAATTGCAGATGGAGCCCGGTGATCTCGTCGTGTTTGGTGCGGATAAAGCTAAAATTGTCAACGATGCTTTAGGAAATCTTCGAGAGCACCTTGGAGAAAAGCTACAGCTCATCGATCCTAATCAACTGGAGTTCGTTTGGGTGACGGATTTTCCAATGTTTGAATATGATGAGAAAGAAGCTCGGCATGCAGCAGTTCACCATCCTTTCACCGCTCCCAAAAAAGAAGACTTAGAGCTACTGGAAGAAAATCCAACTGGGGTGCGTACTCAAGCTTACGATTTAGTTCTCAACGGACATGAAATCGGAGGTGGGTCGATTAGGATTCACGATCCTAAGGTGCAAGAGCGAGTCTTTAAACTTTTGGGAATTTCCGACGAGGAAGCCCAAGAAAAATTTGGTTTCTTGCTCGAGGCTTTGAAGTTTGGTGCCCCTCCACATGGAGGTCTTGCTTTTGGACTAGACCGCATCATTATGATCATGACGGGAGCTTCCTCAATTCGCGATGTCATTGCTTTTCCTAAAACTCAAAAGGCGACTTGTCTAATGACGGAAGCCCCAACACCAGTTCCTGCATTGCAGCTACTCGAGTTGGGAATTCAAACTAAGAAATAAGTTATTCTTTTATTGGCGATTTAAATAAGTGATAAAGTCGCAGCCTTGCAATTTTTCAGCATTTTGTAGCTGTGCACATGAACTAGTTTTTAGTGAAGCCACGCATTGATTAAGCTGAGTTTGTGTGACATTGACTTGATGGCCTGGAGCAATGCGCTCGAAGCCCTCTTTAAAACTCTTTTTCAAAATATTTCGGCACTCTCTGGTTTCCATGCCACTATCAGGAGCACAGACTTCGAGTTTATGACACCAGTTAATTGACATTGTTTCAGAAATTTCTTGAGCGCTGAGTTCCCCTGTTTTGTTATTTGTCTTTTGAGAAGTTGTGTCTTTTTTAGAGTTGTTATCTTGAGAGCTATTTTCTTTTGCTTGTGTTGGAGAAGCCTCTTTGCCAAGTGCTTGAGGAGCTAAAGATAAAATCAAAAGAAAGCTAAAAAAGATATTTTTAAAAGTTTTCATGATAGGACACCTCCAGATAATCAATAAAAATGAACTCAAATATTATCGATACTAAGTTATATCTAAATTATTCGGGAATCAAAACAATTTTGCCAAATTGTTTTCCTGCTTCCAGTCTTTCATGAGCCGCGTGGGCATCTTTGAGAGCAAACTCTTGGTCGAGTATAGGTTTAAGTTTTCCACTCGAAATATGTCTTAAAATTTCAAATTGGGAACCCCGAGATCCGATGGTTGATCCAAGAACCTGAATTTGACGAAAGAAAATTTGTCTCAGGTCAGTGGTGACTTCATAACCCGTGGTTGCGCCGCAGGTCACTAAAATACCTCCCCATTTTAAACAAAGTAGAGATTCTTTCCAAAATGCTTTGCCGACATGTTCAAAGACAACATCTACTTTTTGTTTGCCTGCAATTTTTTGGACGGCTTCTAAAAAATTTTCTTTTTTATAGTTAATGAGGTAGTCGGCGCCGAGGCTTTGGGCTTGAGCGAGTTTTTCTTCACTGCCTGCAGTGGTGATGACTTCACAGCCAAATAATTTAGCGACTTGAATCCCTGCAGAACCCATACCACTCCCGCCGCCGTGAATGACGACTAATTGCCCAGGTCGAATTTTTGCTCGGTCAATCAGCATTTGCCATGCAGTTAAGAAGACGAGGGGAACGCAGGCTGCTTCGGAAAAGCTCAGGTTTTCGGGATAAGGTAAAATATTTTGTCTGGGAACATCGATGTATTCTGCATATCCTCCGTTAACGTGTTCTCCCAAGATTTGATACTTGGGACAGAGGTTGTCTTGACCTTTCGAGCAAGCCTCACAATGGCCACAACTGAGGGCAGGGTGAATGAGGACTTTTTGTCCAATTTTTAAATCATTGATAAAAGCTCCGAGATCTAAAATTTCTCCTGCGATATCACTGCCTAAAATATGTGGGTAGCGATGTTTAATATGGGGCAGGCCTTTGCGAATCCATAAATCAAGGTGATTGAGAGCAACAGCGCGTATCCGTACACGAACTAGATCCGAACGTAATTTTTTATCAGGAAGTTCTTCATATTTTAAGACCTCGACACCCCCATGTTCACGTAGAGTAATTGCTTTCATAAAATCCTCTTCAATAAAAAACTTTTAACAATTTCTTTAATCAAAAGTTCATGTAGAATCCAGATTTTTTATTGAGTTCTTTTGAAAAGGCCTTTTGGAAACGACTTTAAAAAGCTTTTCTCTTTGAGAATCAGTTAGCGTCGGTAAGGATTGATATGGCCTGGAAGGTCATTGGGAGTTGGGTTTTTCTTTTCAAGTTCACGAATGGTTTTGACCTTTTGTGGGCTCATGTCAGTCTCTTGTCCCATCGTGCGCGCGAGATCATTGGTCATTCTGGCTGTGATCATATCGCGAATACTTCCTTGTCCGTTAATGTCAGTTTCTAAAAATTTTTCAATTTTTTCGTTAGAGACAGAGGTTGCCATTAAGCCATCCAAAAGCTCTCTAAAGGAGAAATGGTCTCCGAGTTTTTTGATGACCTCTAACATTTCTAGACAGTCTTGGCATGTCTTTTTGAGTAAACCAGCTTTACATTGACAATATATGCAATTTGCCATCGATAGATCCTATGAGTTCAGATGAATATGATGCCTAAATTCCGAATTTAACGCATTGTAAATCTAGACTTAAGTTAAATTTTTTCTTTTCATTTGTCTAGTCCCTTATATTTCTAAGGTATCTATTGCGAAGGTCCAGTACTTAAGTTAGAAACTAAATGATGAAAAATAAATTGATGATTTTTGATCTTGATGGAACTTTAATTGATTCGCGTCTTGATATAGCTAATGCACTAAACATGGCTTTAGAAATAGAAGGTTTCGCAAAACGAGAAGTCGATGAGATTGCAAGTTATGTTGGAAAGGGTGCGGAAAACTTGGTGCAAAGAGCCATGTTTTCTGACAAAGCGGAGGATTTTCAACGTGTTTTTATTCGTTTTTTAGAGGTATATCAGAAAAATCTTTTGCAAGAAACTAAGCTATTCGAGGGTGCTTTGGATTTTATTGAAAACAGTTCAAGATGGAAGAAAGCAATTATAACAAATAAACCTTTACTTCACACTAAGAGAATAGTGGAGGGCTTAGGCTTAAACAAGTACTTTACATGGATTATTGGTGCAGATTCTTTACCAGTTTTGAAACCTGATCCCGGAGTGATGGAGCCTATTTGTCAAGAAATGAGCGATTGGGAGCAAGCTGTGATGATTGGTGATTCTATAGTGGATATTGATTTTGCTAAAGCAGCCAAATTAACTTCAGTTGTATTAACTCATGGTTTTTCTACAGAGGAGGAATTGACTTCAGCAAAGCCTGACTTTATAGTAAAAAATTTTAAAGAACTCAGCTGTTTGTCTATTTTTTCTTCGAATAATGAGCATAATACATAGAAAAAAATTATTTGATGATAGATTCTTCAAAAAAATGAAAATGTGTTGGGGGTTTAATGCGTGTTAGTATCCTTTTTAGTTTTTCGATATTTGTTCTAATTTTTTCTTCAATTAGTTTGGCTGAATCAGATGCACTGCCTGAATGGATGCAAGATTTGCCTCTTATTGAGCAGCAAAATTATTATTTGGTAGTGAAAGGAATTTACTCCAATCAAAAAGAAGCTGAAGAAACCCAAAAGCTCATTCAGCATTTGATGGGATCAACACCTGCAGATCGTTGGGATACTTCAGATCATTACTTAGGGCTACCTAAAGGTAAATACATTGTAGGAATGCTTTTTGATAGTGTTGAAAGAGCACAATGGTGGATTAAATTTTCTTATCGTAATCGAAAAATTTCTAAGGGAAAACTTTATTCAGTCAAGATACTTTCAAAGTCAAATTTGCCTTATATGCCAGATCCCGTGCGCGTAGGTAGAAAAAATTTAGTGACTCAAAAAGACGCTTTGGCTAGTGTAAAGTTGCTTCCCGATATACAAGATCTCACAAAGAAAAAGAAGCTTATATTTAAATTTACTGACTATCCTCGAAATGGAGATTTGCGCTATGAGATTGAAGTTCTTGAACATCGATCAAGCTCATCTCAGCCGGTTATGGTGGATTTTATAATGGTCAGTGCACTCAATGCATCAATTACAGAAAGACTATCTACTGCTCTGGGTAAGCAAGTAACTTCTGCCCCCTAAATATATTGGTTGATAACTTTTTATCGTCAATATTTTGAATACTTGCTTTATAAAATTCTATTTTTTTGACGCTTACTCTTTAAATCTATACAACCTTATAGGAATATTTTTTTAACTATATGATTTTTCTTGAAAAAAATATTCATATTTTTTTGATCCTTGGTTTTATTTTTGCATTGTCTATTATTTGGATGGTTGAGAGAAGTTAGGTGGAATCATCTCTATATCGATCTAGTACTCAATAAAAATTCATTTTTTATAAAGTGAATCAAAAGGGGGAGCGGATGAATAAGTGGCAAGTTGTCAATTGTGGAAGACTTATTCAAACAGATGAAGAACGAAAATCTCTTAGAAAAATTTTTGGAGAGCAAGGTCAGCAATTTTCGTGTGGGGGAGTTTTTTTAAAAAAGTATGAACACTCGCAAGTAAAGATGAAAAGACCATATTTTTGTTTTTTGGCTCTTACGAATTATTTCCAGGATATTATTGTACTCAATCATTTAAATATTCATCGTCTTCCTGGAAATCGAGAAGCTTGGGGTAAAGTAAAGCATACGCCGAAGCTATCCAGTGAGGAAATATATAAAAGATTTGTTAAAGAAAGCGTTAATTAATATTAGTTCTATTCGAGTTTAGCTTTTGTCTTTGCAGAAGCTAAAATAAAATAAATTCTCTAGGGGTTAAGAGGAGTTATTTACAAATAGGTCAGCCAATTTTGATGTTCTTTGTTGCAACCTTTAACAATCTTAAAGTAATTTTCTTGAATTGCTTGAGTAATGGGGCCAGGCTTCCCAGAACCAATGCGTCTGTCGTCGATTTCACGGACAGGTGTAATCTCAGCAGCGGTTCCTGTTAAAAACAATTCATCGGCAACATAGAGTTCATCCCGAGAAATATTCCTTTGGATGACGGGAATATTCATTTCCTGAAGCATTTGTATCACGACGTCTCGGGTAATACCTTCAAGAGCTGAAGTGGTTGGTGGAGTGAATACTTTGCCATTTTTAGCAAAGAAGAGGTTTTCTCCGCTGGCTTCTGCAACAAAACCTTCGGGATCTAGCATAATGGTTTCTTCATAACCAGCTAGTTTAGCTTCACGTTTGGCAAGAATGGAGTTAACATAATTTGCGACAGCTTTACTTTTGGTCATGGTGATATTGACATGGTGACGTGTATAACTTGAAATTTTAGTGCGAATACCATTTTTGATTCCATCGTCGCCAAGATAACTTCCCCAGGGCCAGGCAATGATGGTCACTCGAACAGGGTTGCTAGTTGCATAGAGACCCATCTCACCATCACCTAAGAAGGCGAGTGGGCGTAAATAGCCTGCCTTCAGTTTGTTGACGGAGAAAATATCTATGCAAGCTTGAGAAATTTCTTCTTTAGAGAAAGGAATTTCCATCATAAGAATGTGTGCAGAATCATAAAGTCGGTCGATATGTTCTTTTAAACGAAAAATAGCACTACGTCCATCCTCGCACTCGTAACAACGAATACCTTCAAAAACGCCCAGGCCATAGTGTAGGGTATGAGTCAATACATGAACTTGAGCTTCCTCCCAAGGAATCATTTTACCATCTAGCCATATCTTTTCGACCTTTTCGACTGCTTTACCCATATCTTTCGAAACTCCTATTTTTTAACTATTATTGGCTTTTATTAGCACTTCTATGCATACATAAATGACTTAAATAAAAATTTCCATGGCAAAATAGCGCTTCTATCATTTTTTTCTACTTCGTCTTATTTTATTTTTTTGAGAGATTCTTTAAATGGTGGGTACAAGATCCCTTTTTCGGTGACAATTGCAGTCACTAAATCATGGGGAGTGATATCAAAAGCAGGGTTAAAAACTTTGACATTCTCCGGCGCTGAAGCTGTACCAAAAAAATGAGTCACTTCTTCAATGGGTCTCTCTTCAATTTCTACCTGGGAGCCTTCTTGAGTTTCTAGATCAATCGTCGAAGTAGGAGCCACGACATAAAAGGGAATTTGATGCGCTTTGGCTAAGACTGCCAGTCCATAGGTGCCAATTTTATTGGCAACATCCCCATTGGCGACAATTCGATCACTGCCAACGACAACTCCATGAATTTTACCCTTTTGCATCATATGGGCTGCCATGTTGTCTGTAATTAAAGTGACGTCAACATTGTTTTTCATGAGTTCCCAACAAGTAAGGCGAGCGCCTTGTAAGAAAGGGCGGGTTTCACAAGAATATACTTTAAACTTTTTATGTTGGTCTTTGGCTTCATAAAAGACGGAAAGCGCTGTTCCTCGCCCTGCGGTGGCAAGGGCTCCCGCATTGCAGTGAGTAAGATAGCTATTACCTAGTTTAATTAGCTCGGACCCGTGAACTCCCATATCAATGCACATATTACAATCTTCTTCAAAGATGGCGAGAGCTTCTTCTAAAATCATATTTTGTAAGGTGAGCAGAGGCAGGTCTTGTTTGCTGCGATAGAAGTTTTGAATTCTTTGCACAGCCCAAGATAAATTAACTGCAGTGGGCCTTTGACTGATGAGCATTTTCGCTGCTTCGTCCATTTCTTTGAAGAATACCTCATGATTGGGTGCTTCAGAGTTTTGCGCAGCTAAAGCCATACCAAAGGCAGCGGCAACTCCAATCGCAGGTGCACCGCGTACAACCATGTCTTTGATAGCTTGCCCGACTTCTTCTGGAGTTCGAAAGCTCAGGTAAATTTCTTCTCGAGGAAGTTTACGTTGATCGATCATCACCACGCTGGAGTCTTGCCATTGTAATGTAAAAAAGTTCATGATGGATTCCTCATGAGAGTATTGAATAAAAGACTTAGTTTTTTAATTTCTCTTTTAAGAGTTCATTGACCACTTGAGGATTGGCTTTTCCACTGAGGGCCTTCATTGTTTGGCCAACGAAAAAACCGAAAAGTTTGTCTTTTCCCGATTGATAAGCCGCAACATTATCAGGATTATCTGCCAGAATTTTATCAATAGCCGCTTCGAGTGTAGCTGTGTCGGAAACCTGTACAAAGCCTTTTTCTTCGATAATTTTTTTGACTTCCTTACCAGTTGCGGCAATTTCATCTAAGACTTCTTTAGCCATGTTAAGGTTGATTTTAGCCTCTTGTGTCATGTTAAGGATTTCAGCAGCAATTTCGGAGCTAATCCGTTCAAAAGTTTCAGGGATTTCTTTTTGCAGCTTAAGCAGGTGAGTCATATAAAGATTACTGACTTTTTTAGCTTCGACCTTTGCTGCTTTGACAGTCGCTTCCCAGTGCTGGGCAATGTTTTTTTCAGCAGTGAGAACCTCGGCGTCGTACTCTGGCAAAGCATATTCTTGAACAAAACGCTCAGCCATTTCATGAGCGAGTTCCGGAATTTCCTGGCGTACGGCTTCGATCCATTCATCGTGAACGATTAAAGGTAGTAGGTCAGGGTCAGGAAAATAACGATAGTCATTAGCTTCTTCTTTGGAACGCATGGATTCGGTGATACCTTTGTCGGCATTCCACAGTCTCGTTTCTTGGATAACCTCTTTTCCATCAGCGAGAAGAGCTTTTTGGCGTTCGACTTCGTATTCGATGGCGCGCTCGACATTGCGAAAGCTATTCATGTTTTTAAGTTCGGCGCGGGTGCCAAATTTTTCTTGTCCCATCGGGCGAATGGAGACGTTGGCGTCACAGCGAAACGAACCTTCTTCCATGTTGCCATCACAGATTCCTAAATAAACAAAGATGTCGCGTAATCGTCTGAGATAAGCAGTTGCCTCTTGAGACGAGCGCATGTCGGGTTCTGAAACCGTTTCGATCAAAGGGACGCCGGCGCGGTTTAAATCGACGTGGCTGTGTTCAGGGTCACCGCGATCATGAACAAGTTTACCGGCATCTTCTTCAAGATGAATTCGAGTAATACCGATGCGCTTTTCCTGTCCATCCACTTTAATATGCAAATGACCATGTTCACAGATGGGCAGTTCAAATTGACTGATTTGATAGCCTTTAGGCAGATCAGGATAAAAATAGTTTTTTCGAGCAAAAACACTGGTATTAGCAATCTTGCAGCCTGTCGCGAGACCAGCTTTAATCGCCATCGAAACGGCTTCACGATTAAGCACAGGGAGAACGCCTGGAAGAGCCAGTGTGACTGCATCGGTATTATGATTGGGTTCGTTTCCAAAGCTTGTGGATGCAGCTGAGAAAAGTTTGCTCTTGGTTAAAAGTTGGGCATGTACTTCTAGCCCGATCACGGTTTCGTATTGAATAGTCATAGTGAAGGTCTCCTTGTTTTCCAGTCAGTGGCTTGCTCGTAAGCATAGGCAGCGTGCAGTAAGCGGCCTTCTTCGAAGGCAGGTGCGATGAGCTGCATGCCAATAGGAAGTCCTGATTTTGTAAAACCGCAAGGTAAGCTCATTCCAGGAAGTCCTGCAAGATTGACATTGATCGTAAAAATATCACTTAAATACATTTGAACGGGGTCTTGTGTTTTTTCACCAAGTTTGAAAGCTGCACTGGGAGAGGTTGGTGTAATTAATACGTCTGCTTTTTGAAAAGCTTGTTCAAAATCTTGTCGAATGAGGGTACGTACTTTTTGTGCTTTTAGATAGTAAGCGTCATAATAACCTGCGCTTAAGACAAAGGTTCCTAGCATAATGCGACGCTTGACTTCGTCACCAAAGCCTTCGCTACGCGATTTAATGAAAGTCTCATGGAGGTTCTTGGCTTCAGTACTGCGATAACCATAGCGAATACCATCATAGCGAGCAAGATTGCTGCTGGCTTCAGCAGGTGCTAAAATATAGTAAGTAGAAACAGCGTATTCGGTATGTGGAAGGCTAACTTCGACGATTTGTGCACCCATTTCCTCGTATTTTTTGATGGCTGCTTCAACGGCGTTTTTTACTTCGGCATCCATTCCGTCAATGAAATACTCTTTTGGAACTCCGACCTTAAGACCTTTGACGTCATTTTGAAGGAATTCGGAATAATTTGGCACCTCTTTGGGAACACTGGTAGAATCCAAAGGATCATGTCCCGCAATGGCTTGTAAGAGTAGGGCAGAATCGCGAACGTCTTTTGTCATTGGGCCCACCTGGTCAAGTGAGGATGCAAAAGCGATTACCCCATAACGGCTGACTCGTCCGTAAGTCGGCTTGAGTCCTACAATGCCTGTTAAAGCAGCGGGTTGACGAATGGATCCTCCGGTGTCGGTTCCCAGTGAAGCAAAACATTGATCTGCAGCGACTGATGCGGCGGAGCCGCCACTACTGCCTCCCGGGATACATTCAAGATTCCAGGGATTTTTTGTTTGTTTAAAAAAAGAAGTTTCTGTGGAGGAACCCATCGCAAACTCATCCATGTTGAGTTTGCCGGTTAAAACGATTTCTTGAGCCTTTAATTTAGAGACAGCTGTCCCGTCGTAGGGAGGTATAAAGTTTTCCAGAATTTTTGAAGCGCATGTGGTGCGAATATCTTTTGTGACGAAGATATCTTTTAAGCCAATCGGAATACCCGCTAGAGATGCAAGTTTTTCACCGGCAGCAATCTTTTGATCGACTTTTTTAGCTTGTTCCAAAGCGAGTTCAGGAGTTTGTGTGATATAAGCGCCAATTTTATCTTCGGTTTCCGAAATGCGTTTGAGTGCAGATTCGGTGAGTTCGACTGAGGAGCATTCTTTATTGCGGAGTTTTTCAGCGGCTTGGGATAGGGTGAGTTCGTATAATTCCATTTTTTGAAATTCCTTTAAATAAATTGAAAATGTTTTTTAAAGTACTTTGGGGACAACAAAAAAGTTGTCTTCATGTGCCGGAGACTGATCCAAGATTTGTTTAAATACTTCAGACTCCACTACCTTATCTTCTCGCATGGGGGTTTCCATTTCGATAGTATGTGAAGTTGCACTAATGGACTTTGTATCTAGCTCACCCAGTTTTTCGACATGTCCTAAAATCTGGTTGAGCTGATCGGTGAAAGCATCAATTTGCGCTTCTGGAAATTCTAACCGGGCTAGTTTAGCAACAGAGGTGACTGTTTTTTTATCAATCATTTTGAGTTTCCTTAAATCTAGGAATATTTCAGAGCATATTTAAATGCAAGGTGCTTAAAAAACCTCGACTGAGTCGTACCAATACTACGTCGAAGGAGAGATTTTGAAAGCAGCACCGCAAATGAGTGTTTATTGATTTTCCCAACTTAAAAGCGAAATACATCAACGAAACGTCCAAATAAACTTTCTTCTTCACCAGCTAGTTGTTTTAACTCACCTGGATCTAAAAAAACTCCGCCACAATTGGGGCATTGGTCAATGGTTACACCTTTAAAGACAATCGGGTGCATTTCAAATCCACAATTGGCACAGTGTCTCCAGTGCAGTTTTTTGAGTTCTTCTAACTCCTGCTGAGATTTTTCTTTTTTGACTTTTTCGGCTAAATCGCGTTTTTTTTGTATTTCAACTTTTGCAAAATATTCTTCTTCTTCGTGAGAAGGTTTCACTGTTTGGCTCATTTTGACTCCTTGGATATTTTTTTATAATATACCTCTTCTATTGGCTTTTTTCCTTAGCTTCAAGTTTTATCTTTGGACTTTTTTTTCTGGTCTCATTATATAATCTTTCGTGGAAATTTTGTTAGATTTTTATGTGATTCTCATTGGCCTGGTTTTGGGTTCATTCATTGCATTGGCTGCCGTGAGGCTTCCTCAGGGAAAATCCATCATAAAACCGCGTTCTCATTGCCCTCATTGTCAGCATCAGCTTCGTTCCTACGAAAATATTCCAGTTTTGAGTTATTTTTTTTTGGCGGGCAAATGCAGTCAGTGTAAAAATCCGATTTCCTTGATTTACCCGCTCATCGAGCTTTTTAGTGCCTTCGTTATTTTTTTAACTTATCTTTACGTGCAGCCCTTGCCGCGTTTTTTTCTTTATGCCTGTTTATTTGTCACACCCATGTTAATTTTGACAATAACAGACTGGAAATATCTTATTTTGCCCAATGTCATTACCTTGCCAGGAATTCTCTTTGCTTTTATCTTGCATGCTTTAGATCAGGTTTATTTTTTTCAGAACTCCAGCTTGATTTCTGCAATGAGCGAAAGCCTTATTGGCGCGCTAGCTGGGGCTATTCCGCTTTTTTTAATTGCCTATTTTTACATAAGAGTACGTGGAAAAGAAGGTTTGGGTATGGGAGATGTCAAACTTGCGGCCATGATTGGCGCTTGTTTTGGCTGGAAAGAAATGTACTTTATCTTGCTTTTGGCGAGTGTCAGTGGAGCTTTCTATGGTGTTGCTTTAATGATAGTAAAAAAAAATCGACGCGACACTCCTTTGCCTTTAGGGAGTTTTTTAGCGTTGAGCTCCATTGTTTTTTTGTTTTGGGGAGATAAAATGCTGGAGTTTTATTTAGGGACATTTCGTGAGTTTTTATTGAATTAAGCTATACGGCTTCCGGTTTCCAAACGACGACGTCAATATAATCTGCATAGTGTAAAAGAGGTTTTTGAGGGGGAAGTTTTAGTCCTAAAAAAGAGAGCATATCGAAATTTTCAAAAACGGCTTGAGCCCTTTGGAGCGGCCAGGGCCAATGCTGAATTTCTCCTCGGTAGATTTTTCCTTGATTGTCTTGGGAGTAGAGGCAGTAACGCTCGGTGAGCCAGTGCTCGATGCTGTCTTTTTCTGCAAAAAAAATCTTGGAGGCAGGTTGATAGCGACCTTTAAAAGCTGCGGTTTTACTGCGTTTGTCTTCACGCCGGCTAAGATACTGTATCCAGTTTTGGGAATCTTTTTGAATGCGCATGAATGCTTTAAAATAAGGTAAGTAAAAAAAACGTCGTGCGGCCCAGATGGCAAGTGAGTTCGTTGCATCGAGACTAAAAAACCAGACGCCCGGTTTTCCTTGTGTTTTAACATAGGTGCGGACATTGAGTTCAGGAAATGTGGTGGTTCCCGGAATAGGCGGCAAAAGACGATGGCGTATATGGCTCATCTGAAAGGGCACAACTCCAATCCAAGCTTGCTGGTCAAAAGTGTCGAGTTCTAATTCTTGAGGAATTAGCTGGCGAATTGTTTCAGGAGGAAATGGCCAATGGGCAAAGAGTAATTCACTCCAAGTTTGTTGCATCAGCCAATTCCCTTTAGGAAGAGGCCAGGGGCGGTGTTCGGTTTTTTGGAGGGCACTATGCATTTTAAATCTACTCGTCAAAAAATTAGTTATTTATTGATTTATATCCGAGAGTGAGTCCACTGCTCTGGGCTGAGCCCTTGTGAAAGTTGGTATTTTTTTTCCTGACTTTTATAAATACTGCTAATCACACTGATAAAAAGTAAGGTTAGAGGAATATCGAATAAATCCGCGATCAAGTTGCCAGTGCTGGTTGCAAGTTCAAATTGCGGATTAACGTTGTTATTAAACAAAAAAGTCAGTGACATTCTTGCAAGGATATATGCAATAATGTTTGAAATAACCCAAAAGACCCACCAAAATTTAAAGTAAAGAGGGGAGTGATTTTGCTCCCAGGGTTTGCTGCGATCGGTCTGGCTAGCTCTCCAGATTTGTTCAACAGCTTGATAAGGTTTAAATAAATTCATGATGGGAACAAAAAACCATCCCACAGTCCAACCCGGAGAGTATTCGATATCTTTAGCGCCAAGGGCCCGAGCATTTTTATTAGCACGATTGATCCATATAAGAAAGATGACTATGCTCGTCCAAAGTGTCGTAGATAGTAATATTCCCGAAAACAAGTCACCAAAATTAACAATTGAATTAAAAGTTTCTGAGAAATCACTAGTTTTAATATAAAATCCCCAGAAAATGATGGCGTTGATATCGGTGATGACTGAGATTAGTAGAACACCAATGTATGAAAAGAGAACGATTTTTAGAATGCCATATAAGATTTTGCTTGGTCGATAAGTATAATGTTGATTTTGCATGGATGTGAACTCCAAAATTTAAGCTAAAGTAGTAATTAAATGCCCACATATTTCTATGATAAGCCTACTACCAAATAGCTCTTTTTCACTTTCTGGCCCACGTCTCATGCGCCGTCGTAGGGCCAGGCTGATGAAATTCTTGTCATAAGTTATTGCTGTCAAAAATAAGAATTTCATCAAAGCCGCTCAAAAGAGCTTTTTGCTAGCATACTTATCATAGAGACTTTTCTTTTATTTGCTAAGTTAAATAAATAAAAAAGATGGCTTTGACTTTTGAGAGAGGCTATAAAATAATACAGCATTAAGAATAAAATTTATAATTTTATAGATGGATACTGATTTATGAGTAGTTTGAGCAAATTAAGATATTTAACCTCGGGTGAATCCCATGGGCCCGGTTTATATGCAATTGTTGAAGGTATGCCTGCAGGCTTAGAAATCTCTGAGGATTTCATTAATTTTCAGCTTGCCCGTCGTCAAAAAGGCCATGGTCGGGGAGGTCGCATGAAGATCGAGAAGGACCAGGTGAATATTCGTACCGGTGTCCGTCATAGCAAGACTTTGGGTTCCCCGATTTGTTTGGAAGTTCTCAATCGCGACTGGCAAAATTGGCAAAATGAAATGGCGATTGGGCCTGCCGAAAAAGCCCTTAAGCGTGTCGTTACACATCCACGGCCGGGTCATGCCGACCTCGTTGGAGGCCTCAAATATAACTTTAGAGACCTGCGAAATGTTTTGGAAAGAGCCAGTGCCCGAGAGACGACGATGCGAGTGGCTTGTGGGGCTTTGGCTAGGCGAATGCTCGAAGAGTTTGGTGTGAAGATCGCGGGTCATGTTCTTCAAGTGGGTGAAATTTCTTCTCAAATTGAAGCAAAAAGTGCTCAAGAAATCATCGACAAAACCGAAGAAACTCCTTTAAGATGTTTAGATAAGTCATCAGAAGATAAGATGGTTTCTTTGATTGATGAGGCCAAGAAAAAGGGAGATTCTTTGGGTGGTATTTTTGAAGTCTTTGTCGATGGCTTGGTTCCCGGTGTGGGATCTTATGTGCAATGGGACCGAAAACTCGACGGAAAACTGGCCCAAGCGATCATGAGTATTCAGGCAGTCAAGGGTATGGAAATCGGCGAAGGTTACCTTAATGCAACGCGATTTGGCAGCCAAGTTCACGACGAAATTACTTATGACGCAAAATCGAAGGAGTTTAACCGCAGCTCCAACCGAGCCGGAGGTTTAGAGGGTAGCATGACCTCGGGGATGCCATTGCGGGTGAGAGGCTTTCTCAAACCTATTTCGACTCTATACACACCTCTGAGTTCTGTGGATATTGATTCCAAAGAGACCTTTAAGGCCAGTGTGGAACGCTCCGACACCTGTGCAATCGCTGCAGCTGCCGTGATTGGTGAAGCTGTCGTTGCGATGGTCTTGGCCGATGCCTACCTGGAAAAATTCGGTGGGGATTCGATTGAAGAATGTCTACGCAATTATCAAAGCTATTTGGATCAGATTCATTCGTATTAGTTTAGTTTGCGAGCATATTTAAGAGATTTTTCTATAAAAAGTTTTTGTTTTTGGGTTTGGAGTATCAGTTCTTTGAGTTTTTTTTCTTCTTTTAAGGCGTAAATAATAGCATTCATAATTGTACACTAAAAATAATGAAATTTAATGTGTTTAGTGTATATTGGTTTAGTTCCATTGTTACATGTTGACTCTATATATATGTAGATATGTTAAATATGGTTTTTTGAATAAAAAGATAATATGTGGTCGAATGATTCAGGGCATGGTATATGTCTGCGTGGCGGGATAATCTTAGTAATCAAGCTTGCTGCCATAAGCAGCATTTTTTACAAAATCAGAAAGTGTCCGTACATAGTTATTTAACTTTACCTTTCATTCGCTTCGACAATTTCCCCATCGAAAAAATACCGTAAAATCTGAAATAAAACCCAGCGTGAAGAGACTCGCACTGTTTGAGCCCTAATAAAATTAGGGCGAGTTTGCGAGTCTTAGCTGGGTTATTGAAGATTTAGGTATTTTATTCGGGGGTGGATTTTTTCTTTGCTACTTTCTTTTTGGCCAAACAAAAAGAAAGTAGAGATAATTTTGGATAAACAAAATGAAAGTAAATAATATTAATAAAAGAAAACACTTTAATGGATAATAAAATAAGCTACTAAAGAAAAGTTAAAAGACTATAGTATTTCCGTATGCGATTTAGAGCTTGAGTCGAACTTAGTAGAAGATTATTTCTTGTTCTATGCTAATAGACTCCTTAAGAATAGGACGGGCTGGGGGAAGTGATAATTATTTTAAGGAAAGGTCGAATGGATGTTAAAACTTTTAAAAATAACTTTAAAAATATCACAGCTCATAGTGATAATAGGTCTCTTATTAACTAGCCAGGCCTATGCTGCGGAAAATTTTTGTGGTCGCAATCAACCCCACGCTATTGATACATGGTATGATCAAGCGATGGGAAAAACACGTGGTATTACTGTTAATATGCGAAATGTTCAGGGGGAGGCTTACCAAAAATGGGATCGTGAACTTAACCAAAATTACAAAAAACTATTAAACTTACTGAACGAAAAAGATAAAAAAGACCTTAAGGAGGCTCAGAGGGCTTGGCTAAAATTTATGAGTTTAGAAGATAAATTTTTGTGGTCAAACGCAGTATATGGAAATAGAGGCACGATGGCAACTCTTGTGGTAGCAGATAGGGGAATGTCTAGACTGAGAGATAGAGTTTGTGATTTAGAAATATATTTAGAAGTGGTTAAAGAAAACCAAAGATCAAATTAAAATTTAGTAAAATACTTTAACCCGACCTACCCCTTCGGAATAGATTCCTCAGGAATAGGACGGGTTAATAACTTAAAAAAATAAAATAGAAAACAAAACTATGAATCAATCAAAATATCCATCACGGATTTTCATTGCGGGTTTTATGGGGACGGGTAAAAGTTCCGTGGGTAAAGCCTTGGCTGAAAAATTAAAGTATCAATTTATAGATTTAGATTTAACTATAGAAAAAATAAGTAAAAATAAAATAGATAAGATTTTTGAAAAAGAAGGGGAGAAAGGCTTTCGACGTTGGGAAAAGCAAGCTCTCGAACAAGTGAGCACTGAGGAAAAAGTTGTGATCGCTTTGGGGGGTGGAGCTGTTTGTTCTGCACAAAACTTAAAGCGAATCCAAAACTCCGGTTTAGCCATTTTGTTAAGTAGTTCAGTGGAGGAAATCCTAAAAAGAGTTCAAAAGCAAAAGGTCAAAAGGCCACTTTTAGAAGTTACCGATCCGGCAAAGCGTATTGAGCAGCTTCTTAAAAAGCGTCAAAAATTTTATCAAAAAATTGCCTTTCAAGTTTCTACCGATCACATGACGATTGCTCAAGTGGTTCAGAAGATTTATTCCCAACTTCCTTTAGAAAATAATCCGTTACAAGTGAAGCTTCAACAAAATGCTTATCCCATTTATTTTTCCCCAAAGGGTTTTGGAGGACTTGCGGATTTATTGGGACGTTATTTCCCAGGGCAAAAATTAATCCTTTTAAGCAATTCAAAACTGGATAAACTCTATGGACGCGAGATTTTTCGCAATTTAAGTCGTGACTTTGAAGTGAAGAAGGTTTTGATTCCGGATGGAGAGCAATACAAAAATCTGCAAACGGTTGAAAAGATTTATCATCAATTGATCAAGCATCAAGTGGACCGCAAAACCGTGATCATCGCTTTAGGAGGCGGGGTGATCGGAGACATTGCAGGTTTTGTGGCGGCGACTTATTTGCGGGGGATTCCTTTTGTGCAAATTCCTACGACTTTATTGGCTCAGGTCGACAGTTCTGTCGGTGGAAAAACCGGAGTTGACCTAGCCGAAGGCAAAAATCTCATCGGGGCTTTTTATCAACCGCGTTTTGTTTTTATCAACCCTGAAGTGCTCAAAACCCTTTCCAAACGACAACTGATTTGCGGGATGTCTGAGGTGATCAAGTACGCTGCCATCTTTGACGAGGCCTTTTTTGAATATTTAGAAAAGAGCATGCAGCAGCTCTTGCGCCACCCTGGCAAATCTTACGAAGATCTGATCCGGCGTTGTTGTGCCTGGAAGGCCTGGGTGGTTTGCGAGGATGAAAAAGAGGTTTCGGGCCTGCGTGCCTTGCTCAATTTTGGACACACTCTCGGACATGCCATCGAAAGTATGACGCGTTATCGCAAATATACCCACGGTGAGGCCATTGCGATGGGGATGGTTTTTGCAGCCGAGAGGTCGGTAAAAGAACAAAGTCTGGACCCCGAGGCCGTTGAGCGCTTGAAAAAACTTCTGCGTCAGGCAGAATTGCCGATTGCCTGGCCGGATTTTACAAGGAAGCAATATGAGAAAGCGCTGATGCAAGACAAAAAAAGGGTTTCACAAGATATTCAATTTGTGTATCTCAATAAAATCGGTTTTGCTCAGATTAAGAAAACACCCGTCAAGGATTTGCTTAATTGACAAAAATGCACGCGATGCACGCGGCGCGTGCATTTTTTAGTGTTGAAATTATTAAGTTTTTTTAAAAAAATAGGCAAAAATGCATTTATTTTTTGATTTTTTTTAGTTTTTTATAGGTGCCTTTTTAATAAAAAAGCAAAGCTGAAATTTGGAAATTCTTAGAGGAGATTCTTTGAGATGTCTTTAGAAATCGATGAAGTTTTTTATACCGAAACCATGGTCAATATTTTACGGCAACAGGGAAGTAAACAAAAAGCGATGGAACTTGCCAAAATGATTTTGGAAAAAAAACCGGAGCATCATGGGGTTAAAAAAATTTTAGAGGAATTAGAAGAAGAAGCTCGCTTGGCCTTTGAGCGTTTCGTCAATAGTGGACGAGAGAATACTAAAAATGATTCCTCTGCTCAATAAAATGACTAGAGAAAAATAAGTCAAAAATAAATATAAAAAAAATCTAACAAGCTTTGAAAATCCTTTGGTTTTTTAATCAATTCCAGATACAATATTATTAACAGTCCTTTTCAATAAGAAGGTCTGTTCATAGATAAATTTCGATAGAGGAGCTTTCAACTTGTCAGAAAATAACATCAAAATTCTTATCTTACATGGTCCTAACCTCAACCTCTTGGGAACGCGCGAACCTGAGATTTATGGCGCGCAGACTCTTGAAGCGATCAACCAGGATTTGTCTCAATTAGCTAGAGAACTTGAAGTACAAGTCGATTGTTTTCAGTCGAACTCCGAGGGAGAACTCGTCGATAAAATTCAACAAGCCAAAAGTGAATATCAGGGCGTTGTTATTAATGCAGCGGCATATACGCATAGCTCTATTGCCTTGCGGGATGCTCTTATTGCGACAGGTCTTCCAGCAGTGGAAGTTCATCTTTCCAATATTTATCAGCGAGAAGAATTTCGCCATCATTCTTATCTGGCTTCGGTGGTGGTGGGTCAGATCAGCGGTTTTGGTCCGCAGAGTTATCATTTGGGTTTACGTGCGATCGTTCATCAAGTTCGAAAAGGAAAATAGAATTTTGTTTGAGAAACTTATTTTAAGTAGGGGTTCAATCATTCAATAGGGTTAAGAGAAATGAATATTAATGATGTCATAAAAAGTGTTAAAGATATCTTTAAAAAAGCGGGACCCAATCGTGATATCCGAGAATTGATGGTGCGGTCAGCCGAAAACCCCAAAGACATGCGTCTCAAACTCGAGATCGGGAAACTCTATTTTAAAAAGAAGGATTTGCGTAACGCCATTGCCCACTATCGTGAGGTGGCCGAAAATTATATTGAAGATGAGTTTTTCCTTAAGGCCATTGCGGTTTATAAAGAGATTTTAAAATATTCACCCTCTTCGGTTGAATTTAACGAGAAGCTGGGAGACCTCTTTACAAAGCTAGAAATGGGAAGTGACGCGGCTCAACAATATCAAATTGCGCTTTATTATTACCGCAGTCACAAACAAACAGAAGATGCTTTGCGAATTGCAAAAAAACTTTGTGAGGCAGAACCCGACCGTCATGCTCACCGAGTGCGTCTGGCTGAGCTGATGATGAATTCTGGTGACGAAGAAGCGGCAATTCAAGAGTTTGAAAAATTAGCCGAAAAACTTTCTGGAAAAAAAGATCAGCTCAAGAGTTATGCCGAAGTGTTGGAAAAGCTTCTTGTCAAAAAGAAACAAACTAAAGAGCAAAATCATGAAATACTGCAAAAACTTTGTCGAGTCTACCTTGAGCTCAATGATCCGGATCGGGTATTAACCCGGTTAGAGCGCTTAAAAATCAACCGTGAAGCTCCTTTTGATGCGCTTTATCAAGAGGCAAAAGAGCTTAAATCAAAAAATCAACTAGCCAAAGAGGCTCAATCCGAATAGTGTTCCAACACTTTCTCTAAATTCATTCATTGAGCAGGAAAATAAAATGAGTCAAAAAATTCGAGCCATCAAGGGGATGGAAGATCTCTTTGAGGAACAGTCTGTAAAAATTTGGCAAAGGGTAGAATCCGAAGCGCGTTGTCTTTTTGAAGCCGCAGGCTTTCAGGAAATCCGCACTCCGATTGTCGAAGAAACAGCCTTGTTTGAAAGAGGCGTGGGCGAGACGACCGAGATCGTCGAAAAAGAGATGTACACCTTTTTAGATCGCAACGATAAAAGTCTTTCTCTTCGGCCCGAAGGGACGGCCTCTGTGGTGCGAGCTTTTATTGAGCACTTTACGGATCACCAGGTTCAGGAAGGCCGTTTTTATTATATCGGTCCGATGTTTCGTTACGAAAATCCACAAAAAGGGCGCTATCGGCAGTTTCATCAAATTGGACTGGAGTGTTTTGGTCAGGATCATCCGGGGTTGGATGCCGAAATGATTTTTCTCCTCGATCAATTTTTACGCTGTCTAAATGTCCATGATTTTGAATTGAAGATCAACTCGCTGGGAAGCTCCGAATGCCGTCAGGCTTATTTGGCGGCCTTAAAAGAGTATTTTAGTGAGCATCGTTTTCAACTTGGAGAGGAAGACCAACGTCGTTTGGAACGCAATCCTCTTCGCATTTTGGACAGCAAAGATCCGACGAGTCAAACTGTGATCGAGGGCGCGCCTCATCTGAGAGATTTTTTATCGGAAGAAACACAAACGCATTTTTTGGCCGTTCAGGAATTTCTCAAAAATTTGGGAGTGCCTTTTACCGTGGACTCTCGCATGGTTCGGGGACTTGATTATTATGAGAAAACCGTCTTTGAATTTGTCAGTACCGAATTGGGTGCACAAAATTCGATTGCCGGAGGAGGGCGTTACAATCGTTTGGTCAAGTCTTTGGGAGGCCCGGTGGTTCCCGCCGTTGGTTTTGCTTTGGGAATGGAGCGTTTGACTTCTTTACTTTCTGCTGAAAAACTCGGGCTCAAAAATTTGCCCAAGGTATTTTTTGCTGCCTTGGATGAAGACTCCGAAAAATACTTTGCTTCAAAGCTTCCTGAGATTCGTCAGCTCAATGCAATGACAATGGTAGATTGGGGAAGCACTTCTCTTAAAAGCAAGATGAAACGGGCAGCACGTTGGGGCGCTCAGTGGGTGCTGCTTTCGGGCGAGTCCGAACGCGAAAAATCGGTCGTGGTGGTCCGTGATATGGAATCGAGTTCTCAAGAAGAAGTTCCTGCTCATGACATGATCGATTTTTTGCAAAAGAAATTTTCTTAGACTTTTTGAAATTTTAGTGGAAGAGATAAAGCCATCAATCGTTTTAAAATAAGCGAATACCAAGGAGTTCACAATGGGTGCAAAATTGAGTCGGGTACTCTATTTTATGAAGCAAGCGGTTTACTATCCCCTGACCGTCATTGCCATTGCGGTGATTTTTATTCAAAATAGGATGTGGAAATGTCGATAAAGAAGATTGGCATTGTCGCCGAATATTTTTATCCTCATCTGGGTGGAATCAGTGATCATATTTTTTTCTTTTCCCAAGAATTACTCAAACGCGGTTATGACGTCACCATTTTAACTGGTCATCAGGGGCAAGAAAATCCGATTAAACTTCCCGAAAAACTACGGGTGATTCGCTTGGGTAAAAGTTATCCGATTCATTCGGCCGGTTCGACTTGCAAGGTCACACTCGGTTTAGGTTTGGGAAAACGCATTCGCCAAGTTTTAAAAGACGAAAAATTCGATATTCTTCATTTGCAATCTCCCACCGATGTCACTCTGCAATTGATGTTTTTAAAATACACCAATACCGTTACCATTGGGACTTTGCATTCCTACTTTAATTTTGTGCCTTACTTTAAAGTCTTTCAAAAGTTGATTCAGAGTTATATCGATAAACTCGATGGAATTATTTCGGTGAGTCATGCCTGTATTGAAGCCATGG
Source organism: Deltaproteobacteria bacterium (assembly GCA_024233625.1). Classification (GTDB taxonomy): domain Bacteria; phylum UBA10199; class UBA10199; order DSSB01; family DSSB01; genus JACKPJ01. Next base: position 82,174 of record JACKPJ010000004.1, read on the forward strand.
AAAGATATTTTAAAGTTCAATATCAAATTATTCCCAACGGAATCGACATTGATTTTTTTGCGCAAAAAGCTCCTCCGGTTGAGGAACTCAAATCCGATCATAAAAATATTTTCTTTTTGGCACGACTCGAACCCCGCAATGGTTTGGATTGTTTAATTGAAGCCATGCCTCGAGTTTTGGAAAAAGTTCCCAATGCCCGATTAATTGTGGCTGGAGATGGTCCCTTGCGCAAGTCTTGTGAAAAAAAATCCGGTGAGCTTTTGGGTAAAAACATTGTTTTTGTTGGGCCCATTTTTGAAACCCGTCCCAACTATTTTGCAACGAGTGACGTCTTTTGTTATCCCGCGCATCACGCGACTTTTGGGATTACCTTGCTGGAGGCCATGGCAGCCAGGAAGCCTGTTGTGGCCATGGATAATCCGGGCTTTCGTCAAGTGGTCACATCGGGCGTCAACGGAATTTTAACCAAAATGCATGACAGCAATGCATTGGCCGATGGGCTGATTCAGGTTCTGACGGATGAAGCATTGTCCCAACGATTAGTCAAAAACGGTTGGGAGCATGTGCAAAATTTTTCCTGGGAACGCGTGACCGATCAAATTTTGGATTTTTATCAAAAAACTTATGAAAAATATCATGCAAAAAAACTCAGTGCTTAGAGTTTTTAAAAATTAATTTTTATGCAAAAACTCCTTCAAAACAAAAAACTACTCATCCTGCTGGCGAGCTTTCTCGTTTTGGGAATTTTCTCTTTTATATTTTTCTCAAAATTTGATTGGGAAACTTTTTGGAACAGTTTTCAAGGGATCAAAATTGAGTACTTCCTTTTGGCATGTGCGGCAACCGTGGGAATTATTCTCGTCAAGGCCTATCAAATTCGAATTTACTTGCCCAAAGACAAGAAGGTATCGGTCAAAAAACTTTTTGAAGATGTCTCGATGTTGTTGATGTCCGTTAACTTGATACCGTTATGGGGAGGACATGCTTTATTTGTTTACCTTTTAGGAAGCCATAAAAAAGTCGGAAAAACTTTGGCTTTTTCTGTGATCACGATGGATCAAGTTTTGGATGGATTTGGAAAGCTGGCTGTTTTTTTGGCGGTATCATTGATGGTTCCATTGCCGCCGATGCTCAAGGATGGTTTGTTTGCATTGATTTTACTGGTGACCATTCCCTATCTGATTATGCTCTTCGTTGCTTATAAATATCGCAATCTCAAAATGGAAGATCTCAAACCAGTCTCGGGTTTTAAACAAAAGGTTGGTCGTGCTTTCACAAAATGGGCCTTCAACCTTCATGCAATTCGAGACTTTAGAAAAGTTTATCCCATCATTTTTATTGCCGTCCTGATGAGGGGCTTTGAGGCCCTGGCCGTCTTTTGGGTCCAAAAAGGATTCGGTCTCGAACTGCCTTATTATGCTTCCATCTTTGTTGTGGCTGCTTTTAGTTTTGCAACGACGATTCCTTCGGTGACTCCTGCCAGAACGGGTGTGTTCGAAGGCGCTGTCATCAGTGCCTACCATTTTTTAGGAATCCCCACCGAAAAGGCCATGGCCCTGGCACTGATTGTCCATGTGGTGCATACACTTCCTTTTGTAGTGACCGGTTATTTAGTGTCTTTAAAATTGGGATTCAACCGTAAGAAATTTCAACTGGCACAAGAGGCGGAGGTGGCTTTAACCCTTCCTATTCCTGAGGAATTGTGATGAGAGCTTGACGCGATTTTTTCGATGGGCCAATATCAAAATATAGACTGCGTTCTTGTCAAAAATCAAATTGAAAAAAAACAAGTTTTGGGTTGGAAGATTGTGTTGCCAAACTGGCCACATATTTTTCATCTTGTATTGAAAAAAAATATAATGACCAGTCTTTAAAAATGCCTTCTTCAAAATGAATGACTTTATCTTGATCTTTAAAAGGAATGATCACTTGATCAATGCCTAATTCTAAGCCTTCTCCATTGCCTTTCATCAATGCCTCTTTTGCAGTCCACAATTGATAGGCCAGTCTTTCTCTTTGCGCTTGAGGAGTGTTTTCTATAAGTTCTTTTTCACTTTCAGCAAAATACCGTTGAGCAATTTTTTTGATGGAACGTTTAGGATTTAAAAACTCGAGGTCGATACCGATTTCAAAGTTTTGGCAAAAAGCAAAAACGGCTCGTTCATGAGAATGTGAAAGATTAAAGTGGAACGCTTTGTCCGGGACAAAAGGTTTTCCTTTTTCTTGTCTTAAAATTTCAATTTGTGAAAAGTCCCTTTTTAAATAACGGCTCAATAAAAAACGCAAAGGTCCCCGACTTAAAAGAAACTCTTTCTTCTTTTTTGCAGTGGGAGAGTCCTGATAAAGTTTTTGTTCCTCCATCGTTAAATAGGAAAAGATTTTTTGAACCCAGGTAGGGTCTTCTGAAAATTCAAGCTCCCAGACATGAACTTCATCATTTGCCAAATTGAATTTTGTTAATTGAAAATTGTCCGTCATGTTTTTAAGCTATTCGTTTAAAAAAGAATGAATGAACTTGATTTGTGCCTGATCGAAAGATTGCGTTATTTGCATGAGTGCAGCAGCACCTCCCATTTTCTCCTTCAAAAATTGGAGCCCCCAACGGCCGTATTCTTCCTTGACCCACTGCCTAAAAAAATGAACTTCCTTTTCGTGCAAAGAACTATGAGACCTCTCACGTGAGGAGAGGAGTTCACTGACAAAGTCATCAAGGCCAAAGCCCGTTCGGACGCTAGTTTGCAAAATTTTGATTTCGTTTTCGGCAGGTCGCACAAAAGCCAGAGAGGCCTTGAGGGCATGATAACTTTGCCGAGCGGCCTTGGTCTCATCACATTTATTCATGACAAAAGCATGAGGGATTTCCATGATGCCGGCTTTCATGAATTGAATTTGGTCTCCGGCCATGGGTTGTAAAATTAAAAAAACTTCATCGGCTAAATTTTTGATCTCGATTTCGTTTTGACCAATGCCGACGGTTTCGATGATGATGAAGTCAAATAAATAGTGGAGCAATCGGCAGACCTGAAAAGTCGTTGGGCTGATGCCGCCCAGTGCTCCTGCCGAAGACTGACTGCGAAAAAAAAGTCTTGTTTCAGAAAGAGGAAAACGCACTCGAGTGCGATCTCCCAATAGTGCGCCACCGGAGACTTCACTCGAAGGGTCCACGGCCAAAACCGCTACCGAGAGTTTACTTTCTGTTTGAATCAGACGAGGAGCGATCTCTCCGATGAGTGAAGATTTTCCAGCACCCGGAGTTCCCGTGAAGCCTAAAAAAATTCCCGATCTTGCCAGGGGAGAAGCCTTAATTTTTTTCATTGCCTCGGCACGTTGCAAGGCTGTTTCCGAACGTGTGTCTTCAAAAAGTGTGATCAATCTGGCGATCGAAAACTTGTCTTGCTCTAGTGCTTTTTCAATGAGTGTCTTCATTTGTTTTGCGTCATAACATGCGTCATAAAAAGTTCAAAAAATAGGGATTTTTTTAATATTTTTGTTCTTTTTGCGTCATAAACTGCGTTAATTTTAAACTCAGTGACCGTATCGAATTTTTCACTTTCTGGCCCGCGGTTCACGCGTCCCCGCAGGGCCAGGCTGATAAAATTCTAAGATAGGCTTAGGCTGTTAAAGCTAAGAATTTTATCAAAGCCGTTCAAAAATCGATGCGGTCACTGGGTTTATTCTATGTTCAAAATGACTCGATTTTAAAAAGGCCTCTTTAAAATCTAAGCCGCAATTTTTTTCCCACTTTCGACAATATTCATGATTTGTTCCATGATATCGATCAGTTCAAAATCAGCAGGAGTAAAGACCTTTTGAATGCCTTTTTCGAGTAAAACCTTTTCGTCTTCTTTGGGAATGATGCCGCCAAAGACCACAGGAATATGTTCAAAAGCACCTGCGGATTTGAGCTGTGCGATGATCTGATCGGCAAGTTCAAGATGAGAGCCGCTCAGGATCGAAACTCCGATGATGTCGGCAGATTCCTCGACAGCGCTTTGGACGATTTCTTCCGGAGTCAGACGAATTCCCGAATAGATCACGTCAAAGCCGGTATGTCTGGCGCTGACGGCAATGACTTCCGCGCCATTGGAGTGACCGTCCAGTCCGGGCTTGCCCACAACGATACGCGCGCGATGTCCGTGTTTTTTCTCAAACTCGTCGTTGCGTTGACGAAGAGCCGACACGCGTTCGTTTTCGAGTTGCAACTTTTGGCCTTCAATTCCGGTGACAGGTCGGTATTCGCCAAAGATCTCACGCAGAGCGTCGGCCCATTCACCAGTGGTGACTCGAGCCAGTGCACATTCGATGCTAGCCTCCATCATATTCTTGCCTTCTTGGGCTGCTTTTTTGAGTTCTGCCAAGGCCTTTTCGGCACGGTCCGAATCGCGTTTTTGCTTCGTGGCTTCCAGTTGTTCTAGGGTCCAGGCGGCTGATTTTGCATCGACTTTAAAGATACCTCCGTCTTCACCTTGCAGTAGAGGGGAGGGGATGGCTTCGGTCCATTTGTTCAGACCGACGACGATTTGTTCACCGTCGTTGATGCGGCTCATGCGTTCGGACATTGATTTGACGAGAGCTGATTTCATATAGCCGGATTCGACGGCAGAACGTACACCGCCCATTTCTAAAATCTTGTCAATTTCGGCTTTGGCTTGAGTTTTCAGTTCTTCCACTTTGGAGCTGATCACTTTGGAACCTTCAAAGATGTCGGGATATTCGAGCAGGTCGGTTTCGTAAGCTAAAATTTGTTGCAAGCGCAGAGACCACTGTTGATCCCAAGGACGTGGGAGGCTGAGAGCCTCGTTCCATGCGGGAAGTTGCAGAGCGCGGCAACGGGCATTGCGGCTCAGTGTGACGCCCAGAGCTTCGATTAAAATTCTCCAGGCGTTGTTTTCGGGTTGAGACTCGGTGAGGCCTAAAGAGTTGACCTGGACTCCATAGCGAAAACGACGGAACTTTGGATTTTGCACTCCATAACGTTCGCGCGTAATTTCTTCCCATAATTCATTAAAGGCGCGCATCTTACAGGTCTCTTCGATAAAACGAATGCCGGCATTGACAAAGAAACTGATGCGTCCCACCACGCGTTCGAATTGTTCCTGATCAAAAAGTCCGCGTTCCTTGATGAGATCCAGGATGCCGATGGCATTGGCTAGGGCAAAAGCAAGTTCTTGTGCAGGAGTCGCCCCGGCTTCTTGTAAGTGATAGGAACAAATATTGGAGGCATTCCATTTGGGAATGTTTTCGAGGCAATACTCGTACATCTCGGCGATGATGCGCAGGCTATGCTCGGGCGGAAAAATGTAAGTGCCACGAGCGAGGTATTCTTTGACGATGTCGTTTTGGGTAGTGCCTTGTAACAAGCTGATGTCGACACCGCGTTCGCGACCTAAGGCGATGTAAAGGGCCAGCAGCCACATGGAGGTCCCATTGATGGTCATCGAGGTGTTCATTTTTTCGATCGGAATTTGCTCAAAGAGAACATGAAAGTCATCGAGAGAATTAATCGGTACACCGACCTTACCGATTTCGGGTTTGGCTAAAGAATGTTCGGAAGAATAGCCGCATTGCGTGGGCAGATCAAAAGCAATCGAAAGACCGGTTTGGCCTTTTTCCAGACCGGAACGGAATAACTCATTGGTGGCTTGGGCATTGGTATGTCCACCGTAGGTTCTAAAAATCCAGGGGTGGTCTTTTGTCGCTTGATGGTTTTCGTCATAAAGTTGGTGATCGAGTTTGGTATGAGTATCCTTTTGTGACACGTTTATCTCCTTTAATTACTTGTTTTGCTATCTATACTGAAAAGAGAGGGCCTGAAACAAGGCTTTTTTCTTTCACTTCATAAAAGCTACATAATATTGACAGTTTTGGTGGAAACAGTTTAGAGGAAAATGGTTATTTGTTAAGATTAATCAAAAATTCGATTGCTAGGAGCTTTGCATGACTGCAAAAAATCAACTGAAAGAATTTCCTCATCCTTCCCGGGAAGATTGGAAAGAAAAAATTGCTCAGGATCTCAAAGGAAAGACTTTTGAAGATTTAATCAAAAAAACGCCTGAGGGCCTTGAATTACAGCCTTTTTATGATGTGCAGGATTTGGCGAGTTTGCCCAAGACAGCTGAAGAAGGTGGAGAGTTTCCCTTTACGCGCAATTATCAGGTTCAGCGTCAGCGTATGCAAATCGCCCAGCCGATTTTAGCCACGGATCTTCAGAAGGCCCATGCGCAAATTAAGGAAGCGCTCAAAAATCAAGTCGATGTTTTAGTTTTGGAAGTCAAGTACTGCCAGGATAAACTCTACGCTTTACCGCTTGCCAGGCAGCAAGATTTTGCAAAATTATTTGCAGGAGTTGGAAAGGTCCCGGCTTTGCAAATCAAGGCAGGTATCTTAAGCCCGGCTTGGTATTTTCTTTGGCAAGAGTTTTCAAAAAAGAATTCTACTCTATCGCAGGCTTCATCTGGGGCTTTGTCTGAGACAGTGGTGGATTTGGTGTACGATCCTCTCAGTCAGATTGCTTTTGGAGCGACAAGCCCAGAAGACTGGTCAGCCTTGGTCAAAGAATTAGCGGCGATGATGCAAGCATTTTCTCAAGAAGATCCAAAAAAATTAGATAAAATTTTTTGCATCGATGGGGCTTCCTGGAAGGCAACTGGACTTTCCATCACTGAAGAGCTTGCCGTGATTTTATCTCTCTTCCACGAATATTTTATCGCGCTCAGCCAAGAAGGGCTTTCGGCAAAAGAAATTCTTGCTCGCATGATGATTCAAATTGGCGTGGGCCCGCGCTATTTTCATGAAATAGCTAAAGTTCGCGTGCTGCGAAGCTTGCTGGCACAGCTCGTGGCTTCTTATGACGAGGCAGCCGCAAATGAAGCACTTAAAATTTCTGCCAAGACGGATTCCTGGAATCAAACTTATTATGATCCTCACGTGAACCTCTTGCGTTTTACCACCGAATCGATGGCAGCAAACTTGGGTGGCGTGGATGTCCTGAGCGTGGACTTGTTTGACGCGTGGGATGAACAGCGTCAGGACTTGGCTTTTCGTATGTCGCGCAATATTTCTTTGGTGCTCGAGCATGAAGCTTACATGGGTAAAGTGATGGACCCGGCTGCAGGTTCCTATTTTATCGAAACACTCACCGAGCAGCTCGCCGAAGCTTCCTGGAAAATTTTTCAGGAGATCGAATCCGAGGGCGGCTTCTTGCAAAGCTGGAAAGATCTCAAAATTAAGGAACGGGTGAATGCACGCTTAGAAAAAAGTGAACAAAATCTCAGTACCCAAAAAGATATTTATCTGGGCAGCAATCAATATCCACTCTGGGATGAGCAGCGTTTGCAGGCAAGTCTGGGAACTCAGGCTTCTTGGGAAAAAACTCCGAGCGCTTTGACATTGAGTGAGATTTCATTGCCAGCGACAAAAGGTTTTTTTGAAAAGGGAGGTGAGCTGAGTGGCTTTTTAGATCGCTTCACGGCCGTAAACAATACAGAAGCGATCATTGCCAGTTATCGTGGAGCCGCTCCATTGGAGGAGTTACGTCTTAATGTGGAGGCCTATGCTCAAGAACAGGGCGGGGCTCCCAAGGTTGAAGTTTATCCCTTTGGGCATCGCGCGATGCGTGCGGCACGTTCCAACTTTGCGCTCAATTTCTTTGCTTGTGCGGGTTATGCGGTTCATGCACAAACTCCGCAAAACAGTTTAAAAGATTTTGAAAAAACGCTTCAAGCTGAAGGTGCGCAGATCATTGTTTTTTGTGCCAGTGAGGAAGACTATCAAAAAGAGCTTCCTCTTTTGGAAGCTGTTTTAACGCAGCTTTCGCAAAAGGCCGAGTTGTTTTATGCCAGTCCCCAAGAGGGTTTGTATGACTCAGTGAGAAATATTTCTCTGAAGTCCGACCGTTTAAAATTATTTAGAGAGCTCAATCAAAAATTTGGAATTATCAAAGGAAGTCAACCATCATGAAACGCATTGATTTTAGTCAAATAGAATACTCAAAACTTAAAAAGTCGGCAAAAACTCACTCAGCCCAAGCATCTACTGGGCAAGAGCCTTGGCATACACCCGAAAAAATTGAGGTCAAAGCTTCCTACGATGCAAGTGATATTGAAGGTCTTGAGCATCTCAATTATGTTGCGGGCTTGCCGCCGTTTTTACGTGGGCCTTATTCGACGATGTATGTGACGCGTCCCTGGACGGTGCGTCAATACGCAGGCTTTTCCACCGCCGAAGAATCCAATGCCTTCTATCGTCGTAATTTGGCAGCCGGACAAAAAGGTCTTTCGGTAGCTTTTGATTTGGCGACACACCGAGGTTATGATTCGGATCACGAACGCGTCGTGGGCGATGTCGGTAAAGCGGGTGTAGCCATTGATTCGGTGGAAGATATGAAAATTCTCTTTGATCATATCCCTCTCGAGCAGATGTCGGTTTCCATGACGATGAACGGAGCGGTGCTTCCAGTCATGGCCTTTTTTATTGTGGCGGGTTTAGAACAAGGTGTGCCCCTAGAAAAACTCAGCGGAACCATTCAAAATGATATCTTAAAAGAATTCATGGTGCGCAATACTTATATTTATCCGCCCAAGCCTTCGATGCGCATCATTGCGGATATTTTTAAATATACTTCAAAAAATATGCCCAAGTTTAATTCGATTAGCATCAGTGGTTATCATATGCAAGAGGCCGGAGCGACGGCTGATATTGAACTGGCTTATACCTTAGCGGATGGTCTGGAGTATTTGCGTACCGGTATTGCCGCTGGGCTGAAGATCGATGATTTTGCACCGCGTTTATCTTTCTTTTGGGCCATTGGCATGAATCACTTTATGGAGATTGCCAAGATGCGTGCCGGGCGTTTACTGTGGGCTAAGCTGGTCAAACAATTTGATCCGCAAAATCCCAAGTCCATGGCCTTGCGGACGCATTGTCAGACCTCTGGTTGGAGTTTAACCGAGCAGGATCCCTTTAATAATGTGACGCGAACTTGTGTGGAGGCCCTGGCTGCAGCTTTGGGAGGGACGCAGTCATTACACACCAATGCCTTGGATGAAGCGATCGCTTTGCCAACAGACTTTTCGGCACGGATTGCGCGTAATACCCAAATTTATCTTCAAGAAGAAACCGACATCTGTCAGACGGTCGATCCTTGGGCGGGTTCTTATTATGTGGAAAGACTCACTCACGAAATTGCCCAGCGTGCCTGGACTTTGATCGAAGAAGTCGAAGAGATGGGCGGTATGACGCAAGCGATTGAACAAGGACTGCCCAAGATGCGTATCGAAGAAGCGGCGGCGCGTAAGCAGGCGCGGATTGATTCGGGCCAGGATGTCATTGTGGGTGTGAATCGTTTCAAACTAGAAAAAGAAGACCCCATCGAGATTTTGGAGATCGATAATACGGCCGTGAGAGAGTCTCAAATTCAGCGTTTGGAAAAAATGCGTGCCCAGCGCGACAACGCCGCAGTGGAAAAGGCCTTGTCAGCGATAACAAAATGTTGTGAAAGCGGGGAGGGTAACTTGCTCGAATTAGCGGTCGATGCGGCCCAAAAGCGTGCGAGTTTAGGAGAGATTTCTTTCGCTTGTGAAAAGATCTTTGGACGTTATCAAGCCAAGATTCGATCGATTTCGGGAGTGTATATGTCAGAAATAAAAAACAATGAAGACTTTAACCGTGCGCGTGAGTTAGCGGATCAATTTGCCGAGAAGGAAGGCCGCCGGCCTCGTATCATGGTGGCCAAAATGGGACAGGATGGTCACGACCGTGGTGCAAAAGTCATTGCAACTAGTTTAGCCGACTTGGGTTTTGATGTCGATATTGGTCCACTTTTTCAAACTCCAGCCGAGGTTGCCAAGCAGGCTGCTGAGAGTGATGTGCACGTCTTGGGAGTTTCCAGTTTGGCCGCGGGACATAAAACCTTGGTGCCTCAGGTAGTAGCAGAGCTCAAAAAAATTGGCCGAGGGGATATCTTGGTCGTGGTGGGAGGAGTCATTCCTCGCCAGGATTACGATGCACTCTATCAAGCTGGCGCCGTTGCGATCTTTGGCCCCGGGACGGTCATTGCCAAAGCTGCACAGGATATTTTGCAGAAGTTGATGAAGTAAAAATACTATGAATCAAAAAACTTTCAATAAGTTGAAATACGTAGGGGCGCTAAGCTGCGTGCTGAATTTGCAGCCTGTGCCCAAAATTTAAAAAATGAAAAATGACTACTTGACTTTAATACGGCACAGCCGTATATTAAGTTATGGAAATGAAACCCATAACAGTCGTTGAAGTAGCTCCATTTCCAGCTCAAGCTGATAAGGCTTGGTCTCAAACTGAGAGAGATGCATTTATAAATTATATTGCTCATCATCCTCTTGAGGGTGATGAAATTCCTGGTACTGGAGGACTCCGTAAGCTTCGTTGGGGTCGTCAGGGTGTTGGAAAGAGAGGTGGCGTTCGAGTTATCTATTATTTTTATAATGAAACAGCACCCATTTTTTTACTTCATCTTTATAGCAAAAACGAGAGGGTAGATATTAAACCTGAAATCAAAAAGGAACTAGTAGAATTTACAAAATTGGTTAAAGCAAAGTTAAAGGGCAAGTAGGAGAAAGCCATGTCAAAAGATGGAAAAGAACTTATTTCTGGAATGAAAAATGTTTTGGAATACTTAGATGGAAATGCAAAAGGCAATCGTAAACATGTGATCTATGTTCCTGTTGATATTGATGTCAAAGCTATTCGAAAAAAGCTCAAGCTAACGCAAAAAGCCTTTGCTGATGAATATGGTTTTACTGTAGGTGCTGTACGAGATTGGGAGCAAGGTCGTCGAACCCCTGAAAAATCAACACGAGTTCTTTTAAAAGTCATTGATTATAATCCAAAGATTGTTGAGCTTGCTCTGACAAAATAAATTGGACTGTTTCAATATTACCTGACATATTTTCTATTTCTAATTTTTCTTTGTGTGTATCATTTTCTGAATCGATAAACTTTATAAAAAAAGTTTCTCCATATTCCTTTCCATATGGCTTTGCAGCCTACATTCAAAATTTAAAAAATGAAAAATGAGTTATTGAAATTTTGCTTAGCGCTAAGTATAATCGAAAAATGGAAAACTACCGAAAACTTGCAAAACTATTAGGTCAGCGGGGCGGAAAAGTGCGCGCGAAAAAACTTTCTGCTCAGCAGCGAAAGGACATTGCTTCACTTGGAGGTCAGAAGCGTGTTCAATCCCTACAAATCAAAAAGGCCATGATTGAAAATTTCCGCTACCTTGAAGCCATTCGTTTGCTTTCCAAACCCGTCAAGGTAAGGCAGGTGAGTTCTTGTAAACAGCGACTTCCAGGTATTTATCTCAAGTAATGACTATGTCAGACACTAGCCAATATATTTCAGAAGTCGGAGAAATTTTAGCCGGCTTAAAAAAAATAGGAATTCAACCGATTTTAGTTGGAGGAATGGCTTTAGTGACTTTGGGTTCTCGACGCGTCACTCGCGATTTTGACTTTGTTATTTCAAATCCCGAGGAGAATTGTGAGAAAATGCTAGAGCTCTTTTACAAGAAGGGCTTGCAATTAGCTTCTCGTTTAAATGAAAACAAAGAAATTACTGTGACCATTGACAATCCCAAAATAGCTTCAATTCGATTGCGTCTCGATGCTCCCCAAAGTGCCTATTTCCTCAATCCCAAAACAGGGCTTCGCATTGATTTACTCTTTGATTTTCCCTTGGCAGCCAGCGAACTTATCTCACGGGCTAAGAAAACAAAAATTCAATCTTGTATTTTTTATATAGCTTCTGCTCAAGATCTGCTACGTTTAAAGAAAATAGCTAAGAAGCATCGAAAGCTGTCGACAGATTCTGAAGATATTGCTTTTTTAGAGAAGCTTCAAAATTAATGATTTAAGGCAAAATGTTCACTTATGAAAAATCAAGATTTCCATCCACTAGTCACTCCTTTACTCAAAGGCGATCGCTTTGCTTTAAGTCGAGCGATTACTTTAGTCGAGAGCACGCGAGCGGATCACCGTGAGGAGAGCCTGCAAATTTTAGAGCAGTGTTTACCGCACAGCGGAAACTCACAGCGGATTGGAATTACCGGTGTGCCAGGAGTGGGTAAGAGCAGCTTTATTGAGGCTTTTGGCCTTTATTTAGTGGAGCAGGGACATCGTTTGGCAGTGCTGGCGATTGATCCGAGCAGTTCGCGATCTAAGGGTAGTATTTTAGGAGATAAAACCCGCATGACCGAATTAGCTCATCACCCGAGTGCTTATATTCGTCCTTCCCCTTCGGCGGGATCTTTAGGGGGAGTCGCCAGCAAGACCCGCGAAAGTATTTTACTCTGTGAAGCGGCGGGTTTTGATATTATCTTTGTAGAAACCGTCGGAGTGGGGCAGTCGGAGACTTTAGTGCATTCGATGGTCGACTTTTTTCTTCTCTTGATGCTTGCTGGTGCAGGTGATGAATTACAGGGGATGAAGCGCGGCATTATGGAAATGGCCGATGCGGTATTGATTACCAAGGCCGATGGAAAAAACAAAACAGCCGCCAAGCAAGCGCAGGCGCAGTTTAAAAGTGCACTGCATCTTTTTGCTGCCAGTGAGAGTGGCTGGCAAACGCCCGTGTTAACCTGCTCAGCTTTAGAAAAAACTGGCCTCCATGAAGCCTGGACCATGACTCAAGATTTTTTTCAAAAAACTCAAGCGGGTGGTTTTTTTGAAAAACGTCGCCAAGAGCAAGCTGAACAATGGTTTGAAGAATCTGTGCTCACCTTGCTGCAAGAAGATTTTTTGGCTGAGCCGAAGATTCAAAAAGAAATTAAAAAACTTAAGCCCCAAGTTCTTCAAGGAAAACTCACGCCTTTTCATGCTGCACATCAGCTTTCTCAACTTTATTTTAAGTTGAAACGAAAGTAAAACTTGACTTTGATCATAAATATATGTACATATTTTGCAGGTGGTTTTGTAATTTATTTAGAAAACCTTTTTACGAAAAAATATGAAGAAAAAAGATCTCGAGAAACAACTAAAAGAGTACGGTTGGTGGTTTAAAAGAAGCGGAGGTAAACATGATATTTGGACTAATGGAGAGAGGGAAGAGCCTATACCGCGTCATCGAGAAATTAACGAAATATTAGCAAAAAAAATATTAAAGAATGCTCGCTTAGCCTCTGATAAAAATTAATTAAGGCAAAGAGCTTTCAAAGAGAGTCATAAATATGCTATTAGTCGGAAAAATTTGGAAAGAAAAAAAACATTATCTTATTGAAATCGAAGAACTGGATTTATTAACTCAAGGTCGCACAAAAAAAGAGGCCTATGAAATGATTAAAGATGCGGTTGAGTCTTTAGTGAATAAAAAGGATTTTTCGGTGGAGCTTTATCGAGATAAAAAGGATGTTTTTTACATCGAAGCAAATAATCCAGGTTTGCTCATGGCTTTAATATTAAAACGTCAAAGAGAAAAATACTGTTTAAGCATTCGTGATCTACAAAAGCGTTTAAAATTCAAATCACCTAATGCCTATGCACAATATGAGTCGGGAAAGCATCTTCCGACATTGGGGAAATTTCAGCAGTTTTTAGAAGCAATGGATCCTAATTTAATTCCTGTGATTAGTCTTAAACATACAGAGATATCTGCTTCAAACATACGCTAGACGGTACTTGGTGCTTTGTAAGATTTTTTCCCATTTGCTTTTCACCCTCCTATCCAGTTAAAATATTAAGAGGAGGGAAATCCATGGCAGAAAGATATACTCTAGTTCAAGCCGTCAATCAGGCCTTGCACGATGCAATGTCCAAGGACTCCAGCACGGTGGTTTTGGGGCAAGACGTCGGAAAGTGCGGAGGGGTTTTTCGAGCTACAGAAGGCCTACAAGAAAAATTTGGTGAGCAGCGGGTCATGGATACGCCTTTGGCGGAGGCCGCCATTGTTGGCTGTTCGGTTGGAATGGCTATCAAAGGTCTCAAGCCGATTGCTGAGATGCAATTTTCGGGATTTTCGTATCAAGCTTTTTATCAAATCGAACAGCATGTGGCGCGTTATCATAATCGCACGCGGGGTTTGTATCCGATGTCGATGGTGATTCGCATGCCCTATGGTGGAGGCGTACGTGCCTTTGAACATCACTCCGAAAGCCGTGAAACCTATTTTGTGCATACCCCTGGACTCAAGGTAGTGATTCCCTCAACGCCTTCGGATGCTTATGATTTGTTGATAGCCTCCATTGCAGATCCTAACCCGGTTATTTTTATGGAACCGAAGCGGATATATCGCAGCATGAAGTCCGAGCTGGATTTTTCTGAAGCAAAATTGGGTGAAGCGAAAATTCTTCAAGCAGGAAGGCAAGTCACTTTGATTGCCTATGGTGCGATGATTCCACTTTGTCAGCAGGCTATCGAAAGGCTGCCTCAGTATTCGATTGAACTCATCGATTTAAGAACTTTGTCTCCCTGGGATGAAAAAACGGTTGTGACTTCGGTGCAAAAAACCGGACGTGCGGTCATTGTGCATGAAGCCCCCAAAACTTTGGGGATGGCCTCCGAAATTATTGCCAGCCTCAATGAAAAGGCCTTTCTTTATTTGCAAGCCCCTCTTAAGCGGGTAACGGGCTACGATGCTATCATGCCTTATTATCAAAGAGAAAACGAGTATTTGCCCAATGTTGATAAAATTGTTTCTGCGATCGAGGAGACGGTCGAATTTTAGTAGAAAAATAAATTTTTTTTATCTAAAAACTACCAATGTCAAAAAGTGCAAAGCCTTGGGTTCAATTTAGTCACTCGCCTCTAGAAAAAATCAAACTTTTTTGTTTTCCTTTTGCGGGAGGAGACATCTACACTTATCGTAAATGGTCAGAAAAACTCGATGACAAGATTGGTGTTTATGCCATTCAATTGCCGGGGCGAGGGGCGCGTTTTAATGAAGCTCTTTTTCGGCGTTTGGACTCTCTTATCGAAGAACTGGCTAGTCAGCTGGTTTTAGATCTTCAAGCTCCCTTTGTTTTTTTTGGACATAGTTTAGGAGGGCTGATTGCCTTTGAGTTAACGCGTTTTCTCAAGAAAGAATTTTCTCTTGTGCCCCAGCGGCTTTGTATTTCTTCTTCACTTCCTCCTCAGCTTTATAGCTCTTGGCATCACACTTATCACTTGTTGAGCGATCGGGACTTACTAGAAAAAATTCAGAGCTTTGGTGGAGTCCCCCAAGAGGTCTTGGCTCATCACGATCTTTTAGAAATGCTGCTTCCCATTGTACGTGCCGACATGGAAATTTTAGAGACTTATGTATTTGAAGATTTTCAAAATAAGTATGCGGGGGCTGATTCCAAACTGCACTGTCCTTTGCATGTGATGGGAGCTGTGCAAGATACGCTCATTCTTTATCAAGATTTAAATGAGTGGCAGACTCACTGTGAAAATGAATTTTCACTGCATACTTTTACTGGAGATCATTTTTATCTCAATTCGCAGATGGAAGCTCTTTGTCAACTACTCAATAAGCTTATTTTGAGTTTTCGTACTTTCAATGAAAAATAGTCTTTTTTTTACTGACCGTTGCAATCCAAAATTGCTCCTCAAAAGGTTTGTCGGTTGGTCGATAATAATGGTCAATCACTTCAAAGCCGCAATCCTTAAGATTTTTTGCAAAAGGTTCATACTCCATATAAGTTCCAGGATGCTTACCATACCATACGACATGAGGCTTTCTAGGATTTGATGTAAAGAGTGCACCGCCGTCTTTTAAAGTTGAAAACAATTCTCGTAAAATCCTTGGTAGTTCTTGCTGGGGAATATGAAACAAAGAAGCGTTAGCAAATACGCCGTCGAATTGTTTGTTCGGCAGTTCCATCGCAAGAAAGTTTTGCTGCCATACTTCGCATTCGGCATACTTTCTTGCCATATGACAAAATGTTTCCGAGCCCTCGAGCCCCACGGGTTCGTGACCCAGATCTTTAAAATAGCGTAGATCTCTTCCTGGGCCACAGCCCAGATCTAAAATTTTTAGAGGTTTTGTTTTCGGCATGACATTGAGAAATGCCTGGTAGTTTTGTTCGATGTTATGGTTTTTAGAAGCTTCCCAAAAATCCTCTGCTGTGACATCATAGTGTGAAAGTGTCGATTCGACAATTAAATCCAATTGCTCATCGCTTAATTTATCCATGATTTTCCTTACCCTTTCCCGATTGGTTTTAGAAAAATGACATTTTAAGTGCGTTTAAAAAAACTGATAAAAATATTTTCTATAATTTGATTTTAGCTATTTGCTGCAGAGATTCAATATGCGGAGGGGTGATTAGAAAATTTTAATGATTCCTCTTTGTTATTAAAGAAGAAAATTTTTGATTTTTTCTAAATTATTTTCATGACTTGCTAGGTTTTTACTTTTAACCCGATTTTTTCACCTCATTTAGTAAAAAACTGACGTTAACAGAATCCTCAAGCAGAAAGCTTGCCGATGGCTCGATAATACTCAAGGGTGTTTTGGAGGCCCTCCTTCAGGCTTGTGGAGGGTTCCCACTTAAAATGGTTTGCCAGTTTTTGATGTCCACAGATCCAACGCGCTTGTTTCATTTCCTTGAGTTTGTTGAGAGTAAAAACATGGGGCCGGCGTCTCAGCTGTGCCCAAGTTTGATTGAGTCCGGCAGCCAGAGTGAAGGCAAAACTTGGAAGCGCAATCAACCGGGGTTCTTTGCCGATGACCTTCCCAATCTCAAGGGCGACACTTCTCCACGAATGCTCTGCGCCATCGTCCAGACAAAAAATTTCTGAATCGCAGCTCGGGCTTTCGACAAGCGTAGCAATCGCTTCGGCCACATCTTTGACATAACACATCGAAAATTGCTTATCGCCTTTTCCCCAAATGGGAGTCAGTCCTTTTTGGACCGATTGAATGAGTGGAAAAAGCTCCCAGTCACGTTCTCCATAAAGGACGGGAGGGCGCAGAATCGTCACAGTCATTTCGTCTTTGAGAGGCTCCAGTGAGCGTTCGGCCTGCATTTTGCTTTCACCATAATGACTCAGAGGTTGGCATTGTTCTGGAGGCTGACAAAAATCTTTACTTTGACTGGGGTCATGAACGGCAATCGTCGAAATATGAATAAACTTTTGGGGTTTCTTTTTTAAAGAGAGAATTGTTTTGACCAAATTTTGTGTGCTCAGGTGGTTGTGATACAGAAAATCTTTTTGTGAAAGTGCTTTGACGACGGCTGCAATGTGAATGATCACATCTTGACCTTCTAAACTTTTTGCAAAATTTTCACAGTGGGGCAGGGCGCCCAATACCAATGGGATCTTACGCTTTTTGAGATGCTCGGTTTGGCTCGTAGCTCGAACTAGAGCCTGAATTTCATGGCCTTTGTCATGGAGCAGCTCTGCCGTATGTGAGCCCAAAAAACCCGAAGCTCCTGTCATAAAGATTTTCATCATTCTTTTTAATTAATATCCCAATAATTTTTCATATCAGATCTCTTCAAAGGGGTTTTTGGAACGGCTTTGATGAAATTCTTATCAATGACAGCCGAAGTATTCAGAGAATTTCATCAGCCTGGCTCTGTGGCGGTACTTGAGCCACGAGCCAGAAAGTGAAAAAAACTTCTTTGAAGAGATCTGATATGACGAATAAATCTTATAATTCCTTTTCGTAAATACGATAGGTCTTGTAGCGCTTTCCTCCCATGAGTTCAATTCCCTGATTGATCGAAGTATTGTCTTCCAAAGTCCAGGAAAGTTCTCCTCTCATGTAGCCGTTGGCTTTGCCTCGGGTGTGGATTTCGGTGTAGAGCAGCATACTGAGCATGTTAAAGGGATGTTGTCGGAATTCTTTTTTGATACCCAATAAAAGCAAACGGGCGTTGTCGCATTTTCGTCTTTTGATTCTCCAAAGCAGTTTTAAAAAGCCCAGAGGAAAGAGCTTGCCGTTGAGGCCCCGGATATATTCGTAAAAATTGGGAAGCGTCAGACACATGGCTGCGGGTTCGCCTTTGATTTCGGCAATGAGGGCAATCTTGGGATCGATGAAGAGCTTGAGATCTTTGGCCATTTGTTTGACTTCGTAGTTTTGCAAAGGAACAAAGCCCCAATTATTCGCCCAGGCCGAGTTAAAAATATCCATGATTTTTTCGAGGTCGGCCTCCAGTTCACTTAGGCGAATTGGCCTCACCGTCAGGTCGGGATGCTTGGCTAATTCGGCAGCCAGTTGCAGTGGGGTATCAGGAATGTCTCCGGCCAAATAATTCCAGGCATAGAGGTCTTTGCATTTTTGATAGTTATTTTCTTCGATCAACTTTTCATAATAAGGAGGGTTGTAGGGCATCATCAAAGTGAGAGGCTGATCAAAGCCTTCGACGAGCAAACCGGATTCTCCATTGATCGAAAAATTAAAAGGTCCAGTCACCGAGACTGCCCGATTTTTTTTTAAATAATCTTCGGCATGTTCAAAGAGAACCCGAGCCGTTTCGGGATTATTTTCGGACTCAAAAAAACCAAAGTGACCGACGCGTTTGCCGTGACGTTTTTCGTATTCCTCATCGATCTGTGCCGAAATCCTTCCGACGACTTCTCCATTGCGTTTTGCCAAAAAAAGTTGAACCTGGGCATGTTGAAAGAAAGGATTTTTTTTGGGGTTGAAGAGGCGCTTTCTCTCAAAATTGAGAGGCGCAATCCAGTGAGGATCGTTTTGATAAATTTGATGAGGCAGACCAATAAATTGTTTGAGCTCGGACTTGGTCTCTACCGGAACAATTTTAAGTTCAGCCGAGGGCATTGCTCGCCTGCTTTTGAAGAAGGTGGTAGCGTTCTCCGACGACTTGAAAGGCATCCAGTGCTTGCTGAATATGTGAATCGTTGTGAGAAGCAATGGTGCTGATACGCAAAAGTGCCTTGTCGGGGGGCACTGCCGGATACACGACGGGATTGATGTAGACGCCCGCGTTGAGGAGTTCTTTCCATAAGGTGAGTGTCGTCAAGTCATCTCCCAAAAATATCGGAATGATTGGGGTTTCACTGGGGCCCACATCCCAACCCATCTCAACCAACCCGTTTTTGAGTTTTTCGGCATTTTTTTGAACTTGCCGGACGCGTTCGGGTTCCTCTTGCAAAATATGAAATGCCGCGCGGGCAGCTGCCAAATTAGAAGGCGTGATCGAGGCCGAAAAAATCATCGATCTCCCAAAATGCTTGATGTAATTGATAAGGTCGGAATCTCCAGCAACGTAGCCCCCTGTGGAAGCGAGTGCCTTGGAAAAGGTTGCCGTGATGAGGTCGACTTCTTTGCTCAAACCAAAGTGACCGGCAGCGCCTTCTCCGCGAGGGCCCAAAGTTCCGATCGCGTGAGCGTCATCGACAATTAAAAGTGCCTTGTGTTTTTGACAAACCTTGACGATTTCGGGAAGGGGAGCGATGTCGCCCTCCATGCTGAAAATTCCGTCGGTGACTACAATTTTTTGACGATCTGCTGGAGTTTTTTCTAAAGATTTGCCCAATGACTCCGCATCGAGGTGTTTATAAAATACTGGACGTGCAGCACTCATGCTGACGGCATCCCACATGCTGGCGTGATTGAGTTTGTCCAAAAAGACGGTGGTGTTGGGATCGGTGAGTGCCGTGATGGTTCCAATATTGACTTGGTATCCGGTGGTGAAAATCAGAGCGGCTTCCTTGCCCAAAAAATCGGCGATTTCTTCTTCAAATTCTTCGTGTAAACTTAAAGTTCCGTTGAGGAGGCGCGAACCCGTCATACTGGTGCCATAGGTCTCGATAGCCTTGATGGCTGCTTCACGGACTTTAGGATGTGTGGTTAAACCGAGATAATTATTAGAGCCCATCATGATGACGCGTTGACCATTGAGCACAGCCTCGGCACCCTGGTTATCATCTAAAGCTTGAAAGTAAGGGTAGGCCTCGAGTTCGCTCGTCAATTGAATGAGCTTTTGAAATTCCTGTGCTCGTGTGCGAATGTCTTTGTCTCCCATATTATTGAGAGAGAGACGACTGTTAAGAAGCTGATCAAGATTTTTTGTCATAGTGTTCAAGCCAATTTTAAAGCCGTTAAAATTTCCCCCTCGACTTTGGGTGATGCTTTCAACTTCTGTTGTCGTGTAAGTCTTGGGTTTTTATTGATGCCGCACATTGTCCAGAATATCTCTAAAAGTCAAATATATAATCAGAAAGTCCAGAATAGCTGGTCTGAACATTTTTAAAGCTTCTTAGGAGTAAAAACGAAAAATTTAGCTTAAGCTATTGAGTTTTATATAAAATGTGCTATATGCACTTTAAATAAATGTTATTGAATTTATTATAGTTTTTCGAGTTTGAGGTAAAGTTAATGCCGGGGAGTCATTCTACATCTGCTTTAGGTGTTCAAATAAGTGTTGCAGAACTTGGGGTTATTCAAAATTTAATGACTGATTACCTTCAGCCGGCTTATTCTCATTTAAAAGGCGGAGAAGGCATCAATCTGACTCAGCAAGAGTTAGATTTCTACTTTGGAAACGAGTTCAGGGCGAGAGAATTTACCGACTTTCATCAGCAATTTCAAGCTCTGATCATGGGTGAGTCTCAGCTGATGTGTTTGGGAGAGGAGTTTCAGGTCGAGTTAAACCCGGCTCAGGCGGCCTTTGCGCGAAGCGTTTTGCTCTTTTCGCAACGCATCCAACATTCTACTAATCCTGAACAAGCAAAGGTTCTTGCTCGACTTTTATCTAAAATTGATGTGTCTAGCTATGCAGATTTTGTGGCTTCAGGGCAGGCGCGCCGTTTTCGACAACACGAAGCTGCTCGGCGTCGTTGGGCAGGCATGGATAGGTCCCAAGCAGTTCAAGATCAATTGCAGGTCATTTCAAGCTTGTCGATGACAGTGGATTTTTATGAACGGGCTATTGCGTTTACGCTTAAAAAGCTTCTTCCTTTAGAAAACTTGGGGGCATTAGATCGAACTTGGTTGCAAAATGAGGGAAGTCAAGTGGTCGAAGATCTTAAAAAGATGGGCATTTATTTGTGGTTAGTCGAAGGAGTACCTTCCCTGCAAGAGGTCGAAGCCGTTATGGAATCAGAAGTTGCTCCTCTGCTTCAACCTGGAGAAAGTGTTGAACAAGCCGAGATAGAAATCTTGCGTGTTCGTGAAACAGACGATCGGCAAAGCACTTTAGTCGTGTTTGTTCAGAGTACAAGTCCTTACAAAAAGATACAGGCAATTGAAATCGATTGGGTGTTTATCACAAACCTGAGTGCCTATTTTAAAGTGATGGACTTTCCTTTAAGAACCCAAGAAGAAATTCGTCGTACTCTATATCAAGCTCGGCAAAAAGGGCTCGGATTTTATGTCAAACAAGCCCTTATCGCTAAAGTTGCTATTCTTCAGCTTCAAGATATTCGTGAAATTTTAAGTAAGGAGGAATTAAGTAGGGAGGAATTGTCGGTTGCAGGTCAGGACCAGAAGTTCAGGCTCAAGTTCAAAGCTGGTTTGCTGAAAAGGGTTATCTCTGAACTCGAAAAACTGCAACCACTTCATGACTTACTCATGGAGATCGATAGGATGGAAACACATTTTGGAAGAGCCGATTTATCTGATGGGGGAAGATCGCATCAAGATTCGAGAGTCGGGTTTTCTGGAGCAAATGAAAGGTTTAAAGCTGAAACAAAAGTATTAGAGAGGCCTCAAAAACCCACTCAAAATGAAAGTTTGGATGTAAGCCCCGATCTAAATGCAGCGTTTCACTCTTTAGTCGATGATATTGCCAACGATAATAGGCCTGTTGAACAAGCAGTGCTTGACTTTGCAGCACGTTTGATTACTAGTGAAGATCGCCCTGACTGGGCGACTAGTGTCGATATGGTCATTCATGAATTGCAAAATCAGGGGCCTTATTATGATGAGATTCGCGATCTAACAGGTGATCACGAGCACTTTGATCGTATTATAGTAGAACTGCGTCGCTTTGGTTATTTTGTTTCAGGAAGTCGACGTCACCGTCGATCAAAGAAGGAAGGTCCACAGTTCCGGCATTAGTAGGCCTATTAAGCTTTTATTCCTGTTTTATAATTGGGACTAGAGCAGATTAAACAGAGTAAGGATAAAATTTATGCCAGAGATTACTGTCCATTCGGCATCCATTATAAAAACTTGGATACATAATCAGGTGCGTCGTGCCTATTTAGGTCCTCGTGATAATCAAAAAACAGACGCTTCGTTCGCAGAGGGTTCTCAGGATGCTCTTCATCAGACGGATTTAGAGCATCACATCATCAACCGCCAAAGAATCCGCGATTTCTTTTTTTCAGACCTCGAATATCGTGATTTAACAAACTTGGCACGTGATCTGGATTACCTCATGACTGCTGGAAATATGGAATGTTTGCCAGGGGATCAAAAAATTCCTTTAGATGGACATCAAGCAGCTATCGCCAGTAGTGTTGTTCAATATGTGCGGGCGACGAGTACGTCGGATGCATTTACACAGTATTCTCTTAACCCTGATCAGCTCTTAGAACAATTAGGTCAGGCTTATACGCCTCAAAAAAAATCCCGCCAAGAAATTAGAAGACAAGTCTTTCAGCGCGATCAAAGGCGTTGGGGAAGTTCTAGTCCGCTTTCTCAAACTATGGCTGGAGAAACTATTGATTCAGTGAGTGCTGATTCCGAGAGATATTCAAGAGAAAATGTTGTGAAGACTCGTTGGGTAAAAGCGGTACCTGTCAAAGATGAGCAGTTGAGTATTTCGGCGACTCGTGCAGCGATGGAGGCTTATTATCGTCTTCCCTTGCAAGAAGGACGTTTTGATGTCGCCAAATGGAATAGTGATTATCAAGAGATTCAAAGAGCCTTGGCACTTCAAGGCGTTCAGGTTTGGGTTTGGGGAGCCGAAATCGGCTCGGAGCAGGTCTTGCAGCAGGTTCATTCAAATCTTTCTGAATATGCTTATTCCGATGCAGAGGTCAGGTCTGGCTTGGTGGCTTTGACTTTTAAAGTTCTTCCATCTACTCTTACGGGGGAAGATGCTACACCTGACTCAAGTCAGCCGAAAGCCAGGGTGACAGTGGCTGCATTTTTAGATCCTGTGGAGAGTCCCTCGCTACAAAATAGCATCGATTGGGAGCTCATTGATCAATTGCAAAAAGCGGATTTATCATTGGGTTTAAATTCAAATCAAAAACAACTTTTGCGAGAAATTCCTCAGCTTCTTGAAAGAGAGCACGCTTTGGACAGCTCTCATATTCGAACTTCGATTTTTATCTTAGAACAAGCCCTCTCAGGTATTCATCAAGGTCATTTAACTCTTCAAACAGGGAAAGAAACTTATTTATATTATCAAATAAACAAGCTGAACTTACTTTTAAGTCAAGTACCTGAAGCTAAGATTGAGACTCATTTAGAAGTCGGTCACTTAGAAAGAGAACCCGCAGCACCGCTGTCATTGAAAAGAGGTCTTGAAGAGGCCTACGCTCGCTTTGAGGGCTTGGTTGTAAGGGATCCGTCTCGAGCAGTCCATAATTTTGCAATTTACCTCGTCGAAAATTCGGGAAATTTTCCGGATTATTTGAATTGGGCCACTGATGTCAATGCTGTGCTCTATTACCTCAATGAAGGTGGAGAAAAAATGTATGAACTTGCAAGACTAACCGAAGAAGGCGATTGTTTTTATCAACGCATGGACAGTTTACGTCGTTTAGGAGTTTTTAGAGATGCGAGTGCAGAGTTCTTAACTCGTCGGCAGCTGGAGACAATGTCAAAAAAAGGGAGGGTGCTGAAATAATTATTTAACTGTAATGATAGTTTTTTTATTTTCATAGCAGAAAAATTTTGTGTTTTAAATCATAAAACTAAGCAACTTTTTGCTAATTGAAGCGATAACTATAGAAAAAAATAATGATAAAATTTATTCTTTAAAAACATAGGGGAATCCATTTCATGCCACCACCCATAGGCTCTTCTGGCCAAGCTCAAAACCTCAACCATGAAGCTTTAATTGAAAAAATTTCGGAGTTTGCAGCTCTTACAACTTATGAGCGAGCTAGTTATATTCGCCGTATGAACAGCTTGGCTGGCGTTTCGGGTAGGTTTAATACGCAAGGCTTGTTCGATTTAAAAAGAAAATTAGAAAATTTAAAAAAAGGAATTGGAAGGGGGTTAACAGAAGCTGATACCAATAGGCTCCTGTGGTTGCAAAGGCATTGGGAAATTGAAGACACTTATGAAAAAGCTCCGGTGCCTAATCCAGTGACCAGCCTGTTAGCGACAAGTGCAGACGCGGCAGTGGCCCTGACTCGTGGAGCAGCGAGGTTTATGGCTTCACCAAGCGATGCCATGGCTGAACTGAGCAGTGCTACAGATTCTACAGGTAATTTAGATGCAATTCGTCTTGAAACAACAAGGCGGTTGTTAAATTTTTTGAAGGAAGGGGCAATCGAGGTTTCTGCAGCAAGCCCTCTGCATATTTCCATGCTCCTCAGGACTTTACCTGAGCTTTTGGGTGACAAGAGTTGGCATCAACAAAAAAGGGAAAATGTTATAAGAATTTTGGAAGCTAATTTCCTCCGTGATTCCACAAAGACAAGTTCAGAGGCGCAAACTATGGCTAGAGAGGTCGTGGACTGGTTGCGTTCTTTTCAACGAGTTGAAGACTTGAGTTATGATAGGTATCGTCCTGTGTCTATAGCCTCCCCTGTCTCTGCAGAGCAGCCCGCTTCGACCCTTGAGTGGAAGTCTCCTATTGATTCGGATCGAGTAGAAGCTGTAGACGCTGATCCAGATAGCCCCGATGTTCGAGCTTCCAGGCGTCGACCACCCGCGATGCGTGAGGCTGATGAGAAAAAAGTTTCAAAAGTGACTTTGCCTGAACCCCCATCCTTAGAGAGCTCTTTAACAGATGAACAACAATCTTTTGTCGTGAAAGTTCGTCGACCTTTAGGAATCTCCACTCCTGGCCAAATAGCTAAGCTGCAATTAGAACGAGTTACGGAAGTTTATTCAGCTTTATCTGAGCTCGGGGATGCGCTCCGCGGTGAAGATGATGGGGATCCGTTTTTAAGAGAGGTAGAGCATTATCTGTCTGTCTTGGAAGTCTGGGATGAGGCCTACCTAGAAGGCACTGTTCATGATTTACCGCCAGAATTGGTACGAGCGGAGTTATTATTAGAGTTTTCGCAAGAAAAAAATCTGATTTTGTATGGGCTCAAGCTTCCTGCGGTCCATGAAATTCCACCTGGTTGGTTGCAAGATCGACTGGCGAATTTGATCAGTCGTATAGAAAATATAAGGGATTTTCCCGAGACCAGGCATAATTTGATTGCAGCATTGGCTTTAAGCCCTCAGGTCAAAGAGAGTATTTTAGATCAGAAACTTGTCGGCCTCAGGGATGAACTCAAATCTGCACAAGCTGAGCTGGAGGGAGCACTCCGTGAAGCAGAGAGTGTTGATGCCAAAGGAAAAGTGTTTGAAAACTGGTCAAAGAAGCATGCTCGTTTTGTTGCTCTTTCCATTGTATTGACTGGTGAGGGGCGTTCTCCACAAGGGCAAGCCTTATTATCTCGAGTGCAAAAAGAGCTTTCTCTGCGTGATCTCCATGTTTTTGAGCGTATTATCAAAAGTGTGATGGGAGAATCCAGTTATCTGATTGACCATCACGGTCGTACGCAGTCCGCGCCAGCTGAAGATTTACACAGGTTAGCTATACAAATTGCTGAGAGAGAAGATCTGAAGCCGTATTTTAGCAGGGCAAATTTAGATTCTAGTCAAGCGATTGCCATAGTAGAACAAACTTTAGAGCAATTTCCGGGATCACTTTTAGGTGAACCTGCTCTTGACGTCAACTCTACTGCTCCAATAGGGGACCAACTCGCGGCCCAGCATCTCAATGCCTTGGCGACTCGATCTTTAAAGACTTATCTTGCAAGGCTTGCTGAAGCAAGAAGCGCTGTTTCATCTTTTAGAGCCAGGCGCTCCGGAATCGTTTCTGATGCTTCAGGTGTTTCCGAAGATGGGGAGGGCGTCATTCAAGGCAGGAAAAGAGGTAAGAGATCGCGTCCTGGTAGTGAGGATATAGCGGGAAGAACTCGGGGCAGAACTGCACCAGAGGATCCAAAAGCAGAAGCAGGAAGAGAAGAGTCTTCAGTAAAAGATACGAGCGATAGAAGAAAAATTTCTGCTAAAGAGGGAAAGTTAGCCCCAAAAGGAGTAAAGTAAGTGTTTAAAAAATATATGTTTTTAAAAATCTAAGCAACTTTTTCTCTCTTCATACGATGATTAAAGAGAAATTGATAAAGTCGTTACGGCATTAATTTATCAAAAATATTATAAAAAATCAAAAACCCTGGTCATTTCATAATGTGCTAAAAGTGTCGCTGAATATCGATAAATTTTAGTGTGATGTTGATTTTTTAACAAAAAGGGAATTTTTATGTCAGTAGATGCGGGTAGGTCCTCACAAGAGTTAAATCTGGCGGGTTTTCAAAAAGAAGCTGAACGGATTTTAGAATTTCAGGGGAAAGAAGTTCATAGAGCTATTGGTAAATTAAATGTAAGAGCAAAACCAGCTATTTTTTTTAAGAAAAGTGAGTTGCAGAGATTACTTGGTTTAGTCAGCCAAGGTAGAGAGTTAAAACCCCGTGACCGAGAGCGAATTGGAGAGTATCTTAATGCAGCACAACTTGATGTTTATGTAGAATCAGCACCTGCAGCCGATGCTGTGTTGAGAAAACCTTCCTCCTCTAAATCACCCACATCATTATTTGGATCAGCTACAGCCGCTAGCGCTACCATATACGGAACTTCCTCTGAAGGGTCTGGTGATACCTTAATGTCTGTCGACCCGAGTCTAGTTGTAGAGGAAGAACTCCTCGCTTCATTTCCTCCAGAGCCTGAGTCACATATGTCAGAGGTAGCTTCAGACATAGATCGTGCAGCCGACGGAACCATAGGGCCTTTCTCGACAGATGACCCTCAACAACAGACTATATCGGATGCTTGGGAGGCCAAAGATTGGACTCCTCCTAAAGGGAATTGGTGGAAAGAGACTAAGCCTGAGTTGAAGACACTTTTCAGCGTCTTCACACTTTTGGCTGAAATCAATCGCCAAGCAGTAAGTGACGGAAAAAGAGTTCCAGTGCCATCACAAGAAATGTCTGTTCATCGTCTGATAATGCAGCGTGTAGTGAAAAGCGGACAGGCTTTAGCTAATAATCAAAGCGTCGTGCTCAAAGCTTTATTGTATATCGAAGCCAATCTGCATCACGTCGAGGAATCGGACACTTTAATCATTCGTGCTGTTTTAAAAAAATGGCTCGGTCGTGAGCTCCAAGCACCTGCATCTGTGTCAAACGAAGCAAATGCAAAGCCGGTCGTTGAAGCTTTGCCAGTTCGGTACGTTCCAAGCGCAAGAAGTGATATCGACTATAATGTTTTAAGTGCCGCTTTAGCTAAGTTCAGTGACTTACTTGATTATCCTAACGATGCCCTTAACGCAAGTGTTGCGGAGTCTTTTCGTAAATCGAACTTCAGTGTGCCTGGAGATGAGGTTCAAAGACATGTTAAGCATTTGAGTGATCAAATTTCGGAAGCTCATGCCTCTTTTGAGGAGCTCTTGCACAGTCCAGATATCGAAGCTGAAAGACTCGAAGTCTGGACGCGTGAGCATTCAGGCTTGTCTGCACTTGCTCTCGTCTTAACAGGTCAAGGGCATCGTCCTCATGCTCGTGCAATCTTAGACTTAACTGAGGGGCATTACAACTCAGCTTGGGCACAGACTCTTGGCGAGATACTCGAGAGCCCCATGGGAATTCATGTGCATGAGTTACAGGAAATTATGAGAAGAAGCTTTAATCTGCTAGATACTCCTAATATGCGACCAGTCCAAGAGACAGTCGCCAGGCGAGTATTTGAGCGACCTGATTTGGCTAAAGCTTTTGCGGATGCGGGGGTAACTGAGCATGAGGCCATTAATATTATAGAGACTGTTTTGGCAAGTGACGCTGCGGCGCTTTTACCTGTGGATGCCCCTGAACTTGCGCAGGCCTCACCCGTCGGTTTGGAAGCATTAAGTGAACAAGAGATTATCGAAATTCAAAAAATGATGGATGTGGCTTTAAATGTGCCATCTGATGTTAACTTAAATCTTAGTATTAGCGTGTATGACTTGAGAAAGCGTGCAGGTTGGATAGGAAGAGGCCTTAGAGTTGTTAAAGCAAATTTTAATCGACGAAATGACTTCTTAGAATCAACAAACCCTAGAACTAGAGCTGCATTATCCTCTGCAACCGCTCACATTTGTAATTTGGTCGCAGTGATAAGAGCGGATCGTATTACTCGGTCAAATCAGTCAACACCGCTTTTGTCTTCAATCTTAAGAAAACTCATGCCGACATTGGATGATAATAGAGAAGCTCAAGAGCATACCTTAAAAAGCGTCGCAAAAAATTGGACAGAATTAGCCGAACCCGATTCAACAGGTAGAGCTTATGTCCCTGAGAGAAACACTGATTTGGCTCGAGCCAATGAAATTGCGACTGAAGCTTTAAAAGTTGAGTTGACTCGTCTGGAAAATCAAAAAAAATCGCGTTTGATCGAAACGAGGCAGAAGGTTGGTGAAACTTACCCAACTCGAGAGCTTTCCCCTGATGCCTACGCAGAAGCGGCTTTGGAATTTACCCAAGCTCTGTACGATCTTTTTAAGGGAGATCTTGATTTAAGGCATGCTAGATATGCCGGCATAGCTAGGGATATTCAGAGTGAAAGAGGTTTTCTGACATTTTTGACTAATTATCAGAATGCAGAATTAATGTCAGAGTGGCTTAGTGAAAGAGGCTTTTCTAATTTTGATCTCGGTCCGAAGCCCATTCAAAGTATTGCATATACAGGATTTAGTTTTGTTACTGAGCGAAGTGGTCGAGGCCAATCGGGTTTTATTGCGGAAGACGCAGTTGAGGTGAGAGGTTTTGAGGATACAGTTGGAAGAGATCGAAGTGACCGCACTCGAAGCCGTGTTGGACGGCCTGCTCGTGGCGCTGCTGAATTTACAGAAGAACGTCAAGAAGCTCCAAAAGCTAAAAGCTCTGGACGAAACGAGTCTATTGATGTAGAGGGAAAAGCTAAGTCTAAGCCGCGAGGAAGAGGCCCAGGAGGAATCATTAAAGGGAAGTAAGTTATATGCCGGGAAATGAATTTAATCCAAATAATATCGATCACCGTGAGCGTTTAGTAGCGTGGATTGAGGCTGCGTTTGTTCAAGATGAAACAAAAATCCCCAAAGAAGGTCTTTTAAGCATCACAAGTCTAAATAATTTACGTAATGAATTACTTGATCAAGAGGTGGCTTTGGGTCCAGAACAAGAGGCACTTGCCAGTGCTTTGTGGAGTTCTAAACAAAGGATTGACCAATATGTTAAGAGACCGGTCTCTGCGCCACAAACTACAGAATTTAGAGTGAGCCCTTTTTGGTCTCCCTTTGAACCGCAATCCCGAACAGTAGAACATGATCCTCAGCAAGGTATGAGTAGGGACAAGTCTTTTAATTCCGTTGAGGCAGGTTCTGAATCACAAGTGACATTTTCTTCTGGAGAGCATATTTCAATTAATGAAGCCGATCGTTACCGTGGTCGTACATATGAAGGGACTATAAAGAGAACAATAAGAAAAGCTTTACAGAGGCTGTCAAAGCCGACTGCACACGAGTGGGATTGGAGTAAAATAGATGAGTTAAGCTCTTTATTGGAAATGAAAGCACCATGGAAAATCAGTTTGAGTTTTATCGAATTGGCTATCGAGGCCTTAGATCTTGCTTATAATAGATGGCCTGTTAATCCTCGTCCACAACCCAAAAGCATCTCATTAGTGAATGAGATGATTGTATGGCTAAGAGGCTTGTCTTATCAATTGAGCTCTCAAAGTGCTATTGAGGCAGTCCCTGTAGTTGCTGCAAGTGATTTATTTATACAATATGTTCCCACTTCCGCGGGTGTAGCAACAAAGCCAGAACCATTGCAAGTTGAGCAGGTCTTGAGAGCCTTGACCTTGATTGTTGAGGAAACAGAGCATATTGCATATAAAGAATTACTATCCAATTTAGAAGCATGGTGGCAGGTTAATCATACTTCTGCGGGTGAAGTTCAATATACTAGAGATTTACAGCGAGCAGAGCATGCCATCGCGGAGTGGAAATCCGGCGCTCTGAGAGTGAGTTTACCACCTTCTCAAGAAGTCCATTCTTCAGGACTGGACTACTCAATCCTTGAGGAAAGTGCCTACATTTTGCGATCGCAATTAGAACGGGGTGATCAGGATTTACCGAATACTTTGCAGCAACTTGATCCAGCTCTAGCTGAATCATTTGATCAATCTATTGAAGCTCTGGAAGATTTTGCAGTAGACAATCCCAGTTTAGATAAGTGGAAACATTGGATTGCTCAACGCCCTGAGCTTAGTTCCATTGTTTTGGTCCTGGCCGAAAATAGTCGTAACCCCCATGCTCAGTTAATTTTGCAGGAGATCAGTCCACATGTGAGCGAGTGGACCCTGGCGAGACTTTCTGTGCTTCAAGATTCAACCTTTGGAACAGGCTTATGGGAAGTCGAGGCGATCAAAGGCCAAGCTGCTGACTTGTATGCAGAGTGTTTTTTGCTGGATAATCATGCCATTCAGCAAAGAGCCGTTGAATTATTAACAGATTCTGCTTTAATGAGTGCCTTTGAAGCAGCCGCCATTCCTGTTGAGGAGGCTTTGCAGATCTTGGAGGAAGCTATTGTCGAGTTGGGACATTGGCCTTCAGCAAAGGGTGTCAATCAAGCAGCTGCACTTCCCTTGCAAGAAGCTCAAGTAGTAGCGGTATCAGAGGCCCTGACTCTTGTTGAATTTTCTAGAGCTAGTGACCCTGCCTTATCTAGTTCCATAGAAATGGAGAAAGATGCATGGAAGCAGTTTTTAGAGGATTGGAAGCAGCGAACAGATCCCACACGTTGGACCTCTCAACATAATCAGCGACTTCAGCAAGTTTTAGAGCTTATTTTAGAGGCAAAAGCTATAAAAGATGAGGCTGCAAGAGAGGTCTTAGCAAAAGTGATTTCTGATTTAAAGCTTCAACAACAACTAAATCACAAGGAGCCTGAAGCAAATCGGCAAGCTCTTGCAGCGGAGACCGATTTGGCTTTGCAAGGAGTCATGAGACGACGACTGGAAAATATTCGTCAGAAGAAAATCTTACGGCTTCAATCTGCTTGGGACCTTTATGAGAACGTCAGGGATAGCAGTCATCGAACATCTGGTACAAATCACTTTAAACTTATGCGTGCTCGACGTTTTATAGAAGCTCTTGAAGCCCTTTGGCAAGTTAGACATCAAGAAACAACAAGTTATGACTTTCGAACTTGGTTGCAGGGAGTCTCTTTGGGATCCCCATTAGAAAGGCAATTAGAAACTGAGTTGAAAGACTTATTGGGTAGTAGCATGTCTTATCGAAAACTGAGAAAAGCGATTACTCATTCGATAGGTAGGGGTGATTTGAGCACTTCTGGATTGATATCAGAGGCAAATGCAGTTGAAGATAATACACCACTGGCCTCGCGTGGTCGAAGAGTACGAGGATCAGAAATGCGCGCTATTGAGGCAGGCCGAGTGCGTAGTGGAGTGACGTCTGAAGCGGAGAGTCGTAAGATATTATCGAGAGCAGAGCGACTTCGTGCAGCGCAAAGAAGCGCAAGAGAGCGTATGCGTAGCGAAATACCGGGTGACATTTCAGGAAGAGTATTCACTAAATAATTTTGAGGAAGATTTTATGGCAAGTATCGACAATAAAAAAGAATACCAATCGAGTGTTTTTCCATCCTGTGATGAAGTTGAATTAGTTTGTTCAAGTGAAGAGCCTACAGTGTGTGAGTCTGAACTTGTCAGCCTGCCAGAAGATCACTATCCTCAATTGACGTTAACTGACGATTATTTTTTACGTGTTGATTTGCTAGATTACTACGAGCATACAGAAACTGAGGAAAAACATCTTTGCTCCGAACAAAAAAAAGACGAGTCTGGGCAGGTCAAGACCTTTTGGAAGATGTCCCGGGTTTTCTTTGAAGATATGCAAAAGAAGATTATTCCCGCCTGTGATGAAGTTCCAGCAATTGTAGGGCCAGTGAAAGAAGTTGAAGGAAATCTCCAGATTGTCCAAAAAGCCGGCAAGAGCAGCTATGATATCGCTTTAGGTGATGCCTGGATTTTTGCTCGTGATTATGTCGATCAGCTTTTCCCTGAGGGAGTCGATCGTCTTAAAATCGGCCAGCAAATTTGTGTCAAGCAAAGCGTTGACGACAATGGCAACGAGACCCTGGTTTGGCGCATGGCAAAGTCTTTTTACGAAACTTTGGTTCAAAATGAGAGCCCTGAGCTGGGTAGCTTGGATATATTAGATGCGATGCCGGGAGCGGAAGAAACAAGAGGTTTATTAAATACCCCTTTTGAACCTGTCCCTAACACCGCGTTTGACACTGAGTGGATTCCTTTGGGCTATCTTTCTGAAGCTGAGGCGGCTCGTGCGCGCTATAAATTTGGAGCGACTGGAGAGCGAATTGATTGGATACGGCAAGCGAATTCTCCAGGAGAAGATGGAAAGGCTTTGTATTATGTTTCAGTGCGTATTGCTGAAAAAGGCGCTCTCGAGTGGGAAGCCGAGTTGGCCGTTGTCCAAAGTGGAGCCTACGGAGCGAGTGCAGAAGACGGATTGCGTGCTGCGAAATTGCGTGAGTTATTAAATCAGCAAGTGTTAATTCATTCGGCTCTAAAAAATCTTCCTGACTTGCCAGTAGATCTAAATCAGTTTTCAGAAAATTTTTGGCAGGGTTGTGATTTAGAAAACATCGAGGGGCAGCAAGCTGAGTATATTGCTAGCTCCTTTCAGGATCTTGATCGCAATGACTATGAGCTGATAGGAGATCTTTATCCTACTGAGCGCTTGATGACGCTGGGTGCTCTTAAATGTCGCAGTAATGATTTTGAAAGTGATGGGTATCGTTGGCGTAGTGCTCGACTCACTTATGAGTGGATTTGGAAAGATGTTATTGGAGAAGAAGATCTGCAAAATATTATGGTTTGTGACTCTAATGAACTCGCAAGTGCAGCTCAAAAAAAAGGTCTAATGACCTGTTATGTCAAAAAGGACGCAGCAGGCCGACAATGGAATGGCTTAGTTGAAAGCACTCAAATCGCAGCAGCAACTGATGGAATCGACGAAGTTGAGAAGCAACGCCGTGAGAAAGTCGTTACTATGTTTGAGCAAGCCAAATTAAGAGTTGAGACCAAATCCAGTTATTATAATTTTAAAGTTCATGGTGTCCCAATTGCAGAAGCTTTTGTCGGTATCGGCTTGATACCTGGAGCTGCAGCGGCAGCTTATAAATATCGCAAAGAACTCGCAGCTACAGCCTCCGCTGCTAAGATATGGATAAAAAATAAGTGGAATGGCCCCAAGGGTGGAACTGGATCAGGCGGCGAGGGTGGCAGCTCAGATGAGCCGAGAAGGTCTTCTGATGCAAACAAAGAATACCGAGCTCTGCAAATCCGCAAACCCCAAATTTTCTCAGGTCGCGAGGTAAGTCCAGGAATCAACTGGATGGCCGGTGCCAAGACACTCGGTTGGGGACTGACGACCATTGGCGCGGGAGCTCTCACAGTCGTTTTAGGTGCGGGTACAGGTGCGGCAACGCTTTGTCCAGCCGATGGTCCCTTAGGTGAAGCAGCTTTGGGTACCGCCACAGTTTCTACGGCAGGTTGGACCGCGGCAGGTGCAGCAGCGACAGGAGCCTCTTTTATGATGTTTTTAGATAGTTTTTAAATTTTTTAATGAAATTTTATTGAGTTTCATTTAGTAACTTTGTAGAACGAATTTGATTCCAAATGTTTTATGAAGCAAAGTCAAGTATAGCTAATAAACTCTATTAAGCTAGCTTATTGTTATCTCTACGAAACGAGGTGAAATAGCATTTCTCATTTCACTTTTTTAAAATCGAAAGGTAGGTAAGGTATGCCGGGTGTAACATCTCAAGTTGATCAATCAGCTATTCTGAACAAAATTAATTATTTTTTAGGTCTTTTAGAGAGTGATCCGCAATCTACAGAGATATCAGGGCTTCAAGATTCTCTTAATCAGAAAGCAAGAGCTTCCCTTTCTCTAAATGCGCATCTTTCCCTCCTGGAAGCAAGCATTAGGGATGGTCGTCGACTTTCAGCGGAACAAGTCGTACTTTTAAGCTTGCTGGAAGGTTTCATGCTTGAGGGAGACCGTTATGTCTTGGCTGAGTCTAGGTCCGTTGCTAGTTTTGATTCATCGACATCTTTGATGAGAGATGCTGCGAGGTTTGGTCGAGATTATGATACCTCAGGGTTGGAAGTGACAGATCCTCGTGCAGAAGACGTCAGTGTTCAAGAAGATAGCCGCTTAATCGAAACTTTACGAAATGCTGCTAAATCTTGGTTAACTAGTCATAAATGGGGCGTCGATTCTCTTATAGCCTTTGCGAGAGGGGCTTCTTTTGCGTCACTGAGTGATGGTGCAATCGAGCTTTTGTCTGATTTAGCAAGTTCTACATTTAGACTAGCTAAGGATAATCTTGCTAATTTTATTAAAGGTCGACGCACAGCATACATTGAGAGAGAAATTAAAAGTTTTAACAAGGCGCTTGATAATTATCTAGCAGAGCCTAATGATTCAAAAGATAAAAATAGATTAGCCTACGAATTAATGGATCATTTACGAAATCTTTCTCCCAGACATGGAGAAAGTATGGGAGTTTTTTTAAAAAAATTTAAGGATGATCGTTCTTTAGTGGGAGACATTATACGTGCAATAGAGGATAGAGGTCTCAAGATTAATATTAATGCTTCTGCTTCCGCTTTAAGGTATTATGCTATAAGAGCCTCAGAGCATATGAGATCTTTGTCTGCTGCTAAAAGAGCTTCTACCAGCGGTATTGTGAGTGAAAGTTCGACAGTTGATGCTGTAGAAGTGAGTGACCGAAGTGCAAGTGACCCAAAAGAACCCGCTAGAACTCGCTCACAAAGAGGCCGTCAGACTCGCCAAGAAGAAGCTAAAGAGCAAAAAGCTCCTAAACCCGCAGGTGCAAAAGCTCATGACAAAGCAGCTGAAAAGCTAGATGCCGAACGGGAGAATGCAAAAGTGATTCGATTCAAACGTGGTCGCTAATCCTCGTGAAAATTCTTATGATTCATCACTAGGATAAAGATTAAACTTTAAATTTAGAGGGAGCGAACCAAAGGTGTTTGGAGAAGTTCAAAAAACTTTAAAAGCCTTATTGCATCCGGACCATGCGGCATTGCGAGAGCAACTTTCAGCGGCTTATGCCGAGGAAGAACAGGTTTGCGAGCCTTTAGGTGTCGAAGAGCTTCAAGCTTTAAGTGAAGTCCTCACGCGTATGCAAGCAGGAGAGTCGGTTTCTTTAGACCCTCAGCAAATAAATTTGCTGAACTTAATTGCACGTGTTCAAATCTCCTCAGATAGTTTTAGTATCAAACCTCCTTCTGAGAGTCATCTCTCGGCTGCAGACTCCGCAAGAGTTGTTTCACCGCTATGGCGCAGCCCGGTCAGACTTTTTAATGCAGAGGAGCGAGCCCGGATTCAACAAATCGTTGCTGAGTTAGAGGATGTGACGGTGATGGATGCGGAGGGGGTCATCCGACAGACGCAGTATGCTAAAGATCTCCAGGAAAAAATCCAAACTCAGATCAGTGCTCAAGATAAAGAAGCTGTTTTAAAACTTTTGCTAAATGCCGAAGCTTATGTCGAAGCCAATCAAGCGAGTTTGCAAGTGGGCTCGGCAGCAAGAGCTGCTTTGGTCGGAAATATACTGCGTTTTGAGTTAATCTTTGAAGCTTATGACGAATTTTTGATGCTTTTAGAGAATAAAGATACAACTCGTAGCAAGATGCTCCGAGCTAGTCTAAAATTTTTAACTGGAGATGATGAAAAAGATATTGAAGACTTAAAACTGGAGCTCGGTCGATTTAAAAAAGAGCTTGGTGAACGCCTTGACGGGAAATACATGTCCGCAAGAAATCGCCAACGTAACTTTGAGTTTTTTTTTCGCAAGCATGCCCGACTGGCGGCGATGATGATTGTTTTGACTGAAAGGGGAAGTTATGCAGCGGCTCGTCCCTTTTTAGAGATTGTGGAACCGGCTTTAGATCCATGGGAAAAAGAACATTTGTCATTTTTGCAACAAGGTCTCTTGGGTGTAGGGCACGACCTTGTAATGGAAACAACTCAACCTTTGAGTTTACCTGTAAATAGCAGTTCACAGAGTCCTGTTATTCCTGATGTCGCAGAAATACCTATTTGGCAAGGGCTTGAGGAACGTTTTTTATTCGGAGCGGGTTTTTACCCAAATTCAGCCAAGGCATGTGACTTTTTAGCAGAAATTTCTTGGCGTTATGTCTCGCCTGGAAAAGGAATTTCTGGTTATCAAGATGTATTAGTTGACGCTTTGAAAAGAAATCTCATTTTTCGTAAGCGAGCCAGCCAAGAAAACTTTGAGCTAGTTTATAGTATTTATCTGCAAAGTTTTCCAGGCACACCCAAGCGCTCTCAAATAGCTTATGAATTGCTTTACACGATCTACGAAATTAGTCCCCATCCTTACTCATCTTTTGAGAGCTTTTTGGAGATGATGAGTGAAACAAACTCTACTTCTTCAAGTGTGCTTGATTTTGTTAATGGGCTTTCTGGTGATTCTGTAGCGATTGGAGAAATACGTTTAAGACTATTATCCAGAATCATTCTCATTCAAAATTTTCCCTCTCACCCTTGGGTTACAAGAAACTCAGGGATTCTTAGAGAAGAAATGCCTGAGCTATTTACTGGAGATTATGAGGGAGAGCATCCCAAGGATACTTTGCGAGAAAATCGTCTCATTCGTGGACGTCGTGCAGTTGGAGTCAGAAGTACTGAGAGAGTGAAGGAAGAACCTTATAAAGATCCTATTGATCTTGAAAACGCTCGCAGACGTAGAAAACTTAGACAAAATTCGATTCGGCCTCGAGGACCATTTACAAAGTAATACAAGTGGATTAAAAAGTTATATATAAGATCCTTAAATCCTTTGACTTGACTTTTCTCATCATTATCAGCTACCTCAATTCTATTCAATCAATTGATAACTAGCTAACTATATAAAAAATACATTGATGTCACCCCCAGCGAGGGTGGAGGTCCATTAAAAACCTGTAAAAGGAGAATTTCATGTCAAACACACGTCGATCTGTTATTGTTGGGGCAGCAAGAACCCCGATGGGAAGTTTTTTAGGGGCTCTTTCCCAAGTGCCAGCCACAAAATTAGGGTCCATTGCTATTAAAGCCGCTTTGGAACGCTCTGGCGTTGATGCCGATTTGGTCGAGGAAGTTATCATGGGAAATGTTTTAACGACTGCAGAAGGCCAGTCTCCAGC
Organism: Deltaproteobacteria bacterium; assembly: GCA_024233625.1. Classification (GTDB taxonomy): domain Bacteria; phylum UBA10199; class UBA10199; order DSSB01; family DSSB01; genus JACKPJ01. The sequence goes on from JACKPJ010000004.1 coordinate 119,587, forward strand.
TCGGCAAGCCTTGCTAGGTGCGGGTTTAAAACAAAGCGTTGGGGCTTTGACCATTGGGAAGGTCTGCGGAAGTGGGCTCAAGTCGGTGATGTTAGCCGATCAAATGATCCGAGCAGGAGATCGCGATGTTGTGATTGCAGGGGGAATGGAAAATATGAGTCTAGCACCTTATGCGATGCCTCAAGCCCGTACCGGTTATCGTATGGGTAATCAAAAAATTATCGACACCATGGTGCATGACGGTCTTTGGGATCCTTATCATGATTTTCATATGGGATCGGCTGCTGAGATGTGTGCAGACGAACATAATGTCAGCCGTGAAGATCAGGATGCTTTTGCTGCTGAAAGCTATCGTCGTGCTTTAGATGCGATTGCTAATGGTAAATTTAAAAATGAGATTGTTCCTGTTGAAGTTCCTCAGAGAAGAGGAGACCCACTGATTGTCGATACCGACGAAGAGCCGGGTAAAGGCAATATTGAGAAGCTTCCTAAACTCGGTTGTGCCTTTAAAAAAGACGGTACCGTGACCGCAGGAAATGCCAGTTCGATCAATGACGGTGCTGCAGCTCTGGTTGTCATGAGTGAGGAGAAAGCTAATGAATTAGGCATCAAGCCTTTGGCACGCATTGTTTCCCAAGCCCAGGCCTCTATTGCTCCCGAATGGTTTACCATGGCTCCTGCGGAAGCTATGCAAAAGGCCTTGGATCAAGCCAATCTTAAATCGGATGATATTGACTTATGGGAAGTTAACGAAGCCTTTGCTGTGGTCGCTATTGCCAACAATCAAAAAATTGGAATTCCTGCCGATAAAGTTAATATTCATGGTGGAGCGGTAGCCTTGGGTCATCCCATTGGAGCCAGTGGAGCTAGAATTTTAGTGACCTTGCTTTATGCGATGCAAGAAAGAAAAGCCCAGCGTGGTTTAGCGAGCCTTTGTATTGGCGGAGGTGAAGGGGTAGCCCTGATCGTCGAATCAATAGATTAAAAGACTAACAAAATATTCAAATAACAAAATATTAAAAATAGGAGAAATACTATGGGTATCAATAAAATCGGAGTAATCGGAGTAGGGCAAATGGGAGGAGGCATTGTCCAAATTGCGGCCTCTGCTGGTTATGAAATATTAGCTTGTGATCAAGACGAAGCCCATAATCAAAAAGCTCAAGCCAAGTTAGAAAAAAGCCTCAGTAAGCTCGTCGAAAAAGGCAAAATTGAAGCAGCTCAAAAAGACGAAGTTTTGGCAAAAGTCAAATGGACTACCCAGCTTCAGGATTTTGCAGATTGTCCTTTAATTATTGAAGCTATCACCGAAGATGTTCCTGCCAAAGTTGCTCTCTTTAAAGAACTCGATCAAATCTGTTCAGCAGACACCATTTTAGCGACTAACACCAGCTCAATTTCAGTGACTCGTTTGGCTGGAGCCACTCAGCGGGCCAATAAAGTTATTGGTATGCACTTTTTTAATCCAGTTCCGGTGATGAAATTGCTCGAAGTCATTCGTGCACTACAAACCGACGATGAGACCTATCAGACCATTTTAGAAATCGGTGAAAAGCTCAATAAAAAAGCCGTGACCGTTCAGGATTCGGCAGCCTTTGTGGTCAATCGTCTTTTGATTCCTTTTCTCAACGAAGCTTTTTATGCCGTTTATGAAGGTGTTTCTACGGGACCAGACATCGATATTGCTGTAAAAGCGGGTCTAAATCACCCTATGGGTCCTTTTGAGTTAGCGGATTTTGTCGGTCTCGATACTTTATTAGCAGCTCTTGAAGTCATGCAAAATGAATTTGGGGATTCTAAATACCGCCCTTGTCCCTTATTGCGCAAGCATGTTGAATCGGGATGGTTGGGACGTAAAACTGGCCGTGGTTTTTATAACTATAGTTAGGTTAAGGTTGGTGGCTCAGATAAGCACTCATTTGTGAGCCGCGCTTGCTCATTTAGTGATTTTTTTAGAATTCAATGAAGGAGTTTTAATATGGAATACTCAACCATAAGTTTAGAAAACCGTGAAGGCGTTTGTATTGCCAAAATTAATCGGCCCAAGGCCCTCAATGCCTTAAATCCGGATGTTCTCAATGACCTTGTAAAACTCGCCCATGAAGTGAACGAAAATAGCGAAATCAAGCTATTGGTTTTAACCGGTGAAGGCGACAAAGCCTTTGTGGCGGGTGCGGATATTGCAGCCATGCAAAGTATGAGTCCATTAGAAGCGAATCGCTTTTGTCAACTAGGACATCAAGCCATGTCGATGATTGAAAATTGCCGCAAACCAGTCATTGCTGCGGTCAATGGTTTTTGTTTGGGCGGTGGTCTTGAGCTCGCGCTTTCCTGTGATTTTATTTATGCTTCCGAAAAAGCCAAATTAGGTCTGCCTGAAGTCAATCTGGGAATCTTTCCGGGTTTTGGTGGAACGCAACGTCTTCCTCGCCTCATTGGAAAAAATCGAGCCAAGGAGCTGATTTTTACTGCAGCAATGTTGTCAGCTCAGCAGGCTCAAGAGTGGGGCATTGTGAATAAAGTGTGTTCTCCTGAAAGCTTGCTTGAGGAAGTCGAAAAAACTGCTCATGAAATTCTCAAGAAAGGGCCTGTTGCGATTGAGTTGGCTAAACGCTCTGTTAATGAAGGAACGGACTTGGATATTAACAGTGGGCTTGCTTTAGAAAAAGCGATCTTCCCCAGTATTTTTTCCACAGAAGATAAAAACGAAGGCATCACAGCCTTTTTAGAAAAACGCGCGGCTAATTTTAAAGGACAGTAGAGTTCATAACATCGGGACCTATCGCCAAATAGATCTATTTGGCGATAGGGTCACCGGTTGGAACATGTTAAAAGCAGATGTCTTTTATACGCATAAAAAATGGAGAATCTCATGAAATTAAAACTCAATCAAAAAAATATGTTGTCGGGTTTAAGTATCGCTTTGCTTATATTTTTTGTTCAGGGAACTCTGCAAGCACGTGGTGATTATAAACAGTTTACGGAAAAAAAGGATAAACTGACTTATGTTGTGGATGGAATGTTTCAAATATCCAAAGCGACTGATGAATGGGATACCCAAGATTCTCATCAAGATAATTCCCCTGTAAAATGGGTATTGCATGTTTCAGGAGATAACCCTGAAGTTCGTTTGCGTTATGACTTTAATCCCAAGGGAAGCGATGCCTTTAAGTATGGTGTTCATGTTAAGGATATGCTAAAAAGTCGCGGCATCAACGTGGAACGTGTCTATTATCGTAACATCAATGGTCGCAAGGCTTCAATTATTAAAGGAATCGATCGTGACCGTGAAAAGCGTTGGTTGATCGCTGTTTGGCGAAATAAGAGCCGTGGCTTTTTGTTAGAGTGCTCGGTAGAGCCCGGAAAATTTCATAAGTACCGTGAGCAATTTAACGAGATGATTAATTCGGTTCATATTTTGAAGTAATGCTTTTAAAACAGCAAAATTTAATGAGATTTTTTTAAAAAAGCGTTAAAAAAATTCTAGTGCGTTCTGCAGCGCGCAGCTTTAATTAATAGAAAAATAAAGGTTTTTTTAATTTTTATAACTGCATACCCGATGTTCTTAAATTCAGTTTTAACTTGTTTGCCTGAAAAATTGAGGTTTTAAAAAATGGACTTTCAACTCAATGATGAACAAAAAATGATACGAGATATGGCTCGTCAATTTGCCCAAAACGAGTTGGTTCCGGCTGCAGCAGAACTTGATGAGAAGAGCGAATTCCTTTCTCGTCATTTGCCTAAGATGGCTGAGCTAGGTTTGATGGGAATGATGATTCCAACTGAGTGGGGTGGTTCGGGTTTGGACATGCTCAGTTATGTCTTGGCCTTGGAAGAAATTTCCGTGGGATGTGCTTCTACTGCCGTGACCATGTCGGTGAATAATTCCTTGTACTGTAGCTCGATTTTGCGTTTTGCTAATGATTCCCTAAAAGAAAAATACCTCATACCCTTTGCCAGTGGTCAAAAGTTGGGAGCCTACTGTCTCTCCGAGCCAGGGACAGGTTCGGATGCTGCCAATCAGCAGACGACAGCCAAGCTTTCGGGTGATAAGTATATCCTCAACGGACGCAAAAACTTTATTACCAATGGCCCTCATGCCGATGCCATGATCGTTTATGCGATGACAGATAAAGAAAAACGTCACAAGGGAATTTCGGCATTCATTGTTGATAAGGATTTTCCTGGTTTTTATGTCGGAAAAATCGAGAAGAAATTAGGAATTCGGGCTTCTTCGACTTCAGAGATCATTTTAGAAAACTGTGAAGTGCCCAAGGAAAATCTCTTAGGTGAAGAAGGTCAAGGCTTTACCCTTGCGATGAATACTTTGGATAGTGGCCGTGTGGGTATTGCAACTCAAGCCTTGGGAATTGCGCGTGCGGCTTTTGAAGCTGCTGCCAGATATTCCTTAGAGCGTGAGGCCTTCGGTCAGGTAATTGGGCAGTTTCAGGCCATTCAGCATTATCTTGCCGACATGGCAAAAGATATTGACGCCGGTCGTTTGCTGACACATCGCGCAGCTTGGCTCAAAGATCAAGGTAAAGACATCAATCGTGAAGGCGCTATGGCCAAATTATTTTGTTCCGAGGCAGCGATGTGGATCACCAATAAAGCGATTCAGATTCACGGAGGCTATGGTTATATTACAGAATATCCCGTTGAACGCTTTTTCCGTGATGCGAAGATTACCGAAATCTACGAAGGCACCAGTGAGATTCAACGACTTGTCATTGCCAGGAGTGTGTTGAAGGAATTTAGTTAATGAAAAAATATTCCACCCTCTCAGGGATCGAACTCAAAGAACTCTACACTGCTGAAGATCTGAAAGATTTTTCAGAGTCCGAAAAACTTGGCAAGCCAGGGGAGTTTCCCTACACCCGTGGGGTGTATCCCAATATGTACCGAGGCCGTCAGTGGACGATGCGTCAATTTGCAGGTTTTGCGACTCCCGAAGCCACTAATCAGCGCTTTCATTATTTGATTGAGCATGGGCAAACGGGACTTTCGGTGGCTTTTCATTTTCCGACCTTGATGGGTTATGATTCGGATTCCCCACGGGCTCGGGGTGAAGTCGGAGTTTGCGGAGTCGCCGTGGATACGCTTCAAGATATGGAGATTCTCTTCGATAAGATTCCTTTGGATCAAGTGACGACTTCCATGACAATCAATCCTCCTGCATCGGTTTTGCTTTGTATGTACATTGCGGTTGCCGAAAAGCAGGGCGTGCCTTACGAAAAAATTGGTGGGACGATTCAAAATGATATCTTAAAAGAATACATTGCGCAACATTCCTATATTTTCCCCCCCGACCCCTCGATGCGTTTAATTGTCGACTCAATTGAGTTTTGTAGTCAAAAATTGCCGAAGTTCAATCCTATCAGTATTAGTGGTTATCATATTCGAGAGGCTGGTTCGACGGCAGCACAAGAGCTGGCCTTTACCATTGCCGATGGCATTGCTTACGTTCAGGCCTGTATCGACCGTGGTCTCGATGTTGACGACTTTGCGCCTCGTCTCAGTTTTTTTTGGGACATTCATAACGATTTTTTTGAAGAGATTGCCAAGCTGCGGGCTGCGCGCCGGATGTGGGCTCACATCATGCGTGATCGTTTTAAAGCCAAAAATTCCGCTTCTTATCGCATGCGTTTTCATTGTCAAACTGCTGGAGTTAGTCTCACAGCCCAACAACCCTATAATAATATCGCTCGAGTTGCGATTCAGGCTTTGGCCGGAGTTTTAGGGGGAACCCAATCTCTGCACACCAATTCCTTTGACGAAACTCTGGCCTTGCCCAGTGATGAGTCCGTCCGCATTGCCTTGCGTACCCAGCAAATCATTGCTCATGAAAGCAAGGTCTCCAATACAGTGGATCCACTTGCGGGTTCTTATTTTGTGGAATCTTTGACCAACACTTTAGAGGAGCAAGCTGGTGAGTACATTCGCAAGATTGATGAGATGGGTGGCATGGTCGAAGCCGTGAAACAAGGGTTCCCCATGCAAGAAATTGCCGAGGCCTCAGCCAATTTTCAACAAGCTGTCGAGTCGGGAGAGGAAAAAATCGTTGGCGTCAATGACTTTATTTTAGAGGAGGAAGCTCCTCCCGAAATTCTTAAAATTGATCACAGCGTCGAAAAAAAACAGATTGCTAATTTAGAAAAAGTGCGTCAGGAACGCGATTCTCAAGCGGTCCAACAATCTTTAAAACGATTGCGTGAGGTCGCCAATAGTCAGACAAATCTCATGCCGATTATTTTAGAAGCGGTGAAGACTTATGCCAGTGTAGGTGAGATTATGGGAGTTTTACGGGAAGAGTGGGGGGAGTATCAGGATCCCTGCATCATTTAGAGAGTGCTCAAAAAAAGGCAATCTACTTTTTCCGCTTCGTATCTTAACCTTTTTGAACACTCTCGAAACAAAGATTTTTAAATGTTATATTGATGTCATCTTTGGACTCAATAAAAGTTAAATTATTGTCCTAGTTTTCTTAGAAAGAAGATTCATACTTCAATTTTATGTAAAGGATTTTATGAAACAAAACGATCAAATCAGAAACCTCGCTATTATTGCTCACGTTGACCACGGAAAGACCACCTTGATTGATGCCATGTTGCAACAAAGTGGAACCTTCAAATCTCACGAAGAAATGAACGAAAGGGTGATGGACAATCTCGACCTTGAAAAGGAGCGCGGGATTACTATTGCTTCGAAGAATTGTTCAGTTTCCTTCAACGGCAAAAAAATCAATCTCATTGACACTCCTGGCCATGCCGATTTTGGAGGTGAAGTCGAACGTGCTCTTAAGATGGCGGACGGTGCGATCTTATTAGTAGATTCTGCTGAGGGGCCTTTACCGCAAACGCGCTTCGTTCTTAAAAAGGCCCTGGAATCTCATCTCAAAATTATTTTAGTTATCAATAAAATTGATCGAAAGGACGCTCGTGCTCAGGAAGTCCTCAACGAAGTCTATGACCTCTTCATTGACCTCGATGCTAGCGAAGATCAGATTGAATTTCCAGTATTGTATGCTATCGGTCGCGATGGTATTGCCAAACGCAATATCGATGATGAAGGTACAGACTTGAAGCCACTCCTCGAAACTATTGTAGAGGTGGTACCTGGTCCTAGTTATCAGGAGCAGGAGCCTTTTCAAATGTTAGTGACCAATCTGGGCTATTCGGACTATTTGGGCCGTTTAGCTATTGGCCGGGTTTTTCATGGTTCGGCAAAAAAGAATGACCAATTGGTTTGTATCGGCAAAGATCCCAAACCACGCGCTCTCAAAGTCAATCAACTTCAGGTTTATGAGGGTGTTCAAATCAAGCCGGTGGATCAGATTGATCCCGGTGAAATTGTCTTGCTCTCGGGTATCGAAGAAGTTGAAATCGGGGATACCATTTGTACAGCGATAGCGAGTAAAGCGCTTCCCCGCATTACGGTGGATGAACCCACCGTAGCGATGAGTTTCGGAATCAATACCTCACCCCTTGCTGGTCGTGATGGTAAATGGGTACAGTCGAGAAAAATTTGGGAACGCCTCGAAAAAGAAGTCTTGCACAATGTTGCTCTACAAATCGAAAAGACGGGTGGTGGGGAAGAATTCGTCGTTAAAGGCCGAGGCGAATTGCAAATGGCCATTTTGATCGAGACCATGAGGCGTGAGGGTTTTGAACTGACCGTGGGGCGTCCTAAAATTATTTTCAAAGAAAAAGACGGGGTACAAACTGAACCGATTGAGCATTTGTTTTTGGATGTTCCCGAAGACTCGGTGGGAGTGATCACCGAAAAACTGGCGCAGCGTCAAGGAAAGATGACTAACTTGGTTAATCATGGAACCGGTCGTGTGCGCTTGGAATTTTCGATTCCGACTCGTGGGCTTATTGGCTATCGCAGTGAATTTTTGACTGACACCAAGGGAATGGGCATCATGAACTCTTATCTTCATGACTATGAACCTGTCCGCGGAGAAATTGTTCACCGTGTGACGGGTTCTCTGGTCAGTGACCGTGGTGGATCAACTTTAGCCTATGCGCTTTTTAATTTGGAACCCCGAGGTAATTTATTTGTGGTGCCTGGAGAGGAAGTCTACGAAGGCATGATTGTCGGTGAGCATAATCGTGGCAATGACCTTAATGTCAATCCGACTAAAGCCAAAAAGCTGACGAATATGCGGGCGGCAGGCAAAGACGAAAATGTGGTGCTCTCGCCAGTGCTTCCCATGACTTTAGAAAGAGCGATTGAGTTTATTAAAGATGATGAACAGGTGGAAGTGACCCCGAAGAATATTCGATTGCGAAAGAAGGAATTGACTGCCGTCAAAAGGAAGTAGACGTTTGACTCAATGACCCAAATACCTTTTCAACTGAAGAGCGATTTTGCGCCTCGGGGAGATCAGCCTGCAGCGATTCAACAGCTTCGTCGAGGACTGGAGCAAGGTTTGTTTGCCCAAACCTTATTGGGTGTGACCGGAAGCGGAAAAACCTTTTCGATGGCTAATATCATTGCGGAAGTCCAACGGCCGGCTCTGGTGATGGCTCCCAATAAAACCTTGGCGGCTCAGCTCTATCGAGAATTTAAAGAATTTTTTCCCAACAATGCGGTCGAATACTTTGTCAGTTATTATGACTATTATCAGCCCGAGGCCTATGTGCCGAGCCGTGATCTCTACATCGAAAAAGACTCGGCGATCAACGAAGAGATCGATAAGATGCGCCATGCAGCGACTCGGGCTTTGTTTGAACGCAATGATGTGATCATCGTGGCCTCTGTCAGTTGTATCTATGGTTTGGGTTCTCCGGAAGCTTACCACGGTTTGTTGGTTTTGATTGAACAAGGACAAAATTGGGAACGCAACCAACTACTGCGTGAGTTGACGCAAATTCAATACACCCGCAATGATTATGATTTTCACCGTGGGACCTTTCGCGTGCGTGGGGATGTCGTCGAAATTTTTCCGGCTCACGAAGAAGAGCGCGCCATTCGTCTCGAATTTTTTGGAGATGAAGTGGAGAGCATTTCTGAGATCGACCCGATGCGTGGAACGCTTTTACAAAAATTAGAAAAGATCGCTATTTATCCGGCAAGCCATTATGTGACTTGGGAAGATCGCATGAAGAAAGCGCAAGTTTCGATTCGGTCAGAGCTCGAAGAACGCCTCAAATTTTTTCGGGAAAACGATCAATTGGTCGAGGCGCAACGCCTTCAACAACGCACGCTCTACGATCTTGAGATGATGGAGGAGATTGGTTTTTGCAAAGGTATCGAAAATTATTCCCGTCACCTCACGGGCCGCGGAGATGGACAGCCTCCCCCCACTCTACTTGATTATTTTCCTAAAGATTTTATTCTCTTTTTGGATGAGTCTCACATCATGGTGCCGCAATTGCGTGCAATGTATAATGGAGACCGAGCCCGCAAAAGAAATTTGGTCGATTATGGTTTTCGTCTGCCTTCAGCCTTGGATAATCGTCCTCTGCAATTTAAAGAGTTTTGGGATTTGGTTTCGCAGGTGATTTATGTTTCGGCCACACCTGGTGATTACGAGATCGAACAAAGTCAGGGAGCGGTTGCTGAACAAGTCATTCGTCCTACCGGCCTGATGGATCCGACGGTGGATGTGAGACCCGCTACGCATCAAGTTGACGACCTTGTGGAAGAGATTCGTCAACGCATTACTGTGAATGAGCGTGTTCTGGTGACTTGCCTGACCAAACGCATGAGTGAAGATCTCAGCAAATACTTTCAGGACATTGGGCTCAAGGTTCGCTATTTGCATTCGGAGATCGACACCTTGGAACGTGTTGCCATCTTAAGAGAACTTCGCAAGGGCAGCTTTGACGTTTTGGTCGGAATCAACCTTTTGCGTGAAGGACTCGACCTGCCTGAGGTTTCCCTCGTGGCGATTTTAGATGCGGATAAAGAGGGCTTTTTAAGGTCGGAGCGTTCCTTTATTCAGACCTTCGGCAGAGCCGCTCGAAATGTTCACGGTCATGTGATTTTATATGCGGATGAAGTCACACAAAGCATGGCCAAAGCCATGCACGAAACAAAACGACGTCGAGAACTCCAACAAGCCTATAACGAAGAGCATGGCATTACCCCGCAAAGCATCCAGAAAAATATTCAGAATATTTTGGAAAGCCCCGAAGAACATGACTACATTACGGTTCCTAAAGAGATTGATCTGGCGGCAGAGATTCCACTCGAGGAAATTCCCCAAAAGGTTTCCAAACTTCGCAAACAAATGGAAAAAGCGGCCAAGGATTTGGATTTTGAAACAGCTGCCAAGCTGCGTGACGAAATCAAGTCTTTAGATGAGCTGGCTTTAACCTTTGGTGTGAAAGCGTGATGTTTGGGTTTAGTCCTAATTAGTGTACATCCATAAAATAAAAAATAGTAAAAAAATAAACTCCCCTTTACAAGCTCTTACTAAAACTCTTACAATTATATAATAAGGGTTCATAGGCTTGTCGTTTTAAGAGAATGAAAGTTCAACATTGAATTCGCATAAGCAAGATTCAATATGAAATAGGGGGAAAAGAATGAAAGCTTCCACTTGTCAATTCTGCCGACTTGATTCCTCTCAAAAAAAATCTCATTTTATTACCCGAAGAATGACGCATCCGGACAATGTTCACAAAGATCTATTTTTGAGTCTGTTTTTAAGTTTTTTTGTTTTGACTTTTTTCACCATGACACTTTTTCTCAGTAAGCCTCTACAAGCCAAGTTTGGTGAAGAGAGAAGTTTAGAAGATGTTGTCAAACAAGCCGGTGTCAATTCGGTGTGGGGAAGCCCCTGTACTGTGCTCAATGTGGAGCGTTCTGTCCATCCCTATGGCATGAAGATTGTGACCATCGCCGTTAACTGTGATATCATCAAGGCGCCGCCGCCTGGTTATGTGCATCCGGCTTTTGGTGAAAATTGGGTTGAGGAAGGTGAGGGGCAGACTTTTCGCTTTCATATGTTGGACCCACTTGCCAATCATATGCCTGAGTTGAAGGCGCTGCCTGATGTTGGTAAAGAATTTACCCTCTGTCTTTCTGGAGCCAGCCAAATCGGGCTTTCCAGTCTTTGTGCGTTATCCGATAAAGCCATGCAAAGCTACCGAGAGTCGGTTTCAAGTGAGACGAGTACTCTTGGAACTTCTTCTGATCAAGAGAGAAATCAAGAAAATGTCCAAGAGAGTGACTCAGCTCAGAAAAGTACTTTAAAACAAGCTGTTGATTCAGTTTCGACAAGTTCAAAAGGTGAGCAGAAGAGTCAAACGATCGATAAGAAACAACTGAAGGATCTTGTTCAACGTTTTTATCCCGCAAATTCTGCAAAGTCACCTAAATCATCCAGTCAAGAAGAGCTTCGAATAGAAGAAAATACAGGAGAAAGTGCAGGAGCTGCGCAAGAACCCATGCCCAGCGTGAGTGATTCCGATTCGGATGGAATGAAAAATATCAATGAACGTTAGTACTGGAAGTAAAGTGTTTATAATTTAGGGAGGAAAGGCTGTGAAAAAAAAACGAGGGGAAATGATTGCAATGGTTAAGCTAAGCGTGTTGCTGGTTTTTGTGATCGTTTTGGGAGCTCTGCTGGTTATTTTTTCCAATCAGGATATTCAAGCTGCAGGTCCAGTGGATGTTGATCCAACGGGAGCTCCCTTACGTTGGGAACAAGGAGCCACGATAGTTTTTAATCCTGAACATGGGGCGCTAAAAGCTGCAGGCGGCTATGACAATGCGAAGAGTGTCAATCTGGTTAAACAAGCATTTCAAACCTGGATGAATATTTCTAATGTTAATCTCAACTACCAACAAGGTAGCTATCTCAACGATGGTGGAGATGTTAATGCTTCAAATTTTCAAAATTTTCTCTATCAAGGCACTCAGGGCTGTTATGCAGATATTTTGGGTTTAACCCCAGAGGAGGCAGGTCCTTGTTGGGCACCGGTGATTTTTGACGAAGATGGTTCGATTATCGAGTCTCTCTTTGGTTCTTGTAATCAATTCAGTGTTCGTGCAGTAACGAAGGTCGATGATATTAATAATATGTCTGGAGATCCCGAGCGCCGTATTATTCGCCGCAGTAGCATGATTATTAATGGTGCTTGTATTCCCCCTGTGACGACTAAGTCCGGTTGTGGAGGTTGCTCGCGCGAGCTCACCGAAGAGGAAGTTTATGATACCATCGTCCACGAGGTCGGGCACTTTTTGGGGCTAGGTCATAGTCAAGTCAACCCAGATGCCTACGACCGATGTAAGAGTGGGGGTTGTAGTGGGGCTGACGTCGAAGCGATTCCGACAATGTTTCCCACCTCGATGAGTAGTGTTAATTATTCGACTTTGCATGAAGATGATAAGGCCTATATGAGGCGCCTTTATGCCAATGCTTCTAATCAATACTGCAGTGTTTCCGGGAAGGTTTTTGATACCGATGGGGTGACAGAAGTTGCTGCTGTTGAAGTGGTTGCGGTTGATTCGAGTTCGGGTTCGGGTTGGATTGCAGGACTTTCGGGAGCTGAGTCTCCGCAAAGTTCCCAAGGGGTTTGTACAAGCAACTGTGGATCTTACCTTTTAACCGGTTTGCAGGAAGGTCGCACTTATCAGGTCTGTGCCCAAGCGGTTAATCCAACTTTTAAAGGGATCTCTTCCATTGCTAACAAATCGCAATCAGTTATCAACTTTCCTCGGACTTGTCCTGAATCGATGAATATCACCTGTCAATGTTCGGGAGGAACTTGTGATACTTATGCAGGCTTTGACATCACCATTGGTCAGGGAGCAACCACTTACAATTCTTATGACCCAGGTTCGAGTTCGGGATCTAGTTCGAGTGGAAGCAGCTCTAGCAATGGAAGTAGCGGGGGCGCTGGTGGTGGCTGCAGTTTGTCGATACCTTAATTCTATTCCCTTGAAGAAGCCAGCTTTTCAAGTTAATAATCAAAAACATGAAAAAAGCTTCTTCTCATTTCCCTATAAATTTGGATCAAAAAAGTAGTGCTGAGCTCTTTGAAGAATTGCTTCAGATCATGGTAAGGCTTCGAGGGCCGCAAGGTTGTCCTTGGGATAAAAAGCAAAATCATATCAGCCTAACGCGCTATCTGCTGGAAGAGTGTTACGAAGTCCTGCATGCTATTGAGACAGGAGATGAGGATGAGCTCAAGGAAGAATTAGGAGACTTGCTTTTGCAGGTCGTCTTTCATGCCCAGATTGCCAAAGAAGCCAAGCAGTTTGAGTGTCGAGATGTACTCCAGCTTCTCATCGAAAAACTCGTTCGACGTCATCCCCACGTTTTCTCAGAAACAAAGCTTGAGACCGAGCAAGAAGTTCGGCAGCAATGGGAAGAGATCAAAAGTCAGGAAAAGCCTCAGCAAAAGTCACTGCTTTCAGGAATACCTCCAAAGCTGCCTGCCTTGCTCTGGGCCTACAAGCTGGGTTCCAAAGCGAGTCATGTAGGTTTTGACTGGGAGAGGGCTCCAGATGTTTTGGAAAAAGTGGAAGAGGAAATCCAGGAATTAAAAGAGGCCATTTTACAAAAAAATCCGGAAGAAATGGAGATGGAATTGGGAGATTTGTTTTTTAGTCTTGCACAATTAGCAAGACATTATAAGCTGGACCCTGAAAGGTCACTCCGGCTTAGCTGTCATAAATTTACTCAACGCTTTCAACATATGGAAGAAGATGTTTCCAAAAAGGGAAAGAGTTTAAAAGAACTCGGGGTGGCAGAACTGGAAGAACTCTGGGAGCAAGTAAAAAAATAAACAGAAGCTGTGAATAAGTTGTGGGAAAAGGAGTGAAAAAAAAGCTGGGCCAATTTGAGGGTGTGATTATTCAAGAGTTTTTTTAAATTTGGGGAGTAAAAAATGTTGAATCAAGTTGTCAATAGCGTGTTGCCTATTTTTTGATCAATGATGAATTTAAGTTCTCAACATTCACGAGCGAGGGAAGCTGTGAGCAAAAAAAAGTCGATGGCATTGGGTTTAAATATCTTGGTTTGGCCAGGAGCAGGCCAGCTTTATCTTAATAAAAAGGGGAAAGGTTATTTTTTTATTGGAGCTGAGCTTCTGCTGGTTGGGGGTACTTTTATTCGCTTCATGTCGGTGATGTTCTATCTGCTTAATGTTAGGTCTTATTCTTTGGATTTAAATGTGTGGACATTGATGGGGGAAACTTGGCAGAGTGATCAAGAGGTTCTATTTGTCATGCTAGTTGGGATATTTTTAGTGTGGTTGCTTGCGGTGCTTGACGTATGGGTGAGTTTTAGAGAGAGTTGAAAAGGTAATCAAGTTTAATCAATAAGGGTCTTGCAGAAGAAAATTATTTTTCAACAGGCCCATACAAGGATGATCTTATGAGAAAATTTTCAAAAATCCCTTATTTGACCCTGACTATTTTGTTGTTACTGGGTCTTTTTTCGGCATGTGATTCGGGAAAGAATATTCAAAAGGAAGCTGTTAAAAAAATTCCAAAAAAATCAAGTAATTCAAATAATTCAAAACTAAACCTCAAGCAAGGGATGAAGTTTGAAATCTCCACCTGGAGTATTTCTCCAACTACTACAGGTGAAATTTCTGAGCAAAAAAGGGAAATTTCAATTGTCCAGACAGGAGGCGTCGACGGCCTGAGTTTTCGTTGGCAAGAGAACGAACTCGACCTAGAAAATCAAATATCTTTGCCCAATATCAATGCTTCACGAAAAATGCTGATTCCCTTATTTTGGCCTCGAGGAGAACTTTATCTTTCGGATTATGCCAGTATTTGGTTTTCTGATACGGCATTTGAAGAGTTGCGAAGTTCCGGAAAGACCGACTGGTCTTTGGGCATAGAAAATAATCCGCTCTTGGGGCCTGCTCAAGAAGATGCATACATCAGGGGATCCATTCATAAATTTAATCAATGGGTGAAGCAGTTAGCCGCTTTGACGAATCCTGTGACGCAAAAAAAGTTTGAACTCAGCCAGCTTCATGTTTTAGAAGCGAGTCATCCCTATGTTTTAAGTCTCAATGAGAAAAAAGTTACTGTGGATACGGTTGTCATCGGCAATGATTTATTAAAGTATAAAGTTTTAAATAATCCACAAAACCCACTCGTGATGGAGTTAGAGTTTGCACCCAATTTACCGGTGATGAGTTTGGCAGCAAAGGGTTTATTTAATTTAAAACCCTTATTAGAATACCATGTTCAAGCAATTCAGATTTTAGAGTAGAGGTGTCAGGATAAAGGCATCCAAGTTTTTGATTTTGACAGAGTTCTAGACTTTTGATGGATGAATGAATGAAGCAAAACTATTTACAATCCTCAAGATTGCGGCTGATGGATCTCGAAGAATCCCATGCGACTTTGTTGATGCAATGGGCGAACGATCCGGTGGTTTCTTCGCATCTTCATGATACCAGCCAACCCACGCGTGTGGAAGACCAGCTTGCTTGGATAAGAGATGTCAAACGCGATCCATATCAACGCATCTTTATGATTGAACATTTAGAAGACCAAAAGATTATTGGCTATGGCGGATTGATGCGTCTTAATGGAGAGGATTTTACTGCGGAGGTGGGTTTGGCTATCGGTGAAAAAGAATACTGGCGAAAAGGGCTGGGCACTGAATCAGCCTGGCTACTTTGTCGTTATGGTTTTCGTGTTTTGGGATTATTTAACATTCAAGCTGAACACTATGCACTCAATGTCGCTTCCTTACGTACCTTTCAAAAAATTGGCTTTCGCTATTATGGAACGCGGCGTTTGTCCCGTTTGCTATCTGGACAACGCTGGGACGTCCATTATTCGGATGTATTATTCCATGAGTTATTAGAACCTGACGAGTGGTGATTGTTTAATTTGACGAGTTTCTATCTTTTCCATTTTAAAACCTAAATTCAAAACGGCTCTTTTTCCTTTCAGTTAATTTGTTATAATTAATTATAAGCTTCTCTAGTGAGGAGTTGCCTTGTTTATTTATATAAAGGATGAAGTGTGCAGGATTTTGGTCTTCAATATGGTCCGTGGGCTCTGGTGACAGGAGCTGAATCAGGAATTGGTCAGGAGTTTGCCTGTCAATTAGGGAAGCACGGAATGAATCTTATTTTGGTCTCTGAAGAAACGACTCAGGTAGAAATGATGTCGGAGCGTTTAGCGCATCATTTCGGAGTTAAGACGATGGTAGTATCTGCCGATTTGAGTAATCCACAAGCCTCTTCTAAAATTATTAAGCAAGTTGAGGGAAAAGAAATTGGTTTCCTTGTTCCAAATGCGGGAATGGAGGCTCACGGCGACTTCATCCAGGAAGATCCATTGGAAGAAATGCGATTGTTGCAAAATAATATAGTGGGTCCATTACAACTTACTCGGCATTTTGCCGGGAAGATGAGTGAACGAGGGCGTGGGGGGATAATATTTATCGCCTCCACATTTGGTTTCGGTGCAGCTCCCTATTTGGCTAATTATGCTGCTTCGATGGCCTATATTTTAACCTTAGGGGAATCGCTGCATTATGAGTTAAAAAAAGATGGTGTGGACGTTAGTGTGCTTTCTCCAGGAGTAAATCATGATTTTGAAAATAACTCAAAAATGAATTCTGGCAATGGTTCAAAACCCATCGATATTAAAAAATCATATATGCCTGCGACAGAGCTGATTGCTGCAGTTCAAACAGGCCTCAGTTGTTTGGGTAAGAAACCGACGATTATTCCTGGTTTGTTTAACAAGACTTTTACTTTTATGGAAAAACACCTGATGTCACGCCGTGCTTGCATGTCTTTTATGGGACACATGTTTGAGAAGGCCTTGAATTCGGAGCATTAAAGACTTTCTTCTTCTTGTCATTTTTTTATTGTCAGAATCTCTATTAAGCTACATGATGGTATCAATTTATAATTAATTGTAAAAAAATAACAAATTGATAACTAATAGGGAGACAGTCATGCAAAAAACCAGTCAGGAAGTTCTAGATTGTTTAAATAAAATTTTTCAGGAAGAAATGTCTGGAGTGTTTAGGTACCTGCATTATTCTTTTATGATCATGGGGCATAATCGTATTCCCATTCAAAAGTGGTTTCGTGATCAAGCTCAAGAAAGCATCAATCACGCAATTATCATCGGAGAAAAAATTACCAGTTATGGAGGACATCCCAATCATCAAGCGTCTCCCATTCCCGATACTCAATCTCATGCCATTGATAAAATACTTGAAGAGTCCATGGAGTTTGAAACCCAGGCTTTGAGCCTCTACAAAGAGCTTGTCCAATTGGCTGGTGATGACATTGCTTTAGAAGAACTTGCCAGACAGATGGTTCGAGAAGAAACCGAGCATCTCGAAGAAGTCCAAAAAATGATGCGTCACAGTAAGTGAAACCCATTTCTCTAATACTGGCTTCAACTTCACCCCGTCGCCAAGAATTATTATCCACTTTGGGAGTTTCCTTTCGTGTCGTTCCCCCTATTTTTATGGAAAGGCCCATTAAATGGCTAGGACCTCGTGAGGAAGCGGCTTATCTAGCTTATCATAAAGCAATGTCCTTGGTGCCTCGTTTTCCTGCTGCCTGGATTTTGGCCTGTGATACCTTGGTGGCTTTTGAAGGAAAAAAGTGGGGTAAGCCCCGAAACAAAGAGGATGCTGTAAATATTTTGCTGGCGATGTCAGGTAAGTGGCATCAAGTCTGGACAGCATTGGCTCTTTATCAAGGTAGAAATCCTGCTGGTTTGGATAGAAGCTGGCAGCATTGGGAAGAAGTCAGCGAGGTGCACTTTAAAAAATTTTCTGAGCAGGAAGCACGCGATTATGTCGAGACAGGTGAAGCGATGGGAAAAGCAGGGGCTTATGCGATTCAGGGTTTGGGAGTTTCTTTGGTAGAAGAGATTTGTGGTGAGAAAGAAAATATTATTGGGTTGCCTCTTAAAAGATTATCTTCCATCGTCGGGTTGAGAAACCAATTTCATTCTCTTTAAATATTCCTTAAAAAATCCCTCTTCCTCTTCTTTATTTTCCATACTTTGAATGGCTGCTTCGGTTAGCACGTTTTCTCTTTCTAAATCGATGAGGCCTCGCATGACGAGGCTGCGCAGAAAGACAAAGTAAGTATCCATGGTATCACCGAGGCAATAGTCATCGATTTGAAAAAAGTTTTCCTGGTCGTAAAGTTCTTGTACCATGTGTCCTTTGGTGTCCATTTTTCCAGGTTTATCGATGAGTTTAGCAAAGAGGTCGAGGCCGCCACGATAACGAATGGCTCCATAATTAGTTAAAAAATCGTGAAGGTCCAAATGGCTACTTTCGTCAAAACGATAGCGCGGCCCAAACTTGGTGAAAAAACTTGGGTCGATACTGATGCCGAGCCTAAATGCCCATAGTTCGAGGAGTCGAATGTCAAAACCACGACCATTAAAATCGATTAAAGTAGGCCCAGCTTGATTGTACATTTCCCAAAAATGTCTAACGATGGCCTCGGGACTGCGTTGTTCTTTGCCTAACAGGCCTATTTTAAGAATTTCAAAATCTTCATTCAGTCCCATCACGGCAATAGAAATTGGTTGATGAAAAGCGGGATTGACGAATTCACGATTTTCTTCAGCGAGCTCAGTAAGGTGTTGTTGGTAGGCTGCTTCAGGGTCCTCCAGTTCAGGGTAGAGGACTCTTTGTAATAATTTTTTATCGGTGACGCTCTCAATATCGTAAACCAGATATTTCATTGAACTCATGATCCATTCCTCTATAATAAAGTGCTTAGAAATAGACTTATAAACTAAGTGATAGAAAGACTCTTGTCAAAGAATTGTGAGCACGCTATGAACTCGGTCTATGGAAGAAAATCAAAATTATTCTCAAGAAAATTCCCACACAAAGGAAAAAGAACTGATCGTAAGATGTTTAAAAGGAGATGCCCTTGCTTTTGAAAAGCTCTTTTCAAAGTATCGTCCGCAACTTCTGACTTATTTTTTAATTCGATATGCAGATTATTTCGAAGCCGAAGATGAAGTGCAAGAGGTGCTTTTAAAGGCCTATCAGTCAATGCCGGAGTTTTCATCGCAGGATGTTTTTTCTCAATGGTTGTTATCGATAGCGAGCGTTTTTTCCCAAAGCAAGCTTAAAGATAAAACTCCTTGGAGTCCTGATGCCTTGGAAATCCTTAAAGAACATTTGATGGAAAATGCTGCAAATGAAAAATTGCTTCAGGAAATATATCAAGATTATCAGGAAGACTTTCAAATCATTGATCATGTTTTATTTTGTTTCATTGTTTTGACAAAAACTCGTTTTGCAGATGAGCAAGAAAGTTTTGTGCTCTCTGAGTTATTTGATTTTAGTCCAGAGGATTTGACGAAGCTAGAATCATTATCCGAAAAAGAAGGCAAAAATGTCGAAGCGCAATTACGTGAGACGCATGAAGATCTTGCCGAAATTTATGCACAACGTTGTTCTTTAATTAAGAGAGATGCTCCTTGTACGCAGTGTCATGATATGGCAAGTTGGTTAAAAGGGGATGAGGATGCTGAAGAGCAACGTGAAAAGCTCCCCTTACACTATCATGAAGATGCTTTGGATAGTTTTGATGAGCGCCTTGATCTGATCCGTGATCGCGTAAGTCAAAAATTATCCTCTCCTAAATTTCATCAAAAACTGTTTGATCTATTAAGACTTGCGATTGGTGAAAAAGGTGCTGAAGGAGAGTCTTGAAAAGGAGAGTGTTGAAAAAGGGCAATCTACTTCGTTGGACCAGAAGTTTAATCACTCAACGTACACATTGTACGTTGAGTGATTAAACTTCTGCTCCGCCTCGTATCTTACCCTTTTTCAACACTCTCTAAACTTTATTCTTAATTTTATTTCTGGTATCAAATTTTTAGAATTAAAAAAAAAACCCCTTTTTGGATGTTTCAAAAAGGGGGGTTAATGATTTCTATATCTTTAATCTTATTCTTATCTCATTGCTTTCAGATACCCTTTCACCTGATCTAAGAGAGCTTGCGAATATAATTTGCCTACTAGTTTGGTGTAAACAGCTTCAGAAGCTTTGGTGATTTGAGCTTTGGCATCTCCATCTACTTCAACAACTTGAATGCCATTACTTTTTAGGCTTTCCAAAGCTTGAGTGTTTTCTGCTCGAATTTTTTGGATAAGCTTTTTAGAGTAGGCTTCAGTGGTCTCGGAAAGAATTGTTTGGAGATCAGCAGGTAACTTTGCATATTGAGCTTTGGTAATTAAAATAGCACCTGTCGAATTTGCCAATTTAACATTGGTCATGTATTTTGTTTTGGTGAACCATTGAAGGGCAATCATACCAAGAGGAGGAGCATAGACACCATCGATGGTTTTGGTTTGTAATGCTGGCAAAACATCAGGTAAACTTAAAGGAATAGGGGTAATTCCTAAAGCGTTATACATTTCTTGAACGAGTGGATCACCTTCCCACGCCCACATTTTTGTTCCATTCATGTCGGCCATGGTTTTGATGGGTTTATTAGCATAGATGTTAACAAATCCTGCTTCTGCAAAACCAAGGATTTTAAAACCTTTGGCGCTAAAATCTTTTTCAAATTGAGGGAGCAATTTGGCTTTGACACTATCAACTTCTTGGTAGTTTTGGAAGAGCATGGGGAGTTCTAACACGCGAACAGCTGGAACGATTTTTCCTAATCCAACACCGGTAAAGGCCCCTGCATGAAGCTGTCCAATACGCATTTTGCGGATGACGTCGACTTCATCTCCGGAAACTCCTCCAGCATAAAGTTTTAGTGCGAGTTTACCGCCGCTCTTGGTTTGGAGCTCTTTGTCCATTTCTTGCATGATTTTGACCCAAGTGGATCCTTCAGGTGCAAGAACAGCCATTTTGATTTCATATTCGGCTGCGTGTAGGCTTGCGCACATCATCAAAGAGAGTGCAGTTGCTGATAATATTTTAGTTAGACGTTTTATCATTTGGGTATTCCTCCCGCTATTAAGGGGTTTTAATTAAAATAAGTCGATTCTTTTTTTAAGAGGAGCTGACTGCGTATTTTTGCCAACTCGTTCATGAGCCGTTGTTCAGGTAGAATATCGGCTTCTTGGTTATTGACTTCGTTAAGTAATTGACGAAACAATTTTTTGTCCTGGATTTGCACAGCATAGAATTGAGCTTCCGCAACAGAGACCATAAGGTTTTTGTTTTCGCTGATTTGTCGAGCTTGATTAAAGTGTTCAAGAGCTTTTTCGGGATTACCTCCCAGAGCTTTGGGTCGACTGCTATTCATGACTCCGAAAAACAAATGTGCACCTCCATAATAATAATTTTCGTCGAGTTCCATCACACGCTGCATCAAAGCTTCGATTCTAGGAATATCAGCCAAAGCCGTTATCGAATCTTTGTGATAATTTAAATAATTGCCCCAAGCAAATGCTGTCCAAAAAAGGGCCTCTAAATCCTGTTTGCCAAATTGTTGAAGCGCATTTTGATAGCTTTCTAAATCTTTGGCCTTGGCAAATGCATTATTTTTGCTGAGTAACTCTAAACCATAGTCTTTAGCTCTGGTATAAAAGCGTTGTGCTCTTAGCAGGGCTGTTTGGTATTCGGGACTCTCGTTTTTATGCCGGAGTAATTCATTTTCTGTAAAACCATAGGCATAACCTGCATAGGATTTGACAAGAAGTGTCAGGACTTTTTTATCCCCAGGATTTTGTAAATACAAGCCCTCAAGGAGTTTTAAAGAACCTATCAATGAGCGCTCAGCCAAATCAACGTCAGGTTCTTTGTCTAAAATCTCTGAACTTTCGTAAAGAACCTCTGCAGAGGTCTTTGCGCCAAACTTTTTCAAACTACATGAAAAAGAACAAATGGATATTAGGGTTACTAATAACGAGTTCCATAACGCATTGCGTAATAATGAGCTTTTCTTCATGCTCGTTTTCTAACATACGCACGAAGAGGCTGGCAAGTTTTCTTGTTTATAAAAAAAATGAAAACATCGTTGACACCTTTTTTTCCCCAATGCTAGTTCGGCTTTCATGGAAAAACTCGTTTCGTTAGCAAAAAGACGTGGCTTCATCTTTCAATCCAGTGAGATTTATGGGGGAATCAATGGTTTCTGGGACTATGGTCCTCTGGGTGTCGAGTTGAAGAATAATATTAAAAATTTTTGGTGGCAAAAGATGGTCCGAGATCGGTCTAATGTTGTTGGAGTCGATACTTCGATTATTTGCCACCCTCAAACCTGGGTGTCGAGTGGGCATGTGAAAAGCTTTTCGGACCCTCTGGTCGATTGTCGGGTTTGTAAAGGGCGTTTTCGAGCCGACCATATTTCGACGCTTCCTTGTCCAAATAAACCCTCCTTAAGTGTTGAAGCTTGTGCAGTTGAAAAAAAGGGAGAAGGGGAGCTGACTGAAATTCGCCAGTTTAATTTGATGTTTGAAACATTCGTGGGTGCAGTTAAAGATGACTCTGCTCGGGCTTATTTAAGGCCGGAAACTTGTCAGTCCATCTTTACCCAGTTTAAAAATATTCAAACGGTTTCCCGGCAAAAAATTCCTTTTGGTATTGCCCAAATTGGTAAAAGTTTTCGTAATGAAGTTACACCACGAAATTTTATTTTTCGCTCTCGAGAGTTCGAGCAAATGGAAATGGAATTTTTTATCAAGCCTGAAGGTGATGAAGGCCAAAAGTGGTATGAGTATTGGGTAGATCAGAGATTTCAGTGGTTTATTGATCTTGGGATCCGCGCTTCTCATTTAAGAAAAAGACCACATGATCCGGATGAGCTTGCACATTATGCTCAGGGCTGTACCGATGTTGAGTATGAATTCCCATTTGGATTTTCTGAGCTCGAGGGAATCGCCAATCGAAGCAATTATGATTTAACTCAGCACATCAAAGGAAGCGGTAAGGATCTCAGCTATTTTGATGATCAAACTAAAGAAAAGTTTGTTCCTGCGGTGATCGAAACTTCACTCGGTGTCGATAGAACATTGTTGACAGTGTTGGCGGATGCTTTTACGGAAGACGAGATCGGAGGAGAAGCCCGTACTTTACTTAAATTATCTCCTCACATTGCTCCAATTAAGATTGCATTTTTACCCTTATCGAAAAAGCTTGCTGAACCTGTAGAGCGTATTGAAGAAAAGTTTAGAAAAAAATACGCGACTGATTTTGATGCAGTCGGCAGTATTGGCAAGCGCTATCGCCGCTATGATGAAATTGGAACACCAATTTGTGTGACCTATGATTTTCAGTCAGAAGAAGATCATCAAGTGACGGTGCGGCATCGTGATACGACTCATCAAGAACGTGTTGCGATTGATCAGCTCGAAAGCTATTTAGAAAAAATTTTTTGTTAAAGGATATGTGAGACATGGTACAACAATGGGTTTACTTTTTTGGAAACGGCCAAGCCGACGGTAATTCGCAACTTAAAAATTTGTTGGGTGGCAAAGGAGCCAATCTAGCAGAAATGAATCGTCTAGGAATTCCCGTTCCTCCTGGTTTTACAATTACGACTGAAGTTTGTACTGCCTATTATCAAAATCAAAATCAATATCCCCAAGGCTTAGAGGAACAGGTCGAAGCCAAACTTCAGCAAACCGCGGATATTATGTCACGTCGATTTGGTGATTCCGAAAATCCTCTTTTACTTTCAGTGCGTTCCGGTGCTCGTATCAGTATGCCAGGAATGATGGACACCGTACTTAATTTGGGGCTTAATGATCAAACAGTCAAAGGATTGGCGAATTCTGCAGGAGATGAGCGATTTGCTTATGATTCTTATCGTCGCTTTATTCAAATGTATTCGGATGTTGTTTTAGATCTCGACCGTTCACACTTCGAGCATCTCATCGAAGAAAAGAAAGCCGCTCGTGAGGTTCGCTTAGACACGGAACTTCAAGCTTCAGACTGGAATGAGCTTGTTGATAGCTTTAAAGCCTACGTCAAAAAAATTACCGGAAAGGACTTTCCCCAAGATCCCAAAGAACAGCTCTGGGGAGCAATTGGTGCCGTTTTTAAATCCTGGATGAATAAGCGTGCCATTGAGTATCGCCGCATTAATGAGATTCCGCAAGAATGGGGGACTGCAGTCAATGTTCAAGCCATGGTTTTTGGAAATATGGGAGAAGACTGTGCAACCGGTGTTGCTTTTACTCGTGATCCCTCGACTGGAGAAAAACTCTTCTACGGTGAGTTTTTAGTTAATGCTCAAGGAGAGGATGTCGTCGCTGGGATTCGCACTCCTCAGCCCATTAATTTACAGGCCAAAGAAAGAGACCAATCCAGTCTTCCTGCGATGGAAGAAATCATGCCACGTTGTTATGAGGAGCTTGTCGATATTTATCAAAAACTCGAAGCACATTATCAAGACATGCAAGATATCGAGTTTACCATCGAAAGGAGCAAAGTTTGGTTATTACAAACACGTAATGGTAAGCGTACGGCACAAGCGGCGGTGAAGATTGCAGTCGATATGGCAAATGAAGGACTTATCGATAAAAAAACAGCAATTCTACGGGTCGACCCTGCGCAGATTGATCAGTTATTGCATCCTTCACTCGATCCTAAGGCCGAAAAAAATATCATGGGTAAAGGTTTACCGGCTTCTCCAGGTGCAGCGAGTGGAAGAGTCGTTTTTACAGCAGAAGAAGCCATTGAATGGAGTGATCAAGGTAAGGACGTGATCTTGGTTCGACTGGAAACTTCACCTGAAGACATCCATGGAATGCACGTTTCAAAGGGAATACTGACAGCCCGAGGTGGTATGACGAGTCATGCGGCTGTCGTTGCTAGAGGAATGGGTAAATGTTGTATCACTGGTTGTGAAGCACTGCAAATCGACTCAAAAAATAAAAAATTTGTTCTCAATCAGCATCAGATTACACAAGGCGATGAAATTACTCTCGACGGAACGAGCGGAGAGGTAATTTTGGGAAAAGTACCTACGACCGCAGCCAAGCTTTCGGGTGATTTTGTTGAATTAATGACCTGGGTCGATGAATATCGTCATCTAAAAGTAAGAACCAATGCGGATACTCCAGAGGATACTGCGGTTGCCAGGCGTTTTGGGGCGGAAGGAATCGGTTTATGTCGAACCGAACATATGTTTTTTGAAGAAGACCGCATTGATGCCGTTCGCGAAATGATTTTAGCAGAGAATCAAGCGGGAAGAGAAAAGGCGCTTGCAAAAATTCTACCGATGCAACGCAGTGATTTTCTCGAAATTTTTCGGGAAATGAAAGGTTATCCTGTGACAATTCGTTTATTGGATCCGCCTCTGCATGAGTTTTTGCCTCATAGCGAAGAAGAGATTCAGCAGGTTTCTAAAAAATTAGGACGAAGTGCTGAGGAAATCCGCAAAAAGCTGACTACGCTCAATGAGTTTAATCCTATGTTGGGACATCGTGGTTGCCGTTTGGGAATTACTTATCCCGAGATTTACGAGATGCAGACCCGAGCGATTATGGAAGCCGCTTGTGAACTCGTCAAAAATGAAGGCTTTGAGATTATTCCAGAAATCATGATTCCTCTCGTGGGTCATGTGAATGAATTAAAACTCATGCGTGAAGTTGTCGAGAAAATATGTTTAAAGATTTGTGATGAGTTTCAGGTAAAGCTTAAATATTTAATTGGAACCATGATTGAGTTGCCTCGTGCTGCATTAACTGCAGACCAGGTTGCCAAATACGCTGATTTCTTCTCTTTTGGAACCAATGACTTGACTCAAACGACTTTTGGTTTTTCACGCGATGACGTTGGAAAGTTTTTGCCTGTTTATCTGGAAAAAAACATACTTCCTCAAGACCCTTTTGTGACTCTTGACGTTGATGGAGTAGGACGTTTGGTTCGCCAGGGAACTGAATTAGGTCGCCGGAGTACTCCGGATCTCAAGGTCGGTATTTGTGGTGAGCACGGTGGAGATCCTAAGTCTGTCATGTTTTGTGACAAAATTGGTCTTGATTATGTGAGTTGTTCGCCTTATCGAGTTCCTGTGGCTCGCCTAGCAGCAGCACACGCAGCCTTGAAAACGAATTCTTAAAAAAAGGATATTTCTTTGAAAATTTTTAATCAAAGCAGAAAAAAAAATAAGTGGCTTCTTTTATTATTATTTTTTCTACCCTCATGTACAGAAGACTTTATTATTCCGAGCATTCCTTTAGATTTAGATCCAGTGACTTTAGCTAATCCGATTTCTTTAGCAGTGAGTCCTCAAAATCAGCGCTTGTATGTAGTTAATTCGAATGGCCGAGTTCAGTGGTATGATTCTTCATTCATAGTCTTTGACATTAGTGATCCGACCAACCCCCAGCCAATGGATGTGATTCGTATTAAGAATTTTTCAGGCCAAATCATCTTAGATGAAGCCCGGCAATATGTTTATATTCCTAACCGTAAAGGTGATGAAGATAATGATGCGGACACCTCTGAGCAAGTTTTGCGAATTAATATTAATGAGGCTTCTTCGGATTTTTTGAAGGTAGAAGAAGTGGTCTCAGCTGAAAATCCCTTTGGTGCTTTCTTCGATGGTCAAAATTTATACGTCGCGGCAACAGGTGAAGCCTTGCGTTATGATGTGGATAATATGACAGGTTACAGTAGCGTTGATCTCGAAGTCAAAACGAATGAAGACCGTGATCTTGATGCTGATGAAACGCGAGAGATTGCAGTTTCTCCTTCGGGTTCACATATTTTTGTCACCAATCGAGTCGATAATATGTTAGTTTTGGATGCTCAGGAGTTTTTGGAGCCGACTCCTCCAGGAGTTCGTGCTTTAGGCAGCGAAGCTGTTGATTATATTGTTGTAGGGACCGTTTCTACGCGTGGAATTACTCGTGACTCAAAATATATTTATATGATCGATGGTACGCCAGCAGTGTTAAAAGTGATGACAGATGAAGGCTTAGATCCGGTTGTGGGGGCACCTAAAGAAATTTCTGCCGCCAGTTTGCAAGTAGCTTCGATTCCGGTTGGAGTTGAGCCAGGCCAAATTATTGTTGATGAAGCTAAACAACGCGCTTATGTGACTAATGTTGAGAGTAATGATTTGTCTATTGTGGATCTTGTCTTGCAACAGGAGGTTGGGCGAATCGATCTTTCTACGCGGCCTGCAGGAGTCAAGGATGAAGACTGGGATGGGGACCAACCTTTTGGTCTGGCAATGTTAGAAGAAAATGGGAAGCAGTATTTATACGTTGCTCATTACGACACAAATCTTATTTCTGTTATCGATTTAGAACAACAAAGTGTTGTGAAAATTATCGGAGAGCTGCCTAAGGCAGAGGATTATCAATAAGGGAATTAAGATTAATTTTCAAAGGAAGACTTATGCGTTTTTTTGGGCAATATAAAAAAATTACTTTTCTTTTTTTAGCGTTTTTTTCAATTTCAGTTTTTAATTCTTGTATTGGAAATGAACGTAAGGACCGTCTTAAATTTCCCGCAATTGTCGCGATTGATCAGGCTAAACAGCGTGTTTTTGTTATTGATAATCAAAAAAATGGCCTTAATGTCATCGATGTGGCAAAAAATAATGAGGTTCTTACTAAAAAAAACAAAGATGGTGATAAAGAGGGTTTGTTGACCGAAGAAGATGCGTTGATTTTACCCGAGTTTCCTTCTAATGCAGCACTAGCCTCTTTAGAAAATGATCTTTCCAGACTTTTTGTTTTGGGGGCTAATGAAGGGCCTTTGCAAAAGATTATTGTGATTGATTTTGATATTGCAGGAGGGTTGAGGCGTTCTGAAATTTCCCCAATCTCTGTAGCGGGAGAAAGTTCTGATGTCTTAGTGGGAATTCAGGTTGATGAAAAACGTGGTCATGTTTGGGTCACTAATTCGGGTTCAGCAAGCTTATATGCCTATGATATCAAAACGGGAGAGCAAATTGAAAATTCCCACATCCAACTCAGTGGGATTCCTACACGTTTAAGTATTGATCCTGGGTTGGACCTGATGGCAGTGGCAAATTCTAGCTCGACAGAAATCTCAATTATTGATCTCAATAATCTCAACCAAGCTCCTCAAACTTTGGATATTGGAAGAAAAACGCGTGATCTTGCATTGGTGTCCAATAATCAAGGAAGCTTATTGTTTTGTTCGATTCTTGATGAAAATCGTGCAGAAGCTTATCGGCTTAATTTAAACGATTTGTCTCAGTCATTTTTAATCGGCGAAGTGAATCCAAGTACACCTGCGGATGCTTTTGATGAAGATACTGTTATTTTAAATGGTAATATCAATTTAGTGACGGCTGGCAATCTGACAGATGGTCGGGTGGGGGCTTATTATACTCAGTCTTCAGGGGACTTATTGGCTCTAAGGGTTGCTCAAGATTTGACTAGTATCGAAGTGCAAAGAGTTGAAGTTGGTGCCGTCAGTGGAGAAGGAATAGAGCCTCTATTAGATAATAGTGGTAATATTAGTGATATTTACTTTGCGTCTCCAGGAGTTGGAACCTTAACTGTTGTTGATCCATTTGAAGCAGAGTTTTCTGATCAAATTCCTTAAAAATAGAGCGAGAGCAAGCGACGAGTTGATTGCTTGGGTCTAGTCATGAAAATAATAAAAAAATCACACATTCACAAACCATGTGTTGGCTGGAGAGAATGGTTGGAATTGCCTGAACTGGGCATTCCAGCAGTTAAGGCCAAGGTCGATACGGGTGCAAGGACCTCTGCCATTCATGCCTTTAAAGTGGAACCCTTTCAAAAATCAAAAAAGCACTATGTGCGTTTTTGGGTACATCCGTTGCAAAAAGATAAAAAGTATAAAATTTGTTGTGAGGCCCCTTTAGTTGATTATCGTTCTGTAGTGGATTCGGGAGGACATCGTGAAAAAAGATATGTGATTGAAACCCCTGTGAAGTTGGGTGATTACATTTGGCCGATCGAAATAACTTTGACTAATCGAGATACCATGCTTTTTCGCATGCTTTTGGGCCGTACAGCGCTAAAAGGTCGTTTTGTAGTCGATCCAGGTTTATCATTTTGTATAGGTAAGCTTAAATAAAATAAACTTAAAATTGGATTTAAGCGAGTTAAAGAGTGTGCTAAAGTTTTTTAGTAGAGACGCAAGTAAAAAACTCGTTTGCTGTTGGATAAAAAAACTCAAGGAGGGGAAATGAAAATCGGGATTCTGTCTCGTAATTCAAGCTTATATTCCACTAAAAGACTTAAAGAAGCTGCACAAGAGCGTGGACATCTTGTTCGTATTGTCGATTATTTGCGTTGTTATATGAATATCACTTCGCGTCGTCCTTCTGTTCTTTATGCAGGAGAGTCTCTCAAGTTTGATGCCGTGATTCCCCGTATTGGTGCTTCGCACACATTTTATGGAACTGCTGTCGTTAGACAGTTTGAGATGATGGGAGTTTTTCCGGCAAATGAATCTCAAGCGATTACGCGTTCTCGTGATAAATTGCGTTCATTGCAATTATTGTCTCGAGATGGTGTTGGTTTGCCGATTACTTCTTTTGCTCACTCTACAAAAGATATTGAGGGTCTGATTAATATCGTTGGGGGGGCTCCTCTCATTGTGAAACTCTTGGAAGGAACCCAAGGTATTGGAGTTGTTCTCGCTGAAACCAAAAAAGCTGCCGAGTCTGTTATTGCTGCCTTTCGCGGTTTGAATGCGAATATCTTGGTTCAAGAATTTATTAAAGAGGCGGAGGGGGCAGATATTCGTTGTTTTGTTGTGGGTAGTCGTGTGGTTGCTTCTATGAAACGCCAGGCAGCACCAGGAGAGTTTCGATCCAATCTTCATCGGGGAGGAAGTGCTGAAAGTGTAAGATTAAGTCCAGAAGAACGCGCAACGGCTGTGCGAGCGGCAAAAACGATGGGACTTAATGTAGCAGGTGTGGATATTATTCGTTCTGCACACGGTCCTTTAGTTCTAGAAGTTAATTCCTCTCCGGGTCTAGAAGGAATTGAAAAATTTACAGAAAGAGATGTTGCAGGATCTATTATTGAGTTTTTGGAAAAGAAAGTTCAAATTGGGAAAACAAAAACTAAAGGATCTGGTTGAATATGGCCAAAAAAATAAAAATAGGTAGCTCAATTATCGAACCAGGTTCAATTGTTAGTGTTCAATTACCACTTCCGGGTCTCTACACTCAGTCAAAGGTTTTTATGCCTGTACAAGTGCTCCATGGAGAAAAATCAGGACCAACTCTTTTCGTGAGTGCGGCAATTCATGGAGACGAAATTAATGGAATTGAGATCATTCGGCGTGTTCTAAAATTTAAGGCACTCAAAAAAATCGTAGGGACTTTAATAGCAATACCCGTCGTAAATATTTACGGTTTGATAAACCATTCTCGATATCTTCCAGACCGACGCGATCTCAACCGCTCTTTTCCAGGATCTCCAAAAGGCTCACTTGCAGCGCGTCTTGCAGACCTTTTTTTAAATGAAATTGTCAAAAAATGTGATTATGGAATCGACATTCATACCGGTTCATGGCATCGAATCAATCTGCCTCAAATACGCGCTTGTATGGATGATAAAAAAACTCGACGTATTGCAAAAGCTTTCGGTGCGCCAGTCATTTTAAATTCTAATATTCGAGATGGTTCCTTAAGACAATCTGTGAATGATTTAGGAATACCTATGTTGCTGTATGAAGGTGGGGAAGCCCTCCGCTTTGATGAGTTAGCAATACGTGCAGGAGTTCGGGGAGTATTAAATATTATGCGTGAACTTAAAATGATTCCAGGTATGTCTTTTAAGCCTAAGAAAAACTCTTTGATCTCAAAAAAAACATATTGGGTGCGTGCGAATGTCAGTGGAATACTTCGCACGATTAGGCGCCTTGGAAGTCATGTCAAAAAAGGTGAAACCTTGGGTGTGATCAGCGATCCTTTTGGTATGGCTGAAGAGAAGGTTACTGCAATCGTTTCAGGTGTGATTATTGGAAAATCTAATCTTCCTGTTGTTAATGCAGGTGAAGCTCTTTATCACATTGCAAAGTTTAGGGAAGATCAGGAAATTCAAGATGCTATGAATACTTTTCATGAAGAGTTGAATCCTGAGGAACAGCAAGGAATACTTGGTGAGCCTCCGATAGTGTAACTTGTTATTATAGTTATCATGAGGTGTTTTTTAACTTACATAGATGCAAAACCATGTGTCTATCTAGATTGAGCAAAGAATAGCTATTAAGATATTATCGTTATTGGAGATAACAATGTTCTAACGATAATCCTATTTTTTTGGGTATTGATACTCCAATATGCGTGGTATCTATATGAAATAATTTATTTTTTTAGACCTTGTTAAAAATCAACTAGGCAATACTGTTTAAGAGAGTAAAATTTTTCTATTTTTTAAAAAAACTAATGAACTTTTTTGTTTTTCTCACGTCTTCTATTAGTAGAACTAGTTAATATTTAATAAGATTTAACCCTTACTTGAAGAGGAGTAAAATATGAAAAAGTCATGGATGTCTAAATTGCTCGTCGGGGCTTTTGCTATTGCTATATTGCCTTCCTATGTTTCAGCTGAAGGAGGCCAAAGAGGAAAACAATTTTTAGAGTGTTTTGAAAGAGAATATCAACCAACAGCTGAACAGATGCAGCAAATAGAAGATCTCTATGAAAAATCAGGTGACTGGAGAGAATCGAGAGAGAAAATGAGAGAAAGTCGCAAGAGTCTTCATGATGCAATGAGATCCGATGCTTCAGAAGCTGAGTTGCGTAAGAAGTTTAATGAGATGCAAAAAATGAAACAAGAAATGCATCAAAAACATTTTGAAAAGATGTTAAAATTGCGTTCCATTTTAACTCCAGAACAGCGTGAAAAGATTGGGGCATGTCGTGGTGGACGATGGGAACGTCATGGTAAAGGACCTCGAGAATAATTCGTGGCTTTGTATCTATGATTAGTCAAGCTATCACACAAACACTTTTTAAGAAAAATCTTCAAAAGGGAGATAAGTTGAGATCCTTAGAAGACTTTAGTGACCTCTATGACCAGTATCACCGGCAAGTGCGTTCTGTTCTTTATAGAATGGGAGCAAAAGAAGAGCTAGATGACTTAGTGCAGGAGGTTTTTTTGAAAGTTTGGCAGGCTTTACCGACTTTTAAGGGAAAGAGTCGTTTTTCAACCTGGATTTATCGCATCGCTATGAATACAGCAATAGATCGATTTCGCAAACTTAAGACTCGAGGTGGGCCTGCCGAGCAGCTTGATGAAGAAAAAACCTCTGGAAATGAACACTATGACGCTCAAGTAGAAAATACTGAAAATCAGCAATTAATCTCAGATGCTTTGGGTGAACTTAATGAAGAACAAAGAAGCGTGTTGGTTTTACATCTGATGGAAGGTAAAAAGCTTAAGGAAGTTGCAAAAATTTTGGAACTTCCTTTAGGTACAGTGAAGTCAAGACTTCACTATGCAAAACAAAGCATGCAAGGTTATTTATCTGATCGAGGAGTGTGTTTATGAGAAAAACACTTGAACAATTTATTATAGAAAACAAACCTGAGCTACCTGCAGCTCCAGTTAATGAGAAAGAACTTCTTCTCAAAAAAGCATCGCTTATTTTAGAAGAAAAGTCTCAGACTTTGGAGAAACAAAAAAGTTTCGTTTGGCCATGGAAACTTATCGGTACAGGTTTTTCTTTTGCAGCTTTATTTGCCTTTTTGATGATTATGCAGGTCTCGCAAAGGCCCATTATACAAAAAGCTGAGGAAGATAAAATAGGTGATTTTTTGTTAAGTACGCTTGAAGATTATTCTACGTCGTTCAATGAAGATAACGAAAATTACTTCTAGGGACTCTTGAAAAAGTTCATTTTTCAAGACTCTCTTTTAATCCTTTTATTGCGAAGGCTTTAGGCTTATTGTATTCTCTAAAAGTATTTTAATAATTAGATTTTGTAATAGCTTTTGGAGTATTTATGAGCTTAACTGAAGCCCCTCTTCACTATATCAAGAACAACTTTTCAAAGTTTTGTTCTGATCTTATGGAACATGCCAAAATTCCTAGTATTGCATTTCCTGGTTTTCCTCAAGGGCCATTAGAGATTTCTGCACAATGGGTAAAAGCTCATATGCAAAAAATTGGTCTTGAAAATGTAGAAATTTTGAGAGTGGGAGATGCACCACCTTATGTCTATGGTGAGTGGCTCCATTCTCCTGATGCACCAACAGTGCTTTTATATGCTCATCACGATGTGCAACCTCCTGGTAGAGATTCTGAGTGGCTTTCACCACCTTTTTCTCCTGAATTACGAGATGGACGTTTATATGGTCGAGGTGTTGTCGATGACAAAGCAGGTGGAATCATGCATTTTGCGGCTATCGAAGCTTATCTAAAAACTCTGGGTAAATTGCCACTTAATATAAAGTTTATTGTTGAAGGAGAAGAAGAGACAGGAAGCGCACATCTCAGTGAGTTTCTTGATAAGTATTCGGAGTATCTTCGTTGTGATGTCATGGTGTTGACAGATACTGCAAATTTGCAGATTGGTTTACCGTCGATTACTTATCGTTTAAGAGGAATTATTGATGCTATCTTAGAAGTTAGAACTCTCGACCATCCTGTTCATAGTGGAATGTGGGGTGGTCCTGTCCCCGATGCTTTGATGGCACTAAATCAAATTTTGTATAGTTTACATGATGAGAATGGTTATTTGGCAATTCCTGAAATTATTTCTAATGTGCCTCAAATCAGTGATAAAGAGAGAGGACAGTTAAAAAAACTACCTTTTGATTCCGAAGTTTTTCGTCAAGAGTTAGGCGCTGTGTCTAACATCCAATGGATTGGCAAAAAAGATTCTTCAATATATGAGCGTCTATGGTGTCAACCAAGTTTGACCGTCATTGGAGTAGATGCTCCTTCAATTCAAGGAGCCAGTAATCAATTAGTGGATTGTGTTCGCGCAAAGATATCTCTGCGTATTGTTTCGGGTATGGACCCCAGTTTTTGTTTAGAAAAATTATGTCAGTTTTTAGAAAGGCAAACTCCTTTTAACTGTGATGTCAAGGTCACTCCTGGGGCTTGTGGAAGTCCATGGAAGGTTCTTCCGGATGGTCCTGCATTTGAAGCTGCAAAAAAAGCTTTGACGAAAGGCTATGATAAAGAACCTGTTTATATTGGTTGCGGAGGCTCTATTCCCTTTGTTGAACCTTTAGTCAATAAATTCGAAAAGGTGCCGGCTCTATTGATCGGTTTAGAAGATCCCTATTGTAATGCTCATGGAGAAAATGAAAGTTTACATTTGGGAGATTGGAAAAAAGGCATGATCTCTGCTGTCCACCTTTACCACGAACTAAGTCAAATTTCGATTGCGTAAAATTTTTTTTAATAGTGACGTCAATTGATCTTGGCATTGATCTTAAGTTACTAATGCATTTATGCTTTTCTAGCCGTATGACACTTATTTATAGGATGTTAAATTGAAAGCGAAAACCACCAACCTGAATTTCGTCACCGTCTTGGAGTAATGCCTCTTCTACTTTTTGGTCGTTGACTAAAATGCCATTTGAGCTTTTTAAATCAACAATGACATAACCTTCATCTGTCTTAGTAATATTAGCATGTTGACGGCTAATGCGTGATTCCTTTAAGACAACATCGTTACTAGGAGAACGTCCCATAGTTGTGCTTTCACCTAAAATAAATTCGTGATCATCGAGAGTTCCTTCGATTAGGAGAAGAGAAGCCTCACTTGCTTCTTGGCCTGTCGGAGAGCTTGCGGCCAAATCTCCTGTTGGTTCTTCGATGTGTATTTCAATTTCATTTTCCTCTTCTTCGAAAGGAATATCCTTTAAAATATTTGAGATGGATTCATCAGCTTCAAGTTCCTCATTTTGGGGTTCTGCAGTTTGAGGAGTTGTTTGTATTTTTTCTTCCTCACCGAAATAATCACCGCCAATTTCTAATAAATCATCATATTCCTGACTAATTTCTTCAGGTTGAACAGGTTGAAAAGTACTTTCTTCCTCAGTAAAGCTTTCTAAAATTTCACTTTCGGAAATTCCCATGGGTGGAGTTTCTTCCATCTTAGCATTGACTTGGGCTGGAGTTTCATCGGTTTGAGGAGCTTGCTCCTTATCAAGGTTTAATAACTCTTCTTGTGAAGCTATTTCTTCTTCAATACTTTCAATTTCTTCTTCTTTGAAGCTCTGTTCTTTAGGAGCATAGGGACGACCTAAAATATCTTCATATTTTTGGATGGAGCTTTGAATGGTTTCCAAGATTGTTGAGTATTTTTTTATTTCTTTGTTTTGAACTTTTTGTTCATTTTTAAAGTCTTCGTCAGAGAATTCTTCCAAAAGATGACGAAATTTGGCTTCCTCTAAGATACTTTCATGATGAGTAAGTATTGCTTTTTGTTCATCTTTGAGTTCGTAGAGTTTTTCTAATTCTTCTTCTAATTTCTGACACTTTTCTTCAAAAGATTCACGTACTTTATCAAGTTGTGCTTCATAGTCTCCCTTGACTTTTTTGAAGACATCTTCGGAGACATTCTCTTTGTGCTCGTACATTTTTTCGAGTCGGTTTTCTAAGAGCTCCATTTCGCTTTTAATGGTACTCGATTCTTTGACTAAAGTTTTGTTTAATTGATAGGGGTTTAAATCAATCTCTAAATTGGATTCTTCATCTGATAAAGATGCGCTTTTTGTTTTTTTAGAAGTTTTTGATTTCTTCTTAGATTTTTCTGAGGAGTTGTTTTCGTCTTTTTCGCCGTTGCTTTCATCTCTATTTTCTGTTTCGTTTTCTAATTCTAAATCTTCTTTGTTAGATTCTGATTTAATATTGTTTTCTTGTTCTTCCGATTTGCTAGAAATTGCCATCTCTTTTGAGCCTCCTTAAGCCTAATAATGTAAAGAAGAAGTGTGAATTAATCTTTGTTTATTCTAGAAAAGCTAATTGAAAAGGTCAAACTAATATAATGGAGATTCAAATTTTGAATAATTTTTTAACTTTTAAAGTTATTAGGTTTATTTAACTCTTTTTTATAAGCATATGATTTTTATTTAATATTTATAGTTTTATAATCCCATTTATGAACTTGCATATTAATGCTAACATTATAAAAATGAAACTAAGTTCATTCAAACTTGTTTAACTAAAAATTAAGCATTTACATTATTCTTAAAATAGTCAAACATGACAGGGCCTTAACTCGAATGGGAGATGAATTTGTTATGACTCAGAATAAAAGAAAAACTCCTCGTCCAGTTCCTCGAAAGCCAATTACAGAAGATCTCGAAAGAACAATCATTGATTTTGATATAAGTGATTTTGAGGACTCTCAAGAAGAGAATGATCAATTAGATATACCTCCTTTGGGGCAAAAAACTTCAGATGTTATTCAAAATAAAACAGAGGATAGAAAAGGTGCAAAAAAGTCTGAACCGGTCATATCTGATATATTAAATCAAAAAAAGAAAGTATCAAAGAGTCTTCCTGAAGAAGATTTTGATAAGACTGCTATTGATATTGATGTAAGCCAGCTTGAACCATTGAATGAGCTTAAGGAAATTACAGGTAAGGTTCGTATTCCTATTGATGAAACTGCTATCGTTAATGTGACTCCTTCTGAAGATTCGGGTTTTTTTGATGATGATTTTTTTAATGAAGAAATTACAGGAACACACCATGTTAACATGGATGCAGTAGCTCCGGATGATGCTTCAGAGCCTGCTCCTCAGCAAGATGAGACGGCTTATTTAGAGATGAGTCAAGACGATTCCTATGAAGATCCAAATTTAGAAGTCTCA
>JACKPJ010000005.1 GCA_024233625.1 Deltaproteobacteria bacterium
CCGATGGGGACTTCGCTACAATCGAAAAACTTCGATGGAAGGAAGCAATCAAGAAAAAATAAAACATTGTTTTAGACAAACTATTGAAGCTTGTGAACGCTTGGAAAGCGACAAGACCTTTAATGGCAAATTAAAATTTGATACAAAGGAAATTCAGTTTTTTATTAATGACCGAGGAATCGCTCCAAATACTCCAGAGCTTTCCAAAGTAGTCGAAGCTGAATTAAAAAACTTCTCCCAAAAACTCTGGAAAGAGTTTGAGCTTATAGCCCAAGAAGATAAAAGACAAAGACTTGGTTTTAATTTAAAAACAAATGATTCTAAAAGCCTTGATCAGTTAAAAGCAATTTTATAATTTAGATGAAAATTTTTAAAGGAGTTAATTATGCCTATTGTTGAAATTTCTCCAGAAGAAACCCAAGCAGAACTTGAACAAGACAAAAGTGCTATTTATCTTGATGTGCGTTCTATCCCTGAGTTTGAAGCCGAGCATCCAAAAAACGCCATTAATATTCCGATTATGCATCGCAATGAAGGCACAGGATCCATGGAGCCTAATCCAGATTTTTTAAAAGTCGCTCTAGTAAATCTTCCTAAAGATAAACGTCTTTTTGTTGGTTGCCTGCGAGGTGGACGTTCTTTAAAAGCTTGCCAATTATTGGAACAAAATGGCTATGAAAAATTGCACAATGTTGAAGGGGGGTTCGGTGGAGCTGTTGATCCTTCAACAGGGCTCGTCTCGCAAAAAGGTTGGAAAGCATCGGGCTTACCTGTCAGCACAGAATCTAAAGAAAATGAAACTTATCGGGCGCTGCGCGAAAAAGCTTTTGGAGATTAACAAAAAATTTTCTAAACCTTAATCAAATTTTTTGTTAACCAAGTTCCCAAAATAAAAAAAACAAAACCTAAAGCAGTACTCAAGATAATACTTGTAAAAGCCAAGCTATACCTTTGCAAGTCTATCAAACTGACTACTTCCAGCATATAAGTCGAAAAAGTCGTGTAAGCACCTAAAAAACCAATCATCATAAACTGGCGTAACTCCGAACTTAGTCCTGATTTCACTTCAACCCAAGCAAACATTATTCCCATCACAAGACATCCAGTTACATTAACTATCAAAGTTGACCAAGGAGGCCCCCATTTAAATTGCTGGAATAAAAAAGCTCCAACTAAATATCGACTGAGAGCTCCCAAAGCCCCACCTAAAGCTATCCACAAAAATTGCATAATTTAGCTTAATGAAATTTAACAAAGAAGGTCAATGGAATATTAAATTGAAGGAATGTAAGATGAGACTTAAATAAAAATACTTTGGAAAAATCATTTCAATACCTTAGCTAAATTCCTAGTTTATGAAATGTCGAATTTAGTATATATAAGAACTATGATCACCTATTTTCCACCTGTGGAAGAAGCCCAACCTGATGGCTTACTAGCAATCGGAGGTGACCTGGAAGTTCCTAGTCTAAAACTCGCTTATGAAAGTGGAATTTTTCCTTGGCCCATCGAAAACTATCCCTTGCTATGGTTTAGCCCTGCACAAAGAGCTATTTTAGAGTTCAATGATTTACACATTCCTAGACGCCTAAATCAAGAGCTTAGGAAAAAAAAGTTTCACTTCAAGATAGATCAAAACTTTGCTGAAGTTATTCGACACTGTGCTCAAGGAAAAATGCGTCAATCGTCCGGCACATGGATTACTATGCAAATGATAGAAGCTTATCTTGAATTTCATCAAGCTGGCTATGCTCACAGTTTCGAATGTTATAACCAAAACAACCAACTTGTGGGAGGTATGTATGGCGTAGGAATAGGAAAAATGTTTGCAGGTGAAAGCATGTTTTTCCTAGAATCTGGAGCTTCCAAAGCTACTTTGCTCTATGCTTGCGATTTTTTGAAACAACATCACGCAACTTGGATGGATATTCAAACTCTCTCCCCGCTTTTGCAACAGTTCGGAGCAAAAGAAATTCCCCGCACACAATTTCTTAAAAAACTTAAACAAGCCATTTCCGAAATGAATATTTTTTCTATAAATAAAAACTATAGTCTAAGATCAATCTAACTTTATTATTTCATAATAAAAACTATAGTGATCATTCTTCTCAAACAGCATAATAATGAATATCAGCATTCATATAAGAAAAGCGGAACAACTGTAACCATATAGAAAGACTATTTTTTAAAATTTCTCAACATATAAGCACTAAATATCTCTAAGATTTTTTTGCTTATGTACTTGATTATCTGCTTTGATAACGGTAGAAATAAAGTTTTTGAGCTAATGACTGTAAACATAATTATGGATAAGCACTATGGACTATAAAGACACATTAAACTTACCAAAAACCGAATTTGCCATGAAGGCTAACTTGCCTCAACGTGAGCCCGAAAGAATTGCCGAATGGAAAGAAAAAAAAATCTATGAAAAACTGTTAGAAAAAAATCAAAATTCTCCCAAATTCATTCTTCATGATGGACCTCCCTATGCCAATGGCAATATTCATTTTGGACACATTCTCAATAAGGTGATTAAAGATATTACTCTAAAGTACAAAAGCTCTGCTGGATTTTACGCAAAGTTTGTTCCGGGTTGGGACTGCCATGGTCTCCCCATCGAACATCAAGTCGAAAAAAAACTCAAAGAGCAACTCAGTGAAATTGAGTTTCGCAAAAAATGTCGAGAATATGCTCAAAGCTTTGTCGATATTCAGAGAGAAGAATTTAAACGCCTAGGAATTTTCGCCGATTGGCAAAACCCCTACCTCACGATGAACTACAGCTACGAAGCGACGATCGCCCGTGAGCTCGCCAAACTTGTGAAAGC
Organism: Deltaproteobacteria bacterium; assembly: GCA_024233625.1. Lineage (GTDB taxonomy): Bacteria > UBA10199 > UBA10199 > DSSB01 > DSSB01 > JACKPJ01. The sequence continues at coordinate 2,831 of JACKPJ010000005.1, forward strand.
GGGTCTAGTTTATAAAGGTTCCAAACCCGTCCATTGGTCCACCAAATGTCAGACGGCTCTCGCGGAGGCCGAGGTCGAATACGAAGATCATATCTCCCCTTCCATCTATGTCAAATTTAAAAGCCTTGATGATCTGGGCCAAGTGGACTCCGCTCTCAAAGGACGCGAGGTCTATTTTATTATTTGGACGACGACTCCCTGGACCCTGCCGGCCAATGTTGCTTTGGCTCTCAATGAAAAATTCAATTATGTTGCTTTAGACATGGGTGACGAGGTTTTTATTGTGGCTGAAGGCCTTTTAGAAAGCCTCCGGCACACACTTAATTTTCAGGAAGAAAAAATTCTGGCCCATCTACCCACCAAAAAGCTCGAAGGACTACATGCTCAGCATCCTTTTTTAGAAAGAAATTCTTTAGTCATTTTGGGAGATCATGTCACTTTAGAATCTGGAACTGGCATCGTCCACACTGCACCCGGTCACGGACAAGAAGACTATGAAGTGGGGAAAAAATATCAACTTCCGGTGCTCAATCCTGTCGATGGTCGCGGCTGTTTTACTGAAGAAGTCGGCATCGATGAGCTTGTCGGAGAATACGTTTTCAAGGCCAATGAAAAAATTATCGACATCCTCAAAAAGCAATCGTCCCTCCTTAAAGTCGAAGAAATCAAACATAGCTATCCCCATTGCTGGCGCAGTAAAACACCTGTCATCTTTCGCTCAACGCCGCAGTATTTTATTTCGATGGAAGCACACGACTTGCGTCACAAGGCATTGGATGCGATTCGTCGAACGCAGTGGATTCCTAGTTGGGGCCGTGACCGCATTTATGGCATGGTCGAAAATCGTCCCGACTGGTGTATCAGTCGACAGCGCGCTTGGGGTGTCCCCATCATGGGCTTTCAATGTTTAGCTTGCAAACAAAGCACGCTTGACGCAGATATCATCGATTCTATTGCAAACCGATTTGAAGAGGAAGGAGCGGATGCCTACTTTAAATACTCCGCTGAAGAATTACTTCCCCAAGATTTCAAGTGCCCTCATTGCGGAGAAAAAAAATTTGAAAAAGAAAAAGATATCTTGGATGTTTGGTTCGACTCCGGAGTTTCCTATGCAGCGGTCTTAGAAAAAAGACCAGATTTACAATTTCCAGCCGACCTTTATTTAGAGGGTAGTGATCAACATCGCGGATGGTTTCACTCGAGTTTACTCACCTCCATCGGTAGCCGGCATCAAGCTCCTTATAAAGCGGTATTGACTCACGGCTTTGTTGTGGATGGTAATGGAAAAAAATACTCTAAATCCGCTAAAAATTACACTCCCCCTGATAAATACTTACAAACAACCGGAGCGGAAATCTTGCGCCTGTGGGTCGCTGCAGAGGATTATCGCAATGACATCCGAATCTCGAACGAAATTTTAGATCGCCTCAAAGAGACTTATCGCAAGATTCGTAATACCTGTCGTTTCCTCTTGGGAAATCTTTATGACTTTGACCCTGCTCAACACAGCGTTCCGCTAGAAGAACGTCTCGAAATTGACCGTTGGGCCATCAGCGATTTACAAAGGCTGATCGCAAAAATCACCGCCGCTTATGAAAACTATGAGTTTCATATTATCTACCATGCACTCAACCACTATTGTACTGTGACTTTGAGCTCATTTTATTTAGATATTCTTAAGGACCGCCTATATTGCGAAAGTCCTCAAGGAAAAAAACGCCGTGCCGCTCAATCAACTCTCTACGAAATTATTAGTGCACTACTACCTATGATGGCTCCAGTGCTTTCCTTTACGGCAGAAGAAGTCTATCAGGCTCTCCCGCAAACACAAAGTTCTGATAAAGAAACAAAATCTATCTTTTTAGAAAGTTTTCCCACAACCAATGAACAGTCGATTAATGAGGATCTAGAAAAAACTTTTCAGAAAATCATGGAACTACGTCGGGAAGTTCTCAAGGCCTTAGAGGAAACGCGTCGCAACAAAGTCATTGGACATCCTTTAGATGCTCAAGTTCGCATCCGAGCAAATGAAGAATGGCAGAGGTTCTTACAAAAATATGAAGGCTTTTGGGCAGACTGCTGGATCGTTTCTCAAGTCGTTGTTGAGTATGAACTAAAAGAGGTTTCTTATCGATCGGAACAAATTGCGGGACTCGAAATTTGTATCGTCAATGCGGAAGGCGAAAAATGTGAACGCTGCTGGATACGATCAACAACGGTCGGAGATAATTCAGAGCACGAAAAACTTTGTCAGCGCTGCCACCAAGTCCTTGAGGAAATAAAAAGCTCATGAAGAAATATCTTCCCCTATTCATCGTCATACCATTGACTCTGTTGCTAGATCATTGGAGCAAGTTTTGTATTGTACAAAATTTAAAGCTTTACGAAGATATCCCCATTATTAAGGGGTTTTTTGAGATTACTCACGTTCGTAACCCTGGCATCGCTTTTGGAATGTTTGCTAATTGGGATTCACAAACAAAGTTATGGTTCTTCTATGCTATTACCTTGATTGCAATTTTTCTCATGAGTCTCATGTACAGAAGTAGCCAAAATCACGAACGCAAAATACAAATTCCTCTTGCACTGATCATGGGGGGTGCATTGGGAAACATGACCGACCGCATGTATCGCGGCAATGTCGTCGATTTTTTACACTTCCATTGGAAAGACAAAATCATCGACCTCAATTTGGGGAGCTGGTCCTACGCCCTCAAGCTTTCTTGGCCATCTTTTAACGTTGCCGACATTGCAATTTCTTGCGGAGCCATTTTTTTGGCCATTGTGATCCTTTTTGGCAAACACGAGGAAAAGGAGACTTAGATTGTATCCCATCCTTTTTAAAGACACTTTTTTTGTCACCAGTAGCTTTGAATTTATGATGATGATGGCTGCATTGATTGCAGGATTTGTCGTCTACAAGATGGCACCACGCAATGGGCTTTCTCAAAAGGTCGTTCTCGATTTAGCCATTTATGGCACACTGGCAGCCCTCGTGGGAGGGCGTTTATTTCACGTCTTCGTCGAGCTTCCTTACGACCCCGAATTACTGAAGCAGGGAATCAAATCTTATTATTACTTTGATAATCCCATCCGCATCTTGCAAGTCTGGAAAGGCGGCTGGGCCAGTCATGGAGCATTTATAGGTCTTGCTCTCAGTTGGTTTATTTATCTCAAAAAACACAAACTCAATATCCTGCAATATCTCGATCATATGTGTTTATACGGCGGTCCTTTCGTGATCATCTTTGTACGCTTGGGCTGCTTACTCGCTGGCTGCTGTTATGGCAAGCCAAGCCCCTTCGATAAATTTGAATACATTCTATACATCCATCTTCATCATGCCAATCGCTGGCCCACCCAAATTTATAGCATGCTCTATGGCGTCTTAATTTTTTTGATTTGTCTGGGAGTCAAAAACATTCAAACTTTTCGAGGTCAAGTCATGGTAAGTTTTTTGTTTTTTTATGGACTCTTCCGAAGTAGCATCGAATTTTTAAGAGCCGATGCCGATCGCGGTATTTATTTTAATGGAGCCATCTCCACAGGACAAATTGTCGGCATCATCTATTTGATATTATGTGTCGTTTTTTATTTTTATTTTAATAAACGCTTTCCTATTTCAGAAAATGATATGAAAAACTCTCAAGCCTGATGGAAGAAAAGAAAAAGAAAAAAAAGTCATTAGAAGAACTTCTCTGGAGATGGTTCCTCATTATTTTCGGCATTGCTCTCATTCAAGAACTCCAAAGATGGCCCACATTTAAAAACTTTAACCTAGAAATGACTGCCTCTTTCCTTTTTCTTAGCACATTATTTTTGATTAACTGGACACAGCTCCAAAAAAAAATTTTGATTATTTTTATTTTTCTTTCAAGCTTCTTGCTCTTTCTTTTTTTATACACCAAAGATTTTCTTCCCTACCCCTTAGCAAAATGGAATATTGTTTCTGTTCTTATTTTATATAGTGGGCTGATTTTAGGATTATTACTTAGCTCATCAAAACAAATCTTTTTTGAAAAACATCCCTCCCAGCTTTTAAAAAGTCTGCTTTGGTTTATCGTACTCAGTACCGTAGTTTTCCCTTTGTTGATATGGCTAAATCACTACTTCCAAGATTGGTTTTTTCATCGTCGATATATCCTCCGAAATAATTTTTCTCTGGAAGCGACCTTCTTTCAACACTTCTTCTTTATTGCCCTTCCCGAAGAATTTTTCTTTCGTGGCTATTTACAGGAACAGCTCAACAAGATCTATGGGCGCCCCTTTAAATTATTGGGGGCTCAAGTCGGCCACGGACTCTGGATTTGCTCAGCTATTTTTGCTTTGTCGCATAGCCTCATTGCATTGCAATGGTGGCATTTTGCCATCTTCTTTCCCGCGATGGCATTTGGCTGGCTGAGAGAAAAGACAGGAGCTATCACTAGCTCGGCTTTATTTCATGCAGCCTCGAACACTTTTGCGATATGGGTGGGATATCATTATTTATAGGATGAAAGAATGTCGCGGGGGGGACTCGAACCCCCACAGATTGCTCCACAGGTCCCTCAAACCTGCGTGTCTACCAATTCCACCACCGCGACTTTCAAAAGAATTTCACAAGAGATAAAGCCGGATCTAAAACAAAGCCTATAATAAATCCAGTGAATTAGGGTGCATTTGTCTCCGGACTATTATTTTCCTCTGCTTGATTTTTTTTATCAACAGATTTGGGCTTCTCTGCTTCTTCCGATTTTGTCTGCCCTGAAGCCTTATCTGATTTTTCACCTGACTTAGCTTTTTCAGAAAGCTGCTTTGATTGAGTATTTTTTCCGTTGATGCTTTCTGTGACAGATGCCTTCGGACTCATTTTATAATAAGCTAAGGACAAAGAAGTTAACATGAAGACGATGGCCATAGCTGTTGTTAGTTTTCCTAGAAAAGTCGCCGCTCCTCGGCTACCAAAAACTGTTCCTGAACCTCCTCCAAAAACAGCCCCTAAATCGGCTCCTTTTCCAGCTTGTAATAAAATAACAACAACCAAAACGGCACAAACGATGTAATGTATAATTAAGATTAAATTTTCCACTTATGCATTCTCCTCAAACTTGATGATCTTGATGAAGTCCTCTGGGTGCAAGGAAGCTCCTCCTACTAATAGACCATCTACTTCATTAATTTTCATCAGATCCATTGCATTATCCGGGTTGACAGAACCTCCATAGAGCAATTTGGTCATATTTGCTGTAGGAGCATCAAAAAATCTTTTCAACCAGCCTCTTATAAAATGATGAACCTCTTCAATCTGCTCTGGACTAGCCGTCTCTCCTGTGCCAATCGCCCATACTGGCTCATAGGCAATCACGATATTATCAAAATCATGAATCGCCAAATCTTTTAACCCAAGTTTGAGTTGTTTTTCAACTACAGAAAGCGTTTCTTTAGCTTTTCTTTCTTTTAAGTTCTCACCTATACAAAGAATAGGAACCAATTCACTTTTGCAAGCCGCCTGAACCTTAAGATTGATTTGCTCATCCGTCTCATGAAAGTATTGACGTCTCTCCGAGTGACCAATAATCACATAATGGCAACCAATATCCTTCAAAAATAACCCTGAAACTTCTCCCGTATAGGCACCAGACTCTTCCCAAAACATATTTTGGCCTGCCAATTGAATGTTTGTCTCAGCTAAAGCAATTGAAACGGAGTAAAGCGCCGTAAAGGGAGGTGCAATAGCAACCCGGATATTGCCTTTATCATCGAATTGATTCTTGAGACTAGTCGCCAGTCGAATCGATTCAGGCAAATTACCATTCATTTTCCAATTTCCCACAATGAGGGGTTGTCGCATTTCTAGATCCATATCGGCACCTTAGCTTAGTATTTAAAATATGAAAAACAAAAATTCAGTAAACCTGTTATCTTTTAACTTTCTAACGCCACAAGTCCAGGCAATTTTTTACCTTCTAAAAATTCCAAACTTGCCCCTCCCCCCGTTGATAAATGGGTCATTTTATCTGCAACTCCAGCAACTTTAACAGCAGCTAAAGAATCTCCTCCTCCGATAACCGACATAGCATTCGACTCGCTAATCATTTTTGCCAGCTGCACGCTGCCTCTTGCAAACGAAGGAATTTCAAAAGCTCCCACTGGTCCATTCCAAAAAATAGTCTTCGCTCCGTACAAATGATTTTTAAAATCTTCTAATGTTTTTGGACCGATATCGACTCCCATCCATTCTCCAGTAATTTCTTGACCCAAAGTCGTTCTTTTTTCACTTGCCTCATCTAAACTTTTCGCTACCACATGATCCGAGGGTAAAACCAAGGGAATTCCTTTAACACGTGCCTTCTCAAGCATTTTTCTTGCTTGATGAAACTTATCACTTTCTACAAGAGAAATTCCCACTCTTTGTCCTTGTGCTGCAAGAAAAGTATAAGCCATTGCCCCCCCAATTAATAGCACATCGACCTTCTTGAGAAAATTTTCTATCACTGCAATTTTATCAGAGACTTTTGCCCCACCCAAGATAGCCACAAAAGGCCGAGGCGGCTCATTGAGTAATTGACTCAAAAATTTGACCTCTTTTTGTACCAAAAAACCGGCGGCTTTCTCCTGAACAAAGGCCAACATCCCCACAGTTGAAGCATGGGAGCGATGCATAGTTCCAAAAGCATCATTAATATAGACATCACATAAGTTAGCCAGTTTACGTGCAAAATCGACATCGTTGGCTTCTTCACCAGGATCAAAACGAAGATTTTCTAACAAAATCAACTGATTGGGTTCAAGTTCTGAAGCCAATTTCCGCAAACCATCTCCTAAACCTGCGTCAGGGAAAATAACTTCGCGGTCAAGCAGTTTTGCGAGATGTTCTGCAACAGGAAGCAAACTAAACTTAGGATTCACTTGACCCTTTGGACGCCCCAAATGAGAAGCCACAATCAACTTTGCACCTTTTTGCATCAAATATTTTATGGTCGGCAAAGAAGCCTTCATCCGAGAATCATCACTAATTTTTCCTTCTTTATCTAAAGGAACATTAAAATCGACTCGCAAAAAGACTCGCTTATTTTCTAATTGAAGGTCTTCACAACTGGGTAACATAGCAAAACCTATTTAAATAGATATTCATGCTTTTCACAAAGACTCATACGTCATTAGGAGTTGTTTGCAGATGAATACTTTCTTTTAGAGTCCTACAATATATTTTGTTAAATCAATCATCCTCTGACTAAAAGCTGTTTCATTATCGTACCAAGCCAAAACTTTAATCAAGTTTTTATCCATAACATTTGTTGATAAGGCATCCACCACTGCAGAAAATTTAGAGCCATTAAAATCACCACTCACCAAAGGAGCCTCACAGTAATCCAAAATACCTTTTAGACTAGAGTTAGCAGCTTCTTGGAAAAACTGATTAATTTGCTCAATTGAGCTTTCTTTTTTGACTTCCACAACCAAGTCAATCAAAGAAACATTAGGCGTAGGCACACGAATGGCCATCCCGTCGATTTTTCCTTTAAGATTGGGCAATACCAAGCCTAAAGCCTTAGCTGCTCCGGTCGTCGTTGGAATCTGATTGAGAGCTGCTGCACGTGAGCGTCGAAGGTCTTTATGTGACGCACAGATCAATCGCTGATCATTGGTATAGCTATGCACAGTCGTCATAAAGCCTTTCACAATTCCGAGCTTTTGATCCAAAATTTGAGCAACCGGGGCTAGACAATTGGTCGTACAAGAAGCATTGGAAACTAAGAAATGTTTTTCAGGATCGAAGTCTTGATGATTAATTCCATAGACAAGCGTTATATCACTATCTTTGCCTGGAGCACTTACGATCACGCGCTTGACTCCAGATGCTAAATGATCTTCTCCATGAGAACGGTCACGAAAGCGGCCAGTACACTCTAAAACAATATCGACTTCACTTTGGCTCCAGTCAATGGCTTTAGGCTCTTGACCTTGGCTGCAATGAATTTTTTTTCCCTCAATAAAAATCGCGTCTTCACTAGTTTCTACATCAGCTTTTAAAGTCCCATGAACAGTATCATAGCGAATTAAATGCGCTAAAGTACCTGGAGGGGAAAGATCATTGATTTGCACAACCTCAATATCAGGTTCTTCTAAACTTAAACGACAAACTGCACGGCCAATTCGGCCAAATCCATTAATACCAATGCGTATACTCATTTATTTTTTTCCTATTTTTTAAAGATAGTCCTAAATAAAAAAACACCTCTCTTCTAACTGAGCATAAGACAGGTGTCAATCAGGATAGTTTTTAAAAAAAATGCTTTATAAGCATAATTATTTCTTGAAATATTTTAATAAAACATCCGAACCTACTTGCTGAATAGTTTGCAGATTCAAATTATTTTTCAAACTTTTTTGCCCTAGCGCTGAAAAAGCTGGCAAGGCATCCGAACCCAAGATCTTAGGAGCTACAAAATACCAAACTTCATTAAAAACTTCTTGCAAGACGAATTGTGTCCAAACTTTGGAACCACCCTCGACTATTAAACTTGTCACTCCCTTTTCACCCAATTTTTTTAGCAAGCTTTTCAAATTTAATTGGCCATTTTTTAGATGAGGGAGACTTAAAAATTCAACGGTATGACTTTCCCACTTTGTATACTGATCTGAACCAAGTTTTTGAAGAGAACTAAACAATAAAGTCGGACGGTCATTTGGATGAAAAACTCTCGCTTGAGGGCTGGATTTGAATTGCGGATCTAAAATCACTCTTTGAGGTTGTCGAACAGGTAATTTTAGCCTCGCAGTAAGTTCAGGGTCATCTGCTTGAAGCGTTCCCACACCCACTAGAATCGCATCCACTTGGGATCTGAGTTGATGAACCTGATCACGAGATTCTTCTGAGGTGATCCATTTTGACTGGCCGTTAGCTAAAGCCACTCGACCATCCAAGGACGAAGCTACTTTTAAGATCACCCAAGGCAATTGATGAATGATCCAATAATTATAATATGGATTCAAAGCCCGACACTTTTCTTCTAAAACTCCAACGACAACCTCAATACCCGCCTTTTTAAGAGCTAAAACTCCCTTGCCTGCGACTTGAGGATTGGGATCTAAACAACCTACAACCACTTTTTTAACTTTGGATTCAATAATGGATTTTACACAAGGTGGCGTACGTTTTTTGGTATGACAACAAGGTTCTAAAGTAACATAGAGAGTTGCCCCACGTGCAGATTTTGATTTTTTTAAAGCTGCGAGCTCCGCATGATCCTGACCAGCTCTCTGATGGAAAGCCTTGGCGATAAGTTTTTGCTCGAAAACAATGACTGCACCCACTCGAGGATTGGGAGATGTCCAGTTATAAGCTTTTTTTGCTTGTGAAATCGCCAGCCGCATCCACTTTTGATCAAGATCTTCTGTGGATTTTATACCTTGATTTGTCATTTAGGATCTACCAAACGAATCACAGACTTTCCTGCCTTAGAGCTTGTATTTTCATGATCCCGGATTAATTCAACAAACTCGCCAATATCTTTGAAAGCACGATAGACACTTGCAAACCGCACATAAGCAACATCATCAAGTTTTCGAAGAGCATTCATCACTAACTCGCCAATATAATTAGAATCGACCTCTTTTTCTCCTAAAGCAATTAATTGCATTTCGATATCAGTGACTGCTCCTTCAACCGTATCAATAGGAATGGGTCTTTTTTCACAAGCCTTTTGAAAACCCGACATAACCTTCATGCGATCAAAAGGTTCACGCCTGCCATCTTTCTTCACAACAAATGGAAGAGTTTCCTCAACACGCTCGTAAGTAGTATGTCTTTGATGACAAATTTCACACTCACGGCGACGACGGATCATCGTACCGTCTTTTCCAACGCGAGAATCAATGACTTTAGTTTCTAAATTGGAACAAAAAGGACATTTCATAGATTCATCTAAACTAGGTACGATAGAGAGGGAAAGACTCACACAAAGCGTAAACTTCCTGTTTGATTTTCTCCTGAAGATCGACATTATTGATGTCATTCAACACTTGAACAATCCATTGTCCAACTTGTTGCATTTCGTCTTCTTGAAAACCACGCGTGGTTAAAGCGGGTGTACCAATACGAATACCTGAAGTAATAAACGGTGAGCGTTTTTCTCTAGGCACTGTATTTTTATTAACAGTAATTCCGGATCTTTCTAAAGCTTCTTCAGCATCTTTTCCAGTATAAGATTTTTCAGAAAGATCCATTAAAATTAAATGGTTATCAGTTCCACCCGAAACCAAACGAAAACCCTGCTCAATCAATAAATCACCTAAGCTCTGAGCATTTTTGATAATTTGCTGACAATATCCCTTATAGTCATCTTGCAAGGCTTCTTTAAATGCAACAGCTTTTGCAGCAATGACATGCATCAGCGGTCCCCCCTGAATACCCGGAAAAATTCGACTATTGACCTTTTTAGCAAGATCCTGTTTCATCATAATCATACCGCCACGTGGACCACGAAGGGTTTTATGCGTCGTCGTTGTTACATATTCGCAATAAGGAACTGGGTCCGGATGCAATCCAGTGGCTACCAAACCAGCTGGATGTGCAATATCCGCCAAGATCACAGCACCAACTTCATCAGCAATTTCGCGAAACTTCGAAAAGTCAATCTTACGTGGATACGCCGAAGCTCCCACCACAATCATTTTTGGCTGATGTTTTTTGGCAAGGTCACGAATTTCATCAAAATCGAGAAGCTCGCTTTCCTCATTAACTCCATAGGTCACTGCATTAAAAAGCAAACCTGAAAAATTAACTTTTGCTCCATGAGTTAAATGACCACCATGAGATAAACTCATACCTAAAATGGTATCTCCTGCATTAAGCGCAGCCAAATAAACGGCCATATTGGCTTGTGATCCTGAATGCGGCTGCACATTGACGGCTTCTACTCCAAAAAGTTCCTTGGCCCTTTGCTGCGCAAGTTCTTCGACAATATCTACATACTCACAACCGCCATAATACCTTTTGTGCGGATAACCTTCGGCATATTTGTTAGTCATAATGCTACCAACAGCTTCCATCACTGCAGGACTAACATAATTTTCGCTAGCAATCATCTCAAGCTTATATTCTTGACGTTCCAGCTCATCTTGAATGGCTTGAAACACTTGTGGATCGGTTGATTTTAGTGAGGACATTTTATTTACCTTTAAAAATTAAATCGATTATAAAGATTAAAAATTAACTTTCTAATGGATTTTTATTAGCATCTCTTTAAAACTTGGTTACTACTTAAAGTTTTCTTCTTCAATCTCAGATATTTTTGCAAGACGTCGAGAATGACGAGCATTTTCAAAAGGAGTTTCTAACCAAGTTCTAATGATATCTAGAGCGTTCTCGGCCTCAAGAACCCGACCTCCCAAAGCAATGACATTGACGTTATTATGGGCCTTACTCATCTTTGCGCTATGAATATCCGGCAATACCGCTGCTCGTACGCCTTTAAATTTATTTGCTACAATCGCCATACCTATCCCAGTGCCACAAAGAAGAATGCCTCCATCGACTTTTTGCGTAGAAACCATTTGTGCAACCTTTAAAGCATAATCGGGATAATCGACTGAATCTTCGGAGTCAGAACCCAAATCAAGATATGAGATTTTATTCTTGGATAAATAATCTAAGATTGACTTTTTAAGCGGGTATCCCCCATGGTCAGTAGCAATTGCAAGTTTCATCTTAGGGTACCTTTCATGACCCCTAATTAAGCTAAATAAATATTGAAGCTCCTAAAAACACCGATAGGTCTTTAATTTAGTGAACTATTCTAAATAAATTAATTAAATGATTCAATTAAGCAGCATCAGAGAAGTATTTGAAAGTTATTTTTTATACAAAAAATAACATTTTTAAAGTTTTTTAAACCTATTGTTGAAGACGATTACGGACATAATCAATAATATCCTGTACTGTAACAATTTTTTCTGCGTCTTCGTCAGGAATCTCCATCTCAAAATCTTCTTCCATTGCCATAACTAACTCAACAATATCTAATGAATCAGCTCCCATATCATCAACCAATGAAGCACTGTTTTGCACTTCATCAACATCCAAATTGAGCTGCTCGGCAATAATTGCTTTTATTTTATTTTCGATGGACATCCCGCCCCCCACCGAGACTTTCACTATTTAAAACCCCTCTTCTAAGTGAAGTACATCAATCTTTTTATATTGCCCACAATTAGAGCAAACACAATGTGGTAACTTAGGAGCTTGACAATTAGGGCATGCAGATGGATTTGTTGCCGTTAACTTATGTGAAGAACGTCTCATATCTCGTCTGGATTTTGATTTTTTTCGCTTTGGTACTGGCATAATTTACTCGTTTTTTAAGTCAAAATTATTAAAAAATAATTATTTTTTTTGCTGGAGCCTACTATAGCTCCAAAATATTGTCAATCAGTGAAACCATTAAGTTTCTTACTTGATCACAAAATATAAAGGCATTATACAAAGAATTATGTCTATTCAACTAAAATTTAGCAAAATGCACGGTATTGGAAACGATTTTATTGTCGTTGATAACACACAGTCTTCTTATCCTGATTTATCAAACTATGCCAAAGAGCTTTGTGATCGACGTTTTGGCATTGGTTGTGACCAGTTACTAATCATTCAACCTTCAAATATGGCTGATTTCAAAATGGAAATCTTTAATGCGGATGGGTCCCAAGTCGAGATGTGTGGAAATGGCATTCGCTGCATTGCTAAATACATCTCTGATCATGGGCTTAGTCAAAAAAACTCTCTAAATATCGAAACCCTAGCAGGAATTATTAAGCCGAAGTTACTCGCAGATCTCGTCGAAGTCGACATGGGAGAACCCATCTTATCCGCCAAAGAAATTCCAACAACTCTTGAAGGTAAAATCATCTCATATCCACTGAAAATCGATGACCAAGAATATGCGATTACTTGCGTAAGCATGGGAAATCCACACTGTGTGATTTTCGTCGAAGATGTTGATAATTTCCCTGTGACATCTCTTGGACCGAAGCTGGAACATCACAAACTCTTCCCTCAACGTTGCAACATCGAATTTATTGAAGTCATCAACGACCGGCACCTAAAAATGCGGGTTTGGGAACGCGGGTCGGGAGAAACTCTTGCATGTGGCACGGGAGCTTGCGCTTCTCTGGTTGCTGCCGTTTTAAATCAAAAATCTCAGCGCGAAGCCAAATTAGAATTACGAGGCGGTAACTTGAATATTTTGTGGCAAGAAGCCAATAATCATGTTTATATGACCGGGCCCGCAGTGGAAGTTTATTCCGGAGAAATTAAACTTACTAGGCCCTAGATTCCACATCCAAGAAATCTAAGGTTAATTTAAGAGGATACTATGTTTTATGGATCAGGAGTCGCACTCGTCACTCCATTTAAAGATGGCAAAATTGACGAAAAAGCGCTTACTCAACTCATTGAAGAACAAATTACAACAGGAACAGATTTCTTAGTTCCCTGCGGAACCACAGGTGAATCCCCTACACTCTCTCATGAAGAACATGATTGGATCATCGAACATAGTGTAAAAATCGCTCAAGGGCGCATTAAAGTTCTTGCTGGAGCAGGCTCCAACTCGACTGCTGAAGCCATTCGCCTTACTCAACACGCAAAGGAAGTTGGAGCCGACGGAACTCTTCAAATCACTCCTTATTACAATAAACCGACACAAGATGGACTCCTTGCACATTTTGAGGCTATTCACGAAGCAGTCGATTTACCTATCGTTTTATATAATGTTCCTGGACGAACGAGCGTTAATCTTCTTCCCGAAACAGTCACTCAACTTGCCAAGTTCAAAAATATTATTGGCATTAAAGAGGCCAGCGGATCTCTTGAACAAGTTTCGCAAATTATCGAAGGCTGCTCATCTGACTTTATTGTGCTTTCCGGAGAAGATAGTTTGACTTTTCCAATGTTAAGCCTGGGAGTCAAAGGTGCGATCTCGGTGACGGCAAACCTTGTTCCAAAACTCTGCGCCGAAATGTTTCACTGTTTAGGCATCAGCCGGCATGGCACCCAAATGACAAAAAATCCTAACTGGGAAAAAGCGCGCGAAATCCACTTCAAGTTGTCCGAAATTAATCGCACGCTTTTTATTGCAACAAACCCCATCCCCATTAAAAGCGCCTTAGCCATGACTGGTAAAATTAAAGATGAGTTACGACTTCCTTTAACTTCACTAAAAGGAGAAAAACGCCAAGCTTTGGAGAATGCGCTGGTTAATCTCCAACTCATTTAATTGAAATGAAATGGAAAAAATAATCTCTCACCGTCGTTTAAAATTAAAATTTCATTTTTTTATCATGAGTGCTATTTTTTTAGCCTCTGCATTAAATACAATACCTACTTATAGCAAAGTTCTCCAAGAAAACTACAGCGATCAAGAAGCTGGTTTTCGCATTTCTTCACCCAACGAAAAATGGAAATTCATACCACTTGCTTCAAACTCTAGCCCTGTCCGAGCAATGCTAAGATATGAAAGCCCCATCAATCAATTTTATCCCAATATCAATGTCCTCGTGATTAACCTATACAATGATGAAAAAAAATTAGAAGAATGGTTAGAAGATGAACTCACAAAACTTCCTGAACATATTCAGCTAATTGAGAAAAAAAAGATCGCCTTTCAGGAAATTCCTGGCTATGAACTCAAATTAGTCGACAAAAAGGCTTCATTAATCTTTTTGCAAAGGACTTTTATTATTGGCAAAAAACGCTATATTTTAAATGCTGTCGCAAAAACAGAAGCTTTTTTAAGGTTTTCAAACGAGTTTACGCAAGCCTTTGATAGTTTCGTATTGATTAAACTCATTGATTAAGTAAACCAAGCAGGAGAAAAAAGTATGATTAGAGTACTCGTTACAGGAATTTCAGGTCGCATGGGCTCTCGCATCGCAGAACTTCTACGCCACAGCCCTGGCCTTAAACTCAATGGTGGAACCGAAGCCCCTGGCTCTTTTGCAGTCGAAACCCTATTGCCAGAGGGACACGAAGTCGTCGACGACTTAAGCAAATGTATCGAACATGGTGATGTCATCATCGATTTCACTTCACCTGAAGCTACTTTAAAGCACGCCAAAATTGCTTCTGAACATCAAAAATCCCTCGTTGTTGGCACAACAGGCTTCAACGAAAAGCAAAAAAATGAGCTCAAAGAATTACTTTACACGATTCCCGCGGTATGGGCACCCAACATGAGTATTGGAGTCAACGTTCTTTTTAAGATTGCAGCACAGACGGCTAAATTACTGGGTGATGACTATGACATCGAAATTGTCGAGGCTCACCACCGCCACAAAAAAGACGCTCCAAGTGGAACCGCCTTAGGACTTGCAGAGTCCATTGCTTCAGCGATCAATCGCGACCTCAAAAAAGTTGCCTGTTATGAACGCCATGGCCAAATTGGCGCAAGACCTGCTAAGGAAATTGGCATTCAAACCCTCCGTGGTGGTGATATTGTTGGAGATCATACCGCTATCTTTGCTGGAGAGGGTGAAAGACTCGAACTCACTCATCGGGCAAATAACCGTGATAATTTTGCTCGAGGCGCTATCCTGGCTGCAAAATGGGTCGCCAAACAAGCTGCTGGTATTTATACCATGCAAGACGTTTTAGGCTTAAACAGTTAAAATCAAGCCATAGAAGAAAGCTTGCATTTATTCTTTTCTTTAGCTATGAGAATTTAATTTCGAGGTGAGCGCAAAAGTGAAGATTAGTGAACACCTCTTAAAAAAAATTAAAATAGCAAGTTTATAGCAGAAGAAGCCATGATACTTGTTTCTCAACATTAAAAACTTTGTTCATGCAGCTGAAATATAGACTTAGCTTGCTTAAGATAATTAACCATTCAATATCATCAAAAAGGGGGAGCAATGAACTTCTTCCAAAATTGCTTTAGCAACTTTTTTCGACAACAAAAAGTAAAACATATCGCGCTAATAACACTCATTGTAGGAATTGCCTCATGTGGAGGTCAAAATGCTCCCCAAAATCCACGTTATAACAATTTACACCAGCTGCCTTTAAAAGTTCTCAAACTACTGCCGGAAGGTGAATTTAGAGGCTCCTTACAAGTATATGATTTGAATGATAAACTCATCGAAGAAGTCAAACTGGAAATCAACTCCTCCACAGGAGAAGTCACTTCCCCTCTGTTTAAGCTTCCTAAAGGTGAGACTTATACCTTCATCAACACCTTTTACTTTGGCAGCGCAAATGTTTCCGAAACCGCAATTGCAGCCGTAGTTAAAGAAGAAAATGTTGTTGAAGATGCTGAAGAGATTTTATGGACTGCCGAAGAAGTCATGACCTGCCCTGGTGACTTACCTGTCGATTTACAAGATAACCCTTCGCTTTCACACTTAGCTTCACTCGATGAAGATAACGATAACTTCTGCAACTTTGTCGAAATCGTTAAAGGCAGTGATCCTAGAGATGCAAACAGTGTTCCTCCACCTCCTCGTCTTGAAGGAAGTATTGAAGAGATTATTCACGAAGACTTTATTGAATTTAAACTCAACGCTCGTGACCCGATGGGTATCGCAAAAGTACGTCCAGTTCAACCTAGTGAAGGTTGCGGTTACCGTGAATTCAATCTTAGTGAAGTCGTTGAAGGAGACAACCGAGATATTGCACTTCAAGCAAAATTTAACACTCATGCTTATTCTGGAGGAAGTCCTGTTGAACTACAAATCGAGGTTACCGACACCTTAGGTCTTAAAGAAGTTTATTCCTACACTGCAAAATTTATTCGCAATAATTATGAAAATCCCAATGATCCTAATTATGTGTCTGGACCCGAAATACTCGTGACAAGCCCTGAAGCTAATTCAACGGTAAGCGGAGAGACTAACTTCACTGCGATTGCTTGCGATAAAGAAGGCATACAAGACCTTAAATTCTCTAGTATTGCAAGTGTTGACGACGACGAAGATCCCGCAAGATTTTCCTCGACAATTAATACAGAAATCCTCTCAGATGGTCCCATTAATCTTGCATTTGAAGCTCTTAATCTTAATGGTGACACAAGAATCATTTCCCATCCAATTATCGTCGACAACTTTGCTCAAATCCAAATTATTGAACCCACTGGTGGCAGCACAGTCGGTGATGCCTTCACGATTACAGCTTTGTTAAATAAAACTAATTCAGATGATACGATTCTGGCTTTTCGAGTCAAAGAAGTCATTGATCCTCAGGGTCAATTAACCCCCCTACTTCTCAACAATTCAGATGCGAACAATACAGATACTGTCTTTCAAGCAAATGTACAAGATACCAATCCTAATGCAACTGACAGAGAAATCACCATCACTTTTGAAGCCCTGCTTGAAACGCCTAGTGAGGAAGTTCAATTTCAACAATTAGAGCGTTCTTTCACATTTAAAATCAATAAAACTCCTGACATCCGAATAACGATGAAAAATAGCCAAGATGATTCCTATCATGACTGTCTTAAGGGTGGATATGCTACACTCAACTTTTTTGTCAAAAACCTTAAGGCACAAGATGATGGTATGGTTGAGTACTTCACATCAACCGATGGCGAAAATTATGTACTCAAAAGCTTACTTGATCCACAAGGCGCCGAAAGCTATTCATTCACTCAAGAAATTGCTTGCAGTGGGGCACTATCCCACCGCATTGAGGCTAGTCGTCCTAGTAGTGTCAAAGAAAATGTTAGCTATGAAGCAAGTAAAGATTTTGATATCAATTTGGTAGATTTGTCTAATTTTTCAGAACTTATTAATTCTCCCGCAGAAACAATCACTTGGGATTTAGTAAATGCTAGCAGTGATCAATATTGGGAAGTAACAGGAGATATCAATGAAGTTCCAAACACCTTCACTCGTTCGAATCTTGAAGAGGATAAAGGAAGTTCCCAAGTTGTTTTAACAGACATTCAACCCAGAAGTCTCTATCAAGTTGCTCTCTCTCTTACCAATAGCCTAGGAGAACCCGTCAGCACTCTCGAAAACCTCGAATTTCTGACACTGGACGATAATCTATTACTTTGGTGGCCATTAAACTCCTTTAATACACCCGGATATAATGAGAGCATTCCTGGTTTTGCACGCGATCTTAGCAAAAACCAATATAGTGGTTACTTAAGTTCTACCAACTGGAATAACTCACCCGATACCCGAGGTCTTCAATTTAATGGCGGTGGAATGGCGTATACGAACGGAGAAATCCACGGTAAATTTGAAAACGTTGGCCTAGGTGAAAGTGAAAATATCGGATATACCATGGAAACTACAATCTATGTCAATGAAAACACTGATAAGGCTGATTTTATCGTTGCTAAAAACGATGAACTAGCACTAGGCATTCACAAGGCACAAAATCAAAAATATTATTTTCAAGTAATGGCAGGGGTTAGCTCCGATAACTGCGCATTACCTGGTAACCAAGCTTTTGCTGAGGGAAAAGGTAAAGTTATATGGGCAAGAGGAACATTAAATGATGATGCCAATGGACCACCCGACCCTGAAGTGACTCTAAACAAATGGCATCATTTAGTTGTCACTGTTTCTACTGGATCTAATTCTGAAGATACTAAATATACAATTAAATTTTATATCAATAACATCCTCAAGGAAATCAGAACTTATGATTTTGACAATGAAAAATGGAAAAATACATGTCCCTTCCATCTTACTCTAAACGGAATTGACTATACTATTTTACAAAATAATATCATTAAGCACGAAAAGCTGGCCGGTAATTTTAAAGGAATTGTTGGCGAACTTGCTATTTACGACAGGGCTTTAACTGCACAAGAAATTGCTAAAAATTGTATCAATTTTGGAATCACAGAATGTGTAGAGTAAAAAATTATAGTCAAGTTTTATAAAGCTTCAAATTTTACTTTTTAAAAATGAGGGGAATTTTATGAAAATTTCTAAGTGTCGAATTATAGGCATTATTTATATTATCTTTACTTGTTTTTTCTTTATCAATTGTGGGTCGAGTTCTAATAAAATCGATCCAAATGCTGTCTGTGGGAATAATATTCTAGAAGCCAACGAAGAATGTGATGATGGCAATTTAATTGATGGAGATGGTTGTGAATCAACATGCCTTTTACTTGACTCTCCAGTTTGTGGAAATAGCTTAGTCGAAAATAATGAAGAATGTGATGATGGCAATTTAATTGATAACGATGGGTGTAATCAAGATTGCAATTTAACTAGAATTCAGCAAATTGCTGGTGGCAGTACTGGACGCACCTGCGTATTACTAAACACTGGTAAAGTAAAGTGCTGGGGGAAGAACGCTTTCGGAAAGCTAGGGTATGGAAATATGGATAACATTGGTGATGATGAACTGCCCTCCTCAGTTGGAACTGTTGACATCGGTGCTAAGGTAATTCAATTAGCCGCAGGGGATTTTCATACCTGCGCTTTACTCGAGACGGGCGAAGTAACATGCTGGGGAGATAATACCCACGGAGAATTGGGATATGGAAATATAGATAACATTGGCGATGATGAACTGCCCTCCTCAGTTGGAACTGTTGACATCGGTGCTAAGGTAATTCAATTAGCCGCAGGAGACCTCCATACCTGTGCTTTGCTTGAGACGGGCGAGGTTTATTGCTGGGGTAGGAATACCCACGGAGAATTAGGATATGGAAATATGGATAATATTGGCGATGATGAACTGCCTTCCTCCGCTGGACCTGTCGATATTGGTGGTAACGTCATACAATTAACCGCAGGAATTTTTCATACCTGTGCTTTACTCGAGACGGGCGAAGTTTATTGCTGGGGAGATAATACTGGCGGACAACTTGGATACGGCAATACCGACAATATCGGCGATGATGAACTGCCTTCCTCCGCTGGACCTGTCGATATTGGTGGTAACGTCATACAACTAACCGCAGGAGCATTTAATACTTGTGCTTTATTAGATACAGGTAAAGCTCGCTGCTGGGGATCAAACGGTTATGGTGAATTAGGGTATGGAAATACGGACCCCATTGGTGATGATGAATCCCCTTCTGCTGCTGGAGATATAAGCATTGAAGGTTCAATTACACAAATTGTTGGAGGGTATGATTACACCTGTACATTGTTAGATACTGGCGAAGTTTATTGCTGGGGAAGAAATACCAACGGAGAGTTAGGCTATGGAAATACTAACGACATCAGTGGTAATGATCAACCTGACTCAGGAGGAAAAGTCAACATAGGAGAAAGTGTAATACAAATAGCTTCCATGAGATGGCACACCTGCGCAATACTCGAAACTGGAAAATTAAGGTGTTGGGGAAGAAATGATGGTGGACAACTTGGATACGGCAATACCGACAATATCGGCGATGATGAATTACCCTTTACAGCCGGTGATGTTCCGGTATGGTAACATTATTATTTAGCTAGGCCTTAGAAAAAATAATATAATATCAAAAAACTTTTAGGTGGAAATTATAAAAAGTATTCATCTTATTTAAAACATAGAATGCTTTTTATAACTCCACTTTTTTTTGACATAATTTCCCCTATTTGAGCCTCAATTAATCTGTCATTATTTGAATAAATTGCATCTGGTATTGCATTTAATATTCACGCGACTTTTCCAAAACAAACCCGATAATAATCAAGAAGGGAACCAAAAAGCTCAACAAAGCAATTGATTCTTATTAGTCAACTAACTAGATAAAATCCTCTTGATCTTGTTAGACAATACTCATTTGATTATGGACAAAAAATGAGGGTACTCAAAGATATCAACCTGTTCTTAAAATTAAAAATCTAGAGAACTAAGTAGCCTAAATCTAGTAAAATAGCTTCACGAAAAACTTAGACAAGACCAATTCACACAGCATCATCAATGATATCGGCAGTATAAGAATAGTTTTTTTATTTGAAAAAAATATCATATTCTTTTAGTATCAGCTTGTTTTATATCAGCGAACTGCTTTGTTGATGCCTTGAATTTTCCCAATTATCTTGTTCAAAATTCCAACGACTCCAACGCGTTGGAATTTTGATCTAAAAAAATCATCTCAACTCATTGAAATATAACAATATTTTATAAAAAATCGGCTTTTTTTTACTCTCTTTTATCGATAATTATGTCTAAAAGTTATCATTTTTTTTCGCAACTTTTTCAACTTTAAAAACGATAACCCTTAGAAAGAGATAGTAAAATAAAAGACTTTTTTGAACCAGCATCAACCTGAGCTTTAAATACACAGAAGGGAATTTAAACAATGAGCATCTCCTCAATCAGCAATTCAACTATCAATCAAACGAGCATTTCAAACTTAAGCGATTCCACCACAAGCAAAGCTTCCACTCCAGCTAATCAACAAAGTTCAGCGATAGAAAATAACGAAGTCGATCAACAAGCCAGTCAAAATCTTTCCCAAATGACGCAAGCTTTAACAGATTCATCCGCGCCCGTTGATAGTTCTAGCCTCCCCACACTGGGAGAAATTCAAGCTCAACAAAGCGCCTCAGCTCAAGCAGCCCAGCAAGCAGATTCACTCGATGACCGCAAGATTAAATTTGGCAGCAACGCAGATGAAAGCACAGTTCCCGATCGAGCTCAAAAAATCCTCAAAGAAGCCATGAAAGAAGCTGGTATTGACGAAGTCGTTATTACTTCAACTGCCCGTGATGCTGAGGACCAAGCTCGTGCTATGTATCAATTGATCGGCAATAAAGGCGTTGCGGGTGCAAAAAATTTATACGGAAGCAATGGTGATAAGGTTGTCGACGTCTATGCAGAGGCCAAAGAGGCCGGCAAAAGTGCCAGCGAAATCAAAGCTGCTATGCAAGAAAAAATCGAAGAACTCGGAGCGAGCAATGTCAGTAATCATTGCGCTGACCACGAAAAAATCACTGTCGTTGATATTGGGCCCAACTCAAGCAATCTCACCGCTGAAGAACAACAGGCCTTCATTGAAGCTTTAGAAGGCGATAGCCGTGTCTCGAAAGTCCTCCATCCCGGAAACAGCAGCGAGGACGCTATTCATGTTGAGATCCCTGTCGAATAGAAATAAAGAGAAAAAAAGCTGAGAATAAATTTCTTTTCTCACTTCATCTCCGCTCACGGATAGTCAAATAAATATCTGGCATTAAAAAGAGAATCCCTATTATAATTATGGATTGGTCGTATATTTTTAACTTTTGTTGACTAAGAAAAGTCCAAAAGTAGTCTTCGTTATGACGCAGTTCCAATAAAAAGTAACGATTAATCCATTAGATTATGGGGATTTTTATGACGCAGTTTTTAACAAAATTGAAATTCAAAAATATTTTTTTTGCAAGAAGTGCATTCAATAATATATTCAAAACTCTATTCATTTTATTCATTTGTGGGACCTCCTGTTCTAGCTTTGCCCAAACAAAAAACACTCAAGCTCCCCATCCCTTAAAAGACCAAATATGGACCATTGAACAAGCCAAAAGAGGAAATCGTAGCTTCTTTGAAAGCTGTTCAGCTTGCCTCACAGAACATTTTGAAATGAGCGGTCCTTATCAAAATGAACGTTACGAGCTTCAAAGAGCCTCTCGCAATCAAGCTCGTTTTCTCTATGTTATCATTGACAGTCTCGACTATTCAGACTTGATTAAACAAGTCCAAAAATATCAAAATAAAAAGTCTCAAAAAAAACAAACAGAAATTCTAGTGCACTCTTTTTATGAAAACACCTTCTTTGAAAAACTGGAAGACAAGGCACCCTATCTCGTTCAAATTGAGGCAAAACACCCCTTCCTCGACAAAATCTTTCAACGCCACCAAGAAAACAAACACCCTCTTCTCTTTTTCACTTCTTTTTACGGCCCCCAAAAAATCTTATCGCATCTGCAAGATCGGATGCTGGCAAAAATTGAAGGAAATGAAAAAGTTCTTAACTTTCGACTTTATGACCCGTTAGTGTTTAAAGCCTTCTTTGAAAAACTCAGCGAAGAAGAAAAATCAAACTTGATGGGTCCGATTGACAGCGCTCGTATTTGGGATGGAGAAAAAAAATCTTGGGACATCCTTAATAATCCGCAAAAACATCTACTCCAAATCAATGCTACACAAATAGATGCTCTTGGCCAATTAGCTCTCGAAGCTTTTCATAAAAGGGCAATCATCGACATTCAAAAAAAAGAGCCCGAGCTCCGTCAAAGCTTTGGCGAAAGTCAGGTACTAACAGCGCTTCGAATAGCTCACGAACTCGGAAAAAAAAATGGAATCACGAGTGAAAGAGATGTCACTGCCTTCGCTGTTTTAATACTCAAACATGGAGACCTCAGACAAAAACCTCAAGCGATGAAAATTATTCAAGATAAAAAACTTAGTTCTTATCAAAAAATCTCTCAACTCAGTACATACCTTGAAGATAAAGGGCAAAAGAAACAACAACGCTGAGCAAAAACCCAATAAAAATTCTATAGAGACTTGCAATCTCCTGATAATTCATTAAAAGTGTGTTATTAAAAAAACTATCAGGAGATATTTAAAGTCATGACTAAGATTAATTCCAATTATCAAAAACTACAAGCTGGCTACCTCTTTCCCGAGATCGGTCGCCGCGTCAAGGCCTTCCAACAAGAAAACCCTCAAGCGGACATTATCCGTTTGGGAATCGGCGATGTTGTTTTACCACTCGCACCTGCCATTATCTCGGCAATGAAAGACGCCGTCGAAGAAATGGGTACGCTTCAAGGTTTTCACGGCTATGGCCCCGAGCAAGGTTATGACTTTCTGATCAATGCGATCATCCAAAATGATTACGCCCCTCGAGGTGTACAGCTCAAAAACAATGAAGTCTTTGTCTCAGATGGATCCAAATGTGACTCGGGAAATATTCAGGAAATCTTCGATACCACATGCAAAGTGGCCGTCACCGATCCGGTCTATCCCGTTTATGTCGACACCAATGTCATGGCCGGACGTACTGGTGCTTACTTGACCAGCGGACACTATGAAGGCATGGTTTATCTTCCCGCAAACAAGGAAAATCAATTTAGTCCTCCTCCACCTCAAGAAAAACTCGACATTGTGTATCTCTGCTCCCCTAATAATCCAACCGGCGCAACGCTAAGCCGTGAAGCTTTAAAGGCATGGGTCGATTATGCCCGCCAAAACGAATGCATCATCTTATTTGATGCAGCTTACGAGGCCTTCATCAGCGATCCGGAGATTCCACATAGCATCTACGAAATCGAAGGCGCCAAAGAAGTCGCGATTGAGTTCCGCAGCTTTTCCAAAACCGCTGGTTTCACTGGGCTGCGCTGTGCCTATACGGTTGTGCCTGAAAATCTAAAAGGCAAAAACAATTCTGGAGAAAGCGTTTCCATCAATGCTTTATGGAATCGCCGACATTGCACCAAATTTAACGGTGTTTCCTATCCAGTCCAAAAGGCCGCCGAGGCTTGTTATTCACCTGAGGGACAAGCACAAATTCAAGAAAATATTCAGTATTATATGAACAACGCAAAGACCATTCGCGAGGGACTTCAAAAACTCGGCATCGAAGTCTTTGGTGGCGATAATGCTCCTTATATTTGGCTTAAAACTCCACAAAACGCTAAAAGTTGGGATTTCTTCGATCAACTGCTCACGCAAGCCCATATCGTTGGAACACCGGGTTCGGGCTTTGGGCCCAGCGGTGAAGGCTATTTTCGACTCAGTGCCTTTGGTCTCAAAGAAAAAGTCAACGAGGCAATCGAGCGTATTCAGAAAAAGCTTCAACTATAATAAACCGCTTTGAATAGTATATCTCGACAAAGTTTTTTGCTTGTGCTATTGTATTTATGTTCAGTCTTCAGTACTTTGCCTAGCGCCGGCCTCAATTTGTTTAATTGCCCCGTCCTTAGCAACATACTCTAGGCTTAAGATAAATTAAATTCTTAAGGAGAGATTCAATCATGAGTCGAAAACTCTACGTGGGCGGTTTGCCCTTCGAGACCACAGATGACGAACTTAAGTCACTGTTTCAAAGTCACGGTGAAATCGAATCCGTGAAAATTATCACAGACCAAATGAGCGGGCGTTCAAAAGGCTTCGGCTTTGTCGAAATGCAAACTGATGAAGGTGCAGAAGCAGCCATTGCTGCATTACATGACAGTCAATTAGGCGGGCGTACGATTAAAGTACAAGAAGCCCGTCCCAAAAAATCCTTCGGCGGTGGCGGAGGTGGTGGTTTTCGTCGCGGTGGCGGCGGCGGAGGCGGTGGTTTTCGTCGTGGTGGCGGCGGAGGCGGTGGCGGATATGGCAACCGCGATCGTAATCGCGAAGGTGGCAATAACCGCTGGTAAAAGCCAAAGATCAAAAATTTGATTTTATCCTAAAAAGCCCGTTATTTGACAAATGAAGTCATAACGGGCTTTTTCTTTGCTTATTTATTTTCAATATAAAGGAATGAAAAGAAAACAAAGCTTTGATTATTTATTTTTTGTTAAGTAAAAAGAATGAAGATAACTCTTTTATATTGCTTGCGTTTTTCAACTTCCTCATTTTAATACTCTAATAATTGAATTTTTTTTTTCAAGTTGATGACTAAAGCCTTTTCAAAAACAATCATAATGACTAAAATTAACCAAAATAGGGCTTTGATTATTTATGACAATAGGTGAGCTGACATCTCGGATCAAAGTTCACGCCGGCCCCATGACGGCGACCGAAGTGCTACGCCTGCCCCGCTTAGTCCGCAAAGAACTCGAAGTACCCATTATTACACATGGTTATGATCCTTTATTAGTCGGAAGAGACGAAAACCTTGCTCGTTTAGTCATTGATGACACTTTTATTTCACGAACTCATGCTGTCATCGAAATGGAAAATGGCAAATTTTATCTTAAAGATCTTCACAGTAAAAACGGCACTTACCTCAACGAAAAAAAACTACGTCCCGGCGAACGCTCTCCTCAACCCCTACGCAATGGAGATCGAATTCGCTTCAATATCGTCGAGTTTGAATTCGTCAGCCCAGAAAATAATTTGTAAGTTTACAAAAAAAATTTAAGTCCTAATCGTTTCAAATCATTTAAAAATTTATTTTTCAAAAAATTAGTCATTGACTCATTGTGTCATAAACCTTTACAATTTTTTAAATTGTTGAGGCGACCTTCGTTATGAAAAGGCAAACTCGTTGTAAGGCGAGGACGCAAAGCGACTGATCCTGAAGATCTCTTAAATATCACAGGATGGCAGAGCTACCAAGAACGAGGTCATGAGTGCATGAACAAAGGTGATAATAGGGGTTATCGGAGTGTGGGGTGGTGTATTCCATAAAGCTCTCATTTCTTCTGAGCTGTGACTTCCCAAACTTCACAACCAAAAAGCTTCTTGTTCTCTGCTCGCTTGCGTTTCCTTTTTTAAATAAAAGGTCGCCCCCTAAATCAAAATTAGGAGGAGTTATGAAAAATGACTGTCGCGACTTTTCTTTAAAAAAAGAAAATCCAAACAAAACCCGCCTTTCTTTACTTTTTGCTCTCTGTTTGAGCGTCTTATTTTTGGGTATTTCGACTATTCAATCCAAGGCCTATGCAGGCACTTTTTGCTTTTGCCATAACCTGGACGAACCAAATGAGATGGATGAAAATATCATGGGGAATGATATTTGTACTTCTGCCAATGCCTTTGACGAATTGAAAGAATCCAATCACTTCCAACATTATCTCTGTTACCTTTGCAATGAAGTCTGCACCGAACAAGATGACTCGCATCCTGATTGCGGATACTGCGAAGGTTTTGACGAAAACATGAATTGTAGCGTCCAAGATCTAAGAGGAAAATGTAGCGGCTGCGGAAATAATGTCTTGGAAGGAAATCTTGGCGAAGAATGTGACGACGGAAATAATACGAATGGAGATGGTTGTAACGAAGATTGTAAGATCGAATGCGCTAATGACATAGATTGTGATGACGGCGACCCATGTACTGATGACGTTTGCAGTGATGAAAACTTTCAATGCGAACATAGTCCTAATACTGGTAATGCTTGTGACGATAACGACGCCTGTACCGAAGGCGACACCTGCCAAGAAGGGGAATGTGTAGGACCTCCCAAAGATACCGATAGTGACGGTACACCCGACTGCGAAGACAATTGTCCCGATGACCCCGAAAAAACCGAACCTGGAATCTGTGGTTGCGGTCAATCTGACGCGGATAGCGACGGAGATGGAGTTGCCAACTGTCAAGACCTCTGCCCTGATGACCCCAATAAAACTGAACCCGGTCAATGTGGATGTGGAGTTCTCGATGTCGACAACGATCTCGATGGCGTCGTGGACTGTGAAGACAATTGTCCCGATGATCCCAATAAATCCGAGCCCGGACAATGTGGTTGCGGCATCGCTGATACCGATACCGATAGTGACGGTACTCCGGACTGCGAAGACAATTGCCCTGAAGACTCTGGTAAAATTAATCCTGGAGTCTGTGGATGCGGTCAATCTGATGACGATAGCGATGGAGATGGAGTTCTTAACTGTCAAGACCTCTGCCCCAATGACCCTGATAAAATCGATACTGGAACCTGTGGTTGTGGCGTCAGTGAAGTAGACTCGGACGGAGATGGACTCAAAGACTGTGTCGATAATTGTCCAACCGTCTTCAACCCCGACCAAAGCGACGTCGACAATGATACAGTCGGTGACCTCTGTGACAGTGACTTTCAAGCTCAAGTTGAAGAGCCCGAGGTCATTGCTCCCGAAAGTTTAACCGGTAGTGGAGAAGCGATAGGTGGATGTTCACTCCAGTCAATAGCTTCCAATTCAGCTGTGCTGGGTTATGTACTCTTCGTCTTTGGACTATTTGCACTAAGTTCTTTATTGCGTAGCAAAAATAAAAAATAAAGGCACTCATAACTCCGATGCAGAGTCATCGAACCTGCTACAAGAGGGAAGCTAATCTAGCTTCCCTTTTTTTATTTTTTACAAGAAAGTCGAGCTTAATTGGATTGAGTCAAATCTGAGTCTTCTAAAGAAGTACCCGAATCTGTCAAAGGCTGGGAGGAACTAGAAATGCTACTACTACTGTCTCGTCGACTTCTTGGTCTTCGTAAAAACACAGCCGCAACTCCAGCAAGGTGATCCGCTAAATGATGCTGACCTGCTTCTGAAAGCCAGGGGCCTTCTGACGAAAAGTTCTCACGATTTCTCAATTTTTCCTCGGGAGAAATAAAATAGATATTTTCATCGCCTCGCTTATTTAATGATTCCACAATTCCTCGAACGGACTTATCAAAAGCGCTCACATTATGCCCAGTACTATAAGCCGCAGCAGGGGCAAAAACACCCCGACGCACCGCGGGAGATTCTTGTACCGGTGGAATTCCCGAAATCACAATCTTGGCATCAGGACCGACCTGCTCGCGCACCGATCTTAAAATTCGTGAAACACGCCGACCATAAGCTAAACTTCGTCCTGTAATCGCAATTCCCGCAGCATCTTCCATTCCTAAAGAGATCACCACCATATCGGGTTTTGTATCGCCAATATTGAGTTGGGGCAAAACTGAATCATGAACTTGTCTCACGCCCGCAAGTGGCTGAGCAAGCACTTCATAGTTGACCACTCTACCAGAAGCATCCGCCAGGTTCTGCGCAAAAGCACCCGAAAAACCATTATTACGTAAGGCTTCAGGTGAAGTTCCCACACCTGTCACGGCCGAACTTCCGATGACTAATACATTAACAGGCTTATAACCCACTTTTGTCGTTGCTTTGGCACTTCCAAAAGAAGGTGCAACACTATTACTAAAACTAACGACACCTGAGTCACCGCGGTGTGCCCGACGAGTCATGTGGTTACTGACAAGACGTCGTGGACCGGATGCCAAAGCAGCAAGCGCTGTTGGAGGCACCGTTAAAGCTCGCCCCGCAACTCCGATCGCTCCACCTGCAACACGTCTCGGTAAATTTCCCCAAGTTCTGCCTCGAGCAGCATTCGACCGGATGCTACTAGCTCTCTTAGGTCGCATTCGGGGAACATCCGCTCTATCATTTGACTGATCAATCACCTGATCGGAAGCTTCAGCAACAGCTGCAGGCTTTTGTCGACTCGCTTGAGGCTGATCAGTCAACTCGACTACTTTGGCAGCCTGCTTTTGTTTTGCAATTTTCTTGGCTTGCGCAACCTTTGCTTCGATATCTTGACGCTGCAGAGCGTGTCTTTGCTCAGGAAGAGGTTTTTTCTGAACGAGCCAATTAGAATAATCCTCAGTGAATTCGACATCTGTGCGCTGCTTCAATGCCCAAGCTTCGAGTTCACGCTGTGCCGTCAAGGCCTTTTGCAGAGCCTCTTTCGCTTGAGGAGAAGAGCTCTCTCCATCTTCAGCCATCATGTGTTTTTTCAATTGTTGATTTTGCTGTCCTTCGGCTTTTCGGGCATCCGAGAGAATTCCCTCACGCTCATAAACATCCAAGATCTTCTCGGTGACTCGAAAATAAGCTTCCATGTCACCCTCATTGGCTTTTTGAATGTCCTCTTGAAGTTTGGGATAATCTTCTAATTTGAGTTGTTTCAAGTCCCTTTTCTGACGCAAGTGATCCAGTTTGGCTTTGCCTTCTTCATCGAGTGATTTTCTCTCTAGTCGACGAATCTCTTTGTCCAAACCTTTGATCTTTTTAGCATCGGCCTTCTTCGCCTTACGTGCTTTGTCTGTCCATTTTTCTGCAGCGGCATAGAGACTTCCCGAAGCTGATAATTGAGCGTGCAAGTCATCAGTGGACAAACCTGAAGCTGTCGCCGCTTGATCACGAGCCACTTGAGCTTTACGCAACTTCTCGACTCCTGGTCGCATCCCCTTATTTAATTCAACCCATTGACCACGTGCAATCGGATCACCTGCCGCAGCCCTATCATAGAGATCATCGGCCAACTGGATAAACATCTTTTTATGCTTTTCGTGGGTGTTAGCAGTCATATCACGAAGTTGTGTTTTACGATCGGTCTCAGATTTAATAGCTTGGAGAGGACTTTCATCAAATGCAATATTGATTCCAAGAACACGATTATAACCCGCTCCTCTTTTAATCTTTCCCGTTAAATAATCATTGCCCTGCATGGACCAGTCAAGAACTGCGATATTAGGAACATCGAGGGCGATGTCGGCAGCTCCTACCTGAGATTTGCCGACTGTTCCTGTTTTAGAGCGAGTTCCCGGAATATAAATAATGACAGAGCGATTTTCTCCGTCTCCGTTGAGTCGATCTTTGACTGCCTGAATTTGCCGCGCACTCACATCACGATTACTGCGATTCATCGGAAATTGTACCATCTTGAGCAGAGAGAAAAAGGAAGGCAATAAAAAAGCAGGAATCGAAACTAAACCAGCTGAAATCATGGTACCTAAAACAGGATCTGCCGAAATTAAAGCGGGTATCGCTGGAACTGTCACAGCGCCATACTTTGCACCCTCGAGACTATCTTTATAAATAAAATTTCCAAAACCAAAGAGAGATTGAATATTGATGATATCGGCATTGTCAGCATGATTGGCACGCACAATAATAGGACGACCTGTTTGCAGAGCGACATAACTTTGCTCCAAGTCATAAGCACTTTGTGCATTGAGTTTAAAGCGAAAATCTCCTGCTTTAAAAACCGCACGAGAGACCACCGGAGAAATCCGTCCATAAAAGCGGTGTCGATAGTCGGTCTTTTTTCCTACCGCCCGAGTGGCCAAATCTAAAGCCGCTCCACTTGCCGTTGCTCCGGCTAAAATGGTCATACCTACTGTCAAAGTCATCGCAATTTTATAGGTTTTCCATGCTCCTTTGAGTCCTCCATGGGGCGCACCGACGACTTGTCCAGCAGCATTCATGGACACTAAGCCAATATCTTTGGCGTGTTCGGCAATCGGGTCGATCGTCCCTCTGCCGCTTCCGGGAACATCATCGATGATTTGATGAGCATATTGACGAATCTCTTCGCGTTTCATGATCTGCGAAACTTGTTCCGAGCTGAGATCGCCTAACTCATTATCCCGCAAGGCTGAAATGAGCTCGTCTTGAGGCCCTGTTGCATCATCAATGCTGGTACTATTTTTGAGCTTTTCTAAAAGCAATTCCTCAACCGGAGTCAGTTTTTCACCGACGTTTTGTTTGATCAAAGCCGCTTCCGCCTGCTCTTGCTTTTGTTTAACAGCTGCTAAAACTTCGGCTTGCTGGGGCAGATCTGAAACTGCTTCCACTTGCCGGCTGAGCTGAGCTAATTCATTAACGATCACCTGACCATGAGGATTCACATAGGCAGCTTCATTACGAGCATCAGGACCGTCGGGGTAACGATAATTAAAATAAGTCTCTAATTGCTCAACGACAGGATGGGCATCCGCCGCAACATCCGTGCGTCCAGCAACATGCGTCGCTAGCGAATCATAGAGATGCTGCTCAGTTCGGCTGAGTTTTTTTCCTTCGGAGACTTTTTGCTCAATGCGATCGAGTTGTTCGAGATCTCTCTCCAGGGCCTTTTGTAAACTTTTTAATTTTTCAGCTTCGGGGACATTAGGATGATCCGCAAGTTCTGCCTTGAGTTTGAGTTCCAACTTGCTTAAGTCACGGCGCATCGCTTGATGAGTTTTGACGTCGATCACGTCTTCGGTGATTTCGATTTGACGCTGGGTTGCTTCGACTTCGGCCACGTCTCCTTTTTGAGCAGCCGCTTTTAAATGATCTAGCAAGAGAGCTCGCTCTTCAAGCAAACGGCCGATATATTTTTTATCGGGATAAAGACCGAGTGAGCCTGCAGCCATGGCCTCAATCTTCGCCTCGACCGAGAGATCTACCGGACGAGCAAAGGGTTCAAGAATTTTTTCAATAGAACGAATCGGCTGTTGGTATTCCGGCATCTCCCCCATATTCATCCACATCGTGCGCATAAAATTACCCTGATCGGCACCAGAGCGTTTTCCTGGATTATTTAAAGATAGGTTAGGAATGACCTGGGTAACGATCGTCGAAGCTCCAAAACGAAGAGATGTCGGTGTATCTGGTTTGGGATACATTGTATAAGCATTGATGGCATTTCCCATCAACAGCCACGGGCTCGTACTCGCTGCAGCAACCCCTCGATCGGAGATACCATAACCACGCCCTCCCCCGTAGGGAGATAATAAAGTCGATTGACTGGCAAAAGGCCTAAAAGCAAAGGGACCAATCATTGCGGCCACTGCCATCGTTAATTCAGAAAAGACTCCTGTCGAACTAGCTCCCAAACGACCTCGCTTCGCATCTCCCAGAGCCAATGCTCTTCCTAAGGGTGTCACTGCAAACTGGTCAAATTCTGGAGCGGAGTCTCCAACCTCAGCAATATAAGACTTCATCGCTGGCCCTGCAACCGGCACCATCTTATCTAAGCCTTTTTTCGCAGCAATAATTGGGCTGTTTCTCACCGAAACCCCACGCCTAGTAAATGCTGCTTGAGATCTTGAAGTCACAAAATTTAAAAAATTATGAATTTTTTCTTGAGTCTCAGGAGCATTGGCTGCTCGAGCAGCAATGATAACTGGCGACTTCAAAAAATCATACCATGAATTATGTGCAGAATCGACCACCATGGGACGGTCACCCATCACCCTAGCAACATGCGGATCCGCAACAACTCGCGAATCCGAACTTTGAATACGATCAATCGCAAAGTTTAAAAAAATCTCATTAAGCCGAGCATTAGAAGCACCTTGATTTGCTGAACCCACACTTTTCATCACTGAAAAAGCAGCAGGGAGTAAAAGCCGAGTCAGAAAAGCCCAACGGTCTTGAGGATCAACAGTATGCTCCCAATGGTGTTTGATCTTAGCAACAAGCCCTTTACCTTTAGCGGCTTTTGCACGGCGAATATCATCCGTTTTTTTAACGTACGGAAGCATCAAGGCACTCACGCCGTCAAAATCTTTTTGGGGGAGACGTGCAGCATGCTCAGAATTCTGCGTCTCGTGAGCATAATTAAGAGCTTCGTGAGCGAGACCTCGCAACTCATTAGCTACTGACAAAGCTTGTTCTAGAGCGCGGTTTTGAGACCTTCCGGGTTTGGGAGCTTCATGTCCTTCCTGGCCTTGAATAACCGCAAGACATTCCTCTAAGCCGGACCTACCTGTATCCGCTTTACAACGCTTCACCACCTCTCGCTGTCTTTGCGCAAAACGCTCCTCAAACTCAGTTTCACCTATAAGTTCCCTAACTTTATCTAAAACAGCTTCGGCATGGGCTCTTTGAAATCGAATATCTTCCACCCACAGTTGAGGCACCTCTTTATCGTAATAATCCCAAGCAGCATTATTTTCTTGCTTCATGCCCTCGAACTTTGTGCGCAAGTTTTGATTGAGAGCATGTTCTTCTGTATAAAACTTCTCAGCGCGTTGCTGTAACTCTGGCATCTGACTCAAGTCTTGAGAAGAAGGCCTGAGAAGTGGATCCCAAGCATCCGAATGCGCTGGAATCGCCTCCATTAATTGTAATAGCGCACGTTCAACTGCTGCTTCATGCATGGCAACAAAATCGCCCGTTGTCGCAAGAATATGCGGAACCGCTTTCTTAACTTTTCCTCGAGCCAAGTGAAAAGCACCCTGGACGCCACTCTTAAATTTGCCAACACTAAAAGCCGCTGCTGCCATTCGTGCAGAAGGCTGTCCGCTCTGAGCCCAGTCAAGTTTTTCGAGAGCCGATTGATAATTCGCCACAGCCGCTTTAGCTTCATCACTCAGGTTCGGACCTTCTGCCATTTGACTGAGGTGACGACTGAGATTGTGATAATCCATGTCCTGAAGAGCTCGGGTGCGACGAGCATGTTTTTCTACCTGAATCTTCGTTAAAGTGATAACTCCTGCATCATTAACACGGTTAGTCTTGAAGTATGTTCTCCAGGCAGTTTTCAGACGAGAAAGTTGTTCGGCAAAAGGTCGATTATATTTGTCCGAAATTTCTTTTTTAGCGGCTTCGTAGGCAGCAACTTCTTCAATGCTCGCTCCTTTACCTGGTTTAGCATCCGCAAGCTTTGCATGTTCACTATCAATATTTGCTTTCATCTCTGCCATTGCACGTTCAAATTTTTGATGAGCTTCTTTGAGAGCTTGGACCTCGGCTTGGCGCTCCTGCAAGAGAGGGTGGCCTAAAATACTTTCGATATCTTGTGAGCTATAGGCATGAGGGTTTTCAATAATGGATTTTTCCTGCTTAGAAGGAATATTGAGTAAAATAAGTTCTTCGTCACTCAATTTAGCATAATCTTGCAGGCTCTTACACCGCTGCTCGAGCTGATCAAGTTGGTGCGCCAATAAAAGAGCTTCTGAGTATTCAGGGCCATTTCCTTTAGCAATACTTGCCAAAGCTTCGTTATATCTCTCACGAATCGGAGCCAAGGAACTATAATCAAGGTCCGGGAACTTCGTGAAAACGCCATCGAGCTTCTGACCAAAAGCTTCCTGAAAAGCTAACACTTTCTTCACATGGCCGAGATATTGTTCTTGCAACTCAGGAAAATCTTTTAATTGAAAAGTCGTCTTTCGTAGTTGTGCAATCAACTGTTGATCTAAGCCCATGGCTTGGGCGCGCTCAATTCCTTCCTCTAAAGAACGAACCTGTGAGACAGGGCTTTCCACATTGAGAGACTTGGCATAGCGCCCTTGTTTTTCAAAACCATCATGTCCTCTTTGGCCACTTGATCCCGACTGAGCATCCTTGGATCCCACACGCCGGGTCTTGCGGCGAATAGCGCTTGCCGTTTCCACTCGAGCCTTTTGCTGCTCTTGACGTCGATTTTTTAAAATGACTGCTGCCCCAAAAGCGGCCCCAGCAAAACTAAGCGCCACCTCCGTCATCGAACCAGATAGAGAAGTCACGGACCCCAAAAGACTGGGAACATGACTACCCAGGGCCTGCGCACCCTGCGCGAGACTACTTTTGGCTTGAGCGATTGAAGGTACTGCCATCATGGCGCCAATGCCCAAGCTTAAAAACCCTGCCCGACTTGCTAAACGTACTCCTGCCCCACGCATCCAGGAGTTCAACCCTGCTCGCATTGGACTCACGCCGGACGCATGAACTGCGTCATGAATTGCGTCATTTTTTTGAGAAATATCTGATTGATTTTCAATGACTTGACTCGGGCCTTTTGCACCCACTGCGTCATGATCTGCGTCATTTTTAAGCTTAGTTTTATTCGCTTCTTGAGATTTCTTTTGACTTAAAAAGGCTTCCAGGCTCAACGCTGTATCTGCAGATTTTAATTGACGCACATAGAGATGATATTCCTTCGCCAAATTTTGCGCCTGACTCGCCTCATAGGGGCCACTCTTTTGAATATTATCCGACAGATGATCAATAGCTTGACGGTGTGTCTGCGTCTCACGCCACTGGTCGAGATAGTCACCGGGCTTGAGTGGCTCATAGTCTTGATTGGATAAACTTGTATCAGAGTCTGCTTCGGCCAAATGCTGCGGCATGAGCTCTTGTTCGGGCGTTCCTTTTTTCCCCTGATAATGATCGAGATAGTCTTGGCTCACTTGTGCCGCTTGCGCTTCGTCGACTCCATAATGACGCATGAAGAAATTTTCTAATTCGACTAATTGAGCCGAGCGCTGCGCAGCTAATTGCTGAGCTTGTCGACCCGCTAAATATGGATCGGGAGCTTCTTGTCGATATGGCGAATCGCCGGACTTCGCGAGCTCGCGATTTTTCAATACGGACACAGGATCTTTTCCCGCAGGGCCTAAGATATCTCGGAGATCCTCATCACTCGAACCTTTCCAGGGCCTGCGTGATAAGCGATAAGCATCTTCGGCACTTGCTCCACGGCGATACTGTCGATTAAAGTCGGCTAGCCTTTCGGGATTTTTTGCGAGGTTAGCGATTTCGCGTTCGCTGAGAGGACGACCCTCTCCCTGATAATTTTCTTGATCAAAACGCTGTTTGACCTGATCGTAATTTGCCGAACGCTGCACGATTTGATCTAACTCAGAATCACTTAAACGGAGAATTCGGTCTTCTAAATCCAAGGGGTGGATTCTTCCTCCAGCACGGTTGGGAAGATGATCCACATAAAGTTGAGGACGTGCATCCATTTCTAAGGCAGCGATTTGACGTTTGCGCAAACGAGCGACTCGAGCTTCTTCAAAATCTGTCCAAGATAAGTTTTTCTTGAGGAGTTTCTTTCCGCCGACTCGCAGAGCATGATTGGCCCCGCGCTCCAGAGCTCCCGAAAAAATTGTCGAAACCGTATGATCGATATAAAATTGTTTCCACTCTGCATCCGTCATGGGCTGCATGCCTTGCATCCATTGCATGCCATAAGCTCCACCCATGGAAAGAACGCTTTGCCCGGACA
This sequence comes from Deltaproteobacteria bacterium, assembly GCA_024233625.1. Classification (GTDB taxonomy): domain Bacteria; phylum UBA10199; class UBA10199; order DSSB01; family DSSB01; genus JACKPJ01. The sequence continues at coordinate 39,129 of JACKPJ010000005.1, forward strand.
TCATCACCGCTTCATGATTGAGGCGACGGACGGCTCGATGTGTCAGCGCAGAAACAGCACCCCGAAAACCGTTGCCGGCTACTTTGAAGGCTTGGATATCCGCTGGGGAACTGCCCATGAGTTTGCTAATCGCACCAAGACTACGACCGGGAAGGTACTGTGCGACGTTCATCATTCCACCCATGGCCATCGAAGTCGCATCGACATCACGGTTGCGAAGGTGCGCGTCTAAAATTTCTCCGGTTCCATTGTTAAAAAGAAACCAATTGCCTCCGTGGCGCATGATCGTCACATCATCGATGACTTCCTTACCATTGAGGAGAGCCTCTCGCAGTTTTTGAGCTTGCAAAAGTTTGGCTTGTTGAACATTGAGCTGAGCAGCTTTTTGACCGACATTGACTTTGCTGCGAAAACTCTGCACCAACTTGGAACGGTCCATGACCTTTTTGAGGCTCAGTGCTTTTTTGGCTGATTGAACACCTTTGGAAACCGAGTATGCCGCACGCGCTCCTGCAATGGTTCCTGTGGCCATCGAACCCACAAAGCCCGACGCCAAAGTGGTCACAACCAAGATCTTGAGCTGCTCCTTAAGCATGCGCTTGAGCCGTGCGTCCATCCCGCCCAGACATCCCGATACGCCTTTGTAACGATCCCAAGCTTGGCAACTCTTATCATCGAGCTTGCCTTCGCAGCGCCACTTTTCTAGGCGTTGAAAAGCACGATATTTAATTTTTTCTTCGGCACACATTTGAGCATATTTTTGTGCCATCTGTTGCAACTGTGCCGAACTGGGGCCACCGGGGCCAAACTTAGCTTCACAAGCTGCTGCGCCCATGCGTGCAAGCTCAATCTCGATATCACGCTGTCTTGCCAAAGCATTGCGGGATTCGGATTCATAGATAAAATCACCCGATTCAGCGCGAACTTCCGCCATCGCGCGTTCGAGGTCTTGACTAAAAACACCTTCGTAGAGTTTTTCGCTCCATCCAATGACGCCATCTTTTTTTTCAATTTGACTGGCTTTCACCAGGGCTCGATTGCGCTCCGCTTCACTCGTAAGCACACCCGTCCCCCTAAAAAGTGCCTGATCCCCATAAAGAACCTCGGCAAAGTCAGGCCAAAGTTCAGCAATATTTTTTAAATCAACAGCAATGCGATCAATACCCGGTTTATTTTGATTAGCTTTCACCAATGCAAGGATTTCACTCAGCTCGTATAAACCTTGTTTTTGACCAATCTTTTTAAACTCAGCCAGACAAAATTTGATTTCTTTGAGCACTTGCTGATTGTGTTCTTCGGTCAAATTACGCCGCATCTTACCGTTGACTTCGAGAAATTCCCTTGAAAGATAATCTTGGCAATTGAGTTCGGCATACTCTTCGATTTGAGCGAATTGTACAAATAAGCGCTCAAAAAGTTCAGACTCAACCAATTGATGCAAGCGTTTGAGCATTTCATCGGAAGCGCCGGCGGTCATCTTGCAAATACTTTTGAGCTCTTGATAATACTGCGCGTCTTTGCCGGATTGCTTGAGTTTGAGGGCCTCACGATATTTTTTTAAGGCAGGAGGCTCAGTTTTGCTTTGAGCATCCTGAATCTCTTTTTTCCACTTTGCAAAATCCGCAAGCTTTTTATCAACTTCTGGGTCACCCATTGCTCGCGCAATCCCTGCATAGGCCTTTTGGGCTCTTTCTAAGGCCGACAATTGATCGTCATAATCCCAATGATGAAAAATAGCCGACTCTAGCCGAAGAGCTTTTTCGAAGAGTTTTTTATGAGCCGCTTCGATTTTTTTACTCAAAGTTTTTTTATCTTTTTTATCTAATTGATCAAAAAGTTCTGAGCATTCTTTTAGGGTCAAAGCTGCTTCGTAAAACTCACTCAAAGTGAGATGAGTGTCTGCTTTTAGGAGAGAGGCCTGAATCGCTTCAGCAGCACCATGACTGGATTTTTTGCGTTCTTCAAGTTTTTGAATAGCCGTTCGGTAAAAATCTACTGCTTCCACATCACCGAGTTCAGCGCTGCGATTTCCATATTCAATATAAGTGATTTCTTCGGTAAAAGCTTGCAAGCCGGCTTTTTCGATGGCTTTTTGATCAAGCTCAGGAATGCGTTCGTATTTGAGACGCAATTCTTCAATCATCGATCCACGTGCGGACTTGAGCTTTTCTAACTCTTCTCCTTCAACACTCTTCCAGGAGAGACTGCCATAAGTTCCCACAGTCGCTGCAAAATCCAAGTCCTCTTCACTATATTCTTTAAGCCCAAAACTGACTGGCAAAGTTTCATAAATCGCTAATTTACGGCGCCGGAGCTCAGATTCGACAGCTAAAGCATCTGCGCTTTTATTTTCTTTATTTTCGCTGAGTAAATTTCCATAATGTTGATTTTGCTGGATAAGATATTTCCAATGCTCTTTGAGCTCTCCACGAAGTCGCGAGCTATCTTCATCCATGCCCATTTTTTCGTAACCCTTTAAAGCATCCTGCAATAAGTCGACATAATGAACATAGGCATCAAACTCGCGATCGGCGATTTGAGAAAATTGACCAGCCTTTAATTTTGCCAAACTGGGTTCAATTTCTCGACCAACTTCCTTGGCGAGTTCCTCAACATGGTGCTGACTGGCTTCACGGGCTTGACGGACTTCCTGATATTCCTTCATACGCACTTCAACACGTCCCCAATTATGCGCATGGTACTTGGCTTTATTTAAGTACTTGAGTTCGTCTTCGACGTTACCAATTAAGGATTCAGTCTTCGCCAAGAGCAAATAAATTTCGGTGTGAAGCTCTGATTTTGGAGATTTGGGCTCCTCAATTGAGTTAGCTAAAAGCAATAAACGACTACGGACGCTTTTAAAAATCTCCTCAGCATGCTCACCTTCATGATTTTTATAGAGCTGATTTTTTTCATAAACATGAATGCCTTTTTTAAGAGCTTCTCGAATATTGAGATACTCGAGTTTATTTTTCCAAAGGACACAGCGTTCTTCCAGGTTCTTGAATTGACCACTGTCAGCTTCTAAAGACTGGACATGGTTTTTGAGGGCCTCACGAGCCAGTAAACCCTCTTGCAAATTGACAAGCGCTTCTAACTCAAGCTTTTCTAGCTTAATGGTTTCCTCATAATCTTCCGAGCTAAACTGTGATAAGGATTGTAGGCTCAGTCTTTCCTCAAGCTCCCACATACGGCCCAAGGATTCATCACGAAAAACCTCAGCTTCATCGACTTGCTGACCCAATTCGGCCAAAGCCCATTTAGCCGCGACCTTTCCGCCCTCGTCTTGTAAAAGTTCACAAAGTTCGAACTCCAATCGAGCTGCCGAAACTGCCAAAGATTTTTTAATCTCAACGGCACCGCGATCTTCTAAACGTTTGAGTTCCTTGCGTGCGCGGTCAAAGGCCTCCATTGCATCCACTTGAAGTGCCTGCGCTTTGGGACTTTTGCGCTTATCTAAGCCCTTAGCTTTTCGAAGTTGTTTTTTACCATAATCTTTTAATTGCTGAGCACGGTCAAAGGCCTCTTGGTAAGAGTCTAGGTCCTGACGATACTCTTGATACTCCGAACGCAATTGATCTAATAAAGCAATGCGCTCATCTTCGAGTTTTTCGTGCTGACTACGATCCAAGCCCTTCCAGCTCAAACTTGATTCGGACAAGGCTTGCATGACAACATCACGATTCTCTCCCTCCATCGACTTTAAACCAAAGCTGATAGGAAGCGTCTCATAGAGTAAGACTTTACGACGTTTGAGCTCAGCAATGACTTCAAAACGCTCTTCCTCTTGAGAGACATCAGCACGAGCAAGCAGAGCACTATAATGCCGATTTTGTAATAACAATGAATTCCAGAGAGGTGTGAGCTTTTGACGGGCTTGCCTAGCTTCGGCATCCATCCCTAATTGTTCGTAGCCCTGCAAAATATCTTGCCGCAGTTGAACATAGGCCATCAACTGGTTAAATTGTGCATCACCAATACTGTCATAATTGCCACTTAGCAAAGCCGAGAGCACAGCTTTTAATTGAGCTTCTTGGCGACTCGCCTGTTTTTCGAGCTCGTACTGAGCCGACTGATGATCAGTCATCACTGCAAAGTTTTCGATTTGAAGCTCTTGAGCTTGCCCAAGTTCACGTGCAGTTGAGGAATCTATTTCACCCTCACCCAGCTGAATCTCTTCTAAAATTTGTTGAGCCTGAGCATAGCGCCCAACTAAACGATACAACTTCGCTTGCAACTGACAAAGCGCGATCGAATCGGAATTCCCCATGGGAATTTGCGTTTGCAAGTCTTCACAAGCAGCAAGAACATCTTCTAGGCATCTCTTCCATAAACGCCGGTCTTCTGCAGAAAAATCCGAAAGCGACAAACCTTTGAGATGGGCTGTGAATAATTGCTCGAGCTGACTAATGCGGTCAAAGGCATCCCCAGTCATGGATTTTAAACGCAACTGAATTTCTCGTGTTGCTTCATAGACTTCTTCGCTTCCACCATGAGAAACAGCTTCGGCCTTTTGAGCTTCTTCGTGAAGAGCTTGAGCAATATTTTTTGCATTTTCTAAGGCTTGATTTGCACCTAAATTTTCTAATACCCGACTCAATAAAGGCGCATCTTGAACCTGAGACTTTTGCGTTTCAAGCTTTGCATTTTTTGCACTCACTCCACTCGAAGTAGAGTCAAGAACTTTATTGCGCTGCGTCAAATTTGTTTCGTTATTTTGAGAATTGTTTTCAGGATTTGTTGGAGAGACTTGATGCCCTCTTGGGGTTAAACTCGAGCTTCGCGCTTCTGTCATGTTTTCTTACCCATTTGCCAAGTAGTCGTTTTTAATAAGTCATTTAATAAATATTAATGATTCGGTCCTCGTTTGAAAGACTAACAAGTAGCCTTGGAGGTTACTTATAAGAAAAAACTATTCAATTTGCAAGCAAGAATGCCCTCCTGCCAAAAAAAATCCTTTCTGATTTTTTTCATTAACCAGAAAGGACTCAGCGATTGATAAATCAATTAAATTTTATTTTAAAAAAAATTACTGTAATAAAGCCTGTATCTCAGGAACATTGGGAATCAATAAACCGCCAATTCCATGAATGACTCCATTGCGCGCAGGTACATCTGCAAGCACAACAGGTGCATCATTGACAAATACGGCCCCACCTTGAACACTAACCTGTAATTTTTGTCCAAAAAGAGTTGTCAAGGTTTCTCCAGACATCCCTGCAAGATCCTCAGCAGTATACTCTCCATAAACGATATGATAATCGAGTATGGCCCTTAATACAGGGACTGCCAAAAGCAACTGTTCAACAAGTTGTGGTGGCAGTGCCTCAAAAACTCCATCTACTGGAGCAAAAAAAGTATAGGGGCCCTGCTGACGCAGCGTGACATCTCGGCCTGATGCTTGTAAAGCAACGAGCAAGGTCTCAAAACCCCCATTTAGAGCTGCTTCCTCAGGAATATGATCCAATTCTTCCTCACCGCAACCGCTGATATTAATAGTGAAACTACAAATAAAGAAGGCCAAGACTAAGGCCGACAGTTTTCTTCGAATGCTTTTCATGAACACCCTCCTAAAAAGTTCGAAATTAATGAAAGCTAAAGTGAGAGTTAAATAAGAGTCCAAAACTCAAATTTGACAATCGTATTAAGATTATAGACTCTTTTTCGCTGAGCTCAAGAATATTTTTTAAAATCATCAGGAAGCCCTTGACATATTGTGTCAGATATATGAGGGAGGGGCAGCTGAAAAAAAGTAAATAAATACTTAAATGTACACAGTTTAAGTATAATAACTTCATTAATAAATAATTCAGCTAAAAAAATTAACATTTATTTCTTTTTAAAGGGTAAGGAAGAAATGCAACACATACATGCGTTTGAAACGGGTGCAAATGACACTCGTTCATCGGAAGTTTTAAAATCTATTCAACATATTGACCATATCACTTTTGTAGATAACTACAAAAATGAGCAAACTTTTATTGAGCGCTGGAAAATGCTCGGATTTAGCGAACTCTCTCGATGGCATACTGATGACTTTCCCGCAATCCATATAGCATTAACTAGTGGACAAACCCCTAGCTTTCCTTGGGCAACGATGACGGGACTTTCAGTAAGTCAAGATCCCCACTCTTCAATTAATGAATTTATCCATCGCTACGGCCCTGGAATGCAACATGTCGCATACAACATCGATCCAGAAAGTGACATGGAAATCCTCCAGGAAGAACTCAAAAAACTCGGCTGGAATTTCATGACTCCAGTGTTGACCTATAAAGACCATGTAGGCTCTCGCTTAAGACAAACTTTTACAGCCCCCACCTCTCCTCATGGAACTTTTATTGAGTTAGTGCAAAGGATTCCAGGACCAGATGGCAGCCCTTATGCAGGATTCGACACCCAAAATATCGACGATCTTTATCGAGCTTACTATGATTATAGTATTTGGCTAGAAAACAAAGGAGCGGCTTAATTTGGAATCACCAGCCTCTCCCTCTTGGGAACCCTATTTTTGGAACTTTGAAGAAGAATGTCTTCCCATTAGCAAGCTCAGAGCACGCCAAGCTGAAGCTTGGGAAAAATGTCTTGAACAAGTGCTCAAGACTCCTTTTTATCAAAAAAAGCTCAAACAGTTTCACCCCTCGCAAAATATACTGCAACATATTGAGGATATTCCTTTTACCACAAAACAAGATCTCAGAGATCACTATCCTTACGGTTTATTGCAAGTTCCTCTGGAAAAAATCGTCGAAACGCACGCATCTTCGGGAAGCAGTGGTCAAGCAACACTAGTCGCCTACTCCAAACAAGACCTTGAAATTTGGACAGATCTCATCGCCCGTGGACTAACCGCTTCGGGAATACGTCCTGGACAGATTATTCATAACGCATATGGCTACGGACTTTTTACAGGTGGATTAGGTTTCCAATATGGAGCGCAAAGGATCGGAGCAATCGTTAACCCTATCTCAAATACAGAACTCGAAAAACAGATTCGACTCATCCAAGAATTGGGAAGCCAGGTTTTACTTTGTACACCCTCTTGCGCAATGAGTTTGGCGGCAACAGCCTTAAAAATGGGGCTGAAACCTCATCAATTAGGTCTAAAAGTCGGCATTTTTGGAGGAGAATCCTACACCCCAGAATTTCAAAGAAAGCTTGAAGAAATTTGGAACATCAAAGCTTGGAATACTTATGGCTTAAGCGAAATTATTGGACCAGGGGTTGCTTACGAATGCCCTCATGGTGAAGGCATACACTTAAATGAAGACCATTTCTATCCTGAAGTTGTCGACTTTGCTACGGGGCAGAGCCTAAGCGAGGACAGGATGGGAGAGTTGGTACTCAGCGCCATCACCAAAGAAGCCATGCCCTTACTGCGCTATCGAACCGGTGACCGTGTTAAAATTTCTTATGCTCCTTGTTCATGTGGAAGAAAACTTGCGCGACTAACAGAAATCGGTGGCAGATTTCAAGATTACTTCTCCATTGGCTTTAAAAAGTTTCACCCCTACGAAATTGAACGTATTTTGTTTAAAAATAAAGAAGTCGGTGGAAATTACCAAATTGAAGTTTCCAAAAATGCAAATCAAGCTCTCACAATAAAAGTGGAACTCATGCCAGGCCTCAGCACTCAAGCATTCGAATGTTATTTTCAAGAAACAGAAAACAAAATTACTGAAGATCTCCATCATTATGGAATCGAAAGTTTTACTTTGGACTGGAGAGCTTTTGGCGAACTGCCATTGTACCTAGGTAAAGCGAAAAGAGTTTTATTTAAATAAATATCAGCGCCATGTTATTAATTATTTTTTTTCAAAAAGAATTAAGTGAGATTGCTATTACATACTTTCACAACCACATTCGCCTTTAAAAGGAATTTTTTCTGTTCCTTCCAGACTTTTTACATTCATAAATCCGCTGTAGTGAATTACTTCATCTTCACTCTGTGATGATGTTGCTTTAATGGCATCTAATACAACTTCATTCTCGCCATTATAAAAACTATCTATCATATGAGGAACACCCTTTTCATCAGTCTCCGTGCCTTTCTTACCAAAATACATATTCATGAGCTGACCATTCAACATGATCCAACTTCTACCGGGTAGCCCCATATCATGTATAAATAGGTATTCTTCTTTTATATTTGCTTTATCTTTGGAAAAAGGAGCCGTATTCTCCGCTTGAGGTTTCCAATAATAACAGCCACAACCCCTAAGATAGCGACCTTGACTATTATCCACTAAGCCAACGACTGAACTTTTTTGCGAGCTTGAAGTATCCTCGCTTTTGCTCTGGGTTTGAGAAGAATCACTTCCCTCCTTTTGAGATTTTGGAGAAACCTCCTGCTTTTGACAAGCGACAAAACACCAGGAAATAAGTAATAAATATATCAGTTTAATTTTCATTTTCATGGCTTAACAAAGTTAAAGAAAACAAGTCAAAAATAAAAATATCGACAAATAATAAGCAAGATAAAATAAAAACAAGACTATCAAAGAACTACTTAAACAATAAAGCCCAGAAACTGCTGATGCAGAGTCTGGGCTAAAGAAATCTAACTTAGCTTAGTAAATACAACTAAGCTCTCTTAATCTTATTTTAACGAGAAAAAATTTCGTTAGTTTCAAAAAAATAACTAATCTCAAACTTCGCGGTATCAGGACCATCACTGCCATGGACAGTATTTTCCTCAATATTGGAAGCAAAGTCCTTACGAATTGTTCCTTCAGCAGCCGCTTCAGGATTTGTTGCTCCCATAATCTCACGATTTTTAGCAATGGCGTTTTCACCTTCTAAGACTGAAACCACGACAGGACCTCGAGTCATGAATTGAACCAAGCTATCAAAAAAAGGCCGCTCTTTATGAACGGCATAAAAGCCTTCTGCTTTTGCACGATCCATATGGATCATCTTCGTAGCAATGATTTTCAACCCGCCTTTTTCAAAGCGACGAAAACACTCACCGATCACATTTTTTTCTACTCCGTCAGGCTTGACGATAGAGAGAGTTTGTTCAATGGACATAAAAAATTTCCTCCGGAATCATTATGGGGCTGTGCCCTAGTTTTAGGTTATTGTCTGATTATTATGACAAGAGTTTAGTTATGATTTAGTTATGACTAAATATTTCAATGCCATTCCAAAATTTAATCTATTTAAGCTATATATTTTTAAAACTATAAAAATTTTTAGATTAGATTTTTTCGCGCAGTCTAGAACCATTCATTCGAATTGTCACGAATTTTTTAGATTCATACTAAATCTCGTCTTTTGCTAAATCTTTCTTTGGCCACTCAGGAACTTCTGTGACAACCCAATAGAGTCGGTGATACTCTTGAACAAAATAACCAATGGTCTTTCCATCCGGACTAAATTTTGGAGGCACCTCTAACTTAAGTTTTCCACCGACTTCTATTTCGCTTCCATTCACAACTAAAATATTTCCGTATGTAGTGTTTGGAGAACTCTTATTAAAATATCTTTCATTATATTGGGCATTAGTGAAGTAAACAAAGCTTCTTTTATCTGAACTCAACCCGATATCCATGATTTGAAGCAGTGGTTGATGTTTAGAAAAAGCGCGACCGTTGATCAGATAATAATACTTCTCAGTATAATAACGGTCTTGCTGATCAGGAACATTATCATGCACTCGAGTAAGTAAAAAATATGGACTAAGGTTTTGTTCATCTCCAAAAAGAGTATATTGCCCTTCTTGCTCGGAAAGCTCATACTCTTGCCCCTGTATCAACCATATATTTTTGTTTCCACGCCTTAAAAAAACTGCAAGAACTCGTGGTTCTGGGCTACTCCAGACTCTAAATAAAATTTCATTATCAGAATTAGCTTCCAGCTTTCGACCTTTTTTACACGCAGAAAGATCAATATTTGGAGAAACAAAATGAATGGCACCCACATAATCATCTTTAATAATCGATTGATGATTGACATAAAGATGCTGTTTCGCTGTATACAAAACGTCTTGGCCATCAGGAGAAAAAACAGGGCCTGCTTGGATATTATATTCAAATCCCTGACCACTTTTTGCTTCTACATTGTCACCTTCAATAACTACTCCAACTTTTTTTCCGGAAAGCTTACGGTAAGCCCAAATATCTCCTTTAGGAGAGATCTTAAAACTACCTACCTGATCATATTTTTTGGATTCTTTTCCGTTACAAACATAAAATTGTTGGGATTCCTGCGTAACCCGATAACAAAAAGTGTTTTCTTCAGGGCTAAATTGAAAATCATCAACCTCTTCATAATAAGGCCCAAACTTCCCGTTAAAAAACACTTGATGAGTTCGATTTGGTTTAAAATCAGGATGACCTTTATGAATCATTAAACTAAAAGACAAATACTTGCCTGAAGGTGATGTATAAATTTTACGGCCAAATTGACTATAAAAATTAAAAGAGCTTCCATTAGGTAAATTAAATATTTTTTGATTATTTCGGTATAAGACATCATCGTTTTCGTAAAAAAAATCTTCTGTCTTGGGGTCAAAGTAAAAATTAGAAATCGGAGATGATTGAGCGAACTCCTTGCCATTCATTATAATAGCCCCATTGACAATAGTACGATCCTGTTCAAAAAAGGCAATGTTACGTCCATCCGGACTCATCTTTAATTTAGGCTTTTCAGAATAACTCTTACCAAGCTTTTTTCCATTTACATTTAAGTAATAGCCATCTCCATAAAGCTTAAAATATGCAAAGTTTTTTCGATCCGCACTGGCTATAACTTGCTCATCAGCAAAAATATCTCCTAAATAAGTATATTGTACGGCAAAAGGGTCTTTAATGGGCGAAGCAGGAATCAGAAATCCCTGTTTTGGGCCGCGAAAAAAAGAGCGGATCTCATATTGATAATAAATACCTGTTCCAATCAGAGCAAAAGCTATCAATGCCAATAAGAATCGTGATTTTTTCATTTTTAATTCTCCTCAAAGTCAATACTTTTTGAGGCTATATCTCCTAGAGGAGAATTAAATACACCTAACTAAAGTTAGGTTTAAAAAAAAATACCCCGAAGCTCAGCCACGGGGTATCTCTTAAAAATACATTTTTTTAATTAGCCTATAGCATTAACCAACGACTTCCTGCAGCGTCTTACCAATACCCGCAGGAGAAGAACTCACGCCAATACCAGCTGCTTCCATTGCTTTAATTTTTTCTGAAGCCGTTCCTTTTCCACCCGCAATGATTGCACCCGCATGACCCATGCGTTTTCCCGGAGGGGCGCTCATTCCTGCAATAAAACCGACAACAGGTTTTTTAACTTCAGCCTTAATAAACTCAGCCGCTTCTTCTTCGGCAGAGCCTCCAATTTCACCGATCATCACGATGGCTTCAGTTTGCGCATCTTCGTTGAAAAGTTTTAAACAGTCGATGAAGTTTGTTCCATTAACAGGGTCTCCACCAATCCCGATACAAGTCGATTGGCCATAACCTAATTGAGTGGTTTGATAAACCGCTTCGTAAGTTAAAGTACCGCTTCTAGAGACAATCCCAATTTTACCAGATTGATGAATATGACCTGGCATAATTCCGATCTTACATTCTCCTGGAGTAATAATTCCCGGACAGTTTGGGCCAATCAAGCGAGTTTTTTTACCTTCCATGACACGTTTGACACGAATCATGTCAGTAACGGGAATACCCTCCGTGATACAAACCACCAAATCGAGCTCAGCATCGACAGCTTCTAAAATAGCATCCGCCGCAAAAGGAGGCGGAACATAAATCACCGAAACCGTCGCACCAGTTTGTTCTTTTGCCTCTTGAACGGTATTAAAAATTGGGATGCCTTCAAAATCTTGGCCGCCCTTTCCTGGAGTGACTCCTGCCACCATTTGAGTACCATAGTCTTTACATGCTTTTGTGTGGAATTGCCCAGTAGCACCAGTAATCCCTTGAGTAATCACTTTTGTTTCTTTATTAACAAGTACGCTCATAATTGTTTTCCTATTTAATTTTCCTATTGATAATAGGTGTTAATAGCTTGAACTATTATTGAATAGCTTCGACAATCTTCTTAGCCGCTTCATCCATGTCATCTGCAGAAATAATAGGCAAACCAGAATCTGCGAGAATCTTCTTACCCAAATCCACGTTGGTTCCCAAAAGTCTCACAACTAAAGGAACTTTGAGTTCAACTTCTCGCGCCGCCGCAACAACTCCGTTGGCGATAACATCGCATTTCATGATTCCCCCAAAGATATTGACTAAAATACCTTTGACCTTGGGATCAGATAAAATCAATTTAAAAGCTGCCGTGACTTTTTCGGTCGTTGCGCCACCTCCAACATCAAGAAAATTAGCCGGCTCACCACCAAAGAGTTTAATAATGTCCATCGTTGCCATCGCAAGACCTGCACCATTGACCATGCAGCCAATGTTTCCGTCTAAACTGATATAACTGAGGTCGTATTTTTTGGCTTCGGCTTCTTGAGGGTCTTCCTCATCAGGATCACGTAAGTCTTCATAATCAGGATGACGAAACATCGCATTATCATCAAAGTTGACCTTTGCGTCTAATGCCAAAACGTCTCCTTCTCCAGTGATGACTAAGGGATTAATTTCGAGCAATGAACAATCGGCTTCTTCATAAGCCTTGGCAAGAGCTGCTGCAAATTTAACAAATTTATTAATAACAAGTTTGTCTAAACCTAAACCAAAGGCTAATTGACGACCTTGGTATGCCTGGAAACCGACGGCAGGATCAATCGCAACTTTAAGGATTTTCTCAGGATTTTTTTCAGCGACTTCTTCGATTTCCATGCCGCCTTCTGTGCTAGCCATCATCGTCACTCGAGAACTTGCCCGATCTAAGACCATACCGAGATAAAGTTCTTTCGCAATATTGCAACCCTGCTCGATCCAAATTTTTTTCACTTCTTGGCCTTCGGGGCCCGTTTGATGAGTCTTGAGCATCATGCCCAGGATCTCTTTGGCATATTCTTTGGCTTCTTCAGGATTTTTGGCAACTTTAACGCCACCACCTTTACCACGACCTCCCGCATGAATCTGCGCTTTGACTACACTAACTCCACCGAGTTTTTTAGCAGCCTCATAGGCTTCCTCAACCGTCGTCGCGAGATAGCCCTGAGGCACAACAACACCGTATTTTTTTAAAAGTTCTTTTCCTTGGTATTCATGAATTTTCATGATGCATTCCTTCAACTAGATTTGTATATAATTCTGTCGTCCTAATTTATATTTCGATTGAGTCCACCAGGCGTTTGACATGTTCGAAACTACCTTGCAAGGCTTTTTCTTCTTCAGGGTCTAGTTTAAACTCGAGTACTTTCTCAACACCTTCCCCACCGATCACTACAGGAACTCCGACATAGTAACCTTGAATCCCAAATTCACCATTGAGATAAGCTGCACAAGGCAAAATGCGTTTTTTGTCTTTTAGATAACTTTCCGCCATTTCAATCGCACTTGCTGCAGGACTAAAGTAAGCACTCCCTGTTTTTAAAAGACCAACAATTTCTCCACCTGCCATGCGAGTTCTCTTGGCGATTTCTTCGATTTTTTCTGCAGAGAGTAGTTCCGTTAAAGGAATTCCCCCGACAGAACACAAACGAACCACAGGCACCATATCATCACCATGACCTCCTAAAACCATGGCATGGACATCCTGTACACTCACTCCAAGCTCCATCGCAATAAAGGCTCGAAAACGAGAAGAGTCTAAAACTCCAGCCATTCCTACGACTTTAGAGGTAGAAAAACCGGTTACCTTTTGCATGGTATAGACCATCGCATCCAGGGGATTGCTAACAACGATCACAAAAGCATTTGGAGCATGTTCCTTAATATTGCTAGCCACATCTTTCATAATTTTAAGGTTAATTTGCAGAAGATCGTCACGACTCATACCAGGTTTTCGGGCCAAACCTGCTGTTACAATCACAACATCACTTCCTTCGATATCCTTATAATCCTGCGTACCTGACAGCTGGACATCCGAATCATCTAAGGGGCGCCCTTCCATAAGATCAAGAGCCTTCCCTTGAGGCATGCCTTCCACAACATCAAAAAGCATCACATCGCCAAGTTCTTTGAGCATAATGCGCTCAGCCATTTCGCCGCCAATATTACCAGCACCAATTAAAGATATTTTTGGACGTTTCATATAAAATTCCTTTTCTTCAGTTTTCTTCACTAAAATTTACTTGTCTTCTTGAGTTTCACTCTCGCAAAATTCAGATTCTTACATTTTCGCAATCACTTGCTGACCAAATTCGGAGCATTTTAATTCCTTTGCACCTTCCATGAGTCGAGCAAAGTCATATGTCACTGTTTTAGCCGCAATGGCACCGTTCATGCCTTTAATGATCAAATCGGCGGCTTCTGTCCACCCCAAATGACGCAACATCATCTCTCCAGATAAAATCACAGAACCTGGATTGACTTTATCCAATCCTGCATACTTCGGCGCCGTTCCATGGGTTGCTTCAAAGATTGCATGACCCGTGTCATAATTGATATTGCCACCTGGAGCAATTCCAATTCCTCCAACACAGGCAGCTAAAGCATCACTAATGTAATCACCATTTAAGTTGAGTGTCGCAATCACGCTATACTCGGCAGGTCTAGTCAGGATCTGCTGAAGCATCGCATCCGCAATAACATCTTTAATAATAATCTCTTTCCCATTTTTTGGACTTTTGATCACACACCAAGGGCCACCATCTAACTCAGTTGCTCCAAACTCATTCTTTGCACACTCATAGCCCCAATCACGGAAGGCTCCTTCAGTGAACTTCATGATATTTCCCTTATGGACGAGAGTCACACTCTCACGACCGTCATCAATAGCATACTGAATAGCTGCTTTGACTAAACGGTGAGTTCCCTCCTTAGAAACAGGTTTAATCCCAATACCCACTGTATCAGGAAAACGTATTTTTTTATAAAGTTCAGAAAAATTGCTTTTAAAAAGCTCTTTGAATTTTTCGCAATCTTCACTTCCATTTTGGAACTCAATGCCTGCATAAATATCTTCGGAGTTTTCACGAAAAATCACCATATCCGTCAAATCAGGACGCTTGACAGGAGAAGGCACCCCTTCAAACCAACGAACCGGTCTTAAACAAGTATATAAATCTAAAATTTGTCTCAAAGCCACATTGAGAGAGCGAATTCCACCACCGACGGGAGTTGTCAAAGGCCCTTTGATACCGACAAGATATTCCTTAAATGCGGTAAGAGTTTCTTCCGGAAGCCAATTACCTGTTTGATTAAAAGCTTTTTCACCTGCTAAAACTTCCATCCATACTAGTTTACGAGAACCTTGGTAAGCCTTCTCGACGGCTGCATCAAAAACCTTGACCGAAGCATTCCAAATATCTGGCCCCGTCCCATCTCCCTCAATAAATGGAATAATCGGTTGATCAGGAACCTGAATTTGGCCATTTTGGAATTGAATTTTTTTACCTTCTTGGGGTGGATTCAATGACATAGTAAAATTCCTTTGCAAAATTAATAGTAAAATTAAATAGTTGAATTGAGTCTGGATCTCGCATGCACAAAATTTGAAACAAAATCTAGATGAATCAACATATTCATCTCATATACCTTAAATAAGGGCTAAAAATCTATAAAAAGCAGATGAGTTGTGTCAAGCAAACAGATAAAATATTCTTATTTTGTTTAGCAAGAAATCAATCAAGACTTAAAATAGAGTAGCTTTTCAATGACACATTGAGTTAAAATGAATTTATGCAGGACATTAGCATTCCCTCGATGTTTAATTTGCTCCGTCAACCCCTTGGCTTTTTAGAGCTCACACGGCTAATAAAAAATTATTCAGAGCTGATTAAATTACCTAAAGGAAATAAAGAAGTTGTATTGGTTTGGCCTGGTTTTGGTACAGGAGACCAATTTACCAGTTTACTTCGCTTATATCTGAAAAAACTCAATTATCAAGTACATGGCTGGGGCCTCGGATTTAATCACGGAAATGCCCATACCCTTTTCCCTAAAGTTCAAAAACAAGTCGAACACTGGGCTCACAAGAGCGGCCAAGCCATCAGTATTATCGGTTGGAGTTTGGGTGGATTTATGGCACGAGAAATTGCCCGAGATAACCCCGACAAGGTCAAGCAAGTCATTACCTTGGGCAGCCCAGTGGTAGGCGGACCAAAATACTCCGCCCTGTCTCATATTTATCGCTGGATGGGTCATGACTTAGATGATATCGAAAAAAACATCGATAAAAGAAACGAAAAATTAATACAAGTTCCTGTCACAGCGATCTATTCAAAATCTGATGGAGTACTAGCTTGGCAAATCTGTGTGGATACTTTGCACAAACACGTCATCCATCATGAAGTCAAAACCTCACATCTCGGCTTGGGATTCGCCCCTGAAGTTTATCAAATAATTGCTGAAACTTTGGCAAAGAAAAGACAATCCCAAAAAAAGAAAAAAAGTTCTAACAAAAATTAGAACTTAAAAAAATTTCTCACACGCCAACTAACCGTGACCCTGCAGGCAAAGGAATCTTAGTTTTTTTTAGATAAGATTAGGATTTTTTATTTAATGAAATAGAAAATTTTTGATAGATCTCAACAAAATTTTACCATTTAAAGGAGAAGCCAAGTGATTAAATTTTACGGATACAATAAATGCTCAACCTGTCGAAATGCTAAAAAGTGGCTGAAAAAAAATCAAATACCCTTTACAGAAATCGATATTACCACAAACCCTCCTTCGCAATCAGCTCTTCAAAAAATAATCAAACAAAGCAACTTAGAGCTTAAAAATTTCCTTAATCAAAGTGGCATTCAA
Organism: Deltaproteobacteria bacterium; assembly: GCA_024233625.1. Classification (GTDB taxonomy): domain Bacteria; phylum UBA10199; class UBA10199; order DSSB01; family DSSB01; genus JACKPJ01. Next base: position 55,943 of record JACKPJ010000005.1, read on the forward strand.
TACCGTGAACTCAATATGAAAGAAAAAGTCAAAACTCTCTCTCAAAAAGAAATTATTCAAATGATGGCAAACGAAGGACGCCTCATCAAAAGACCGATTGTTACTGATGGCCAAAAAATTTCCGTTGGTTTCAAGGAAGAAGATTTTAAAAATATATGGCTAGATTAATTTACGCAGCATAGTATCTTTATTTGTATAAATTAAATTATGGCAAAGGTGGTAAAGGCGGTAATTTCTCAGTAGGCATCGTTGGTGCAGGCTCTGGATTAGAGCTAGGCATAGTAGGAGGTGCTGGCGGAGGAAGATCCATCGGTGGCAATGATTTAACATCTTCTTTTTTTATATCATTATCTAAATTGTCAGACGAGACATTTGTCTCGCTTTCTTTTAACTGATCACCTGCTCCCTCAGAAGTTCTTTCTTTTTTAAGGTCCAAATTTTGTCTAAAGCCTACTTTTTCCTCTGCAGCTTCTGATTTTACTATTGCCATTTGCACCAAGGGGGCTTCCAGACTCAACTGATGCAAAACTTTTTGCTCCTTCCAAAAAGCTGCAAAATTATCTTGCTCCTGGGTATAAGGTGAGTAATTTTTTTCAACATCCGCTCTCCATGCTTGAATCCAAATTAATATACTGCCTCCCTTTTCATTGAATGGAGATCTCGCCAAGGGAAAAACTTCTAAAAGATTTTGATCTTCTGCAACAAAAGCATCTTGCAAAGGTGGTTCTGAGAGAAATTCAGTTTGCTTTGGAGATCTGAAATGAGCACCTGCAATAACTAATGTGCGAAAGGAGTCTAAATCAATGGATTCCGTTTTGCTTGTATTAGATTTATTGAGCAAATATTGTCGTGCAATCTTTTTTATGTTTTTCTCAGGCAAATCAATAGGAGCTCGAATTTCTTTCACAAGCCAATCTCCATAACGCATTAAAAAATCATCATAGCTAGCGTAAGGCTTGAATTCCTGAGTAGTCGCCTCTCTTGAACCCTCATTGACTAAGTCTTGCATACTTTTGATATTTTCGGCATTTTCTGGATCCTGCAAAGCCACGTCCATTCCTGTACTTTGAAATAAAGGAATCCCAACTCGCAATCGCTGCATCATGGGTAAAGAAAAAAACAAAGGATTACTGTCATGAATGACAATAAAAACACCTTGAGAGTACAAATAACGTAATAAAAGAACCATTTCTTTAAAAGCTACAGGAGCCTTCTCCCCTGCCAAGCTTTCCTCCCAAATTTGGTGAATCTCACGTAAGCTCTTACCTCGATAGGACTGTGCTGAGAAAAAATTTGCCCAGTGTTGACCATAAACAGCTTTGAGTTTTTCGTAATAGTCTGTGATTTTTATTTCCGAGGCTTCATCTTTTCCCTTCCTATTTTTGGCTTTTTCGTTACCTACAGAGTCTAAAGATTGTTCTGCGTTTTCTTCAACTGCAGGAGAAAAAAATCCTAAATGTTCAAGCTTACCTTTTTCCCATTTCATCTTTTCTAAAGACATTAATTGATAAAAAATATTTTCACTTAAATGACTCGGCCAAAGACTGCCTTCACCAGAAAAAATTGCAACTTGATCAGACAAATTCGACTGCAACTTTAATTGGCCTAAATACTGACAAATCTGAATATAATTAGATTCTGTCCAATTCTCTTGAGGCATGACAGAAGCACAATCAAAAGCAATCACTTCTGTCCAGCACTGGCCTTGATTATCTTTAAATGCACATTCTGAATTGTTTTGATCTTGAACTTTTGCAAAATGAATTGAGACATACTTAAGAGGTTTACCTGACTCGACTTGCTGTTGAACAAGCTGCATAATTTGGAACAAATATTTTTTATCTTGAATACCAAATCTCTTGATCAAGTCTTCTTCATCTAGTTTATCTGTCTCAGGAGGATTCTTGGCAATTTCTTCAACTGCAATACCATTAATTTTCATTCCACTTAATTGAGATAAAGCAAGAGAAATTTTTGGAATGGGCTTTTCTTCAGGCTCTTTGACTTCTTTTTTACCTCCACAAGAAAAAGATAAAAAAGGTAAGAAAAGAAAAATAAGTAATATATAAATTTTACTTTTTAAAAAAAAATTATTTTTATGAAACATGCAAATCCTCCCCCATGGGAATAAAAAAACACTTACCCGCTCAACAAATTAAGCTTAATAGAAGAAAGGCCTATTGAAAAATAGCTTTCTAAAGCGGCTTTGATGAAATTTTTATTTTTGAGAGCAATCACACAACAATAATTTCATCAGCCTGGCCCAGCGGCGGCGCTTGAGCTGCGGGCCAGAAAGCGAGAGAAAGTTATTTTTCAATAGGCTCAAGAAATATAAACTGATTTCATCCTAGGGAGTCAATTGAAAAGCTTGAAAAAAAACTTGTCTTAATTTTTCTTTAGGCAACTCAGCTACCACAGTATAAAGTTTTTTATCTTTGAGGAAAAAGCGAACTTTACCTTCTATTCCAGACTTTTTTTTGTAATGCAACTCACGTCCTTCAACTTGTTTGAGAGAAACTTTTTGAAAGGATAACTCTTTTGCATTTGCATCTTTTAAAAAGGCTTTTTTCGCTTTTTCATAAATACTACTCGAACTGCTAAAAACAGTGGCAATTTCAGGAATCTCGCTAACATCAATTGCCCATTCACTCGTTTTGTTTTTTACAAAAAATTTTTTATGAGGAACATTGCCAACAAAGGTTTTTTCAATTAGCCTGACCTGTTGAGGTTTTTGAGGAAAGTAGGCTATAAAGCCTTCATGTTTACTTTGAAAAGTGAGAGAAAAAACTGAAGAAGGAAGCAGAATAATTGCGAAAACAACACATCTCAATATTTTAATATTTTTTTTTAACTGCGTTCTATACATACATATGATTTAACGAGATCAAAAACTTCTCCGATCTAAATACTTTAGTATTTAGAATAACACAGCTAAACGATTAGGAACACTCTTTTTGATATTTTGCACTAATTTTAAGCCCGACTTCTTCCCATGTTTTTGAAACCCCATCTTCACCCGTATGCAAACTTTTACAAGCTTCATGAATAGAATCAAAGGCAGCTTTTAATTTAAAATCTTCCATCGTAAACTTGCCTTCAGCGTTAAAATTGTTTTCTGCATCAATTTGATATTTCATCGGAATGCTATAGGAAACATTATTCATATTGATCTTAAAAACTATATCACCCGATTTTTCATCTCCGGAAAAACTTTCAACTTCTCCATTAATTAAGAACGCAGGAGTAAATTTCTGAAAAAAGTATTCTCGAATGGTCGCATTACGACCTGCATTGTTGGACTCGACTGAGGAAGCATCAATTTCAACTTTTAAGCCTTTAACAAGGGTCTCTAAATCAGCAGCAGACTTAGAACCTTTGATCTCATAAGTATTAAAAGTCCCCATTACAGGTGCTTTTTCGGTATATTTATAAGCTATCCATTGAATTTGGATATCTTTAGGATCAACTGCGTAGTGACAAGCAGCTTCTGAACTTCCCTCTTCAACAGCTTTTGTCACGGACGACTGAGAGGCATTCTCAGAAATTTGTTTTTCACTCTTGCAAGCAGAAAAAACCACCAAAGGACTTAATAAAAATAAACCTAAGTACAAGTGAACTCGCTTAAAATTAAATTGCTTCATAAAAGCTTCCTTTTTTTCAACACTCTCATATTTTTGAAAACTAGATTGCGCGATGACATCAGATAATGCAATAAAAAATTTAACATGGAAAAAAAATTAGGGATTCTTCTCTTACTGTGGAGAGGTATGAAAAAACGCTGTCCTCGCTGCGGAAAAGGTAAACTTTATGAAGCTTGGTATCGATTGCAAAAAAATTGTTCTCAATGTGGTTATCTTTATTATCGTGATCCGATAGATATTTTATCCTTCATGTATATGAGCACGGCGCTCTTAACAGGTTTATTTATCTTATTGATGTTCTCTTTAACACCCTCTAATCTAGCTTTAGGCAGAGTCCTTATCGGTATTTTAGGTTTTTTTACTATTGTAGGAACTCTTCCACAACGCAAAGGAATTGCCATCGCAATCGAATACTGGACGCGAACTCATTTAGAAGAATGAACGTTTGTCTATTTGAAAAAAGGATTCGCACCTGCAGTATGATCGGTATGATCAGCTACCCCCTTAATTTGAGGAAATGCTTGTTTAAGACGCTGCTCAATACCTTGTTTAACGGTCACATCAATCTGACTACAGCCTTGACACCCACCTCCAAAACGTAAGTACACAACGTTGTCTTCAATAGTTAGTAGCTCAGCTCTTCCCCCATGCATAGCTAATCCAGGGTTAATTTCGTTGTTCAGTAAATTTTGCACCTGAACCACTAGAGGATTGCTGTTATCGAGCGGTGCGAAACCCTGGGCTTCTTCGACTTCTTTTGTCAAAAATTGATCTTGATCAAAGTCAAGGATGACATTTTGGAATAAACTTTGCTCCTCTTTTGTGACAATGACCAAAAAACCTTCGTGTTCAACAAAAAAGTGAGTATTGGGATCACGTAAGGGTTCTTCTTCAACCTGCAATTGATTTAATTCGACGGTTTTTACTTGAACCGTTTGACCATCCTCTTTTTTTAGAAAAATTCCTTGTAAGCTAGAATCCTTTCCCGCTGTCAGTTGATTAAGCTTCCCTTTTGCTGTTTCACTAAAACTTAACATATTTTCTTCCTTTATGATTAATCTACACTATAGCCTTTTAACTTTTCTTTAGTAAATGATATTATTATTTATTAAAATATTTTCTCTTAATATATAGGCTAGGATTTTGAAAAAAGCCGACTAGCTAAATATCCCCAAAGCATTCCTCCCACTAAACCCACTCCATGGGCTGCATTGGCCACGTGTTCAATGATCCCAACTAAACAAACGAAAAACCAAATGATCATCATATTGACAGTTGAAGGATGCAAAAAATAACCACTACCAGGGTCAAATTTTCCTCTGATCCAGATATACCCCAATAAGCCGTATACCACCCCCGACATTCCTCCAAAATTTGTCCCACTAAAGAAGTATTGGGCAATATTCGAAGCAATTGCAATCACTAAAACAAAGATCGCTAAAAACCAAGGACTTTGCTTGTTTTCGACCATGGAACCCAAGTCTCTAAGCCACAACATATTAAAGACTAAATGGAGGATCCCAAAATGAATAAAAATGGGCGTCACCAAACGCCATATTTGACCTTCTCTAATATATGGGAAAAAAGTGACTAAATGCTGAATCAATGCCTTATCGCTCCCAAGGTCCGAAATTAAAGCGACGACGACAGAAATTCCGATAAGAGACCAAGTTAAATAAGCAGTCTGCGCACTTTGTCGATGCCATTGAGTACGAACATCGACAAATTTATTCCTTGTACGCTTTTCTTCTCGATCCTCTTGACGCAGCTTGATTCGAGCTTCGGTCGCTTTATCAAAGCGTTTATCTTGAGGACTTTGATAGAAGTCATCCAGTATTTTTTGAGCCGCATCTATTTTGTCATCATCATAAATCCATAAATGCCACTCTTGACCCTCTTGCCGCAGTTGATTATCAATTTTCTGAGTATATAGATATTCGCCGATTTTTTTTGCTTTAGAATAATTTGAAAAAGTCGCAATCTGTCTCATGATCCTAATAATTTACTCGCCAAGGTTCATCACTGCGACTCCAAATATCATAATAACTATTGATTGCATTATAACGAGCAGCTTCAAATCCAGGAACAAAGCGACTTAAGGCTTTTTGATCTTGAAGTTTTCCTAAGATAACCTGTTTATGAGTAATGATAATATCACTCTTGATCTGATTCAGTTCGAGGGTTTTAATAGGTCCTGAAGTTTGAATTTCGGTGATATAATCAATGGCTTGCTCCAAATAAAGAGCAGCATTTTGATAATCCTTACCTGCAATGAGATCAGAGGCATTATTTAATGCTATCTCTGCTGCTGTAATCTTTAATACGGGGCTATCCGCATCTTCTAGGGCTTGCGCTCGACGGTAAGCCTGAGCCAGTGAGTTTAAAGCTTCCTCTTTATTTGCCTTCATCAAGGCACGATTGGCATTTCTTAAATCAGATTCTAATTGAGACATAAATTTCTTCAGTGAAGTCAAAGAACGCTGTCCAGAAACATCGCGCTCGGCTTGATCCAGATTTTTCTTCATCTCTAAAAGCAAGCGTCGCGCCTCAACGTAATTGCCTTTTTTAGTTATTTCAGCCAACTTTTGTAGATTATCGATGAGGCTTTTTAATCTTTGCCCCAGGTCTTCTTCAATTTGTACTAAACGTTTTGTCTCGGTTCCTAAACTCACATCTTTATCAAAAGTTTGGGATTGAAGAGATGGTCCACTATAAATGAATAATAATAAAACTTGGCCTATCAAAATTCGAAAAGAAATTGACTTCATATTTTCCCCTATAATCAGGAATAACAGCTAAATTTTTTTAGCTAAAAAATTAAAGCACATTTTGCCTTTTTTTTCAGGATGCCATAAGTCCATCATAAAAGACTATGAAAAAATTCTTTGTCTACTTATTCTTCCAAGCCCATCAACTTACCCAGTTTTTGCGCAAATGGAGAACCCTGTTTTTTCAAAATCTTATACTGAACTTTGGCAAGTTTGTAATCATAATGAGTCTTTTCCATATAAAGAACTCCCAAATAATAATGGTATTTATCTCCCTGAGGAGCTTTTTGAACCGCTTGCTGAAGTTCTCTGAGTTCTAATAACTTCATCTTGAGACGACGATAAACTAAGGACATCTGATAATGCGCTTCAGAATATTGTGGATTAATTTCAAGAGCCCTACGAAAAGTCATCAAAGAAAGTTCATAGAGTTGCTTTTCAGCATATAGCTTACCCAATTCGAGATGTAAGTTAAGATCTTTTGGGCTTTGTTTTAACTTTTCATAATAATCCGCAAAACGTTTATCCGTCTCTTGAGCATTTTGCAGGTTCTCCAATTGCTTAACCTGATCAATTCCAGCAGATAAAGCGGTCATTTCTGCTCCAAATATTAAAAGAACAAAACAAATCAAGTTGAAAAAATTTTTCATATTCATAAAATATTTATTCCTTTATAGCGATCGATTCCACAGTTGCGCAAACAATCTAATATAGTATATGCTGCAAATATGGTTTCAAAGATCGAAAGTCAATTAGGTCGTTTGCCCACGTGGATGAATCGTTCCAGTGGAAGCAGTAAAACAAGCGGCAAAGCTGCACCAAAAACCTTAGGCGAAACACCACCAATTATTGAACGCGAAGCAAACCATCCCGATCTATTGCCATTGCTTGCTCACTATGGAATGCTACAAAAAATTCGGCGCAAATTAAAACGCTTTTCAGGAAAAGACTGTAAAAAGATCATTTTGGCAAGAAATACTATAGGCTCTGCAGATGATCAAGGGAACCTCTACTTAGGAATCGACTTTTTGCGCTCTCATCAAAATAATGAAGCTTTATTGGCAGGGGTCATGGCTCACGAATGGGGCCACCTGATTTCCAATTTATCTCATCAAAGCAGCCTGGAACACCTTAATTGGAACCAAATTTTCGAGCTAAGACGCGAAGAAGAAGCTTCGGCAGATGTTTTTTGCGGCCGGATGATGGCGATGATGGACTATCCTATTGAGCCGATTTGCGATTTTTTGACGCGAGCTGAAAAAACAGAAAAAAACAATACCACTCTTAAATATTATGCGGCGCCAATTCGTGTCGCAATGATAGAAGAGGCCTTTCGACGTCATTTTGCACGCAAAAGTACCACTAAAAAAATATTTCAAAAACGCATCTACTCAAACCCTTATACCTCAAAACTCATTGCCCCTGAAGACAGCTAAACAAAAGCTCTCAAATTAGACAGTTGACAAACAAGCAATTTAAGTAAAGTCTTGAAATAACCTCAGCATTTTCTCTATTTTGCGACTGCGAAATTGAGTACTAACATAAACAATGTCACTTGATTCAGATTAGCAAGCCTGCTAGTCTCTCTTTCCCAAAGCTATGGAAAAGTTTGCAATTCAATTTGGTCGTTATACTCTCCATGAAAAAATTGCTGTTGGAGGAATGGCAGAAATTTTCAAGGCAAGCTTGCGTGGAGTTGGGGATTTTCAAAAAACTCTTGTCATCAAACGCATCTTACCTTTTTATTCACAACGAGAAGACTTCATCAATATGCTCGTGGATGAGGCTAAGCTTCTAGTCCATTTAAATCACCCTAACATCGTTCAAATTTATGAGCTTGGCTGTGTTGATGAAGTTTATTACATCGCAATGGAGTTTGTCGATGGTTGGGACCTCAGAAAAGTTCTCAGGCGCCTACAAGAGCTGAAACTTCAACTACCTCAAGACGTCGCAATTAGTGTCATGCTCGAAACATTGCAGGGTCTCAATTACGCTCACAATCGACAGGTTCCTGGAATGGGCGATTTACGTATTGTTCATCGAGATGTCAGCCCCCAAAATATTTTACTCAGCCGACATGGTGAAGTCAAAGTCACAGACTTCGGAATCGCCAAGGCAGCCAATCGCACCACCGAAACTCAAACTAACATTCTCAAAGGAAAGTTCGCTTACATGTCTCCCGAGCAGGCTCTGGGGCGCCCTTTAGATGCGCGCAGTGACCAATTTGCTTGGGGAATTGTCCTTTATGAACTTCTATTTAATAAAAAACTATTTTCTGCAGATAACGACATCAAAATACTTAATCAAATTCGTCGCGGGGAAGTCAACCTTGCTCCAGAAGACTGTAAAAAGCTTTTACCCGGGGTTGAGAAAATTTTAAGAAAGGTTTTAGCTAAAAAACCAGAGGATCGTTACGAAAATGCCAACGAATTAAGCCATGATCTGGAAGCCACACTTCCTGAAAGGCGTCGTTTAAACTCTGAAGAACTCGCTGAATATTTTAACGAACTCCTTAAAGACAGCGAAAGTTCAGAAATCTCTGATAAAAAACCTGCAACACTCTCTAAAAACCTTAATGAAGAAAACATCTTACTCTCAAACTCTCGTTATGGCACTCTCGCTTCCCGTAAAAAAATCGTCCCTAAAGCAAGTTCTCGACCTCGATTCTTAAGCTACAGCATTGCCTTCTTTTTACTTGTCATTAGCTCAATCGCTCTCTTTTTGGCAGCCCAAAAATTCTACTTTGGAAGAAGTTCAGATCTTCCCAAGCCTCAAACAGCAAGTTTTGATACATCAAAACAAGATCCATTATGGAAAAGCATTCAAGCTGTCAACCAGTGGCCAGCTGAAATTCTGACAGTTGCAATGGGTCCTTTCGCGAGCTGGAAAACATTACAAAGTTATGCCCCTATTAAAACAAAAATTATAGTGAGCCCTGAACAAGGAAATATTTTTCTCAAATATCCAGGAGGAGAGAAAAAAGGCGAAGGTCAATTAGAAACTCCACCATTGCCCCCAGGAACCAAAGTCAATGTGAGTGCCAACCTCAAAGGGTATGACCCAAAGTATTTAGAACTCACACTCAGTCCAAAAAAAACTCAAGCATCCTATCAACTCAATCTTCAAAAAATTGAACCCAAATTTGGTAGCATTCAAGTCAATGCAAGGCCCTGGGGCAAAGTATTCATGTCAGGCTATATTGGTGGGCAAGCAACTCCAGTGGGCCGAGGAAAAATCCCTGTCGGGAACCACACTGTCACAGTTAAAAGCCCTGATGGCAGCAAAAGTGCTTCTGCACGCGTACGGATTCGGCCCAATTCCACTTCACGCTGTATGGCTCAATTCGGAGCCAAAGCTAGCATGAGCTGTAATTAGTCATGTCAATTAAGTCCGCAAATAGGTATAGCCATCCATCGTATCTTCATAAAAATCGATGAGCTTGACACCTTCTTTGGGCTTGAGGCGCCCCTGACGCACTTCACGATCGATGGACTGCTTAACTGTCTTGATTAATTCGGCAGGTGAATACTGAAATTGTTGTAAAACATTTCGCGAGGTGTCCCCACGAATAATTTCCTCGATATAGTAATCTTCAGGATCTTCATCATCACAGAATACATGCACCTCATGAACACGTCCAAAGAGATTATGCATATCCCCCATGACTTCTTGATAAGCACCTAACAAAAACATGCCAATATAATAAGGCTGATTGGACTTGAGATCATGCAGCAGCAAGGTCGGTTTCGCTTCGTAGCGATCAATAAATTGGTCAATCTTGCCGTCACTGTCACAAGTAATATCAACAATACTTGCTTCACGCTGGGGTTCTTCTTTATGCCGATGAATCGGAACAATAGGAAAAAGCTGCTCAAAAGCCCAATGATCGGGTGCACTTTGAAACACACTAAAATTGGCTAAATATTGATCCGCTAACTTTGCTTGGAGGTCTGCAGTATCTTCAGGAGCATGTAGCAAACTCTTTTGGAGTTCGATAATTTCACGACAGATTTTCCAGTAGAGAGTTTCCACAATCGCTCGTTCTTCAAGCTCTAAAAATCCCAGTTTAAAGAGTGAAAGCGCTTCTTCTTTCTTCGCCTGAGCATCATGAAAGACTTCCAAAAGATTTTTCTTTTTGAGCTCAGAAAGAATCTCTCTCATATCCGTAACAACAGAAGCTTCTTCTTTTTTAGAACTGGTTGCGGGATAGTTTTCATGATTGACCTGCTTACCGACTTCGATGCTGCCAAAGATAGGAATAATCACACAAGAGTGTGGTGCCACAATAGCGCGGCCAGACTCACTGACGATATGGGGTTCAGGAACTTCCTCTTCTTCACAAACCTGCTGCAAATTATAAACGACGTCGCCGACATATTCTTCCATACTATAATTGCGCGAAGAGTCACTTGCAGTACGTGAGCCGTCGTAGTCAATACCTAAACCACCTCCGACATCGAAATACTCTAAATTAAAGCCCAGTTTACACAACTTGGCAAAGATACGCGCCCCTTCGCGGACGGACTCTTTGATCAATCGAATATCACTGATCTGGCTACCAATATGAAAATGAAAGAGCTTTAGCCAATCCTGCTTATTTTCCTTTTGAAGAATCTCCACCACATGCATAATCTCAGGAATGGTCAATCCAAATTTAGCAAAATCTCCACCACTTTCTTCCCAACGCCCCGCTCCTTTTGTCGTTAATTTGGCTCGCAATCCAATCATGGGCTCCACTTTGACCTGGGCAGCCAATTCCAACAAAGCCGGCAACTCGGAGAGTTTTTCAATGACGACGATGACTTTACGACCCAATTGACGTCCCATTAATGCCAAGCGCAAATAATCTTTATCTTTATAGCCATTACAAACGGTAATCGCTTTTGGATCTTTATTGAGTGCCAAAACGGTCAGCAGCTCCCCTTTACTTCCTGCCTCTAAACCATAGTGATAGGGAGAACCTGCGTCGATAATTTCTTCCACTACCTCGCACATCTGGTTGACTTTAATCGGGAAAACTCCAAAATATTTCCCTTTATATTCATAATCTTGGATAATTTTATTAAAAGTTTTGTTTAATAATTCAACCTGTGATCTCAAGATATCCTGAAAGCGGATAACGCAAGGAAATCCCAATTTTTTTTCCTGAATATCTTCTACGATATCCATCACATCAATCATCGGTCCTTCTTCACCATAAGGCTGCACAGTCAAGTGTCCTTTACGATTAATCGTAAAATAACCCGCACCCCACTCTTTGATTCCATAATATTGCAATGAGTTTGAAATGGACCATTTTTTTGTCGACTTTGACATTTTTTTAATCTTTCCTTAGAAGATAATCAATTACACTTCTCGTGCCTGAGAAGTTTCCCTATCAATTTTATTTCAGAATGTCATCACTTAGTTACTTTGAGCTGTTGCCATTGAAAGCCTATATTCGGCTAAACTCACCTGATAATTAAATAACGCTTCTAAATAATTTATTCTCGCTTTAGCAGTGTATTCTTCACGCAAATTGAGAGATAAAAGATCACTATAACCCAAATTAAACTTGGTACGTTCTGCATCCTCAATTTTTTTTGCTAGGCTCCATTGACGCTCAGTCAAATGGAGTCGCTTCATAGATCTTTGTTTTTTTTGCAAGGCATTTTTTAAGTTATTTTCTAATTTCTCAAACAGAAATTTATATTGTATTTTCTTTTGTTGAAGTTCCGAGTCAGCAATTTGCCTTTCCCCCCTGGCTTTACGGTTGAATAGTGGGACTTTTAAAGCAAGCTCCGTCTTAAACTCCTCTGTATTAATCTTAGTGTTTGCTCCATCATTTAAATCCTTTGCTAACTTGACACTAAGGTCTAACTTAGGCAAAATTTGATTTTTAGCCAAACGCAATCTCTTCTCAGCCTGTTCAATTTCTAGACTCTGCACCTGGAGAAGCGGATGATTTTGTAAAAAACTTAAGGAGCTCTCTAAGAGATTTTCATCATGCTGTTCTTGAGTAAATAATTGGCTCACCCAAGGAAGATCGGGCAATAGATATAGCGAAGGAATCACAGGCTCTCCTTGAGAATCCCGATAAAATAAAGACAATTTTAAAGAAGAGTCTATAAATTTTTCTTCTGCCTCGACAACTAAGGCCTGACGATTGGCAATAAACTGTTCATTGTCCAAGCTATCTATCTCAGGACTGGAACCCGAGGCTATCTTTGATTGAATTCCTTGCTGCCTAACTTGCGCAATCTCAAGTAACTTTTGATATATCTTGTATTTTTGTCCATCACTAAACCATTTCCAATAATAGTAAGCCGCTTGATAAGAAAATTCTAATTTCTTCATCAAAAGCATTGTTTCAGCCTGCTTCAATTCAAGCTTAGAGACTTCAATATCCGTTCTTTCTTGATCAATCACTCCATCACGGAGTAAGGGAAGCTTGATCCCTCCATAGACTTCACCCGATTGCGTCGTCTCATACATCCCTTCATAGACTGGAAACTCCCCATCACTCACTCTCCATCCTCCCAAAACACTTAAACCCAAAAATGGTGTACTCTGTTCTAATTCTAGGTTTAAGAATCTATTATCATAATAACCTGCTGTATTCCTGCCTTGCAGAGAAAGCTTAGGGTCAAATGACCCCTGAGACTTTAAGAGCTTTGCTTGAGCTTTTCGAAGCTTTTGATATTGTTCTTGAATTTTTGGATAGTGTTGATGTGTAGATTCAAGAACATGCTCTAACAAAAGTCTATCCTCTGAAAATGCTATGGAAGGAACAACTAAAAGCACAAAACCTAACACAAGTACAAAAAACTGTTTTTTTTCTTTCATATTGCTAATAATCATTTCTTTTTATTTTTAGCATCACTTTCTTCGATAGGTATCTCGAAGGAATCTTCCTCTGTAAAAGAATCTAAAATAGTTTCTGATTTATTTTTTTCTGGGGATACCTTTTCACCCGAATCTTGAAACTTTTTATAAAAATCATCTTGAGAAATAATTTGAGGAAATCCATTAAAGTTACGCCAAAGTTCGAAGCCGAGCGAGACTCGATTAAGCAATACCCAAGCGTAAGCTCGATTACCTTGTCTTAAAACATCAGGTTGCGGCCAAGCTTCTTCCTCAGGATCTGGAACAACTAAAACTCTTGAAAAGCCTTTTGCATCAAGATGTTTATCAATAAAAGCAACTTTACCACCAAAAGTACCTCTAGCAAGTGATGGCCAACCAAAACTTTGAATAGCAGGCCAACCGGCAAACTGAATTCTCACCTTGTGCCCTGTATGTACAAAGGGAATATCTTGATCAGAGAGAAATATTTCCACCGAGCGAGAAGTCGTATTAGGAACAAGAAGTGCTAAAGAATCTCCAGTTTTAACAAGCTGCGAGCCTGATCCAATTCGGCGCCTTTGAATAAAACCATCTCTAGGAGCCTTCACATCCTGGGCAGCCTGTCTAGCCAGTGTCGTTTCAACCTTTAAAAGCTCAGCATTTGCTTTTGCTTCTTGAGCTATGAGTTTATTATATTCAATTTTGGATTTTTCGAAATCTCGTTGAGAAACAATGCCCTTTTCTAACAATTGTTTTAAACGCAGGAAGTTTTTTTTGCTATTTTCTGCAGATTCACGAATCGCTTCTTGACTCTTCCTCATGGCTTCTTTTTGTTGCTCTAGCCTTTGCAAAAGCTCAGGGTCATTGTCTAAAATCTGAACAATTGGATCCCCTTTACGAACAAAAGATCCTTCTTCAACAAACCATTTTCCTAGCCGTCCATAAACTGGAGAATCAATGGACTGGACTCGATCATTTGGAGAATAAGCAATTACGCGACCCGTACCGCGGATAGTCTGCGTCCATGGTAAGAATAAAGAAAAGAAGAGAAACAAAAAACAAAGCAACGTTACCCTAAGCCCACCCCTTCGCATTAACCTAGGAAACAATGCACTTTTTTTCCCACTTTTGTACTTTAAAAATTCTGGATCGCGAATAATAAGTTTAATCATGGTCTTTCCACACTAATTTGACGACTAAAGTGTTTCTGTACATCCTGATTTGAAGTAAAAATAATCACAGACATTTTTGGGCATTGCTCTTGCAAATACTCAATTAAACCTTGGCTAAAATCATCATGCAATGCATCGAACGTCTGATCAATTACTAAACAGTCTGGGACAGCATAGATAGCTCTTAAAAAACTAATAATTGTCATCAAACGATCTGAAAACTCATCTTCTGAACCATGGACATAAGTAGAAATACCATCTTCCAAATTAAAGATTTCTTTCGAGTATGGAAATCTTTTCATGAGTTCAATCAATCTTTCTTTATCTTCTGCGCTTTCACTCATAGTAATATTTTGTAATATAGTTCCTCGAAATAAAGCGGGTTTTTCTAAAAGAAAAAACCGGTGAAATACTTGTTTGAGTGGAAGCTCTCGAACTGAAACACCATTGATCAAGTATTCCCCTTCGTGAAATTCTTTAAAACCACATATGATATTTGCCAAAGTAGACTTCCCGGAGCCTGACTTAGCAAATACAGCAATTTTTTCACCTATAGAAACTTTAATATCATTAAACCTAAGCGGTCTACCCATATGGGCATGTATTTTAGGGTGATGATATACAATGTTTTTTAAGTGAATACTTTTTATGGAATCCTGATAGATAGTTTCTTCATCTCTTGAGTTATTATGCGGAACCTTAAAAATAGATTCTAACTTGTCATAAGAGGCCATGAGATCGTACATAGATTCAATATACTTACCAAATTTGACTAAATTAGCCGTAATTCCAGAAACAATAATTTCCATCGCCACTAACTGCCCAACTGTCAACTCACCTTTAATCACAAGCCAACTACCCAAAAGAAGAGTACCCACATTTCCAAAGACAAATAGAATGAAAGTCCCTATATATTGCCTAAATAATATTTTAAAATGATTTATCCGTTTGGTGAGATAGCCCATTATGAAGTCATCCGTCTTGTTTAAAGCAAAGCTTGCTCCTTTAGGGCTACTAAAGATTTTTTTATGTCGCGTGATTTCCTCCAGCCAATCGGCAACTTTATACTTCTCTTTGGACTCTTCGATACTCGTTCGAGTACCTCCTAAACCTACAATAAAAATAATTATGTAGAGACATAATAAAAATAATAGATTAAATATTAATAAATAAGGATGATAAAAAGCCAGCAGAAGCAACCCCAACAGAGTTTGAAAAATTGTTCCCAAACCATCCATCAAAATGAGGTACTGCATCTTTTGTACATTTACGACCTCAAAGAACCTATTCATTAATTCAACTGTAAATGACCCTGATTTTGTATAGGGTATGAACCTCCCAATACTGAGAGTAATCCTTGAAAAAATTCTTCTTTGAATAATTTCGATAAGGTATACTTGAAAACCTCTTAAAATAGAAGATAGTCCGAGAAGACCAAAAACTAAAAATGAAACTAAAATAACTGGCTGAAGTAAAGTCCCATAATTAATATTACTAAAGATAGCCTGAGCCCCTAAAGGAAACACAAGATTTAAGAAAGAAAAAGCAACCCCATAAGCTAAAACTAGTTTAATTTCCCGGTGTTCAAGCCATAAAAGCCTAATCAGACGTTTGAAAATTTTCATAAAATTTTTGTTATATTATTTTCTAACTAAGTGATATTGATTACAAAATATCTTATAATCATTACCATAGATTTTTTTATTTGCTTTAATCTATATTTATTCATCAAAAATAAAATGGATTAATCAATATGCCACTTTGGCACATTTAATGCTCATCATATATATAGCGAATTTAAACATACAAAAGAGATTTTTTTAAAAAAACAAGAAAGCCTAAACATGGAAAGTACCAAAGAGAAAATAGAAAAAATTCTGCAAGAAAGCTTCGCACCCAACTTTTTAGAAGTTCATGATGACAGTGGGCGCCATGCGGGTCATACAGGAGCACGTGGAGGTGGTGGACATTATCAAGTCATTATCGTCAGTTCAAAATTCAAAGACAAAACCTTGATTGAACAACATCGGCTAGTCAACGAGTCATTAAAAAACTTATTTAAAGAAAAAGTCCACGCTTTGGCGTTAAAAACCTATTCTCCTGAACAGTGGGATTCCCACAATAAATATTAATAATAAGGTTTAATTATTAATTATAACTATATAATAATAATTAATTTTATGAAATTGAACAAATCCCAACCATCTACATTTAAGCTCAAACTTTAAACTAGTTTTATTGAAGCCTTATTAACAAAATTTAACACAACTTTTTTATAAAAAATCAGATAATGATATAGGGTCTCTCTCATAAGAGTGATTAAGATGGAGCTTTAATTAATGACAGATATTCAAGATCAAAAAGGATGGATTCACCTAGCTTATGATGCCGCTAGCGAAGTTGCGGTAGATTTTACTCAAAAGCTCATTAAGGGCTTTGAGCCTTCTCACTTGGAGTATTCAGTAAACTCTCAACAAACGCAAGGGCCAGAAGCTCATACAACAACAAGTTCAGACCAATATTTATCCTCAACACAGGGACTAAGCACTCTAATTAAGGATAGTCCCGATGTTTTGAGCCCACTTGGAGTAGGATCCCTATTTCTAACTCAGCCCCATCAAGAGGAGAACAAAAAGCCCATTTTAGATATTATCTACCAAGAAGGCCAAAACATTAACGAAGGTGCAAAAATTTTTATTACACGCGGTGAGGAAGAATACAGTGCAAAAATTTTTGTAGAAATAGGGATTCTGGCGGGTCTAGCAGCCCTAGGTGGAGTTAGACTTGCTGCGCAAGGCTTACGCAATATCGGGGCTCGCAAACAAGAAAAGCATTATCAAGAATACACGGAACAAACTCTCACTCCAATGAAAGAACTCTCCGATCTATTTGAAAAGCAAAGCGCCTCCCCTCAAGAGCGTTTTATGGCTGCAAAATTAATCACTCAACACCTCACGCAATGTTTAGGTGAGGATATTATCACTCGCATATGTCATGCAGAGACGCTCTATACACTTTATTCAGCTTATTCAGAAATGTCGACTTATGCAGAAATATCACCCTTTGAAAGAGAGCTTATTTATCATCCTAGTGATGCTCAAAAAAAAGCACTCATGAATTTAAAAAATGACATCACTGCAGCCTTGATAAACAATGCCAAAAGTAAAGGAGTCTCACTGGACTTGAAAATAGCTCAAGGGATGGCAGCATCAGTATTGCATCAAATAGTTGATCCAAGATTTTTATACTCTTGGGCTGTGGATCCACACATTCTGAAAAAATTGGCAGTACCCTCAGACAGCGATAGTTCAACTAGAGAAGTAAAGGGAATTGATGTTATTCAAAGGACAATCAGCAAGATCGTTTTTTATGGTGCAGAAACTTACTACATGACAACAGACGATAAACAGCGAGGCCAATTTTGGGCAATGGTTGAGGGTCTCACTGAACTGAATCTCCCGGAAGATTTGGCTTTTTTAAAGGACGAGGGCTTACTTAACACACTCAGACAGGGCCGAAGACACAGTATCACGCACCCTTTTCAGGTCGACCTTTTAGCGATTTACGCTCCTATTTATCAAATCAGCAAAGCAAGTCTAGTCACTCAAGTCGTCACAAACTCCCTAAAAATTAAAATTGCTACAGATCTTGAATTAAATCATTTGGTTTCTCAAGTCTCTGACTTGAGATCTCAACTCATCCGCTCCATTCAAACCGGAGAAGCAATAAGTCGATCCCATGCTGTTTTAGCTAGTATAGACAATGATGCCTACTCAAGACTTCTCAGAGGAGAATTAAACCCAAAAGCCTTTACAGCAGAAGTCATCAGGGTCGCTGTAGATATATTTAAAATAGACCCCAATGAAGTAGATCCGCATCGCGAGAATTTTATTGCCCGAGCAGAGAAAACCAGGCAAATCATTAGCGTCTTGGCTCCAAAAACAGGCAAGACAGGTTATACAAGCAAGCTCCCGCTAGACTCTTACATCGAACTCATTGCCATCAGCTCCGATTTAAGTCCAGAGTCTCTCGATGTCGTCGCCGAGATACAGAAATTATTTAATGCGCAATCTTCTGCTCGCACAAACAGTGAAGCATTTAACAGGGTATTAAGATACCGTCTTGCTGCTTATATACCTGACGATGTTTTCATTCCCGAATTAGCTAGAGAGGATGGCAATACCCTACAGACAGCTCTTCACACAATTCAAGCAACACGAGCGCTTTTAGCATTTCAAGGTCAGCAAGGAGAAATTTACAGAGATGCAAATGCAGGAAATGCCGCTCTAAATCCCGATGAATTAGCAAAAAAATATATTCAAGCGCTGTATCCAAAAAGGCGTCTTGCAGATCCCAATTACATTGTCATGAGTGATATTGACCTCAAAGACTTGGAAACAAGAATCCAAAAAAACATGACTGCATTAGCACAATTAGAAACAACGCACCCGAGGGCATTCCAACAATTGCTTGCCTATGCAGATCAAGCTTCTCCGGGAACTCGAGAGGCTCTGCAAACGGCTGAAGCACGTTCAGAAACAGTCCAAAAACTTCTCAGTCATACTGAAACTGCTCAAACTTCTTATCAAGAATATATTCATCGCGTTCTTAAAAATGGTCAGCCAAGGGCAGCTCTCAAAATCATACAAGAATTAATCAATGAGTCTTTTTTCTATCAAAGACCCGGCATGACTGCACTTGCACATTCTTACCCCAAATTTTTAGAGTGGCTTCGGCAAGAAATCTCTAAACCAAAAAGTGATCAAGAGGAAAATGAGCAAAGACATCTGAAAAGATTATTAGACATGCTTCCTCCAGAAGGAAGTCCTCAAGCAGCAAATTTAGAAGATGCAGCCAGGCTTGACTTGCTAATTGGTATATTTGAACAATACCACAGAGCTCCACGAGATAAACAGGACGAAACCGCTCAGCAATTTTTTGGACACTGTGCACTTATGCTAGCAGGAGATCTTTCAAACTATGAAAGTGATGCAAATATTAGAGAGCATCTTGATCGTTTAATCAATGACATACTCACCCCCATCGCCAATTCAGAAGGTGACATCGTGATTAACATACCGAGCCATTTGGGTTTTGGAGATCAGTTAACAATCACAAATACTCATCAACTCAATCATCTTCGGAAAAGAGCTCGCTCTTTTACTGACTCAACACTTTCTACCCCAGCAACAAGAATTCCAGGAAATGCAATCATTACATTGAAACCACAGAGAAATATACTAAGACCTGGAAGGTAGTTCAAAAAATTCATGTCGTTGATTTTTTATAGAAGCTTTTTACAAACTCTTCATCAATGACTCAGTTCAATATGAAGACTCATCGTAATATCTTTCCCCTCATGGTTGACGCCTAAGGCATAGAGCTTTTTATCCTTTTCATAAATCCTTTTCACTTCAGAAAAGTGTTCCTCTAAAAACTCTCTTTGATTTTTTAGCATATGCAAACGCTGAGTATTTAAATCATAATAGAACAACGCTGTTTGCTTATAATCGCTGCTATGCAAGGCATAAACAACACCTTTCCCATAAGAACTGACGCTTAAAAAACTTGAACTTGGACTTGTCCAAACTCGGGGAGATCCCATGAGATCCTTCTCGGTCACAAAATAAAGCGCTTCTCCTTTTGAGCTAAAATCTCTTTTCATTTGATAAACAACAAAATTACCTTCCTGATCATAGCCAGAAATTAATATATTTTGAATAGAACCCAATATTTTTGTATGAATGGGTTTAAAATCTGAGGGTAATACCGTCCTAATAACATCAGCCACCTGATCCTCTTGATCAAGTCGAAAAGTCACTGTGTCATTTTTCAACTTTCGAGTCATAATCCGATAATCCTTCATTCTCTCTCTTTTAAGAATCTTCTGAACTCTGCTTTTACTTAAGTAGAAATAATCCTCTCCTTTAGAAAAACGACTTGGCTTTGAAGAAACAATTTGATCATTTTCGCAGATAATATCTGCTTTATGAGTCCAAAGATTTGTCTCTTTTTGTCCCAAATGCTCACATTGGCCAATAGGATCTCTGAGCACAGTATCCACTCCCGTTGCCCAATCTTCAGAATGATTTGTCGTTGCATAATCACGAGCAAAATCTTGCTTGAATATTTGTCCACTCTCCTCTTGAGAAAATACTCCGTCTCCTAAATTCTCGTCACAGAGCTCAACCCAGCTAACATCTTTGTACTCATGAATAGTTTGTTGAAGCGCTTTGTTTTGATGTTTATCAAAAGCAAAATCCCAATGATGAGCAGTTTCGTGGTTTAATACCCACTCTTCATTATGAGGATCTTGCACACGAATCGTATGGTTATCGGAATGATAGTCTGCAATAGTACCTGCTTTGAAATGGTTACCTGCTTTTTCATATTCGACTATCTTTGCTTCATTAAATTCATCATGATCCAAAATCGTAAATTCACAAATACCTTGAGTTAAACTAGGGTCTTTCTTTTGATTGCGCCGAATAAAGTCTGTTACCTGGTTTTTAAACGCAGAGGATTTGTTAAGTTCAATTAAATCACTCGTCGTAATTTTTTGTTCACAATAGTCCCTGTTTTTTTGTTTGAGATCACTTTGAGATGTTGAATCATTTTTAGATGTTGCCAAAGAGGAATCAATTTTTTCAAAGCTATCCTGTGTATACTGGACAAGGTTGTCCCACGCTCCATGAAGGAGGGAGATCATTTTATTAGATTTTTCCATACCCGGTTCCTTTTGAACCCTTCCCGCGATTTTAGATTCTAAGTAAAATCCATATTACTTAGACTGTACCCAAATAATTAACATTGCAAAAATTGAGCCAAATGAGGGGATAGTTTTCTTTAATCATTTCAAGGAGAGAAAAGTCAAAATACTGCAGATAATAAAGAAGTTGTTCACATTATTTCATAATCTAATATTTAACTAGCGTTTAAAAACCCCATTTAAAAAGGGTATAATGAATATAAAATAAAAATGAGAGGTGAAATAAATACACTTTTTAAAAAAGATGAGGACTACTCTGCAATCAACTTTTGAGTTCTTTTGAGCAAAGCTTCTTTTTGTTGATGAAAGTTTCTAAGAACAAATAGATAAGTTTGTGAGGGAGATAATATCATTTTCCCAGTTGGATTGACCAGAAACCAAAATGGACTTTCTGTATTTACGACTTTATATTCCAAATTTTTTTTTGATTTAAATAGCTCAGGTTTTTTGTCCAATTGAAGAAGATATCTATAATACTGATTGAGGCTTTTTTGAGTCAATTCGGGACTAAAAAAGAGGCGGTTTCCGGAATCCAGATTGATTAAATTTTCTGACTGCAGCTTGGCTAATTCTTGAAGAAAAGATTCCAAACTAAGATACTCAAATTGAAGACTTCTTTGGGCATTTATTTTTTCCCAAGGAATACTTTTAAGTTCCACAACAATCTCTTTCCACTTTTCTTGAGGATAATATGGATAGAGATGCGTCAGATAAGATATTTGCAATGAAAAAGCTTTCAACGCAATTAGAGAAGAAGCAAAACTACGTGTGGTTAAATTCCATTGAATCAAAAAACGCATTTGCTTGAGTAAAAGTTGATGTACCTCTTCCCAATGGCCTGCCTGAATTTTTTGAAAGAGATATAAGTGTCCAATTTTTGAAAGCTGAATAAGAGAAAATAAATTCTGACTTGATTGACGAGATTTAAAATCGAAATTTTCTGTATCCACAAAAATGGGATAATCAAGAAATTGAAGATAGGCTTCTACAACTTCTTTATTTGCGTCAAAAAAAAGTGACAAATCCCTCTGTAAAGATGGTCTCTCTTTCTTAAAAAAATCTTTTTCATCTGCGTTTTCTAAAGAAATAAAAAATTGATCAATCTCCGGTTTATCGATCAAATTTTCCAAAGCTTTTCTAAAATCATCTTTCTGTATTTTTTTCTTAATGTTATCCCAGGAATTATTTTGCACCTTTTGGGGTAAGGATAATTCTTCTTGAGTAAAAAGCGGAGGCTCCATTTTGCGCGGCCACAAATTGAAACCAATCCATAAGAGGAAAAGCATTAACAAAGGAATGAAAGTAATGAGCAAAATCTTTTTTAAAAGTTTCACTTTATTAACTTACTTTCTTTTTATATGAAAAGAAAGTCATAAAAAAACCCGCTACATAGCGGGTTTCAAATCATTATAAATTTTCAATGAATCAAACTAGAAAATAACATTGAGTGCAGTTTCGTCACCGCCTTGGATAAGCTTACAACGGGCGGTTGCATGAGGAAGTATACTGCTCACGAAGTAACGAGCCGTATCGACTTTACCTCTCAAGAACTTGGCTTCGTCATCTTCTTGACAGAGCTTATTTTGAGCTTCTTGATCGCCAGCACCTTTTGCTTGATACAGTTCTTCAAGTTTAGTATTTGCCAAAATAGCCTGATCAACCAAGAGCCATGCCAAGGTCACATCCCCTAAAGTATAGAGATAATCCACAGCATGCAATTGAGGGTAATTGAAGTTTTTATTCATCGCACATTCACCAAACTTCATCGTGGTTTGAGCGAGTTGATCAGCGTTCTTTTTAATATTGGCAATTTCGTCTTTAAAAGCTGCATGCTCAGCATTTCCTGCACAAAATTTTGAAATATCTTCGTAATAGTTACGGAAGAGCTCACCAGCGTTTTGACCAAGTTTACGACCAACTAAGTCAAGAGCCTGAATACCGTTGGTTCCTTCATAAATAGAAGAAATCTTAACATCACGCATATACTGCTCAACAGGATATTCGGAACAATAACCGTATCCACCATAAGTCTGTACAGCAAGTTCAGTCACTTTAAATCCCATATCGCTACAATAAGCTTTACAGACAGGAATCAATAAATCGATTTGACCTTGAAGACGGTTTTTCTTTTCTGCGTCTTGTTCAGCTTCTTTGCGATCTTCCATATAGGCAACATAAAGCAATAATGCACGCATTCCATCTGAGTAAGCTTTTTGCTTAATCAACATACGCTTGACATCTGGAAACTCGATAATGAGATGTTTACCAAACTGCGTTCGTTCTTTCGCATAGGCAAGAGCGTTTTCATAAGCTGTGGACGCAATCGCTTGACCTTGAAGGCCGACTGCAAGGCGTGCTTCGTTCATCATCTGGAACATCATTGACATCCCTTTACATTGTTTGCCGACCAAATAACCAATACAATTATCATTATCACCAAATGTTAAAGTGGAAGTTGAAGAACCTTTAAGTCCCATTTTATGTTCAATATTAACACATTTGACATCGTTGCTTTCACCTAAGCTACCATCGTCGTTGACACGAACTTTAGGAACTACGAAAAGTGAAATTCCTTTGGTGCCTTCGGGATCACCTTCAACACGAGCCAAAACCAAGTGAATGATATTTTCGGTCACATCATGATCACCACTGGAGATAAAAATTTTGGTCCCTTTAATTTTGTAGTGATCTCCTTCCTGAACTGCTGAAGTGGTAATATCTCCAACAGCTGAACCTGCCTGAGGTTCAGTCAGACACATGGTTCCTGCCCATTTTCCACCATACATGTTTGGGACATACTTTTTAATCAAGTCTTCAGTAGCAAAAGTTTCGATAAGGTGGCCTGAACCGTGAGTTAAACCTGGATACATTGAAAAAGCAATTGATGCACCAATAAAAAATTCATGCGTGGCTGCTGTAATTGATTCAGGAAGATTAGATCCGCCATAAGTGGGTGCGTTATTCATGGCGAGAAAACCGTTTTCACAAAACTTTTTGTAAGCTTCTTTATAACCTTCGGGAGTAACAACTTGACCATCAATCATTCGACACCCAACTTCGTCAGATATCTTATTAAGTGGGGCAATTTCATTTTGAGCAAATTTCAGCGCTTCATTGAGAATAGCGCCAAATTCATCTTGGCCAAAACCCTGATATTTTTCGGTGTTCCCAAGATCTTGCACCTTGAGATAATCAAACAAGTTGAATTCCACATCGCGTAAATTGACTTTATAAGACATAAGTCCTCCGTGTTGGACAAAAAAAGAATAATGGTTTAAGTAAATAATTTAGGAATCTAAAAAGGATAGATCCCCGTATTAATTTATTAGAATCTTTATGCTCAAAAACTGCATATCATTTCTCTAATGCACTTTTTTTCATATGCATTTAGAGTAAGTAAATTATTGAGCTAAGATCTATTTAAACCATAGTCTTATTTAAATGAAAGCGCAAGAGCTTTTCTAAAAAAAATGAATGGGAGTTCATTCATGTTTTATAAAAAAACATTATTTTTCATATATTTATTAACTTCAACCTTTTTTTATTGCAAAATATCTGAAGCTGCATGGCAACAGCAAATTTCCTCATTGGTCCAAAATGGCGCGGTACTCGCTGTGGATCAAAATGGAAATGTCCTCTATTCACTCAATGCACAAAAGCCTTATGTTCCGGCTTCCACTCTCAAAGTGGCGACCTCTTTGGCCGCCCTTCAAACTTTAGGAAAAGACTTTCGTTTTAAAACTGAGTTCTTTCTCGATTCACAAAATAATCTCTATGTTAAAGGCTATGGAGATCCCTTTTTGATCTCTGAAGAATTGTTGCTAATCGCACAACGTCTGCAACAAAAAGGCATCAAAGCTATCCATAACATTTTTTTGGATACGAGCTATTTTGATCCCAATGTTGAAATTAGTGGACTGGCGGGTTCGCTCAATCCCTATGACGCTTATAATGGCGCCCTACTTGCCAACTTTAACACGATCAACATCATCAAAAATGGAAATGGAAGTATTTCCAGTGCAGAACCCCAAACTCCCATCACAGAAATCACGCAAAAGTTGGCTACTCGTGCCCCTTATGGAAAAAGCCGCATTAATGTTGCTGTCCATCGCAAAGAGGCTCCTCTCTATGTGGGATATTTACTCAAAGAATTTTTGCAACAAGTGGCCGTTCCTGTCCGCGGACAAGTCGTTGAAGCGCCCTTAAGTCCTCAAGCCAAACTATTATATACACATTACTCCACTAAAAATCTTAGTGATGTCTTAAAACCCGCATTGAAGTATTCACAAAATCTCATCAACAATCAAATTTTTCTCACGATGGGAGCTGTGAAATATGGAGCCCCCGCGACCGTTGCCAAAGGAAAAAAAGTCTTCACGGACTTTTTGCGCAATCAAGCAAAACTCGTTCAATTTAATGTTGAAGAAGGTTCAGGCATTTCACGAAAAAATTATCTGACGGCACTGGAGATGGATAAAATCCTCGTGCAGTTTTTCCCCTACTACTCTCTGCTTCCCGAAAAAAATGACATGTGGGTCAAAACCGGCACCTTGAGTGGAGTTGCTTGTTTAGTCGGCTATTTTAAATCACCCACTCGAGGTTGGGTCCGCTTTGTAATCTTTCTTAATCAAGGGGCTAATCATCGTGATAGCATCGCCAAAATTTTGAAGACGAATTTGTAATATCAAACATTTCTCAATTAACAGACATTGACTTCGTTTGTATTCGAATGTATTCTAAATGAGAAATTTAAATTCAGAAGACAGCTAAACTCTTTGGAGATTAATCATATGTCAAAAACCGTCACTTTGAGACTGAAAGAAGAAATCTACGAACGCTTTCGCACATTGGCCGAACGAGAAAATCGTCATCTTTCCAACTTAATCGAGACTCTTGCTCTTCGCTCTTTAGAAAATGAACAATTTGTTGACGAATTCGAGATGGAAGAAATTCGCAATAATGTTGATCTTAATAAAAGCCTCAAGCGCGGAGTCAAAGATGCCCAAAGTGGTCGCGGACGTTTCATCTAAATTTCGAATTTTCGAAACCAACGAATTTCAAAAGTGTCTCAAAAAACTTTCTGTGTCCCAAATAAAATTTATTCAACAAAAGCTCCTTAAATATGCATACCCTCAACTACGACAAGACCCTTTTCTAGGACCCAATATCAAAAAACTCAAAAACTATACACCTAATACCTGGCGTTATCGCATCGCTGATTTTCGCATTTTTTATACCGTTGATCTTAACGAAAAAATTATCTTTATAATTAGTCTCTATCATCGCAAAACAGCGTATCGATAGGAAAGCTCTATGAACTTAGGTCTCAAAATAAAATCCAAAAAAATAAAATTGCAATGGATAGCCACTTGCTCACTCTATTGTTTTTGTTTCTTTTTCACCACTGCAATTCAAGCTAAAACTTTGCAGCAACTCGGAGCGGTTGCAACCCAACATCCACTAGCTTCAAAAAGTGCTGAAAGAATATTGCTGAAGGGCGGAAATGCCATCGACGCTGCCATTGCGGCGGCTTTAACTTTGAGCGTCGTCGAACCCTATAATTCGGGATTAGGTGCAGGTGGACTGGCAATGCTCTGGGATGAAAAAACTCAACAAGCCTTCGCGATTGATTTTCGTGAAAAAGCACCCGAAAAAGCACACAGAGAGATGTTTCAAAAGCAAACACTCGCCTCTCAAGAAGGCCCGCTCGCTATTGCCGTTCCAGGAGAACTTGCTGGCCTTGACCACATTCACCAAAAATGGGGGAAGCTTCCCTGGAATGAATTATTTGCTGACGCTATTTTTTATGCCGAAAAGGGATTTGCACCCAGTGAGTATTTTAAAAAACGCATCCTCAAAAAGGAATCTTGTCTCACGCGTGATTCTCATACCTGGGAAATCTATCATCCCTTTTTTAACCAGCAAGACTCTCAAGTTGAGCCCCTTCCTCGAAGACAAGCTCCCAAACTTGAAGAAGTAAACTTAAGTTCTCCCAAGCTTATCCAAAAAAATCTCGCAGGCTCACTTAAAAAAATTCGCGACAAGGGCATCTCTCCTTTTTATGAAGGAGAAATCGCTCAAGAAATGCAGGCATCCATTCAAAGCAAAGGCGGAATTTTAACTTTATCCGATTTAAAGAATTATCAAGTGATCGAACGTCCCGCTTTAAAAGAAAAATATTCCTGGGGAAATATTTGGACAATGCCCTTGCCTAGTTCGGGAGGTATTTCTGTGATTCGTACTCTCAACACGATGGAAGAGATTGAAAAAAAATGGAGAGCACTTCATAAAAAATCTCCCGAAATTTATCCGAGCTTTGAAAGTCATTGGCCGATACTGATGGTGAGGGTTTGGGATGGAGTTTTTAAGACACGTAACCAGGAAATGGGAGATAGTGATTTTGTTGAAAAGCTTCCTGTCAAACGCTGGATAAGTCAAGGACTAGCTCGAAGAGACGCTCGCCAAATTGTGGCAGCGGAGCAAATGCATTTTATGCAGAAGACATCTGAAAAAAAATCCTCTCAAAGTTCTGCCTTGATCAGAAGTTTAACCAGCTCCGATCAAGAATCCTCTATTAAGACAAATGGACAAACGACACATCTATCCATCATTGATCGATCGGGCAACGCCATTAGCATGACATTGACACAGAATTTAAGTTTTGGTTCTTGCGTCACTGCAGGAAAAAGCGGCATTTTGATGAATAATCAAATGGACGATTTTGCAGCTCATCCTGGCAAAGCCAACGCATTCGGACTGGTGCAATCCGAAGCTAATGCCATCGCTGCTGGCAAACGCCCACTTTCGAGCATGACTCCTCTCATTGTCACACAAAAAAAACAGGCGACACTAGCTTTGGGCTCTCCAGGAGGACCCCGCATTATCAGCACAGTCTCACAGATACTGTTTCGTCATTTTCATTTGAATCAAGAGATGAAAACAGCCATCGCTGCACCGCGTTTTCATTTTCAGGGATTACCCAAAAAAATCTTTGTGGAAGATAAATTTTTTTTTCAACAAAATAAAAAATTTGATTTGGATAGAGAACTACAATTACCTTGGAGCAATGCCCAAGCGGTAAGTTTTGACATTCACAGCCAAAACTATCAAGCCTGGAGCGATCCGCGAGGAATTGGAAAAGCTATTCGCGTCATCCAACAGTAAATCGATATTTATTCAATACTTCAAAGTACATCCCAGTTTAATGCATAATATAAACTTTATCATGCATTCTCACTTTGTCTTCGACGGGGACACCCACATGAGCTCCGATACCGGCTTCGTTGACATCAACATGATTCACCTGCATCGAAGTCACTTCTGTTTCCATATCAGTAGTATGTCCTTTAATATGAATACGATCTCCAACTTTTAAATGGCCGTGTTTGACATAAATTCCTGCAACTTTAGGCTGACCATAATAGTGATCAATTTCTCCAATTTCTTCTTCTCGATATTGCATAAAAACCTCCATCTAAAATTTTAACCGATTCAATCGACTAAGCACAATGGGGTTTTTGAAAGTTATGATGACTTATTTTATTCGCAGAAAATTTATGACAAAGAAATATAGAACGGGCTGGGTTCTAAAAAGCGTACTGCCAACCAGCAGTTAACATCCAATCCGTTTCTAACTGCACACCATTAAGATCTTGATAGACGGGTATTCCTCCCTCGATCGCAATACGATGTCCTTTAAAAAAACCTCGAGGAACACCAAAGTTGAGGCCCAAAAGCACATCAAGCCTCTTTCCACCATGATTTTTAGTATTGGCGGTGCTCACCATCATGGGGTTTAACATCGGATCGGCACCTTCAATATCACTCCAAATTTTTCCTTCAATTCTCAAAGACTGACTGAGCCAGTCATTCCATTTGCGGGCTCCCCATGCAGTAAGTTTCAGCTGATCACCCAAAGCATAATCGCGACTGTTTGTGCCTAATCGAATCACACCAGCTCCCTGAAAACCCCAAGACCATTTTTCAATTTTTCCCGTATAAGTTATACCCGGCAAGACATCAAAGGTGCCAGACCCCAATTGCATTGGGTAAGGCAAAATCATATTTTCACCTGCAGGCGTGTCACCGCGCTGCTCAATAGAACCTGTTGGAAAACTCATCCCTGCTTGCAAATGGACATGGTGATTTTCATTTTCCCAAACCTTAATTAAAGGATTAATTTGGATGTCCCCAATACCACTCGAATTCGTGCGAAACTTCATTCCCATTTGAGTGACATGGTCCATCGACATATCGATGAAAGGAATCATTAATGCAAAAGTGAGTCGATCGTGAGGTGAATACATCATACCCAACATGTGCATATCCATACTCATGTCAGTAGGAACCACCATGTAATTTTCTAATGCTATCCCACTACTGATACCCGATGTACCTTGCCGCAAACCACTCATCGACATATGCATATATCGATAAGAAAACATGATTTCACCTCGGTTATGCGTATGATCTCCCATCACACCAATAGGCGCATGACTGTCTGGACGAAAGGCAAATGACGTCGCTGCAAAAAAAGAAATCAAGAAAAAACTAAAACTCATTTTGAACAGTGATTTTAAGAAAACCCGGTACATATTTTCACCTCATCTAAAAATAAAATTTAAAACTGATGTCAGATATTTTTTTATATCCATAGAAAAATTGATCGTTTTTGACAATTAGGCAAATTGTCGCAGCTGCGGCATTTTGCCGCACTCTATGAGGAAGAAATTTTATAACGCAGACTTTGACGCGCTTAACCCTTCAATTCTTTTCCAGAAACGAAGACTTTTTGAATATTTTCGCTAGAGTTTTTCTGAAAAAGATCAGAGAAAAAATTTTCGGAAGAATTCTCAAAACTTGAGAGCAACATAAAATCTGCAAACTTTCCTGTCTGTAGACTTCCTACTTCATGAGATAAATTTAAGGCGTGGGCTCCACCCATCGTCACAGCATGAAATAACAACTTGGCTAAATCAGCTCGCAAGCCTTCCTCGATATCCGACAAAATACTTTTGATTTCTACCCATAAATTGAGCTGACCTCCCCAGGCCTTTCCCAAACTACTCAAGGCAAATCGAGGTTTTTTTTCTAAAATTTGTTTCCAATTGATATCTCCCAATTGTAAATATCGAAATGCACTCGGTGAAAAAATTCGCATACATTGATGATTTTCCAAAAGTTGTGAATCAGTCGGTCCCAAATGCAAAGCCCCAATAATGGTGGGATTGATTTCTAACACACCAATCTCTTTTAGATACTGTACAGGAGTCATGTGATGAGCTGGGGGAATTTTATCCTTCCAGCCCGCTTCTTTAAACAGCACCGAGGAAATCTCCCCCAAGGAGTCATAGAAGAATTCCATCTCACTAAAACTCAACGCAGCATGCAAATGAAATGGCACCTCCATTTGTTCGGCATGCCGCGCCAAAATGCGCAGCAAGTTTTTAGAAAGTGTGTAAGCCGAAAAAGGCGCAATTCCTGCATGCAACAAAGGTTTTTCTAAACTCTGAACTTCATCTAGAAGTGCAAGGGCTTGTTCAAAGTCATCTTGTGCGAGTGGTCTCTGAATATTTTCGACTTCGGCTAAAACAACCGTGCGCAGTCCACTTGCCAAATAAAGCGGTAAGGCAATCGGATAACGACAGACATCTCCCAAGGTAGTCACACCCGTCTTCAAAATTTCGTTAAGTCCAGCTTGAATGGCCTCGCGCTGTTTTTCTAGACTGAGCTGCGTTTTATAACGTGAAAGATCTACCAACCATTTCATAAAGTGAATGCTGCCATCAAAAGATAAAAACTTTTCTAAAGGGGAAAGATATTGACTAAGCGAAAGATCACAATGTGCATTGACAAAACCCGGAAGCAAAATTTGATCTTCGAAATCTTGATGAGTTGCCTGCGGATATTTTTGCAAGAGATCTTTTTGTGAACCTAGCGCGATAATTTTGGAATTTTCGACGGCAACAGCACCTGAATCGATAATTTCATTGACACTTGCAACGAGGGTCTTTGCACTAAAAATTTTAACTTGAGTCGACAAAGTTTTTCCTTTCAAAAAAAATATCTAGGTTTTCCAATAAGAATTTAACTAGTGGATCTGTCAAAAAAATAATTTTTTTTCACTTTTTGGCTAGCAGCTCAAGCGCCGCTGCTAAGCCAAGCTAATGAAATTCTTATTATTGCTTAGCTAACATTGATAAGAATTTCATTAAGCGCCGTTACAAAAAGCTATTTTTCAACAGATCCATCAGAAGTCATGTTAAGGCGCCATTATCAATAAAGCGTTTATGATTAACATATGCCGCAATCAAAACTCTTGCAGGCCTCTGAATCACTTCAAGCTTTTGCAAGTTTTCGGCATCCACAATTTCTAAATACTCTAGCTGAAGATCTGGAGCTTGAGCTAAAATGTCTTTGCCCAAGCTGAGCAATTTTTGAACCTGCTTCTCTCCTTTTTTGACAGCTTGCTGCACCGCTTTAATCGCTTGAGAAATATAAAGCACTTGCTTGCGTTCCTCTTCATTGAGGTAAACATTTCGCGAACTCTTCGCCAAGCCATCTTCATCACGTAAAGTGGGAACCCCGATAATCTCGATGGGCATCAACAAGTCTTTGGCCATGCGACGAATGACTTGCAGTTGTTGATAATCCTTTTCACCAAAAACAGCAATTTGAGGCTGCAGAGCTGAAAATAATTTTGCAACAATGGTTGTCACTCCCATAAAATGGCCTGGCCTAAAAGGACCACAGAGCCCACGGGTGAGTTCAGTGACAACAACTTTGGTTTGCTCGCCTTTTGGATACATCTGACTGACCTCGGGCATCCAAAGATAGTCGACTCCGCGCTCAGCTGCGAGTTTTTGATCGCGCTCGGCATCGCGAGGATAACTATCATAATCTTCATTGGGACCAAATTGAGTTGGATTGACAAAGATGGACATCACCACCACATCGCTGTGCTGTTTGGCAACATTCACTAAACTCAAGTGACCCTCATGCAAAAAACCCATCGTGGGAACAAAGCCAATGCGTTTTCCCTCTTGCGCTAAGTCACGAGAGAGTTGTTGTATTTCTGAAATGGAATGTATAATTTTCATATTCTTTTAAATAATATTATTGAATCAACGCTCTTTAAAACTATGATCTTCATCGGGGTAAGTTCCCTCTTTAACCTCTCGAATATAATCCTTCATCGCTGCGTGAATCGCTACCCCCAAATTGCCAAAGTGTTTGACAAATTTGGGTTTGAACTCGCTATACATTCCCAATAAATCATAACACACTAAGACTTGACCATCGCAATGAGGCCCGGAGCCAATGCCAATCGTCGGAATGTCAATAGTGTCCGTGATCTTTTGCGCAAGCTCGAGGGGTATTCCTTCCAAAACCAAACTATAAGCACCAGCATTGGCAATAGCCTTGGCATCATTCAATATTTTTTTTGCGGCTTTTTCCTCTCGGCCCTGAACTTTATAGCCTCCCATTTGTTGAACATGCTGCGGCATCAAACCGACATGTCCCATCACCGGAATCCCGACCTTCACAACAGCTGCGACAATCTCGGCGATTTCTTCTCCACCCTCCATTTTAACACCGTGAACTTTCCCTTTTTTTAAAAGCTTCCCTGCAGAACGCACCGCATCCTCTTTGGAAGCCTGATAAGACATGAAAGGCATATCGCCAATGAGATGTGCGCGTTTTGCCCCCATCGCCACACAATGACAATGATAGATCATTTGATCCAAACTCACTCCCAAGGTATTTTCTCGACCTTGAATGACCATTCCCAAAGAATCTCCGATCAAAATTGAATCAACACCCGCCTCATCAAAAAGTTTGGCCATTGTAAAATCATAAGCAGTAATCATCGATATTTTTTCGCCCGATTTTTTTTTCGCTAAAAATTTTGGAACAGTGAGTGCCCCTGTTTGAGAAATTTCTTTGGACATAATGAACATCCTATCTTTGGGTTTATTGACTCGAAATACTCACATAATGTTTGTCAATTTGATTTTTCTTCATATGTAAAATGCCTTTGAGGATTTCTTTATAGTCATCATGGTTGCGGACAATATCGGTTTCGGTACAATTCACTGTCAATAAAGGCGTTTCATCATATTGAAAAAAATAATGATTGTAGGTCTGACATAATGTTTCGATGTATCTTCCCGAAATGTATTTTTCATGAGAAATGCCACGTTTTTTGATGCGTTTGCGCAAGACATCCACACTGGCTTGTAAAAAAATCACTAAGTCCGGTTTGGGAATTTGAGTATCTAAAAGCGAATAAATGCTTTGATAGAGTTCAAACTCGGCTTCGGACAAGTTATTTTGCGCAAAGATCCAATCCTTAGCAAAAATATAATCAGCGATTTTCATTTGCGTAAATAGATCTTGCTGAGCTAACTCCGACTGCTGCCGGTAACGCGACAACATAAAAAAAACCTCGGTCTGGAAAGCAAAACGATTAGGACTTTTATAAAAATCTGGCAAAAAAGGATTTTTCTCAGGCTCTTCTAGAACAAGGTCTGCCTGAAATTCTTCCGCAAGCAATTTTGCCAAAGTCGTTTTCCCCACACCAATCGGACCTTCAATGGCAATATAACGTAAATTTTTCATAATTATTTCGGAGCAAAGCGCGGATCAAGCTGGCTCGGATCAATCTCCTGAGGATTTCCTTCATTAATCGGAACATGCGTCGGTGAACTAAAATTATTGAGCACATCATAAGTCATTTTGCGCTCTGCACTGTAGAAACTAACTGCACGAAAAGCTTTAAGATCGGTATCTTTTGGAAAAAATAAATCAATAGTTTCAGAATAACCCACTGAAACACCCACTGGATACTCAACCATTTGCTGAAGTTTGTCCGGAAGCCTAACAAAAGTATGAGGGTCTTTCACGCGCAAACTATGAATTGCTTTTTGCTTTCTTCCCCAAGCGTCCACAATCTCCCAGTGGTCTTTTAAGGTATTTAATCTTAAAACATCATAACCACTATTGGTGAGACCAATCGTCATAATTTTGTATCCCGGTATTAAATTATCCAAGCGAGGGTCGTAACGCGCATCGATCGTAATCCCATGTTTGTGCAGTTTCATCTCGCGGTTCGTCGTACCTTTATCTTGTTTTTCTGCCGAAGGATAACAACTCAAAAATGAAAGGGAAAGAAAAGCCACCACTATGAAATTTTGAAGAAAGTTTTTTGTGGAAGAGTGAAAACGCATCTGAATTGCCTCACATTAATAAATCTTTTTTTTACATATGGATCCCCGTCTGCACGGGGATGACATCTATCATTGCACTATCCATCTTTGTCTATATCTTCATTAGTTATTTTTCAAGCTTAGTTTTTGAAAGTTTGGATTCACGGATCCCTGGCCCATCGAAAAATACCGTTTAAATCCGCCATGAGCGGAGCCATCAAATTCGCACTGTCTGAACGAGCATAGCGAAGTGAGTTTGCGAATTTGGGCAAGAGTGAATCAGGATTTAGGTATTTTATTCGGGGCTAAAGGACTTTTCTTTGCTCCTTTCTTTTTGGCAAAAAAAGAAAGGAGAGGAAAAAACCTAACTTTAGTTAGGTACTTAATTTCAACTTATCTTGTATGGAATATCTCGAAAATGAGGCAAAGCCTTGGGGTGCACGATACGGTTTTAATCAATGCTCTCTAAAATAGGGCATAGAGTACATTCAGGGTGAGACTCAACTTAATGAAATATATATACAAAATGAGGGTAATAAAATGAGAAAAAACTTCATAATTAAAAAAGTAATCTTTCTAACATTATTATTTTGCGGACTTTCCAGTCAGGCTTTTGCCGAAATGGAAAATATCGAATATGGACGCGTCTCCGAGCTGCTTAATAGACCCAACGTTTATGTTTATTCGCTCGACTTTGAAACTCGCGAAGACATTGTCAAAGAGGTTGAAAAGACAGGTGATTTTAGAGTTGTGGGAAGACCCGAAGATGCCCAATTCTTCATTCATTATGGCACCTCTCTCCAGGAAATAGGACATTATTATACCTACAATTTGTTTTGGAGAGACCGGCATTCCATTAAAAAATCCGTTGGAGAAATGTATGTTTATTCTCACGGTGATCGTGTCGGGAAAGGAAGAAGAATTCGGGTTTACTTTGGGCGATCTTTTGATCCCAAACAACAATATACCAAAGCCCCGATCATTGGCATTCCGATTGCTTTAAAACATCCCGCAGCTCAAAGAGCGCGTGATTTCATGAAAAAAGTCAGGAAAGCTAAGAAGGATTTACAGACTTCACATGCTAAAAAATAAATTTTAGAATTTATTTTAAAATTTATTCATTTGATGGCCTTGTTGAAAAATAATTTTTTGCTTCAATTTTTTTTTTAACAGGGCCTTTTTTTATGAGTTGATAGCTAACGAGTGTTTTGCATTTGCTAACTTTGAATAAGCCTCAATTTCGTTCATACGCACACAGGCCACGCGGTGATTAGGACTGACTTGTTCCATCTGTGGCATCGCCTTTTTGCATTTTTCCTGCACAAAAGGACAACGCGTATGAAAAACACAGCCTTGGGGAAGGTTCATGGGAGAAGGAACTTCCCCACTTAATAGCTTTTTTTCTCCAAAGCTCTGCTTAGGCCTGAGAGTTGGCACCGCATCCAATAAGGCATGTGTGTAAGGATGACGCGCAAATGCCAATTGTGCACTGGGAATTTCCTCAACAATATGACCTAAATACATAATGATGATGCGTTGGCTGATATGGCGCACTACCTTGAGATCATGGGCGATAAACAGATAAGCCAATTTCATTTCCTTTTGCAATTGGCGCATCAAATTGATGATTTGAGCTTGAATACTCACATCCAAAGCACTCACGGGCTCATCGGCAATGATGAGTTTAGGCAATAAAATCAAGGCTCGTGCAATGCCAATGCGTTGGCGCTGCCCACCCGAAAATTCATGAGGAAACTTATAGTAGGCCTCACTATTGAGTCCTACTTTTTCTAAGGTATCCATCACATGATCTAATTGACTCGATTTGGAACCTATTTGATGAACCTTGAGAGGTTCCCCCAAGATCTGCCCCACTGTCATCCTTGGATTAAGTGAAGAATAGGGATCTTGAAAAATCATTTGAAATTTTTTACGAAGAGGACGGAGTTTTTTTTCGGAGAGCTGATGAATATCCTCTCCTTCCAAAGAGATTTCACCTTGATCAGCCTCAATCAGACGCATGATGAGACGTGCCAAAGTGCTTTTTCCACAACCGGATTCTCCCACCAAACCCAAGGTCTCCCCTGACTCGACCTCGAGCGAGATTCCATTGACGGCATGAACATGTTGATGCACTCGGCCCCAAAAACCGGATTTGACAGGAAATTTTTTAACGACCTGGTGGACTTTTAGCAGCATGTCTTCTTTTCGCTAAAATCAGAGATATTGGCAAGAAAAATGGGGCTCAAAAAATGAAAAGAGCGGTCATGGGCAATGCTCAAAATCATCATTTTGGCTCTTTTTTGAAAAAATAAAAAAAAATATTATTATATTTTAGATAGTTACAACAAAAAATGTCGGACACTGTCCGACATGTCCGACATTTTCCACTCAAAAATCAAAGGAAATTTTTTAAAAAAGAAAGGAAGAAAATGAAATCTTTGAAGTGCTATCCGTTAAGTTTTTATCAAGACTGGCAATAAATTGCAAAACAAAATGTTGATTTTAAAAATAGACATGAAGAAAACATTGAACACTCATCGCATCTCCTAAGACAGAAAATATAAAAAAGAAAAAAGTTAATGATAAAAGATTAGCTTTCTTGAGGACTTAGATTTTTTTTTTTAAATTTAAAGAACCCATCTTGCAACTTAAAATTGAAAAGGAGAAGATAAGTAAACTAAGGAAACATCTTGATCTCAATCTCATTTTCATATGACTTAAAATTAGGAGGTAAGTAATGAAAAATATATTCATTAAGATGTCAAAATGTTTAATCTTATTAGGCATCTCATTAGGATTCATGAGCTCAAGTTTTGCTGAAGAATCAAAAACTATTAAATACAATGCAGTCTCTCTCGATGTTGAGGTATATGTTTCTGCATTGGATTTAGTTCAAGACAACTCCATCACTCCACCGGGAGATAGCAATTATTTACTCCAAAAAGCAGCCCGCTTTTATGTTGATGGAAAAATCGTACCCGGAGGAACTTGGGCAGAATGCGGTACTGATGCAAGCTGCTGGGAACCTAAAGTAATAGGCACTTGGTATTGTGATGCCGTCAATGCTAACAATATCAACTTTGGAGATCCCACATTATTAAATCTCCCCGAAATCTTCAGCAACCAACTCTTTTTATTTAATGACGGAAGTGGAAATATCAGTGACGACCAAATCGTCGGATTGGGTAGCAACCCAGCTCCCGGAGGACCAGCTACTTTACGTCCCATTATCGGTGGCTCAGGCGCATATGCTGGCGCTCAAGGACAACAACTGGAAGCTGTCATTGGCGGTGACGGAGCATTTTTAATTGTAGCAGCATTTGATATTCGTATGCTCGTTCCTGATCTTCCAGAGTTGTTTTAATAGTAGTTTAGAATAAGCTTCAATTTTCCTCAATTTTTCTACATGCCCCGACTCACCTGAGTCAGGGCATTTTTTTTTTAAAAGTCAGTTCGCCAGCACCCTTCCCAATATCAACTTTTTTAAAGTCGACCTTAATTTCATCGCCTTCGACAAATTTACCCTCCAATAACTGGATTGCCAAAGGATCTTGAATGTATTTTTGAATCGCACGTTTGAGGGGTCTCGCACCATAAATCGGGTCAAATCCATGCTGAGCAATAAAACTCTTTGCCGCATCGGAGACCTCGATCCCAAGTTTTTTATCACTAAGCAATTTTTGCAGGCGTTTGAGCTGAATATCGACGATTTTTTCGATTTGCTGCTCTTTGAGCGAATGAAAAATAATCGTTTCATCCACGCGGTTGAGAAACTCCGGTCGAAAGTGTTCGCGCAGAGCTTGAGTCACGCGCTTTTCCATTTCCTCATCATCTCCAGCGAGCTCGGTAATATATTGTGAACCAATATTGCTGGTCATGATTAAGACGGTATTTTTAAAATCGATCGTCCGACCTTGACTGTCGGTCGCACGTCCATCATCTAAAATCTGCAAAAAGATATTAAAGACCTCCGGATGCGCTTTTTCGATTTCGTCAAAAAGCACCACCGAATAAGGACGCCGACGCACCGCTTCAGTCAACTGACCGCCTTCTTCATATCCCACATATCCCGGAGGTGCTCCAATCAAGCGAGCCACCGAATGTTTTTCCATATACTCACTCATATCGATACGAATCATCGCATGCTCATCGTCGAAGAGAAACTCCGCCAAGGTGCGCGCTGTCTCGGTCTTACCCACACCCGTTGGCCCCAAGAAAATAAAAGAACCCATGGGACGATTGGGATCCTGCAGCCCCGCTCGTGAACGCCGCACGGCATTGGCCACTTTTTCCAAGGCTTCTTCCTGGCCCACGACACGCTCGCGCAAACGATCTTCCATATGAACGAGTTTTTCGACTTCGCCCTCCATCATCTTGGTCACGGGAATGCCGGTCCACTTGGCGACGATCGCGGCAATATCCTCGGGCCCAACTTCCTCTTTGAGCATACGTTGATCTTTTTGCAAAGTCGCTAGTTTTTGATTAAGCTCTTCCAGCTTTTGATTGAGTTCGGGCAACTGCCCATATTTAAGTTCAGCCGCTTTATTGAGATCACCGCTGCGTTCCGCAAGCTCAATCTCGGTTTTGATATTTTCGATCTTTTCTTTGGTTTGACGAATCTCAGCAATCGAGGCCTTTTCATTTTGCCAATGGGCCTTGAGCTCATCGCTCTTTTCTCGCAACTCAGCGAGCTCAGCTTGAATTTTTTGTAAACGTTCTTGAGAAGCTGCATCTTTCTCTTTTTTAAGTGCCTGCTCTTCAATCTGCAATTGGGTAATCTTGCCTTCAATTTCATCGATCTCAGTGGGCAAACTGTCGATCTCAATGCGGAGACGGCTCGCCGCTTCATCAATCAAATCAATGGCTTTGTCCGGCAAGAAACGATCGGTGATATAACGGTTGGATAAGGTCGCCGCATTGACCAAGGCAGAGTCCTGAATACGCACCCCGTGATGGACTTCATAGCGCTCCTTCAAACCTCGCAAAATTGCAATCGTGTCTTCCACATTGGGTTCGCTAGTGTATACCGTTTGAAAACGTCTTTCTAAGGCCGGGTCTTTTTCGATATGTTTGCGGTATTCATCCAAGGTTGTCGCACCAATGCAGCGGAGTTCACCACGAGCCAAAGCGGGTTTGAGCATATTAGAAGCATCCATCGCACCTTCGGCAGCACCCGCTCCCACCAAGGTATGCAACTCATCGATAAATAAAATCACTTGCCCTTCCGACTGAGTCACTTCCTTCACCAAGGCCTTGAGACGGTCTTCAAATTCACCTCGGTATTTTGTCCCCGCAAGTAAGCCTCCTAAGTCCAGAGCGACCAGTTTTTTATTACGCAAGGTTTCGGGCACTTGACCATTGGCAATGCGCAAAGCAAGGCCTTCGACAATCGCGGTCTTACCAACTCCAGGTTCACCGATTAACACCGGGTTATTTTTTGTTCGACGACTGAGAACCTGCATCACGCGGCGGATTTCATCATCACGCCCAATGACAGGATCTAATTTACCGCGCTTGGCCATCTCGGTTAGATCACGGGTGTATTTTTCTAGGGCCTGAAACTTGGCTTCCGGGTTTTGATCCGTCACACGATGGGAACCACGAATCTCGGATAAAACCTTAAGCAAGGAATCTCGACTAACCCCAGCGGCTTTTAAAACTTCATAAGCCTTGCTATCTTTGATTTCTAATAAGGAGAGTAAAAGATGCTCTGTACTGACAAATTCATCCTTGAGTTGAGAAGCTTGATCATGCGCTTTGTCCAAGAGCTTTTTAAAATGAACAGAAGGATATTCACCATGAGAACCACTGACCTTGGGAAAAGACTCAATCACGTCCAGAATTTTTTGACGGATCTGATGCGGGTCCACTCCATGTTTTTGCAAGATCGGTTTGACCAAGCCTTCCTCTTGATCCAATAAGCTCAAAAGCAAGTGAGCAGGCTCAATTTGCTGATTGCCATATTCACTCGTTTTATGCTGAGCATCCAGAACGGCTTCCTGTGCTTTGACTGTAAATTTATCAAATCGCATTGATCTCTCCTAACTTGCCTCTAAAGTTTTTCATAGACTCTCCTCACTTTTTTTAGACCCTATTGAAGAAAGCTTTTTATAGTGAGATAAGTACGTCATGCGGTTTGGTCAAGTCTTCAAAACAACATTTGTTTTTACCATCGAAAAAGTCCATTTTTTAACACTCTCTTTATAGCCTAGGGTGAAAAAATCGGAGTGAGTTTGACTGATAAGCATGATAAACTTAACATATGAGTTTAGCCCATCTCATACATTTGGAACATTCTCATCAACGACAACTTGAAAAAAAGCGTTTAGCAGTTAAACTTCATCCGACAAATATTGAAAATCAATACTGCCTTTCAAATTACTCTCTGACGACTCTTATAGAAAAAAAAATTCCTTTTAAAAAAATCAAAAGTATCTCTCAAAAAAATTACAATATAGAGATCATCTTTCCTTCGAGATCTCACCTCTTTGCTCCACCTTCGCAGGACGCTGTTGAAGAAATTAAGGTTCATGCCGTTGCAAAATTTCCCCAAAAAAGGGAAATTCAAATTATTTATATGGGGCGTCGTTCCGAAAACCATGAAAAAGACATCATTATTCTTGATCGACCGGGAGGTCGGCGTTCCTACCAATGGAAAATTCCGGAAACAGTCCATCAAATTCAGGACATCCGAAAAATGTTTCCTGAAATAAGTCAAAAAATCAAAAATCGTCATACTAAGGTCATTATCTCCTTAGGTGCAGGAGGAATTCGTTTATTTGCCCACCCTTCACTATTTAAATTCATCGATTTACTTGAACTCAGACCTTATATTGACGAAATTTGGGGAAGTAGTGGAGGAGCTATTGCAGGGCTTCCCTATGCCATGGGAGTCAGTCCTTCCCAAATTGAAGAGGAAGGTTATCACCTCTATAATGACCGATATTCTTTTCGCTTAAGCCCAAGTAAATTTGACGTTGTCAAAAATCTCATCTCCGATACTTTTTTAACTTCTTCGGAATATTTTTTTCAGGGGCTCATTGATTGCCAAAGCGCCTTAAGCGATTTAATCGGAAAATATATTTCTCAACCGACGCAAGCAGTCATTCCATTTTTTTGCATGGCCTATAATTTAACTAGGCGTCGCAGCGAGGTGCTCACTCCCGAAAATATCGATTCTAGCCTCTATCTAACGCCCATTATTCAAACCGATCCACTCGATGCTATTATCGCCTCGTCTTCGATTCCCATTCTTTATGTTCCAAAAACCATTCGCCGAAATAACCAAGAGGAACATTATATTGATGGGGGCACCACCGAAGAAAACCCCCTACTTTCTCCCTACAGAAAGTGGATTCGTGACAAATTAAATAAAAGGGAAAAACGAAAAAAGTTGCTGATTATCAGCGTCAATTTATTTCCCGAAGTAGGGTCCACTCGACTTTTTAATCATTGGATATTACGTAAACTCCCACCCTTTAAACTCTTGGAACTTTCAGCAACCTATACTGATCTGGTAAGACAATCACGTATTGACGAACATAAAAATCATTTAGCCAGAGATCCCAATGTGACTCTCTGGGAACTCAACCTCCCTTTACCTGGTACCGGAATCGTCAACACGAAACGCATTCCTCTAATTATCCAAACGGCACAGCATACTTTTTTTGATCAACTTTTAAAGATTGAAGAAAATATCGGAAAGAAAGAATAAGTTAAATTTCTCGGCCTAAAGCACGAGCACGCTTCGTCCATTGGCGGGCAATATAAATAATCGCAAGTAAAACTCCCACAATGACGACACCCAAAAATCCAACTCCCCAAAAAATTGCTTGAACATTGGGGTCATTGGGATCTTTAAAGCATACTGCACAGGCTTTTAATGAAGGAGAGGATAAACAGGTAAAACTAAGTGTCAAAAGCATACAAAAAGCTAACACTAAGTGATTCACTTTATTAAGAAACCACTTTAAATATAGCACTAAAAACGGAATCATCACGAACCCAAAGCCAATCATAAGAGCACTGGCCTTAGAAAATGAAGAATAATTCATGATTCCCCAAACTATTAAAAATAGACTGAGTATCCCTGTCGTGATCATGAAAAAGATGTGAAATTTTTTTAAAGACATCGTTTTTGTATATAATTATTGATATTAATTAGCTTACAACAACCCGACTGTATGTCAATTTTCGTAAGCAAACATTAATTAAATTAATGATGAGCTCCCCCCTCTACCTGGGGCAATTGAGGCTGAACATTAAAATAACTCTGTCCAATAGGTCCTCGAGTCGTTTCGGCAAAAAAGGTCATCAATAACATAAATAAAAACAAAAAGGCTGTAATCACTAAGATCGATGTAATCGTTTTTTTCTCTGAGATGAGATGCATAAAGTAAGCAGCCACGAGTGTTCCTTTGATGGCAGCAATAAATAGGGCTACGATGATATGCATCGAAGGGCTAACCTGCAAACTCGCTGCCCAAACGGTTACTAGAGTCAAAACAGCCAATGCAATAAAAACTGCAATGTAAATTCTGACATGTTTTCTCATTTCTTCTATGCTATGCCCGCCCATGAAAACTCCTTATTTTACTCGAGTGATGCCTCGTAAAAATTAAATCTTGAAAAATTATAATAAATATAATGCTGGAAATAAAAATATCCAAACCAAATCCACAAAGTGCCAATAAAGACCTGCAGCCTCAATACGACCAGTAAAAGTCGTGGGAGCTTCACGCCACGCTTTGCCAGAAGTAATTAAAAAATACAAGTTAACGAAAATACCACCAATAATATGCAAGCCATGCAAGCCAGTAAGAGTAAAGTAAATACCAAAAAAGTTATGAGTCTTAGGAAGATAACCCAAGTGAATTTTATGTGAGTATTCAAAGTACTTAATCACTAAAAAGACAAATGAAAGGATGATAGTCACCCCCATATAAAGTCTAAACTTAGATAGACTTTTCATCATTAATGAAGCCCATGACATGACCATCGTCACACTCGATGTAATGAGCACCATCGTATTAATCGTCGCCAAATTAATATCGAGAAATTGACTTCCATGAGGCCAGGTCGGATCTCCACTTCTTAAAATAATATACGCTGAAAAAAGCCCCCCAAAGAGCATGACTTCAGTGGCCAAAAATAACCACATACCTAATTTTGAATTTGTTACCCCAGTAACAGGATGAGGTGTATCAATATATTTAATTAATGCATCGGACATTGAGTAAATCTCCTTAAATCAATCTTCAAAAAAGTAGATGACAAACATTCTTCATTCATTAAGCCTTTCGAGTTAAGCAGGCTTTGGTTCAATATGTTGAGGGCTAAAATCTTCCTTTTCTCCTGGCACACTGTATTCATAAGGCCCACGATACACCGTAGGTTCTGTTAAGAAATTGCCGTGCGGAGGGGGAGTCGGCGTCGCCCATTCCAAAGTTGTTGCTTCCCAAGGGTTGTCATTAACTTTCTTACCAAACTTGATGCTAAGAAAGAAATTAAAGATAAAGACAAGCTGAAAAGCACCTAAAACCCAGGCCGCAATGGAAATAACTTCATTGAGGTACTGAATCGAAGCTGAATGTGGATAGATATCCCATAAAGTTGTGCCCTCACCTGTTAAAGGATAATTATACATACGTCTATTTAGGTGAGTAATTCCCTGAAGCAACATGGGGAAAAAGACAAAGTTAATACTAATAAGAGAACCCCAAAAATGAACTTTTCCCCAAAAAGAGCTCATTTTACGCCCAACTGCCTTGGGGTACCAATGGTAAACAGCTGCAAATAAAGCAAATAAAGTGCCTGGTGCAACAACGTAGTGAAAATGCCCAATGACATAATAAGTATCATGTAAATAAATATCGGAAGCTGAAAGACCGAGTGGCAAACCTGTCAAACCTCCAATGGCAAACATAGGCAAAAAGGCTAAGGCAAAACACATCGGCACATTATATCGAATGGAACCTCCCCACAGTGTAATAATTAACACCGTCAAAATGACTACAGAAGGAACCGAAATAATCATTGTCGTCACCTGGAAGAAGTCACTCATCACAGTTCCCATACCCGTCATAAACATATGGTGCGCCCAAACCAAGAAAGACATAAATCCGAGAAAAATTGCTGCATAAATAATGGTTTTATAACCATACAAAGGCTTACGGGTGTTGGTTGCAATGATTTCAGTAATCAAGCCGATAGCAGGTAAGATCAAAACATAGACTTCGGGATGAGCTAAAAACCAAAAGAGATGTTGATACAAGACAACATTTCCACCTCCTGCAACATCCATGACGCTTTCCCCCATCACCAACCCTGAAGGAAGGAAAAAACTGGTTCCAGCAAGCCGATCCATTAGCTGTAAAACACCTGCAGCTTCAAGTGGGGGAAAGGCTAAAAGCAAAAGAAATGAAGTCACAAACTGCGCCCACACATGAAATGGCAATTTAAAAAAACTAAGCCCTGGAACACGCAATTGAACA
Organism: Deltaproteobacteria bacterium; assembly: GCA_024233625.1. GTDB lineage: Bacteria > UBA10199 > UBA10199 > DSSB01 > DSSB01 > JACKPJ01. The sequence goes on from JACKPJ010000005.1 coordinate 100,822, forward strand.
ATAGTGACAATAATATTGACTGAACCTAACAATGAAGAGGTAATCAGCATAACCATACCGAACAGCCAAAAGGTTTGCCCTTGGCCTGCCATAACAGAAAGAGGAGGATATGAAGTCCAACCTGACTGAGCAGCCCCTCCCTCAGCAAGAAAGAAACTGGAAAACATGATCAAACCACCTGTCAAGTATGTCCAATAACTTGCCGCGTTCATCTTGGGGAAGGCCATATCAGGAGCACCGACTTGCAATGGAACTAAATAGTTTCCAAAAGCACCCACACCTAAAGGAACAACTCCCAAGAAAATCATTATTGTTCCGTGCATAGCACCTAATTCGTTATAAAAATCTCCGGTCATTAATCCATTTGGCATCCCATTAGGGAATAGAGAACCCACAATCGGCATGGGTTGATCCGGATAAGCAAGTTGCCAACGCATTAACATCATTAAGACAAAACCAAAGAATAGGAAAGTCAGAGCTGTAATACCATACTGAATTCCAATAACCTTATGATCGACCGAAAATACGTACTTTTGAATAAAACTTAATTCGTGACCATGGTGAGAATCGTGTTCGTGACTCATGAGCTGGCTCCTTCTGTAACTTTATCGATATCTAAGTTGGCGTTTTCTGATTTTTTCTCTTTAGGCTTGAAAGGACGCTTCTTTTCAGCCATCCATTTTTTAAACTCTTCGGGTTCCTGAATTTGTACCCTGCCGAACATTCGGGAATGACCATTTCCACAAAGCTGAGAACAAACAATTGAAATTTTACCGGTTTTTGTTGCCGTAAACCAAACAGGAGTCACCAAACCTGGATTGGCATCTTGCTTAACGCGCAAGACTGGAATCGCAAAACTGTGAATGACATCTTTAGAAGTAATATCTGCAACAACAGGAACACCCTTTGGCACATTCATCGTACCTACTGACCAAAAATCGTCATAACTATCAGGGTGTGTTTTATCAATCCCCAAGGGATTAAAAGCATTGTTGACTAATTCAGGGCGAGTAGGTCCAAACTTACCGTCTTCTCCGGGATAATGAATATTCCATTGGAAAGCCTGTGCAACCACGCGAACATGAAGAGCTTTTTCAGCATCAGGCTTTTGCAAACGATAGCGACTCCAAATAGGAAAAGACAAACCAACTAATAAAAAAGTCTCAAATAAGACGACACCAATTTCTGCGTATTTTGGCAATTTACTAGTTGCAGATTGATAACTTGCCTTGTGCCCTGGTCGACTACGAAATTTTATTAAACAATATAAAAGGAATATTCCCCATGACACAAAAAGGACAATCATAAAAATATGTAAAATTTTAATTAATTGATCAATCGCAGCACCATGCTCAGACCAATTAGGTAACAATCCTACACCATAAGCTATATCAAATTTGTTTTCACCCATACTAGTTAATTCCTATACTAATGAATGATGAGCCAGTCATTGTTGTTATCAAACTATATATTTATTTCTATTTATTTTTATTGAAAATTCAGCCCGCCCCCTAACATTGATATAAAGATTAGGTCAAGTCAGGAGATTTTTTTTTAAAAAAACTAAATACCGCACTATTCTAATATTATTTCGACTATATTTATTTTTTCTGAATATCAATAAAAAACAAAATCATGAATATTTATTTATATAGACAAAAATTCTCTTGATTTGATAGTTGACTTTTTGTTGAGTTTGGCTAAAATGCGCGCTCTTAAGGATTTTTTCTAGATAATTGCAAAATTGCAGGTTATTACATTATTAAGACACGACTAAAAGGTTTTATTATGCATTATCTAAAAAAATCAAAAATAATAAACAATAAATAACTTTGAAGAAATTAAAAATCATGAAAATAACTCAAAGCTACACAAAAGATAACGCCAATCGTAAATGGTATATCATCAACTTAGAAGGTCAAGCCTTAGGCCGTGCAGCCAGTAAGATTGCTAAGATTTTAAGAGGAAAAAATAAACCGAACTTTACCTCTCATGAAGATACAGGGGATTTTGTCGTCGCAATCAATGCAAAATCCATTGGACTTACCGGCAATAAATGGAAAGACAAAAAATACTATCACTACACCCAACACATTGGCGGTCTTAAAGAGTATACTGCTGAAGAGTTACGCCAACGTAAACCCGAAGAATTATTATATAGAGCAGTCAAAGGAATGTTACCCAAAAGTGCTCTAGGACATCGACAAATTAAAAAACTCAAGATATATAAAGATACAGAGCATCCTCATGAAGCACAGCAACCCGAGAAGCTTGATCTAAATAACATTAAATAACTAAGAAGGACTAACAGACAATGACACAAGCCAAACGCTTTCAAGGAACAGGAAAAAGAAAAAACTCCGTTGCACGTGTAATCTTAAGTCCTGGTGAAGGAAAGTTTTCTATTAATCAACGTGATTCTATCGATGCTTACTTTGGTAGAGCCACGTCAAAAATGATCATCATGCAACCTCTTGAAGTCACTGGTAACCAAGACAAATTTAATATTAGCGCAAGACTCAATGGAGGTGGACTCTCAGGACAAGCTGAAGCCTTACGCAATGGAATTGCCAAAGCACTTTTAGCGATGAACCCTGATTACCGAAAGCCTTTACGGAAATCGGGTTTTCTCACTCGTGATTCACGAATTAAAGAACGTAAAAAATACGGTTTAAGAAAAGCACGTAAAGCAACTCAGTTCTCAAAACGTTAGTATTTACTTGTAATTATTATTTTGCTTACATTTTTATCAGCTATTTTTTTCAGATTCAAAGCCATCTCGCTTTTATGATCTTCAAATTTCATTATGGAATGGCATAGTTTGTTAAAAATACACTCCATGCCAATATGACTTCAAAACAAGTCTCCATCGCAGTCATCGGAGCAACCGGTTATACCGGCGTTGAACTCGTTCGACTTCTTCAGGAACACCCGCAAGTCAAGATAACCCATCTCACAAGTGAAAGCTTTGCAGGTAAGAAATTTAGCGAATGTTTTCCAGCATTTTCAGGAAGAGTCGATACGACACTTTCCCCTCTTGATGTCGATAAAATGGCAAAAGATCTCGACCTTGCATTTCTTTGCGTCCCTCATCAAGAAGCAGCTAAAACAGTCAAACTTTTTCTCGACAAAAAAGTCAAAGTTATCGACCTTTCAGCGGACTTTCGTTTAAATGATGTCAAAACTTATGAAGCATGGTATGGCCCCCACCCTCACCCTGAGCTACTCGAAAAAGCCATTTACGGAATGCCTGAACTCCAACTAAGCAATTTAAAAAACGCTGAGTTAATTGCTAATCCAGGCTGCTATCCTACAGCTTGTTTACTGGCTATTGCTCCATTGGCTCATCATAAACTCATTCATCTCGATTCACTCATCTTTGATGCAAAATCAGGGGTCTCTGGTGCTGGAAGAAAGCTCGCTTTAGGAAGCCACTTTTGTGAAGTCAATGAAAATTTCAAGGCTTATGGGATTGGCAAACACCGACACACTCCCGAAATTAATCAAGGTATCAAAAAACTAACTGGTCAATTACCTTCTATCACCTTCACCCCTCATCTTGTGCCCATGACAAGAGGAATTTTGGCAACAGTTTACGCCCAACTCAAGAGCTCAAGCACGCATCAAGACTTGCTAAAAATTTATCAAGACTACTATCAAAAGGCTTCCTTTGTCCGCCTTCGACCTGAAGGAAACTTCCCCGAAACTCGTGAAGTACGCAATAGCAATTTTTGTGATATCGGTTTTCATTTGGATACACAAAATCAAAGACTCACAGTCGTCAGTGCTATCGACAATCTGATAAAAGGAGCTTCTGGACAAGCTATTCAAAACATGAACCTGATGTTTGGTTTGGAAGAAACTTGCGGCCTTTTACAGACATCACCTATACCTTAAAAAAGTTTAGTTTTTGTAACAACTAAAAGCTTTTTAAAATTATAGAGTTAAAATTTTTAAGGCTTAGTTTGCAGAAAAACTATTGATTCTATTTTTCTTTTATAGTTCTCTATCGACATCTATTATTAGGCGCTGTTGAAAGATAACTTTTTGGAGCAAATTCGAGATTTTTTTTATTTGGTAGAGTTAAAAAGCACAATTATTTCATTAAACTGGCCTTACAACAACACCTAAGCTTCAGGCCAGAAAGTAGAGAAAAGTTATTTTTCATCAGAGCCTTATAAATTAATTTTTCCAATAAATAGGGCTAACATTATGCAACCAAAATATATTTTCATGACAGGAGGAGTTGTTTCTTCCTTAGGAAAAGGTCTCGCAACAGCAAGCATTGGCGCTTTATTAGAAAACCGTGGTCTTAAAATCTCTATCTTAAAACTCGATCCCTATATTAACGTTGATCCAGGCACCATGAACCCTTTTCAACACGGAGAAGTTTACGTTACCGATGACGGTGCTGAAACCGACTTAGATTTAGGTCATTACGAGCGTTTTACCCACGCAAAACTCACTCGTAATAACAATGTTACCACCGGAAAAATCTATGACTCAGTCATTCAAAAAGAACGTCGTGGAGAATATTTAGGCAAAACTGTTCAGGTTATTCCCCATATTACTGACGAAATCAAAAGCTCCATTTTAAAGGTTTCCAAAGATGTCGATTTAGTTATGGTTGAAATTGGAGGTACGGTCGGAGATATCGAAAGTCTTCCTTTCTTAGAAGCTATACGACAATTCAAATACGATATCGGAAGCAATAATGTCATCTATATACATCTCACTTTAGTTCCCTACATTCACACCGCTGGAGAAATCAAAACCAAACCGACTCAGCACAGTGTGCAAAAATTACGCGAAATTGGTATCCAGCCTGATATCTTGCTATGCCGCACTCAAAATGATTTAGCCAAAGACATTAAAAGCAAAATTGCCATGTTCTGCAACCTAGACCCAGATTCAGTTTTTACAGCTCGAGATGTCGAAAACATTTACGAGGTTCCGATTGCCTTACATGAACAAGGCGTGGACGAAAAGATTGCAGAACGATTGAACATCTGGACACGTCAGCCTGACTTACTAGAATGGAAAAAACTCATTAAAAATATTCGCCACCCTGAAGATGAAGTCGATATTGCAATTGTCGGAAAATATGTCGAACTCACTGAAAGTTATAAGAGCCTCAACGAGGCATTAAGACATGGAGGCTATGCCCATCGTATCAAGGTTAACTTGCATTTTTTGGATAGTGAAAAACTCGAAAAAGACCAGATTCAAGAAACTCTCTCAAAGGTTGACGGTATTTTAGTCCCAGGTGGATTTGGAGACCGAGGTATTCAAGGAAAGGTCGAAGCCATCAAATTTGCTCGAGAAAATCAAGTGCCCTTCTTTGGAATTTGTCTAGGAATGCAACTAGCTTGTGTCGAGTTTGCACGCAATGTATGTGGCCTCACTGAAGCAAACAGTCGAGAATTTGACGAAACCTGTAAAATTCCTTTGATTGACCTAATGGAAGAACAAAAAAAGTTCACCGATAAGGGAGCTACGATGCGTTTAGGAGCTTACCCTTGTGTATTAGAAAAGAAAACTTTGGCTCAAAAAATTTATCAAGAAAGAGAAATTTCCGAAAGACACCGCCATCGTTATGAATTTAACAACGATTACCGAGATGTTTTATCTGAAAAAGGCCTTGTATTTTCAGGTGTTTCACCAGATGGACTCTTAGTTGAAATCATCGAATATCCACAAAACCCTTTTTTTATTGCATGTCAATTTCATCCAGAGTTTAAATCACGTCCGATGCATCCTCACCCTTTATTTTCTCATTTCATTGAAGCCTCTAAACTTTTCAAACAACGCGTTCATTGGAAAGACCAAAGAAAAAACTTTCAAGAGGAAGAACCTGAAACGCAAAATCATGTTGCAAACAAATCAAAGAGCTAAGTTCCCACGAATAAGAAATTCGAAAAAAAAATCACTGCTTGACCGAACCTGGCTCCAAGCCCAAAGCAAAAGAATATTTAGAATTATCAATTGTGCAAAATGGGTTATAAGACTATTTTTTAAACAATTTTTCCTCCAAACTGCGGGGAGCTTCTTCTTGTAAGATCTTGTAATTTCGAGCCAAATCTTGACATTTGATTCTTAAGGCCATTATGATCATTTTACTTGATAATAACTCGTGATTAGATCTTAAAAATAAGTTAAACTAAATTTATGGCCTTAGAAATCAAACAAAATCTTAAGCTTTCTCAACAACTTGTTATCACTCCCCAGCTCCAACAAGCCATTAAGTTGCTACAACTTTCTCAACCCGAATTGGTTGAAATGGTTGAAAAGGAACTCATTGAAAATCCCCTTTTAGAGGAAGACTCATTAAATAACGAGCCTAGTAAAGAAGCTAATCAAGATTCCAAAGAGGACATCACAAACGCTGAAAATAAATCTCAAGAAAATACTGAAATGAAGGGGGATGAAAGTGACTTCAATAAGAAAGAAGTCGAAATTGATTGGGAGAATTATATTAACTCCTCAGGGCCAGGAGATTACCAGCAAAGTATGCAAGGTCATGATGAAGAGTTTCCTTCTTACGAAAATACTCTTGCAAACTCTACCAGCCTCTTCGACCACTTGATGTGGCAAATGCAAATGACAGATCTTATGCCCAAAGAAATCGAAATTGGCACACTTATTCTAGGCGCTATTGGAGATGATGGTTATTTTAGAGAGGACTTAAGCGAAATTGCTAAAAAAACAAATGCTTCGTTTGAAGAAGCTGAAAAAGTCCTTCACCGAATACAAGAATTTGATCCGCCAGGTATTGCAGCACGTAACCTCAAAGAATGCCTTTTAATCCAAGTAAAAAACTTTAAAGATCAAAAGGTGCTAGAAGAGATCATTGCTGGCTATTTGCATTTTTTAGAAAGAAGGGATTTTTTAAAAATTGCCAAAGGACTAAAAATTTCTCTCGAAAAAGTAAAACGCCTTGCAAAGATAATATACGAATTAGAACCCAAGCCTGGAAGACAGTTTAGTTCAAATGAAGCTCAATACATCACTCCTGATGTGTACGTCAGAAAAATTGGTGCCGAGTGGGTTGTCTTTCTTAACGAAGATGGATTACCAAAACTTAAGGTCAACGCCCTTTACAAATCCATGATGGAACAAAACGTTAAAGAACAAACAAAAAGCTATGTTCAAGACAAATTACGCTCAGCTTTATGGCTCATCAAAAGTATCCATCAAAGACAAAGAACTTTATTCAAAACAGCAAAAACTATTGTCCAATTTCAGCAAGAATTTTTTGATAAAGGAATTAACTACCTAAAACCGATGGTACTCAAAGATGTCGCCAATGAGATAGAAATGCATGAGTCGACTATTTCTCGAGTGACAACCAATAAATATATGCACACACCTCATGGCATCTTTGAACTAAAATACTTTTTTAATTCAGGCATCGCGACAGGCAGTGGTGAATCCATCGCATCTGAATCGATTAAAATGAAAATAAAAAACCTGATTGCCCATGAAAATCCAAAAAAACCACTATCTGACCAAGTGATTGTCAAAATGTTACAAAGTGAAAATATTGATATTGCAAGGAGAACAATTGCAAAGTATCGAGAAACTTTAGGTATATTACCTTCTTCTAAAAGGAGGCAATTTTATTAAGTTAAAGATAATTCTCTTTTTTTAACTTTCATCCACATTAATTCTAAAAACTAAATGAGTAATATCACTCAGTGAAGTTTGGAATTTTTAAAAGAACTAAAAGGAGTCACTTATGAACTTAAATGTTACTTTCCGTCACTTACCTTCGTCTGATGCATTACGTGAACATGTTAAACAAAAGGCACAAAAAGTTCAAAAATATCTCGATGACCCCATCGATATTCATGCTGTCTTAGAGGTAGAAAAAAATCGTCAAATTGCCGAATTTCAAATCAATGCAAAAGACTTCAGAGGACACGCTGTCGAAGAATCCTCTGACATGTATGCATCCATTGATGTTGCTATGAGCAAAATTGAATCTCAAGCCCGAAAGTTTAAAGAAAAAATCACTGAACATAAAGGGATTGAAGTAGAAAATAACGCTAGTATTGCTTAATCAGATAAAAAAAATTTTGAATCAGACCTTTATTGCTTAGTTCTTACTAATTCTAGAATAAAGAACTATTAAGAACTAAGCATTATTTTTTCTAATAATTATGATGAACTCATTGAAGTTAACTTCAATGAAATTTAAATTTTTGACTATTCAATAAGCAATTGAATTTCATCAAGATGACTTCAGAGCGATTCTCGTAGCCAAATCTCAAGGCTAAAGAAAAGTTATTCTTTAGCAAACTATTAACATAAAAAATTATGCTAAAGTAAATTCTAGACATTCTAACTATAAAAAAATATTAATATCTTTAGGATTAAATTATTTCTTTATCTAACAGGGCACAAACACAATGAAAATTACTGATATTTTAAAACCTAAAGCAATTATTTTTGAACTTAAAGCCCAAGACAAGATTTCTACAATCCAAGAACTTTCTGAAGCTCTTCACCTCGTTAACCCAGAAATCAGTACAGAATCGATTACTCAAACACTTTTAGACAGAGAAAAATTAGGATCAACAGGAATTGGCAGTGGAGTTGCGATTCCTCATGGAAAGCTCCTAGAATTAAAAGAGATTTCTGCTGCTTTTGGCAGATCAAGTCAAGGAATAGATTTTGATGCACAAGATGGAGAAGTCTCCCACATTTTCTTCGCATTGATTGCTCCAGAAAACTCTGCAGGACAACACCTTAAAGCGCTTGCAAAACTATCGCGACTTTTGAAAGATTCGCATTTTCGCGAATCGCTTTTACAAGCAAAAAATGCCGAGGAAATTTTCCAAATCATCGTCAACGAAGACATAAAACATTAAAGGGCTAAATTGTGAAAGTGAGAGAACTCTACCAAGCTCATGATAGTGATCTCAAACTAAACCTTCTATCAGGTAAAAAGGGGTTAGAGAAAGAAATTAACAACTTTAATCTACAAACTTTGGGCCTATCATTAGTCGGAGAATGTAATCATTTAAAACCCTTCAGTTTACAAATCATTGGAGAGAGCGAATATCACTATCTAAAGAAAAAATCCTTTTTAGAAGTTAATAATTGCCTTAAGAAAATCTTTAAAAAAAATATTTCAACTTTCATTATAAGTGATAATCATTCCGACTTAGAGCATTTAAAAAAAATATGTCAAGAAAACGAAGTGTGCCTATTTACATCTCCTCTGACAACAAATAGTCTCTTAAACACTTTAGAATCCTTTTTTATAAGAAAAAATGCAGATTCGATATCTATTCATGGAGTTTTTTTAAATATTTTTGGAACAGGAACTCTATTAAAAGGAAAAAGCGGAATAGGAAAAAGTGAAACTGCCCTTGAGCTTATTTTTAAGGGACACTCTCTTATAGCTGATGACATCATTCAAGTCACAAAACATCCCTCAGGAAAACTAGTAGGACGCAGCCATCAACTCAATCAAAACTATATGGAAATTAGGGGACTTGGCTTAATCAATATCCAAGATTTGTTTGGAGTAGGAGCCACCTATCCCGAAAAAATAATCGAAATCGTCATAGAACTCATTGAGTGGAATCCAAAACAAGAATATGACCGATTGGGATTATCTGAAGAAAAATATGAAATTTTGAATTATCCTCTTCCCTACTTAAAAATCCCTGTACACCCTGGAAGAAATATTACTAGCATCATCGAAGTCGCAGCAAAAAATCATCGGTTAAAGAAACAAGGCAATTTTAGCGCACAAAATTTTGAAAATAAATTAAATCAAAAGTTAAAAGAAAATAAATAAAGATGAATAATTCAAACTTCAATATAGGCTTCGTTGCTATCACACACTATCAGTTAGGAGAAGAAGTTCTGAGAATTATACAAGGAATTACTAATGAAGCACCCTCAATGATTCCGGTTTCCATAGACCCAGACCAAAACTCGGAGGAAAACAAGCAACTCATTAAAAACGCAATAAAAAGCTTTAACAACAAAGACGCCATCATTATCTTAAGCGATTTCTATGGAGCAACTCCAAGCAATCTTTGCCAAGAGTTTTTGAAAAAAGGAAAAATTGAAATGATAACAGGTTGCAATATGCCTATCGTCTTAAAAGCTTCAACCTTAAAAAAACATACAAGCATAGAAGAAACTGTCCATTTTTTGATGGATTATGGTAAACTAAATATACGAAACCATCCTTAAGCACAGATATGTACTGCGAAAAAGAATTAACAATTACGAATAAATTAGGATTGCACGCCAGAGCAGCAGCCCAATTGGTTAAATTGGCAAATCGATACTCAAGCAATATTTCTATCCAAAAAGATAAGCTCACAGCTGATGGAAAAAGTATTCTTGGAATACTCACTTTAGCGGCTTCATATAACACCCTAATTAAAGTAAGCTGTGATGGTTCCGACGCCGACGAATGTTTAATGTCAATTGAAAGTTTAATCTTAAATAAATTTAATGAAGAATAATCTGACTTCCAAAATAGGAATATTTTTTTGAAACTAAAAAAAACGACTCATCAGCTCAAAGGCATTGGAACTTCACCAGGAATTTATATAGGGGCAGCATATCTCATAAAAAAACCCGATCTTATATTACCCAGATATTGGATCAATAACAAAGAGATTAACAATGAAGTCCAACGCTTCCTTGAAGCACTTGAAAAAACTTCCGAAGAAATTGAAAAAATCCAGGAAAAGCTCTGTAAATTCGAGGGCCGTCAGCAAATAAACATCTTAGATACCTACCATCTTATTTTACAAGATAAAATGTTAAGAGATAACACTGTTCAATATATTAAAACTGATCATATTAATGCTGAATGGGCACTTCATAAGACGACAAAAAAAATTCGCAAATCGATTCCAGAAACTCACACACCGCAGTTGCAAGAAAAAACAAGTGACTTTAACGATATAAAAGAAAGAATCATACGCCAACTTCTGGGGAAAAATGAAGAAATATATGGTCATTTACCTAAACATTCTATCGTTGTTGCGCATGATCTCTCTCCCGCAGAAACCTCACAATTGATAAAGTTTAACATCAAAGGAATTATTACAGAGGTTGGCGGTATCACAAGTCATACCGCTATTATTTCACGTGCATTAGAAATTCCTTGCGTCGTTGCATGTCAGCATGCACTGACACATATTAAAACTGGGAATACCATTATTGTTGATGGAGCAAAAGGCAATGTCATTATTCATCCCTCAAAACAACAAACTGAAAATTTTAAACAACATCAAAACTACCATTTAGAATTAAAAAAAATCTTTTTAAAAGAAACACATCTTCCAGCAGAAACTAAAGACAAACACCGAATACATTTAACTGCAAATATGGAACTCATGGAAGAACTTCAGTCTATTAAAGAAAACGGAGCTGAGGGAATAGGTTTATATAGAACCGAATTCACTTATATCAATCGCAAAGATCTTCCTAATGAAGAGGAATTATTTAAAAACTACCAACATACTCTTAAGTCCATTTACCCCTACTCAGTCACTATTCGTACCTTAGATATTGGAGGAGACAAAGTTCTTAAAAATTACCCATACGAAAAAGAAACTAATCCCGCATTAGGACTACGAGCCATCAGGTTTTGTCTTCGTGAGAAGGCTATATTTAAAACACAACTTCGCGCTATGTTAAGAGCTAGTTTATATGGAAAACTGAAAATACTTTTCCCTCTTATTTGTGAACTCGAAGAGATTCAAAGAGCTAAAAAGATTCTTAATGAAGTCAAAGACGAACTTAGAAGAGAAAAAATTGAATTTGATGATAATGCAAAAATAGGAATTATGATTGAAGTTCCTTCTTCAGTAATGATTGCTGAAGAATTAGCACAAGAAGTCGACTTTTTTAGTATCGGAACCAACGACTTAATACAATACAGTCTAGCTATTGATCGCTCAAATGAAAATGTTACCTACCTATATCGACCATTACATCCTGCTATTTTACGTATGCTTAAAATAAGTTTAGCAGCAGCAAAAAAATATAAAATTAACATTAATGTCTGTGGAGAGATGGCGAGTGATCCTTTATATATCATGTTTTTGGTTGGCATGGGATTTCGAGAATTGTCTATGAATGCCTTGTCCATACCACGCGCCAAACGAATGATTCGCATGATGACTTATTCTCAAGCAAAAAATTTGCTTTCTGAAGCTATGCATTTAAAAACTGCTTATGAAATTGAAAGTTATGCAAAAAGACATTTAGAAAAAATCTTTGGAAAAGAATTGGATATTTTTGATTCCTAAAAACATCTTACAACCTAAGGAACAATAACAATATTGGCAACATCATAATTTAAACCTGTGCGTCCCTTCTTCATATAAACCCTCACATCAAACGGCTCTTCAACAGGATAAGTTTTATTAGGGTTTGTTACCATTTTTTTTGCTAAGCTTGCCATTTGCTTACCATAACTACTCCAACTAATAGAAACACTGAGATCTGCTCCGTGAGGCCCTTTCAAATAAACTGGAGAAAAAGCATATGTTTTTAAACCTAATTTATTTGCTAACTGCAAAATGTCATCTCTATTCTTAACTGTTAAGACGCCTTCATCCAACAAAATCCAAAACAAATCTTCATTTTGAAGTTTAGGCATTACCCTAATAACCTCTTGTGGATTAGAGACTGCATGTGAATTAACTTGTATTCCTTGACGTTTTGCTGCTTGAATAAACTTCTGCGCTTTAGAAAGATTTTTTGCAGAATATATTATTCCAACTCGATTTAAACTAATTAAAGCCTGCTTGACGAGATACAACTGTTTATCGTAAGGAATCTCAATTGCAATACCACTTTTTTTAATTCCTGCCTGGACATTTTTAGCCATGCCCGAAATAACAGGTGTATTAGAAAAATTATTCTGCATGTACATTTCTGCACTATTACCAAGTGTTAATACAACATCTGGATGATGTTGATGAATTAATTTTGCAACTTCGTTCTGATTATTCTTCAAAATCAAATCACAAGGAATTTCCCAGTCATGAACCTCTTTTTTAAACGCTGAAACTACCTCATCATAAATTGAGAAATCAAAGCCTCTCAATATACAGAGTTTTGCCGCTGAAGGACTTTGGGCAATGAAAGCGCTCAAACTAAAAACTGCAGTAACAGCCATTAATTTAAAAAGTTTCATAAAAGTAGAAACAAACTCCAAAAAAAATATTATCAACTCAAATAGTCAAAAAAGATATTATATAGCTCAATATTGATACATATATCACATGTCAAGTTAAGCAACAAGAGAGAGAAAAAAAATAGATTTTTTTAGATCAATGACTTATTTTGTACCATAATAAGTCAAAGTTCCAAAAATACGGCGATCTGTTCGCAGAGTTTCTTCAAATTCGATTCTAGGATAATCTACTAAACCTTGACCAACAACAGCAAACTCAAGCCGATCTTTTAAGAACTTCTGCGCCAAACGTACATCTAATCTAAAAAGATCATCATTTTCATAAAATTTTGCAGCTCCTACATTGACTACTCGATAATCACTTATCCAATTAAAAGCGATATTAGCAGAGAAACCTACAGAAGTATTAAAGCGATTTCCAATATTAATCATATGAGAAGGGCCCCGGCCTGCATTATCGTTGCTCTGATGAAGAAATGAATGATCAAATGTAAAATCCCACCAATCAAAAACACGATATTTTATTCCATATTCAAGACCATAAATACTAACATCACCCACATTTGTCGGGCTTAACAAAAACTCTCCGGGAGCTAACGGAGCAAGTTGTAACAATATTAGATCATTGACATCATTATAATAAAAATCAACATTGAGCCTTAAACGACCATTTAAAAAATTTCCTAAATAACCAAATTCAGCTCCAATCATCGTTTCGGGCTCTGTATCAGGATCTCCACGAAAACTAACTTGAGCTGGACCAAATGGAAAATCATCCTCACCTTTCTCCTCGTAATAATTTATATTACGAAAACCACGAGCTATTGAAGCACGTATCACATGATCTGGATGAGGAAGGTAACTGACATTAAACCGAGCTGACCAATTGTGCTTTGAGAAACTATCATAATCATAGCGAGCTCCACCGGTTAAAATAACATTTTCGAGAGGCCTAAATTCATCATTGAGATAAAAGCTCGCCATATGCAATGGTATTTCACTCTCAAAACTAGGCTCAATCAACGTCGTATCACTTAAACCATTGTAGCGATAATCTCCTCCTACTGTTAAATAATTTTTGTTATGATAATCCCACAAATGTTCTAGACGCAATTCAGCTTCTGTCGTCTGATTCGCATTCAATACTCCCGGTTGATCTGGAGTTCTAACAATACGTCGATTAAAAAAACTAGAAATAGTAAATTGATTCGACTCATTAAAATTCGTTGTAAATCTGCCACGGCCGTAAATATTATCACTATATACTCGAGCTGCTGGCAGTATATTATTAGTAGGCAATTCATTCTTACTACGACGATACCAAACTCCGAGTTCCAAGTTTGATTTTTCATTAACTTTCAAAAAACCATCAGCCATCAAAGTTCCAGTAATCGCGTCGTCATCAATTCCCTCTCCATTATCGGAACCATAGCCCTTGGATTGAAAATACTCTCCAGAAAAGCGAAAGTGAGCTCTTTCTCCGATGGGGTATAATAGTGTACTACTGGCCCCGTAATAACCTAAGTTACCTCCGTATACCTTTGCTTCAACTCCCTTCATATCTTCAGATCGTCGAGTAATGATATTGATCACTCCAAAAAATGCATTTGCTCCATAAAGTACTGAAGAAGGTCCTCGAATAATTTCAATCCTTTCAATTGAATCAACTGTCACAGGTAAACTATACCAAAAAACTCCACTCGTAAAAGGGGAGTAAACGCTAACACCATCCACAAGGACTAAAATTTTGGAAGAGTATTGTTTAGGCAAGCCCCGAATGGATACTTCAGGTTCATTTGCATTTCTGAAAAATAATTGAACGCCTGGAACAAAAGCAAATAGATCAGGCAAGGTCGTCGCACCAGAAGCGATAATATCTTCCCGAGTAATAATACTCATAGAATTACCTACTTCTTTGATCGTCTGCTCTCTCTTAGCGGCGGAGGTAATCTTAGCATCACCCCAAAGCAACTGCTCTACTTGCGCTTCATCTTTCAAGGCTGAAGATTCTGCAAAAACTTCACATTGAAAAAAAATGACAAACAAACTTAAGAGAAAAAAAAGTAGAAAGAAACTTCTGACCCTAAATAACATAGGCACCCCCTGCCTTTATTATTGTGATTTTAAACCTTTTATTACAAAAGGCGAATATTAAGATTTAAAGATTTTAAAGTTTTTTTTATACTATGACAAGAAAAAGGTAAAATAAATCAAATGCTTTATAATTGATTTGATTGCGGAAAAAATTTCTCAATTGTCTCATAAAGTGGCTTTGGCTCAATAGGTTTACTTAAATGATAATCCATACCGACTGCTAAACACTGTTCAATATCACTTTTCATTGCATGAGCGGTAACTCCAATAATTGGAATATGCCCACCTTTTTTATTTTCTTCTTTTCTAATCTCTTTTGTTGCTTCGTAACCATTCATTAACGGCATCTGTATATCCATTAAAATTATGTCATATTTTTTCTTTTTATATAAATCTAGAGCTTCCCTTCCATTCTGAGCAATAGTAACATCATATTTTCTTTTCTTTAAAATTCCTTCAGCAACTTTTTGATTTATTAAATTATCTTCAACTAATAAAATTTTTAAATTTTGAAGTTGCTCTTGAGAAACTAGTTGATTGACTACATCATCTTTCTCCTTACTTATTAACTGGTTTGGCTTTAAAACACTTAATAGTAGGTTGAGAAGATCTGATTGACGTATGGGTTTAAATATAAAGTGACTAAACCCCCATTGGATATATTTCCTCTTTTCTTCTTCAGATTGTGCTGTCGTGAGCATAATAATATAAGCACTTTTATCTACTTTCAGTTTTATTAATTCATTTAAACTTTCATCAACATGATTTTTTAGAGTATTTGCATCAAGTATAATAATTTCCTTTTGATCAGGATCCCGCTCATAGCGTTCAAATGAAGAAATCATCTCGTCTGGACTTTGAAAAAAGTCTCCTTTAACATGCCAGTTTTCGAAAAAAGCTTTAATTGCTTTTTTGTGAATATCACTTTTGTCAAGAACCCATACTTTTAGATTTTGGAAAGTTGTATGATGTGCATTCACAGTATATTTATTTCTATCTATACTAGTCTGCGTTGGCATAAGTGCTAGAGTAAAGTGGAATTCACTACCCTCGGATAACTTACTTTCCACCCAAATTTTTCCATCCATCAAAGCTATTAATTGTGCGGATATCGTTAAACCTAAACCTGTACCTCCGTGCTGGCGAGTCATTGAACCATCCGCCTGAGAAAAGGCTTCAAAAATTTTATTTTGCTGAGCTAAACTAATACCAATTCCGGTATCTTTGACAACAAAATGCAATTTACCTTGTCTTTCTGTAGCATGTTGCTCTTTCAGGTTTAGATCAAGCCCTACCTTTAAAAATACTGAACCTCTTTCTGTAAACTTAATAGCATTGCCAATTAAATTGATTAAAATTTGCCTTATCCTATTTTCATCCCCATAATAATATTCATTTAATTCCGGGCTAACTTCATAGGCAAAATCCAAACCTTTTTGATGGGCTGAAAAAGACAAATTTTTCATTACGGATTCTAATAACTCATGAATACTAAATTCTGATGGAATCAATTGAAACTTACCTGACTCCAATTTTGAAAAGTCTAATATTTCATCAATAATTTCCATCATCTGAGATGAGGAACTTTTAACAATTTCTAAATTTTCTCTTTGTTCGGGACTTAACTGGCTAGTTAAAGTGAGTTCAGTCATTCCAATGATACCATTCATGGGGGTTCTTATTTCATGACTAATATTTGCTAAAAATTGACTCTTCAGCTGATTCATTTCTTCTGCACTCTCTTTAGCATGGAGCATTTGCTCTTCAGCTTCTTTTCTTTCACTGATATCCTGGGCAACACAAACAAATGACTCAATACTTCCATCTTGATTGTATATAGGTGCACTCGAAAATAATACAGGAACATTATTTCCTGATTTAGTTTTCAATTCATCTTCCCAACTCTTATCCAATTTTCTTAAATTCAAATTTCCTATTGCAATACTATCTTTCCCCTTAACAAATACCTTATCTATACCTTCTTCGATAAGTTCTGATTCGGAATATCCCAACAGATTCTGACTGGCTAAATTAATAGTCTTAACTTTTAAATTAGCATCTACAACAATTAACGACTCATGCATAGATTGTAAGATATTGGAAACATAATCTTTAGAAACAGTGGTTTGATTTAAATCTTCAATCATCTGATTGAAGCCTTGTGAAAGTTTAGACAACTCATCATATCCTCGAACCGGTAGTTGAAAATTTCTGTCTCCATGAGAGACTCTTAAAACACCTTTCATCAGATTTTTTATAGGAGAGAATAAATATAAAATCGAAATAGCCAATAACAAAGTAGCAAAAATAAATATACCGACTGCAATCATCACAATATGAGTCACTGCTTCTCTTACAGAGGCTTTGACTCTTTCTAGATCCATTCCTACCCGTATATATCCAATAGTCGGTACCTCACCTGATTTTTCCAAGCCATCTCCACCAAAAAGTACCTCCTCTTCCATAAGATTTTGAGAAGCCTCTGCTTTTACAGGAGAAGTAAGATTTAAGATTTCCTTTTCATCCAAACTCCAAAGTCGACTAGCCTGCGGCTCATCAAGACTAAAATCTTCTTTTTTTAAAGACGAATCAGATAGAATACTAGCTCCTGAATTAACCAATATTTTCCCTTTTTCATCATAAATAATGACATACTCGACACCTTCTGCAGCAGTTGTGCCTGCGATTTCGAAAACAAGTCGATCAAAATCCTTTTTTTGTATATCTGCTTTGATATCGTAAGATAGCTCGCGGCTGAGTTCTAATGCAATTTCGGAATACTTTTGATAATAGGAAGAAGTCACTAAATTTGAAAATATATAAGTCGCTATGGCAATAGCAATACCCAGAATTACAGCTAAAAAAAGTAACAACTTTGCTCGTATACTTCTAAAATGCATTGCTTGCCTTTTTAAAAAACTTTAAAATTGCCTATTATATTATGATCTATTTTTGATTTCATTGAAAGAGCAAAATAGAAGCCATTATTTCTATATGAATGCCCAAATCGAGTTAAAAATGCCCCCGGCAAGAATCGAACTTGCGGCCTGCGGATTAGGAATCCGTTACTATATATTCAGGTAATTATAAATCAATAACTTAGCTAATCTTATTCTCCAAAAAAAGCCTTTAGTGGCCCCTAGGGGTACCACTAAACCGTGGGTTTGTAGGGAATCATTGAAGAGCTTTTAAACAAGTGGGGAAACAAAAAAGCATGACACTTAAAAAAACAAAAGTTCTTTCTGGCTACAAAGATATTGCCAATTTTTTAGGTGTGTCTACCAAGACGATCCAACGAAATTTAAAGTATATCCCAGTTTCTAGGTTGGGAACTAAGGTGATGATTTTGGAATCGGATTTGGTGGAATGGATTCGGGAGAATATTGAAGAGATCAAAATAAAAAAGTTAAAA
>JACKPJ010000006.1 GCA_024233625.1 Deltaproteobacteria bacterium
TAGCTTCATGTTATTTATCGGTTTTATAATCTGTGAGAGTTGCTTTTTAGATGAGAAATCAGAAAAAAATCACTTTTTTTGAAAAAAAGAACAAAATAAAATATTCAAAAAAGGGCTTTTGCAAGGGAGTCAACAAAAAACAAAAAGTATTTCATAAAGTTAGAAAACCATACTTGCATTTGCTCATAGACGAATTGAAAACTTAAAAAAACTAAAAGAACACCCAATACACCCTTAATATTAAAACCTAGGTCAAAAACATTGACCATGGGTGCAACGCGATTGGTTAGACCCAGAATAATGTCTGCAATAAATATGGCAATCAGAACCGGTGAGGCCAATTGTAAACATATATAAAGAGTTTCCCCCGCCATCTTGATCAAAATAGTGATGAGCTGGCTATCTGCAAGAGTTATCCCCGTCGGCATCTTGGGTAGTTCTATGAGAGGCATGACTTCAAAACTGTGCACGACACCCCGTATGAAGACCTGATGACCTCCTAAAAGTAAAAAAGTCACAATGGCTAATTGATAGTAAAAGATTCCAAAAAGTGAAGCTTGGGACCCCATTGCCGGATTAAAAATCTGTGCATTGGCAAGTTGTCTCTGGTTATCAATCATTCCCCCAGCTGCCTGCACCCCATAAAAGACCAAACCCGCAGTATAGCCTAATAAAATACCATAAAGCACTTCTTTAAGGAAAAAGGTTAAAATAATTGCAGTTTCTTCTGGAAGAGGTCCTGTATAGCGACTTTCAAGTGGAGAATACAAAAAAATCAAAAAAGCAACACTGACAGCCACTCTTACCCGACCAGGAATGGGTTTTGCTCCAAGATAAGGAACAAAAGTAATCATCGTGATCATGCGGGTAAAAATCAAACCTCCAAGAATCATATAACGATATAAATCGGCATGAATTCCAAGACCGGCCAAGATTTGTTGCGCGGAATTTATCATAAGTCTCGCTAACGAATATGGTAGGGAAATTGCTCAAGCAAAAGGGCCGCAAAACGCGTCAATTGCTCCATAATGGATGGCCCAAAAATAATCAAAGCGATAAAGACCCCCACTAACTTAGGAACAAAAGTCAATGATTGCTCCTGAATCTGAGTCGTCGCTTGCAAAATACTGATTGCTAAACCAATCACCAAAGCAGCTAAAACTGCTGGAGCCGAAACAATCAAAACCAGATAAAGTGCTTCTTTACCAATTTTAAGAATGTATTCCATTGGCTAAATATATCCTTTAATTAATCCTTGTGTAATCAAAGCCCAACCATCCACTGTCACAAACAAAAGAAGTTTAAAAGGAAGAGAAACTGTAATCGGAGACAGCTGGAACATTCCTAAAGAAAGTAAAATATTGGCAACCACCATATCAATGACCAAGAATGGTAAAAATATCACGAAGCCAATTTGAAAGGCCTCAGAAAGTTCACTCACAATAAATGCAGGAATTAAAATCACAAAATCGTCTTTACCCACACTGTCACGATCTTCCTTTTTACGCAATTGACGCGCCAATGCATAAAAGTTTCTCTGATTTGCAACATGAGTATTTTTCTTTAAGAAATTCCTCCAGGGTTCTTTACCTTTGTTAGCCGCCTCTTCTAACATACCTAAAGTCGCTTGGGACATTAGGCCTTGATTAGAAGTCGTTTGAATGACACTTTCAGAGGCTTGATAGGTTTCGATTCCCACAGGGATCATAATATAAATCGTCAATATCATAGCAAGCCCGGTTATCACCTGGTTAGGAGGAATTTGTTGAGTCCCCATCGCATTACGAATCAGCGCCAGTACAACAGCTATTTTGACAAAAGCCGTCCCCATCATCATCGCAATAGGTAAAAGTGCCAAGGCAAAAAGTGCAAAGATGAGAATCAATGGCTTGCTAATCGGTTGATCAAATTTTCCTTGAGCAAAGGATAAAGTCGAGCAAAGAAGCAAAACAAAACAAATGAAACCAGATAAGTAATGTGCTTTTCGAACCGATTTTAATTTATTAAATAATTTTCTAAACAGCTGAGTCTTCTTCATGAGTTTTTAACTCCGTAATCAATGCAACATTATGATCTGTCGAGGAAATCAAAAGACGTCGATCTTCGACCTGCAAAACATATAAGTGCTTTTTGGCATCCAAAGGTATGCGTTCTAAAATTTTTATCTTAGATTTAGTAGGATGAAAACGCCTCCTGGAGAGCTTAGGAACAATATAATTCAATGTAACAAAAGCGAGAGCAAGCACCACAACAAGAGCAATAATCATTCTAAAAAAAGCACCCTTAAAGTTCATGGTCTCAAAGGCTTCATCTGTATCAACCTTTGGAGCTCCAACAAGCTCAAGATCTTTTTCTGCGTCTTCTTCTACGTCATTCAAATGATTTTTAACAACTTTGTTTTCAAATAGAAAATCTTCTATAGAACCATGATCTTTTGCGTCAAAGTTCGTTTCCGATGAAAAATTATCTTTTTCTCGATCTTGGAAAGTGGTTGTTTTTTCTTGTTCTATACTTTTTTCAACATCTCGAGTTTGAGCAAATAATTGAAAACAAGAAGTTAGACCTAAAAACAATACAATTAAATAAATAGAAAATTTTTTCATGAATAGATTTTAATAATTCTGATTCCAAGCTTTCCATCTACCTCGACAAGCTCGCCTTTGGCCATCAAACGTCCATTTGCAACTAAATCCACAGCTTCATTGGGAAAACGGTTGAGTTCAACAATTTCTCCTTTCTTTAAAGCCAGCAATTCACCGACGCTAATATTTTTCTTACCCATCACAGCGACCATTTGAACAGGAAGGTCGTTGGCCAAACCAGCTGTTTGAGATTTCATACTGGTTGAAGAAACCGGAGTTGCCTTTGCAGCCAAGCCTGTTCTTGGGTTAACTCTTGCAGACCCAGCCATCTCACTTGACAGCGAATTAACTTGGTCACTTTCAGAAGCAGTTCCTTCACTAAAATCAAAAGGATCGGAACTATCATTTGCTATATTTGATTCTGCAGAATCACTTTCAAAATCATCAAATGGATCGACTCCATCTTCCCCTAAATCAAAGTCTTCATCCAAACCGGGTTCTTTAGGATTCATTACACAGTTCCTCCATAATAATCCAAAATTTTTAATACTAGCTTACCCTCAGCGTCTATTACTTCAGTTAAAAAACCTCCTTGAGAGGGATTATCCCCCACTCTCAAAACGGCTTTTCCCGAAATATTCCCATGGGCCGCACGCATCATACTCTCATCAAAGAGTATTACATCACCCTTTTCTAAATGCTGAATCTCAGATAGAGATAAGCCTACTTTTCCCACCTCAGACCAAATCGATGTTTTAACATGACTCACACGGCTGAGTTGCCTTTCAAAGTCCTCATCTGAAACTCCTCTTCTATCTTGCGTAACAGGATCGGACTTTAACAACACGCCTTCTACTAATGGATGTGGAACAAAGATATTAATATAACCTCCACGATTTCCTACTGAAAGGTAAACTTTAAAAACAATACCTAACTCTTCTGCCGAGTCATTGCTAAATAACTTTGCTTCGTTGCTAAATTTGCTTAATCGTATTGTAACTTCACCCTGGGGACTCTCATAGTCAGGCAGAGACATTAATAAACATAATAAAAAATATTCAAAAACACCCTTTTCGGTATCACTAAACACCACTTGATCCGTGATTTCGACACCCTGCACACCAAGGAGCTGTTGAATAATATAACGACTCAACAGATAATCAAAACTCAATAAGACTTTGTGTTCAAAAGGCTCCACCAAAAGCTCCGCAACAGCACAAGGAAGAGAAAACTTCTCGACAAAACGTGCCCGAGTTTCTTCTTCGATCATAGAAAAGCTTATTTTTACAGGACTATTCAGTTCTTTGCTGAGTTTGTCTACAAACGGTATCCGCTGATTTTTAATATCGTAGAATTGGGGATATCTTTCCAGCAACGCTTGAGTAATGGCCACCTGCCGCCTGGTCAATTTGGGAATCTTTGAAAAGTCAAAATTACGGACGATGCGTTTTTTCATGCCTCACTTAATCCCTTAAGATTTTTACATCTTTTATGACTTTCTCATAAAGCCATAAACTAACTCAAGGTTAGCCTGACCCTAGAGAAAAATCAACTAAGTTCGACACGAATATCACGGACATCAAGATCTTTATTACCTAAAGCTTCGGCGATTTTTTCTCTTTCACCTTTAAAAGTTGACTCAACTTGTCGATTAGGGACTAAAAAGGTCACACTGATATTTCCATTTTTATCGCGAGATACCTTTAAAGTTGTTCCATTAAAAAAATTATCCTGAAGCTCAATGCGCATCTCAGTATTCAATTCTTTATCTCGAGAAATTGTTGCCGCTTGGATAATTTGAGCCAATACCGCCGGAGGAAGCTCTTTCGGTGCCTGCATCGCTTCGAGTCCCTCGATAGATTGAGCTTGGGACGTCATCATAGGACCTGGAGCCGCAGCTTGGATTTTTTTATCAAAAGCAAGCTTCTTTGTTTTGTTATCTGCATTGACAGGAGATTTTTTAATATTTTTGACTCCTAAACCTGAATCGCCTTTTCCTTCTCCCTGACCTTCTCCTTGTTCTTTGAGAGATTTTTTACTCGCAATCCGACGATGAGTAGTTCTCCCCTGATTTTGTGTGGATTCATTCTTTTCAGAACTCGAATGTTCTTCCCTTTTTTCTTCCTTGGATTCTTGTCGGTTGCTTTGCTCTTCTCGTGGCTGCACTTCTGCCAAACGACTTTCAAAACCAGATTGTCCAGTAATTGCAGGGCTTGCATCTTGCCCCATATTTTCTAGCAGGCGGTCAAAAGAGCTTTTTTCCTCTTTTTGCCTTGTTTGATTTTTAGATTGTGCATGAGCCTGAGCTTGTGTCGATTTTTGCAAAACTTGTGTTTTTACCTTGCGGTTCTGAGCTGCACGTATTTCTGCCTGTAATTGTTCATTTGCTTGATTGTTTACTCTGTTCTCACTCATTGCCAGTCACCTTGTTCCTTTCTCACGCTTTTCATTTGATGGAGTACATTTCCTAACTCGTTCATCTGTTTGGTTTCTTCTTTTTCCAACTCTTTGAGCATTTTCTTTTTCCAAAGCTCTTTATGTTTTTCCATCATTTTAACTTCTTTACAGGCATTGATATAATCTCTTCTTGCCTGTGCAATTCTTTCTTCCGCTCGTTTGACTTCTTCTTTTTGCTCTTCAATTTCTTGATCTTTTTTTTCTTCTTCCTCTTGCAAACGCTGAATATAATTGAGATGCCCGTGTGATTCTGAAATTTGACTCTCACCACTGGCAAGTTTGAGTGCCATCTCCCGACGAGCTGTCTCGCGGGTGTCAATAATCTTTTGCTTTTCCTCTTTTAGAAGCTCCAAACGTTGTTCTTCCTCTTTAAGATTCTTAAAGGCCTTTCCTAGTTCAATCTCGGCTTCGCGCTTATTTTTGAACTTAACCTTAAGCAGGGCTTCTAAACGATATTTTTCTTTTATTTTTGCCATATTCTAATTTCAAGCCTGTTCTAAACAAAAAACTTACCTTAAACTACATTAGAAAAACATGGATTTCATTTCTTCAGCGGTCTCTGAGAGATGCACCTTGTCATTGACATGTTGCTTTAAAAAGCTATTTACCTCATCGATTTTTTCGATAGCATAGTCGACATTGGGATCAGAACCCGACTCATAAGCACCAATTAAAATGAGATCTCTCTCTTTTTCGTAATTGGCAACAACTTCTCGAAGCTTACGAGCAGCCATTTCATGTTCTTCATCGACAATTGCTGACATCACACGACTCACACTTTCGGAAATATCCACTGCAGGATAATGACCTCTGGCGGCCAGCTCTCTAGATAAAACGATGTGACCATCCAAAATCGAACGTACTTCGTCTGCGACTGGTTCGGTCATGTCATCTCCCTCGACCAATACGGTATAAAAAGCGGTAATCGAACCTGTTGCGGAGTTACCTGTTCTTTCAAGCAATTTAGGAAGTGTCGAAAAAACTGAAGGCGTAAAACCTTGCCTTGCCGGAGGTTCTCCCACTGCGAGGCCAATTTCACGTAAGGCACGGGCAAATCGTGTGACTGAATCCATCATTAGCATGACTTTTTTACCTTGATCTCGAAAATACTCTGCAATGGCTGTCGCCACATAGGCAGCTTTTGCACGAACCAAAGAGGGTTGATCCGAGGTTGAAACCACTACCACCGAGCGACTTAAACCCTCTTCACCTAGGTCTTTTTCAAGAAAATCACGTAGCTCTCGTCCACGCTCTCCAACTAGACAAATGACATTGATTTCAGCATCGGTATTTCTTGCTAGCATCCCCATGGTCGTACTTTTTCCTACACCTGCTGCTGCAAAGATACCGACTCTTTGTCCTTCCCCGCAGGTCAGTGTGCTATCGATGGCTTTAATGCCCAAAGAAATCGGTTGGGTAATTCTTTTTCGGGTAAGAGGGTCCGGAGGAGGAGCCATAACAGGGTACTCGGTCTCAAATTCGAGAGGGCCATTTTCTTGAGCATCCATCGGGTCGCCCAATCCATCGAGGACCCTTCCTAAAAGCTGATAACCCACTTTCACCATGAGACAATTTCCTGTTGGAAAAACCTCATTGCCAAGTCCAATACCTTCAAGTTCACCCAAGGGCATCAGCAAAACATCACGATCTTTAAAACCCACGACTTCTGCTTTGACCGGGTTTGTTCGGTGAAACGGATAGATATAGCAAAGTTCTCCGACACGCACGCCAGGAACAATCGCTTTAACAACCAAACCCGTCAACTCAGTAACCTTGCCTTTGATGCGGTAAGTCATCAGAGACTCGAGGTTATTATAGTAGGGCCTCAGGTTAATTTTGGGCAATTCAAAGTCATCAAAAAAATTTTCAGCGTGAATAGTCATAAATTAAAATGTGGGGAAAATTATAACCCCAATGCTTTTTTTATCGCACTTAACTGGGTGTCAAGTTGCGCATCAATCGTTCCTATTTCGGTCTCAACGATGCAACCACCCTCCTGAACGTCGTCTTTTTCACGAAATACTATAGACTTACCCTCTTCAATGGATTGAAAAAATTCTTCCTCAAATTTTTTGATTTTTTTATAATCTTGGGGATTGAGACGAATAATAATTTTGTCACCAATTGCATCACTTAATGCCAAGCGAATGACATTGAGAATGGCTTTGTCATTTTCTCGAAACTCTCGACCAATAATTTTTTTTGCAATTTCAAAAATCAGCTTAAGAATTTCTCTTTCGTTATCTTCAAATAACTTTTGACGCAGCTCTTTAACTTTAATCAGCATTTCAGTACCTGCTGCTTGCCCTTCAGCAAATCCAAGTTCATAAGCTGCTTTCTTGGCTTTATTAGATTCTTCCTGAATTTTGGCTAAAACCTCACGAGCTTCTTGGCGAATTTTTCTCGCATCCTCACGGGCTTCTTCAATGATCTTTTGCGCCTCGCTACTTGCTTCTAAACTCTGGCGATCAACGATTCCACCTTTAGTAGAAACTGTATTAACACTCGCTGGAAACTCATTTTCTATCAAAGCTTCCAAATCGAGATTTTTTTTAAAATCATTTCCTTTGAGGATCTTTGCCATTTCTTCTCAACCCTTTTCGTATGTTAATCTAAAAAAATATATTTTTCAATGAGTTAGAACAATAAAAACATTTTAATTTATGTGTTCGCTTGTTTAACTTTCTTATTATCTAAACTTTTAATTGCTAACAGAATCCTGGATTGTATCTGGTGGAGTTTTTTTTCATCGGGGTTGCTTTCCTGTGAATTGATGTACCTTTTTAACATATAACCTTGCTGTGGCGGAAAACGATACATAAAATAATTGGCTTCATCGACACGATCTTTCGAAAAAGCCCGACTGAAAACTCCAAAACCAATTTCTTGCATCATGGTCTCTGCCTTGAGCTTATCAAAATCCAAAGTCAAAATATGCAATTGAGCTTCTTTTAATATTTGGGGATCCCACTTTGTTTCTTCTTTGAGACGTTTTTTAATTTCCATGGCGTCTTCAATTTGGAGACGATTTAATATCGCACGAATTGCAGATCTATTGACCCGACTAAAGGCTATGGTTAACTCGGAAAGTCCTAGCTCTTGAAGCAAGGCATCAAACTTTCTTAAATTAAACTCAGCTAGCGTATTAAAAAAAGTCTGAGATTTGAGAAGCTCCATATTAAAACTAGGAAATGCAGCTTCACAGCGTTTTTTGACAAACTCTCTCATCGGAGCTGCAATACGAGTATTTTGCAATCTCCTCAGTTTTTTTCGCTTTTCTTTAGAAAGATCTTTTAAGAACATCCCGACTTTTTCTTTAGGTAATAAAGAAATAATTTGCGCTAGAACAAGCGAGCTTTCCTCTTTAAAAGCTTCGCTCACCCAGGTGGGATGTGCATGATAAAATAAACTAATTTGATTCTCTGATTGCAGCTTACCCATCGAGCTTTTGATAAAATCCTGCTGCGCTGAACTCGGTTGAGACAAAACATCAGAAATAATTGAGCTGATTTTATTTAATCTTGAATCAGAAAGGTGGGAAAGAGCCTCTTCCGCCCTTTTACCTAAACGAGAAAGCATTAATACAATACAGGCTAAATCGCGCTCTTTTATATTATTGATATCAACATGTGCTGACACTAAAACTTCCCTTCGAATAAATACTTCATGGGCCAGTCAAAAAAAAATTCATTAACGTTGCTCCAAAAAGCCAATTTTCAACAGACCGCTTATTACAAAATGACTTGAAAGACCTTGAGGGAAAATTCTACCTATTTACTCAATTTTGTCCAGTGATATAGATGGACTTTCTCTCTGAATGTTAACAGAGACTGTGATTGAGCAAATAAAATATTCAGGAAGATATGAAGAAAAGAAGCTGATGTCTTCTAGTGTTTATATTTGCATGTTAAAGGCTTTATTCACTGAGGAATTGACCATTTCACCAAATTTAACCATCGAATCAAACATCATCGTGTGCTGATGTGCAAACACCTGAATTTGAATCATCTCTTTCATTGAAAATTTTTCCCCACCACTCGTTAATTTTTCAACTAATAACTCCATATTGTTTTGACTATTATTCACTTGTTTAAGGAGTTCAGAAACAGCACCACCGCCTTTTTGGTCAAACTCAACACTTTTTACTTGGGAAAGATCTAAGTTTAGCTCATTAGCAGGAATCGCATTAATCCCCTTATCACTTTGCATCAAATCCCCGACTAATTGTGTAGCAGACATTTGTGTTTGGGGGTTTGTATCCATAGCCATATTTTGGTCCATTAAGGCACCAAATTGGCTATTTTCGATTTCATAGCTGTTATGCGTCGTTGCAGGACTCTCTTTGAGGTCGACAGCTTGTTTTAATAATTCTTCTGTTAATGCTGCTGATACTGGTTCGGCCATAAAGTCTCCTGTTAACTGATTGGTTTAAAAACCAAGTTTTAAAAAACTCAGAATTTTACTATAAAAGTATCGTATCTTGAAAGGGCTAAAGTTGCTAGTCTTATATATTTTTTTATGCATAGGCCTCAGCACGACATTGTTGCTGACTTTTTGTCTGAATAAAGCTAATCTTTTTAAATAGTAAGCTTAAAGCACGGGCATGTAAACGAGAGGTCCACGACTTTGAAAGACCCAACTTAAATCCAGTTTCTTCAAGAGTTTTTTCCTGAAAATAATACATTTTGATTAATTTTCTCTCTTTTTCGGGCAATTCTTCGATAGCCTGCCTCATATACTCTTTGACTTTTTGGAATTCGGCTTTTTGTTCGATATCATTAGCTTTTTTATCTTCGATGTCCATGGGCTCATCGCCTGCATCAAGGCTAATAATATAAATGGAAGCTAATGAATTAACGGTTTCTTTGACTTCATGAAGATCGTTGTTATCACCTTCAGAACGATCTGCCTCGGATTTGAGATATTCGTTAGCAGCTTGTTCAAATTTGAGTTTGTTGTATAAAGAGCGTGGAAGCCAACCGGTTTTTCTTAATCCATCATAAATAGCTCCACGAATTCGATAATAAGAAAAGGTTTTAAAATCAACTTTATGGCTGGGGTCAAAACGTTGAGCAGCCTCTAATAAACCCAAGCGAGCACTACTGTTTAATTCTTCAATATCTGCATCACTTGATAAAGTTTGAGCAACCGTGCTTGCAATAGAATAGGCATAAGGCATATATTTTTCGACCAATGCATTACAGTCTAAAACTTGCTCACTACCTTTTAGCTTTGAAGCTTGATTTTTTCTATCATTCATCGCTTGCTCAACACTTTGGTTCATAAAAGGCTCCCTCCATTATTGGATAATCTCGTTATTAATTTTATATTGCAAGAAGACAGCCAATTTACTTTAAAAACATCAATAACAAATCTTTTTTGTAGTTATATGATTTTATAAAGTTTTTTTCAACAAACTAATTATAAAAAACAAGACCTACTTTGTAACCAAGGCTATTTTACAAAAAAATGGTGAGGACAGTTCCCACCACTGATGACTTCAGACCTCAAGTCCGAGGACTGAAATAGAAACTCATCTTATCGATCCCCACCAGCTAGGCGACAAAAACCTTCATAATCGATGAGTTCTTTAATACTCGGATCTTGACCACAAACAGGACAATTTGGGTCTTGACGGATCTTCATCTCGCGGATTTTCATCTTGAGAGTATCAAATACCAGCAAACGTCCGACTAAAGGCTGACCAATCTCAAGCAAAATCTTGAGAACTTCAATTCCTTGAGTACAGCCAATAATACCTGGCAACACACCAAAAACCCCTGCTTCTTGACAAGAAGGAGCCATTTCAGGAGGTGGAGGTTCGGGATATAAACAACGATAACAAGGCCCTTGAAAGGGCATGTGCACCGTCACTTGACCTTCAAAACGAAATATACTGGCATCTACCAAGGGTTTCTTTAAGAATACACACGCATCATTTATCAAATATCGCGTCGGAAAATTATCACAACCATTCACAATCACGTCATAATCTTTAATGATATCCATGACATTTTCGCTGCTCAGTTTTTCTCGATAAGTAATAATGTTGACGTCGGGATTCAGTGCCTTGAGTGTTTCTTTTGCAGACTCGACCTTCGGCTCACCCACACGGGACTCGTTATGTAAAATCTGGCGTTGCAAATTAGAGCGATCAACGACATCATCATCAATAATTCCAAGAGTCCCCACTCCTGCAGCAGCAAGATAATAGGCTGTTGGAGAACCCAAGCCCCCTGCTCCAACCAAAAATACTTTTGACTGCAACAGTTTCACCTGACCTTCCTCTTTAACTTCCGGCATTAAAATATGTCGTGAATAACGCTCAAACTGCTCCGAGTTAAGAAAAACCTTTTTTTCTGTGGCGCGCTTTTCCTTTGCCCATTGATTATAACCACCGATTAGAGAATGTACCCTATTATAACCCAAATCTTTTAAGGCATTTGCTGCCAAAGCAGAACGGGTGCCTCCAGCACAATACAGAACAATCTCTTGGTCTCTTATAGGAACAATATCCTCTATTTTTAGCTCTAGAATACCGCGAGGGATCAAATGGGCTTGCGGAATATTACCTTGTTCTTGCTCTTCTTTCTCTCGCACATCCACCAAAATCAGTTTATCTCCTGACTCGAGCTTTTTTTGAAGTTCTTCCCCGCTAATTTCAGAAATCTCTGATTTAGTTTTTTTTAATAAATCTTGAAAACTTGCCATAAGAAATCTTTCTCGCTAAAAAAGTAGATTAGATTAATCATCAACTTAAATATCATGATTTTAAGATCGAGTTGAAAAGTTATGTTATTGTGAGGAGTTAACGCTCAACAAAGATAAAAAAATTATACTTAAAACAAGACCTCATCATCAATTTCATGTCATTTTTAAGCTAACAGTAGTGCAATATACTGTCAAGGTCCGCTTTTTTGATAAAGTTTTCACACAAAGGTTTACAATATCCAATTTTATCTATATGAAAGACCAAAATTCCATCGCTGACCCGCAAGGAATTTTAAAAACATTCCATTTTGGATATGCGCTCGTAGCTCATCTGGATAGAGCACAAGCCTTCTAAGCTTGGGGTAGCAGGTTCGAGTCCTGCCGGGCGCATTTTTCATTAAATAATTCCCCTAAAAATCAGCCCAATTCGACAAAACAATCTTGACCTTCCATATAAAGTTAAATATCGAATGAACAAAGGGTATTGAGTGGAAGTATAACGAAATGAAGAGCCATTGTTATTTGTAAAAGATAAAATGGCTTTGTTTATTTAATTAGATTACTGAACTCTAACTTACTTCTACGAGGGGTGCTTATGGCCTTACAACTTAACTTCTGCAAGAATAACCGTTCATTTTTCCGCATCAATCTTAAAGCCTCTTCACTCACCATTGGTCGATCCGCTTCATCGGACGTGGTCCTCCCTGATTCCGATATCTCACGGGAGCATGCCATCGTCTATCAAATGGATTCGCAATGGATCATCAAACGCGTCGGAACAAGCAAATTAACCATCAACGGAAAAAATAAAGCCATTCATGTACTGCAAGTCAATGATGAAATTTGTTTAGGACAATGGAAAGCGGAACTCCTCGAAGCTCCTGAGATTCTCTCACATCTTGAAACTACCGTCGGTATAAAGCCCAAGTCCTCACATACTCAAATACTGCAACACTCCTCTCAGGGAATTTTATTTAACAAACCCGAGCTCCAAATCTTCCAACCTTCACAAAAAAGCCAGAATATTCCCATTAATAGTGAAAGTATTACGATTGGCTCAGCTCCTCAAAATGATATTGTCCTCAAAGATCCCTATATTTCCTCAAGACATCTTAAGGTCGCAATTCAAGGTGAAGATGTCTGGATCTACGATCTCGGCTCCACTAACGGAACCTATGTCGATGGAGTTCAAATAAGAGAAGCAAAATTTACACCCAACATGAAATTAAAACTTGGGCAGTGTCAGATCACCTTATCAAATAAACAAAGCATTCAACCCGTCGCAGAGTTAGAGCAGGAAGAATTTTGTGGCATCATTGGCGCCTCTCCTCAAATGAAAAAACTTTATAGTTTGCTGAATAAAATTGGCCCCACAGAGGCCACCGTTCTGGTTTTAGGAGAATCCGGCTCAGGAAAAGAACTCGTCGCTCGAGCCGTTCATCAACTTTCCCCCCGAAGTAGTGGGCCATTTATCGCGATCAATTGCGGAGCTATTTCGAAAGAATTGATCGAAAGCGAACTCTTTGGTCACGAAAAAGGCGCTTTTACTGGTGCAGAAAAAAGGCACGAAGGAGCCTTTGGCCAAGCCAGTGGCGGCACATTATTTTTAGACGAAATTGGAGAGCTACCTCTCGACCTGCAACCCAAGCTTCTGCGTATTCTTGAAAATGGCACTTATCGCCGCGTCGGTGGCCAAGAAGAACTTCAAGCCAATGTTCGAGTGGTCGCGGCAACACATCGTGATCTAGCCAAACTCGTCAAAGAAAAAAGATTTCGTGAAGATCTTTTCTTCCGACTTTTTGTCCTTCCTATTCAAATACCTCCCCTTCGAGAAAGATTGGGAGACTTAGAACTGCTCGTTGAGGCATTCCTGGAAGAGTTTAGCCCAGAAGGAAGCAGCAAAAAGATTCATCCTGAAGCGATGGAGAAACTCCAAAAAAATTCTTACCCAGGAAATGTTCGCGAACTCCGCAACGTCTTACTCCGTTCTGTAATATTAAGTCATGATCACGAAATTTGTGCCGAAGATATATTGTTTCCCCAAGAAGCTCTCAAAGTTACAAAACCAGAGGTCGCTTTAGAAAAATTAGAGGCAATGGAAAAACGCCTGATTCAACAAACCCTCAAAAAATGTAATTGGAATAAAACCCTAGCTGCAAAGTCTTTAGGTATTGCCAAATCAACTTTGTTTACAAAAATTCGTCTTTACGAACTAGAAGACCCGATAAAGGAAAATTAAAGCTTCGTATTTTATTTAGACATAAAGGAGCCGAACATGAAAATGAACTCATTTAAAAACCTTGTTTTGCTAATCGCCCTTATGACTTTAAGTGCTTGTTCTAGCCAAGGATCGAAAACACCCACACCCGTTGGCATTTTGAGCATGGGAAAACTCTACCGCGTGAACAGTTGCGCAGAAGTCGAAAGCTACATTAAAGATTATGCAGCTCTGCGCAGCAGCTATAATGAGTTTTCTGGAATAGGAGGCGCAAACCCAGCCAGCGAAGAAGGTGACTCTCAAAACAATGGCGAAGAGCCCGCGGCAGACCCACAAGTGACTCAATCGGATATTGCTTTTTCGGACCCCTCTCGTCATCTCTTGTATGTCACTAAAAAAACCTATCAAGGAGGCCTGCTAAAAATTTTTGCAGCCAAGCTTGAAGACAGCCAAGAACTTGCTAGCCTAGAAATTAATTTCACCCCTCGAGAACTCATCACAATGCAAGAGACAAAAACGAATACTCAACTCCTCGTGATTTTTGGACAAAGTCTAAATAGTTTAAATGGAATCACCGCCGTCTACAAAGTGGACGACCCAAGCCAAATTCAAGAAGTCTTTCGTTATCGTTATCAAGGTGAATTTCAAGAAGCTCGCTCGATTCAAGGCGAAGAAAATGCTGCCTTGGTCTGGTCTGCAAATGACTTTTTTAGCAGCCAAGAAACACCCGAACCCAAAACTCTATTTCCTTCCACTTTTACAACAAATAGCGAAGGCGAAACCCGTGAACAAACTTTGTCGGATTGCTCCAATCACCTCGTCTATCAAAACCAAGAGGATGAGCGCTCTTATTCTTGGATAAAACGCTCACAACTCTTTTATATGAATTTAAGTGAATTAAATTTTGAAGTTTCTTCGCAAAGCATTCTTAGTCCAGCTGGAGACAATTTTATTCACGTCAACCCAGATCATGTTTTTTTAGTTGAACAAAGTTATCTTAATGATGCCGAGCTCTATCAATTTGACCTGCCAAAGCATCAAGAGATCGGGGAAAATTTTCAATTAAGCGCATTTGCTGAGATCCCTGGCTATATCAAAGACCAATTCTTTTTGGACGAATATCAAGGAATTCTCAATGTCTTTCATCGAGTAAGCTCGAATGTTTGTATCGATTTTTGCAACGAACCCGTCCTCGAAAAAACAAGTAATCTTGAAACCGGAAGCTACTTTAGCAGCTACCAGCAGTCTGGAAATCAATTCATTAATGTCGGCCGGATTGGGCCCTTCGCTGCAGGTGAAGAAACCTACTCCGCTCGATTTGTCGGGCCATGGGCTTATGTCATTACCTTCCGGCAAGTTGATCCACTCTTCGTCATTGACCGGCGTGACTCAAGCAAGCCAAAACTTCTCGACGAATTTAAAATCGATGAAGTCTCTTATCACCTTCAAGCCGTTCCCTCTTTGAATGAAAATCAATTGTTATTGGGAATCGGAGGCCTGCCCAACCAAGGATCGATCGTCGCCAATCTTTTTAGTATTGATACAGATGGCAAGGTGAGCTTGGCCGATCAGCTCACGATTGAAAATGATGGTGCCTACAGCTTGGGTTTTCATGATTATCGAGCCCTAACCTACGACCAAGCTGGCTTAAGCTTTGCCCTTCCCTACAACGATTATTCTGACATGATTAGCAAGCTAGCTGTTTTCTCCATCGATCCAGAAACTGAGAGCTTTCAAGACCTAAATAAAATAGAAAAAAACTTTGAATATGCCGAAACAGGAAGCTCAGAAATCAAACGCGCTTTCTTTTTTGATCAGGTTCTCACGCCGGTTTCCGAAATTGACGTTGCTATTCATGATCTGAGCAATTTGGAAGAACTCTATCATTTCGATTTATAATCAATTGCGGATTATTTATTCTTAAAAAATGATTGGGGAACAATCTACTTGAAATAAATTTGGTCACTGTTGCAAGAATACATATTTTATTAGTAATTATTTTATGCTTTAGGAATGAGCCTCAGCCCAGTTCTTCCCCCAAGCGATCGAAACTTTGAGAGGGATTTCAAAATCAACAACGTCTTCCATTTTTGATCTGAGCAAGGACTCCATCGTTTGAATTTCTTCTTGCGGAACTTCTACGACAAGCTCATCATGCACTTGCAACAAAAGTCGAGTCTTGAGATCTTGCTCCATAATCGCTCTATCTAAATCAATCATGGCTTTTTTAATCAAGTCGGCCGCAGTCCCTTGAATCACCGTATTAAAAGCTATACGCTCTGCATTGCTGCGCACCATAAAATTGCCGCTATTGATTTCATGAACGAATCTTCTTCGTCCCATTAAAGTGCGCACCTCGCCTCTTGCTTTGGCTCCTTCCAAAATTTTCTCTCGATAGGTTTTGACTCCTTGGTACTGCATAAAATACTGCTCGATATAAGACTTGGCTTCTTTTTGTGAAACTCCCAACTGTTTGGAAAGCCCAAAAGGAGATTGACCGTAAATCACTGCAAAGTTGACGGTCTTTCCAGCTGCACGCATATTTGCGGTGACTTGCTCCTCGCTCACCTGAAAAATACGACTGGCGGTCAAGCGGTGGATGTCCAAGTCTTCGGCAAAGGCTTCAATTAAAGCAGGGTCTTGTGAAAGTTGTGCCAAGACTCGAAGCTCAATTTGCGAATAGTCTGCACTCATCAAAACAAATCCGCTTTCGGCAATAAAAGCCTGACGAATTTTTGCTCCATCCGAACTACGAATGGGAATATTTTGCAAATTAGGATCACTACTGGACAAGCGACCGGTTTCCGCAATCGTCTGATTAAAACTCGTATGAACCCGCTGAGTCTCAGCATGAGCGATCTGCAATAAGGCGTCGACATAGGTCGACTGCAATTTGGCCAAAGAGCGATAGTCCAAAATCTCTTGAGGCAAGGCATGAGACTTTGCCAGCTCGGTCAAGACTTCAACATTGGTCGAAGGACCCGTTTTGGTTTTCTTTAAAATCGGCAGCTCGAGCTTTTCAAACAGAATTACCCCTAACTGTTTGGGAGACTGAATATTAAATTCTTCTCCAGCTAAGGCATATATATTCTCTTCCTTTTTTAAAATGCGCTCCTGGAATTCTTTTTGAAGCTTCTTTAAAAAAGCCAAATCAATTTTAATACCATGGCGTTCCATCCTCAAGAGGACTTCGCTCAGTGGCTGCTCAATCTCCTTTAAAACAGAGTCGAGATCGTTTTCACTGAGCTGCGGCTCAAAACATTTGGCGAGTTGCCAGGTCATATCGGCATCTTCTGCGCTGTATTGAGTAGCTGCCGCCAAATCAACTTTTTTGAACTCGCCTCCTTTTTTCTCGCCCGTCACTTCTTGATAAGAGATCATCGAATGCTGGAGATATTTTAAGGCCAAGTTATCGAGCTTATGACTTTGAGCGGGGTCTAAAATATAAGAGGCCAACATCGTATCAAGCTTGAGACCTTTGACAGAAATTTTATAATTAAGAAAAACACCCGCATCGTATTTATAATTTTGAAAATATTTTTCGACCTGAGGGTCTTCTAAAGGACCTTTGAGATCACTCAAAACTTTTTTGAGATCGAGCTGCTCATCAGACACTTCATGTCCAAGCGGAATATAATAAGCTTCCTCTGCTTCGAGAGCGATTGCAATTCCCACTAACTGGGCTTGATGGATATCGAGTGAAGTCGTTTCCGTATCGACAGCCATACATTTTTTGTCATCAATTTTTTGGAGAAGATTTTTCCAGGCTTCTTCGTTTTGAATCAGTTGATAGGAGGTCCTTTCAGACTTCTCTTTTTTTTCTTCAAGCTCGAAATTTTTGAGAAGCTGAGTAAATTCTAATTCACTGAAAATTTTATGACAGGCCTCGACATCCCATTCTTGATAAGCATATTTTTCTAAACCCGTCTCAACTGGAACATCCTCACAAAGCCGCACCAACCATTGCGATAAAAAGGCCTGTTCACGAAAGTTTTTGAGATTCTCTTGCTTCTTTCCTTTAATTTCATCGAGATGCTCGTAGAGCCCTTCCAAACTTTGGTATTCAGCGATGAGTTGACTCGCCGTTTTAGGGCCAATGCCAGGAACTCCCGGAATATTGTCACTGCTATCTCCTGCCAAAGCCAGGACATCGAGGACTTGTGAAGGAGGCACACCGAATTTTTCTTTTACTTCGGCCTCGTGAATCTCTTTATCTTTCATCGTGTCCAAAAGATATATTTGTGGGTCCACCAATTGCATCAGATCCTTATCACCACTCACAATAACCACGGGGTGCTTTTGCTTTTCATAATGGCGAGCTAAAGTCGCGATAATATCATCGGCCTCAAAACCAGGCATTTCTAACATAGGGATATTTAAAGCCCGCGTGACTCTTCGAACATCTTCAAATTGAGGGACCAAATCCTCCGGTGGAACTTCTCGATTGGCTTTATATTTAGGATATTTTTGCTTACGAAAACTGGGCTCTTTACTATCTAAAATCATCGCCCAATATTGGGGAGAATGGTCTTTCAAAAGGCGCAGAACCATCTGCGTAAATCCGTAAGTGGCATTAGTCGGCCTTCCTTGAGAATTACTCAGACCACGAATGGCATAGTAAGCTCGAAAAATATAAGAAGAACCATCAATGAGATAAATAGGTGCTAAATTTTTATTCATAAGGAGCTCTTATTACAGCTCTATGAAAGCAGCAAATTTTATCTTGAAAGGCCTCTGAAAAAGCTTCTACTTTTAGCTTAATTTTTACAAATTCTCGATTGCCTATTTTATAGGCACTTTAAAAAATATTATTAAAATTTAATTAGTTAGAAGCTTCAGTGAACGCGCGGTCACTGCGTTCACTAGAATTTCGATCTATTGAACAGCATATGAAGAGAACATTGAGAGATGTTTTTTTTACAAAACAAATCTTCATCACACAATAATGCTTTGAGATTTTTTTTTCAATTCTTTAAAATATTAAAAAAGGGAGGGGTTAAAAATGGCAGTCACTTTACTTCATCAAAAAGCGACGCATTCAATCAAAAACTCAGAATCTCATTTTAAAAAGCTGGAAGGAGATTCTCCTTCTCTGATTTATTATTTAAGCCGCCTAGGAGCCTTTCTCGTCGATCACTTCATCGGCCTCTGCTTTTATATATTTATTGGAGAACTCATCGCTAAAAATCAACAGGTCAGTTTAAAAGACATCTTATGGATCAATGATATCCCAGCATGGTTTAGCCTGATAGGCGCCACCATTCTCCTATTTGCCTATTTTTGGCTGATGGAATCTCTCTTCAGTCGCACTTTTGGAAAGATGATCTTTCACCTCAAAGTCACTCGAGAAGGAAAAACAAGATGTGGCTTCATCGGCAGCACCAATCGAAATATGTTAAGAATACTTGATAGTTTTCCTATATTTATACCTGGAATTTTAAGTATTTTATTAAGTAAAAGACCCCAAAGATTAGGAGATAAGCTCGCTCATACCCGAGTTCAGTTTAAGTATTCTTTTACTTACTTTGCCATTGGAGTTTTGGCCCTTCTTGGAGCCTTTATCTGGACGATGACTCAGATTAATCAATAAAAATCCTAGTTAGCGGCAGATGATTTTTTCAATCTCCTTAACA
The DNA here is from genome assembly GCA_024233625.1 of Deltaproteobacteria bacterium. Lineage (GTDB taxonomy): Bacteria > UBA10199 > UBA10199 > DSSB01 > DSSB01 > JACKPJ01. The sequence continues at coordinate 19,602 of JACKPJ010000006.1, forward strand.
AAAACTGAGAAATTTTTTGAGAAAACTCGGCCTTTAAAACAAAAGTAAGCATAAGGTAGATCACTAAGCCGATGCCAATTAGAGACAAAACATAAGCCAGTCGAGTCCAAAATCTGGCTAAACTCCAGTCCCAATAATGTTGCACAACGATTAAAGCCGCTCCCATGACCATAGCGGCTAGCATGACTTTAGTCAGTTCGCGCAAGGCCTTTTTCAAACCCAAGGCCCCTGCTTTTTCCCGATAGTACTTGAGCAAATAAAAGAAATTCACCGCAGCACCTATCGAAACTGCAAGCGCCAAACCACGATGCTCGATCCAAAACATTAGAGCAACACCCACTAATATGTTCACGACGACAGAAATATTGGTTGCAATCACGGGTTTTTTGGAGTCCTGCATCGCATAAAAAGCATTGGTGAGTATTCTTGACCCTGAAACAAAAGGCAAACCTAAAGCATAATAAGTCAAAGCTTGTTCTGTTAGTTTCAGAGAGTCTAAATCAAATTGTCCACGGAAAAACAATAGGGCGGTAATCGGCTTTGATAACACGACCATAGCAACCATTGCCGGGACATTCAACCACCACACCGCATTGAGAGCTTGCATCAGAGAGCTCGTCAATTTTTCGGTTCTCTTTTGAGCCGCATGATCCGAAAACCTAGGCAATAAAACGGTCGCAATCGAAATCGCAAAAATACCCAAAGGAAACTCAATCACCCTACCCGCATAATTCAGACTGCTAACCGCACCTTCTCTTAAGAAAGAGGCCAAAAAATAAATCGAAAGTAAATTCACTTGATAAGCCGCCGAACCATACATTGCGGGCAACATCAGTTTAAAAACCTTTTTAGCTTGGGGATCTTTAAAATCAAAATCAATCTTAGGAAAAAATCCATATTTCATGACACTAGGGATTTGAATCATTAACTGGAAAACGCCCCCGAGTAAAACTCCCCACGCGACCCCAATAGAAGGCTCCGAAAAAAAACGTGAAAAAAACACAGCACCCAAAATAATTCCTATATTCAAAAAAATAGGTGAAGCTGCGGGCGCAGCAAAGTGTTTCTTGCTGTTTAAAATCCCCATCGCCAAGGCACCCAAAGAAACCAAAAAAATATAAGGAAAGGTAATTTGAGTCAGTAAACGCGTTAAAGCAAACTTTTCTGGATTTTGGACAAAACCCGGTGCCGCCATAAAAACCCACCACGAGGCTGCAATCACCCCAAAAAGAGTGAGTAAAATCAAAACCAAACTTAAAAATGTAAAGGTCGTATTAACCAACTTTTTTGCTTGCTGCTGTGAAGATTTTAGACTTTCGCTAAAAACAGGCACAAACGACAGGGTTAAATTGCCTTCGGCAAACATCCGCCGAAATATATTGGGAATACGAAAGGCCACCGCGAAGGCATCCGCTCCCAAATTCGTCCCTAGCGTTAATGCTAAAATCGAATCTCTCGCCAGACCAAAAATGCGACTCACCAGAGTCAAGAGACTCACAATGCCTGTGCTTGCAACGACGCTACTCTTCTTTCTAACAGGAGCTAAGGGAGATGCTGGATTTTGAATTTGTTGGGACATAAATTTGTTAACCTTTCGCTAATATATAGTAGCTATTTTTCAATCTTCTCTAAGCTATTATTCCTGGAAAATCTATTTCAAAAGTCTAACCCTTCTCATGATGATCCTTCGTGAATTGAACAAGTTAGAAGAACAAAGCGTTGTTTCATTCTTTTTGCTGAAAAAGAATGTCGAGAGCTATTTGACAAGTTATTTGACAAATGATAGGCTTCGCTCCGATTATTTATTATTCAGACTAGCTTTTCTTTTTAAGAATTCAAGACTTGCATAATTTAAAAATAATCGTTAATAACAATAAAAATTTAACTCAATTAAACTTTATAAATAAATTTAGATTATTAAACAAATTAGGTACTAAAATATGGCTAGCCCAGCAAAAAAACCAAAATTACCCTCAGGTCGACACGCATCACAAATCAAAAGACAACGACAAAACGAAAAAAGAGCCGAGCGAAATCGTTTAATTCGTTCCGATGCACGAACTTTTATCAAAGCAGTTCGAGCAGCCGTGGCTAATCAAAATCTCGAATCTGCACAAAATGCCCTTAAAATTGCCGTCAAAAAGATCGATAAAGCCGTTAGCAAAGGCATTTTTCATGCCAACAAGGGAGCTCGCAATATTTCCCGATTAACCAAGCTGGTCTCCTCTCTCGTCAAATAAAATATTTTCAAGCCTTTCTAGTTCTTTTTATTAGCAATCAATCTATGACAAAGGGATTAGTTCAAGCAAGCTAGTAAATTCAATCTCGACGTAATTGATTGGATAGTCTTTCTAATGAGTTTTGTAAGATAAACTTTGACGGAATGCTGGAGCTCTTTAACTTCTCGTCAGCTACCACCAAGGGTTTTAATAGATCATAGTTGAGATAATTGGAAAATTTATTGACCTGCGTCTGATATTTACGCTGCAGCCAAGGAGAAATACTTACCGCTTCCCCTGCCTTGGCAAACTTGATTTCCAATAAAATAGATAAATGACGATAAGCCAAGGCCAGGATTTTTAAGGGAGCTTCTCCCGAATCCAACAAGGCCCCCAAAGATTGATGTAAGGCTTTAAAATCATCTGAAAAAACGGCTTCAATGACTTCAAAAATATTTTCCTCGGACACCTTAGACAACAGTTTGTGACAATCTTCCTGGCTAACTTCATGAAGCTCTCCAACATAAAGACAAAGTTGCTGAACAGTATTTTGCAACATGCCGAATTGTTTCCCAATTAACTCGACAATGAGTGCAGGAACTTCTCCAGTATAAGACTTAGCTTCTCTCTTGAAGCATAGTTTCACCCACTGAATACACTCGTCGGTACTTAACGCATCAAACTCTAAAATTCTTGCTTGTTTTTTTAACAGTTTTACCCAGTCTAAACGACCATCGAGTTTTTCAAGCTCCAGAAGAAGCAAGGTGCTGGGCTGAGGATTTTTAAGATAATCTTTAAAAGTCTCGACTTCGGCCTTTGAAATTTTTTCTAAACTCTTCACAAAAACAACGCGCTTTTCTGCAAAGCAAGGGTATTCACCGCAGGCCTGTAATGCTTTTGCAATTCCGTCTTCCTTGGCATGAAACTGCGAAAAGTTCATTTCTCGCATCGCAGAATCTAAGGCTCTATCCATCAAGCTTTGACAAATCTTTTGACGCAGCCAAGAGTCTGGGCCCAACACCACAATAATAGGATCAAGGGGCAAGCTATGAAGAGATTTTAATAAGTTAAAAATCATAAGTTAAAAATAAATATACAAATTCATACTTCAATCAGTTGGAGAAAAATAAACAGGAATGCGTATAGTCACTTGAGTCCCAACAGGTTTTAAGCTCTCGACATGGATTTTACCGTGATGCAAACGAATCACTTCATATACAAAACTCAAACCTAAGCCACTACTTTTTCTTCCAGAACTGGGACGAGGCAAAGAATAAAATTTTTCGAAAATGCGATCGATTGCATAATCGGGTATCCCCGGGCCTTCGTCTTTAATACAAAGTTCTAATTCATCCTGCTCATTAATACTTGCATGAATAGATACATAGCCACCCACTGGACTAAATTCAATGGCATTTTGCAAAACGTTGATCAAAACCTGCTCAATTAAAAAACGCTCCCCTTGAAAATGACAACGAGCCCCGAACTCTTGCTTGATTTGGATTTCTTTTTCCTGAATAGTGAGATTTAAATTAGACAAAGCCCTCTGCAAAATATCCTGACAATCAATTTCCTCAACTTGATGAAGCCCTCTTCTGACTTCTAATGAAGAAAGTTGCAACATACGCTCGACAATTAACCGCATTCTTTGAGATTCTGTCTGAATATTTTTAACAAATTGTTGGCGCTTTTCTTGAGGAATTTCTTCCTCAAGTATTTCTGCAGCTCCAGAAATCGCGGATAAAGGGCTTTTTAACTCATGAGTGAGGTGTTGAATATATTGCTCAACATATTTTTTCCCTTCAAGAGCCTCACGCATTTCTTCAAAGGCCGATCCCATTTCTCCCATTTCACTCCCTCCCAATTTAGGAAACTTCACAGACTTACCATCTCTCACTGCACGAGCATAGCGAGTTAATCGCTGAATGGGTTGGGTCACCCACATCGAAAGAGCAATGCCCAAAAATATCACAGACAAGCCGACAACAGCTCCCGCAATCAAAATCTGCGGCCGAGCCGACTCAATGAAAAGATTGATATTTCTTGTCGGCTTACTCACTGTCACTACACCAACAATTTTCTCCTTCCAATAAATAGGAGCTGCAATGTATAAGATAGAGCTATTGGGATCATTAGGGTTTAATCTTGTCGCACGCGCACCATATTGACCACGCAGGGTATAGGCCACATCTCTCCACTGCGAATAATCTTTTCCTTCCTCCGCTCCACGATTCGAGTCAAAAATAATGATTCCTTTAGCATCGGCGATGTAAACCATTTGATCGACATCTGTTTTGGTAAATTGATAGATTTGGCTACTAAAAGTACGGCCAGCAACATATTCAAAAGCCTTGCGAAAATTGTCGACAGGAATTCTTTCGTCCGTCATTTCAGATTGTAGAATAGTTGCTAAAATATTCGTCTGATCAACCAAGACCTCTTCCACGGACTCTAAATAGCGTAAGCGCAAATTATCTAAAACAAAGCCCACAAGAAAATAAAAACCTATCCCGACCAAAGTGATAAAAATCAGCATGATGCGAGTTCTCAACTTGAGACCACGTCCTTGTTGCCTCAATTCCTTCTCTTTTACTTTCATCATGAAGCCATCTCTTTTTTTAAAGATTGAACAAGTCTCTTCATTTTTTGAAAATACTCAGCCATCAACGCGGAGGCAGCAAAGCCAATTGAATTGATAAATCCATGAGTCACCACCATATCAGGAATTAATAAAATAGGTTTAGCTCTCCACAATCCCCACGCGTAGACTAAAGCTAAGCCCATCCCTGCAAAAATACTATAGGCACTTATTTTCCACATCATAGCTATGGACTTGTCATAAGCTTGGACAACACAAACTTTAAGAATAAAGATAGCCATCACCATCATGCTTAATGCAAAAATACAAACTGCAAACCATTCAACATGACCACGAAAAGTAATACCAGTAGCAACTAAAGGCATGCCCATTAATACGAAAAAAGCTAGAAAAGGGTAAAACTGTTGTAAGCGTTTTTTGTCTTTAAAATTTTTAAGCATCCTACCGATCAAGCCCAAAATTATGGCTGTTGCAAAACCTGCAAAATGAAAATGTACCGCAGTTAATAATACAATGACATCACCAAAACCCATTAACTGCAAACCAAGCCTAGAAGCAACCAGCCATAGTGAACCAACAAATATATAAATACAAGCAATATCCATTGCCCACTCTTCTAGCATCATAAAACCACGATGACGTAAACGATTTAGGGCAAGAAGTGCTAAAACCGCACTAAAAAGCAACCAAGGCAATACCAAACAGAAAGCTAGCCATGACCCTGAATGAAATAAAAAGCTTATACTAGTTAGCAAAGCAGCAGGCGCTTGACTGAGTAATAGCATATTCCAAATCATTTTGACTCTGCTCCCAACATTACGAAATTCAAATGACACCAAGGCAAGTGGAACAACCATGAGTGGAGCAATCAGAAATATTTGTTTAATATAATCAAGATGGATAAGGCCGAGTAAATCGGATGTACTCAGCAAAACCCACAATATAGAACCTAATAAAAAGTTAATTGTCAGTAAAAAAAGTTTCCAATTTTGAGAGGAAATATCGTGACGTTTCTTTCCATATACTAGGGAAATAAAAGTGATTAGATTAGTGAACATAAAAAACCTTCCTCATTATATAAAATTCTCTATCACCGAATTTAAAAATTGATGTCCAAGATCAGTCAATAAAACTCCTTCATCATGAACTTCCATTCGACCCAAATTGATTTCTTTTTCAATCGACTGATTAAAACTCTCCGGCATTTTCTCAGCAAAAGTATTTTCAAAATCCTGATAATTAACCCCTGCCCTTTTCCGCAAGCCCATCAACATAAACTCAGCTTGAGCAGTCTTGAGCGAGATTTCTTCGACAGAAACATCCTGCCACGATGAAGAGTTTTTTAAATATGACTGAAGATCACGAGGATTTGTCAAACGCCAAGCATAAATAGAATCATCGGACATTTTAAGTTTTTTACTGAGTTCTGGAATTTGAATAATCTGGTCTTTTTTTAAAAATGAAACCGCACCTGGACCCAAACCAATAAAACTTTGATAAGACCAATAATTCAAATTGTGAAGGGACTCATGATTGGGAACCGCATAATTACTGACTTCGTATTTTGACATTTTTTTACTGTAAGTAAAATTTTGAATGGCAAGTTCCATCTCTTCGACAACTTCTTCTGCAGGTAAATTAAGTTTCCCTTGCTGCTCCAATTGATAGAAGGGAGTATGTTCTTCAACAATCAACTGGTAAGCTGAAATATGTTTTAAAGGAAATTCATTTAACTCTCTTAAAGTCTCTTGCACGTCGGACATCGTTTGTTCAGGAAGACCATACATAATATCCACATTAACTTTTGTGAAACCTGCTGCATAAATATATTCTAAACTTTGTAAGGCCTCTTTTCCCGTATGAGCTCTCCCTAAACTGTGTAACAACTTATCGTTGAGACTTTGCAGCCCCATCGAAATTCGATTGACCCCTCTTTTTTTGTACTCTTTTAACTTATTTAAATCGGCGGTCTTGGGATTAACTTCTAATGTGATCTCACTAAAGTCCAATCGGCTAAGGTCTCTGGCTTCGTTAATAATCGACTCCACAAGGTTCGGATCAAGCAAGGAGGGGGTCCCACCCCCAAAATAAAGGGTCTCAGCGTCAATTTTTTTTGAGATAAATGAGTGCCAACGTTTCGCCTCTCGCGAAAGCGCTTCTAAAAATTCTAAATGAGGCACCTGCTTCCCCCCCCAAGCAAGAGAATAGAAGTCACAATAATGACATTTACTCAGACAAAAAGGAGTATGATGATAAATTGCTGCCATATAAATATCCGCGGACTAGATCAGCTCACAAAGCTCTTGCAATCCCAAGCTATTTTCATTATTTTATAACACTAAAAACTACTAATCGGTCTATTAGAGGCCTGTGCGAGGACAAATGTCAAGACTCACCGATAAATTAAAATCACTACTCAATGCAGAAAACGCTAACCTACAGGCAACATTCGCTAAAGGAACTCGTTCTGCAAGAATTATTAGCGTATGTTCACAAAAAGGCGGCGTCGGCAAGACCACAACTGCCTCCAATTTAGGAGCAATACTCTCAAAGAACTATAATAAAAAGGTATTGGTTGTCGACTTGGATCCTCAAGGACATATTGAAAAGTCATTGGGAGCCTTGATTCCTGAGGGAATTGAATACACACCTCTGTCTTCAGTTTTAACAGCAAAAAAAGGCAACATTCTCGATGCTGTTATTCCTACTACCTGGGAAAATCTAAACCTAACCCCTGGTGATAAAGAGCTCAGTGAAACAGAAAGTATTTTGGCATCAAAAATCGGGAAAGAGTTTATTTTAAGCCAAGTGATAGACCCTGCACTAAGTCATTACGACTTTATCATCTTTGATTGCCCTCCGAATCTAGGCAACCTAACTCTGAATGCTTTAGTATGTTCTGAGTACTGTATAGTTCCCTGTGAAATGAGTGTTCTTTCTTTTGAAGGAGTCAGTGATCTACTTGAAACTTTAGAATTAGTTAATGAAAGACTCAATGCTGGCTTAGATATACTGGGAGTTCTTTTTACTAGAGTAGACAAACGCAATACCAGCATGAATGAAATCATCTACACTCATATTCAAAAACAATTCGGAAAAAAAGTATTTAGAAATCAAATCGCTGTTAACACTGCACTTAACAAAGCTCAACTTGCAGGACTTCCCATCTTTGAAAAATTTCCCTCGAGTAAGGGGGCAAAAGATTATCAAGCATTTTCTGAAGAGTTTATTGAGAAACTCAATAAAACTGAAACAAAAAAAAATAAAAGCTCTAACATCAGTAAAATTCGGGCAAAACAAAGAAAAGTCAGTTAAGAAAAGCCTTTTTCTGCATCCTCTCAAGAACTTTTAAAAATCACTTTTAAAAACAATTAAAAGTGACTAGAGTAAATTTAATACATTTTGTATAATATTTAACATGGTAGAAAACAGCAAATATGAACAATCAACTTCAACTAAACAATATTAACGTGGAATCTCATAAACTTCTTTTAACTCCAGAAGAGGTACGTAACATCATACCTCTCACAAATAGAGCAGTACAAACCATTCTCCAATGCAGAGGAGAAATTAAAAACATCCTAAATGGAAAAAACCAAAAAATATTTCTAGTGATAGGCCCTTGCTCAATACACGACGTCAAAGCCGCACACGAATATGCAGAGCGTCTAAAAGGACTTTCTGACAAAGTGTCAGATAAAATTGTCATTATTATGAGAGTTTACTTTGAGAAACCTCGAACGACACTCGGATGGAAAGGCCTTATTAATGACCCACATATGGATGATTCTTTTGATATCGAATCGGGAATAAAAATTGCTCGTAGACTTTTGGTTCATCTCAATGACATGGGAATTCCTACAGCTACCGAAGCACTTGACCCTATTATTCCGCAATATATTTCCGACCTAATCTCTTGGACTGCCATCGGCGCCCGAACGACTGAATCGCAAACCCATCGTGAAATGGCGAGTGGACTCTCGACACCTGTCGGTTTTAAAAATGGAACCGATGGAAATATTCAGGTGGCAATTAATGCAATGCAATCTGCACTCAGTGGACACAGTTTTTTAGGAATCGACTCTCAAGGACGAATTTCTATCTACAAAACAAAAGGTAACCCCTACTCACACGTTGTTCTCAGAGGAGGTAATGATAAACCTAATTACGATGAAGAAAGTATCACTCATTGCATTGCTGAACTGAAAAAAGCAAATTTATGCAGTAAAATCATGGTAGATTGCTCACACGGAAATTCAAACAAAGACTACAAAAAGCAACCTGAAGTCTTCAGAAATGTTATTTCCCAAATTTCACAAGGAAACAGAGACTTAATCGCAATGATGATAGAAAGCAATCTCTATGAGGGAAACCAAAAACTAACAAAAGATCTTGATCAACTCAAATATGGAGTCTCAATCACCGATGCATGTATTGATTGGGAAACAACAGAAGAACTCATTTTGGAAGCTTATCAAACATTAAAATAAACATATGATAAATGAAAAAAATTGCTTCTTCAGAACCAAATTCAAGAACTCAAAATTCACTCAAAAAAAAACGCATCGATCAAATATTAGTTGAATCAAATCTAGTCGTTTCAAGAAAACGTGCCCAAGCTCTGATTATGGCGGGGAAAGTTATCGTTAATGATCAGAGAGTTGAAAAAGCTTCACAATTATATTTCCCTGATAAAATTGATATTCGTCTTAAACAAAAGGACCATCCTTATGTCAGTCGTGGTGCTCTTAAATTGGAAGGCGCGATAAAAAATCTTGATATCGATGTAAATGGCATGGTTTGTTTGGATATAGGATCTTCTACGGGAGGCTTCACAGATTATTTATTAAGGTCAGGCGCTCAGCGGGTTTATGCATTCGATTGTGGTACTGGCCAACTGCATGAGAGCCTGCGCTCAGATCCTCGCGTGATACTTCACGAAAATTTCAATGTGCGCTTTCTAAAAGAAAAAGATATCCCTGAAAAAATAGATTTGATAGTTATTGATGTTTCTTTTATTTCTTTAAAACTTATTATACCACCTATTATTACATCAGTTCCTCCTCCCTGGAAAATGTTAGCTCTTATCAAGCCCCAATTTGAGGCTGGTAAAAAAGATGTCAGTAAAGGTGGTATCGTCCGCAATGCAGAAATTCATTTAAATGTTTTAAATGACTTGAAAGGCTTTTTCACCTCGCAAAACTTAGAAATATTAGCCGACCTACCTGCAACAATTCAGGGAACTCGGGGTAATCAAGAATATTTTTTATTTTCCAAAACTAAATAAAAAGATTTATTTTTCCTTAATTAATAGCGATAATATTAAATGGTGCGCTTTAAACAAAAACGCTATCATTTAGGGAGAGTTAAACTAGCATGCCCCAAACAAGTCTCGATATACTGTGGGTACTGTTATGTGCAGGTTTAGTTTTCTTGATGCAAGCAGGCTTCGTATGCTTAGAAAGTGGTCTAACGCGATCCAAAAATAGCATTAATGTTGCTATTAAAAACCTCTCCGATTTTTCAGTATCCGTCATTTTATATTGGGCCTTTGGATTTGCATTAATGTTTGGTGTCTCCAATTCTGGCTGGTGGGGAGCTTCACAGTGGTTTTTCAATCCTCCAGCCGACTCAAACTCACTCCTGGCCTTCTTCTTATTCCAAGCCATGTTCTGTGCAACAGCAGCAACAATTCTTTCAGGAGCTGTTGCAGAACGAATGAAGTTTAAAGGTTATTTACTCGTCGTCGTATTAATTTCAGGCATATTCTACCCTCTTTTTGGCCACTGGAGCTGGGGAGGAATCCTCGAAAATACAAGCCAAGGTTGGTTAAAAAAATTAGGATTTATTGACTTTGCGGGTTCAACAGTGGTTCACAGTTTGGGAGGATGGATGTCGCTGGTCACTTTAATTATTATTGGACCACGTTTAGAACGTTATGAACAAACAAAGAGAAATCATAAATTAAAAAGAAACAACATTCCACTGTCCGTCTTGGGAGTCTTACTTTTGTGGCTTGGCTGGTTTGGTTTTAACGGAGGAAGTACCCTTGCCGTCAAGGGACACATCGCTCTAATTATCACAAACACAGTTTTAGCTGGGGCAAGTGGAGGAGTTTCTGCACTTTTACTAAGTTGGTTAAGAGATAAACGTCCTGAAGTAAGTACTATAATGAATGGGTCACTTGCAGGACTAGTTGCAATTACAGCTTCCTGTCATGCCGTGAACCCAGTTTCTTCTATCATCATTGGGGTTATCGGAGGTATCGTCATGCTGGGATCTTGTCGAGCATTAGAGTTCTTTAAAATTGATGATGCCGTAGATGCCATCCCTGTCCACTTAGGTGGAGGCATTTGGGGAACTCTAGCACTTGCTCTCTTTGCCGATCTAGACCTTTTAGGTACAGGTTTAAATCGATGGGAACAACTTCAAGTTCAAACTCTAGGAATTCTTATTTGTAGCCTATGGGTACTACTGGGAGGGTTTGTCCTTGTATACTTCATCAATCAATGGATCCCTCTCAGAGTTTCAGCGCAAGGGGAAAAGTTAGGACTAAACTTCACTGAACACGGTGAAAGCACTGAAATGTATAGTTTACTGAATTCAATGGAAAGCCAGGCCGAATCTGGAGATTTAAGTTTACGCATAGAAGTCGAACCGTTTACTGAGGCAGGAGAAATTGGGCTACGCTACAATAAAATTTTAGAAACTCTTCAAGAAGCTGAAAAAAACAATGAGCTCATCATACAAAACTCTCTGGACGCTATTGTTAGTATGAATGAATCGGGAACCATCACAGCTTGGAACTCTCAAGCAGAAAAAATTTTCGGTTGGACCGCACAAGAAGCTATTGGAGCAAAGTTAACAGAAAATATTATCCCTGAGCGTTTCCGAGAAGCTCACAATAAAGGACTTGAGCGTTTTCTAAAAAGTGGCGCAGGACCCGCTCTCAACAAGAGATTTGAAATTCATGCAATGCATAAAAGTGGAAGAGAATTTCCAATAGAACTCGCTATTACGCCTCTTAAAACAAGCAAAGGCTATTTTTTTAGTGCATTTATACGAGACATCACAGAAAGAAAAGAATTCGAAGCAAATCTTAACGCTGCAAAGGAAGCTGCTGAAGCCGCAAGCCTTGCAAAGAGCCAATTTCTTGCAAACATGAGTCATGAAATCAGAACACCGATGAACGGAGTTATGGGAATGTTACAGCTTGCACTAAATACTGAGCTTAACAAAGATCAACAAGAATACTTAGAGCTAGCTCATAACTCAGCAGAGTCATTATTATTAATAATTAACGATATTCTCGACTTTTCAAAGATTGAATCGGGCAAGCTAGAATTAAATGAAATGCCATTCAAAATTAACGATATGATTGATCGTATTCTGAAGCTCATGTCTGTCAACGCCGAACAAAAAGGATTAGAACTTCATGCTGAAATCTCTCCCAAAATTAGTCCTATATTAGTTGGAGACGCTGGAAGAATCCAACAAGTTCTGTTCAACCTCATTGGCAACGCAATTAAATTCACTGATTATGGAGAAATTATTCTAAAAATCGAATTAAAAAATCAAAGTAAGAATAATGAAACACTTTATGTCTCTATCCAAGATACAGGTGCAGGAATTCCTCAAGAAAAAATCAAAGATATATTTTCAGCCTTTTCTCAGGTCGATGTATCCAATACTAGAAAGCATGGTGGCACAGGTTTAGGTTTAGCCATTTGTTCTCAGTTAATTGCAGAAATGGGAGGGAAAATATGGGTTGAAAGCGAGGTAGGCAAAGGTAGCAATTTTCAATTTTACCTTCCACTTCAAATATCTCATCAACAACCATTCAATCATACAGAATCAACTAGTTCGGAATTACGTAACAAAAAGGTACTCATCGTAGACGATAATGCTTCTAATCGCAGGATATTAAAAGATATGCTCGCTCACTGGCAAGTGAAGACAACTACTGCGGCAAATGGAGAAGAAGCTTTAAGTATTTTGGAACAGTCAAAAAAACTAGGAGAAAACTTTGATTACATTCTCTTAGATTTCCAAATGCCCAATATGGACGGAGTTGAAGTCGCACGAAAAATAGAAAATTCTGGTTTTGCGAATGGAAATTCTATATTAATGTTATCTTCCTCGGATTCTCTCAAAAGAAACGAGTTAAAAGCAGAACTTGGAATCCAAGATTTTTTAATCAAACCTATTCGTAGAGAAGATTTATTTTACTTATTAACACAAAGGCTAACAAACACTAAATCCAATTTTGCTTCTAAACAATTTGAAAAAAAAGATAAGAGTAAGAGTTCACAAAAGGTTCTTTTGGTTGAAGACAATGCTATTAACCAAAAAGTGATGATGGAAATCCTTAAAAAAAATGGACATCATGTTATTTCGAGTAATAATGGCCAAGATGCATTAACTCAATTTGAAAAGAATCATCCCTTTGACATCATTCTTATGGATTTACAAATGCCCATCATGGATGGATATACTGCTTCCAAAATGATTCGAGAATCAGAAAAAAAATATGGGGAGCACTCAGCTATTATTGCCTTAAGCGCGGATGTCCTGAAAGGAACAAGAGAAAAATGCTTAGACTATGAAATGGATGATTATATCTCAAAACCCATACAAATAGATGCATTACTTGAAAAAATTAAAGAATATTCAAAAGCAACATAATAATTTTTAAATTGCTAAAGGCCTCTCTTGACAGGTACTTTAAAAGCATATTAATCTTAAACAGATGTTAAGAAGTTTATTAAAATCAAAAATTCATAGGGCAACCGTAACAGATGCAGATCTTCATTACGAAGGCAGTATTTCTATTGATAAGAATTTACTGGAGGCCTCTAATATTTTACCTTACGAACACGTTCATGTCTGGGATGTTACAAATGGTAATCGTTTTGAGACCTACACTCTAGAAGCAGCTCGTGGTTCCGCAACTATTTGTGTCAATGGTGCTGCTGCTCACTTAGTGAAAAAAGGTGACATTATTATTATTACTAGCTTTATCACAGTCGCGGAAGAAAAATGTGCCAATCATGAACCCATCGTTGTGCTAGTCGACAAACATAATCAAATCGTTATCGAAAAATCTACTCTAAGACAAAACAAGATCATTGGTTAAAATCCACCTTCCCAACAAAATGCAATCTAAATTAATCAATCAGCTTACTTTAACAAATTCTCTATTTTATTAAAAAAAACCGAGCTATTAAAATCTTGTGGCCCCGTAAACTGATCAACTACAATTCCAGATTGATCAATTAGAAATGACTCAGGAATCCGAAAGGTTTGATAAAGCTGACTAACTTGCATATCTTCATCTAATATAATTGGAAAACTTACTTTAACTTTATCAGTGAACGCGTTAATTGAAGACCATCCATCTTCATCTAAACTAACACCTAGTACAATAAAATCTTTACTTTTGTATTTTTGATAAAGGTTTTCTAAAGATGGCATTTCATGACGACATGGCGAACACCAGCTAGCCCAAAAGTTTAGTAAGACCACTTTCCCGCGATATGACTTTAGGCTCACCTGCTTATTTTCTTTGTTTTTAAGCTCAAAATCGGGTGCTTTGTGAGATAACAAAGTATGAGTATTTATTTTAAGGCACGAGGTATTGATTAGAAAGGTTGAAAGAATAAGAATAATGAACGCTAACCGAATGTTACATAAATAATTATAAAACATATCAATAATGATACTAGTGATTTTGAAATAGCAGTCAACTTAAACTTAAAATACAGCTTAAGTGATTATTGCTAATATCAATACGATTAAGCTGGTCAATACAACTCATTTTCGTTTGAATCAGAATATCAATTTAACTTTTTTTTGAGGAAGCTATTTTCTCGCTCGGCTTTTTTGTTTTCTTTGGAGACTCTGCTTTTGCTTTTTTAGCTTTTTGGCTTTTAGTAGTCTCTTTTTCTTGTTCTTGCTGCTTTTGAAGTGATTTAGGTACAAAACCTAGATACTCAATGATTGCAATAGGGGCTCCATCTCCTAAACGGTGGCCTAATTTAAAGATCCGTGTATAACCACCTTGCCGCGACTTAAATCGAGGGCCCAATTCTGCAAATAACTTCTTTAGAGCTTCGTTCTCACGGACAACTCTTGCTGCTAAACGTCTTGCATGAACAGAATCCTGTTTAGCTAAGGTAACCATTTTGTCTGCATAGGTTCTTAACTCTTTAGCTTTTGTCAAAGTTGTTTGAATTCTTTCATGCTTAATTAAAGAAGTCACCATATTGCGAAACATCGCTTTGCGATGTGCAGTATGACGACCAAATTGTTTTTTTCTAACTCGATGTTTCATAAGTAACTCTCAAAATAAAAATGGCTAACTAATCAATTGATCTTCAAATGAAGGTGTCCTTTTTTCCTTTTCTTGATTTGTCTCAACAGGCTCTTGCCATCCTTCAATTTTCATCCCTAAACCAAGACCCATTTCGCTCAGAATTTCTTTAATTTCATTGAGGGATTTGCGACCGAAATTCTTGGTCCGCAGCATTTCACCTTCACTTTTTTGTACCAACTCGCCAATGTATTTAATTTCTGCATTCTGTAAGCAATTTGCGGAACGTACTGAAAGTTCTAGCTCTTCAACTCTTTTATTGAGATTATCATTAAAAGGACTGCTTTCTTCTACGTAAGTTATTTCTTCAGGCTCTTCTTCTTCTTCAAAATTAATAAAAGTAGTTAATTGCTCTTTAAGAATTTTAGATGCATAGGCCAAGGCATCCTCTGGAAGAACACTTCCGTCACTCCAAAGTTCGAGAGCTAATTTATCATAGTCAGTCGAACGTCCAACGCGGGCATTCGTAACATTATAATTAACCTTTACGATGGGTGAAAATAATGCATCAATTGGAATAACACCGACAACATCCATATCTGTCTTATTCATCTCTGCAGGCACATAACCCTTACCAACTTTTACTTTTAACTCAGCGATAAACTTTGCATCTTCAGAAAGTGTTGCGATATGATGTTCCGGATTCATAATCTCGACATTGGGTGATAATGAAATATCCCCAGCTGTAATTTCTCCAGCTCCTGAAGCTTCAATCCTAATAATGTCTTCTTCCAAATCATGCAATTTAAGCTTTACTCCCTTAAGGTTGAGAATGATATCTGTCACATCCTCTTTGACGCCGGGAATACTTGAAAATTCATGCAGAACACCATCTACTTTTAAGCTTACAATAGCCGCTCCTTGAATTGAGGAAAGCAATATTCTTCTTAATGAATTACCGATAGTGAGACCAAAGCCACGCTCTAAGGGGGCCGCTACAAACTTACCATAAAATTCACTATGACTTTCTTTCTCAATTTCTAAATTTTTAGGCTTGATTAGCTGTCTCCAGTTATTTGCCACGATATTATTGGGCATAAAATCATTTCCTCCAGCAAACGGTTACTTGGAATACAATTCAACAATGAGCTGCTCAGTTATTGGCAGTGTTAATTCCTCTCTTTGAGGCTCACCTTTGAATGTTGCTTTTAAGTTTTCTTTGTCTAATTCAATCCAACTCGGCAAACCTCGTCGATCAACTCCTTCTAGAGCAGTCTGCATAATTTCAATTTTTTTACTTTTATCTTTAACTTCTATTGAATCACCAGGTTTAACCATTAAAGAAGGTATAGAAACCTTATGACCATTTAGTTTAAAGTGACGATGCAAAACTAACTGACGAGCTTCACTTCGACTTCTTGCAAAACCTGCTCGATAAACAAAATTGTCTAATCGCGACTCAAGCTCATACAGCAAGTTTTGACCTGTAATTCCTTTTTTTCTATCAGCACGCTCAAAAGTCAAACGAAATTGGTTTTCTAAAACACCATAAATTCTTTTAACCTTTTGCTTTTCTCGCAATTGAGAGCCGTACTCTGAAAACTTATTTCTTCCCTGTCCATGTTGACCGGGAGGATATGGACGGCGTTCAATTGCACATTTATCTGTATAGCAACGATCACCTTTTAAAAATAATTTCAGCCCTTCACGGCGACAAAGCTTACACGCTGCACCTCTATACCTTGCCATGGACTACACTCTCCTTCTCTTGGGTGGACGACAACCATTGTGTGGGATAGGTGTTACATCACGAATTAAAACTACTCGAACACCAGCATTTGCGATTGCTCGCAACGCTGACTCGCGACCAGTTCCTGGACCTTTTACAAAAACAGAAACACTTCTCATTCCAAAATCTTTGGCTTTTCGAATAGCATCTTCTGTCGCCATTTGAGCAGCAAATGGTGTACTTTTTCGAGAGCCTTTAAAGCCTCGACCTCCAGCAGTACTCCATGAAATAACATTACCAGAAACATCACTAATGGTCACAATAGTATTGTTAAATGTTGCATTAATATGAACAACACCTACCGGAACGTTTTTTTTTGATTTTTTTCTTTTCGCCTGAGTTTTACTTTCCTCGGCTGAAACCTTTTCTTCTGCCATATTAAACCTATTTATATACTTTAATTATCCTTTTGAAGGTGGTTTTTTCTTTCCTGCTATAGATTTACGCTTTCCTTTTCGAGTGCGAGCATTTGTTTTAGTACGTTGACCACGTAAAGGTAATCCCCTTCTATGCCTTAAACCTCGATAAGTTCCCAAATCAATTAATCTCTTAATATTTAAAGAAATTTCTCGTCTGAGATCTCCTTCAACCTTAAAGGTCTTTTCAATATATGCTCTGATCTGAGTAATTTGATCCTCTGTTAACTTCTCTGCTCGCAAATCAGGTGATATTGAAGTTGCATCCAAAATTTCCTTTGCTCTAGAGGGCCCCACACCATATATGTAACGTAGAGCTATTTCAACTCTTTTGTTCCCTGGAATATCTATACCTGCAATTCTTGCCATATTCTTAATATCTCTATCTTAATTTAGGTTAACCTTGTTTTTGTTTGTGTCGTGGATTAGTACAAATCACTCGTACTATTCCTTCTCGTCTAATCACTTTACATTTGGCACATATTTTTTTTACTGATGACCTTACTTTCATAACTACTACACCTTAAAAAACTTTTTTAATCATAAACTTAATTGCTTAAATTTTGTAAAAGGAAAAAATAATATTATTTAGAACGATACACTATTCTACCCTTACTTAAATCATAAGGAGATAATTCTAACTTTACCTTATCTCCAGGAAGAATTTTTATAAAATGCATACGCATCTTTCCTGATATATGTGCCAAAACTGTATGCCCGTTATCTAATTGAACTCTAAAAGTTGCATTGGGCAATGGGTCAATGACAGTACCTTCACACTCAATTGTATCTTCTTTTTTTGCCATTTACTTATTTCTATCTATACTTTCTATATAAGTAATTTTTACAAAGGTTTCGCCATATAACCTTTATTTAAATTCTAGTCAAGATTTCAGGACCTTTTTCTGTAATTACTGCCGTATCTTCAAAGTGGGCTGACAAAGATCCATCTGCTGTTACCACCGTCCATCCGTCTTCTAAAACTTTCGTATCTTCACTCCCCATGTTTAACATTGGCTCAATAGCAAAAACCATCCCTGCTTTTAAGCGCATCCCAGTACCTGCTCTACCATAATTTGGAACTTGTGGTTCCTCATGCAAAGCTTGACCAATACCATGGCCAACATATTCTTTAACTACTGATAAACCATGAGACTCTGCATAACTCTGAATAGCAGCTCCAATATCGAATAGACGATTTTCTGGAGTCATTTTTTCGATACCTAACGCCAATGACTTTTGTGTAATTGTTAACAAACTTTTGGTTTTTCCTGGGATCTCTCCACAAGGATAGGTTCTTGCGCTATCTCCGTAATAACCTTCATAAATAGCACCGCAATCAACACTAAGAATATCACCTTCCTTTAAGACCTTATTTTTGGAAGGAATTCCATGAACAATCTCTTCGTTAATCGAAGTACATAATGTGTGTCGAAAACCTAAGTACCCTTTAAATGCCGGTCTTAATCCTTGCTTTGTAATAAACTCTTCAGCAATTCTATCAAGGTCAAATGTAGAAACTCCTGGTACTATTTTTTCTTTAAGAAGCAATAAGGTCTCTGCAACCACTCCACAAGCGCGCCGTATTTTCTCAATTTCTTCAACCGACTTAATTGTAACCATCTATTCCCATCCTCGTTAAATAGACTTTAAGAGCTTATTAACGGCTGCACTGTATTGCAAATGTCATGATAAATATCCTGGACTGAACCAAGCCCCTTAATTTTTTTTAACTTTCCTTTCTCTTGATAATAACCAATAAGGGGAGCTGTTTGTTCCCGATATATCAATTGTCTTTTACGAATTGTTTCCTCTTTATCATCTTCTCTCTGTATGAGTTGGCTTCCACATACATCACATATTTCATTTTTTTTTGGAGGAGAAAATTCTACATGAAAACCCATTCCACAACTTGAACAGGTTCTTCTTCCTGTCATTCTTTTTATTAGATCTTCCTCAGGTACTTCAATGCTAATTGCTAACTGAACTTCTTGATGAATATCAGCTAGCATTTTATCTAAAGCTATTGCCTGGGAAACTGTCCGCGGGAACCCATCTAAAATAAAACCCTTTTTACAATCATTTTTTTGTAGGCGTTCTTCAATTAACTCTATAACTAGTTGATCAGGCAACAACAAACCTTGACTCATGTATTTTTCAGCTTCTCTACCTAATGTTGTTTTCTCTTGTTTAGCTTCTCTTAACATATCTCCAGTCGAAATTTGAGGAATATGATATGTTTGCTGAAGCATTTTGGATTGTGTACCTTTTCCTGCTCCAGGAGGGCCCAATAAAACGAGGTTCATTTTAGCGTTTTCTCCCTTTAAACTTTCCTCCTTTATCCCCCAAAAAGCCCTCGTAATTTCTTGTTAATAAATGAGATTCGATTTGCGCTACTGTATCCATTGCAACACCAACAACAATAAGAACTGAAGTTCCGCCAAATGTTATGGCTATCGTGCTCGGAACTTGAAAATAATGGGCTAAAACCAAGGGAAGGACACAAATTGCAGCAACATATACAGAACCACCTAAGGTTAGCCGACTAAGAACTTTATCTATGTAATCAGCTGTGGATTTTCCTGGTCGAATTCCCGGAATAAAACCACCATGTTTTTTTACATTATCGGCTACCTTGACTGGATCGAAGGTCACAGCGGTATAAAAATAGCAAAAAAAGACGATTAGAGAAATATATATTATATTATGCAAGCCTTGTCCTACTTGCAAATGAGAAACAAATGCTTTTACTTGTTCATTTTCTACAAAACGTAATATCGTTGCTGGAAACATTAAAATTGAAGAAGCGAAAATTGGCGGAATAACTCCAGCCGTATTAACCTTTAATGGCAAATGGCTTGATTGGCCGCTATATATTTTTCGTCCCACTACTCTTTTAGCATAATTGATCGGAATTCTTCTCTGAGCTCTTTCCATAAATATAATGAATGCAATCATTAATAGAATAGCTACTAATAATAGGGCAAAACCTAAAAATTCACCATATTGATCCTTATTTACCCAAGCATCTCGAAAACCTGCAGGTATTCTCGTCACAATACCTGCAAAAATAATGAGCGATATTCCGTTACCAATACCTCGTTCAGTAATTTGCTCACCCAACCACATAATAAAGCAAGTACCAGCTGTTAATGTTATGACCGTCAAAAAGTAAAATGATGGCCCTCCTACTCCTGGCAATAAGGCTGACTGCGATTCTAATCCGTAGCTAATTCCTAGACCTTGAATAACACTAAGGAATACAGTTCCATACCTCGTCCATTGGGTTATTTTTTTTCTCCCCACTTCACCTTCTTGTTGCAACTTCTCTAATGAAGGAATCACCACAGTAAGTAACTGAAGTATGATTGATGCACTGATATAAGGCATAATCCCCAATGCAAAGATGGAAAATTTTTCTAAAGCACCTCCTGAAAATAAATTCAGATTTTCTAAAATTGTCCCACTCTTCATGATTTTTTCAATCTGATCGGGGTCAATTCCTGGGGTTGGAATAAATACCCCTAAACGATAAATTCCGAGCATAAGAAGTGTATAAACAATTCTTTTACGTAACTCGGGTAATCGTGTAATATTTCCAATGCTATTTGCCATAAAGATTAATTTTATAAATTGAAAAAAGAGTTTTTTTCTATACTGGTTACGGTCTAATTCAATAATGTAATATTAAAAGGTTCAATAATAAAAAATTAAGTGCTAATGATGAAATATCAAGCACTTTTAGCATATTCAATTTGACCGCCAGCTTTTTTAATTTTCTCTTCAGCTGTCTTAGAAAATTTATCTGCTATGATAGTAAGTGGGCTATCCAATTCACCCACTCCTAAAACCTTAAGTAAATCTTGACTTTGTTTGACAATTTTATTTTTCTTAAGAAAAGCTAAGTCAATGCGAGTTCCATCTTCAATTCCAACCAAATCTTTTAAGTTGATAATACAATAAAGCTTTTTGAATTTATTATTAAAACCCCTTTTTGGTAAGCGACGAGCCAAAGGCATTTGTCCGCCTTCAAATCCAACTTTATGGTACCCACCTGATCTCGCTTTTTGTCCCTTGTGTCCACGACCTGCAGTACCTCCTCGACCACTTGCATCACCTCTACCTAATCTTTTTTTACTTTTTACAGCACCTTTGGGAGGTTTCATCTCACTTAAAAACTTTGCCATTTTTTAAACCTTACTTTTATTCAACTAGATATTTTTTATGAAGAATCCTATTTAAAATTTAGTTCACAATCTTATAACCTAAATTTGACTTCTTATTTTCTGGTTTTACGATTGCACCCTCTTCAAACTCTACAAGATGTAAAACTTTTTGTATCATGCCTCGAATACTAGGAAGATCTTTAAGAATCCGTTCTTGTTGTAGTTTTCTTAAACCAAGAGCTCGCAGAGTATCTTTTTGCCTTTGAGTTCTTCCAATTCCACTATGTACTAGTTTTACTTTAATAAGTCCTGACATAATTTATCTCAATTCCTTAGCTTACTTTTCTTAACTCTTTTATCTGCTCGTGGTTTCTTAAACTAAGCAAACCATTCAACGTCGCTTTTACCACATTATGAGGATTATTAGTTCCAATACACTTTGTTAATATATTGTGGATACCAACCGCCTCAACAACCGCTCTAACGACCCCACCAGCAATGACACCAGTTCCTTCACTTGCTGGCCTTAACATGACACGAGCTGCACCATACTTACCAACGATTTCATGAGGGATTGTACCCTTACTTAGTGAAACCTTCATTAAGTTTCGTTTTGCTTTTTCGCCAGCCTTTCTAATAGCTTCAGGTACCTCTTTCGCTTTTCCTAATCCTACTCCGACTCGACCTTCACCATCTCCTGTTACAACTAAGGCGCTAAATCTAAATCGCCGTCCACCCTTAACAACTTTTGCGACTCGATTGAGACTAATTAAGCGGTCATTAAGCTCTGTTTCTTGATTTTCATTTTCATGCTGAAAAGCCATTAGAATTCTAAACCTCCTTCACGAGCCGCATCAGCTATTGCTTTAACTCGGCCGTGGTAAATGTATCCATTGCGATCAAAAACAACACTCTTAACATTAGAAGCAATTGCTTTTTCGGCAATTAGTTTGCCTAATTTCTTCGCACCCTCTACATTTGATCCGTTGATAGAACTATTTTTTTCTTGAGTCGATGCAGAAGCTAATGTTTTACCTTCGCTATCATCTACGATTTGGACATATAAATGCTTCAAACTACGAAAAATTGTCATTCGAGGTCGTTCTTGCGTACCATAAATTTTCTTTCGAACTCGAAACTTTCTACGTAACCTACCTTCAAATTTTTTACTACTCATAGCTCTATTTACCACCTGCAGACTTTCCTGCTTTTCTAATTATAACTTCGTTAGAATATCTAACGCCTTTACCTTTATAGGGCTCTGGAGGACGAATTTTTCTTATGTCAGCAGCCACTTGACCAACTAATACTTTGTCATATCCTGAAACTACTAAATGAGTTTGTTTATCAACAGAAATATCAATTCCCTCAGGAATTTGAAATGGAACAATATGAGAAAAACCTAAGTTTAAGTGCAACTCCTTGCCCTTCAGCTCTGCTCTATATCCAACTCCCTGAATATCCAGTTCTTTTGAAAATCCTTCTGACACACCTTTTACCATATTTGCTAAAAGCGCTCGCATTAGACCATGTTTCGCTCTATAATTAGGAGCATCACTTTGGCGAGCGACTTTTAGAATATTATCTTCATTTTTTATTGAGATTCCCGCAAATATTGTCTGCTTAAGTTTTCCTTTTGGACCATCTACTTCAACCAAATAATCAGAAATATTGACTTTTACTTTTTCAGGTATTGGGATCTCTTTTCTTCCAGTTCTTGACATAATTTACTACCAAATCGTTAATAAAAATTCGCCGCCAACCTTTTTCTCTCTAGCAACGGCATCTGTCATAACCCCTTGAGGAGTTGATAATATAGCTACACCAGTACCATTATAAACTGGCTTTATATCTCTATAGCCTAGGTAAATACGGCGGCTTGGCTTACTTATTCGACGAAGACCGTTAATTGTTGGCTGCTTTTGATTGCGGTAAGTCAACTCAATTACAATCTTCCCTTGTTTCTTATACTCGACCTCACGAAAACTTTTAATAAACCCTTCTCGTTTAAATAATTCAGCTATAGCTAATTTCATTTTTGAGCTTGGGATTTCAACTAATTCGTGTCGCCTTTTTAAAGCATTTCTTACGCGAGTAAGCATATCTGCTATTGGGTCTGTTATCATCATTAATCTCCAAAACTTACCAGCTTGCCTTTATTACGCCAGGTATTTCTCCCTGATTGGCCAATTTACGAAAACACAAGCGGCACATATTAAATTTTCTTAAATAAGCTCGAGGACGCCCACATAGAGGACATCTATTATATCGTCTTACTTCAAATTTTGGCTTTCTTGATGCTTTTATCATCATTGATTTTTTTGCCATTTTAATATCCTTAAAAAGTATAACTAATTTCAAATCCTAATTTCGAAATGGCATCCCCATATATTTCAGGAGAGCTTTTCCTTCTTCATCAGATCTAGCAGTAGTAACAATACTAATATTCATTCCACGAATTTTATCGATCTTATCATAATTAATTTCTGGAAAAATAATTTGCTCAGTAATTCCTAGAGAATAATTTCCTTTTCCATCAAATGATCGCCCGCTAATTCCTCTAAAATCTCTAACACGCGGAAGAGCAATATTACACAGGCGATTTAAAAATTCATACATTCTCTGCCTTCTCAAAGTAACCATCACACCAAGCTTCTGACCTTCTCTTAATTTAAATGAAGCTATTGATTTTTTCGCTTTTGTAATTACAGGTAACTGCCCAGTAATAGATTTAATTTCATCTACTGCTTTATCTAATAATTTTGGATTTTGCAGAGCTTCAGATAAGCAAATGTTGACAACTATTTTCTCAAGTTTCGGAACTTGCATAACATTTTCATATCCGAAATCTTTCATTAAAGCTGGAACTATTTCCTTACGATATTTTTCTTCGTATCTTGATTTCATATTAAACACACTAATTACCTTAAATATATTTTCACTATGCTGTCGCTATTACTTCCCCACTTTTTTTGCTGTATCTAACTTTTTTTCCATCCTTTTCTATTCTGACACCAACACGTGTAGGTTTATTTGATTTTGGATC
This sequence comes from Deltaproteobacteria bacterium, assembly GCA_024233625.1. GTDB lineage: Bacteria > UBA10199 > UBA10199 > DSSB01 > DSSB01 > JACKPJ01. The sequence goes on from JACKPJ010000006.1 coordinate 44,149, forward strand.
AAGCAACATTACATTTGATATATGAATTGAAGCTTCCCGCTCGACTATTCCACCCCGAGGGTTATTCTGAGTAGGCTTTGTATGCTTTTTGACCATATTAACTTTTTCTACGATTACTCTCGACTTTTCTGGTATAACTTTTAATATTCTACCATGCTGTCCCTTATTTTTTCCTGTAATCACAACTACTTGGTCATTTTTTCTAATTAAACTTTTCATTAGAGCACCTCAGGAGCTAGCGAAATTATCTTCATGTATTTTTTTGCACGTAATTCTCTTGCAACTGGACCAAAAATACGTGTTCCAATTGGTTCACCAGCATCATTAACTAAAACTACTGAATTCTGGTCAAAACGAATATAAGAACCATCCTCACGTGAAATTTCCTTCTTGACCCTAACAATCACTGCTTTTTTAACATCACCCTTTTTTACACGTGCAGTAGGAAGTGCTTCTTTGACAGATACAACAATAACATCACCAATTGTTGCATATTTTCTTTTACTTCCACCTGGAACTTTGATGCATTGCAATCTTTTTGCTCCAGAATTATCTGCTGAATCTAATACTGTTTCTACTTGAATCATACTACTCTCAACTAAGTCTACTTATTATTTATATTTAGGATATTTCTTCCGCTTTCTTAATAATCTTTCTAACTGACCATCTTTTAGTTTTTGAAAGTGGGCGACTCTCAACAACCTCAACCAAATCTCCTATACTACATCGATTAGATTGGTCGTGAGCTTTAAATTTAGTACGTCTTTTATGATATTTTTTAATCCTGGAATGAAGTACTAACGACTCAACAGTTACAGTAACTGTTTTGTCCATTTTATCACTTACAACTGTCCCAACTTTTACTTTTTGATTCTTTTGCTTTTCCATATACTTAAGTATTTTTAACCTTTTCATTTTTAATGGTAAGAACTTTAGCAATATCTCTCTTCACTTGAGAAATTCTATGGCTCTTTTCTAACTGACCTGTTGCATGTTTCATTTTGAGACCTAACAACTCTTCACGTAACTCTTTTTCTAAAGTAATAATTTCATCACTACTTTTTTCTCTTATCTCATTAGGCGTCACGATAGTCCTCCCGGTTTATTATTTTGGTACGCAATGGCAATTTATGTTGTGCTAATTTCAAAGCTTTAGTTGCTAAGTCCAAATCAACACCTTCCATTTCAAAGAGAATTCTACCAGGCTTAATCACTGCTACCCACTCTTCTACACTTCCTTTTCCCTTACCCATCCTAGTTTCAAGAGGCTTCTTAGTAATAGGTTTATCAGGAAAAATTCTAATCCAAACTTTACCGCCACGCTTAATGCAGCGAGTAATGGCTATTCTACTTGCTTCAATTTGTCTTGATGTAATTCTGCCACACTCTAAGGCCTGAATTGCAAAATCTCCAAAATCAAGATTGCAACCGCGATAAGCTCTGCCCCGCATCTTTCCCTTTTGTTGCTTTCGATATTTTGTTTTCTTAGGCATTAACATAAATTATTCCTCTTATGATTAGGCCAATTGCTGAAGTTGAGAAGAAGCTTTTCCTAAAATCTCACCTTTAAATATCCAAACTTTGACACCAATTATTCCATAGGTCGTATTTGCTTCTGCAAAACCATAATCGATATCTGCTCTAAGTGTATGCAAAGGAACTCTACCTTCACGATACCATTCCGTTCTAGCTATTTCAGCCCCACCCAGTCGACCAGAAACCATAATTTTAATGCCTTTTGCTCCAAACTTTAGTGTGGATTGAACAGCCTTTTTCATTGCCCTTCTAAAAGCAACTCTTCTTTCTAGTTGCATTGCAATATTTTCAGAAACTAACTGAGCTTCTAACTCCGCTTTACGTATTTCGTGAATATCTAGAAAGACTTCGCTTTCACTAAATTTTTGTAATTCCGCTCTTAGAGAATCTATTCCAGATCCCTTCTTTCCAATCACCAAACCAGGACGGGCAGTATGAATCACAACTTTAACTTTTTGAGCAGCACGTTCAACTACAATTTTAGAAATGCCTGTGGATTTTAACTTTTCCTTTACTTTATTTCTAAAATAAAGATCCTCATGTAAATATTTTGAATACTTTTTTTCTCGAGAATCCGCATACCACTTCGATAACCATGGTTTATTAATACCTACTCTAAACCCAATAGGATGAACTTTCTGTCCCATAAAAACCTATCTTTCTGCAACTGTAACACAAATATGGCTTGTTTTTTTATTAATTCTTGACCCACTACCTCTTGCTCTAGCTCTCCAACGCTTCATTGTTGGCCCCTGATCAACCGTTAGCTTCTTAACAAATAAATTGTCAGGATCGACTCCACCATTTTGTTCAGCATTAGCTAAAGCTGAATTTAATAATTTTTTTAAATCTCTAGCGACATGCCTTTTACTAAAAGAGAGAATCGCAAGAGCTTCCTGAACTTTTAAACCGCGAATCATATCTGCAACCATCATCGCTTTTCGCGGAGCCACTCTTAAGAACTTAATTTTTGCACTAGCTACACTCATATACTACCCTTTTGTCTTCCTATCACCAGCATGTTGATGAAAAGTACGAGTTGCTGCAAACTCTCCCAATTTATGCCCGACCATATTTTCTGTCACAAAAACTGGGATGAACTTCCTTCCATTATGAACTGCGAAAGTTAGCCCTACAAAGTCTGGAGTAATCAAGGAACGTCTTGACCAAGTCTTAATTACTTTTTTCCCCTTTTGCTCGGAAATATTTTCTATTTTTCTTTGCAAGGACTCATCGACAAAAGGTCCTTTTTTGGTTGAACGTGGCATAAAATTAACTCACTCTTTATACTAATATTTTTTTCTTCTATCTCTAACTATAAGAGATTGAGTTCTCTTATTCTTTCTTGTTTTATATCCCTTTGCAGGTGTTCCCCAAGGGCTTGAAGGATGATTTCCACCTTTTCCCTTTGCTTCTCCTCCTCCATGAGGATGATCAACTGGGTTCATAACCATTCCGCGCACTGTTGGACGTACACCCAACCACCTTTTTCTCCCAGCTTTACCATAACTTATATTTTCATGATGACCATTTCCTACTTCACCAATAGTTGCCATACAATCTAATAGAACTTTTCTCACTTCACCAGATGGTAGTTTTATTTGCGCATATTTACCCTCTTTAGCCATCAACTGCACGCTGGATCCAGCACTTCTTGCAAGCTGACCACCCTTACCAATCTTTAATTCAACATTATGAATATTTGTACCAACCGGAATCATTCTAAGAGGCAATGCATTACCTGCTTGTATTTCAGCATGTTCGGAGGCCATAATTTGTTGGCCAACCTTTAAACCTTTTGGGGCTAATATATAGCTCTTCGCGCCATCAATATAGTAAAGCAAAGCAATTCTTGAACTTCTATTTGGATCATATTGAATAGATGCAACCTTAGCTGGTATGTCTAATTTAGCACTTCGCTTAAAGTCAATTAAACGATATTTTTTCTTATGACCACCACCAATATGCCGAGTTGTGATACGACCATTATTATTTCTTCCACCTGTTCTTTTTGCTTTTGCAACAAGCGATTTTTCAACATTCTTTTCTGTTATTTCAGAAAAGTCTGCTGATGTCATTCCTCGCAGTCCAGGGGTTCTAGGTTTGTAGACTTTATTGGCCATTTTTATACACCTTCAAAGAAATCGATTTTGCTACCCTCTTCCAAAGTAACAAATGCCTTTTTATAATTGGATTTTTTACCAAAACTCTTTCCAACTCTTTTTATTTTGCCTCTCACAATCAATGTTCGGACATTTTCGACATTGACATTAAACAACGACTCTATAGCATGATGCACTTGTTTTTTATTAGCTCTAAGGTCAACTTCAAACATATATTGTCGATTAGACTCTCTAAGAAAAGTACTTTTTTCAGTAATTAAAGGTCTTTTTATTATTTGATATAGTTCCATAATTTTTTACTATGCTACAAGGTGAAGTTTTTCATATAGTTTATCTAAAGAAGCCTCAGTTACAAAAAGGCAATCGTATTTCAAAAGATCATAAACATTTATTTCAGATACGGTAAATAATGCATATGATGGCAAATTACTTAATGATAAACGCAAATTAAGGTTTTCCTCATCGATAATTAAAGCAGCTGATTTAACATTAAAAGATTTGAAAAAATTATTCGCCTTTTTTGTACTTGGTTTTTCCCAATCAATATTTTCTACAATTCTCAATGCATTTTCTTTATAACGCAAAGCGAAAACAGATTGAATAGCACGTCGCCGAGCTGCTTTAGGAAGTTTAAAGGAATAGTTTCTTGGAGAAGGACCAAACGCTACGCCTCCTCCAACAAATGTAGGCACCTTTTTTGAACCATGTCTAGCTCGACCTGTTCCCTTTTGACGATAAATTTTCTTTGTTGATCCTGCTACTTGGCCCCTGGTCTTAGTTGAATGAGTACCACTCCTTTGACTAGCCAAATATGAGTTTACTGCATAATACAGAAGACCTCGACGAACTGGCCCTTGAACTAATTCATCTACCAAATTTATTTTCTTTAATTCTTTAGCATCATACTGATGCAATACAATCTCACTCATATACAGCTTTCTCAGTTAATCTACTTTTAAACTGACTAGGCAACCGCCTCATCCTGTCCCTTATTATTTTTCATTTTTTCAACAAACTTGCTTTGATTAAGACTTTTTATATATACCAAATCACCAACAGCCCCTGGAACAGCTCCCTTTAACAGAACTCTATTTTTATTATTATCTATACTTAAGATTTCTAAATTTTTAACAGTCACTTTTTCAACACCCATATGACCAGGAAGCTTCATTAATTTAAACACTCTACCAGGCCAAGTTCTCTGCCCTATTGATCCTGTTGATCTGTGAAAATGTGACCCATGACTTGCTGGACCCCCACCCTTATGATGTCTTTTAATAACACCTTGGAATCCTTTACCTTTTGAAATTCCTGTAACATCTACCCTTTCACCTTCTTCAAACACACGCAAGTCAAGCTCTTCTCCGGTTTTAATTCCACTTAAATCATCTAAACGAAATTCTCTCAAAAATTTGAATGATTTTAGTTTATTTTTTTTAAAATGACCTTGATCTGGCTTATTAACCTTTCTAAGCTCAACGGCATCATATCCGATCTGCACAGCGTTATAGCCTTCTTTTGATCCAGTCTTTAATTGTGTAACCATGCAAGGCCCAACATCAAGAACTGTAACAGCGTGACAATTACCCTCAGAATCAAAGACCTGAGTCATTCCCAATTTTTTACCCAATAAAAAAGGTTTATAATGCTTCTTACTCATACCATTTTAATTTCAACTTCTACGCCAGCTGACAGATCTAAGCGCATTAGAGCATCCACTGTCTGCTGAGTAGGGTCTAAAATATCCAATAAACGTTTATGAATTCTTATTTCGAACTGATCACGTGATTTTTTATCTACATGAGGAGAACGTAATACAGTATAACGCTCAATATTTGTAGGAAGAGGAACTGGCCCTGCTACACGAGCACCAGTTCTGCGAGCCGTATCAACAATCTCTACAGCTGATTGATCCAACAACTTATAATCAAACGCCTTAAGTCTTATTCTTATCTTTTGATTAGCTAGATTCTCGGTCATTTAAACACTCATAATTTAAATATTACATACTCTTCGTAGAGATCAAGGATTACTCCACAATTTCAGTACAGACACCTGCACCAACGGTTCGACCACCTTCACGTATCGCAAATCTCATCTCTTTTTCCATCGCCACTGGAGTGATCAACTCTACCTCGATCGTCACATTATCTCCCGGCATCACCATCTCGACTCCATCTGGCAATTTTACATTACCTGTCACGTCCGTCGTTCGCAAATAAAACTGTGGCCGATATCCATTAAAGAACGGTGTATGACGTCCACCCTCTTCTTTACTCAAAACGTAAACCTCTGCCTTAAACTTCTTATGCGGAGTAATACTTCCTGGCTTCGCCAAAACTTGACCTCGTTCAACATCTTCTTTCTTTGTTCCTCGCAACAATACCCCTACATTATCTCCAGCTCGACCTTCATCCAGCATCTTACGGAACATCTCTACTCCAGTCACTGTCGTCTTCTGAGTATCTTTAAATCCTACGATCTCAACCTCTTCGCCAACTTTTACTATTCCACGCTCCACTCGCCCTGTCACTACTGTTCCTCGTCCAGATATCGAAAATACATCCTCTATCGGCATTAAAAAGGGCTTATCCACCGGTCGCTCAGGCTCTGGAATATACTTATCTACCTCTTCCATCAACTTCAATATAGATTGCGATCCAATCTCTGACGTATCTCCTTCCAAGGCCTTCAACGCACTCCCTTTTACTATCGGAGTATCATCCCCTGGAAACTTATATTGATTAAGCAACTCACGAACCTCTAACTCAACCAACTCTAACAACTCAGGATCATCCACCTGATCCACCTTATTTAAATACACAACGATATAAGGAACACCTACCTGACGAGCTAACAATATATGCTCTCGTGTCTGTGGCATCGGTCCATCTGCTGCACTCACTACCAATATTGCTCCATCCATCTGCGCAGCACCTGTAATCATATTTTTAACGTAGTCAGCATGTCCAGGACAATCCACATGTGCATAGTGCCGATTTGCTGTCTCATACTCAACATGCGCTGTCGCTATCGTAATCCCGCGTTCTCGCTCTTCTGGCGCTTTATCTATCTGATCATACGCCATAAACTCGGCTCCACCCGCTTCTGACAATACCTTCGTGATCGCTGCTGTCAACGTTGTCTTACCATGATCCACGTGACCAATTGTCCCGATATTTACATGCGGCTTCGTCCGCTCAAACTTCTCTTTTGACATCTTTGCCTCCTAATATCTTTCCTTAACTAAATATTTTTAATATTTTAATAACTTACTGCCCTTTAGATTTCGCAACAATTTCATCACTTACATTTCTTGGAACTTGTTCATAGCAATTAAATTGCATAGTAAAGTTAGCCCGCCCCTGGGTCTGAGAACGTAAATCAGTTGCATAACCAAACATGTTTGCCAATGGCACCATTGCTTTTATCACTTGGAATCCTGATTTATTCTCCGTTCCCATTATTCGACCTCGACGAGAGTTCAAATCACCCGTAACAGCACCAATAAAATCTTCTGGAGCCACAACTTCAACATCCATTATTGGTTCTAACAATATTGGAGAGGCCTTAGAAACACCATCCTTAAAGCACATTGAACCAGCTATTTTGAAAGCCATCTCAGAACTATCTACATCATGATAGGAACCATCATACAACCTAACCTGCACGTCCTCTAAAGGATATCCAGCAAGAACACCACCATCCATTGCTTCTTCAATACCTTTTCTTACAGCAGGAATATATTCTCGAGGAATAACACCACCTTTAATCTCATCAATAAACTCAAGACCCTTACCTGTTTCCGAAGGTGCTACTTTCATCAACACATGGGCAAATTGACCACGGCCACCTGATTGTTTCGCATATTTGAGTTCAACATCGGAACTTCCGGAAACAGTTTCACGATAAGCAACCTGAGGTTTCCCTACATTTGCATCTACCTTAAACTCTCGCATTAGACGATCAACAATAATCTCCAAATGCAACTCACCCATTCCAGATATAATTGTCTGACCTGTTTCCTCATCTATTTTCACCCTAAAAGATGGATCTTCCTGAGCCAACTTACCCAATGATGAAGAAAGCTTCTCTTGATCGCTCTTTGTTTTAGGCTCGATCGCAACACTAATAACAGGATCCGGAAACTCCATCGACTCTAAAATAATCGGCTTAGATTCATCACATAGAGTATCACCTGTTATCGTATATTTAAGTCCAACTGCTGCTGCAATATCACCCGCACCAATTTCTTTAATCTCTTCTCTTTTATTGGCATGCATACGTAAAATACGACCAACACGCTCTCGCTTATCCTTGGTTGAATTATACACATAAGTGCCCGCATCAAGCTTACCTGAATAAACTCGAAAGTAGGTTAACTGCCCTACAAAGGGATCCGTCATTACTTTAAATGCAAGAGAAGAAAATGGCTCTGACTCCGAAGCCTTTCGCACCTGAACTTCCTCAGACCTTGGAACTACCCCTTCCACAGGAGGCACATCCAAAGGACTTGGAAGATAATCCACTACCGCATCAAGAAGTTGCTGAACACCCTTATTTTTAAAAGCCGAACCGCAAAACACAGGAGTAATCAACATTTTTAATGTGGCCTGCCGGGCAACACGCTTAACCTCTTCAAGATTTATTTCAACACCCTCCAAGTACCTTTCCATCAAAACTTCATCCTGCTCAATAACAGCTTCCATCAATTTTTCACGGTACTCTTCAGCTTGAGCTTTAAGCTCTTCAGGAATATCCACCACATCATACTTTGCACCTAAACTCTCATCATCATACAAATAGGCTTGCATCTTAAGCAAATCAATAATCCCACGAAAATTATCCTCTGAACCAATAGGCAACTGAAAAGGAACTGGATTTGCATTGAGACGATCAGACATCTCCTTAATCCCTCTAAAAAAATCCGCTCCCGTTCTATCCATCTTGTTAACGAACGCAATCCTTGGAACTTTATAACGATCAGCCTGACGCCAAACTGTTTCAGACTGAGGCTCCACCCCACCAACAGAACAAAAGACACCCACTGCACCATCTAAAACACGTAATGAACGTTCAACTTCAATAGTAAAATCAACATGTCCAGGAGTATCAATAATATTAATCCGATGATTATTCCAAGAACAAGCTGTCGTGGCCGAAGTAATCGTAATACCTCTCTCTTGCTCTTGAGCCATCCAGTCCATAACAGCACTACCCTCATGAACTTCACCTATTTTATGTGAAATCCCAGTATAAAAGAGAATACGCTCTGTCGTTGTCGTCTTACCAGCATCAATATGAGCCATAATACCAATATTACGAGTTTTTTCTAATGAGTACTTCTCAGCCATAACCTTCCAACCAGTTTAATTACCATCGATAGTGCGAAAAGGCCTTATTTGCTTCCGCCATACGATGAACATCTTCCTTCTTCTTAACAGCATTACCACGACCATGATAGGCATCGAGAATCTCACCCGCCAGCCTATCAACAATCGTCTTTTCATTACGCTGTCTCGCATAAGCAACCACCCAACGCAAACCCAAAGAAACCCTTCTATCAGGTCTAACCTCAATAGGAATTTGGTAGGTTGCACCACCAACACGGCGACTACAAACCTCAACCACAGGCTTAATATTATCTAAAGCTTGCTTAAATACTTTCAGCGCATCTTCATTCAACTGCTGCTGTGCTTTATCTAATGCTTTATAAACAATTCTCTCAGCAAGAGATTTTTTACCACCTAACATCACCTTATTAACAAACTTACTAATCAACTTATCGTGATATTTTGGATCTGGAAGTATTTTTCGTTTTGATCGAAAGCCTTTTCTTGACATTTTATTACAAACCTTAATTAATAATTAATTTACTTAGGCTTTTTTGCCCCATATTTAGACCGTCGCTGCCTTCTCTTTTCTACACCCAAAGTATCAAGAGTTCCACGAACTGTATGATAACGCACCCCTGGCAAATCCTTTACCCTTCCACCTCTCACCAAAACAACAGAGTGCTCTTGCAAATTATGCCCCTCTCCAGGAATATATGAGGTAACCTCAATACCATTAGTCAATCTCACACGAGCTACTTTACGTAGAGCAGAGTTAGGCTTTTTTGGTGTAGTTGTATAAACACGCACACACACACCTCGTCTTTGAGGACAACTTTGCAATGCTGGAGCTGTTCCTTTGTATTGACGACTTTTTCTTCCCTTACGTATCAACTGATTAATTGTGGGCATAATTTTCTCTTTAAAAGCTTATCTATTTAATAACATTATATTTTTTTTAATTTTTGTTAAAATTCTTTTTTTAATTTTATCTAGAATGTGAATTCTAATAATAATGTATGAAGCGGCGGGCTAACTACCATGCCCCTTACTTACTGTCAAGCCATTTAAATTTAACTTTTTTATGTTTTTAGGATTTCAGTCCTAAGCACTCAATGGACTTGGGGCCGCATCCTCTTCATACTCAACTTCTTCTATCAGCATCTTCATATCCCGATAGCCGCTCAATCCTGTTCCTGCAGGAATTAAGCGACCCATAATAACATTTTCCTTTAAGCCACGCAGTTTATCGACCTTCCCTGCTACAGCTGCTTCAGTCAACACCTTAGTGGTTTCTTGGAATGATGCTGCTGAGACAAACGACTCCGTAGTTAATGAAGCCTTTGTAATTCCAAGTAGCATCGGTTCACCAATTGCAGGTTTTTCTTTACGTGACTTTGCTTCTTTATTTGCTTCAATAAAGACATCTTTCTCCACGGTGTCATCAATAAGAAATGAAGTTCCACCAGGATCCACAATTTTTACCTTTTTGAGCATTTGACGAACTATCACTTCGATATGCTTATCATTAATACGTACACCTTGTAATCGATACACTTCTTGAATTTCATCCAATAAGTAATTTGCCAAGGCATGCTCCCCTAATACGCTTAAAATATCATGTGGATTAGAAGATCCGTCCATCAAAGCCTCTCCCGCTTTAACATAATCGCCTTCTCTGACAGCCAAATGTTTTCCTTTAGGCACGAGATACTCTTTGACATCTCCTACTTCGGGGCTAACCAAGACTTTTCTTTTACCTTTTGTATCTTTACCAAAGCTAACCACACCATCAATCTCTGTTATAACAGCAAATTCTTTTGGTTTTCTTGCCTCAAAAAGTTCAGCAACCCTTGGAAGACCTCCAGTAATATCTTTTGTTTTTGTTGTTTCACGAGGAATTTTAGCGATAACCGCACCCGCGATCACTTCTTGCCCTTCAGTCACCGTGATATGAGCTCCAATTGGCATTAAATATCTTGCTTCATTTTCTGAACCAGGCAATTTTAAAGTTTTACCACCTTCACCTTTTATAGATATACGTGGCCTTAAATCACCTTGTCTACTTTTTGACTCCACAATAACGCGACGAGAAAGACCTGTCACCTCATCAAGTTGTTCCTGCATGGTAATCCCATCAATAATATCACCAAATTTGATAACACCATTAACTTCAGTTAAAATTGGAATACTATAAGGGTCCCATTCAGATAAAAGAGTTTTAGCAGGAACTTTATCACCATCACTAACGAATAGCTTAGCACCATATGTCAGTGTATACTTTTCTCTCTCACGACCCACCTCGTCCATAATTGCAAGTTCACCGTGACGATTCATAACAGTCAATGAACCTTCGCTGTTTTTCACCGTTTTTACACCAATAAGATGAACAGCACCTTCACTGCGATTTTCAAGAGTTGACTGCTCAGCCCTTCTTGATGCCGCGCCACCAATATGAAATGTTCTCATAGTTAACTGAGTGCCAGGCTCTCCGATGGCCTGAGCGGCAATAACGCCGACAGCTTCACCGATGTTAACCAATTTACCTCGTGCTAAATCTCGTCCATAGCAATGTGCACAAACACCACGACTTGTCTGACAAGTCAGAGCTGATCGAATTTTAACTTTCTCAATACCAGCTTCTTCAATTGCGTTAACCAAGGTCTCGTTAATTTCAGTACCTGCTTTTAATATCACTGTACCTGAATAAGGATCTAAAACATCCTCTAGTGTCACTCTTCCTAAGATACGATCGCCAAGGGGCTCAATAATTTCTCCACCTTCGACAAGAGGAGACATTGTGATACCTTCGATCGTTCCACAATCTATTTCTGAAACAATC
>JACKPJ010000007.1 GCA_024233625.1 Deltaproteobacteria bacterium
AAACCACCATAATTCCCTGTATCCGCTAGCTTAGGTCCATGCCCTTCGTCATGAGCCCAGCTGATCGAAGAGAAAATTAAGCAGCAGCCAATTAAAATGAATTTTATAGATTTCATATGGGATCTCCTTTATTTGAATCTAAGGTTAAGCTTTTATTGGATGAAAGCGATCGATGCACCGCCTTTTTTCCAAACCGATAAAAAACAGCTGGAGTGACTAGTATATCGAGCAAGGTTGAAGAAATGAGTCCTCCTATAATAACGACTGCAACGGGATAAAGAATCTCTTTTCCTGGCTCTCCCTGTGAAAGCGCAATAGGAATGAGTGCCAAAATAGCTGATAGAGCAGTCATTAAGACGGGAACTAATCGCTCCAATGAACCTCGAATGACCATACTTTCATTAAACTTTTCGCCTTCTTCCTTTACTAAATGGAGATAATGACTGATCATCATGATTCCATTGCGCGATGCAATGCCGCATAAAGTGATAAAAGCAATCAAGGTAGCCACTGATAAGATTCGTTCCGTTAAATAAATAGCGAGAATACTACCAATCAAAGCTAGAGGAACATTGAGCATAATTTGTAAAGTCAAAGCAAAGGAACGAAAGTGAATGTAGAGTACAAAGAAAATACCCAGTAATGAGAGCAAGCCTAAAAAGAAGATTAGACGCGAAGCTTGTTCTTGGCTTTCAAATTGCCCTCCATAATTAATAAAATATCTCGGAGGCAACTTAACCTTATCATTGATAGATTGTTTTATTTCCTTAACAAGTGTGTCTAAATCTCTTCCTTGAGCATTAGCAGAGACAATAATGCGCCTCAACAAATTTTCACGATTGATCATATTAGGTCCAGTCCCAGGGTAAACCTGAGCGACTTCCTGCAACTTAACATGTTGACCCGAGGGTAGAGTTTTAATCAAAATGGACTTAATACTTTCTGGGTCCTTTCTCGAAGCATCATCGAGTCGCAAGAAAATTTCGTAGAGTTCTTGCTTTTCGATGAACTGAGAAACTGTGATACCATTGAGGGCAATTTCTAAATCTTCAGCGATACTTCCTGAGCTCATTCTATTTTCTGCAGCAGTTTCCCTATCGAGAGCAATTTTTAATTGAGGCATTAAAACAAGTGGTTCAGTCTGCAGGTCGACAACCCCAGGAATTTCTTTAAGGACTGCTTGGATTTCCCCGCCCAGACGGCGGAGTTCACTGAGATCAGTGCCAAAAATTTTAATGGCAATTTGAGCACGAACACCCGAGAGTAAATGATCTAAACGGTGACTGATCGGTTGTCCAATATTGACATAGACGTCCCCAACAGCAAGAATTTTTTTGCGTAGATCTTGTAAAACAAGCGAACGTTCTCGGCCTCCTTCTTTAAAGTCAACGTCGATTTCATGCCAATGAACTCCTTCTGCATGTTCATCCATTTCTGCACGGCCTGTTCGACGTACGGTTGACTTGACTTCAGGAACCGATAAGATGGCTTCTTCTATCTTAGTTCCTAATTCATCAGAAGATTTTAAAGAAATACCAGGACCTGCCGCAACACCAATGGTTGCAGTTCCTTCGTTAAAGGATGGTAAAAAGTTTTTTCCCATTAAGGGAATCAAGCTGAGTGTTCCTCCTAAAAGGATCAGACAAAAAGTCAAAATAAGGTAAGGGTGATGAATAGTATGAGAAATTACAAAAGCTGTTATTTTTTTTAAAAACTTTACGACAATCCCATCGGCTTTTTCTACAGATTTAGATTTGGGCAGCAAGTAGGAACACAGGACCGGGGTGACGGTGAGAGAAACTAAAAGCGAAGCTGCTAATGAGATAATATAAGCAATACCTAAAGGAACAAAGAGTCGTCCTTCGATTCCTCCTAAAGCGAATAAGGGGATAAAAACCAAAATTACAATGATGGTTGAAAAAACAATGGAGTTTCTAATTTCAGAAGAAGCTTCATAAATAACCTGTAGAACAGGTCTAGGATGGACTAGAGTTTTATTTTCTTTGAGGCGACGGAAAACATTTTCAACATCCACAATAGCATCATCGACTAACTCACCAATGGCAATCGCAAGACCACCTAGGGTCATGGTATTGACACTAAAACCCATCATTTTAAAAACAATGGCTGTGACAGCAAAAGAAAGTGGAATCGCTAATAAAGTAATCGCAGTGGTTCTAAAGTTAAGCAGAAAAATAAATAGAATAATTGCAACCATGATGGCGCCATCACGAAGGGCTTCTTCCACATTAGAAATCGAGTTTTCAATAAAGTGAGCTTGTTTAAAGAGGTCTTTTTCTATCTTAATCCCTTGAGGAAGCGTTTTTTGTAATTGAGTGAGTTCTTCATCGATTTTTTTTGTTAACTCAACAGTGTTAGCTCCTGGTTGTTTTTGAACCGTCAAAACTACCGCATGTTTGCCATTAATGCTACCTTCCCCTCGTTTGATTTTAGGGCCGACTTTAACTTCCGCAATGTCTTTGACCAAAACCGGCTTTCCAAGATGAATCGCGACAAAAGAGTTTTCGATATCCTCAATCGATTGCACGCGAGCTAAAGGACGAATCAGATATTCCTTTTCTGAGATGTCTATAAAGCCACCTGTCGTATTAAGGCTGATTTTAGAAAGGGATTCTCGTAAATCTTCTAAAGAGATTCCTCGATACTGAAGCTTAGCTGCGGATACTAAAATTTGATATTGTTTGACTTCCCCACCAATGGCAACAACTTGACTGATGCCGTTAATTGTCATTAAACGAGGCCGAACGGTCCAGTCGGCAATACTTCTTAATTTTTTTAAAGAGATGTTTTTGTCTACACGAGTCAGTCCAACAAATTGGATTTCACCCATGATAGAACTAATGGGAGCCAAAGCAGGAATCATTTCTTCAGGAAGTTTTTCTGTAACTAGTTGAAGGCGTTCCGCCACTTGTTGGCGATTACGAAAGATATCCGTTCCCCAGTCAAATTCGACGTAAATAATCGAAATCCCAATTCCACTTGAAGAGCGCACTCGAACCACTCCGGAGAGCCCACTCAAAACAGATTCGATGGGTATGGTGACCAAAGTTTCAACCTCATCGGGCGCTAAGCCATGAGCTTCGGTCAAAATTGTCACTACCGGTCGGTTGAGATCTGGAAAAACATCGATCGGCAATTGACGAATTGTCCAAGCTCCATAAATTAAAATTAGCAAGGATAATATAAGAACCGTTAGGCGATGCTTTAACGCATAACGAATAATCGCATTAATCATGTAAACTCATAATGAAAAAGTTATGAATAGAAAAACAATTGATCTAAAAAGACATTAGACCAAGGGAGGAGCATGGGTAGGATGAGCAGATAAGAATTGTTGTAAGCTCTTGGATAAAGGTGGTGCTCGATTTTGAAAATTCCACCTAATAACAGAAGAGTTCTGCTGTAACGTAGCTTCAACATGTGAAAGGACTCGGTAAAGCTTAAACAAAGCAAAAGGTTGTACTTTTGAATAAGTTAGTAGAGTTGGAGAGCTTTCTAGTAAAGAAGCAAATTGATGGGTATGAGAGTGCTCTGAATTGGGTAAATCTTCATCATGATGGTCATGTATATAAATGTGTTCTTTGTGAACATGCTCATGCGCATGAGCGATCCCTTGTTCGTGAACGAGTAAAAGGTGAGTGATTTCTTGAAAATTAGGAGCACTACAAAATGCTACAAATAAAGTCAGTAAAGCTAAACTAAGCTTGAGAGCTTTGGACGATTTGACTAAATAAGGCATAATTTATAATTAGTAACATGCTATAAAATGAATAGCAAATAAGTTTTTAATGACTTTTATATTTCCTTTGTGAATTATATATTTTTCTTTCTGGCTAACTCTCTTGCTCTCCAAACCATAAAAATACAGGGGTAAATCAGTAGTTCCATTAAAAAGGATGTGAAGATTCCACCCACCATAGGTGCTGCAATTCGTTTGGTCATGTCTGCACCACTTTCATAAGAAGCCGCCCACATAATCGGAAGTAAACCCAAAAAGGTTGTTAGTACGGTCATCACCTTGGGACGCACACGTTTGACAGCGCCTTCCATAATAGATTCTTCAAGATCATGTATGTTATTTAAGGCACCCCTCTTTTTATGGTCTTCATAGGCTAAATCTAAATACAAAAGCATCACAACACCGGTTTCGGCATCCACTCCCGCAAGGGCTATGAGTCCCACCCACACCGCAATACTCATGTTGTAATCTAAAAAATAGAGCAGCCAAAAGGCACCGATGAGAGAAAAAGGCACGGCCAAAAGAACGATCCCTGTCTTTATCCAGGACTTTGTGTTGAGATAGAGCAGAAAACAAATGATAAATAATGTGATCGGAACAACCACCATGAGTCGTTGTTTAGCTCTTTGCAAAAATTCATATTGACCGCTAATCGAATAAGTATAGCCCGCAGGGAATTTCATATCCTCTGACAAGAGTTTTTTTAGACCTTCTACATAGGAACCCATATCCTGGTCGGTTTCAAGGTCAATAAAAACCCACGAGGTGAGCAATCCATTTTCATCTTTAATCACTGGAGGGCCACGATCCACTCGAATATCTGCAATTTCTGCTAAAGGAATTTGTTTCTTTTCAGAGACGGTAACCAGGGAGCGTTTTAATTTTTCCAAATTCTTTCGAAAACTCGGTTGATAGCGCATATTGACCGAAAAACGCTCTCTTCCCTCGACCGTTGTGGTGAGCTGATGGGATCCAATCACACCTTCAACAACTGTCTGGGCATCTTCAATGGTCATACCATAGAGGGAAAGTTTATCTCTCTTGATTTCAATATCCACATAATAACCTCCTAATGACCTTTCAGCGATAACTGAACGTGTACCAGGCAGTTTTTGAACAGCCCCTTCTAACCCAACAGCCAGTTCTTCAATAATTTTGAGATCATCTCCAAATATTTTCACCCCAACGGGTGTTCTGATTCCCGTGGTTAGCATATCGATTCGCGTCCGGATGGGAAACACCCAGGCATTGGTGGTCCCGGGTAATTTAACTAACTCATTTAACTCGTTGGTTAATTCATCCCAAGTCTTTGACTTCATCTCAGGCCAGAATATTCTTAGAGGCTTTTTAAGTAGTTCGGGTGCCCAAGAAGAATACCAACGTTCATGATAAACCTCAGACCATTCTTCCTGAGGCTGTAATTGAATGACCGTCTCTACCATGGATAAAGGAGCCGGGTCCGTCGCCGTATTAGCCCGGCCAACTTTACCAAAAACGGTTTTTACTTCGGGGAGTTTCATGATAAGTTTATCTTGTTGCTGCATCCAGTTTCGAGCCGTTTCAATGGAGATACCCGGAAGAGTTGTGGGCATATACAGAATATCGCCTTCATTGAGGGGCGGTAAAAATTCTTGGCCCAAGTGGAAATAGACAGGCAAGGTAAGGACAATTAACAAGCCTGATATAACAATCGCTCCTTTTCGAAAACGAAGAAAAAATTTCAAGATAGGCGTATAGATCCTAAAAAGCAGTTTGCTAATCGGATGATCTTCTTCAGAATGAATTTTCCCAGCCCAAAAGAAATTAATAAGACTACTTAATTTTTTACTTTTTAATGATATTTTTTTAGGTATTTTAAGTAAAACAATCACTAGTGGAGGAACTAAGGTTACAGAAAGCAATGCCGCAAAAAACATGGAAGCATTCTTGGTAAAAGCAAGGGGTTTAAAGAGATAGCCTTCTTGTCCTTGTAAAGCAAAGATCGGCATAAAAGAAACAGCAATCACTAGTAATGAAAAGAAAATGGGACGTCCAACTTCTTGACAAGCATGGAGCAGAACATCGGATAAGGGTTCTTTTTTTTCCGACGCTTTCCATTTTTCCAGTGCCTTATGAGCATTTTCGATAATGATAATCGAGGCATCGACCATGGCTCCAATGGCAATCGCAATTCCACCCAAGGACATGATATTTGCCGATATCCCCAAATAATACATGGGAATAAAAGATAGAATCACCGCGATGGGTAAAGTCAGAACGGGAACTAGAGAGGAGCGGAAATGCCAGAGAAAGATAAATATTATTAGGGCAACGACTAGCATTTCCTCAGTAAGCTTTTTTGCTAGGGTGTCGATTGATCTCCCGATTAGTTTGGAACGATCATAAGTAATGACGAGTTCCGTTCCTTCAGGTAAGGAGGATTGAATTTTATCTAAGGTTTCTTTAACTCGTTCAATCACAGTATAGGCATTTTCTCCATAGCGCATCACAACAATGCCTGAAACCGCTTCACCTTCTCCATTAAAGTCCGAAGCTCCTCTTCTAATTTCGGGTCCCATGGTTACCGTCGCTACGTCTCGAAGATAAACAGGAGCACCTTCCCGAGTTGTTCTTAAATTGATTTCTTCGATATCTTGGATTGATTGAATGTATCCCAAACCACGAACAAAATATTCGCGCTCACTCATTTCTAATATTCTCCCACCCACATCACGGTTGGAGGCACGAATTTTATCGGCTACTTGCTTTAAAGTAATATTATATTGAGCTAAAACATTGGGGTTGATTTGAATCTGATATTGTTTTTGAAAACCGCCCACCGTCGCAACTTCCGCAACACCGGGCACGGCTTCAAGTAAATAACGTATTTTCCAATCCTGAAAGGCTCTTAAGTCTTCAATGGTGTTCTTTCCGCTCTTATCGACTAACGCATAGCTCAAAACCCAACCCACACCCGTGGCATCCGGACCCAAAACTGGTGTGACTCCTTCAGGAAGTTGACCCTGGATTTTACTCATGTACTCTAATACCCGAGATCGTGCCCAGTATAGATCCGTTCCTTCTTCAAAGATTACATACACAAAACTACTTCCAAACATGGAAAATCCGCGAGCGACCTTGGCTTTAGGAGCAGCCACCATCGCACTGACAATGGGATAAGTGATTTGATCTTCGATTAGGTCTGGGGACCGGCCTTTCCAGTCGGTTTTAATAATCACTTGTGGATCCGATAAATCGGGGATTGCGTCGATGGGAATATTTCGCAGACAATAGATCCCCCATAAAATTCCAACGACCGTAAAAATAAAAATCAGAAATCGTTTTTCGGCACAATAGGCAATAATTCTTTCTAACATAATGTACTCTCTTAGTGTTGGTGGCTGGACTGCCCACCCATTTTGATTTGAGTTTCGGAGTCCATAAGAAAATGGCCATTGGTAACTACTTCGTCACCCTCGCTAAGGCCCTTGGTAACTTCGTAATAATCTCCAGCGTTTTTTCCTAACTCGACTATTTTTCCTACAAATTTTCCGGAATTTGTTTTGACATAGACCATGTTGTGGTCGCCATTGAATAGAATGGCGGATTTAGGAATGGCTAAATGCTTTCCCATGGGGAGTTTCACTTTAAGCTGAACCAAGGTATTTGATTTTAGATCTAAGGTTTCTTTGGATTGAATCAAGGCACGGATGGTCTGAGATTCTAAGTCCACCATCGTACCTATTGCCCTAATCGATGCATCCGCAAGTTTTCGGGATTGAAGATCGTAAATTTCTAATTGAACACCAGGCTTGAGAATACTCACATCTGCCTGATAAAGAAAGGCTTCAAAAAAAGTGGGTTCTCCAGGAGTAGGAATATGAAATCCAAGGTTCGCTTTACGGGTTCTTTTAATCATACGAATCCATTCCTTGGATAATCCCATAAAATAGAGTTTTTCTTCCGAGCTTTTAATCAAGTCTGGGTCCCCTAATTTTAACGCGATAATATATTCTTTCTGTGCCACCCAGAGATCAGGATCATGGGCCACCTTTCCTTGAAGAAGGAAACTTTTTGAAAGGTCACGCAATCCAACTTTTTCAACTTGAAGCCCTATTTGCTGGGTTCGCGATGGATCGATTTTGATTCCTTTGGGTTCTTCTTTTGCAGTGTCACCTTTATGGTCATGGCCTTCGTGTTCATGGTCCATATCATTGGTAATTGATTCTTCGGTCTCCTTTTTAACTGGAACTAGATCCATGCCACAGATAGGACAAGAACCAGGTTGGTCCATTTTAATTTGGGGATGCATGGGGCAGGTATAGTGGCTGACGTCGTCGGGAAGACTATCCTTTTTACAGGAGTTGAGTCCAAGCATTAGTAAGAAAGGAATCATAAGTAGAATTAGGTTAATTTTGAGTTTATTATTTTGCATCGGAACCCTCCTGTATGGTGGCCGCTTGATTGATGATGTGGATGGGCAATCCCACAGCCATTTCAATTTCAGCTAGTTTTTGGTGGTATTGGGAATGATATCTAACTTGATCGATTTGGTGATTCAGCAAGCTAATTTCACTTAATAGAACATTTAAAAAATCAATTTTATCGGCTTCATAACTCGCTCTAGAGGAGTTGATGGTAGCATTATCCTGCGGGATGATATTATCTTTTAACAAGTAAAATTGGGACTTGAATTGAAGAGAATCAAAATAGGCTTTCTCTGCCTGATAGAATACTTCTTGAGTAGTGGCTTGCTTGAGATATTCTTCCTGTTTTTGGCGGTGCAGCATTTCTTGAATTTGTTTATTTTGTTTTTTTCCCGCGTAAACGGGCAAATTAATTGTCACACCAGCCGAAAAGAAATCCTCACCATTCACGGGATCCCCCGGAGATACTTGTCGAATTCGGTATCCCGCCCCAAAGTCAAAATCCGGTAATAGACCTTTTTTGGCTAAACGATGTCCCAATTCGGCTTCTTGAATCTGAGCTGTTTTTTTCTTAATCCAAGGGCGATTTTCTTGGGCTAACTGACGAAGAGCTTCAATGGAAATAGAAAGCGATGTTAACCCTTGATGCTCTAACTTAATTTTTAAGGGGATATTTTCAGGACGATACAAAAGTGTGTTCAGGCGTGAGACGAGCACTTTTTGGGCTTCTCTTAACTGAATCAATGTTTTTTCAATATTAGAAATTTCGATCTTGGTTTTAAGGATGTCTTGTTGAGTTCCTTTTCCGATGGAATAGCGAGCTTCTAAAAATTTTACCAAACCTTTAAATTTTGCCTTGGTCCTCTGATTTAGACGAATGGCTTGGTTTACATAGACATATTCAAAGTAAGTTTGTTTAAATCGAGCCACAAGTTGATTAAGTCGTTCATAATAGGCCTGCTTTTCTTGCTCGGCTTGAGTAGATGCAATTTGCTTTTTAAGCTTGAGTTTTCCAGGAAAGGGAAATTTTTGCCTCAAATAGATCTGAAGGCCCGTCATGGCAGTACGGTTTAAGGCTGGATTTCGGATAGGAATGTTACTACCTTCAAAGCTGAACCTCAAATCATCTAAAGATCCTGCTTGTGGGACTCTTAATTCATAGACTTGTATTTTTTCCACGAGCCCCTTAAGTTCTGGGTTGTACTCTAAGAGCTCGCTAGTGAGCTCTCTTAAGTTCTTTTCGCCAAAATTCCTTGGCTCTTTCTCTGTTTTTTCTGAAACTAATGAGACTTCTTTTCGATGTGTCAATTTATCCTCGGCTAAAACCCTTGCCGAAAATAGCCATACGCATAGAAGTACCACTGTGTGAGTATAATATTTATGAAGCATCTTACTCTCCAAATAATAGATGGATGCCTACACAAGTTCTCAAAATGAGAAATTGCAAACTTAAAGCTTCGTACGGTTAAGTCTTGAAGAGAATTTTATAAAATGAGAGTATGGTTCGCTAGAAAAATAGGAATTCCAGGGGGTAGGTTCTGGAGCTGATAATTAAATTTAAAGAAGTTATGACGACTCTTTAAGGAGTCCAAATGAACAGCCGTATTTAAAGCAAAAGTCGTCTCGCTATATTTTAATTTTAGCTCATGCTTTTCAACGACTTGAGATTCTAAGGCGCTAGGGCATTGGCAAAGCTCATTTTTTGCATTGTTAAATTGAGTGTCTACTTTTGGGCAATGAGAAGATGCTTTTTTCTCGCAAGAATGGTGAGTTTTATTTGAAGAAATACAGGCACAGGCAAGTGCTGAAGATGCAATAATGCTCCAGGAGAACATTATTGTAAAAGTGATTTTTAAAATACTTCTCATCAATTACGCCATTATATGAAATTCATGTTATCTTCGCCATTATTTTATTGATTTTGCACTTACTACTTGTACAAATCAAATGCTTAGCTTCCCTATACAGCTTGGAGTATACTCCAAGGTCAAGGCAATAAATTATAATTCAATTTATTTATAAGTATCAAGTAGTTTGCAGATTATCTT
The DNA here is from genome assembly GCA_024233625.1 of Deltaproteobacteria bacterium. GTDB lineage: Bacteria > UBA10199 > UBA10199 > DSSB01 > DSSB01 > JACKPJ01. Next base: position 10,215 of record JACKPJ010000007.1, read on the forward strand.
TATAGATTTTTTGGTCATCGATCACTCAACTCGTTGCACACCGGAGGTGATTTATAATTTAAACCTAGTATCCTAAAATAATTTTCTCCTAAAACAATATTCCGGAATGCTTCATCATTCAAATATTTATTAATCTGACTGGTGATCTCAAGCTCTTCCTTATATGTCGCAAAATCTTTTTTCCTTGCAGCAACAAAGTCTGTTCCAGTTAAGATTCGAGTCGAATAAGCATTAAAAAAAGAAACGTATAGATTTCTAACTTCTTCTTTTTTAAAGTAGGCGTCGTGCAATACCCTCCAAGCTATGTCTAGCATTAGATTTTTATTATTATCCAAGAGAAGCTTCATAAGCCTAATATGATGACTTGGATCCATATTCATCAATTCTTTGGATAAACCCATATGGGCCCAGATGATTTTATTTTTGGGATATAGTCTTAATACTTCTTTCATTAGGTATAAATATTTTTCTGGCTCAACATCATTGCCCAAATCTGAATGAATTGTAATAGGAATATCTCGCTGTTCAAGATACTTCATAAAAGCTGACCATTCTTTAATAGATGCCTTTGAAATTAATTTATGACCATTGTTAAACAATGCCTGTTTAACCAAATTCACCTCACCCATCCACTTGAACATGCCCGGATATTCTTTTTCTAGTAAACGTATTTGCTCAATAATATTTTGAGGAGCAGCCAAGTCGGCAAAAGTCATAGATAGTGTCATGTGTACCCCACTAGGCTTTTGTTCTAAAAAATGAGCAGCATTTATGAAATCATTTTTAATACTTGGAGTGACAGGAACACCTGGGCAATCTAAATAATAATCACAAACAGAATCTATAGGTAAGGTTTGTCCTATGCCATAGATATTTACGAATAGGACCCCTAACTTATTCAAATAACTATTCAACTCAGAAAATGGGATAGCCGGTCCGCCAAAGGGACGAAAATGAATATGTGAATCAACTACGGAAGTGTAGGGTTCCTTTAGGCGATTATAGCATTTTAAATTTTCTACTTTAAATACTCGTAAGTTCCTCTTACTTAAGCAGTCTGTTGCCAAAAAGCTAACGGCTAGTATACATAAAATTAGAAGTTTATTTTTCATAGATTTAAAACCAAACTTAAAATAAGAGAATAAATTCTCATAGAAAATTATATTTCAATTTGCGTATTAACTTCAACAACTTGCTTAGGGTTAATATTAAAATGTTGGGTAATACGAGTCGTATTTCGTAACATAAAACCATACAAATACTTCGTCCATTTGGGTAAGCCTGGTCTTTTAGTAGGAGTAATCGCCTCTTTGTTTAAAATATAGGTAATCTTTTTAGGGTCAATATCGAATTCATTTTCTTTGATAAGATTTTGTATCAAAGCCTTAATATCAGGCACTTCCATAAATCCATAACAAGCATGAATCACGTAAAAGCCTTTCCGAAGCATTTCCAGACGTGCATGGGGCTCATCGATCATATACGGACGATGACATTGATTGACATGAAGTAGGAATATTTTTTCGTGAATGGTCTTATAAGTTTTAAATTCATTAAGAAGCGATAAGGGAATTTCCGACGTGTCCCGCACTAAATAAATAATGGCTCCTTTGGAATGAAGCAGTGGGTGTTTATCGAGCTCTTCAAGAAAACTTTGCGTTGAGATTTCTTGTCTTATTAGTTCTTTTTGAACAAGTTGTTGGCCACGACGCCAGATAAGCATGATTAAAAAGAGTGAACCTGCAATCAATAGGGGAACCCAGCCCCCATGAGACACCTTTCGAATAATGGAAGAAAAGAAAGTCAGGTCAATCGCTAATAAAATCCCTATAACTAATCCAGCCCATAGCCTTTTCCAACTCCAAACCTGAACCATGACAAAGTATAGTAGAATCGAAGTAATGATCATGGTTAAGCAGACTGCAACCCCGTAAGCATCGGCCATATTTCCAGAAGAACGAAACCCAACAACCAAGCTAATTGTTCCAATAAATAATAACCAATTAGCAATAGGGACATAGATTTGGCCGTGCGTTTTGGCAGAGGTATGTTTTATTTTTACCCGAGGGAAATAGTTCATTTGAATAGCCTGAGAGGTTAAAGAAAAAACACCGGAGATTACTGCCTGAGAGGCAACGATGGTTGCAAAAGTCGCTAAAAACAATACTGGATATAAAGCCCATGACGGAGCCAAATGATAAAAAACATTTTCAACCTTTTCTGGAGATTGAAGTAACAAAGCACCTTGTCCAAAATAATTTAGCAGCAGTGATGGAAACACAATTATAAACCAGGACAATTGGATAGGCTTTCGGCCAAAATGGCCTAAATCAGCATAAAGGGCTTCCCCTCCTGTCACAACAAGAAATACAGCTCCCAGAATAAGCGTCCCATGCATCCCATGACTTTTAAAAAAAATTAATCCCAAATATAGGGTTAAAACGGCGTGTAATACTTCTGGGTTTTGCCATATTTGTTGAACTCCTAGGATCGCTAGGACTAGAAACCAAACAAAAGTAACGGGAGCAAATAATCGCCCCACATGATGGGTTCCTTTTTTTTGAAGAAAAAAAAGAACGCTTAGAATGAAAACCGTCAAAGGAATAATATAAGGTTTGAACATAGGGGTTCCCACTTCTAAACCTTCGAGTGCACTTAATACCGATAAGGCCGGTGTAATAATTCCATCACCATAAAGAAGCGCCGCTCCAAACAAACCGATACTGACTAAAATCCATTCTCTTCTTTTCCAAAGATTTACTTTATCAGGAATAGCGAGGTGGGCTAAAACTAGAATCCCTCCTTCTCCTTGAGAATCCGCACGCAGCACTAGCAGAAGATATTTAAGAGAAATAATTAGGATTAAAGACCAGACAATCAGAGAAAGAATTCCAAGTACATTTTCGGTACTTACGGGGAACCCAGAGACTCCGACAAAACATTCTCTTAGGGCATAAAGAGGACTCGTCCCTATATCTCCGTATACAATTCCCAATGATCCAGCTGCCAGCCCTACGATTGATTTTTTATTTTTTTTTACTTTTTGTTTAATCAAAAAATTAATCCCTAAGTTAACAAAATAGTGCTAATGTCATTCATTGACTAAGATCGATTCTTTAAAAACGTTTCTTTTACTTATAAGATAAATACCTATTACAATTAAAAAAACACCTCCAAGTTCTATCATGGATAACCGTTCACGAAAAAAAATCACACCAATTGCCAATCCAAATCCAGGGGTTAAAAAAGAAAAAGCATTCAAGCGGGTCAGGGGATTTCTCTCTAACAGATAATACCAGCAAGCTGTTGCGATTGCTGTACCTGGGATCGAAAGGATCAAAAGAGAAATAGCAAAACTTGAATTCCATTGGGTCTGTAAAGCCCCCTCTATGCTAAGAGCTGCCGAAGCCAAAAAAAATGCTCCAAATATAAATGAAAATCCTATTGCAAAAAATATAGGAGCTTTATTTGTTAATTTTTTTAAAAGAATATTCCCAATAGCCGTTCCTAGGGCGCCGATTAAGATAAATTCAATTCCTTTGATGCTACCTATGGAAGTTTGATCAAAAATAGCCGGCCAAGCAATGACCAAAATTCCAGAAAACCCTAAAAAAAGACCTAAAAATCCGATGGTATTTAGTTTTTCTGAAAGAAAAAAATAAGCCATCGTAGCTGCCATGAGAGGTTGAGTATTCGCAAGGACAGTCGCAATACCAGGGTTGAGCTCTTTTCCACCAAGAAACATTCCTCCAAAACCCATAAAAGAATAAGTGAATCCAAAAAAGATCAGCAGCAACCATATTTTTCGACTTAGCTTTGGCCATCCACCAAAAAGTATACTTGGCACTAAGAGGGAAAGACCCGCAATTAACGACCGCAAAGTTGCGTACCATAGAGGGGAAGTTCCAGAAAGCCCTGTAGAAATAAGAGGAAAACAGAGTGCCCACATCAGGGTCACAAAAACAACAATCACAAAATCGATTGGCTGCATTCTAACCACAATGCTCTACTCAGCTCCCTTCATATTGTGTAAAAATAATCTTTCACCAAGGAAGATGAGCACCATTATTGCCAATGAAACTAGTATCACGGTGATATCAACCGAAGCCTTCACCCAAACAAATGCTGTTAGGACCACAACGTCTAGAAGCATGGCAGTGATAAGAACATAGGATTTTGCTTGGACTTCCTTCCTAAGGTAACGAAAAACTCCCCAATGAATCATAATGTCCATCACTAAATAAAAAATGGCACCTAAAGAAGCAATTCGGCTTAAATCGAAAAATATAGTCAGGAATATTGCGATCACAACAGTATAGACGAGTGTATGTTTCTGAATCGTTCCAGGCATTCCAAAATGCCGATGGGGAATTAGCTGCATATCAGTGAGCATTGCTAACATTCTTGAAACGGCAAACACACTCGCGATCACACCAGAGACTGTAGCAATGATCGCTAGGGCTACCGTAAACCATAGACCGAACTGGCCAAAAGCCGGACGAGCGGCTTCTGCCAAAGCATAGTCCTTTGAGTTGATAATTTCAGGTATGGTAAGGTTTCCCGCGACCGCCAAAGCAACCAATAGGTAAACTACCGCACAAATGAACAAAGAAATAATAATCGCCCGCCCGACGTTTCGGTGAGGATTCACAATTTCGGATCCACTATTGGTAATGGTCGTAAATCCTTTATAGGCAAGTATAGATAATGCAATAGCACCTAGAAATCCAACCATTGTCAAATCAGATTTAGATCCGCTGAAACTCTCAAATGAAAAACCTGAAACCCATAATCCTGCGAGGGCAAATGCGGCAACCCCTCCAATTTTAGCAATTGCTAAAAATTTTGAGAATGATCCAATCATGCGATTACCTGAAATATTAATTAGAAATGCAAATATAAGCAGGAGTACACCTAAAATTGGAATAAGAATATTAGTCGATTCAACCTTGAATAACTGTAAAGTATAAGCACCAAAAGTGCGAGCTACTAAACTTTCATTGATGATCATGGAAAAGGCCATTAAAAGACCTCCAACACTGGTCACGATTCCTCTTCCGTAGGCTTTTTCTAGAAACATCGCAATCCCACCAGCGGATGGATATGTGTTAGACATTTTAATGTATGAATAAGCACTAAATGCCGCAACAATAGCGCCCATAATAAAGGCAACTGGAAACCATTCTCCTGCTAGCTCGGCAACTTGTCCTAAAAGGGCAAAAATTCCTGCGCCAATCATCACACCAGTTCCTAATGATACGGCGCCAGCTAGAGTCAGGCTATTGGCTTTATACTTTTCCATTAATAATTTTTCCTCCTGAAGCTTACGTGTTTTTAGCGTTAATTCTTTGCTGTTGTTTGAATACTACCTAATCGAGGAAAAAAAGAAGGGACATGTCGTTTATAATTGAGGTAGACATTACCAAATTCCTTGATGACCTCATTTTCTTCATGCTTGGCTAAACGATAATACATAAATACTAGCACTGGGAACATCACAAGAGTAAGGATCGTCGGCCACATCAAAAGAAAACCAAACATGATAACAATAAAAGCCACATATTGTGGATGACGCACTTTAGCGTAGAGCCCGGTCATGGCTAAAGCATTATTTTTTTGAGCGGCATGAAGTGTCTTCCAGGCCGATGAGAGAAGAACAAATCCAACTACAATTAAAATATTACTGGCAATATGAATAGGATGAAGATGAGGATTGATTTCTGAGCCTAGAAGTGTGGTCCATAGGTGCCCATTGTTATGAGAAAAAATATCGAGGGCTGGAAACTGCTGGCCAAGCCATCCCGAGAGTAGATAGATAGTTAAAGGAAACCCATACATCTCCGTAAATAGTGCCAAAATAAAGGCGGAAAAAGCTCCTAAAGACCGCCAATCAGTTTTACTTTTGGGTTTGGTAAAACTAAAAGCAAAAATGATAAAAATAGCTGAATTTAAAATAACTAAGGTCCATAGGCCATATCCACTTTGTTCACCGTGCATCTTATTTCTCCTTGAATGAAGGATCAGATTCGTTATTCCCCTTCAAGTCACTGTGGTTACTATATCCGCTGTGTCCACCATGACCCCCGTGCATAAAAATATGCATGAGTGGGCATAATAAGAGAATTAAATACGGCAAATAACCTAGAGCGTGTTGGGGATGATAGGTGAAAACCCAATACCCAAAGGCAATAATTCCAATAATGGTTAGAGGATTTTTCCAAAAGACCGGTCGTGATTTTGTTGTATGGGAAGAGTGATTCATAAAAAACTCCCTTTCTAAATTTTGATACGTCTCAATCACAGCGTATTTTCACAGCTAGTGTATCAGCATTAACACCCATTAGTGTTTCAACCGTTTGCATTTTACTAATTCCATAATTATCTTATAAGCCTTTGAGTATGCTCCAAGGTCAAGAGGATATTTGGAGTTAGCTCTAAGGTTTAATTCAATAATCTTGATTTTTGTTGCCGTTGTTTTTTCATTTATTTTCTTTTCAAGAATTTTTTCTAAAGGAACTTTTAGCTTCACTTTCCGGTCCTCCAGGCTCTCCATTTTACAAACCAAAAATATATTCCGAATCCTAATAGTACCAAGGATAGATATTGTGCCGGGGTGAGACCAAAATAGCGAATATCCCCTCCCTGAGTCGCTGGAATTCGTAAAAAATCGAGAGCGAAGCGCACTGGTGCGTAAAGTAAAGCAAGAAGCACCAGGTGAAAACCTTGGCGGCGAGGCTTACGGTCTAAGAGAAACATCACGATTAAAATGACTAGCCACCAAATTGCTTCGTAAAATCCCAAGTCATGCCTAGGTCCATTCAGCCAAGGACGAGAGGGGTCTGCATATTGGATAGCCAAAGGCCATCCAGGAGCTAAGGCACCAGGGTGATCGTGTGCTACGGAACAACCGATTCTCCCAAAAAAGAAAGCGATCGCAAAGCACCAAGACATTAGGTCGGCCCATGCCAGCCGGTCTTGAATGTGCTTCCAATGAGTCCAGATCAAGAAGGCGAAAATTCCACCGATCAGTCCTCCATAACTGGAGAGCCCGTTAAAGATGTCCAAAAGAATCCAGGGCTTTTGTAAAACTACCTCAGGATGGTAAAAAAGAACTTCGAATAAATGGGAAACGAGAAATCCTATGCTTATGAGAAAAAAAGCTAGATTTTGAAAGTCTCGTGTCGAAAGGCCCATTCTTTTGGCTTTTTGATTTCCCATAAGAATTGCAATCACAATTCCCATGAACACCAGTAGACCAAAGGCCGGTATTTGAAGGTGAAAAGAACCGATAGAAATAAGAGGTTCCTTAGGCCAAGGTCCCAGAGTAAAATAAGGAAGAGCTAACAAGGGCATCCACCTTTTGTTATTGGCTTGGAGGAGTAATGGGCACGATTCATAAAATTTTACTTTCTAAATTTTGACACGTTTCAATCGCAGCGCATTTCCAACCACCGAGACAGAACTAAAACTCATCGCTGCCGCAGCGATCATAGGGCTTAAAAGAATTCCAAACCAGGGATAGAGCACCCCCGCCGCAATGGGCACGCCGGACGCATTATAAGCGAAGGCAAAAAAGAGGTTTTGTTTGATATTCCTCATGGTGGCGCGGCTGAGTTTTCGGGCGCGAAGAATTCCGATGAGATCCCCTTTAACCAAAGTTACTCCTGCACTTTCCATGGCCACATCGGTTCCAGTACCCATCGCAATTCCAACTTCCGCTTGGGCTAAAGCGGGCGCATCATTAATGCCGTCACCAGCCATGGCTACCTTATGTCCGGCTGCCTGTAGCTCTTTAACTTTGAGGGCTTTTTGTTCTGGCAATACTCCCGCAATTACTTCATCAATGCCTAATTTTTTGGCCACAGCTTTGGCAGTGTGTTGATTATCACCGGTCATCATCACGATTTTGACATGATCACGATGAAGTTCTTGAATGGCTTGGGGGGTAGTTTCTTTAATCGGATCTGCAACACCTACAAAACCAGCTATCTTCTGATCGATGGCGACAAACATCACGGTTTGTCCTTCAGAACGCAGTTGATTGGCTTTAGCTTCGAGAATGGAAGGGTCGATATTTAAATCTTCCATCATTTTGGCATTACCCAATGCGACTTGATGAGATTCAATATCCCCTTGAACGCCTTTGCCGGTAATCGACTGAAAATTATTTGGCTTGATCAAAGGTATTTTTTTTTCTTTAGCACCCTCCACAATTGCCTCAGCAAGAGGGTGTTCACTTCCAGCTTCTAAGCTGGCGGCATATTTTAAGAGCTCTTGGTCTGATAAATCATTGACTGAATTTACGGAAACAAGTTTCGGTTTACCTAAGGTGAGCGTTCCGGTCTTATCCACCACCAAGGTATCGACTTGTCTCAAAGTTTCAATAGCTTCGGCATTTTTGAATAGCACACCAAAGTTAGCTCCCTTGCCAGTTGCTACCATGATCGAGAGTGGCGTCGCCAAGCCAAGTGCGCAGGGACAAGCAATAATAAGGACAGCCACCGAATTAATGATCGCATAGGTCATGCTTGGCTCCGGTCCTAAGAGGGCCCAGATAATAAAACTTAACACTGAAATTGAAACGACAATGGGTACAAAGTATCCTGAGACAAGGTCCGCAAGTTTTTGAATCGGAGCTCGGCTTCGCTGTGCTTCCGCTACCATGTGGATGATTTGCGATAATAAGGTTTCAGCTCCTACTCGTTTGGCTTCCATGATGAAAGAGCCGGTTCCATTAACCGTTGCGCCAATTACTTTTTCGTCTTTATTTTTTGTGACTGGAATTGGTTCTCCCGTAATCATGGATTCATCAACCGTGCTTGTCCCTTCGAGGACAACACCATCTACTGGAATTTTTTCACCTGGACGCACCCGTAAATGTTGCCCTACAGTCACTTGATCTAAGGGAATATCCGTTTCAGATCCGTCCTCTTGGATTAAACGTGCGGTTTTAGGAGCTAGACCCAAAAGAGCTTTAATCGCGGCATTGGTCTGAGAACGCGCTTTCAGCTCAAGCACTTGTCCTAATAAAATTAAAGTAACAATGACACCCGCAGCTTCGTAATAGACGGCAACTTTTCCGGAAGGATCTCGAAATGAACCAGGAAAAATATCAGGAAATAGAGTTGCCACAAGGCTATAGCCATAAGCAACTCCAACACCCAATCCTATCAAGGTGAACATGTTTAAAGATTTATTTACAATAGATGCCCGAGCTCGGGTAAAAAAGGGCCAACCACTCCAAAGAACGACGGGTGTTCCCAAAATTAATTCAGCCCAGCGAATAAATCCATGAGAAAACATCTTAGATACCGGCCGACCTGGAAGCAGATCACCCATTGCAATAAAGACTAGAGGAAGCGTAAAAATTGCCGCAAAGATAAACCGCCTTTTCATATCATGATATTCGGTTAAATCTTCACTAACTGCTCCTCCCATCGGTTCTAATGCCATGCCACAAATAGGACAATTCCCGGGGTGATCCTGTATGATTTCAGGATGCATCGGACAGGTCCATTGGGTCGCTGATTCTGTCTTTGGAATTCCCGCATATTCCAAGGCCATCCCGCATTTTGGGCAATTTCCAGGAGTTTCTTGGCGAATTTCAGAATGCATCGGGCAGATATAGTATCCGCCTTTGGATTTTTTAATAGAGTGAGCTTCAGGGGATTTATTGTGATTTTGGCAACAAGCTTTCATGTTTTCCTTTTCTTTCTATACTTCTAAACACTATTTACTTTTTTTGGATTATAATTTTTATTTCTTAAAAAATGAGTACACACAACACCAATTACAGCGAGTTGAGTAAAAAGAACAAAAGCATACTCATAGATCAGATTCTGAATTGCTGGTTCAAAAAGCATTTGTAAAAAGAATAAAGGTCCAACACATATGAGAAATACCAATGACGTTATCGTTAGTCCTCTTAGTTTTTCTAAATCCCCATGCCATCTTCTGATGAAATAAAAGACAAGGGACACTAATAAACCATAGAAATGGCCAGCAAATATAATAGGCCATAATAAAGGCATGGTCTCATGATGTTGAAACGGCGTGTCCATAGTACAATACGCCAAACTCACACCGACAAAAACTGCAAAAAATATAGAAGTTATAATGGAGGAGATTACCCGTCCCATGATTTTACCTCTATTCCCTGTAATACAAAAAAGACCTCCTGTCCCGAATAAGTAGACAGGAGGTTTTAGTTTTGGATATTAAAGTGCTTATTGTTTACCTTCTTCAGTTTTTACCGAAGTCTTTGCGCCATGCTTTTCTAGGTATTGCTGATAAGTTTTTTCCGATTTAAAGTAGAGAGCCTTATTTGAACCATCATTTACCATAGCTGTAAAAGCATGAGCTTTATCGACCTGTTCACCGGTCATTGGATCGGTAGCATAGCGAACGGCTTTATCTTTATTGAGCTTTGAGACACAGTTTTCACAACATCCGTAATAAGTTTTTTCTTCTACTTCAACTGGAATCTGATCGATGCCCATAAATTTGTTATTCACCATACAGACCTTTTTGGGCTCTACTTTTTCGATATATGAGGAGCTACTTTGACCTTCGGCAACCACATTCAAACTAATTAACATCAGCGGAAGCATTAATAATGCTTTTAAAAAATAGCTAAAATAGCTTTTATCAATAGTTCTAAATAAAGATGATTTGGGTTCCATAAATTTCCTCCATAATTTGAAGCCATTTCCATTTCATGGCGTTATAAGGTTAACTTAAAAAATATTAATGATGCTGCGAATGATCTTCTTCAGTAGCATTATTTTTCTCAGGTTGACTTTGCTTTTTCTGATCCATCATCATACCGCCTTTTTTTTGCATCATTGGACAATTCTGCACCATTTCTTTCATCATTCCTTTTTGCCCCATCCCTAAGCCTTGATGGGGATGAATCGTAGTCGCAGAATAAGGATGGCTAAAATGACCTTCTTCCCAATAACGAACGGTGTAATAAAAGGTGCACAACATAGCTAAAATAGCAGCCACGATCGTGAAATAACCCACAATTTTAGCAAAAGCTTTGCAACAAACATTCTCTCTTCCGGCAAAAATTAACAGCGCTGTGCCAGCTACTAGAGCAAGCAATTCTACTGCAAAAGCTGTATCTGCTTGGAACATCATGATCGACCTCCTTTTTTAAATTCTTGAAATGACTTTTTCTCCGAAGGTGTTAATTTAAAATCATCAATCGTAAGTAAAATGGGACATTTTTCAACGGGAGCTTCCGGATCATCACAGGAGCAAATAAGGCGGTTTAATACCTTTTCGATAGCCTTTAAATTTCTGGCTTTGCGATGAATCGAATCTAACTTTTCCTGAGCACGCTTACGGACTTGCCCAGCTTTTGCCCCAGGTTTAATTCGAAGGTCTAAAAATCCTTTTATTTCCTTGAGGGAAAAACCCAGTTGTTGAGCATTCCTAATGAATAATATCCTTTTAATGTTTTCTTGGTCATAACCGCGATAGCCTGATTCGTTTCTTCTGGTAGGTTTGATTAGCTCACACTTTTCATAATAGCGGAGGGTATCCGCACTAACACCTGTTAGTTTAGCAGCCTTCTGGATTTGTACTAATTCCATAGTTACCTTATAAGCTTTGGAGTATACTCCAAGGTCAAGAGAAAAATTGGAGTTAACTCTAGGGTTGAAATTACTTTTATGGACAAGACGGACAGGAGTGAAGTTTATTTTTTTTAACTGGCCATGAGTTCCAAATACAAGCCGCTATTAAACAAACAACTCCTAGATAGAGAACCCAATTTAAATTAAAGATAAACTTCCCAAAAACAATGACGGTTGAAGACAAGGTTCCCAGGATCAGTGGATAATAACCATGTCTTGTTTTGGCTCTGAATCCAAGAGTAAAAAGGGTGACCATGATGAAAATAACCATCAAAGGTAATAAATAAGCGCTGTAATTGAAAAACCCAATCCCTAATGCACTTAAAAAGCCTGCATAAGCTGGCCAACAAGCAGGGCAAGCCAGGCTAGGCAGTAAGGCTGCACCGATTACAGGGAGTAAAGCTAATAATCTTCTCCACTTGCCATTTTTTTTCGGATTTGCCAGAGCGAGTTTAGCTTCAGCTGAGGATTTGGATTGAGCATTTTTAATTATGCTTTGTATATTGCCAAGACAACAAGAACCTTGTGGGTTGGTTTCCTGGCATCGGTCGAGTCCTTGCCGGCATTTTTGGACAATCTCTTGGAGAACTTTTGAAGATCCTGTTGCCGCAACTTCTGCTTCGATTTCTTCTATGGTGTGGTTGAAACAATAACAAACTGGACGCGGTGATTCAGTTTCCTTTTGTCCAACTCGAACACGCAGGTCACTACGGAAAAACCGCTCTTCGGTTTCAGGATGAAAATAGATGATGTTACAGTCTGCTTCTGAGCAAAACCGAAACTCTTTTCGGAGGGAAAGTTTAGCTTTAGCCTTATAGGTCAAAAGAGAGTCGAGGGTGATAGGCTTGACCTCTTTGCCTTTCTGTCCACACTTTGGACAAATAATATTTTGTAATTTAAGATTATCAGTATTCATTGTGGTTTCTCCAGATCTAATGCTTCTAAAATAGGACATTCACTAGTGGGCCCCTTGCCACGGCAAGCAGCGGCAAGTTTTCCAAGTGCCCGCTTAATTTTTTTAAGTTGCACTATTTTTTTATCAACATCAGAAATTTTTGTTTGAGTTAGCCTTTTGACATCTTTACATGTTTTTTGAGGGTCGACTCTCAATGAAAGTAAACTAGAAATTTCTTTTAAAGAAAAACCTAGTTTCTTAGCCTGTTGAATGAAACGAATTCGTTTTACGAAGTCTTGACTATATTCACGATACCCAGAAGAGGAACGCTCTGGCTCCTCAATAAGACCTTTCTGTTCATAAAAACGAACCGTTTCAATTCCAACACCAGTTAATTTAGCTACCTCACCTCTGCTAAGTATTTTTACGGATTGATTTTTGAAAGTCCTCATAAAACGATCCTTCTTCTACCTGGTTTAACTCTACACTCTGTATCATACTACAGGGTCAACTTCTTTTTTATAGAAAGTTTGTGAATTGAAAAATGAAGAGGTTGTACTTATTTATTTAGCGGCTTCATTGGAAATTTTTAAAATCTTCAATGCGCCAAAAAGTACAATCATGGCAATTAAACTTCCAATAATAAGATCCGGCATTCTTGAGTCAAAGATAGAAACCAAAATACCGGCAATGATCACCCCGATATTTGCAATGACATCATTGGTGGAGAATATCCAACTTGCCTTCATGTGAACTCCACCATGCCGATGCTTTGCTAAAAGAACCATACAGGAAAGATTGGCAATAAGTGCGACAAAAGCGACTACCATCATATATGCAGGCTCGGGTTCACTTCCAATGATGAATCGGCGGATACATTCCATCAAAACTCCTAAAGCTAAAATAGCCTGAAGATATCCACTAACTTTAGCGGCTCTTTTTTGTTTCTTTATTGAAGCGCCAACCGCATAGAGGCTGAGTCCATAAACCGTAGCATCTGCAAGCATATCAATTGAATCAGCTATTAAAGCTGTAGATTCTGCGATCCAACCAAAAATAATCTCGGAAAAAAACATGAAAGCATTAATAAAGAGAAGGATCTTTAGGGTTTTGCTTTCATCAACATGAGAGGTCGACTTTATTTTAGAGAGTTCGTTAGCTTCTACTGGGCTTGTTTCAAGAATTTTTGAGCCTAACTTAAGCGGTAATAATAGTTCGAGAAAGGATTGGGCTTCTCCCTTGTGATAAATGGTCAGTGTTCTTTCTTTAAGATTGAACTCAAAATGAATTGCATCATTTGTCTTGCTAAATGCAAAACGGATTAGCTGCTCTTCAGAGGGACAATCCATCTTAGGTATTTCAAAAATCGTTTTTTTTAACATAATTGAATTGATATTATTTCCCATTGTTTTAGCTATTATTTGACGGCAATAAACCACCCAAAATAGTTTTTAAGGGGTTCTGAAGCAGTTACTTTAAATCCCTCTCAAGAGAGAATTTCAACGCCTTGCCATTAGTCAGGCCGCCACCCATTCGCAAAAATTTTGCGGATTCATAATGTAGTTGGACCGCAGCACGTACAGGGTTATTCATCAGAACTTTTTCAACAAGATTTAATATCATGACATTTAACCTGTATCACATGGGGAGCTTAAGCAGGAAGCTTCTGTTTCTATTTCGATAGTTGAATGTTTAATCTGAAAATTTTCCAATATTTTTTTAATTTTCTCTCTGAGTTCGAAAGCCTCCCCCATAATTGTTTTTTCAAGGACAATGTGAGCCGTGAATATATTAGTTTCGCCATCCAAGGACCATATATGGACATCATGAACTGCGCTTACACCTGTAAGAGAAATAAGAGCATTTTTAATCTCAGAGATATTGATGTACGAGGGCACTCCTTGTAGCAAAACATTAAAAGTTTCTTTGAGTTTTTTGATGACTCCCCAAAGAATAAAGACTGTAAATCCAATGGTCATAATAGGATCAATCAAATGATTGTCCCAAAACTCTATGATAATGCTTCCAATGAGAATAACGACCCATCCCAGTACATCTTCTAGTAGGTGCAATGATAAAACTCTTTCATTTAAGCTTGCCCCCTTAGTTAATCGAAGGAATCCGATGCTATTAAAAAAAATTCCTACGATAGCAAGACCTGCCATGCCACGTGAATTGACATGCTCTGGGTTCAACAAACGAGGAATGGTTTCGCTTAATATAAAAAGAGAGCCTGCAACTAAAACAAGTGCGGCAAAAAGTGCCGAAAATAGAGAAAGGCGTTTATAGCCAAAGGTTCTTTTAGTGTCGGGTGGCTTTTGAGCCATTCTTTCAGCTAACCAGGATGTCAAAAGGGCGATGCTATCTCCAAAGTCGTGAAGTGCATCTGAGAGAATTGCTAAACTATTTGTCCATAATCCACCTATTATTTCGATAATAGTAAAACTAATATTCAAAAAAGTTGCGACCTTAATATTACGAACCTTTTGATTATGAGATTTCATATGCTTAATACTTATAAATTATACTCCGTTTGAGCTTCAACAGCCTGTCAGTATTTTGTTGGCTTTTGTTTTTTTAAAAGACAATTTTTTTATTGCCGTGTTTTTTAAATTTATATACACTTATTGACATTAATTGTTAAATTTTGATAGGGCTGGGCTAAGATGTTAGTTCGTTTATTTATATATCCCATTCTTTTGTTGTGTCTTTGGAACTTAGCTCCGATTGGAGCTGGATATTGTCATGATGATACGGCTCAAGAATCCATTCAGCAGAAATTATCTACTGGTGCTCCTCTCTCAAAGAGCCTCCCTAATAGCCATGATTGTAATAACGAATCTTGCCCAAACCACGTTTGTCACTTTGGCCACTGTCAAATTCTTACACCAGACTCTAAGTTAGCTTTCCCCTCTTTTTCTATTGAAAGTTTTCACATCAATGAGCCTCAAGCGCTTAACAGTATTGATTTTTCTCCTATTCCAAGACCTCCTCACTTTTCATTCCATTCTGCATAATACACTAAACATTTGTATAGCCCTTAATCTCGAATAACAGTTTCGAGTTTCGGCATAACTTTATTACCAGAATCGTTGGATCTCTATATGAAAACAATAGGAATCATCCTTTTTGGATGTCTCTTCATGCCTATAAGTGCGTGGGGAAATGTACCACCATTAACTTTAGAAAAAGCTCTTGAAATAGCTCAAATTCGTGCACCAGAACAGGTTTTATCTCAGCATGATACCACAATTTCTCAAGCGGAACGTCTTAAAGCTAATCGTTATCCCAATCCACAAGTTGAATTTGGTATTGGACCTAATTTCGAAAATCTAAATGGGAAAATAGTCGACACAAATTTGTTTGTCGCTGGGTCCATCAATCAAGAAATTGTGCTTTGGGGAAAACAAAAATTACGAAAAGAAATCGCTGATCAAAATATTTCTATTTCAAAAATTCAGGAGATGGTTACAGCGCAAGATATTGAGTTCAAGGTCCGTGTTCTATACGCTGCCATTCAACGAAGCCAAGCTAGAGTAGCCTTAATTCAAAATAACATTCAAGTGGACCAACGATTTGTTGGAGGTACCCAATTAAAGTTTCAACAAAATGAGGTTCCCTATGCAGATGTTTTAAGAGCCAAATTAGAACTGGCTACTCAACACAAAAATCTTATTAAAGAACAAAAAGATTTGAAGGTCTTAAAAGAAAAACTCAATCTACTCTTAGCTAGAGATCTCAATACTTCTTTTAGGGCCAGTGATTCCTTTGAACCTATTAAGTCGCTACCTCCTTTAAAAAGCTTATTAGCAAGATCGTTGAATCGTCCGGAGTACCAATCCATCCAAGTTCAGCAAAAACGAAACGAAAAAGAGATTCGGCTTGCAAAGCAACAAGCAAAGCCAAACTTAATCGCGGGATTTTTTGCTGAAAAAGACGGCCCTGACCGTAGCTTTGGTCCAAGCATAGGAATTGAACTTCCTATTGCCTATCGAAATAAAGGAGAGATCGAAACTGCCAAGGCCAAAAAGTTAAAAATTAATTTTCAAAGAGATTACCTTGCCAAACAAATCGAACTCCAAGTTAGAAACAATTATCTGGAACTTCAAAAGACAATAGAGTCCCTAACTTTACAGAAGGAAATGATTAAAAATACGGGAGATCTTTTTCGCACAACCTTTCAAGCCTACTTAGAAGGTAAAACCGAATTTTTACGATTTCTGGAAACCTTAGAAACGATCAATGAATTAAAAATAGAATATTTCGACACCCTTTTTGAATACTTTACCAAAAAAGCGGAATTAGAACGTGCCATTGGGGGCCCCCTGGTTTCAAAGTAAATTAGCCAGGAAATATGACAGTTAGGAGTAATTATGCTGAAAAAACTTATTATCGTAATATGGCTAATCTCATTTTTGCATTCCTTTTGGGGGTGTTCCAGAAAAAATGAATCTGATCACACCTCATTACTGGAGAAACATGAACAACAGGGAGAAGAGAATGAAGACATACGGGAGATTCATCTTTCTGAGGAAATATTAAAAAACTTGGATTTGGAATGGGGAAAAGCCTCTATTTATCCTGTTTATCAAGAAATTAATGCCACTGGAAAAGTGATTCGAGATACGGATAAAATGAATTTTATATTTTCGCAAAGTGGTGGAATCATAAAAAAAATATTAGTGAGGGTCGGACAAGACGTCAAAAAAGGCCAAGCCTTATTAAAAATAAACGGTCATACTCTCCGTTCGCCCACACAAGGGACCATTTTAAGCATCAATGCTTCCATAGATTCCAAAGTAAGTGTCATGGATCCTCTAGTGACGGTTGCGAATATTGATTTAATAAGAGTGATTTTTGATGTCTATCCAAAAGATATGGATAAAGTCTCGATTGGTCAAAAGGTTGAAGTTAATTTAATTGGACACGGAAAAAAAATTTTTCCCGGTACAATCCAATATCTCTCTCCCAATCTGGATGATTCTTCTCAAACTTTAAAAGTCGGTGCCGATGTTCAAAACATCGACCACCACTTGAAATTCGGCATGTTTGTAGAGGGCAAAATTTTCCATGCTTTAAAAGGTGAAAAACTTAGGGTTCCTGAAGAAGCTGTCGTCGAACTTGATGGCATCCCTACAGTATTTATTCCAGGCCATAAGGAAGGCTTCTTTATCAAAAAAACTGTTAAAACGGGTAAAAGAGCTCAAGGAACCATCGAAATAGTTGAGGGCTTAAAACCAGGAGATAAGGTGGTGATTAAGGGAAGTTTTACCATCAAGTCTGAATTTCTTCGAGGAATTATGGGCGATGACGATTAGGAGGATTCCACTATGATAAACAAACTAATTGATTGGTCTCTTCGAAATCGTTTTCTAGTCATTGTCTTGACTCTATTGCTGGTTGGCATTGGAATTCGTTCTCTCAGCCAACTTCCCATAGATGCGGTTCCTGATGTCACCAACGTCCAGGTACAGATTTTGACAAACTCACCCGCACTAGGACCGGAAGAAGTTGAAAAGTTCATTACCTTTCCTGTTGAAGCTGCCATGAGCGGGTTGCCAGACATTGAAGAGATTCGATCGGTTTCTAAATTTGGCCTTTCTGTTGTGACGGTAGTTTTTAAAGACAAAGTGGATCTCTATTTTGCACGCCGCTTGGTAATGGAAAGATTAAGCGTCGCGCGTGACCAAATTCCTTCGGAATATGGTTCACCAGAAATGGGACCTATTTCAACGGGGTTGGGAGAGATCTATCAATTTGAAGTTAAAGGGACGGATTATTCCCTCATGGAGCTTCGAACAATTCTCGATTGGTTTGTGGCCTACCAATTGAGGTCGGTACCGGGAGTTGTAGAAGTTAACACCTTTGGAGGTGAACTAAAAACCTATGAGGTAGCCTTAGATCCCTCTAAATTAGTAGCTTATCAAATACCGATCACCAACGTTTACGAATCCTTAGAAGAAAATAATGCCAATGCCGGCGGTGGCTACATCGCCAAAGAAAGTGAGCAATATTTAATTCGGGGTGAAGGCTTAGTAAAATCTATAGAAGATATTAAAAATATCGTGGTGAAAACCACCCAGGAAGGAACTCCAATTTATGTAAAAAACTTAGGCGAAGTTCATTTAGCACCTATGATTCGTCAAGGAGCAGTAACCCGGGATGGTCGTGGAGAGGCTGTCACAGGGATTGTGATGATGCTCTATGGGGAAAACTCCCGAGTTGTCGTTAATCGAATTAAGGACAAAATTGAGGAGATCAAAAAAACACTTCCTGAAGGCGTTACCATCGATACCTTTTACGATCGTACGGACTTAATTCAAAAAACAATTAACACGGTTTCAAAAAATCTGTTCGAAGGAGGTATATTGGTCATCATCGTTTTGTTCCTCCTATTGGGAAACTTTCGGGGTGGCTTAATTGTAGCTTCCTCCATCCCTCTCTCCATGCTGTTCGCTTTTATTGCGATGAATTTTGCCAAAATAAGTGGGAACCTTATGAGCCTAGGAGCCATTGACTTTGGACTGATTGTGGATGGGTCCGTCGTAATGATTGAAAATGTCATTCGGGTTATCTCTGAAAAGAAAGAAAAGGTTAGTAATCGCATGGTCTCCATACGAGAAGCAGCTTTTGAAGTAGGCCGTCCTATTGTATTTGCGGTGGGTATTATTATTATTGTCTACCTTCCCATCATGACCTTGACGGGAATTGAAGGCAAAATGTTTAAACCCATGGCTTTTACTGTGGTATTTGCCTTAGCGGGTTCTCTCCTACTTTCCCTTACGCTGATGCCGGTGATGGCCAGCGGATTACTTGGAAAAAATATTCAAGAAAAAGATACCTTTTTGATTCGGTGGGCTAAGAAGGTTTATTATCCTTCCTTAGAATGGGTGTTGAAGCATCGTCTTAAAACGGTTGGCACGGCGGGAGGAATTTTTATCGTAAGTATCATTCTGATTCCTTTTTTGGGGGCAGAGTTTGTACCAAAGCTGGACGAAGGTGCGGTTGCTCTACAAGCTTGGCGAATTCCCAGCGTTTCTTTAGAAGAGTCCATTAAGCAAACTTCTAAAGTTGAAAAAGTCCTTAAGAAATTTCCCGAAGTCGTTACCGTAGTTTCTAAAACTGGTCGAGCTGAAATCGCCACGGATCCCATGGGGGTGGAAATCAGTGATATTTTTGTAATTCTAAAACCACGCTCACAATGGGAAACGGCAGAAACCAAAGAGGCCTTAGTCGAAAAAATGGATGAAGCGTTAAAAGAGCAAGTCCCAGGAAATATGTTTAGTTACTCGCAGCCCATTGAACTTCGTGTTTCTGAGTTAATTTCAGGGGTACGTTCAGATGTCGCCGTAAAAATTTATGGAGAGGACCTTGAGACACTTAAGAAGTTAGGCGATCAGATTGTAGGAGTGATGGGACAAGTCAATGGTGCCGCTGATGTCAAGGCTGAACAGGTAGCTGGGCTACCAGTGCTTCGAGCTAGAGTCGACCGAGAAAAAATTGCTAGGTTTGGTCTCAACGTTAAGGATGTCCTTGAGACACTTCGAGCCATCGGAGGTCGATCCGTAGGAGAGGTTTTGGAAGGACAAAAGAGATTTACCTTTCAAGTCCGCCTGCAAGCTAATTATCGAAATGACCCTCATAAAATACAAAACCTACCTATCCTCGCTCCCAGTGGTAAAATGCTTCCTTTAGGAGAAGTCGCAGAATTAGTTATCGAAGAGGGACCAGCTCAAATCAGTCGGGAAAATATTCAACGCCGGTTAACTGTAGAGTCCAACGTTCGGGGTCGTGACTTAGCAGGGTACGTCGCTGAGGCCAAGGAAGCCATTGCCCAACAGGTAAAGATTCCTCCCGGCTATACTTTGGAATGGGGTGGGCAATTCGAAAACCTTCAAGCCGCCAGTAGTCGTCTCATGATAGTTGTTCCTCTAGCCCTACTATTAATTTTTGTACTCCTGTATTCAAGCTTTGGCTCGGCCAAGATCGCAATCTTAATCTATCTTAACGTACCTGTGGCAGCTACCGGCGGAATTCTCGCTCTTTTTGCACGGGGACTTCCCTTTAGTATCTCCGCAGGTGTTGGGTTCATCGCTTTATTTGGAATTGCTGTTTTAAATGGCGTGGTACTAATGACTTATATCCTTAAAAAACGATCAGAAGGATTAAATGCTATGGACGCGGCAATGGAAGGGGCAAAAGTCAGGTTAAGACCGGTATTAATGACCGCCGTGACAGATGCCTTAGGTTTTATGCCCATGGCATTTTCCACAAGCGCTGGAGCAGAAATACAAAGGCCTTTAGCAACAGTCGTTATTGGGGGGCTAGTGACCTCTACCTTACTAACCTTATTAGTTTTGCCTACCATCTATAGTTGGTTTGAGAAAAAAGAAGAAGAAATAGAAATTTAATTTTTGTGAGGTAAAATATGAAAGAGATTAAAGCAATTATCCAGCCTTTCATGCTCCAACATGTCCTAGATGCCTTAAAGCAGATACCTGATATGCCAGGAGTAACAGTCTCAGAAGTAAAAGGATTTGGCAGAGGGAGAGCTGAACATAGCGATAAAAGCGAAACTGCCTGGGGTAGCAAAGTGGTTCCCAAACTCAAAGTTGAAACGGTGGTTACTGATGCCATGGCGGGTGAGGTTATTAACGCGATTCAAAAGTTTGCCCATACGGGTAATATTGGTGATGGAAAAATATTTGTCTATTCAGTAAGTCAGGTTATTAAGATTCGAACGGGAGAGAGCGGTCAAGTCGCTCTCTAACATGCTCGGAGCAGGTTTACTAACAATCCCTATGGGCTTTCTTAAAATAAAATTAAAATAGAAATCAAGAGAGGAAAGATGATGCTGATGAAGGTCATTCGCAGCATCATTAATCTTTTGTGAAGTTAAACGTACAGCGCTACGAAGTGGAAATAGCATCAAATTCATAATAATACCAGGTGAAATACCTTCATGCATGTTTTGGCTATGTAAGCATATCACGATCCTGTTGATGACTTTTCTGTTTTTTTGAAACCTTGGATTGATTTAAATCTAAAGCAACTTCTTTCTCATTCTTTCGGCTCATGGTCTCAGGAAGTTTGGCCCGGTCGTTGGTATAGATTTTTGCTTCCTGCCTTGCTCGACTGATGGCCACATAAAAATTATCCTGAGCACTGGTTAAACTTCTCGTGTTAGCCTCCACCAGAACTCGTTCGCAGGTTTTACCCTGAGCCGAGTGAACAGTTGAACAATAGCCATGCTCTAAGTGAAGCGGTTTTTGGGTCGATAAGGTAACTTGATCACCATTCTCACGCTTAAAATGAAGGTTGCCTTTTTCTGGTTTTAAAAATGTAAGTTTCTCCCCATTGATAAGGCCGTTCTCTCGATTATTTTGAGTAACTCGAAGCATTTCACCCTTAGCCATTTCACATTTTTCTAGTGAATAGACATTGACCTTAGCCCGCTCTGAAGGGGTCCAAACTATACGACACCCATCAACTTTCTCTAATCTAATACTTTTGTTATTAATTTCAACTACTTGATATAACTCATTTTTATTTAATCCAATTTTTCGATAGTCTCGTTCAGGTTTAATATAATCACCCACCTGATAAGTTTCAGTCCTTCTGAGCTGGGCCTTGGTAAAATCCTTTCTAGCCAAGACGTTAATTTCCTGGCCCTTCTCTTTGAAACCTAAACATTTTCGAATTCTTTTATTGATTTCCTTGCGGGCATCATTGGTTCCCGAGACAACTAAAGTATTTTTACGATCTTTTTTTGCTATTGAAACGTAGTCTCGCGCGATACGATCGTAACGCGCCTCATGATCAGGAACTTCTACTATTTTCTTATTTAGGAGAGCGATGGACTGAACGATTTGTTCCCTAGCTGCTAGTTCTACAGCATTTTTCAATTCAGGGTTCTTTTGCCTCTGTATTTCACTCATGCCCGCTGTTTGCATGCCATGATCTTGAAGCTGGGCAAAGGGCCTGCCGGCTTCGACGGCTTTAAGTTGTTGAGTGTCTCCAATTAAAACGACCCGAGTACCGTACTGCTTCGCACTTTTGAGTAAAGATTCAATTTGATTTGCAGAAGCCATCCCGGCTTCATCAATAACTAAAATACTTTTGGGAGAAAGATTTTTATTTTGAGTTACTTGAAAGGAAGTGATGGTCTGGGCAGGCATACCCGTTTTAGCTAGTTCCTGAGCTGCGGAAGCGCTTGGGGCCACTCCGATCATTTTAAAACCTTGGGTTTTAGCAAATTCACAAGCATTCCTTAACATGAAGGTTTTTCCAGTTCCCGCTAGCCCTTGCACACCAACGATTTGATTTTTTGAGGTTAAGATCAGCTCACAAGCTTGCTTTTGTCCTTCATTCAAGCTGCTGTTTAGATGTTGGTGAATGTCTTTAACCCGAAATGGAGCTTGAGAATACCCTCGACCTCTTTTTTCAATATCGAGAATCATTCGTTCTCTTTTTATGGCTTCCGGTGTTGTGAAACGAAAATCTTTATTTGGCCCCGCGCTTTTGGATCGGATCAAGGTTTTTCGCTCAAGTCGACGTTCAATTTCCATTTTGATTGCCTCGAAGGTAGTTTTTCCAATTCCGGTTTGTAGGGCCTCTTTGATGACCTGTACTTCGGTGATAACCGACTGGCGTTCTGTAAGATGCTTGATGGCGAAATTAACTCTCACGGCTGCCGGTAAATGATTCAGACGAGGATTGAATCGCAGCTTCGCTAATTTTGAGACTTTTTCGTCAGCATCTTGGTAATTTACCTTCGCCTTTTCACTGCTCTCTTGCCAATAGCTTTGAAGCATTTGACGATCGACATTGGTCTTCTTTTTGCGAGTGGCAATGGTAACAACCTGTTTTTCTAAAGCCGTGGCGGTTTCACGAGTGAGACCGTTCTTTTGCAGTGCCTCTTCAATCATTTGGCTACGTTGGCTGAAAGCTTCAATTTGCCCGTCACTAATATGAGCTAATTCGAAACAGCCATCGGCGCTGGTAGTCCTAATTTGATAGCCAAAGAACTGAAGTTCTTTGGCAAGCTCGGAGCGATACATGGCTCCCATTAGCATTTTTTGACGATAGAGCAGTTCATTGTCCATGGCTCGCCACTTACCATCTTCTCGTTGAGTCAGGTTCAGTACAACGGCGTGGGTATGAAGCTGAGGATCGCACGCTCGACTTAAATCATGGCGAAAGGTAGCCGCGATAAGGTTGTTAGAAAAAGCTCGTTCTGTTTTACCATCCTTTGTTTTCCGGTAAGCAACAATCGTTTCGGCATATTTTAAAGTTTTTGCGACGGCTCGATCATGGGCTTCGATCAGCTTTGTCTCACCGGCAATCATTGCATGCATGGAAACGGATTTCGGAGCGCTAAAGGTAAGATCGGTTCCTCCTCGTCGTCCAGCAGCCGCGACTTGAAGGGTTTCACCATTTGGAAGGATACCTGCTAAAAGAGGTTCGAAATCCTGTGCCTGAACCTCGCCTTGCAGTCCAAGTATTTCGGCAGCATTACCTTGCCATCCACTAGGAGTTTGATCTTTGGTGTAGTAGTCATCGGAATTCTCATAATAGTGACCCACATCTTGGCTCACACCGACATTTTTCATGCTGAGCATAGTTACTCCTCAAAAGCTGAAATTCGTTTGGGTAAGGAAACAGGTTTAAGTTTAATTTTGGCAATGGGGTAATCCCCGGCAAGGCTTAGGTATCCGGTCAATGTGGGCAGATTGGTGATTTCGCTAGGAAGCACAATTCGTTCTTTGACCCGTTGCTTGACCTGGGTTTTTTGCCGACCACGGCGGCTTTGGGAAGTTGATGATTGGATTCTTTCCAGATCTTGTTCCCCTAAGCCACGACTAAAATCTTCGGCGGTTTGGGCATCGCTGGCCGTACCTCCCAAGATCAATAGATTACTAAAACAAGAGCGCAGCGTGATGGCTTTTTCTCGCCCGTAGAGGTAATCGAGCTGGGCGGTGGATTGTAACCCGGTGATAATTCTTAAACCATGCTTACGACCCTTGGTTAGGGCTGCTTCGAGACTATTGAGCCTTTCGAGAGAGGCTAGTTCATCGATGATAATCCAGATTCGTCGTTTTTCACTGGGAGGCAGGCTTAAGATGGAAGTGCAAAGAATATCCAGCCACGTCGAAATCAACGGACGTAAGGCATCGGCCATATCCTCTCGCCAAGTGATGTAAAGGTTTCCGGCTTTTTCATTTTTTAACCATTCCTTTAGAGAAAAATCTCCTGCCTTAAGATACTGATGTGGGGCCATATAATTGGCAATAATGAAGCGAGTACTGGCCAAAGCTTTTACTGCTCCTGGATCAAATAGACCTGCGGCGGCTGTGCCAGAAAGAAATTCGGCTAATTCTTCTGCGGGTTTCAGAGTGAGCCATTCCGTTAATTCTTTGGTAGTATAGCATTGGTTGGCAAAAAGATTTTTGGTCGTTTCCGCCAAAAGAAGTTGGGCATAGCCATGCCACTCCGCATCGTTTGGGGACCTGGAGGGTGGAATCACTGATTTTGCAAAACGCTCATGATCGTAGACCGAATTGAGCTCATTAAAAATCGACCAACCCGGACTTCGGCGGTCAAAGGGATTAAGAATCGTATCTCCTTTTTGATAAAAGTGTGAGAGAAAATCTCCGTTAGGATCGGCGACAATAATCCGATCCCCACGGGGAATCATCTTGCTTAACATTTCTTTGATGGCCACCGTTTTACCAGTCCCAGTGCGACCACCGATCATAAAGTGTAGCGTCTCTAGTTTAAGAGGAATCGGAGTATCCGCAACCGCAATTTGACGATCTTTACGATTCAAAGTTTTGCGTTTTAACTTGGCCGTATTAAAAACTCGGGATCCCCGAACATGAGAACCAAAAACTTCCGGGGCTTGTTGGTAGTAAAGCCAAAACAAAACTCCGCAGACTAAAAAAGCTCCACCCATGCTTAGAATTGCAATCCATAGAAAATCCGGATGATTCATAGCCCAGGATAGTTTATGAAAATAGGCCTTGGTCCCAAAGGGAGGAAGTTTAAAATGATGTGAAGAAACCCAAAGGCATGAAATACTCCCTACAATTAAGGAAACAACAAAGTAGACGATTACTTTCTCAACCAGCTTCTTATTCACTTCATACCTCCTTCAGTTTTATAATTCTCTTGCTTTAGCCTTTGGTCGACCTTTCGTAAAATTTGCGCATTCCGTTCAAAAAGAAACTCGCGGAGGAGTAAGCGTATTTCAAAAACTATGGTCTGAATTTCCTTAAATTCATTTTCATAATTTGGATTAAGAGAATCAGCATCCGAGATTGCATTTTGAGAATTTTGTTCCGAGAAGTTGCTGAACGAATTTTTTCCATTTACGTTTTCGAAATGAATAATTCTCTGTCGAATCACATCGGAAACTGAGATTTGTAATTCCAGAGCCTCTTGTCTCAGATTCTCAAAAATTTCATTTGGCAACCTAAGGCTGACTTTTTGTTTCATGATTTGTCCTCATTTGTCTGACGCCAAAGATTATAGATTCTGGTAACTTAAGAAAAAACAGACAATGTCGGACAAGAATGGACATGATGAGAATTGGTAAAAAATGACGCTGCTTCAAAGTCTTAGAGCAAGTGCCTGACTTGCGTCAGGTGTGTGTCCCATCTTAGGGGGCGTAGCCCTGCGTGGTTAGAAGCAATCAGATGGAATTTTTTAAAAAACACTGAAACAAATAAGGAGGCCCGTTATGGTAACGTCACGAGAAAAAATTATGGAGAGAAGGAAGAAACTTCAGGCACAAAGAAAAAAAGATGAGGTCAAATTGAAGGCCTTGCAAATCAAACTGAAAAAATCGGCACAGCAAATAAACCAAATTCAAAAAAAGGAAGAAGCGGAGCGTAAAGTGATTTTAGGAAGCTTAATGCTAGAAAAAGCAAAAACAGATGCTTCTTTCCAAAAATGGTTGGAAGAAGAAATTTCAAATAGCAACTTAAGTGATCATAAAAAAAGCTTGTTTGAAAATTTCAAACAAGCGTAAGAATAATTTTAAGAAAATTAATTTATTCTTCACAAAGTTCAATTAAAGATTCACGAACCGAAGCCACGATTTCGTCAATCTCCATTCGTTGGCCGTAGGTTATCAGAGTCATCAAATCATTACTTTGAAGACCAAATTCAACTATGGCATCATCGCAGTAACCGATTCTATTAAGATTAGAACTTAACCATTTCAGAAGTTCGTGATTGTAAATATCAGCTTCAACTTTAATCTCATCAAGTTCCTCATCGAAGTGACAATCCGCAAAAGCACATAAAGCACTGTGGATCGTTTCATAACGGAAATCATCCGGCAGAAAATCACCATGAGCAGCATAAACAAGATCTTTTAGCTCCTGAGGAGCCCCAGCTTGCAGAGTGTAGATTTCTTCGCCATTATCACGAGTTATTTTCTTGAAGTAGATTAAAAGTTCTTCGGCTTTTTTTGCTATTTTTTCGTTAAGATTATTTGATTTTTCAATTTTCATTTTTTCCTCCTTGGGATTTAAATTTTTTGGTTCCTTCACAAACACTGAGGGACCAAAAAATTGTTTCCCAAGGAGGTTAGCGATGAGCCTAAGCCCAAAGGTCGGAGATGCTGCGGAGGGAATGACAGAATTTTATATCTGGCATGAGCGAGGCAAAGCGGAGGCCGAAGCCTTTAGGTGTTGGGGTTAGGAACAGAGCGCAAAATTAGAAAATAAGGAAAAATAAAATTAGGGGATAAACCATTGAAGAAACTTATTTATCTTGAAAGTAATGGAATGAGTCCGTTTTTAGTTATTAATGAGAAATAATTTCAGGAGATTCTCCACCCACTGGGTGGAGTTTTTCAGTCCTTTTAGATTCTCTACCCCACGGGTAGCTTTTTCCATGGTCATATTTTGACTAACCTTAGGAATGTATAACCTTTTGTTAGTTTTCACTTTTTCTTAGATTTAATTTTGCAATGGGTTAAAGTCAAATCCTCCCCTTCGTGGGAGACAGGCATAAGATCTAGGTCCTACTTCTTTAAAAAAGTTGCTATTTCTTCACGCCCAAGAGCTTGGCAATCCCAGAAAAGTATTCTGCCATATTTTTAAAGGATTCGAATTCGACCCCTTTAAAAATTGGATTGTTAATCAGTATTAGTTATAAGTTTTTAGTAAGATAAGCTGAAATAATCTTCTTTTGCTCAGATTCAGGTAGGCTTTTAAAATTATCAAATACAGCCTCTGCAATATCAATCTTATTTTTTGAAAACTTCTTCGCGATTTTTTCAATAAAATCAATAAGTTTTGGATCCATCCGAAATCCAATCACCTTCTTTGTAGACTTATCACTTGACATAGTTAACTATTAGTTAAATAATGATATTCGTTAGTTAATCAATTTATTGATGCCAAATTATTTGAAGCATCATTTTTTTTGTTAATCAATAACTAAGCAATGATATTACATTGGTCAACTTAAAGCTATAAAAATAAAGGATAAATCCGGACCCAAGCGATCACTCCTAAATTATCCGAATGGAAGGTCTTTTGGAGTTCAGAGAAATAATGAAAATAACGCGCCCAGCCATTAAAACTATTCATATGAGGTAAAATTATGATTGAACCATACGGAAACCAAGATGCTTTAGCTGGCATCCGTCACCTAGCTTTTGAGCTCATCAAAAACAGTCCTGACCAAGAGCGAAAAATTAATATTGAAGATCTTGGAGACTACTGTTCCATCCAACTAACTATCCGCGTCATGGGAAAAGAATTTCGGAAGGCACTGGATCGTGCGAAAGAAAAAAATCCTGGTGTCATTGGAGAAGGGTAAATTTTAAATTTGAATAAAAAAATTTAAACGCTCTGCGGCATTGTCGATAAAAATTATTTTTCCGAGTTCGAAAATAAAACTCTCTTGTTCGATTTTAAAACAAAAGATGTTTAAAAAGAAACAAACGAAGATCCATTTACACAACTCAGTTCACAATGGTTGTTACTTTTCAAATCAATTTTTAAATCAATGACGCTTCAAGACATTACAAAATATTTTTTCAGTTTTGAATTTTGTTCTGCCGTTGAACTTTTATTTCTAAACCAAGAGCCTTGAGAATAGCGATTAGTTTTACGCTGGAAATACGGTAGTTTGCTTTTCTCTCGACTCTTTTGATGGTTGCTTCGGAAACTATGTTTCCGGTGCGTTCGGCGAGGTACTCGCGCGACCATCCTTTATGAGTTCTCATATATTCGATGAGCTTTCCATTCATAATTCCTCCCCGGAAGTTTATTTAGTTTTCGTTATACCAAATAGACTATGCAAAATTCGTGAAAAAAAAGGCGATGAACTTCATTTTAGGTCACCTATGATCTTGTGAGTCTAGTCTGGTTGCGGTAACCATTGTCCAATTGAGGGAGTCATCGACATGTCAAGGTATCGAAAGATCTATGTCAAACTCTGGGGCGATAAAAAGTTTAGGAGCCTTTCTTCTCCTGACGCGAACGGACAAACGCTTTGGTTATTTTTACTCACCGGTCCGCAGACAACTCGTATCCCAGGATTGTTTTCATCAGGAGAAGCAGGACTTGCTGAAATTGTCGGTTGGTCATTGGAAGGCTTTCGCAAAGCCTTTCGGGAAGCCTTCCTGGAAGGCATGGTCGAAGCGGATTGGGACGCGCGTTTAGTTTGGATACCGAAGGCTATCTACTACAACCGACCTGAGAACCCTAATGTTGTTAAAGGATGGAAGGATACCTGGGAAGAAATGCCAGAGTGTACTTTAAAACTAAAAGTATTTCAGCAACTTAAGGACTACATGAAAGGCTTAGGGGAAGCCTTTACGAAAGCCTTTCAGGAAGCTTGCCAAAAGCCTTTGGCAAATCAGGAACAGGAGCAGGAACAGGAATTATTACCTCCTTCGGAGGGTGCCGCGGGCACCTGCCGGGGACCTTCCTCCTCGGGGGAAGTCAAACAAACCGGGCACCCGGAGAGCAAGAACTCTGCCCCCACCAGAGCTTGTTCACACCCAAGGCTAATCCTTTTCGCGGAGGAGTACCTTCAAGCCATGGGCCGGGCCTACATCGTGGGCAGCTACGAGGTCGAAGGGGGCGCCGCGAAGCGCACCGTAGCTAAAATCCCTGACGAAAGCCTCTACCGTCAGGCCGTGCGAGCGTATCTCGCAAACAACGAAAACCGCATTCGCGACAATGGCCACGGCTACCTGTGGTTTGTTCGCGAATTAAATCGATGGACGACAAAGGCCCGAGGAGAAAATCATGGAAGCAAAAATATCACCAAGTACGACGAGCTCTACGAATAAGAGACCGTCGAACATGCCGTGTAAAAACTGCCAAAGCAAGATTGAACCTTATTTTCGACCTGCATTCCTTGGCTTGGCGCCGAGGTGGATTCCGCCCAGTGAGCTTTGTACCAAATGCGAAAAGCAAAGAGAAAAAATGGAGCACGTCGCTAGAGAACAACAAATGCTAGATGATGCTTTTCGTTACTCACGGATGTCCCTTCGTTTTAGGGGTCGGACTTTCGATAATTTCTTTCCAGAACCACACACCAAAAAAGCCTACCAGATTGCTTTAAACTTTCAGTTTAAAAATGGTGGAATCATTTTTTTAGGAACTTGTGGCATCGGCAAAACTCATTTAGCCGCGGCCATCGCCAATCGGCAGATTGGTAAAAGTCCAACGCTTTTTATTTCTTGCCCAGAACTTCTGCTTGAATTGCGCAATAGCATCAGCAGCAGAAATCGAAATCAGCATCACCTCTTTGAGTTAGCACGAAAAGTAAAGCTATTGGTTCTTGATGATATCGGTGCTGAAAAAACTTCGGAATGGGTTCAAGAGACTCTCTTTGTGCTCATCAACTATCGCTACGAACATATCCTCCCCACAATTTTTACCAGCAATTGCAGCCTTGAAGAGCTGGAGAAAAAGTTAGGGAAACGTATTGTTTCGCGCATTATTGAAATGTGTCGTTGCGTTAAAATGGAAGGGTTTGATTGGCGTATCAGGCAACGAAAGAAAGCGATGGAGAAGGATTATGAATAATCAAAACTATGATCGAGTACCCATGCCAAAATTTATTCAAATCGGCATGAAAACTTTTGATAAAGTGATGAAGCAAATCCTTGATCTGGGTCAAAGTAGTTTATCGGAAAATCAATTTTTAGCTTTTAGGAAAATGGCAATGGATTTTTTTGCGGATGGCAAAAGATCGTTTCAGGAAATGGAAAAGGGCCGGTGCGGTGAAAGCAAGAACATGGCAAAGGGGGTGGTGTATATGGATGAGTGAAAGCAAAAATTTTAAAAAAAGTGGATATCCTTTAAAACTCATTGTGAATATTCAGTCTAACCAAGATAGAAAACTTGAAAGAACAGATACGAAAAATAAAAGCAATGAAATGGAATATACTCCGGGCATCTTAAATTTTATTAATGCTCTCGTTGATGATATGATCCAACAAGATGTAATAAAAAGGAAATAAGTATGACAAAACTTGAAAATACTTTGAGCAAAAACCGGCCTATTGTTTACAGTGCCGTTTACGCACGCTATTCCAGCGATATGCAGAGCTCAAGCAGTGCTCGTGACCAAATTGAGAGAATTAAATACCTAATAGGCCGTGCTGAAATCGATTCTCGTCTTTATCGCGATACAGAAATCAAACTAGATCCCCAATGGATCATATCGGATGAGGCTATTACGGGCAAAATTGCGGGGCGTTTAGGCTATCAAACGATTCTTGATGGTATTCGCCAGCAATCTTTCCAAGTTCTAATTGTCGATGACCTTTCAAGGCTGACTCGGTCTCTTGGTAATTTACTTGGTTTATACGACATGTTGAAACATTATGACGTGGAACTTGTCTCCGTTACCGATCGTGTTTCTTCCGCAGATCCCAATGCTAGAACATTCTTTACCTTTAAAGGCATGGTAGCAGATTTTGGCAATGAAGCTCACGCTGCAAGAACTATTCGAGGCTTACAATCGAGAGCCCTAGATGACTTTTCTACTGGACGGAAACCTTATGGGTATGGATCGGAAGCCACAAAACGTGAAGTCCGCAAAGGAAAAGAAGTCCTTTCTCACTACAAAATTTTTATCATCCCACACGAAGCGGAGGTCATTCGAAGAATTTTTCAGCTCTATGCAGAGGGTTACGGGAAAATCTATATTGTAAAAAAACTGAATTCGGAGGGAGTCCCACCTCCGACCTCACGAGCCTCTGCATGGCAACATGGACCTATCTCTCGGATCCTTTCTAACGAGAGATATATTGGCCGTTGGATCTACGGCCGCACCTACGATTCACGAGACCCCGAAACAGGTAAAAGAGTTACAAAACAGCGCCCACGGTCACAATGGATTATCAAAGATAGAGAGGAATTACGAATTATTGACCAAGATCTTTGGGAAGCTGTTCAGAAACGACTAGCAGATAACCTCCAAAAAAGAAAAACGGCTCCCCACGGTTCCCATAAGAAAATATTTGGTTCTTTTAATCGTATCGATAACCGTCATCTACTCAGTGGGGTGATTGCTTGTCCAAAATGTCTTGGCAATGTCAATCTTGTGTCCGGAAGACGAGGTGGCTACTATGGGTGTGTCGCTACGTATCGAAAGGGTAATTGTGACTGGCGAACTTTGATTCGAAGACAACGAGCTGAGAAAGCAATTATTGAGTATTTAAAAAATAAGTTAATTTCCGATGAATCTCTCATCCAATATGCAACTCAAACCTATAATGAGATGGTCAAAAAGTACCTGAGGCAGGCCCCCAACAAGAAAAAAGATTTAGACAAAGAGCTTGGGGATTTAAATAAAGAAATCAACCATTTAATAGACTTCATCACAAAGGGCAATGCCTCAAATGTTGAAGCGGTGACAGAAGCTCTTCGGCAGAGAGAAGATAGAAAATTAAAAGTACAGCAGCAAATTTCCAATTTAAATCAAACGGAAGATAAGGCGAAATTTTTAGCAACGCCTTATTCGGTTAGGCACCGATTAGAAGAAGCGGTTAATACCATTGAGGATGCAGGAGATAAGTACTGCTCTTTATTGCCAGAAATATTTGAAGGACCCCTTGTGCCTGAAGAGACACAAGGGGGAATCCTCCTAAAAGGGACCCTTAATTTGGGCCAAGCAATGATAGCAAACAAGGGTTCGCGTCATTGCACAATAGCGTCCCCTACGGGAGTCGAACCCGTGTCGCCGCCGTGAAAGGGCGGTGTCCTAGGCCTCTAGACGAAGGGGACAAATAAAAAACAATATATGAGGCGCCTGGGGCTCGAACCCAGGACACCCGCCTTAAAAGGGCGGTGCTCTACCAACTGAGCTAGCGCCTCGTTGCTAAAAAACTACTCACTCACACAATAATTAATGCATAACTAATGTATGAGTTGCTTATGCACACGCTCAGGCGTACTCGCTTTTAGCCTTTTAAGCGGTGGACAACCTAGCGGATGGAAAGCTTGTCGTCAACCTTTTACTTCAAAGAACGCTGAAAAATAGCTATCTAAAAGATCTTACTGCTCCCTGATTTTCAAACTCATCCATTGCTCCATTGCCTCAGACTTGACAGGGGGTTGAACTTCTGGATTTTCAATCAAATTGACCAAGATTTTATCCGCTTTTGCAAAATCTTTTAATTGCCTTAAACAACGTGCTTGGCCTAATTTTCCATAAACTTGATAAGGATTCTCTGTTTGAGCAGATAAAGACTCATAAGCCTTCAAGGCTTCTTTAATTTTCTTTGCATTTTCTAAGGCAAGCGCTTTTGACCAAGCACTTAGATCACGAACATAGTCGAGTTTAGAAGCTTCTAGCTGCTCGTAAATATTTGCAGCCTCCTGCCATTTTTCCTGTTGAGCATAAATACCCGCCATATTTAAACGAATAAAGTCACTGAGCTCTAAAGGAGGCTGACGCTCTAAGATGAGTTCCCATGCTTTGAGTGCTTGATCTGGCTCTGCTTTGAGAGCTTTTTCGTAAATATTAGCGACCTTTTTAGCTTGTGAAGCTTGCAAATAAAAATAAACCTGCGAGCCCACTAAAACCAATAAAATAATCCCAATTAAAAGAAAGAATTTTGCGCGGTGCTGTGTGATCCACCTCAATAAATCATCAAAAAATGAAATAAAGGCATCCCCTTGGCCCCTTTTCTTTTGCTTTACTTCATATTTTACCATGGTTTTTTCTTCCTATTATTTAAAACAAAACTTTAATGCCCTGTGCTACCAAAGCCACCCTCAGACCGTGAACTTTCAGCTAAGTTCTGAATAGGCTTGAGTACAACCTGTTCAATGCGTTGAAAGACCATTTGAGCAATCCGCATCCCAGGTTCGATTTTAAAATTTTCCTGTCCTAAGTTAATCAATATCACCTGAATTTGGCCACGATAATCGGAATCAATCGTCCCCGGTGTGTTGAGGCAAGTGATTCCATGTTTAATCGCTAAACCTGAACGAGGACGAATTTGTGCTTCTGTACCTTTAGGCATTTCTAAACAGAAACCACAGGGAATCAAAGCTCGCTGACCGACTTCAAGATTTTTGACTGTCTCAATCGTCGCAAAGAGATCCATTCCGCTTGCTCCCTCACTCATATAACGAGGAAGATATTCTTCGGAAACCCCTTCTAATTGCTTGATCTTTATTTCCAAATTCATCACTCCTGCATCAAGCAGCGAGTTAAAAAATGCCCAGATGCAAGGCGCTCGAAATAATCTCGACTGAGTCGTACTTCAAGTACGTCAAAGAAGAGATTTTAAGAGCAACACCGCAGATGGGTGTTTTTTAATTTGCTGCCTATTCTTTTTCGCTATCAGGCACTAAACCCTCAGCCTCTTTTTTACTCAGTGAAATTTTACCATCTCGATCAATACGAATGCATTTAACAATCACTTCATCGCCTTCGTGTAAAACATCCGTCACTTTATTAATGCGATCATTGGCAATCTGAGAAATATGCAATAGACCATCGGTTCCGGGTAAAATCTCGACAAAAGCTCCAAAGTCCATAATTTTACGGACTTTACCGCGATAAACCCGACCTTCAACCGCCTCTTCGACGATGTCATTGATGAGCTTTCTGGCTTTTTTAATCGATTCCAAATTCGAACTATAAAGCTGCACCACACCACTGTCTTCAACATCGATCTTAACTCCGGTTTGGTCAATAATACTACGAATCATCTTTCCACCAGGGCCAATGATATCACGAATCTTATCAGGATTAATCTTCATGCTCTCGATACGAGGGGCATAAGGTGAAAGCTCTTCACGAGAAGTCACAATGGCTTTTTTCATTTCACCCAAAATATGCAAACGGCCGCGTTTGGCTTGTGCTAACGCCTGTTCCATCACTTCTAGAGGTAAACCTTCGATCTTGATATCCATTTGCAAAGCCGTCACCCCTTGCTCAGTTCCGGCAACTTTAAAATCCATATCTCCCAAATGATCTTCATCACCGAGAATATCCGAAAGCACGACATATTGACCGTCTTCTTTGATCAAACCCATGGCAATCCCTGCTACAGCAGCTTTTGTAGGAACTCCCGCATCCATCAAGGCCAAAGAAGCACCACAGACCGTTGCCATCGAAGAGGATCCATTGGACTCTAAAATCTCCGAGACAATTCTTAAGGTGTAAGGAAAATCTTCTTCGCTGGGAAGTACCTTTGTCACGGCACGTTCTGCCAAAGCTCCATGACCGATTTCTCTCCTACCTGGACCCCGCAAAAACTTGACTTCTCCCACCGAAAAAGGAGGGAAGTTATAATGCAACATAAAGTGCTTGGTACCTGACTCGAGCAAGGTATCGACGATTTGCACGTCATCCGACGTCCCCAAAGTTGCGGTCACCAAGGCTTGAGTCTCTCCACGGGTAAAAACCGCCGAACCGTGGGCTCGCGGCAATAAACCCAAATCAATCGTAATAGGCCGAACAGTTTCTAAATCACGGCCATCAATGCGAACTTTTTGCTCAACGATCTGCTTGCGCATAATATCGCTTTCGAGTTCTTTAAAATACTTTCCAATTAAAGCAATATCTGCTGGAGAAGTTTCTTCATTGACGAGCTGCTCTACTAAATCTTTTTTAACTGCACGCACTGCTTCATAACGCTCTAACTTGGTCGAAATTTTAAAGGCTTCTTCCAAAGGAGTTTTGGCAAGTTCCGCGACACTTTTTGCTAAGTCTTCATTTTTTTCAACTGCACTCACTTCGCGTTTTTGGACACCCAGTTTTTCAGCGAGTTCTTGCTGAACAGCAATAACAGGTTTTAAAGCTTCATGCCCTTTTAATAATGCGTTTAATAAAGCCTCTTCAGAAAGCTCTCTGGCTCCCCCTTCCACCATCACCAAAGCATTATCACTGGCCGCAATAATGATCTCTGCTTCACTTTCGTCTAACTGATCAAGCGTGGGATTAATCACTACTTCACCATTGACGCAGCTCACACGACATCCGGCAATAGGGCCATTGAAAGGAATATCCGAAATCGTCAAGGCAGCCGAAGCACCAATAATGGCTAAAGTATCTGGATCATCGTCGGGATCCGCTGAAAGTACTGTTGCAATCACTTGGGTTTCACAAGCCCAGCCTTCAGGAAACAGAGGACGAATGGGACGATCGATGAGACGGCTGGTTAAGGTTTCACGTTCGGAGAGACGGCCTTCACGCTTTAAGAATCCACCGGGGATCTTTCCGGCAGCAAAAGTCTTTTCGACGTAATCCACGGTTAGAGGAAGAAAGTCGATTCCTTCCTTGGCTTCTGGACTTGCACATACCGTGACCAAAACCATAGTATCGCCACATTGCACAATGACAGAACCACTGGCCTGTTTGGCTAAATGACCGGTTTCAATGCTAAGGGTTCTTCCTCCTAGCTGACACTCTACTCGGGTAGCTTGAGACATGTTGTTAACTCCTTTTCTTCAATCCGTAAAATCCAGCCTCGGCAAGCTCAAACAGATTGTAATGATTATATGGTAATGATGATTGAGGAAGTGATGAGAAGAAGCTTCTTCTTCTACTCCACCACCCGGCACTACCTGGAAGTAGATAACTTGATCAAAGTTATTTTCGGATTCCTAACTCACCGATGACTTTGACGTAGCTTTCACGATTTTTTGATTTAAGATAGTCTAATAGACGGCGTCGCTTTCCAACCAATTTTAAAAGGCCTCTTCTTGAACCGTGGTCTTTGTGATGGCTTTTAAAATGTTCGGTAAGATATTGAATACGACGTGTTAATAAAGCGATCTGAACTTCGGATGAACCCGTATCACTGGGATGAAGTTTAAATTTATTAATGAGGTCGACCTTGTTTTCTTGTGCAACTGACATTTTTGTTTATCTCCTAATACGATTATCTAGAAAATCTATCCAGAAAATGATTTTTTCGTCATTAATTTATCCCGAGAGGATTAACATAAAAAGAAAAGCTTTGTAAAGTGAGTTTATTAAAGCTTTTTTAGGGCCTAAAGCAGCTTATTCGAAAGATCAAAGCAAACGCAATTTCTCAACTTTAGCTAGCTCCCCCAGGCTCATCAGACCCATGAACTCACCTTGATAACAGACTCTCAGTGTCTGGGGAACTTGAATGAGTTCCTGCAATCGATCTTGCAAAGCATATGAAATTAAACCGTTTTTTATTTTTTTCCACTCATCTTCACCTTGTAGCTCAAAGGAATCCAAATGCTGCAAGCATTCTTCCAAACTTAAAGCAGCATTTTCCACTGCTTCGGAGTCATGTTCGATCTGTTCTAAAGTCAAAGACCTCTCAAGCTTAAAAATTCCACTTTGCAAACGCCTCAGATCGACCATATGAGCCAGGCAACCCAGCTTAAGCCCCAAGTCATGAATCAAAGAACGAATATAAGTCCCTCGTGAACATTCGACCTGGAGAGAAAAAAAGGGAGGGTCCCATTCGTTTAACTCGATTTGATGAAAAAAAACTTTTCTGAGAGGCACTTCAACCTCCTGCTGCTTTCTTGCATAATGATAAAGCGCCCTGCCCTTGACTTTAATTGCCGAATAAATCGGTGGTCGCTGCGTAACCTCCCCTAAAAAAGTCTCGAGAGCTTTTTGCATATCGGAACGATGAATACCCGAAAAATCTGCTTCTTTTAAAATTTCTCCTTCGCTATCATAGGTATTCGTAGTCTCTCCTAATTTTCCCCGAACCTGATAGATTTTCTTTTCTTCAGCTAAATAGGGAATAATCTTGGTCGCTGCATTGAGCGCCACTGGCAAGACCCCAGTCGCTAGCGGGTCTAACGTACCGGTATGACCGATTTTTTTTATTTTAAGGAGCTTTTTGAGTTTAAAAATCGCTTGCTGAGAACTCATCCCAGGAGCTTTATCCAGGATGATGAATTTTGAAATGGCAGCTAACATTGTCATTGACGTCATTTTTTTGGATAGAAAAGAACTTACTCTTCATCGATTTTTTCAGGAAATAACTGGCTGATCTTTTCTTGAATCTCTAAAGACTCGTCATAAAAAAAATCTAATTGAGGGAGATATTTCATGCGTATATGTTGCGAAAGTAAATGACGGACTCGGCCCGAAGCTTTTTTAAAGGCCTGGGTCACTTCTTCTTTTCTTTCCACTGCACCAGGCAAACAATAATAAACCCTCGCCAAGCGCAAGTCCTTGGTCATCTTCACTTGAGTCACGCTCACTCCGGAGAGACGTGGGTCACCCAATTCAAAGTATAAAATTTGACTCATTGCTCGAAGAATTTCTCCAGCAACTTTTTTATCTCTTCCAGTTTTCATGAATTAACGTGACGCTCTCTTATAATTTATCTTTGACTTCCTTCATTTGGAAACACTCAATAACATCGCCTTCTTTGATATCATTGTAGCCTTCGATACCCATACCGCATTCGAAATTTTGAGCGACTTCTCTGACGTCATCTTGAAAGCGTTTGAGAGAGGAAAGTTTTCCTTCATGGATAATCACATTATCACGTAATAAGCGAACTGAAGCACTATTGGTCATTTTGCCATCGACAACATAGCAGCCGGCGACAGTTCCCACTTTGGAAACGCTGAAAACCTGCCGAACTTCGGCTCTGCCCAAATATTCTTCTTCAAAAACAGGTTTTAAGAGACCTTCCATCGCCTGTTTGACATCTTCGATAACATCGTAGATGACTTTATAGACTTTAATTTCGATCTGCTCTTTTTCGGCAATTTTTCGAGCTTGGGTATCCGGACGGACGTTAAATCCGATAATGATACCGTTAGAAGCATTAGCCAGCGCAACGTCCGACTCGGTTATTCCTCCGACAGCGGAGTGCAAGACACGAATCTTCACTTTTTCCGAAGGAATTTTTTCAAGGGCGCCTTGTAGGGCTTCGACTGATCCTTGAACATCCGCTTTTATCACGATGGGAAGCTCTTGCACTTCACCCGACTGCATTTTGCTAAACAAGTCTTCGAGACTCATTTTTGCTCCACCGCCCAGTTTTGCTTCGCGATCCTTTTGCGTACGGTGACCAACGACCTGCTTGGCGGTTTTTTCATTTTTAACGACTTGAAAGAGATCACTGGCTTGCGGCACTTCATTGAGACCCAGCACTTCAACCGGAGTACTCGGCAGCGCCTCGTCGACGCTAACTCCGCGGTCGTTGACCAAAGCGCGAATCCTTCCGTAAGAACTGCCGGCTACCAAAATATCCCCCACTTTGAGGGTACCCTGCTGGACCAAAGCGGTTGCAACAGGACCTCGACCTTTCTCGAGTTTGGCTTCGATAATAATCCCTTGGGCAGCTTTATGCGGGTTTGCCTGAAGCTCCAAGACTTCAGCTTGAAGAAAAATCATCTCCAAGAGTTCCGGAATACCTTCCTTCGTCTTCGCAGAAACATTGGCAAAGATGATATCTCCACCCCAATCTTCGGCTAACAAACCCTGTTCAGAAAGCTGGCGCTTAATATTATCTGGATTCGCACCAGGTTTATCAATTTTATTGACGGCCACGATAATCGGAACATTTGCCGCTTGCGCATGATGGATAGCTTCTAAAGTTTGCGGCATCACTCCATCGTCAGCAGCGACGACCAAAATAACGATATCTGTCGCAGCGGCTCCTCGAGCACGCATCGCCGTAAAGGCTTCGTGACCTGGTGTATCCAAAAAGGTCAGCAATTTGCCTTCACCTAAAGAAATTTGGTAAGAACCAATATGCTGAGTGATCCCACCGGCTTCGCCTTCGGCAACTTGAGCTGAACGAATCGCATCTAATAAAGAGGTTTTTCCGTGGTCGACATGACCCATCACTGCAACAACGGGAGGACGGTGTTCGAGGTCTTCGGCTTTGTCTTCCTCAACCTTGAGAACTTCAGCTTCCTCATAACCAACTTTGCGCACTTCCCATTCGTAGTCGTGAGCAATCAAAGTTGCGGTGTCAAAATCAATGGACTCATTGAGTGTCGCCATCGTGCCCAAATCCATTAATTTTTTGATAATTTCACCCGAGCGAACACCCAACTGTTGGGCAAAATCGGAAACTTGAATCGTTTCACCCTGCATCTTCACCACACGCTTAGAAGCCTTGGGAACCGTCATCTGGGTTTTTTGGCCATCACGGCGCTTAGCTTTTTTTCTTTTACCACTTCGCATCGGCTGAAAGACTCGATCGGCTGTCGCTCGCGGAGAAATACGGGCAATCTGGGCGACCGAACTCACCCGACCAAAACCTTCAACATCTAAACCTTTTTCATTGGACTTAGGTCTTGCCCTTTTCTTTTTTGCCTTTTCGATTTCCTCGTCTTGCAAAGCTTTAGCATCCAGCTTCTCTTCCTTAGCAACCGCAGTCTCTGCAGCTTTTTCAGTGGGAGCCACTGGCTTTTTGGTTTTAGGCAATTGAATAATGGTTCCGACCGGAGGGCCTTCTGGCAATGCACGCGGACCCTGGACCTCGGAAACTTTCTCTTTTTTAACCTCTTTTTTCTCTGGCTCGACTTTTGCCTCACTAGGCTGCGCTTGTTCCGGTGTTAGCTCTACAGGAACTTCTGCAGCAACAGGTGCTGTCTCAGTGACTTCAACTTTTTCGAGGGGTTTTTCAACAAGTTCAGGCTCTGCAACAGGTTCCTCGGAAGCCTTGTTTTTTTGAACACTTTTTACCACTTTTTCTTGAGGCTCTGCGGAAACTTGAGGAGCTTCTTTCTTGACTTTAACTTCGGGTGCCTCTTGCGCTTGCAGCTGTTCTTCAACCTGAGGAGCACTTTGCGCTTCTTGCTTAGGCTCTTCCTTTTTGTTGGGACGCGCTCTGCGACGAATTACCCCAGGTTTTATTCTTTTTTCGACGACGTCTTGTTTATTTTCCATAATTTTTTACCGTTTTTTGGGTACTCTTCAGGCACCCCGTTAAGGCACATGTTAAAGCACATTGAGCCAAAACCTTAGCTAAGCTGCTCTTCGACTTTTTCTTCTTGTTCGACGCTCTCTTCAATAACTTCTTCAGAGCTTTCTTGCTCGTCAATAGCCTCTTCAGTAAGTTCTGATTCCGAATCGGATTCTGAAGCTTCCGAATTATCTTGACTGGCTTCGATAGAACTTACCTCAGCTGCTTTTTCTCTTGCTTTTTGCTCAATCGCAGCACTTTGTGCTTCGAGTTCACGGAAGTACTTCGTACTGGGTCTTTCACGTTCTTCGAGCCTCATCACCTCACAAGCACGCTCATGAATTTGTGTCAGCAAGTCAGGGTTAATCCCTGGCAAAGTCAAAAACTCCGCTAAAGGAGTTTCAGCAATATTTCTGACCTTGCGAAACGTATGACTGTAAAATAGACTGGCCATACTGTCTTCGATATTGAGATCCAAGACAAGGGTCTTTTTTGCATGCTGAGCCATATCTTCATAACGCGACTCACTAAAGATATCGATGTTCCAGCCGGTTAACTGAGCGGCCAAACGCACATTTTGTCCTTTTCGCCCAATCGCCAAAGAAAGCTGATCATCTGGAACAACAATCTCCATGGAATGATCTTTTTCGTGCAAAATTACCTTGACGACCTCTGCTGGAGCGATGGCATTACAGATGAAGCGCGCCGGGTCTTCATCCCAGGTCACGATATCGATCTTTTCGCCTCTTAACTCCTGAACAACACTCTGAACACGGCTTCCCTTCATTCCAACACAGGCACCCACGGGATCCACATCTCCATCGCGAGAATAAACCGCCACTTTGGCACGATTGCCAACCTCACGAGAGATATTTTTAATCTCGACAATACCTTCACTAATCTCGGGAACCTCCATCATAAAGAGAGCCTTGATGAGTTCGGGTCGTTTACGAGAAAGGATAATTTGTGGACCACGAGCCGATTGACGAATTTCGAGAAATAGGGCCTGAATACGGTCGCCAATTCGATAATTTTCGGAAGGAACTTGTTCGGAGATAGGCAATAAAGCTTCGGTGCGTCCCAAATCAACAATGATATTGCCTTTTTCGATACGGCGAACAATGCCGTTAATCAACTCACCGACACGATCTTTGTATTCGTTGTAGATCATTTCACCTTCGGCATCGCGTATCTTTTGAATAATGACTTGCTTGGCGGTTTGTGCGGCAATACGACCAAATTGGTGAGAATCGAGCTTTTGACCCAACTCATCACCCACCTGAGCGTCAGGATCCAGTTTATGAGCCTCTTCGAGGGTCATCTCCAGACCAGGCTCTTCCACCTCATCCACAACATTTTTAAACTGAAAGAGTTCGACCTCTCCGGCTTCTTCATTGTATTGCGCCTCGAGCTCCGCTTCGTGGCCGTATTTTCTTCGCGCTGCAGAAACCATTGCGGATTCCACAGCATCAATCACGATGTCCCGTGAAATTCCCTTGTCTTTTCGGACTTGCTCAATGACCGCATTGAGGTTGATAAACATGGATTTAACATTTTTGTCTGCAGTCTTTCTTTTTCTTCCAGCCATTGTTTTACCTTTCTTCACTGGTTTCTTTACTGATTTTTTTCACTGGCAAAATAATCTAAATTTGCTTTTTTAATTTTGGAGAAGGGAACTTCACAAGTCTTCCCTTCACTTTCAACGATGATCGAAAAATCTTCTCCGGTATTTTTGAGCTCCACCAAGCGAGCTGTCATTTTTTTGCGCTCAGCAATGGGCTCCTGCAAAACAAGTTTTATGATCTTCCCCAGATGATTTTCAAAGTGTTTTACTTTCACCAAAGGGCGGTTGAGCCCAGGTGAGGAAATTTCTAAATGGTATTTTTCTCCAATGCCACTTTCCGCTTCGAGCAGAGGAGAAAAAAGCCGGCTAAATTTAGCACAGTCTTCTAAATTAACTTCCTTTTTAGCTTCTTGGGCTTCCATATAAAAGCGCAAGATGCGTTGACCTCTTTCAACAACATCCTCAATCCATAAAACTTCCAAACCCAGGGAATTTGCTAAAGGTTCTGCCAAAGATGACAATTTTTGCTGCAACGGTGATTGAGTGCTGATATCCATTTTTTAATAAAAAAAAAGCGGGGGAAGCTCACTTCCAGGCCCACTACATAAAGTCAATCAAGTAAAGTAATTTGCCAGCTAATTTCATTAGCCAACTTCATTGAAGAAATATTCTAGCCTAAACAGGTGGGATTTCTAACACAGAAACTCAGAGAAGATCAAGTCTATTTTATTTTTGCTCTTTCTCACCTAGGATCTAGCCTCAATCTTATCACTTGCATTTCGAATCAAGTCTATTTACGCTTGCACAAAATGTTAGAAAAGACCTTTCACATACTACTCATTGAAGCCAACCCGGCCTTCGAGCGGGTCTTAGAGTTTTTATTTAAAGAAACACCCTTCACTATCACCCTCACTCACAGTTTTGAGGAGGCCTGGCAAGAACTGGAAAAACATCAAGCAAGTTCCCCCATTCAGCTTGTCATGCTCAACACCCAACTTCCGGATAGCCCGGCCATTGCCTCCATCCAAAAACTGACGGCAAGATTTCCGGACCTCGCTATCATTGCCATTCACGAAAAAGAAGAAGATATCCTGGCGCGAGAA
Source organism: Deltaproteobacteria bacterium (assembly GCA_024233625.1). Lineage (GTDB taxonomy): Bacteria > UBA10199 > UBA10199 > DSSB01 > DSSB01 > JACKPJ01. The sequence goes on from JACKPJ010000007.1 coordinate 53,791, forward strand.
TGTCTCAAAAACGGGGCCCAAGATTTTTACGCCAAGGGCCAACTCGAAAAAGAATTACTCAAAAAAGCGATTTTTTATTCGATTGAACGCAAAAGAGCCGAGACGGAGTTGCGCCAAGCCAAAATTGCCGCTGAAGCAGCCAACCACGCCAAAACAGAGTTTCTCAACAAAATCAGCCATGAACTACGCACCCCGCTCAACGGTATTCAAGGCATGGCCACTTTGCTCGAAAAAAGTCTGGCTCGATCGGGGCAGGAAGAATACCTCACTTTCTTGCAAAATTCTGCCGACCAACTCAGTCGACTCATTGAGGATATTTTGGACTTTTCTCAAGTCAGTCAAAGTAATATGCAACTACAGGAAGCCACTTTCAATCTTTTAACGATCCTCGAAAAACTGCTTCAAGTGATGCAAGGCAAGGCCAAAGAGAAAGGCCTAAAAATTGAAATGTATTGGGACCATCACATCCCTCAACGGGTAAAAGGTGACGCTCCACGACTTCAACAGGTGCTGGTGAATCTAATCGAAAATGCCATCAAGTTTAGTCATCAAGGAACGATTTTTCTCAGTGTCGAAAAACTAGAGCAAACAGATCATGATGTTGAATTAAAATTTTGCCTTCAGGATGAGGGAACAGGCATCCCTTTCGAAAAACAAACAGCCATTTTTGAAGCCTTCTCGCAAGGAGATAATTCGGACAGTCGCTCTTTTGGAGGGCTGGGTTTAGGGCTGACCATTGCATCTCATATCATTCAACGCATGCAGGGAAAAATCTGGATTGAAAGTATCCCGCAAAAAGGCACCCAAGTGAATTTTACTCTGAAATTAGCTTTATAATACCTTGTATGCCGTCTTTTAAAGAATACCGCGCTTCCCATCCCATCGCCGATTTTATTTTGGCAGTCGAAAGCACACTGCGCCTTTGCTCTCCCAATTGGGCCGGCCCTGAAGCAGGCTCTTGTGAATAATTAAGTTCGGCTGCCAAAGTATTAAAAATATCCCAGACCGAGGTCTCCACTCCGGTTCCAATATTGTAAACTCCCGAAACTCCCTCCTGCAAAGCAAGTGCGTTGGCCGCCACCACATCGGCAACAAAAACATAGTCGCGAGTTTGCAGCCCATCGCCATTGATGCTCACCGTTTCTCCACGAAGCATTTTTTGTAAAAAGATCGCAATCACGCCGGCCTCACCATGCGGGTTTTGCCGAGGCCCATAAACATTGGCATAACGCAAGATCACCGAAGGAATTCCATAAGTTTGTTGATAAAAGTCGAGATACTTTTCGCTGATCAACTTGGTGATTCCATAAGGGCTCGCCGGCTCGGTTGGATGATTTTCATCCGCAGGAAAATTCTGCTGCTCTCCATAAATCGCTCCACCCGAAGAAGCAAAAATGACTTTTTTGACATTTTGACTGCGGGCAGCTTCCATGAGATTAATCAAACCCAAGGCGTTGATTTCGCAGTCTTCGGCAGGGTTTTCGACCGAGTGACGCACGTTAATCTGCGCCGCATGGTGATTGATGATCTCCGGCTGAAACTCTTCCAAAACAGTTTTTAACTGA
>JACKPJ010000008.1 GCA_024233625.1 Deltaproteobacteria bacterium
AAAACGCCGAAAAGATTTTTTCGACGTTTTGAAAATTATATCTATTATTTTTTGAATATCGTGAAGCTTTGGAAAGCTCACTTTATTATCCTAGGATTTTTCTAGATTATCTTCGATAAACTGCCAATTAATCAAGTTCCAAAAATTATCGAGATAGCCTTTACGAGCATTTTGATAATCTAAATAATAAGCATGCTCCCAAACGTCGACGGTCAATAAAGGTGTTTTGCCCACTCGAAGAGGGTTTCCAGCGTTGCTTTCGTTATGGATCTTTAAGCTTCCATCGCTATCTTTAATTAACCAGGTCCAACCGGAGCCAAAAAGTCCAAGCCCCTGATTGGTTACTTGATTTTTAAACTCTTCAACACTGCCAAAGTTTTTTTCTAACTCAGACTTCAGAGCTGAGCTAGGTTCACCACCACCTAATGCGGACATTCCATTCCAATAAAAAGTGTGGTTCCAAACTTGAGCTGCATTATTGAAGACTCCACCTTCAGATTCACGGATGAGATCCTCGAGTGATTTTGAAGCTTGAGCCGTACCTTCGACTAGACTATTCAGTTTATCCACATAAGCTTTATGATGTTTGCCATAATGAAACTCCAAGGTGCGCTTCGAAATATGGGGTTCTAATGCGTTCATGTCATAAGGTAGTTGAGGTAATTCAAAGGCCATAATAACTCCTATCTCTAAATAAATAATTAATCGGTATTCAATACTAAAATTGATCTGCATTTTGACTTAGCTTATCTTGCAAGTCAATTTTTTACTCTTTAATTTAATTGACTGAGCAAATCCGCCAAATCATCCGCATGCTCTTCTTCCATCGCTAAAATATCTTCCAACATGCGCCGCGTAGTCGGGTCATCGCTGCCAATATAGCGAATCATCTCGCCATAACTATCAATAGCGATACGCTCTGCCACCAGGTCTTCCTTAATCATGTCAATGAGACTATCTCCCTCAACGTATTCGGCATGACTGCGTGAAGTCAGCCCTTCTGGCGAATAGTTAGGCTCGCCACCCAATTGAACGATGCGAGCACTAATTTGATCAGCATGAGCCTGTTCTTCATTGGCATGTTGTAAAAATTCTGCAGCCACTTGAGGAGCATTAATTCCAGAAGCCATATAATAATGACGTTTATAACGTAAAATGCACACAAGTTCGGTTGCTAGGGCTTCGTTTAAAAGCTTAATGACGGTTTCGCGATCGGCTTTATAGCCTTCAGTAATCGCTCCCTTTTCGATATGTTTACGGGCGCGTTCACGTAGAGTTTTAATATCACTTAAAAATGGCTTATCGGACATAGTCCCTCCTGACTTGATATAAAGTTTTAAGCCAGCAAAATTATTTTTACTCGCTATACATCTCATTCGATGAAGAAAATTTCATTCCCTTTTATAATGAAAAATTCCAAAAAAGTGTCGGAGTCCGACACTGCCGACAATTTTTATTTTTGGAATGAAGCCAATAAATTGCACAAGTTTTATATTAGTTATATTGCCTGAGAAAGATTTTCACAAGTTTTTAAATGAACATACTTTTTATAAGCTTAACTAAACTCTATTCTTTAATATCCGCGGTCTCTGTTTTTTGTGGTGGCTGATCTTCCTTTTTTTGATTGATTTGGAGATTAATCAAATCACCCAAGTTGGTACCAAGAGGCTTTTTGAAAGACTGCGAGGGACGATGGATTTTTTCATGCTTATCATGAGCCTTGACGTTTGATTTCTGCTCCGGTCTCTCTTGAGAAATAGGCTGATGTGAAGCTTTTTCTCCAGCATACTGTGGAGTCGAATCCTGATGAATCGAAGCTTGTCTTGGAGCTTTTTGAAAATTTTTAGAGGCAAAAGACTTTCTTTGATGATCCGATTTCCCATGATCTTTTTTAACAGCTTGTGGGGACTCTTCTTTTTTAGCGCGCTGCACTGAAATTGTTTTTACAAATAAAGAGTCTTGCCCCATATCCTCAGCGGTTTGCTTATAAAGCGCCTTACCAAAAACAATGCTGCCTTGGCTCCAATAAGGATCGGACTCTCCGGATTCGCGGTTCATAATGTCAACAAAGGCTTGTAGTTTGGAATCCATGTTATCCAACTGGTGGACCATAATGGCTTCCAGAGTCATAGGTTCTTTGGGTGAACCGTGCTCAAGTTTTCCGTGATGAGACAAAATAATATGCTCGATATGTTGTAAGATTGCTTGCGGAAAACCCTCAATACTTGCAGCTTTTTTGATAAGTATTTCTAAACTAATGATCAAATGACCGATTAAACGACCTCGAGTTGTATATTCGAAGACGCGTTCACTTCGCAGTTCCTCGATCTTACCAAAATCATGTATGATCAAACCGGCATAAACCAAATCTGGATTAACTTTAGAATAATGTTTGAGGGTATCTTTAGCTAGCAGACAAAGGCCCAAAACGTGCTCTAATAGACCCCCAATCCAAGCATGATGATTTAAAGTTGCAGCCGGACTGCGCTTAAATTTTGGTGCATACTCAGGATCTTCCAAAAGAGCCAAAATAAGTTTTTGAACAAAAGGGTTTTTGATTTCTGCACGACATAAAGCTAAAAGCTCTTGATACATCTCATCAATATTTTTTTCAGTATGAGGCAAGAAGGCATCGGCATCGACTTCGTTTTCGGCTACTTTCGAAATTTGCAAAATATTAAACTGAAGATGATCCTGAAAAAAAACAACATGACCTCTTACCCGAACATAGTCTTGTCTCTCAAAATACTTCGCCAAAAGAGGCGCTTTGTCCCAAATTCTGGCTTCAATTGAACCACTCCGATCAACTAATTTTAAGTTGACATAAGGTTTGCCGTTTTTATCCGTCATCACCGTCTTATGAGAACATAGAAAAATACTGTCAACGGCCATGCCTTCTTTAAAATCACTGATAAAAATTTTTTCCATAAAACTTTGTCTAGCCTAGCTTGAAAGAGTATGCAAATAAAATGAGGCTCTGATGATCAACTTTTTACAAACTCTCAGCATTATTTTAGTTCGACCCCAATATTCGGGTAACCTTGGTTCCGTTGCCAGGGCTATGAAAAATATGGGGCTCAGGGATTTGCGTCTTGTCAGCCCAAAAGCCAAGCCTGACTCAAGTGAGGCGCATCGCATGGCACTACACGCTAGCGACATCCTTCATCAAGCCAAAACTTTTCATGACCTCGCTGAAGCGCTCTCGGAATTTGACTTGGTTGTCGGAACTACGCGCCGTACAGGAAAAGAACGCGACAATGTTGCGACATTGCGAAATTTTGTTTCTCAAGTCAAAGCAAGCCCTCAAATTAAAAAAATCGCTGTTTTATTTGGAGCAGAAGACACTGGCTTACACAACGAAGAACTCGCGCATTGCCAAAGAATTGTTTATATCCCCAGTCACCAGGATTACCCTTCACTCAATCTCTCACAGGCAGTGATGGTATTAGCCTATGAATGGTTTGTCAGTGATGCGACAATAGCAATGATTGAGTCATCTCAAGAAGATCTTGCCGATTTCGCTTCGATTGAATCCATGTATCAAGACCTAGAATCCTTACTCGACGAATCAGGCTTTCTCAACCCACAAAATCCCTTTCATGCTATGAGAATCATGCGAAATCTCATTAACCGCGCATCTCCCAGCGAACGTGAAATTCGCACGCTTCGAGGCATTTTTCGCCAACTGCGCTGGTGGAAAGAAAGAGGGTAGGTGTGATTTTCTCTTGGGAGAAGATCTCTAAAATGACAACTCTTTTGCCAATTGGTTTGCTGAAACCGCCCAAAAATTACCTTCTTTAAATTTATATCGATGAGAACTACGACAAGCTATCAAACCCTTTAATAAGGTCGACTTCGGGTAAAATTTTTCAAGTGCATGAAAGCCGCGCAGGCTTTCCTTTCCAGGATGCTCACTCAGTTTACATTCGATACCTAAAAGTTGCCCCCCCTTTTCGATGACAAAATCCACCTCTTCGCCTTGATGAGTTCGCCAAAACCACAGTGAAGGCCGCTCACCTTGATTATGAAAATGACGAATGAGTTGCGCAAAAACGTGATTCTCCCAAAAGGCTCCGGACAAAGGTGAGCGTTGCAATTCTTCCCAAGAATAAAGACCCGCTAGGTAACAGGCTAAGCCGGTATCCAGAAAATAAACTTTAGGCGATTTTACGAGGCGTTTTCCGAGGTTGCGATGATAAGGCTCCAACAAGAATATCTGACCCGATGCTTGCAAAACAGAAATCCATTGCTTAGCCGTATTGGGCACTATCCCAACATCACGTGCAAGATCCGAATAAGACAAAATTTGAGCAGATCGTAGAGCGAGTGCCCGCAGTAAACGCTCAAAGTCTCTTAACTCTCCGATGTTTTTAAGATTGCGCACATCCCTTTCTAAATAAGTCGCCAGGTAAGAATTGTACCAATCGGAAGCCTTTTGAATATGACCAACATACAGCTCAGGGTATCCCCCCCGAACTAAAAAGTCTCTATCAGAGACCTGAGGGAAATCCGCTTTGACTTCTTGAAAAGACAATGAATGTAAATCGAGAATACCACAACGGCCCGCTAGACTCTCCGAAACACCTTGCATCAAAGGAAAACTCTGGGAACCGGTTAATAAAAAACGGCCGGGTCTTCTATCTTGATCAATGAGAGATTTTAAGTGACGAAACAAATTGGGAACATATTGAATTTCATCTAAAATAATTGGCTCGGATAAATCTGTAAAAAGGTCTGCGGGATTTTCTTCAGCCTGATAAGCTAAAGAGGGAATATCAAAACTTAGATAAGAAGCCTTGGGCCAAAGATGCCGTAATAAAGAAGTTTTTCCAACCTGTCTCGGTCCAGTGAGTAAAAGTGCCGGAAAAGAACCTGCAATTCTTTTCAAAACCTTTTTAATATTTCTTTCAATCCACATGAAAAAATTTTGCATTAATAATGCAAAAATGTCAAATCAGATCTTCTTCTTCAACCTCAAAGCATTACTAATCACTGACACCGAACTAAAACTCATCGCGGCCGCTGCAATCATTGGTGACAATAAAACGCCAAAAAGGGGATAAAGTGCACCTGCTGCAATGGGAACTCCCAACAGATTGTAAAAAAAGGCAAAAAATAGGTTTTGTTTAATATTAGTCACCGTTGCATGACTAATGCGGCGAGCACGAGCAATGCCACGAATGTCTCCTTTGATCAAGGTAACATGCGAGCTTTCAATAGCAATATCAGTTCCCGTTCCCATCGCAATGCCAATCTCGGCTTGGGCAAGCGCTGGAGCGTCGTTGATTCCATCTCCTGCCATCGCAACAATAGCGCCTTGTTTTTGCAGCTCTTTAATTTTTTCTTGTTTTTCTTGGGGCAGTACTTCTGCCATCACTTCATCGATACCGAGTTGTTTTGCAACATATTCTGCCGTCGTCTTTTGATCACCCGTTAACATAATGATTTTCAATTTTTCTTGATGAAGCTCCTTAATCAGAGAGGCAGCTCCTTCTTTAATCGGATCCGCAATGCCAATCGCTCCCATCAACTCTTGACCTTTTGCCAAATAAACCAAAGTCTGACCTTTTTGACTCAGATCCGCAACTTGAGCTTCAAGTCTTTGTGTTTCAACCTTTAGTTCAGACATGAAAAGTCGATTGCCTAAATAATACTCTTGGCCCTCACAGAAAGCCTGGATACCTTTACCCGAATGACTTTTAAAATTTTCAATGGCTTTTAATGTATAATTTTGTTCCTGAGCTTTTTGCAGAATAGCTTTGGCCAGTGGATGCTCACTATTTTGTTCAAGACTTGCGGCAACTTTAACTAAACTTTCCTGAGAATATGCTTCGAGTGGCAAAAGAGAAACCACTTGGGGCTTTCCTTGCGTTAAGGTACCCGTTTTGTCCAAAACTAAGGTATCCACTTGACGAAGCTTTTCAATCGCTTCTGCATTTCTGAATAAAACTCCCTGCTTGGCGGCTTGCCCTGTTGCCACCATAATCGACAAAGGAGTTGCCAGACCTAAAGCACATGGACAGGCAATAATTAAAACGGCAATCGCATTGACCAAAGCATAAGCTAGGCGAGGTGCAGGCCCAAAAATGGCCCAAAGGCCAAAGCTGATTAAAGCAACGAGCACGACTGCAGGCACAAAATAATTCGCTACTTTATCCGCCAACCTTTGAATCGGCGCCCGACTTCGACCCGCTTCTGCAACCAAATGAATCATTTGAGCGAGTAGCGTTTCAGCACCCACCTTTTTAGCTTCCATCGTCAACGCACCCGCTTGATTGAGCGTTGCACCCACTAAAGAATCACCGACTTTTTTTTCGACCGGACTGGCTTCTCCACTAATCATGGATTCATCGACATAGCTTTCTCCCTTGAGGACAAAACCATCCACAGGAATTTTTTCTCCAGGACGTATCAATAAATGATCTCCAACTTGCAGGTCTTCGAGAGATACTTCTTGTTGAGTCCCGTCTGCCAAAATTTTTATAGCGGTATTGGGAGCTAATTCTAAAAGACTTTTAAGAGCCGTATTGGTTTGTGAGCGTGCACGAATTTCTAAAACTTGCCCTAATAAAATCAGCGCAATGATAACAGCTGCAGACTCAAAATAAAGAGACATTTCACCTGAATGATTTTTAAAGTTTTCGGGAAAAATTTCTGGCCATAAAACAGCAAACAAACTGTAAAAATACGCAGCTCCCACTCCCATAGCAATAAGAGTAAACATATTTGGAGAGAAGTTAAGAATCGATTGCCAGGCTCGAACAAAAAATGGCCAGGCGCAATATAAAACAACTGGGCTCGCTAAAGCTAATTCCAAATAAGGTTTCCATGGACCACTTAAAAATGTCTTCCAAGACGGGTCTAAAAACATCGAGCCCATCGTCAGAAGAAACAAAGGAACACCAAATAATAAAGCAATGTAAAGACGCCGCTTCATATCATCAAGCTCTTGGGTGTCTTCCTCAAGAGCAACTCCCTTGGGCTCCAAGGCCATCCCGCACTTGGGACAAGTCCCAGGTGTCTTTTGAATGATTTCAGGATGCATAGGGCAGGTCCACTCACCTGAAAATTGTATAAAGGGATGAGATTTTTTTACTGCACTAGATTGATGTGAATGGCAGCAAGAATGATGACTTGATTCTTGATTCATATACATTCTCTTTAAAATGATTATTAACTACCAAATAGTTTACCCAGACTTTTAGCAATCTCCGGACTCAAATCAATTTTATTGCTGGAATGCTCAATAGCATTACATGTCAGCACTTGTTCAATACCACTTTTTAAAAATAGGTTATAGGCCTCACCAGCAAAGATTGCATGAACTCCAATACAGTAAATCCTTTTTACACCCAATTTTTTAAGTTGCTGGATACTTTCTAGCATGGTGTGTCCCGTCGAAATAATATCATCGACCAACACGGCAGAACGATCTTTCCACTCCTCTATTTGAGGAATCGAAACTTGGACTTTTTCATCACCATGACGAATTTTTTCCAAAATTGTATAAGGAACAGCGGCTTGCTGAGCAACTTCTCTGACCCACTGTTGACTTTCACTGTCGGGTCCAATCAACAAGGCTTGGGGAACATGAGCACGAATCCAAGCAGCCATCGAACTTGCTGCGTGAACAACTCGGCAGGGAATCGTATAAATTTCTGAAAGGGCATGATAGCGATGTAAATGCGGGTCTACTGTCACCAAAGCATCAAAATACTGGCAAATAATTCGTGCAAAATAACGTGAAGTAATGACTTCTCCTTCATGAAATGCCTTATCTTGACGCATATAAGCTAGATAGGGAGCAACTAGTACAATCTTTTTTGCACCGGATTCGCGAAGCGCTTGAGAAAAGAACAATAGCCTAAGAATTTTCTCATCAGGCTGATTGAGACTTGCAACTAACACAATTGTTTTATCTTCTACTTGAGACAAAATGCGCAGATAAGTTTCTCCATCTGGGAAATTTCTTAACTCCCACTTCCCCATTTCACAGCCTAATTGCTTATGAATTTTTTTACCCAAAACAGTATTTTCATCCAGGTGAAATAAAACAGGTGAAGTCATTTTCGTCGCCTTATTTGAAAAATGTCATCATGTGATTTAACATAGTCGAGGGCATATTCCAACTCACCCTGACTTTCTGCATGCACCGTAAAAAGAGACTCGTCTTTTTGAATAAAATCCCCAAGTTTTTTATGTAATTGAAGCCCTGCAGCCATATCCGCAGGTGCTCCTGCTAACTTTGCAACCCTTGCCAATAAACGATTGTCAATTTCAATAACCTTTCCCGAACAATTTGCAGCGATACTGTGCTGATACTTCGCAATAGGTGGCTCAAAAAGCCCTCCCTGGGCACGACAGATCGCTTGGAATTTTTTCCAGGCTTCCCCATTATCTAACAAAGCAGCTGCAGTCTTTCTCCCCTGACCTTTTTTCAACTTGCCCGAAAGTTCAAGCAGTTCCCCTGCTAAATCCAGGGAACGTTCTCGCAAATCCTGAGGAGCTTCAGGCTTACCTTGAAGAACTGCCAAGACATCACGTGCTTCGAGAGCAGGTCCAATACCATAACCCACAGGTTGTCGACCATCAGTTAAAATGACTTTAATTTTAAGGCCGAGGTGTTTAGCGACGTATTTTAAGTCATGAGATAATGCCTGCGCAGCCTTTAAAGACCGCACTTTCGCGGTAGGACCCATAGGCAAATCAATAATGACGTGAGTAGCTCCCGCAGCTATTTTTTTTGAAAGCACGGAGGCCACCAATTGCCCTTGACTATCTAGGTCTAAAACACGTTCGACGCGAATGAGGGTGTCATCTGCAGGAGAAAGTTTCATCGCGCCTCCATAAGCCATGCAAGCACCTTCACGCGCAATCACCTGATGAATCTTCTTTAAAGATAGACTCACCTGAGTTAATACAGCCATCGTGTCGGCCGTGCCTGCAGGAGAAGTAATGGCTCGAGAAGAGGTTTTGGGCATTTTAAGTCCAAAAGCCGCAATAATGGGAACAATAATAGGTGTTGTTCGATTCCCCGGGAGCCCTCCCACGCAATGTTTGTCCATCACAAGCTCATCGGGCCATTCCAGCCTCTCTCCTGCATTAACCATCGCTTGCGTTAGGCTAACTTTCTCTCTTGGGTTTAAAGAATCTCCTGAACATGCCGTGATGAAAGCTGCCAAATGAACATCGGCGTAACGACCCTTGACAATATCATGAATGACTTCCTGGAAAGCTTGATCCGACAAACTGTGTCCATAAGCTTTACGACGCACATAACTCAGAGAATCCAGTGGCTTAGGATGGGAAAAACTCGCCAATTGATTTTCGCGAACCTTTAAAAGCCTCCAAGCAGCTTCGGATAAGCCCGCTTCACCCGCTTTTAACATACCATCATGAATGACATTAAGTGTCGCAATAATTGATCTTTTACTAGTCTCAATTAGAACCCGAGATTGTGCACTAAAGCCCTCTGAACGGCAAACGTGACAATCCTGCTTCATATATACGACAGGTTCTTGATAGGTATCGATTCCTAAACGCACTAATCGAAGCGTGTTGGGACTTCTTTTAAAATTGAGTTTTTTCTTTTTCATATTGACGCAACTTATCCTTAAATCTTAAGACTTAATTAAAGCAAGATGTATCATTCATCCATTTAAATAACTATCAACAAAGTTCTATATACCTTTATTTTATCAAAGAAGAGATATTATGAAAGTCGCTCTATTCAGTTGCAAAGCTGGTGAGGAAGGGTTTTTTGAAGCCTGTAATAAAAAATATCAACAAGACCTATTCTTTTTCCAATCTCCTCTCACCCGGCAAAGCACCAAACTTGCAAAGGGATTTACGGCTATTTCGGTCTTTGTCAACGATTGTTTGAACGAAGAAGTTCTCGAACAACTCAAAAAACAAGGAACTCAATTAATCACTTTACGCTGTGCCGGCTACGATCATGTCGATCTAGAGGCAGCAAACGAACTAAAACTCCATATCACATATGTTCCGGATTATTCCCCGTATGCAGTTGCAGAACACGCATTAGCATTAATGCTATGTCTCAATCGTCAATTAATAGCCAGTCATGAGCACGTCCAGCAAGCGAACTTTTCTTTAAAAGGCCTCATGGGTTTTGACATGTATGGTAAAACCATTGGTATAGTGGGAACAGGAAAAATCGGGAGTATTTTGGTCAAAATGTTACGTGGACTGGGCTGCCAAGTGCTTGCAGTAGATCCTGTTGTTAACCCGGAGTGCATCCAGTTAGGTGCTCAGTATGTTGATTTTGATAAAATGTTAGAGAACGCTGATATCATCTCCTTAAATTGCCCTTTAAACTCATCCACAAAATATTTAATTAATCACAACACCCTCAAAAAAATGAAAGACGGAGTCATGCTCATCAATATTAGTCGAGGTGCTGTCTTAAACACAAGCGATGTGATTGATGCCTTAAAAAGCAAAAAAATTGCCTACCTAGGAATAGACGTCTACGAAAAAGAAAAAGGACTTTTTTTTGAGGATCACTCGGAAGAAGGCATACACGATGAAACTCTTTCAGAACTATTAAATCTGCCCAATGTTCTTGTAACACCTCATCAAGCATTTTACACTCGCGAAGCCATGGAAAATATCAGCCAGGTGACTTTAGAAAATATCCACTGCTTTGAGAAAGGGCTTCCCTTGAAACATGAACTGACCACGATAGTCTCGGGTAATTAAAAAACGCCTCCATATTTTTTATGCTAGATAAAGACAGAGTTCGGTTTTCAAACCGTCATCGTACAAAAATCGAACGAATTATTTGTAGAAATACTTTTATTCCTAATGCATCAATTTCAATTTATCAGTAATAAAAGGGAGATTCCTCGAAAAAGAAAGTAAGTAAAAACCTTTGGTACATATCTTGCTTATATTCCCTTTATGGGAATTCATCATAAAAATATTCATGGCTTTATCTTAACTCCTCTTGCTAATAATGAAGGGTGCAGCTCAAAAAAAGCACATCCCAAGCTAGTTTCTAACTCTGAAGAAAAAAATAGCAAAAATGCTTCACAGCAAAGACAACAGAAACTGAAACAAGATCACCAAAAACTGCAAAACTTACAAAAAAATCTTCACAAAAAAGAAGAGTGGAACACCGACATCACCGGAGAATGGGGAACTCATTGGGACGCAGTGAGAGCCACCAACTTTCAATCTAAAAATACCTATCTCAATAGCTTTTTAAGAGGAGTGAATAACACAGCAGGGGCTGGGGCTGTCATAGTCAACTACGTCAACACGGCTGCTGGAACTCTCTTTTTTGACCTACCTGCGAAAATTGAAGAAAAGTCGATCAAAAGCGGCGGACCCAGCTTTGAAGAACTCGCCATTGCTTCTCAGGCCAGCTCTCCTGCAATGCCCATTGATGACGCGGCCAGCTTCACGGTTTCTAAACTAGCTAACTTCTCCAAACAAATGAGAAGGGTCCATAAACTTCGTAAACTCAAACTCGATCATCTAAAAATTTCCGACAAAGTTGCCGACATGATTGATATGGGAATCAGTCGGGAAGCAAAGTTTAATTCAGTTCAACTCCAAAAGAAATTTAAGCATGCTACTGATTTAGGAGTAAAAGGAAATTTTAATAAAACTAATTTGGAAAATTTTAAAAAGAATATTGTCAGTCATTTAAATGACCCAGAAGTTATTCCTATTCGAGGAACTCATCGCAAAACGCAAAGCATCTTGCATTTTTACCATCCTGAAACTAAAGTCAATCTTATGTTAGATACAGAGCATAACTTTATCTCAGGGTGGAAACTCTTTCCAAACCAAGATCATTCTTTATTAACGACTGGAAACATACAATGAAAAAAAAATCTGAAGTCATCATAGATAATTTTCTCGATTTAATGAAAAAGTTAGTCATGAAAAAAATATCGGGACCCCACTTTGAAAAAAAATATCTCGAAATGTCTAGGGCTTTCCGCGATAATGAAGATTACTTGGAAGTACCTGAAGAAATTCGACTCCTTATTAGTCACGTTTTCGTTTCCGTCGATGCTTACTGTTCTGACCCAACCATTCGAGACGAAAATGACATCGATGAAAACCAACTCCGTGAAGAAGTCAAAACCGAACTTTTAAAAATCAAACCCGAATTAAAAACAGAGCTCCCTTAATCTGAAATAGTTTCGACTTCATCCACATGCACCCAGTTCGATTGTCAGGAAGCTTCATATCATCATGAAAAAGCTTAAAACTTCCCTAAATTTCCACCAATGCTAGATCCGACATTAGGGTCAGGAGAACCCGAGTTAGAATCACTTCCCCCTCGGGTGAGTAAAACAGCTGAGGTTGCACCACCCGCCACCAAAACTCCTAACAATGACCATAGAAGTGGACTTTTCAGCAGAGATTTTTTTCTTTTCGTCCCAATAACAACCACATCACTTTCGGCATATTTTTTGGGATCTTTCGCAAGATCAATATCCGAAAGCTTATTGAGATCTTCGGCCAAGACTTTAGCGGCAGTCCGGCTATCTTTAGGAAGATCTAAAACTTCAACCGAGTTATGTTTATGTGAAGCTCGGTATTTAATATCAATCATGCGAGTGGTAATGCGATGATGCCAGCCCAGTTCTTCAACACTCACAAGAACCACTTTTTGCACACCTAACTCTTCGCCCAAAGAACTACCGAGACGCACAAGCTCGGGAATGTTTTTTAATTGGGCAACTTTAAGACCATACAGGGCAATTTGGGGCTGAACTTTCTTTTTGAGATCAATTTTTTCTTTCGCATCTCCACCCAATTGTATTTTAATTGCAACAGGTTCATATTCTGCTTTCTTCGCCAGGATAAAATGAGTCCCTTGGCTAAAATTTTCTATACTTAGGGGACTATGGCCCTTATTTACTCCATTGATATAAATTTCAGCATCAGAGGGAGAGGTGCTGATTTCTAGCTTTATGGGATGATGCTCTTTGCTATATTCTTGCTGGGCTTTATTAAAATATGAAACCGTATCTGGCGGATAAACAATGGGATCTATTTGATAGTTGGGATCAAGACGAACGGCTTCTTTGAAAGATTGGATAGCTTTGCGCTTATTCGAATCTGCAGAATAAACATTGCCCAAAATCACATAGGCATCACGAAGAGAAAATTTTTGTTTTTTTAGAGATTCCTTATTGTAGAATGCCTCAATCGTATTCTCTAAAAGTCCAATGGCTTCTTTATAAGCAAAATCGATATAAAATTGCTTTGCTTCTTCTATATAGCGCTCTAAAGTAACGGAACTTTTCGCCTGCGTTAAAAAATCAGGGTGATTTGCAAAAAAATCGTCGGTTCTTTTTTTATCGAGCACCTGATATTTGCTCTGTTGATTCAGAGCGTCCCGAATTCTCTCCGTAATTTTTTCTAGAGCTTCTCCATCGGACTCGGAAGTTCCCACTGGAACGACGGCTAATTTTTGGCCGACACCAGAATGTGATTTTTCTGACTGAATGCTTGCTTGAGTAGAGTTTTTTTCTGACTTGCTCTTTGCTAAAACAGGAAAAGAAATTCCGGTGAGTTGAAAAACCAAAAGATAAATGAGTATTTTAAAAGATTTTAAATTGGCGATCATAGTTTGCCCCTTCGCTTTATCTGGTGCTTAGATTATTTTTTTTAACTCTGAATTTCTTTGATATTACTTTTCAGATCTCATTTTATTTCAGACCTTAGTATCTTTTTATAGACCCCGTTGTTTCCACCAAGAATCGGATTTGTATTCTTGGGTAATTTTTTCTTCATCATGGACAGGGTCAATGTGTAGCTCATCCATAATTTCTTTAAACCACTGGTCACCTAAACTCGAGGGTAATTTTTTTCCACACCAAGGACAAAAGCTAATTATTTGCACCGATGTTTTTTCGGGAGAAGCAAAGATACCATATTCTCGAAATTTTGGCTCATAATCGATTAGAACTTCTTTTTCTTGAAGATGTTTTTTCATTTCTTGACAACAATGCATAATTTATCTCGTATTTTTAAAATTTAATTCTTCGACCAGGTACTGCGTCTTTAATTATTTTTTAGTAGCTCTGTATTTTTAATTGGGCATGAAATATTATTAATAGAACTCATCAGGTAATCTTTCTCCCATTCACTTGATTACCCCTCCTCTTTTAAATAATTATAAAACTTGGGATCTTTAATATGGTACAAAATATGGCGCAGCTCTTCTCCTATATCAAAAAGGAGTTCATCAATTTCTTTTTCTGACAAATCAGTTGATTCAAGTTTAGGAAAAAGATCGTTCAAAAGAGTTCTACATGATTCATCTATATCCAAAAAAGAATGTGCAAGAGTATCCGATTCAAGCTCCTCTACCTGATTGAAAGAATTAACCTTTGCAGATTTTCTCAAATTATCAGCAATACCCTTTAATCGCTTTGAATATTCCATAGTTCACCTTATTTAAATAAATCATCAATTGCTTGTAGTTGATTCTTAAAAGTCATTATCTCTCTTTCGACAGAGCTAGTATGACCACCTGTTTTTTTAATTTCATCCAACTTTATCAAATGTTGATTTAATCTTTTTTCTATTGTTGAACGCGACTTAATTATAGAACTCTCGCCATGTTGTTCTAACTGCTTTTGGAAAGTCTGAAATGTTGCTTTACTGTAGGATTTATTACTCGATCCAGCTACTTCACTCTTAGCAGTCTTCAGGAAAAAATACTAACTGTGACTTTCCTCTCTCACTGCAACGGGAACTAATTCACCTTCTAGCTCTTGTTCCTCAACTATCACATGTGTACTTGGTTTAAATTCCCAAACTTCATCTTCAGGATCGTAGATCTCCTCCCCTTTTACCTGGTAAATATTTTTCTTAACTTCAATAGCTGGTACTGGTCTATATACATTCGTTCCTTCTTCTAATAGTTTTATATAAATATTTTTTTCCATACTCTTAATATTTAAAGGCAGAACCTCCAACATGCAAAAGCTCCTTTGTTACATTATCAATTACGACTGACTGTCCGGTATTTGGGTGTACATATCTTGTAGCACCATTAGCTTTGTTGACCATATTTATAGCTTCAAAACTTTTTCCTTTTGAAGTCATTTAATTTTTATCCTAATAAAATTAACAAAAAAAAATTTAAATTCAGATATATTAAAATAGATATTTCTCTATACGAAGCACACTTTTTCAAGTTTTATAAAGTTCATCGTCATATTAGATCTTTTGATTAATCATTAACTATAAGTCGACTTGTGCCACCGAAGCCATTACATCCAATAACTCTGGGTATTGTGAAATCAATCCATAGAGAACAAGACTTTGACCTCCCGCTCCAAATAGAAAATACTCACAGGCTTCAACAACATCTTCATGCCACGTCGTGACTACATCTAGTGAGCCAGTTTTCTCAATTAATAGATCTATCTGATCGTGCAGCAGCTCAGCCTTTGGGCCCACACAGCAAAACTCCTTGCAACCTAAGCTTAATAAACTAGTGACAATGGCCAAAACTTTATTCAACTCTTCCTGACTAAAAGCCGTTATCATAACAGCAAAGGGAGAAACAACATTCACAGTCAAGATATCACTTGGTGTCCCTATGAAAACCTCACGTCCACCAAATCTAGTTAATTGGATTGTCATATTACCGATCTCCCTTGAGTTTCTTAATGTTCTCTCTAAAAGTCTGAATTTCTTTCAGCGCTAAATCTTGCTCCTTGTCCATTAGGTATTTTAATTTCTAATATATCACCAAATTTCGCATGATATCGGGTAACTTTTGTAGAATTTTCATAGTACTGCGCCTTTAATCATTTTTAAAAGTGCACAAAGAACGAATCCGTTTCTTCACCATCATCAATCATTTTAATTTCTACCGAACACAATTTCTCAATAATCGCCTCAGACTCATTTAGATTCCATCCATTTTTTTGAAGTAAGACTTTCAATTCTAAAGCTGGGATAATTATTTTGTCACCCTGAATTAAATTATGCTGTTCCAAAAAATCACAAAGCAAACTTAGCCTTAATAAAATTGCTTCCTTAAAAACTATCACCCAAGAAAATTTTTGTTCATCTTCTTCATCTTTCCAACCTATAGCACCTAATACTTTATCACCTTTAATTTCGAGCTCTTTTACATGTGCCTTAAACAAAGCAAAAAATGACGTAAGAAAGATTCCTAGACTATTTTTTTTCATATAATCACTTAACTCCAGATTCTAACCATATATGTCTGCTTTCAAGACTTTTCCCTAACCCTTCAATATGAGCATGCGGTTTAACACTGGTCCCTTTAACTCCTGTTAAATCAACCCTTACTCTACCTCCATGTTTTTGAGTCAAAACCCGCAATTTATTTAATTCTGCTTGAGTAATTTTAGAGTTAGGCTTTGATAATTTATTTACAAGAGTTTTAAACGCCTTTAACGAGTTCTCTTGAATGCTACCTTTCACATTCGCAGATTTAGTAGCTATGACATCTTCAGGGCTTTTAGACTTTGCTGGTTCAGGCTTAGATTGAGTTTTAGAGCTGCCAGTATTTTCTTTCGCTCGACTCTGTAAATACTGCTGCTGAGCTTCGGCATACATTCCAGTATGGCTCACCATCGAAGCAGTTCCGCCTCCTGCAAGGACAACTCCCGTCGCAAAGGCAGGGGCTGCTACAACCGTGCAAACTCCTCCGGTACCCACTTCACAAGCACCCGAACCCAGCATCATACCACCACCGCTTGCCATGATTGTCCCATCCACCATCACACCGACAGCGGCTCCATCACTGCGCCCTTTCCAATAAGTCGACTCCTTCCCCGCATGTTGGCGCTCAATATGAAGACTCTCGGCCAGGGCATCGGCAATCGGTGTCATGGGGTTTATTCCATCGGCAAAACCAAAAACATAAGTAAGACCTTCTTTGATGTCTTCTTTTCCAGATTCATGTCCAGCTCGATAGTGCGGGCTTTCAATCAGAGGGGTTTTCACGCCCAAATTAGCGACAGATTGGTCACGAAGCTCATTAAGAGGAATCAGCCCATCCAGGTAGCCACTAGCATACTCTGCTTTTGCACTCAGTTTATCCCAAGTATCTGGTTCAGTCTTTTGACGCTGCTCAACTTTTGCTAAGTCTTTTTGTGCTAATGAGTGATTTTGAAATTCAGACTCTGCAATACTGGCATCTTGCTTGGAAACAGGAGAATAATCTTGAACCCCCTGCTTGGGGATTGAATCGACCAAGGAATCTTGTGAGTTACCTTGTACTGAAAATGCACTGGATATTGTCATAACTTTCTCCTGAGTACTCATTCAGTAATGCAGTTATTGTACCAAAACAGCTTAAAATATTATCATTGGTTTTAAAGGGCTTTTAATAAGCTATTTTCATAAAGCCATTGTTCTCATCACGAATCGTTCGATTTCCGGCCGGCCATAGTCCAAAAATTGAACGATTAGGATTCTTAATCTTTTTAAAAACTCCACTCTTCATAGGGGGCCAAAAGAAGAGTGGAGACAAACCTACCTGTCCTTATAGGTTAAAACCTTTCTTCTTAGCCAAGCTTCTCAATGAAAAAAAGATTCCAAAAAATCCGGCTATTGCTATTAAAAAATATCGATTATTTTTTTGCATCGAAGAACTTAACTCACAGCCACCTGAAGACTCTCCGTCGCCATCACCGGTCGTGCTAGCTTCGACTTTGCACAAGGCGTCACAGCCATCACCATCGACTTTATTGCCGTCATCGCACTCTTCGTTGCCGCTTTTAACACCGTCACCACAGATCGTCTGGAAGGCACCAATGTCACAGCCATCACCTTCTGCACGGGCAAAGCCGCGTTGGTCAAACTCTGGGCAGTTCTCTGGATCGCCATTGCTCAAAGCACGGCTTCCTGCGAGGAGTGCGTGGGTATCTGTAGGGCCACCGTTGTCTTGTAATGGCCCGATGAGAGGGTCAATGGGGTCATGGGTTTCACCGATAATATCCGTCACTTTTGGGGGTGGATTGAAGAAACATCCGATTCCAACTAGGTTATAGCCCTCGAGGACTAGATTGCCAGAACAGTCTGACTCTGAAATATCATCATTTTCACCATTTTCATTTAATGCGATTAAATTACCCTTAAGAGGAATAGGAAGAGCAGTATATATACCACCTCCTTGGTTTCCACCTTTATTTAAAACAATTGTATTATAATTTATAAACGAATTCCCTGTAGATGAAACAAGTAACCCTGCTCCATTACTATTCGATTCATTGCTAGAGATTGTTGATCCTTGAAGAACAAAAACACCATCAAAAATGAAGATCCCTCCTCCACTACTTAGAACTTTATTATTTGAGATTGTTGAATTTTCAATAGTTACATTTCCTTTACTAGAATAGATTCCACCCCCGTTATATGTACCGACTTGGTCATTATTTATATTATTAAATACTCTGCAATGATTTATATAAAGACTGTCTTTTTCATTTAATATACCTGCTCCATTACCCGTATCAGCAGGCAAACTTCCACCTTCAATCGCTAAATTTAGCAAGTTTAGATCGCCTTCTAGACTATGAATTATCCTGCCTTGACCTTGACGACTTAAGATAGTCTCACGCGCTCCTTCACCTTCGATAGTTAAGTCATCCGTGATATCCAAATCACCTTCTTGATTAAGATCATCTCCCATGGCACCCGTAATCGGGTAAGTACCAGAAGATAATATAATCTTATCTGCTCCCGCTAGAGCATTCGACTCACTTATCGCGGCGCGGAGTGTACACTCACCAGTACCCGCAATTTCACACTTTCCATCTCCAGGTGTTTTATCATTAATATCCTCTAAACTATTGACTGTAAAAGTCTTCGCCAAGCCGATTGAACTTCCTAACACAAGACTTGAGATCAACCCCACATTAAGAGTGTACTTTTTCCACTTTGTATTTTTCATATTTTCTCCCTTTTTTATAAAATTCTACTGGCACAGTTCTGCTGCCAAGCGCTGACAACTTGCTTTGATTTCTACTTGACTAAGAGCTCGTTTATAAACAGCAACTTCACTTAAAATTCCTCTAAAAAGTCCTTTTTTAGTTACGGTGTCATCTTTTTTAACTAAAGCATTAAGGGCATGTTTGTAGGAGCAAGTATTATTTAAAGGGAAATTTAAAGGACTAAGTTCTTGCTCTATAATACCATCTACATATACTTTATAATTCTTCTCGCTAAGACTGTACGTCATCACAACATGATGCCATGAGTTGATATCGTAACTCGTATTTTCTGTTTCAATATACTTCCAGTTACCAGCTTGCTCAAACCCATTATTTGCACAAGATTGATCCGTTAGCCCCAAAGTCCCTTTAAACTTATATTGATCACCATCTTTGACAATACCCAAAGCAAACTCTCCGTTTTTGGAAAAAATATACTCAGCATTTTGTGGAACGCTACTGACTTTGAGTAGTAGCTCCAAACTTAAACCGCTAGGTGAAGCATGTAATTTTTTATCATTATCTAAGTTCGCAACTGCATAATCAGCTAAGCTATCAAAATAAAGGCCGTTATAAGCTTCTTGCGTCCAAACCGGTGTGCCATAAAAGTAGGCTGAAAAACTGCTCAAAGAACTTGCACCAGAGAGTTCATAAGTTCTATCACCATAAACCGTTTCCGTACCATAACCTCCTTCTTCATTTAACGGATACCATAGCACAAGATCCTTATCTTGAGTTAAGTAAGTCAAATACTCATCACGAACACTTACAAGCTCACTCTCTTCATTCAGTAATTTGAGTTTAAACTCATAATATCCACGGGGAGCCAAATTTCCAACGCTCACTAAAGCACCCATACCACTGGGTTCATCGATAAGCTCATTATTTCGGGTCACTTCAACGGACCAAGGCTGCTCTTCCAAAACACCCTCAAGAAGCCAATCATGTTCTCCTGGTTGAATCCTAACCAAATTAGGACTCGGCTCTCCCAAATCACCCGATAAAGTCACTTTCTGTAAGGCTAGATCCCGAGTTGCTTTAAAATCGGCGGTGCGCTTGGCTTCGATGCGCCAATAATGCGCATCATCGCACTCAATGATTTTTGAACCATAGCCATTTTCATCCGTTAGATTGGTAATCTCACCTGCAGAACCAAAGTTTGTTCCAGTTTGACTTGAAAAAAGATAAATCGCGTCATCCAGATTGCGGTTGGTGACTTCCCATTCTAAAACGGCGCTTCCCTTTTCTAAACAGGGAGCATTGCCTAAGTGATCATTCTTTAAAGCGAGACGGATATCTGGATCATTATTGATAAAATATGTCACATGACGGGTGACGGTTTTATTAGGAGTCTTAGCTTCAAAAACCAAAGTGACCGACCGTTCATGTTTTTCAAAGCTCAGGTCTTGAACCGAACTGAACTTATCGGTGTTGGAATCCAAGTCTTTAACAATTTCTTTAAACTCATCACCGCCTTGAGATCCGATCACTTGAGTAATCGTAAAGCTAGTCAGGTCGGGCATCAGCTCAGTGTCGACATAGGCGGAGACCTGAATCTGATCACGGACCTCCGAGCCTGGAGCCGGACTTTGGATCTTGATCTCGCCTGCATTGGCGACCACCACTGGATGATAGTACTCTCGGGATTTGCCCTGATTATCTATTGCTTTAAAACGCAGATCCGTTTCACCATCAGTCAAAACTTCGGTATCGACATTAGCCTGAAACAGCTCGGCTAAATTATCGCTGTCTCCATCATTGGCATCAAGAGAAACTAGGCTTTCAATACCTGTTTCATGACAAGCAATCGCCTTGACTGGAACAAAACCACTCACCGTGGCTCCGCGTTCGGGGCGGGTCACTGCAATCTCGGGGCCTTCATAGCCGGCAGGAACGGGATCGACCTTACTAAAAGTCACATCGAAAGTGTACTCAGCGCTCATACCTAAGGAATCGGTCGCTTCGATCACTAAAGTAATCTGATCATTGCCGGCATAGGCACGCGTATTAAACTCTGCCACCAGTTTTTGGATGCGGCCATCTGACTCAGGCTGCGGGATGAGCTCCCATTGATGATAACCACAAACTGGATTTTTCGGAGCGACACGGATGATTTCACTAGCATCGGTGAAAGTGAGTTCTATTTTTATTATATTTTCCTGATTATTGGCAATTTCACCGGAAACTTCCGGAGGCTCAGGTAAGCTAGATTCATCTTGAGGGTTGCTGCCTTCAACCAATTCTTCATAATTGGTGTACCCGTCCCCATCTAAATCAAAATTGGGCAGTCGGCCTAAAGAGATATGCCCTTCATAATTAGGATCCAAGTCTGAAAGCCGGGTCATCACCTGCTCAGGACTAAACTCGACATGAACGGCCTCCTCTAAAATATCGACAATCATATAAACCGCCGCAAAGGGGATCTCTCCAACATAAAAAGTCGAAAGGTAAGTGTAACGATTGTTTTTGGGAATCTCAAAAATAGGAGACTGCACCTGACCCGTCGCGCTGTTGACCTCGAGAGGAGTTGAGTAAATCTCTTCATCCGCAGAATTATAGATATGTAATTCCCCAGTAATTTGATCACTGGGTAAAAATTTAATCAGTTTTAAGGGTAAATGATTTCCTGCTAAAGGGGGTTCTTGAGGAGTTGAATCTAGCGAAGCACCGCAGCTCAATGCAAAAAGACTCGTCAGTAAGATAAATTTTGTTTTAAAGTGTTTGTTTTTTAATGAAAGGGTTGATTGAACGTATAGACGACAAGTCGAAGCTATAGATTTAAATAAAAGAAAAAAGAACCGTAATAAAGATTTTAACACCACATCCCCTCCTGGAGGTTTTGAGTTCATTGCTTTGTTTTAGCTGAATTTGTTTTTTATCAAGATCTCGATTGATCTCTATCAAAACGAAACTCAGGCTTTACACAAAACAACACCCCTTGATTAATCAAGACTGTTTAAACACGTATTTAATTAACCACTCAAAACCAAAAACCACTCAAACATTTGTCAGATGTTTGATAAAGAGGATGTTTATAGCTTTTTTTAATTGGAAGTCAAGGCTGTTTCCCTACTTTCTTTTAAAACTAAAAGAAAGAAACATAAAAAAACCCGTCTTTCTTTTATAGAAAAACGGGTATTTTATAGAATGATTTTAAATATAGCTTAAATTATTTTTTGTTGTTTACCTTTTGGCTTTTTTATCAGCCATAAAAAGCTTCCTTCTTTATTAACTAAGAGGGATAGGCACAAAAAATAACTTATATAAAAATCTTGTAAAAAATTAACCTTCTGGAGTTGGCTCAGGCTCTTCACCTTCAGGAGGAAGCTCTTCTTCTTCCGCTTGAGCAAGTTTCAAACTTTCAATTTTCATGACGCTTGAATTTTCCTGAATTTCTTCGCTTGGCTGAGCTTCTTCAGGTTGGGCTTGCTCTTCAACAGCTTCACCAGAGTTCTCTTGAGCTTTTTCTGCATTGATCTTATCCTGCACACAGCTTTTATAAGCCTTGCCTTTTAAGCCTTGTTCTTTACATTCGGTGCGAGCTTCTGCTTTACTTAAACTATGTACGGAAGGAAGATATCCTAACAATGATACGCCAGCCATAGCTAAGACTGCGAAGTAATTAAATTTTTTCATATAGATTCCTTTCTTGTGAATGAATTTAAACAAATTTTAACTCTTTGGACTTAAGCGTGCATTAAGCGAAAATTAATTTTTTTTAATTTTGAGAAATGGATCTATCGATATTGGTAACTCTATTTTTTAAAGTGCTGAAAAATAACCTTTTCTCATAGTAAGTTTTGGATTAACAACACATCAATGAAACTACTTCTCGCCGAGGATGAACCCAAAGTTCAAAAGTTCATTCTCCAAGCTTTTCAAGAAAAAGGTTGGGCCGTCGATGCAACAAATGACATCGGCGAGCTTCTGACTTCTCTGGCTTCTTTTGAATATGATGTACTCATTCTGGACCGCCTATTAAAAGGGGTAGATGCCCTTGATTTTTTACCAAAGATTCGTCAGCAACAAAGTAAAATCAAAATTCTTATCTTAAGTGCCCTGTCGGATGTAGAAGACAAAGTCGCTGCACTGAGCCAAGGAGCCGACGATTATCTCACCAAGCCTTTTCATGTTTCGGAATTATTAGCTCGTGTTCAAGTACTCGTTCGACGTGGCGAAGAAATGGCCTCGGGTGGATTTAAAAAATACAGTCTTCAATTTAAAGATTTAAGTATCGATTTGGAAAGACAAGTTGCTGTTCGAGCAGGCCAAAAGATTGAGCTCTCGGCAAAGGAATTCAAATTGCTTTGTTTACTCGCTCGTAATCCCGGAAGGATTTATTCCAAAACCCAACTACTGGATCAGGTGTGGGGCATTAATTTTTTCCCTGAAAGCAATGTCGTCGAGGTCACTGTAGCTAATCTCCGGCAAAAACTGGGCAGCAAACAAAACCCCCTAATTTTTAGCAAAAGAGGAATCGGCTATTGGCTTGGAGGAGAGTAAAACGCAGCGATTTGGCCAGACGCATCACCTTGGGAATGTGGCTACTTTCCTTCGTCAGTACCTTAGCCAGTTCTTTTATCGTTGCAAGCTTTCTTCTTTTAAGCCATCAAAGGTCCATCGATGAACAACTGAAAAAAACCGCACGCAATCTCATCAATATGGATATCTCCGAGTTTAGTGACTTTCATCAACCCATCGAACTCGAAACCTTTGTCGAAGACACTCTTGACATGAATCAAAACCCCAAAGTGATTCGTGTCTTTGATCCCAATCGCAAACTCATTTTTTCTAGCCTCGGCTTTGAATACGACGACTTACCCAAAAGTCTGGGACCCTATGATGAATATCGCTACAACCGTATAACAGGCAAAAACAAATCTTATCAAAGCTATGTTCACCCCTACAAGGTCGATCAAAAAATTTACTATTTGCAAACCGTGACTCCTCTGCCCGATTATCAAAAAATGCTACAATACTTTTGGTGGCAAATTTTGCTTATTTTTATTGGCTTGCTCATTCTCTCCTATCTCTTCTCACACTGGCTCGCCAACAAACTCAGCTCTCCAGTAAAAGAAGTCGCCCATTATTTGGAAAAATTGGATTTGGCAAAAGTCGATGATTGGCAAGCCTTCCACTTGAGTTCCCCGGGAGACTATCTCAAGACGATTATCGAAGGAATCAACCATCTCACGGGTCGAATCCAAAAAGATATTTTTAGAACTCGGCAAATGAATCGCTATGTTGCTCATGAAATGCGCACTCCTCTTACCATTCTTCAAGGGGAAACCGAAACTCTTTTGATGAAAACTCATGCAGACAAAGCCGAGTATCAAGATTTGCTCAAAAGTTCTCTGGAGGAAATTTCTCGATTGAGCCAAACCGTAGACACGATTTTAAGTATCGAAAAAGTCTCTTTAGAAAATAATGCTTCAAAAGAAGAAAACATTGAGCTCATTTCCTGGCTGAAGGAACAAAAAAAATATTGGGAAAAATTTTTGCAAAGAAATATCCATTTTGTTTACCCAAGACAAAAAAATATTTTTTTAAAAACTCATCCTCAACTTTTATTTAGAATTCTCGATAACCTGATTCGTAATATTGAGAAACATACGCCTCCCGATACTTTATGCGAATTCGAAATTCGGTACACAAAAGATAACCTGCAAATATTAGTTCGGGATTTCGGCAATGGAATGGAAGCCCAAAAGATTGACCTCCTCAATAAAAATGACAAAAATATAACACTTTCCAACATTGGTCTCAATTTATGTCAAAATATTGCTGAAATTTTAAAAGCCCAACTGATTTTTCGTGCGCACAAAAAAGAAAGTCGAAGCGGCCTTGAGGTCGTCATACAATTACAAAACTTTCAAATAGAATCGCGATAAATTTCTTCAACTTTTCACCTCCTGTTCATCAAGTTTTCATGTTAAGATTTCAAATTAAACTCAGTAAATTTTTTGAGAGCGCGTTAAATTCAAGTAATGAGAAAAAATAACGAGCTAGCTAAAATCGAAAAGGGAAGATGATGAATTTTATCAAAACAAAAATGATTCAATTTTTTAAACAGATTTTAAGATGTCTCCTCTGGGTTAAACGACAACTAGTCGGAGACTTTCAATGGCAAGCGCCTTACTGGATTCTCTTTTTGAAAAAGAAAATAATCTCCTTAGGAGCTTGGGCCATAAAGCGCCCTCTCAAAACAGGTATCAGCGTTTTACTCATCGCTGGGGCTGGCTTTGGAAGCTATTATGGATACCGTTATTGGAAATCCCGTCCTCAACCTCACCGAGTCGATTTTAGTCTTTCCCAAATTGGCCGAACTTATTACGCCACCGATGATGCAAGCCTACGCAAGCCAAAACCCCTCACCCTCGTATTTCAAGAATCCGTAGCGCCTTTAGATCAAGTCGGCAAAGAAATCCAACAAGGCATCCAAATTTATCCTCAACTCGAAGGTCAATGGACCTGGGAAAATGATCGCCGCATCAAATTTCAACCTCAAAATGATTGGCCCATCGGCCAAGAATATCAGGTTAAAATTAAACCTGAGCTTCTCAAGCCTCATGTTCTTTTAGAAAAGTATCAGGAAAAATTTACAACACCGGAGTTTTTCGTTAAACTAGACGATGCAAAATTTTATCAGGATCCGATTGAGGCGGATGTCAAAAAGGTTGTTGTCAATTTAAGCTTTTCTCACCCTATCGATCCCCAAAAATTGGAAGACAATATCGAGCTTCGATTAGAAGAACAATCCAAAGGCATCTGGGGATTTGGGAAAGAAACCACTCCTTTCAAAGTCAGTTATGACAAATATAAACTACATGCTTATATTCACTCCGAAAAACTAGCTCTCCCTAAAAACCCGGGGATAATACATTTTCGTTTGGCTTCGGGTATCACTGCAGCAAGAGGGGGAAATGCCTCCGAAAAAGAACTCAAACAATCTATCTCGATTCCAGGACGCTACAGTTTAGACATTAAAAATCTCGATCTACAAGTCGTCACCAATCCTCAAGACCAAGCCGAACAAGTAATGATGTTCGAAACTTCTTTTCAAATACAGAGTCAGGAACTGGAAAAACACCTTTCGGTTTGGGCCTTACCTCGGAAAAATCCCTTTCGCAGTAGAAATTCTCAGGAGGAAAATCCGGAAGCCGAAAAGGCCGAAGAAAACTCTGATCAGGAGCTATTCGACGATTGGTCATCAGAAGAAGTCACAGACGAAATTCTTGCCAGAGCGCGCAAAGTGGCACTCGAAACAATTCCAACAGAAAACGAATATAGTAGTTTGCAAAGTTTTAAATACAAAGCCGATGTCGGCACACGACTCTATGTTAAAGTCGAAAAAGGCTTAAAAGCCTGGGGAGATTATGAGCTTGGAAATCCCAACGTCAACTTGCTTCGAGTTCCCGAGTATCCGCCTGAGCTTAAAATCTTAAGCCGTGGCGCTTTATTGAGTTTAAGTGGAGAGAAAAAAATCGCTTTTATGACGCGTGATTTAAAAGCCGTCAAAATCGAAATCGGACGAGTCTTGCCTGGACAGCTTCATCATTTGGTTTCCCAAAGCAGTGGTGACTATGCAAACCCCGAATTCTATGATCGCATCCAAGCTGAAAACCTCTCGGAACGCATTGAACATAATCTCATTTTGCCGAGCCTGGAACCCGGAAAAGTTCATTACGAAGCTCTCAATCTCGGCGATTATCTTCAGTCCAAAACGACAGGTGAAAAACGCGGAGTGTTTTTGGTTACTCTAAAAAATTACGACCCCAAAGCCGCTGCAAAAAAGGAAAAGTGTCTGGAGAAATTCAAACGGCAGTTAGGAGAATCACCTAGCGAAGCCCAGCGCGATGCCTGGACCTGTGATGAATCCGAAGAAGAATATGAAGACGATGATTATGAAGAGAATGTCCGCGACCGTCGTCTCATCCTCGTGACAGACTTGGGTATTTTAGCCAAGGAATCATTGGATGGTACTCAAGATATTTTTATTCAATCGATTCATTCCGGTGAACCCGTTTCAGGAGCTACCGTCAAAGTGATGGGAAAAAACGGTATCGCGCTTTTTTCAAAAGTTACCGATGATCAAGGCCATGCGAGCTTTCCGAAAGTCAAAGGTCTCTCCAAAGAACAAAGCCCCACGGTAATCATTGCCGAAAAAAATGGCGACCTGAGCTTTCTCCCCTATAATAAACACCAACGACGTTTGGACATGTCTCGATTTGAGATTGGTGGTGTGCATAACTCGGAAGTTCCCGATCAAGTCAGCGCCTATCTTTTTTCGGACCGCGGAATCTACCGCCCTGGCGACACCTTTAATATCGGAATGATCGTCAAGCCGGCCGATTGGAAGAGCTCTCTTATCGGTCTGCCTTTAGAAGTGGAAGTTTTGGACTCACGGGGTCTAAGCATTCGACGAGAAAAAATTAAACTTCCCGCAAGTGGTTTCATGGAACTCTCTCATCAAACCGAAGAGAGCGCTCCGACAGGAAATTATCGCATCAACCTCTACCTGGTCAAAGACAAACGAGAAAACTCTCAGATTGCTTCGACCCAAATTAAAGTGAAAGAATTCTTGCCCGACCGAATGAAGGTCTCCGCGCGTTTTTCGAAACTTCCTGCAAAAGGATGGATTCATCCCAAAGACCTCAAGGCCATTGTCGAAGCCAAAAATCTTTTTGGTACGTCGGCAGAAAATCGCCGCGTCACTGCTGAGCTGACATTAAGCCCCAGCTATCCTGCCTTTGAAGGCTTTTCGGATTATGAATTTCACGACCCCTACCGTGCAAAAAAAGGCTATGACGTTTCCCTAAGTGATCAAAGAACTAACGAAAAGGGAGAAGCCGAGTTTGACCTTGGACTCCAAAAATACGACCGCGCCACCTACCACTTGCATTTTCTGGCACGTGCCTATGAAGCAGGTTCGGGGCGCCATGTCGCAGCCGAAGCCGAAAGCATGGTTTCCGAACTAGATTATTTGGTAGGTTATAAAGCCGAAGGAGACCTGAACTATGTTTCAAAAAATAGTGAGCGCAAAGTGGAACTCATCGCGATTAACTCGGAGGCTCAAAAAACCGAAGTCAAAAATCTCAAACTACAGAGAATTGAAACCAAATACATCTCAATACTGAATAAACAAGAGGACGGCACATACCAATATGAATCTCGAAAAAAGGAAGTACTGATGGAAGAAAGTCCCCTGACGATTAACGCCAAGGGCTCAACTTTAACTTTAGCCACAAATAGCCCAGGAAATTTTTCCTATGTCTTACAAAATACCGATGGACTTGAACTCAATCGTATTTTTTATTCAGTGGCGGGAAAAGGCAATGTCAGCCGAAATCTCGAGCGCAATGCCGAATTATATCTCAATTTAAATAAGGGAGAATTTAAACCCGGAGAAGAAATAGAAATCAGCATTCGCGCTCCCTATTACGGAGCGGGGTTGATCACAATTGAACGCGACAAGGTCTATGCTGCCAAGTGGTTTAAGACGGAGACCACATCTTCTGTCCAAACAATTAAAGTCCCTGAGGACTTTGAAGGTAATGGCTACGTCAACGTGCAATTTATTCGAGACCCGAATTCAGACGAAATCTTCATGAGTCCCCTCTCCTACGCTGTCTCTGCTTTTAAGACGAGTTTAGCCCATCGCCAAAACAATCTCCAACTCAATGTACGTCAGCTTGTCAAACCCGGAGACGATTTAAAAATTGAAATCCAGAGTGAAAAGCCCACTCAAGTGGTCGTGTTTGCCGTCGATGAAGGAATTTTACAAGTTGCCGGATACCGCATGCCCAAGCCACTCGAGTCCTTCTTTAAAAAACGCATGCTCGAAGTCCAAACCTCACAGATCCTAGATTTGATCCTACCCGAATTTCAAAAACTCGTGTCCTCCAGTGCAGCGGGCGGCGATGAAGAAGGCCCACAAGGTAAACACCTCAACCCATTCAAACGCAAGCGCCAAAAGCCCGTGGTATTTTGGTCGGGCATTGTCGATGTGGAGGATAGTCGTACTTTTAATTATGCAATTCCCGATTATTTCAACGGCAGTCTCAAGGTGATGGCAGTTGCCGTCAACAGTTCAACGGTGGGAGTGGCTCAATCCGAAACCAAAGTCCGCGGTGATTTTGTGCTCTCCCCCAATGTGCCTTTGATGGTTACGCCAGGAGACGAATTTGAAGTCAGTGTGGGAGTCGCCAATAATGTCAAGGGCTCCGGAAAAGGCGCTGCCGTTGAGCTCCAATTAAACGTTTCTTCGCATCTCGAACTTATCGGAGAAAGCACGCAAGTCTTGAAAATCGATGAAATGCGTGAAAGCATGGCGACCTATCGCCTCAAGGCCAAGAGTGGAAAGTCCGCTCGTTTAGGCTCGGCCAGCCTGAGTTTTACAGCGAAGTTCGGAGATAAATCCGCACGTTTGATCATGGATACTTCCGTGCGCCCGGCGACTCCGCTTCATACTCAGCTCAGTCTAGGCAGTTTTAAAAAGAGTCAGGAAGTCGAAATTAAACGAGACCTCTTTGCAGAGCACCGTCAATTGGAAGCTGGAATTTCTCCCCTTCCGCTAATTTTGGCCGGAGGACTTTCGGAATACTTGGATAAGTTTGAACATCTTTGCAGTGAACAACTCATCAGTCAAAGCTTCCCCAGTTTAGTGCTTTCCCAAAGACCTGAGTTTGCAAAAATGAAAAGACATTCGGCAAAGCAGGGTCAGGAAAAATTCAAAAATATTCTCAAAATTTTACGTACCCGGCAAAATGCCCAAGGAGGTTTTGGCCTTTGGTATGCTTCCTCTGAGGCAGATGAATTTGTCTCGGTTTATGCCGTACACATGCTCATGGAAGCCCAAGAAGCCAATTTTGAAATCCCCGAAGACATGCTGGAAAAAAGCACCAAATATCTCAAAGACTTTGCCAAAAGTCCTAGCCAAACTTTATGGGGTTTGCGCAACCGTGCCTACGCCGCCTACCTACTCACCCGTCAGGAAGAGATCACGACTCCGATACTGACAAGCATTCGGGAAAGCCTCGAAAAACTCTATCCCAAAGAGTGGAAACAGGATTTGACTGCGGCTTATCTGGCCACTTCCTACCAATTACTTAAGGAGGAAGATCTCGCTTCGGACTTAATCGAAGGCAGTGAAGAAAAACTCCGCAGCGCCATCGACTATGAAAAATTTAGCTACGACAATTATTATGATCCCCTCATTCGAAACGCTCAGACTTTATATCTCCTCTCGCGCCATTTTCCATCGATCGCCAAGGCTTTGCCCGAAGAAACTTTGGAAAATCTTGTGGAGTCGATTAGCAAGGGGCATTATAACACGCTGTCCTCAGCTTATCTCATCCTCGCTTTGGATGCCTATGCCAAGCAAATGGAAAATAATGCTTCCTTCAAATTAGGAATCGCTGAGATAGACAAGCAAGGCCAAGCAAAAGCTCTTGATTTGCCTGAAAACAGTCTCATGCCACAGGTGAAGTTTAGCCCCAACGCTGTTAAACTGCGCATGAGCAACTCCGGTTCGCTCAAAACTTATTACGCCGTTTCTGAAACGGGTTTTGACAAAATTCCTCCACAAGAGGAGCTCCGTGAAGGTATCGAAATTTTCCGCGAATTCCTCAACGAAAAGGGCGAGCCGAGTCTAAGTTTCCAAGTCGGGGACGAGATTCAAGTGCGGCTGCGATTCCGTTCCACGAATGGCAAATATGTTTCTCAAATTGCCTTGGTGGATCTACTTCCGGGTGGTTTTGAACCGGTGATTGATACGGCTTCAGCCACGATGGCCGCGAAAAAGCCTTCCGGTTCCAATGGAAACTATGACTTATCCGGCCTGGTGGGGGCCTACGCTAACCAATTTATTGAGTTTCTCGATGCTCGTGAGGATCGCATCTTATTTTATACGAACGCTCAGGAGGATTTGGGAGAAATTCATTATAAAATCCGTGCAACGAATGCGGGTAAATTCGTCGTACCTCCTGCTTATGGAGAATCCATGTATGAACGCAATATTCAGGCGAGGTCTGTTGGAGGACAAGTGTTAGAAATTAAGAAACCATAGACTACGGAAGTGAACTTAATTTTTAGACAAAAAAAATTATAATTTTAAATGTATTCTCGATTTAAAACTTTCATTATTTTGACTTCACTTTTCGCGCTCGTACTTGTCGCCATTCGTCTATTCCCTCACCCAGCACTCAAAGACTCTCTCCTCTTTTCGACGGCTATCTACGATCAAAATGGAGAGCTCTTGCGTTTAAGTCTGGCTCCTGATGAGCAGTATCGACTTTGGGTTCCTTTAGAAGAAATGAATCCCCGGCTGATCGAAGCTGTTCAGCTTTATGAAGATCAATGGTTCGAATGGCATCCAGGCATCAACCCCATTGCCCTGACGCGAGCGGCCCTCTCGACTTATTTCAAAGGCTCCCGCCAAGGTGCTTCGACTCTCACGATGCAATTAGCCCGCCGCTATTATCGCATCCAAAGCCAAAACATCGGAGGAAAAATCCAACAAATTGCGGCAGCAATTTGGCTAGAGATAAGATATTCTAAAAAGGAAATTTTAGAGGCCTATCTCAACTTGGCTCCCTACGGGGCTAACGTGGAAGGAGTAGGAGCAGCCAGCCTGGTTTTTTTTCATAAACCCGTAAAAAATCTCACGCTCACGGAAGTTCTCAGCTTGGCGGTCATTCCCCAAAACCCTAACAAACGTGGTTTGCAGAAAAAAATACAGGCGGATTTGCTCACGGCTCGAAAACGCCTCTATCAAACTTGGCTCGAATCTCATCCTCAAGACAAAAAATACCAAAGCGACATCAAAACTCGGGGCCATTCTTTTATTATTAAAGACTTGCCCTTTCGAGCGCCCCACTTAACAGATTATCTATTGAAAAAAAACGAAATTGAAACTGGAAATGACAAGCAAATCTATAGCAGTCTCGATTTAAAACTACAAAACAGTCTGGAACGCATCCTTGAGCAATACATTGAGCAAAATCGCAGCAAAGGCATCCACAATGCAGCAGCCCTATTAATCGATCGGCATAGCGGTCAAGTCAAAGCCCTGCTGGGATCCGCCAATTATTTTGACAAAGAAATCGATGGCCAAGTCAATGGGGTCTTTGCCAAACGCTCTCCAGGTTCGACACTTAAACCTTTTATCTACGGATTAGGACTCGACCAGGGAATTTTGCACCCTCTCACCGTTTTAAAAGACACTCCGACTTCTTTTGGACCTTTCACACCGGAAAACTTTGACGGCAGCTTTGTTGGGCCCATTACCGCCCAGGATGCACTCATTCGCAGCCGAAACATTCCGGCTATGACGATCTCTGCCAAACTTTCTCAGCCCAATTTATACGAATTTCTCAAAAAAGCCCAAGTGCATCAGATGGCAAGTGAACAACACTACGGTTTGGCCCTGACTTTGGGAGGGGGAGAAATCTCAATGCTGGAACTGGCCCGGCTTTATTTAATGTTGGCCAATGGAGGAAAGTTTCAGTCGATCTCTTTTTTGAAAGACCAAAAATCAGCCACTCAACAAAGCTTAATTTCGGAAGAAGCTAGCTTTATCGTATTAAAAATGCTGGAACGCAACCCTCGCCCTGACCTGGAATCCCCTGCCAAACCCGCCGTGGCTTGGAAAACCGGTACTTCCTGGGGTTTTCGCGATGCTTGGACCGCAGGAGTCTTTGACTCCTATGTGTTAGTTGTCTGGACGGGAAACTTTAATAACGAAGGCAACCCGGTTTTTATTGGCGTTCAAACTGCCGCTCCTTTATTTTTTAAAATCGTCGATGCCATCCGAGCGCAAGGTCTTCGGGGAAAACTCGTCCAAGAAACCCCTCCTCCCAAGCTTAAACTTATGGAAGTTTGTACAGCCAGCGGCGATCTTCCCAATGCCTGGTGCCCAGAGCGCTCCTGGACCTGGTTTATTCCTGGAAAGTCCCCCATAAAAGTTAGCTCTCTTCACCGAGCTATCAACATTGATACGCGGAGCGGCAAGGCGACTTGCGAAACCGGCCCTCATGTTAAAACCGAGGTCTATGAATATTGGCCCAGCGATGTCCAGCAGCTCTTTCGCCAAGCGGGAATGCCGCGGCGAAGCCCTCCTCCTTTGCCAGATTGTGCGCAGCGACAAAAATTTTCCCAGGGACCGCAAATCTTAAAACCCAAGTACAACACTCGATATCTCATCGAGCTCAGCAAAACACGCTCAATTAACTTACAAGCTAGCGTCAAAAGCACTGAAGAGCGCATTTATTGGTTTATAGAAAATGGTTATGTTGGCCAAAGTTTAGGCGATGAAATACTCAACTGGTCACCCCCCAAACCAGGAACTTATCAGCTACGTGCGATTGATTCGCAAGGTCAATCAACATCGCGAGAAGTCACTATCGAGTTTGTTCCATAAAAAATAAAAAAAGCGTCGGGGCTTGATGTTCCCGACGCTTTTTAGGAAAAAACTCTATTGGCAAACGTATTGCTGCGTTTCTTTACTCTCTTGGCAATTTCCCGAAGGACTCTCTTTAAACATTTTAGTAAAGAGCTCAGAAGCTTCCGTTTTTACATTCGGATCTTGAGCTTTTAGTGCATGATAAGCCAAAGCGTCTTTCAAGGCTTTATCCTTTTCAAAGTTGCCTTTAAAAAGTTCAAGTCCTTTTAGAGCATTTCGGTACTGAATAGGATAGTAGCCGGCTTTCGTAATGTACTCAACAGGAGGAAGCTCATAAGGAGTAAACTCCTGATGAAGAATATAATTCACCATCGCTGCATTTCCAATGGTTTGTTCAACCTTGCGCTCAAAATATTGATTATATTGAACTAGTGTTCCTACTTTGAGGTTTTTAACTTGTTCCTCAGGAATGTGAATCGAAAGCGTGACATTGCTATCAAAATGCTCTCGATTAATATGCCGCTGGCTATTTTTCTTCGCTTCAACGGGAAGAATCGTCACTTGATAATAGCCTGGTTTTTCTTCTTCCTCTTGGATCGAAACTAAAGTTCCGCGCAATAAGAATTCCGGAATATCTTTTCGAGCAGGTGTTTTAACAGGCCCCCAACCCAAAACTTGGCTCTCTTCGACACTAGGTGCATCGGGATCTTTGTAGTTTCCTTTTGCAAGTGCATCAGTTGCCAAACTTAAAGTGTAGATCAATAGTCCTGAAAGGACTAATAGGTTTTTTACTAGCTTCATAATTTCCCTCCTAAAAAGGTCTTTGATTACTTCAGATATCGCAGTATATACTAAAAAGCTTTTTTTAGCCAAGCAGGTATTTAAGTCTTAATAAAAAAATTTGGAAGCATAACAAATCGGCCTACAAAATCTTATTTTAATGAAAACGATTATCTTTAATAATAAGGTTTTAGTTGAATTTGATAAAATTATAGATATTTAAGCGACGACGATTTATTTTCATGCAAAGCGACTAAAGTACAAATTACAGTATTTTTCTGAAATAATAAATAGGCTTTTTCAAGTTTGAAAAATTAACTTTGGCTTGCAATCCCGAAAAAGCTATGTTTTGAGGCAAACAGAGATTTAAAGGAGCCAATAATTTATGGGTAAAGTTTTAATATTACAAAATGCGGCTTTATTTAGCGCAGGAACTTTCGAGTCGGAACTCCAAAGTCGAGAAATTTCGTACTCCTATCACAAAGTATATGAAGAAGATGTGCCAATTGAAGACATTCTGCCCGCTGTGTCTGGTTTAATCGTCTTGGGAGGCCCTTTAACCTATCGCGTGACCCAACCCGAATCCTCAACAGGACTCAAAAAATTGCTCAGCTTTTTGAGCAAAGCTTTGGAAATGAAAATTCCCTGCATCGGCGTCGCCCAAGGTGCATGTCTTTTAGCCAGAGCCAAAGGTGCCTGGGTCGAACCTGCACCTGAAAAACAACTTGGATGGATCAACGCCGAAGTTTACCCAGATTATTCCCGCAACAGTGTGATTTATTCCAAAGTTGAGGAAAAAAAGTTTCCAGTCTTTACCTGGTGTGACACCCTGCATGGCTTTCCCCCTGAGGGCTATTGGTATCTCAACTCTCCAAAATGCCGTTATTTATCGACAGGTATCAACGGAAACAGCTATTTATTTAATTTTCATCCAGAGATCACCGAAGAAATGGTCGGACAGTGGCTTCAACACTACTTCCAGGACCTTGGCTCTAAAGAACTTGCAGCCCAGCTCAAGGAAGCAACTCGGGAGCATATTGAGCAAGCTCAAGCTTTCTCACATAAAATTATTCATGCCTTTGAGTCTTTTCTGCGTTAAATCAGGCTAACTGATTGATATGGAGGCTTGGTGAGTCCAAAAAGTTCTTCTTTAAAACAAAACTGTTCTCAAAAGGAGTGGCAAGTCCGAGTCGATCTTGCGGCAGCTTATCGCCTGATTGAACACTTTGGAATGGCCGAACTCATCTATAATCACATTTCTGTCCGGGTTCCTGGAGAAAATGACGCTTTTTTGATCAATCCATTTGGATTGCGATACGATGAAATTAAGGCTTCCAATTTACTAAAAATCAATTCTGAAGCAAAAGTTTTACAGGCAAAATCCAAAAAGCAAGACTTAAAGGTCAATCCCGCTGGTTTCATCATCCATAGTGCTATTCATGAAGCTCGGCCCGAAGTCAATTGTATCGTTCATACCCATACTATCGCTGGTATGTCCATCGCCTCTCTTCCAGAGGGTCTGCAATTATACTCACAAGAAGCTCTACGCTTCTACGATCGAGTGGGATACCATGATTTTCAAGGTATTGTGCTTGATGCAAAGGAAAAAAAGGCTTTATTAAAATCATTGGGTAATAAGCCTGTACTGATTTTACGCAATCACGGTCTGCTCACTCTAGGAACTTCCGTCGCACAAGCTTTTTGTCTCATGTATTACTTAGAACGCGCTTGTCAGGTCCAACTTACCCTACAAGGAAAACAGGCAAAAAAGCCCTCTAAAAAGGTTTGCGAAAAAACCGCTGAGCAGCATTGGAATAAAGTTTATCAACTGGATGATTTGGTATGGCCTGCGATGATTCGGCTTTTGGACCAAAAAGATTCATCGTATAAAAAGTGAATAATTTTCAATAGTTATATTGTTATAAAATAATCCAAGTGAGCTGATGAGTTGGCTGAAGCTTGAGCAAAACATTTTAAAAACATCTGTTATTTAATTAAAATTCTCTAGCCATTCTATTTTTTCCCAAGGCATGCTTATGTTAAATTTTAGGTGTAAAGTTTTCGCAACTATTATGAAACTTATTCGATAATGATGTAGTGAAAAGTTTGTATAACAGGGAAACACGATGATAAAATCTGATCGTACACTAAATATCCAAGTGAATGTCTACAAAGAAAAGAGTGGATACTGGGTTGACGTCAACCATGATAATCAAAAAAACCCAGGTGAGGAACTGCCTGCCAAAAATTTTGGTGAAGTAAAAAAAGGGTTTCAGAACTACATCGAAAAGTTCCCATGGGCTTACCCTAAAGGTTGTGGAGTATTCTATCAACCGGTATTACGCAAACGTGATGAGCTAGAAAAAGTTAGAGGTCAAATAAGTTCTCAATTAAAGGCACAAATCAAAGAATTAAATAAATGTTTAAAAAATTTAGACACTAAATCGGAGCAATATAAGATATTTTCAAAGCTAGATGAGGATCTTCAAAATATAGAAAAGGCCGTCGGCCAATTGAGCGACATTCAAATAGTCACTAGTCAGGAGCTAAAGAAGTTATCAGCATTCGCAATGTACATGCCAGGAAGAAATACCCTCTTTCTACCCAAAAATTGGAGCCTGCAACACGTTATTCACGAAATGCAACATTATCTCAATCATCATGAATTTGTTGATTCTCAACAATATTCTCAAAAACGACAAGTGAAATGTCCTAGTGATGGCTCTGTAACGATACCTGCTCGGTCAGATTCAAGTTCAAATGAAACTAATAAAAGTTATTCTTATAAACTCGATTATAAAAGCCCTCATCAGGGTAATTTGATTAATAAAAATTGGAAAGGCGAAATTATTTTTAATAGTTTAAACTATTGGAATAATAAAAATATGCTTTTGTTAGATTTTGTCTCAGGAAATTTCAATGAACTTGTAAGCGGAAACTGGGGTGACATGACAACAGAAGAAGCTAAAGAGGTCATAGCTGATGAAACCCGAGCATTTCTAAGTCAAGCTCGATGGTTGGTTTTTACGCTACGTGATCCATTTAGAGAAGCAGATATCCAAAATTTATTAAGTAACGATCCAGAAAAGAGTGATTCTGCGAAGCTAAAACTGAAACAAGCCATTGATCAAGTCTATCCTAGATCTGACTTGAGTGACACAATGGAGTTTATTCTTCTTGCTTACTTTGGAAAAGGCGATATAAAACATGGAACCTTATTAGACGCCATAGAAAAAAAATATATCGATTTTCATGGCATTGAAGAATAATTTTAGACTCTATCAGAGCCTCTAAGAGAAAAACTTCAGGCAAATACTCTCTTTTAGCACCTCGTCGATAGACCAACCTACCTAATTATATCGTCTAAGTCCCATTTTTAAGCAGGCTAATGGTTAAAACTTGCTGAGTACTTTGAAGCGTTATAAGCTTTAAATGATGTCTCGCCAGATTAAAATACTGATCCCTCTATTGGTTTCCTTACTGGTTCATGCTGGACTGTTAGGCTTATTTTTCTTCGTTCTGGCTCATACTCTTACTCCACACCAAAAATTAGCACCACAGCGTGGTGGAGTTGTCTATTTTAATCTAAACCCTGGAGGTCAAGGAACAGGAGGTCAAGGAGGCAACGGAGTCTCACAAGAGGAAATTAAAAAAAATATTAAAAAACAAGAAGTTAAGGAGTTAAATGCAGCCAATCTAAAAAAGCCTTCTCAAAATTCTATTAAGAACATCGAAGGGAAAACATCTCAAAAGCCAATCGTTTTAAGCCAAAAAAATACCTATTCAGATAAAATCAATCAAAATGTCCAAGCTTCCTCTTCAAAAAAAACTAATAATATTACAAAACACAAAGGAGAAGGTGATGGCGAAGGCCTTCACACTGGGCCAGCTATGGGTGAAGGGAAAGGAATGGGAGAGGGACAAGGGACGGGCGTCGGTACCGGAAAAGGCCCTGGTGGCAAAGGTAATATCGGAAGTGGTGACCCCTCAGGACAAGGCGGAGAGGGGAAGAAAGTCCTCAGCCAAATACTGAGGAAACTCAATAGCAAACATCGATATCCGGCAGAAGCGAGGCGAAATAAATTAGAAGGAAATACACAATTTGTTTTTAAAATTCAAAAAGATGGCTCGCTTCAATATGCACGTATTGT
This sequence comes from Deltaproteobacteria bacterium, assembly GCA_024233625.1. GTDB lineage: Bacteria > UBA10199 > UBA10199 > DSSB01 > DSSB01 > JACKPJ01. The sequence goes on from JACKPJ010000008.1 coordinate 38,307, forward strand.
CAAGAGTTCAGGGCATCCTATATTGGATCAAGCTGCTCTGCGAGCAGTCCAAAAAGCGGCCCCTTTCCCCTATTACCCGAAGGAAATACGCTATGGATATCGTTATAGTTTAAAAAGGTAGTTCAAAAAGCAATTGAAAAATATAATTAATTTGGAATTATTGATGAAAATTGAAAAACACTTTAAGGATGTTTCACGTGGAACACTTGACTCTCTTGAATCTTACGCAAAAGCTGTCATGGAATGGAATCAGAGAATCAACCTCACTGGCGCAAAAAGCTTTGAGCAATTTTATCAAGAGCAAGTGCTCGACAATGTCTGTGCATTAAAAGCGTTGGAACAGTCGATATTACTCAAAAATATTTTCGATCGACATGAAAATGAGCCTCAAAATGAATCTAAAAACGTTCAATGGCTAGATATTGGGTCAGGTTCCGGGCTTCCTGGCATAGTTTGGGCTCTACTGCGTCCCCAAGAGCACTTTATTCTACTCGATAGCTTAAATAAGCGAACCACTTTTTTAGAGTATATGAAACTTCATGTAAAGTTAGATAATGTAGAAATTATTCGAGATCGTTTTGAGAATATTAAGTGGGATAATTTTTCATCAAAAAGTAATTCAATAAACAATTCAAAAAGCTCTAAAATCAAAATTTGGAATCATAATAATAAAGGCTTATCAATATTTGTTTCACGTGGAACAGCCAAAGCGGATAAAATTTACTCTTGGGCACAAAAAACGGCTTATCAATGGAAATATTGGATTGTTTTTTCTAGCCTTGAGTCTCATGGGAGTTTTGTTAAATTAGATGAAGCTCAAAGTTTTAGAGAAAATAATGAAAAAAACAAGAAAAGTGAAGAAAATTTGATTAAAGTTGGGGCGATTCCTTATGAAAATATCTTTTTGGATGACCCCAAGAGGTCTGTTTTGACGGTATTGGTTTCTCCTTTTTAGTTTCCATAACTTTTGATTAGGTTTTGATATCTCGTATTTGGAGTTCTGGATCATCTTATTCTTTTAAACATTATTATAAATACATTTGATTAAGCAATTTTCCTTCTCTTTTCTGATCAAAATAAAATAATAAAGTTTAATTTTATTTCCTTTCTTTTAAATCCAAAAGAAAGAAACAAAGAAAGGGATTTATCCTCCCAAATAAAATATCTAAATCCTTATTCACTTTCGCCCAAATTCGCAAACTCGCCCTGTGGGCTCAAACAGTGCGAATTTGTTGGCTGCGTTCATGGCGGATTTTTTACGGTATTTTTTTGAGGAGGATTGAGTTCCTAATAAGGGTCCATCCCGCTTTAAAAAATTTCGTGAAAATCTGCCGTATTTTTAAACTTAGAAAGCCCTGTACTGTCTGAGCCCCGTTTATCGGGGGGAGTTTGCAGGGCGAAGTTCTAAAAATACAAGGATTTTAGAAATTTTTTAAGGGGATAGATTTTTCTTTGCTACTTTCTTTTGAGCTGAAAAGAAAGTAGAGAAAATAAGGCTTTGTTACTTTCTTTTTGTATCTCCAAAAAGAAATTAAGTAAAAACTTTTTAATAAAATAGTTATATACATGTTTTAGCTTTAAATAGTAGAGAATTATCATCCCCAAGAAAGTAGGGGTCAAGGAAGATTATAAAATAATAATTAAGGTAAAATAATGACTATACACTACATTACATGTATTTTTTATTTTTATTTGTCATTTAAAAATTTTTATGTATAGATAGACATCAAAATAATAAGGATACTCAATGAAAACTTTTGCTCTTGTTAATCAAAAGGGTGGGGTAGGCAAAACCACAACAGCTTTAAACCTAGCTGCATGTCTTGCAGCAACCGAACGACGTGTGCTGCTCTTTGATTTAGATCCCCAAGGCAATGCAACCAGCGGTTTAGGTGTAAATAAAAATGATTTAAAATCAACTACTTATGATGTTATTGTCAAAAATCAACCTATTTCCGAAGCAATCCTCGACACAAAAATTCCCGATCTAAAAATTGTCCCGACCAATACTCAACTCGTTGCCGCAGAGATTGAGCTCGTATCCGCATTTTCTCGTGAACGCCGTTTAACTTCCGTTCTTTCGCAGTGTGAAAATGATTTCGACTATATCTTTATTGATTGTCCACCTTCACTGGGCCTTCTAACAGTCAATGCTCTCAGTGCTGCTCAAGGGATCTTGGTTCCAGTTCAATGTGAATACTATGCTTTAGAAGGACTCAGCGAACTTACGCAAACCATTGAAATGATTCAAAAACATCTCAATCCACAATTAGAAACTGCGGGAATTATCTTAACGATGTACGATGGCAGAAATAATCTCTCCAGACAAGTCGCTGAGGAAGTTGAGGCCTTTTTTCAGGATAAAGTCTTCTCAGCCAAAATTCCCCGAAATGTCAAATTGAGTGAAAGCCCCAGTCACGGACTGCCGATCCTATTATATGACGCATTTTCTAAAGGGGCCGAGAGTTATATGTCTCTCACAGCAGAATTCATTCATCGCTTCGAACCAAACTCTGAACAAAATGAAACTCCCAAAGAAGATCAGACAATACAAAACTATACACAAAATCATATAATGGACCATAAAGCTTATGAAGCTATAGAAAACACCATCCATCAAGAAATAGTCCAAGCTAATCACACGACTCATAGCGATCCACTGTCACAAAAAATTTATAAAGATGACGAAATTACCGATAGCTCGATTTCTCTAGATGAAATTAATCGAGCTATTGGAGAAAACCTCTAAGACGGAGTAAAACCTTATGACGACTAGTCGCGCACTTGGAAAAGGCCTTGCCTCTCTCATTCCTATTAAAAATGAAGAAAGGGAGGATTACGAAGCTTCTCAGCCAATTTCCCCTGAAAGCCAGAATAAAATTATTAAAAAACCATCTTCTCCTCAGATCGAAGTCAACTCCTTAGAAAAAATAGAAAAAGAAGCTAACACGCCAGAAAAAGCTCCCATCAAAGAGGTCGAAAAATCGAATTTGCTACAAGTCAAGGTCGAAGATATTTTTCCCAGTAGCAGCCAACCTCGTAAAATGTTTAATAAAACTCCGCTTACTGAGTTGGCTGCGTCTATTAAAGAGCAGGGCATTATCCAGCCCTTGATTGTCAGAAGAGCTGAAGGCGGCAAGTTTGAATTAATTGCGGGCGAGCGTCGTTTACGCGCCAGCAAAATGCTAGGATTAAGTCAGGTTCCTGTTGTCATCAGTGAGGTTGCGCCAGAAAAAATATTTGAAATGGCTCTCATCGAAAACATCCAACGAGAAGATCTCAATCCCATCGAAGAAGCCCTCGCTTACCGTGAGCTTCAAGAGCGCTATCAACTCACTCAGGAGCAAATTGCTCAGCGCGTTGGTAAAGATCGATCCAGCGTCGCAAATATCATGAGGTTACTCCAGCTTCCCAAAGAAGTACGTGCTGAAATTATTGCCAATCGAATTTCCATGGGTCATGCCCGCGCGCTCCTGGGTTTAGAAAATGACACAGACAAAATTAACCTGAAAAATCAAATTCTTAAAAACAATCTGTCTGTCAGAGAAGTCGAAGAGCTCGTCAAAAAACTCAAGGAAGAAGGGGACAAAAAGATTGTCCGCCGGGCTTCTGTACTCAATCCACAACATCGCTATCTTGAGGAAAAACTGACCCAAAACTTGGGCACAAAAGTCAAAATTCAAAGCAAAGGTCTTCGTGGCAAAATCGTGATTGAATACTACCAACCCGAAGAACTCGACCGCCTTTACGAGATGTTAACTAGTTGATTTTAATATAAATTTTTGAATTATACTTTAAACTTTTTTATAAATATTTTAATTTACTAAGATTTAGGAGGAATCTATGTTTGGAGAAAAAAATTTAAAATTGGTCGATGAAGAACCCCAAACTTTACTCGACAAAGATGCCGAATTTGAAGGAAAACTCACCTTTGAAGGGAGCGTTCAAATCAACGGAAAGTTTCAGGGAGAAATCTTCTCTTCGGGCGTACTGATCATAGGAGAAGGGGCTGAGGTGGACGCCAGGGTCGAAATTGATACCATCATCATTCAAGGAAAATTTACGGGAAAAATCAAAGCCAAGCGCCGTATCGAAATGCATCCGCCGGCACTGGTTAAAGGTGATATTTCTTCTCCCGGCTTAGTCATCGGTGAAGGCGCCATATTTGAAGGAAATTGCAGCATGGGCAAACCCAGTGAAGGCCTAGTTTTTGAGTTAGCTCAAAATGAACGCTCACAAAGTGCATCCAGTCCTGAATAAATATCTTAAACTTAGAGAGAGTTGACTTCGCAAGAAAAAAATGTTCTGAGTACCCGCTATGCCTGAAAAAAACTCATCTCAATTGAGCTCAGACAAAGTGATTGGTAAAGATATTAATACGGATAGTCATAACGCGGATCTTCTGTCCGAGGAGGAAAGTGAAATGTTTCGTTCTTCACGTCGAAAATTTTTCATGGGTTTTATTGTACCCTTCACCATGGCGGTGAGTACTTGCAGCAATTCCTCCAACTCGGCTGCCGATCAAGTCGCTGAGCAATACATGCGTGCTTATTATATTCAATACGATGTTAAAAAAGCTCTTCCTTTAACGGAAGGGCTTGCCAAAGATAAGCTCGAAGATCAGTCTAAACTTCTTGATGAAGCTCCGAGTGATGCGCCATTGCAAAGGCCTCAAGCTCATTTTACACTCAAATCAAAGGAAGAGGGCGGCCCTCAAGAAGTTTCCTACACGTATATTGTCGAAGTCGAAAAACAAGACATTCCTCCACGAAGGATTTTTTTGCAACTAAGGGAAGATGGCTCTCAAAACTGGAAAGTCTCCCAAGTGGTTGAGTTTGAACCAGGACAGAGTGGGAACCCTTAATTAAAAAGCATCAGAATATTATATTTACGTTAAACTTTATATAGTTATAGAGAAGTAGCCTGTATCTTTCCTTGCTTTAATTGAAAGCTCTTCAAATCGGAAAAATCCATCTTTAAAGAATGCGTCGTTGTTAAAAAAGTCTGAGCACCGAGTTGTTTTAAAGTCTGTAATAAATTTTTTAGATGGTTGGCATCCAGTTCACTTCCAATATCATCCAACAAAAAAACAGGCGCTAATTGATTATGACTTTGAAAGAAATCCGCTTGGGCTAGCTTTAGTGCGATGACTACCATGCGCTGCTGGCCTTGCGAGGCCACTTCACGCAAGACTTTTCCCGAAAAAAATGCCTGAACTCCATCCAAATGAGGGCCAATCACGGTGCGGCGATAACGTTTTTCCTGAAAAGCAGTCGCTTTGAGCTCGGCTTTTAAACTTTCGGCATCCCAATCTCGTTCATAATCCAACTTTCCTTGCCAAGCAGCCGAAAAATTTGCCGAAAAATCACTTAACTCACTCAGCCGCTTTCTCCAATCAAGCAAGAGCGTCTGTAAAAAGTCACGCCTCATCCTTAAGATCTCGGCAGAAAGTTCGGCCCATTGCTGGTCAAAGGGAGCCAAAAGCCTTTCGGGAGCAAGTTCCTCTAAAAGCAAATTACGTTGCCGCAAAGTGCGTTGATAACGTCCCAAAAGTTTAGCGTATTGGGGAAATTGAAAGCTCATCGCTTGATCAAAATAGCGTCTTTTGACTGAGGGTGTACTGCGAAAGAGTAGGGTAGAATCCGGCGTAAAGACTAAAACTCTGAGCAAAGCATGAATTTTTTGCCAGGAACGAATTTTTTTTCCTAATAAAGAGAGCTCTTTTACGTCTTGACTGAGACTGAGTTTTAATTCGCTTTCTAAGCCATGATGTAAAAACTGCATTTCGAGATGTAGCTGGGCGCTATTTTCTCGAATCAAGGAGGTTAAATCTTGAGTACGAAAAGATTTACCGGTCGCTGCAAAGTAAATCGCCTCAACAAGATTGGTTTTTCCTTGAGCATTGTCTCCGATAACAAGATTAAGCAAGGGGGAAAACTCCAGCTGAGTATTTTGGAGGTTTCTAAAGTTTTGGACTTCTAGTTGATGAATGGACAATTTCCTAACAGCTCCTACAGTTTAGACTTGAAGTTTCTGTTTCTTACCCTAATATCTCAGCATGAGAAATAGCCAATACAAAAAACTTAATGACATTTTTATTCAACGCTGGTCACCACGAGCTTTTTCCTCCAAGCAGGTTTCAGATGAAGACCTCCTGACCTGTTTTGAAGCCGCCCGCTGGGCTCCTTCTTGCTTCAATGAGCAGCCCCACATCTTTGTTTATGCCAAGCAAGAGGAAAAACTTAAAAAATTTCAAGATATTTTAAACGAAAGTAATCGTATTTGGGCCCAAAGCGCCCCTGTTTTGGTCGTCGTCTTTGCAAAAAAACACTTCGAAAGAAATGAAAAGTTTAATCGCTGGGCTGAGTTTGATTCTGGTTCGGCCTTTATGTCATTTGTCTTGCAAGCTCACATGTTAGGCCTCGTCTGCCATGGCATGGGCGGTTTTGACGAAGAAAAATCTTATGAAGTCTGTCAAGTCGATCCCAAAAAATATCAGGCCATGTGCGTTTTTGCTGTTGGCTATCAAGGAGAAAAAGAGCAGCTTCCTCCCCAATTACAAGAAAAGGAGAGTCCTAATGGACGTCAAGAGCTTGCAAAAATTGTTTCTGAAAATACTTAGTAAAAAATCATTCTTTTAAGAATCTTTAAATTAAAAATGATTTAAAGCAAAACGGGTAAAAAAAATGAAAGTTACAGAAATTATTTCGGCTCAGACCGCCAAAAAACTTCAACGGCCGCTTTTTATTTCGGAAGTTCCGGCAGGCTTCCCTTCGCCAGCTGAAGATTATATCGATAAAAGACTCGATCTCAACGAACACTTGATTCGTCACCCCGCAGCAACCTATTTTGTACGAGCTAGCGGAGATTCGATGAAAAATGCCGGTATTCACAGCGGAGACCTCCTCATCGTCGACCGTTCTTTGGAAGCACAACATAAAAACGTCGTCATTGCAGCATATCGCGGAGAACTCACCGTCAAACGCTTTCATAAACTTAACGACAAAATTTATCTGATGCCTGAAAATCCAAACTATGCACCGATCGAAATCTCCCCCGAGGAAGATTTTGAAATTTGGGGAGTGGTTACTTATGTCATCCATTGCCTTAGTCGACTGTAATAATTTTTATGCCTCTTGCGAGAGGGTCTTTCGTCCCGATCTCAAAGGTCGTCCCATCGTCGTTTTGTCAAATAACGATGGTTGTGTCATTGCGCGCTCTAACGAAGCGAAAGCTTTAGGTATTTCCATGGGAGTGCCTTTTTTTCAGGTGAAAAAACTTGTCGAAAAACACCGTGTTCAAGTCTTTTCTTCTAACTATAGTTTATACGGCGACATGTCCCACCGAGTGATGCAATGTCTTGCGGAGTTTGCTCCTAAGATTGAATTTTACTCGATTGACGAAGCCTTTATTGATTTAAATGGAATCCCCCAGGATCAAATTATCTCTCACCTAAAAGGTTTAAGAAAAAAAGTATATCAATGGACGGGTATTCCCGTTTCCATTGGGGTCGCTCCGACCAAAGCACTCAGCAAGGTAGCAAATTATTTTTGTAAACAGGAGAGGAGAGGGGTCTACGATCTTTTTGAATCCGCAAAAATTGAGCAGGTTCTGCAAAAGCTTCCTGCTAGTGAGCTTTGGGGAGTCGGGCGGCGCTATGCTCAGATGCTCTCCAGCTATGGCATCCAAAACGCAGCACAGTTTTGTAAGCTCCCTCAACATTGGGTGCGTAA
>JACKPJ010000009.1 GCA_024233625.1 Deltaproteobacteria bacterium
ATAAGAAGGAACTCCCGTGAGCTGCGTCGATTGTTTTAAAGACCCTTGGCCAACTGCAACTTCTTGCAGACTAACCTCAGCGTCTGAAACAAAGTCTGTAATGCCATTGCTTCGATGGGCCTCCAGGTGCCAGGTAGAGGCATCATCACAATTAATATCGATCTCACCCGAACCGGTCGGGCTAGTCAACTCGATGATCTCATTCGGGTTATCAGCATCACTCAGATAGATCGGGTCTTCCTCGCTACGGTTAGACACCGTCCAGCTTAAGACGCCTCGGCCACCTTGAAAGCATTGTTCCTTGCCCGCTTCGGCATTTTTGAGCTGGAAGAGGATATCTGGGTCTTGATTGATCCGGTAAGTCACTTCCCGGGTATAGACTCCGTCTTGTGTCAGGGCCTTATAGACAATGCTCAGCAAGCATTCGTGTTCCACTATGGAAAGATCAATCGGGTTACTGCTAAAGGTGGCCGGATCGCTATTCACATCAAAGACCTGAACCAGAGCTTGGTTAAAGCCAGAGCCGCATTGGTCACCCACGATCTTATCGATCGAAAGATTAATCAGACCTTCGACTTTAGAAGTATCCACGTAAGCCAAAAGTTGCATGCTATCGCGCAGCTCACTGCCGGGAGCCGGACTATTGACCTTGATCTCACTGTCATTGGCAACCAAGACAGGATGCGCATACTGCGTCACCATGCCCAGGAAGTTTTCGGTCTCCAGATGAATCGCGCTCGGACCATCGGCGAGATAAAAACTAGTATCGAGCTGACCCGAGTAAACATTGGAAAAGACCTCTTCTCCGCTGGAGACTAGTTTAAGCCTTAAGATCCCTGACTCGTCGCAGGCCTCCGCTGCAACATCGATCTTACCACTGACGGTCTCTCCACGAAAAGGCTGAATCACTGCTATCTCAGGGCCCAGATCGGCAGGACGCTGCGCGCTCTTGCTAAAGCTCACTGGATAGCTGCGTTCGGTGCGGATGCCCAAGGGATCAATCGCCTCGATGCGTAACACGATTTCATCCTTGGCATAACTCGCACGGGTATTAAAAACGGCGCTTAAGTGGGATAAGGTGCCATCTTCGCTCTCAGTGACTTCCCATGAATGGTATCCACACACTGGACCAATCGGAGAGATGCGGGCTATCCCGCTAGCATCTTTAAAATCCAGTTCTACCTGAATCGTATCCACCTGACCATTGGCAATCGTGCCATAGACCTCCGGTGGATAAGGAATGCTCTGGGCGTGTTGGGGATCACTGCCCTCCACTAACTCGTCGTAGTTTAAATAGGAATCTCCATCCAAATCAAAGTTGGGCAAATGATGCAGAGAAATATGATCCTGATAGCGAGGATCCAAATCATTGAGACTCTTCATGACCTGGTCGGGAGTAAAACGCACGGTATTGGAAAAATCTAAGATCTCTTCCACCTGAAACACCGCTGCAAAGGGAATCTTGCCTACATAAAAGATTGAAACAAAGGCGTAGCGATCTCCGCGCAGCAGCTCAAAGATCGGCGCCTGGACTTCGCCCGTATTCATGTTAATCTCTAAAGCTACACGGTGAACTTCTTCATCCTTAGAATTATAAACCGTCAGCTCTCCAGTGATATTTTGTCCGAGCAGAGATTTTACCAACCTCAAGGGTAAATAACTTTGATCGCCCGAAGAGCTATCTGAAAGCTCGGAACTACTACCGCAACTCATGCTAAAAATTAAAACTAAGAAAATAAAAACAGATTTGAAAAATGAAAATAGTGATTGTCGAAAATTATCCAGCATAAACAACTTCCCTCCAAAACAGGCGCAATTAAGCAAAAGATTATTTCAATATTTTTTATTTCAGTCGCGAAACATAAATCTCACGCGCCGAAACTGTTAATATATTTTTAGGAGTGCTATGTTTTAGGAGTGCAATAACACCTTCCCTGGGCTGTCTCTCACGAGAATTACCCATTTATCAAAAATAGCTGAAGCTGATTTTGATAAAAATAGCACCCTTAGGTTTATTTAAAACTTCCACTCAATAAACCTAAAGATGCCACCCTGTTAAACGCTGGAACATTTATGTTCCTATTGGGTTTGATTTTTGAAGTCAAGAGGATTTTGACTATTGCAAATTTTTGAAAAATCTTTTAAGGGCCAAACTTGCGCAACCTGTTAAAACGCTGATGCGCAAAAAAACGCTGATATCAACTTTAAAATATGAAGGGATGTGTTATGCGAATTAAACGCTGGACAAATCTATACCCAAAAGTGTCAAAAGGTGCTTTATTATTGGGTTTTCTCACTTTAATTTCCTGCGGTGGAGAAGAACCTCTCCCCGAGCCCCCTGCCGATAATAACAACGACATCGTCGAGCCAGTCTGTGGGAATGGCCTCTTAGAAGATGGCGAAGCTTGCGACGATGGCAACGACATTAATGATGACAATTGCAGCAACGAATGTATTTCCAGTTTTTGTGGTGATGGAATTATACAACAAAATGAAGCTTGCGACGATGGCAATGACATCGAGGATGACGGCTGTACAAATGTATGCAGTCTTCCCACTTGTGGTGATGGAATTGTGCAAATTGATCAATCGGAAGAATGTGATGACGGAAACTTTAACGATAAAGATGACTGCACCAATCTATGTAAAATCAATACCTGTGGAGACGGAATTTTACAAGAAGGTGAAGAATGCGACGATGGCAACCTCAATAATAATGACGATTGCACGAATACCTGCGAAGTCAATTTTTATGCTTTTATTAATAAACTTGTCCCAGCAGAAAATTCACACAGCGATGAGTTTGGAAGCAGTATTGACATCGATGATAATGTCATTATCGTCGGAGCTGCTTTTGATAATGTCATTGATATGGGTGTTGACCGCGGTGCGGCTTATATCTTCGAACAAAGTGGAGTTTTATGGGAGAAAAAACATAAACTTTCTCCAAACATTGGACAAGATTATGAAAACTTTGGCAGTAGTGTAGGGATTTCTGGTAGCACTGTTGTTGCAGGTGCACCTTCTCATATCGAAATCGATCAAGAAACTGGAGCGGCTTATATTTATGAAAAAAACGGAGACAACTGGGAAGAAAAACTTAAGCTAGTCCCTAACACACTGAAAGATGGCGACGCATTTGGCTCCTCAGTTGCAATTGATAATGACATCATTGTCATCGGCGCCCCGCTTGTCGATGGAAACGGTATTGATAGCGGAGCAGTCTATGTTTATGAAAAGAACGGAGACAACTGGGAACAAAGCGCTATCCTCAAACCCGACAACCTCGACGCAGATAAGTATGATTATTACGGTCGAGTTGTCGCCATCAGCAATGGAACAATACTGGTAGGCTGTCACAATGATGACCATCAAGGAAATACTGATAGTGGTGCCGCTTATGTATACGAAAAAGTCGGCAATGCATGGACCCAAAAACAAAAGCTCATTGCCAATGATGTCGATGCTTATGTCTATTTTGGCGAAGCCATTGCCATTCATGGTGATTCTTTAGTCGTGGGAGCATACACTGATGTAGATTATGGAGATAAACGTGGAACCGTCTACCTCTTTGAAAGAAAAAATAATACTTGGCAACAAAGTAAAAAATTTAGTCCTGAAGGACTCAAACCATTTGACACCTTTGGCAACAGCCTTGCCTTAAATGAAGATACGTTAGTCGTAGGAGCACTGCTGGATGATGAAAAATCCCAAGATAGTGGTGCCGCCTATCTCTACCATAAAGAAAATGGTGACTGGACACTCAAGAGAAAAGTCACTGCATTCGATGCCTTCTTCAACGATCAATTTGGCAGTGCTGTGGCTATCGGAAATGAAGTTATTGCCATTGCCGCCCATTGGGATGACAATCAAGACAATGACTATAATAATGGGTCGGTGTATATATTTACACCGTAATTTGTTGCAAAAGAAATCAATATTAAAAAAGCCCTGTTACTTTTCGAAATCGTAACAGGGCTTTTTAATTAATTAAGGGCTATATTTTTTATTTTTTTCTTAGATATTGGGTTTTGTACTGTCCTCTAATCGAAATACTTGATCAATTTGCTTTGCTGTTAAATCCGTCTCCGCCAAGAGTTCACGCAGAGGTTTACCAGTCGCAACCGCTTTTTTGACAATTTCTGCCGTCTTGGCATAACCCAATAGTGGGTTTAAAACTGTTGCAATCGAAACAGAGTTTTCTCCATACCAACGACAGCGTTCCGCATCTGCAGTAATACCATCAACACATTTTTTTGCCAAAGCATTCATTGTATTTGTAAGAATAGTAATCTGCCAACAAAGTGAATAAGCGATCATTGGCATCATAACGTTGAGCTCTAATTGACCTGCCTGGGATGCATAACTAATCGCTGTATTTAAACCCAAGGTAAAAAAACAACTTTGGTCTGTCATCTCCGCAAGCACAGGATTAACTTTACCAGGCATGATGGAACTTCCCGGTTGCACAGGAGGAAGCACAATTTCGCCTAATCCTGTTCGGGGACCACTGGACAGCAAACGCAAATCGTTGGCAATACGAATAAGATCGAGAGCCATATTTTTAAGAGCGTCTGATAAGCCAACAACAGGTGACATCGACTGCATCGCTTCAAAAAAATCTTTCGCAGGTTTTAAAGGCATCTTTAAATATTTACCTAATGTTACCGCCATCATTTTTCGATATTTAGGATGGCTGTTCACACCAGTTCCAACAGCGGTTCCTCCAATGCCCAATTCCATCAGTTGCTTATAAGCTAGCTCGATATTTTTTAGATGACTTTGTAAACAAGAAGCATAAGCACCCACTTCTTGCCCTAAACGAATCGGCGTCGCATCTTGCAAATGAGTTCGACCTGACTTGACAATTTTATTCCATTCTTTTGCTTTTTTCTGAAAAGACTTGGCAAGACCTTGCACTGCAGCAAGTAAATCTTTTTTGAGCAAGAGAGAAGATAGACGAATCGCAGTTGGAATCACATCGTTCGTTGACTGAGCCATATTGACATGGTCATTAGGATGAATGGGATCATAACTTCCACGAGGTTTATTGAGCATTTCGTTCGCACGATTTGCAATCACTTCATTTACATTCATGTGATGAGAGGTTCCTGCTCCTGCCTGAAATGCATCGACGACAAATTCATCTCGATATTGCCCTGAAAGAATTTCATCACAAACTTTAACGATGAGTTGAGTATGTTTTTTAGGAATCAATCCCAATTGACCATGTACCGTGGCTGCTGCTTTTTTGATTAAGACAGTACCATCAATAAAAGCTGGGTGGGCTCTCCAACCACTGATCGGAAAATTCTCAACTGCTCGAGCAGTCTGCACGCCATAATAAGCGTTCTTGGGAACTTTTAATTCGCCTAATGAGTCTTTTTCAACTCGCATGGCACTTGCATTTTTATCTAGATTTGCCCCCGCATTTTTCTGACTACTTTTTTTCTTTTTGACTGAATTTGTTTTTTTTGTACTGGATTTTTTCGCCATGAATACGCCTCTTATTTTTTAAATTATTGGTTTATAACTAAAGTTTTTCACGCTAATAGTCTCATTTATAAAAATAAACAAGGAGGAAATAAATGAAAGTTTTGCGTTTTTTAATCTCTCTTGCTAGCTGCGCGCTTTTAGTTATCTCATGTGGAAATTCAAGCACAAAATCCCAAAGCCTTCAAATAGGTGATACAGCACCAGAGTTTTCTACAATGAATGAAACAGGAGAAATTACTCAATTAGAAGATTATAAAGGTAAGTATATTTTGCTCTTTTTTTATCCAAAAGATGATACCCCAGGTTGCACTGAAGAAGCCTTGAACTTTGCAAAATTTTACAAACAATTTAAAGAACTTAACACTGAAATTATCGGAATAAACTATGACAATAGCGATTCTCATCTAGCCTTTAAAAGTAAATTCAATCTCCCCTTTCCTCTACTATCCGACACAGACAAAAAAATCTCAAAAACATATGGCAGTGAAGGAATGATATTTTCTGCAAGAGATAGCTTTCTGATTGGACCTCAAGGAAAAATTTTACAAATTTACCGCAGTGTCGACCCTAATGATCATGCCCAAAATGTTCTTGAAGATTTAAAAACTATCAACGGATCTCCCCACAAAAAATAAATTTTGGGCTACTTATTTTTTTCTATTTCGTTAAAATAAAAATAAAGATATGAAACTAAAAAATAACCACTAGATAAATATTAAAGATCAAAAAAGGAACTTAAATATTTGTTAGAAAGAAAAACTAAAATAGAGAGAGCTTTACTAGTTGGCATTCGTCATCCCTTACAAAGTCAATTAGATGCAAGTGAGTCGCTTTATGAGTTAGAACGCTTGGTTAATACCGCAGGTGCCCAAGTCATTGCTACCACTCAACAAGAAATCAAAAAAGTAGATCCCGCTACCTATATCGGAAAAGGTAAAATTGAAGAAATCACCCAAATGGTTCAAGACTATAAGGTAGAAAGCGTCGTCTTTGACGAGGACCTGAGTCCAGGACAAAATCGACGTCTGGAAGAAGCCACTAAATGCAAAGTCGTTGACCGCTCCGGTTTAATTTTGGACATCTTCGCTCAACACGCCAAAAGTAAAGAGGGAAAACTTCAAGTCGAACTCGCTCAATATATTTATCTCATGCCTCGGCTTGTCGGACAGTGGGGACACTTTGGCAAACTAGGTGGAGGTATTGGAACCCGAGGTCCAGGTGAAACCCAATTAGAAGTTGATCGACGTCGCGCACGCGAGAGAATTAACCACATTCGTAAGGCGTTACGTGAGGTTGAAAAATCTCGAAAAGTTCATCGAAAAAAACGCCAAGATGTTCCCGTGCCTCTCGTTGCTTTAGTCGGATATACTAATGCTGGAAAATCTACCTTAATGAACGCACTCACACATGCCGGAGTTTTGGCAGAAAACCAACTCTTCGCAACTTTGGATCCAACTGTCAGAAGAATGAAGCTTCCTTCAGGACGCATCGTCTTAGTTTCTGACACAGTCGGATTTATTCATAAGCTTCCACACCAATTGATTGAGGCTTTTAAGGCAACTTTTGAAGAAATCCGCACCGCAGATTTATTATTACACGTTATTGACTATAGCCACCCAATGCGTGAGCAACAAATTGCAACTGTCAACCGTGTACTCGAGGAATTAAAACTTAATAAAAAGCCGATCTTAGAGGTATATAATAAAGTCGACTTATTGGGCCCGTCACAAGCTACTGGATCAGGAATTCGCATCTCTGCAAAACAAGGTCTTGGTTTAGAAAACTTACTCAATCAAATCGAAGAGAAGCTTTCATTTTCTTTCCGAACCTTGCGTCTTAAAATTCCTTATCGGCTTTCTGGATTAGTTACTTGGCTCTACAAAGTGGGTGAAGTCAAATCGCGAAAAGATCGTGAAGACGGCATTCATCTTAAAATCGCACTTAGTCAAGCTAATGAAGCACGACTGCGTCAAGAAGAACAAATCAAAGTTAGAGCGATTTAAGAAAAAAGGTACTCAACATCTGCCTGAGATAAACTCTTTCCTAAAGCAGAATCCACGCTCAACAATTCTTTTGCTAAAGATTTTTTACGCTCTTGTAGATGAAGAATTTTTTCTTCAACAGAATTTTTAGTGATTAACTTATAAGAAAAAACGTGTTTCTTTTGACCGATACGATGCACACGATCCGTCGCTTGATCTTGCACAGCTGGATTCCACCACGGATCATAATGAATCACATAAGAAGCCCCCGTCAGGTTAAGTCCAGTTCCACCCGCGCGCAGACTGACTAAAAAGATAGGAATATCTGCATTTTCATTAAAACGTTTCACTTTTTCATCACGACGCCGAGTACGACCATCGAGATACTCGTAAGGTATTTTTTCTTTTTCGAGCCAATTGCGCAAGAGTGTCAGCATTTCAACAAATTGGCTAAAAACCAAAATACGATGACCTTCATCAATGACTTCGGTCACTAACTCTTTAAAGGCTTCCATTTTCCCTGAACTATGATCTCGCTTTTGAAATGAAGGTCCCAACAACTCTGGATGACAACAAACCTGACGCAAACGCAGTAAAGCAGTTAAGATAGAGACTTGGCTGCGTTCAATACCCCGTTTTTCAACTTCAGAAAACACCTGACGTCGACAAGCTGCCATCACCTCTTGATATAGCTTTTCCTGAGCGGGAGTCATTTCACAATAGTTTGTTATTTCTGTCTTGGGTGGTAATTCACTTGCCACTTCATCCTTAAGCCGCCTCATAACAAAAGGGTAAATGCGCTTTCTAAGTCGTTCAAGGTGTTCTTTACTTTGTTGTCCCTCAATCGGTTGTTGATACTTACGTTGAAAGTGAGGATAACTCCCCAAAAAGCCTGGCATTAAAAAATCAAATATCGACCAAAGTTCGGAGAGACGATTTTCTAGAGGTGTCCCCGAAAGAGCCCAACGCTGCCGCGCTTTGAGTTCTTTTACCAAAAGTGCAGTTTTACTTCGATAGTTTTTAATATTTTGCGCTTCATCTAAGATCACAGCTCCCCAATCTAAGTTAGAAAGCACCTCGACATCACGCCTGAATAATGCATAGCTCGTAATGATCAGATCATAATCTTTTAATCTATCAAAAAACTCTTTACGCTCAGGACCATTGAGCACTAACACTTTCATCTCAGGCACAAATTTTTCTGCTTCATTCATCCAATTAAAAACAACCGAAGTGGGTGCCAAAACTAAATTTGGCATTTTGCCAAAAAGGTTTTTACTTGCTTGTAAATAAGTTAAGGTCTGAATGGTCTTTCCCAAACCCATGTCATCAGCCAAAATACCATGAAATTTATACTGATGCAAAAAAGACATCCAGCTAAACCCATGGTGTTGATACTCACGTAGCTGAGCATTTAAATTATGCGGTAACTCAGCTAAAGGAATTTGCTGCGTATGTCTCAAAGCATTAATCATCGATTGAATTTCTCGTTCTTGCCCCCAATCCATACTAATGAGTTCATTAAGGTAAGCTGCATGATAACGAGAAAACTTCAGCTCACCAGATTCCTCAACAACGGCTTCGATATCACCTAATTTATCTTCAAACTGCTGAATTTCTTCTAGATTAAGTTTGACAATACCTTTTTCAGGCAATTGTAAATAACGTTGACCTTGAGCCGCTAAACTCTGCACCACTTCATAAGGAACCTCTATACCATCGATCTCAAAGCCCAATTGCATTTCTAACCAATCAATCGAAGACTTCGTGGCCCTCGCCTTCAATTGTTCAGCACCTAACTCACCCAGCATGCGAAAGCTTTTTAAGTTTTCTTCACCTTTAAAAGATTCACTCTTTTGCATTTCTGGCAAAAACTCAGAAACAAAGTCAAAAGCATCTGCTCCTAAAGTCTCAAAGCGTGTAGGACCTACTCGCTTAAAGCCCTGCTCATAAAACTCTTTAAGCACTTTTTTTTCCATTTCTAGATCACGTCGAACTAATACTACCTTCTGCTCTTTTTGAATTTCAGCCATGACATCCGAATCGTTTGCATGAGGGGGAAGTAAAAATTCGTCATAAGAAAACTGAATCTCCAAAATGAGCTTTTGCTTTTCTTCATCTTCAGAAATTTCATAAACCGTTTTAGCCGGCACTTGCAAAACTTCAGGTAAAGCAAAATCCTCAGGCAAAACAACTTCGGGTTTTTGGGAAAGTAAGGGTAAGAAATCTTGCACAAAGTCGGCCGCTTCTTCACCTTGCAAAACTAAATGACCGGCTTCATTAAAGTCTTCTAATAAACTAATTAAAGGAGAACTTTTAAGAGCATAAACAACTTCACCAATCAAAACCCATGCCCTTCTCCCCACAAAAAGTTTTGACTCATAAAATGAAAAATCTTTTTGAATTTCGTCGTCACGAAAACTCGCTCTGAGAGAAATAATATTAGACTTTCTATCTTCTAGTTCGACTAATGGAGACAAAAGGTGTTCAGAAAACTGCACAGGCTTTTGACTTTCAAAAAACTTTACCTGATGAAAGCGAGCTAATTTTGGCATAAAAAATGCCACATGTTTTTGAGGAATATGGTAATACCCTTCACTTGAATTTAATGAAGCAAAGCGCAAAAGGTTTTGTAAAAAACGCCGATGGCTAGGGTGCAAATTACTACTGGGAGCTTCATGATGATTTAAACCCAAAGCGTGAATTCCAAATTGCTCAAATTGAGTTAAATTTTTATTAGCTTGAAAAACCCAAAGTAACATCCCAGTTTTTTTTGGATGAATTCCTATTTGATAATCCAAATGAATAAAATCACCCGATTCTTGTTCTGCATGATCTAAAGCCTTAGAAAGTTTTTTTAATAAACCGGGATGTTGCTGACTTGATTGATCTTCCATGATAAAAATCCTGAAACGCTAATATTCTTGATGTTTTCTAATTCTAATGATTTTTTAAAATTATTATGAGAGCTCACTGCCTCGAACTTTTCTAATATATTCTTGAAAGAAAATGAATAGAATCGATATGAGCAGGCCCGCTCCAAGCCCTATTGGCAAAAAAACTTTATATAAAGGAAAACTATGTCGAAAAGGCACAATAGCCTCATCAATAATTTGAAATCCCAACTCGTCTTTTTTCTCTTCAGCTCGAGCATAACGCACCTGCTGATTAAGCAACATGTGAGAGCGATTAAGCAGTTCTTTATTAAGTGCCAAATACTCTAAATACACTTGACCAGGAATTTGGGTCATCGAACTTGTGCTTTGTTTTTTAGCAATTTTTTCACCGCTTTCATCACCTGAAATATTATTTAAACGCTGTTTTAAAATTTCTTCTATGCTGGGCAAATTCTCGGCTTCTTCGGTTGGAATATTAATTTTAGGAATACTACTGGAAACATTGAACTTTGAGTAGAACTCAGAAATATCTTTACCTGCCTGCAGTATTTCTTTTTGGTTTTTAATAAACTCTTGTTCTAAAAAAATCCTTTTTCTTTTTTGAACAGTCAAAGCATGCTCTTCGATAAAATTTTGCAACTCAACAACCATTGCATTGGCGACCTGCGCAGCTAATTTAGGATCTTTTAGAGTCACTTCGATTTTAATCAAACCAGTTTTTTTCTCAAGGTCAACATCGACCACTTTATCTTTAAATTTTTTAACAGCATCTTCCATAACCGGAACTGGCTTCAGCCCAAGCCATGCCGAATGAAATTCTTTTTTATTTTCGTCCCATTGATTTGCAAAAATCACCTTCATTAAATCAAACTGCTCAATGATTTTTTCGGACAAATGACGACTTTTAAGAATTCCTAATAATTGTTTATTTTTGCTTCCTCCTCCCTCCCCGATCTTATCTCCAATACCTGGAATTGCACTCAATTGATCTGCCATACCATCCATTAAACCACCCGATTTTTCTTTAATAGGCAATAAACTGACTTGAGAGCTATACTTCTTGGGAAGAAAAAAAGCTAAAGAAAATGCCAGCAGAGTAAAAAACAAAGTCACAAAAAAAATTGACCACTTGCGACGACCCATGACTCTTAATATATGTAAAAGGTTCACCTCTTCTTCTTTCGGCTGCAAAACATACATCGGCATCAACTGAGAGTTTTGTAAATTTTTATTTTCTTGATTTGAAGAACTCATTTTTTACCTATTTGTTAATAATCGCCACTGCACTTAAACCTAGGGACGCAATCGTTGTAAGTAAATTAATATAGTATTCTGGAGGTAAACGTTTTTCAGGCACAATAATGGTATCACCCGGATTAATCTCACCTGAAAACTCTCCATTTTTTGCAAGAAAAGTCCGGCCATCACTCCGCATCACTTTAATTTTTTTCTTCTTTGACATCGGAGTCAGACCACCTGCCATAGTTAGATAATGTCTCAAACTATGATATTGATTAAAGCCAATCGGTCCCGGACGCCTCACAGCTCCAATAACATAGATCTGATTTTCGTTTGAGGGATAATAAATATTGTCATTAGGAAGAGTTTTCAAATTGTAATCGAACTCATGCTTGGTCAAAAACTTATGAGGGATGACAATAAAATCCCCATCCTCTAATGCAAATTGGGTCATCATCTCAGTCTGGCGAGGAATTTCAAAAATCTGTTTTTCTTCTCTACCCTGATGCCGAATCACTTTGATAGCTTCTTTTTCACTAGCTCCGACTGTAAACCCACCCGCCAATTGACTTAAAGCATAGAGGCTATGTTCAGACTTGATTTCGTAGGTTCCGGGACGTCTCACAGGTCCTTCTATTTCGACAACCTTTTTACGCAGTGGCACAAAAACAACCACATTATCCTGCAAGTAAGGATTATGAACAAGTTTTCCTTCGGTCTGATAAGCAAATAGATCTAAAACCCTCCCTTTGGTCTCACCTTGCCGACGATATTCCACAAAACGCATCGATCCATTAGGATTAATTCCACCAGCCTTTTCAAGTAAGTCCGTTACACGCATCGAAGGAGTCACTTGATAAAGCCCTGGTTTTTTAACTTCACCCAAAATATGAACTTGATAAGAAAGACTTCTTGCTGGAGAAAGTGAAGCTCCCGGAGTATTTCCCATAGCACCTGGCTGAGAGCCTGCTCCTGAGATATCACCCGAATTTTGATACAAATACAAGCCACTTGGAGATTGCGCAAATACAGGCCCATAAACTAAGCTATTGATTAAAGTCAAAATTAGCACATAGTAAACCTGATACTTGATCATACGATGAAAAACTAAATGTCGTTGTATATTTTTAGTCATAGATGCCCTTACATCAAAAAAACAAGGCTAAAGCAATAGCTTTTGTGGAAACTTTTGTATTAATTTTTAAAAACATGGCAACCTTCGGCTGTTTGATCCCTCAGCAGTCAAACGCCTAAATAATTACTTGAGCTATCTCTATAATTTTTCTAGGAAGAAAATATATAACAATAATGTAAGAATACTCATAGGTTGATAGATATTTATAACTCTAACAACTTATCCAAAACCTTCTTATTAGAAATTAATTTCTTTATTCAATTTTAATAACTGAAATTTATGAATAATATTATTTTTATTTAGATTACGTTAGCAACTCAATGAATCAAAGCGATTTAAAATCTATCGAACTCCTCACAGGAGAAAAATGGGGTAAAACTCGATCAAGCTTGTACAGCAACTACCTCAAAAGGGGCCTCGACCTTCTTTTGATTGTCTTATCTTTGCCTTTTTTTATCCCTTTGATGCTTTTCTTAAGCCTTTGGATCAAACTGGATTCGAAAGGCCCCATTGTCTATTCTGGCCAACGCATCGGAAAAGACGGAAAGGCGTTTTCTTGTTTTAAATTTCGCACGATGCACCCTAATGCTGACCAAATCTTAGACGAACTATTAAAAAATAATCCTAACCTTCAAGAAGAATGGAAAAAAGATCAAAAGCTGCGACAAGATCCTCGTGTAACACGTGCTGGAAAATGGATTAGAAAACTCAGTATTGACGAATTACCTCAAGTTTTCAATATTTTACGCGGAGACATGAGTTGGGTAGGACCCCGACCCATAGTGAAAGACGAAATCATTCGCTATGGAGACAAATTTTCATATTATAAACAAGTTAGACCTGGACTCACCGGACTTTGGCAAGTTAGCGGCCGTAATCATACAAGTTACGAAGAACGCGTCAATCTTGACATGTTCTACGCCCAAAAAATCAATCTTCTGCTTGATTTAAAAATTATTTTAAAAACTCTTCCAGCTGTATTATTCAGTAAGGGAGCTTATTAACCTATCCTATTCCTGAGGAATCTATTACGAAGAGTTATCCTTGATAAAGAAGTTATCCCATTATATCTTGAAAAGCGGTCCATTAGTCGCTTCAGAAGCACTGGCTAGACTATCCAGTTATGGTTTGATCGCTTACGTGACTCGAAAGCTAGGAGCTGAAGGTCTTGGTTTACTGGGCGTTGCTCAAACATTGGGAGCTTATATTATTGCCAGTACAGAAGCGGGCACCAGGCTCATTGGCGCCAAACTTTTTGCACAGAAAAACCTTCCTTTCCGTCGATTACTCAGTGCTCTCATACAAAAACGCATGCTCAGTGGCCTCTTTTCCTTTGCTTTAGGTCTCTCTTATGTCATTTTTACTTCTTCATTGTCCCAGCAAGAAAAAATCTTTGCAGCATTTTACCTTTTAGCACTGACCCCATATATTTTCTCGGTAGATTGGGCATTGCACGGCCTCGAAAAATACAAAACTCTCGCCTTATGGAGATTTTTGGTTAACTTTGGCATCTTTAGCCTCTCCATTTTACTGATCAGTTTAAGCCAACTCAAAATACTTTCTATTCCAATTGCAACTGGAATCAGCTGGACATTTGCAAGCATCTTCTTGCTGCGAATTTTAATAAAAAATCTCAATCGCAAAAACGAAAATCTCAATGCAGAACTGACAGAAGAACATAAAAATGAAATTCGCTGGCGCAATCTCCTCCCCCTCGGCTTTGCCTACATCTTTAATTTAATGTTTCACCACTTTGACACCCTCATGCTCAACGAAATGAGCAACTTAAGAGAAGTCGGTTTATATAATGGTTCTTATAAATTATTGTTTTTTACCTTCGCCCTCTATCACCAAGTGACATATAGCTTATTCCCCAAACTCACACGCTCACAAAAATCGGCAGAAAATTTCAAAAAAATCCTCTACGGAGGACTTGGAGCATTTGTATTTGGCATCTTGATTTGCTTAATTTATAGAAGTTTTAGTTATTCCATTTTAAACCTCATCTACGGCGATAATCTTTCATCCGCACAACCGATTTTCGAAATACTTGCCTTAAATTTACCTTTAGAATTTTTCACTTCATGGATTGCTTTATATATTGTCGCTTTAGGACTCAACCGGCTTTCTTTAATTATTTCGCTGATTGGCACTATTATCAATATTTTGCTTAACCTTTATCTGATTCCTCAATATCAAGCAGTCGGAGCTTCATGGGCAACGATTATTTCTTATCTTCTAATAAGTACTTTCTATATAAGCTTCCTGATCTGGTGGAAGAGAAATCAGGGAAAGACAGCTTAAATCTTCGCTCTTGGTTTGACGCGGAGAAACAGAAATAGTATAGCTTCTTTTGACAAATGCTTCGTAAGTAAATTATGAATGAATCATAGGATTCATTTAACCTAAAAGAAGATTATGAGTATTATACGGTTTTTTTTTATCTTGGTTTAATCACCATTTCCTTCGATAACTTTTTAGTCATCGAATTAGGTTTTAACATCCGCTTTGCCCAGATTGCTCTGGCGATCCCTATTTTTTTTAGCCTCATCAAAGCCCTTCAATCCGGAAAAGTACATCAGGTCTTGGGATTCGCACCATTTCTTGCATGGACAGGCTTTATTGTGATTTTCACACCTAACACTGGACTCATGGTCAGAAATATCGGTTATGCTTTTTGGTTATGTTTTAATGTTCTATTAGTTTTTGCTACTGTTCAACTATTCGATACTCCAGAAAAAATACGCAAACTCTGTCAGGTCTATCTCTTTTCATTTTTTGCCATGAGCCTCTTTGGACTGGTGCAATTTGCAATTCCCCTTATTGGAGGACCAGGAATCTATGTTGAACAGTGGTTTATTCAAGACAAAGTTGCCCGCGTGAATGGCTTCTCCTATGAACCCTCTTATTATGCGACCTATTTGCTCACGGGCTGGTGCCTCCATATGTATCTGATTGAAGTTAAACATTCTTGGTTCAATCAAAAATTTCTAAAAACTAGCTTATTTTTTATCACCATCGGCATGGTACTTTCGACTTCTCGTATGGGCTGGTTATTTCTCGTCGTTTGGTTTCTGCGATTTCCTCTAATGATACTCATCAACTTTGTTCGCGGCGAACTCAAAAAAATCCACTTATATTACTTACTCGGCGTTTCTGGTTTGATAGCTTCCCTCGTCCTTTTTGTCTATGCCTTCATCGGTTTTGACAACCTTGAAATCATCTTTGCAGGACTCGGCATCATGGACACCTCAGCGCACTCCTCCGCAACCCGCTGGGAAGGCATGCTAGACACACTCGAAGTCTTCTTGAAAAGCCCGCTCATTGGATATGGTTTAGGAGGAATTTCTTATGCGATTGGAAATTTAAATGGCATCAAAGTCGACTCCCTTGAACTAGCAAAGCTTTACGAAGGCGTTTGTATTTATGCTGAAGTCCTCGCAGCAAGCGGTTTTGTTGGCTTTCTTTTCTTCATCTATTACCAATTCGTATTAATCTATCGCCCGCTTAAATTAGCCTTACAAACTCGCAGCCAAGATTTTAAATATTTGCTCAAAGGACTCATGTACTCATTTTTATTTCTATTAGCGATCTTGCAACTCAATCAAAATATCCTGCGGCCCTATTTCTGGATGCATGTCGCCATTATTAGCGCAGCTTATTATTGTACCAAGCAATTAGAATGGCAGAAACAAAAGACTATACAAGAAGTCCATGTAGAACCTGTAAACCTATCAAGTACTACCGAAAAAATTTTTACTTAATATGAAAATTCTCATTATCAAACTTGGAGCTATTGGAGACGTCATTACAGCGAGTGCGTTAATTCCTTTTATCCAAAAAAACCACCCACAGGCCAAAATCACCTGGATGTTAGGAAAGAGTATTAGCCCTCTATTAAAACTTTTTGACGGCATTGATGAAATCATCGAAGTCGACGAACAAAAATTACTTTCAGGGACTTTTGTTCAAAAAATTATGGGAATTTTAAAAACCTGGAAAAAACTTTTTGGAAGAAAATTCGATATTGTCTATACTGCGCATACTGATCCCCGCTATCGCCTGCTCAGTTTGACTTGTGTCAAACCAACTCATCTCTATCCCAATAAAAAAAAAGCAGGGCAGCATTTCATCGCGGGAAGATATCGCGGAGATGAATATATTCGGCTTTGGGACTCCTCTGCAGCACCCCGTCAAACTTCGACTTATTTTGCAAATTTTAAAGCAAACGCATTAAATAAAGAACTGAAT
The DNA here is from genome assembly GCA_024233625.1 of Deltaproteobacteria bacterium. Classification (GTDB taxonomy): domain Bacteria; phylum UBA10199; class UBA10199; order DSSB01; family DSSB01; genus JACKPJ01. The sequence goes on from JACKPJ010000009.1 coordinate 17,001, forward strand.
TCTCAACTCAGACAAAGTTTAGCAAAAACTCCTCAACCCTTTATAAGCCTCGCACCCGGAGGGGCTAAAAATGCCTTGGCCGATAATCCCCAAAGACGCTGGCCCATCGAAAACTACGTTCAACTCGCGACGAAGCTCCATCAAGCAAATTATTCCGTAGTTCTGACCGGCGGCCCCAGCGACACTTGGGTTCTCCCCTATTTTAAAGAGACTCAAGTCATCAATCTTATTGGTAAGACCTCACTGGTTGAACTTCTCCAAATTTACCAAAAGTCTTCCTGTTTAATCACTCATGATAGTGGCCCTTTGCACATGGCAAGACTCGTCAAATGCCAAACCATTGGCCTCTTTGGCCCCACTGAGCCGCAAGAGGTCGTGGGCAAAGATGAAAATGTCTTAAGCCTTTGGGGAGGTGAAGAACTTGCCTGCCGTCCCTGCTACGACGGACGCTTTTTTGCCGATTGTTCAGATAATCAATGTTTGAAAAGTATTGCTACTGAAAAAGTGATGAAAATAATTCAAGAAACTTTGTTTATCCATGAACAAAGACTTCATTAAAATAATTCAAAAAATACATTATTTTTTCAGTTCTGACACAACTTTTTCCTAAAAAGTCAGATAAATAAGCTGAGTTGACAACAACTCATGTCCGCAATAAGGAATTAAATAACATGAGCGAGAGACCAAAACCATCTGGAATAATTAACCAATTATATCATGAGACGCAAAATTATCTCACCCAAGGCTTTGATAAAGCCATGGATTTAATGCGCCCCGTTCAGGCAGAAGAAAATCCAGCAAATTCTCCAAAAAATACAGATCATTTTCTCAGTGAGACAAAAAAATCATTCCTGGATGCAGCTCAGACAGTTCTATCTAGATCACCGGCGCCCTTCAAAGCTTTCTTTTCGACTCAAAAACCCGATCAAAAAGAGTTTGCACCCGCCGTCATCGATTTAATCTCAGAAAAAGCAAGCGGTATTCACCAAGGGCTTCAAATTTTCACGCAAAGTGAAGACGAAGAAGACATCGTTTACGGGGCAACTATCTTCGTTGAGACTGCATTGACTCTTGGTCTAATAGGAGCAGTCGCAGCATTCGATCATATCGGCCAGGCCTTAAGAAGACGCCGCTTCGCTTCTAACTTTCATCGTCTTCAAAATGATTTTTTTCAACCCCTTCAGACATTAGCCTATAATCAAAATGATCATGAACAGACAATACTAGCGGCGAATTATACCCGTTCTTATTTAGTCGATATTTTAGGCAAGGAAACCTTCAACAAAATCCTCAGTCCTGAGATTTACGACCAGATTAAAAAAAGGATCGAAGGGGGAGAAAACGCTGAATTGATCTCATTGGCTCACGAGATTGGGGTCGTCGATGCCATAGAGAGAGCGCTTGAACAAGCTGAAATGAAAATCCCAACAGCACTAATCGAAATCTTAGCGAGTAATATTTTAGCATGGTTTGAACGGGATTTTTTTATAGAAAAATTATTATTAGACAATGAATACACCTGGCCCCAAGTGATTGAGCAACTTGCTGCAGCTTCAGAGAAAGGCTTAAGATTCGAACATAGCCTGCATGTTTCCCTGCTCAATAGCTTCGAAAGAAATTATTTAAGTCACCCTGCGATAAAAAATCGTAATGATTTAGGGATGTTATGGGCTTATCTCAGAGGAAATGACAGTGCAATACCAGAGGATATTAAACAAGCTATGCCAAAAGAGGGAAAAACTTTCCAGGTCTTAGCTGAGGCTTTGGAAATCAGGCAGCAATCCAAAGAATCTGCGCGGCATGACCTTAATACCTATGCCGCAATGGCAAATATTTCTGCAACAGCATTAATTTCTGCATTAAGCCAGCCCAATGCAGATAGTGACGTACTTTATGACATTCCTCTTGCGGAATGGAGGGCTCTTGCTGCGATTGTACAGGAGGCTAAAGCTGATCTCACTGCGTGCCTAAAAGGAGAAGGCAAGATCAAAGCGCTGATTCAAAGTCTAAAAATTCTCCAAAAAGATTCCTCCTATCTTGCACTTGCCCGTGGCGACATAGATCCAGAAAAGTTTTTAGAAGAGCTCGCAATGATTGCGAGAGAGTTTGGAATAGACAACGCAATCATCGAATCTGGAATTCCACACTTAAGACCCCAAGCCGAAACCATATATTCCATTGCTCAAAGCATCAAAAGATCTCAAGAAAAACCTAGTATTAAAGATTACATCGATATCTTCTTGGGCATGCAACAATTAAGAGGTCCTCTGAGTCTAGATTTGGTAATCGACTTGGTCGAAGCCACGCTAGGTTCACGGCCTGAGTATATGACTCCCATCGACCTAAGAACTTATTTCCCTCATTTTCCCAGAGATTTGGTTTTAGCCTCGCAGGAGCACATGGATGATCTCAGAGCTTTAGCCCAAGCCGCCGCACATATCTATTTATTTGATGAATTTAAGCAAAGTCCCAACATCTACTTTGATAGAATAGCCATATTTTACAACCATCGACCGGATCAAGATCTACCTCTGAATGATATTTTAAAAGGCCCAAAGGAAAAAAACTTTTACCGGACAGAATTTCCTCGAGAAGTCGCTGCAGCTTTTGTAGCACTCGAAAGGATCCGAGCAAGTGAGCCCGAAGCTGTCAAAAAATTAGAAGCTACCATCGCTAACCTGCGTCCTGATTTTAAACTAGAAGCAGGAAATATCGCTGAAGCAATCCCCGACATGGTGGAAGCCTACCAAAGACAAACCCTTCAGGGCTTGAGTACAGGCCAGACTATAGGCAATCCTAGGGCTTTCTTAGCAGTCATTGGCCGTCTTCAAGGAATAAAATATGATCCTGATGGAACTTACTTCAGACTAAGAGGCATGTATGAAGATTTAACAAAATCCTACCATGATTTTTATGAATCCTTTCAGAACAAGGTCATCCCGCGATATACTAAAGCAGTCCAAGCTCAACTCCGTAATGCCTTACCAAGACCTGGAAGTCCTGATTCCGATACCTTAGTCAACTTTGCCAGAGCAGAGCTGATCGCAAATGAATTTACAACACTGCACATAGCACATTATACAAATTTTAGAGATCATAAATATCTCCTTGCACATTGCGCTCATCATTTTGCAATGCTCTCATATGGTGGCCCTATTCCTGAGGATGAGAGCGAAGCCTATCAAACTGCGATGCTACAAAAGATACTGCAAAGTTTGGCAGAAACCTCCTTCGACAATACAGACATGCAATTAGAATTTTCTTTCGGAGCGCATCATCGAAGCTTAAGCATCTCCCCTGAACACTTTAGGGTGCTACAAAGAGAAGCTATAAAGATATTAGAGAGAATGCCTAGTAACTCCACACATTCACTACCAGCACAAACTGTATCCCCTATGCGTTTTACTCGATTTGGAACCAGGCGTTAGAAGAAACTCAACGTTTTCTTCGAGTAAGCACTGCAACATGTCTTTGTAATCTTCGTTCAACATGACTTTTTGAATCAATCACTGGATGGGAAAAATACCGGTGGTCGGACTCGAACCGACACGAGCAAGCTCACACGATTTTGAGTCGTGCGCGTCTACCAATTCCGCCACACCGGCAAATGTGTCACAGGACGCTCTATTATCAGAATAATCCTATAAAATTGAAAGACCCATTTAGGCAATCGTTTTTTTATAGGATCCCCGCTTTCGTTAGGGTGACACAACAAATGAGCATTATTCTTTATGATAAAAAAGCTACAATCCAAAAGTTAAACCACTTTAACTCTCTAATTATTGGGATTTGCCAACTCCTCATTCAATTGCGGCAGCTCCTGTTTTCTCCAGCCATCCACGGAGCTGGCTGCCCGCACACAACCCAAGGTGCATTGATCCTGGCAGGACTTATAAGAATAAAATTCGCGGCGCAAATCTTCATATTGATAATCCATAAGATCCTTGGCAAAGACCTGACGGGTTTGCGAGCACCAACTGACAAGACCATTTTCGTCCACATAGAGATAACGACTTCCACCGCGGCATTTAAAAGGGGCTTTCCCCTCAGCAATCATGGTCTCGCGATAATCGGTAAATTCAGGGAAACTTTTGGGAATCATCTTTTTGATTTGATAAAAAACCTTTAATTGCTCTTCACTCAGTTGAACCTGACCCGAATGGTCATGAATTAACAAAACCCTTGGTTTAAAGCCCAATTCTTTGGCGCGCTGGATCACCCGAAAGCTTTCCTCCGGTGGACAGGAACCCACCACTGCCGAAACCACCACATTGAATTTGGCATGCTGTTTGAGACTAACAAGTTTTTGCTCCAAACTCTTTAAAACCTTCACCGTACTGCGATTAGGCTCAACCCCATCAATCGAAATCTGCATATCCTGCAAACCCGCTTCGTTGAGTTGGTGAATCAGTTCTTCCTTAAGCAAAAAACCATTACTAATCATCGTCGTCTTGAAAAACTTGAGTTCATGCCGGCAATAGCGAATCAACTCGGGCAAATCAGGATGCAAGGTGGGTTCGCCACCGGTCAGGTTAATGGCGTAAGTTCCCAAGACTTTGAGTTTATCAAGACGCGCTTTTAAGACTGATAAATCAACAGGAGAAGAAGTCTGGTCAAATTCGTTGCAATAGCTGCAGGAAAGATTGCAGCGCCGGACAATCACCAATTGACTAAACCACGGAGCATAGCGAAGACGCTTGAGAAATGAGATTTTAGCAGTTTTTTTTATCACAACAAAGGATCTACTGAGCTTTGCTTCATTGGTCAACCTCTGAAATTGAAGCTTTGACTTCTCAATTAAAATTAGCTAGAAATACTCCAAAAGCTTAGATGAAAACCATACAGGAAGAATCCAAAAAATAAGCTTAAAACGAAAAATTCAAAATTCCAACGACTCCAACGCGTTGGAATTTTGGAAAGAATATTAATTAAAAATTTACTCAATTTATTATTTTAAATCATATACTTATATTTGACAATTAAATCTTTTTATTAAATATTTTTTGAACATTTTTTAAGATAAATATCGATTAAATTGAAGTCTTTTGACCATCCATTCAAACTTTCCAAAAAAATTCTAGAGAGTTTTACAGGGTTCTAAAACGGTTTTTTGAGTCATGAAAAAGAAAAAATCTCTCTTCAAAGCTAAATATACGCATCATCTATTTTTACTGATCGGCTTGATTCTTCTTGTCTTTTTTATCTATCGTGCCGACCCACAAAAAGTTCTCTCATTTATACCTATCATTGGTCTGAACTTTATTTTCATTTTAGCTATTAATTTAGCTTCCTTTTTGGGCTTTAGCTATGCCTGGCAAATCGCCCTGAGAGATTTTATTAAAGAAGCCACGACAAAACTCGGTTTTATCAAGATTTTTATTTATAAAATCACTGGGGAGGCCGTCAACAACCTCACCCCACTGAGCTGGGGAGGGGGCGACCCCTTGCGCGTCATACTCCTCAAAGGGAGTCTCGATACCCAAAAAGCCGCTGCATCGGTGACAGTCGATCGTATTTTAAATAACTTTGCAGCTGCTCTCATTATTTTGGTTGGTATTTTGATGACATTAGCCCGATATACCCTTCCCCAAGAAATTAAATTAGGCTTATGGATCTTCCTCGTATTATTAATTGCTGGAAGCATTTTTATTTATCTACGTTCACATCAAGGGTTGTTTAGCTTTTTGATTTCCATTTTAAAATTTTTAAGAATTAAACGTCATTTTAGCGACACGACACTTCAAAAAGTCACTGAAACCGATCGTTATATCTCACTTTTTTACAAAGAAGATCGCTGGGGGTTTTTATTTGCCTTTTTATTACACTTAGGAGGTCGCCTCCTCTCTGCTTGGGAAATCCTGCTCATCGCTCAGTTTCTTCATTCTCCTCTGAATTTTTATGAAGCTTACCTCCTCTATTCGATCGCCATTGTCATCAATCTAATTTTTTTCTTTATTCCGGGAAGACTCGGTGTTCTGGACGGCGCTTATCAAGGTGTGTTCTTTTTGATGAATCAAGACCCTAGCATCGGCCTGGGCATTCAACTCGTGAGAAGAATTCGCACCTTCTTTTGGACACTCTTAGGCTTCCTATTTTTTAGCCTCAATAAGAAAAAACAAAACAAAACCTTTCCTCAAAAATAAACGTTTTTTACATAACGCCCCCTGGCCCCCTCCTAAACTTAAGAGGGAAAAATATTTTAAAGAAAATTCGATTAATTGTCCCTCCTCTTGAGACGAAGAGGAAGACAGGAGGAGTTTGAAAAAACTTAGCATAAAAATTGAAAAAAGTGCCCACAATGCTCAATAAGCTCACTAAACAATTCCAAACAAAAAATTTTACCTTGATTAGTCGACTAAAATCGTGAAATGAATAAAGTATTGATAAAAAAACATGACCTTAAACCATGAAAAATAAATTATGATTCAAACCCAGGCAAACCCTTTGAAAAATATAAACTTAAAATTTATTTCCCTCATCATCCTATTATCAGTCCTTTATGGGCTGGGATTGGCTTCTTCCTGCAAATCCAATAACCCGCTTTCACTTTTTGGACTGAGTGGCAGCGAGCTAAATGAGCAAAATATCAGTCAAGAAAAGAAAGACTTTATTGCTGCAGACAGCTTCATCCAAAGTCTGCGCTATATCAGCAAAAAATATTACGACACCAAGGCCTTAGAGCCCCGCAGCTTACTCAAAGAAGCCTTATTAGGCATTTCACGATCCGTTCCCGAAATCCTGATCGACTTCCCCGAAAAAGGCAATCACATCACTTTGGTTGTTCACGACAAAGAGAAAAAAATCAAGATCTCCAAACTAGACAATTTAGGAGAGATGATTCCTATTATCCAAGAAGTTTTTGCTTTTATTGCCAAACATTATCGTGGAGAAGTCGAACTCAGTGATATTCAATATGCGACTATCAACGGCATGCTTAAATCTCTGGACCCGCACAGCAGCCTTTTGACTCCCAAAATTTTTAAAGAATTCAGAACTCAAACCGAAGGTGAATTTGGCGGCATCGGTATTGTCATCGGCATCAAAGATGGTGAGCTTACGGTCATTTCTCCTCTTCCCGGAACTCCTGCCAGCAAAGCCGGTCTCAAATCCAAAGACAAAATCATCAAAATCGGTGAAGAAGCCTCCATCAACATGGATTTAACTGAAGCCGTCGAAAGACTGCGCGGCAAGGTCGGCACCGTTGTCAAGGTTACGATCCAGCGGGAGAGTCTCGACAAACCGCTCGAAGTTGCGCTGACTCGAGATAATATCAAGATTGAGTCTGTCCAATCTAAACTCATCTCACAAAGCCAAGGAAATATCGGCATTATTCGTTTAAAAAGTTTTCAGGAAGAGACTTTAAGGGAACTCAAACGCCACTTAGCCGAAATGAAGAAAAAAAGCAGTCAACAAGGCCATGCTTTTAAAGGCTTGATTTTGGACCTACGCAATAACCCAGGAGGCTTGTTAAATCAGGCTGTCGACATCTCGGATCTCTTTTTAAAAAGCGGCACCATTGTTTTGACAGTGGGAGCTAACGACGAAATTTTAGAGCGCAGTGAAGCCAGCAAGTATGATGCTGACGAAGATTATCCAATGGTGGTTTTAGTCAACGAAGGTTCGGCTTCGGCCTCCGAAATCGTTTCGGCAGCTCTCAAAAAAAATGACCGCGCTGTTGTTATCGGCACGCAAACTTTTGGAAAAGGCAGCGTGCAGTCGGTTTATCCATTGCAAGATGGTTCCGCCCTCAAGCTCACGGTGGCCCAATATCTCACCCCTGGCAAGGCATCGATTCAATCGGTCGGAATTACTCCTGACATCAAACTGCTACCTATGACCGTCGAAAAGGACAAAATCGACATTGTCGAATCCAAAACTTATGGCGAGAAAGATTTAGAAAAACATCTCAAAAGTAATTTCACTCAACACAATACACCCGTTTACTCGATGGGATTTTTCCAGAAAAAACTCAGCGACGAAGAAGAAAACGCCCGCGCTTATTCTCAAGATATTCTCGTCAAGGATGACTATCTAATGGAATTCGCTCAAAAGATTTTGGAAAAAAACTTTGATACCGACCCCGATCGCCGCAAAATGCTGCAAAATATCGAAACATTGGTCGATCAAAGCACTAACGAAGAAAACACTAAAATCACTCAAGCTTTAGAAAAAATTGGCATCGACTGGTCCTTGGCCGAAGTCAACTCCGGCAAGCCAGTCGCATCGGTTAAGCTGGATTTAAGCTCTCCAGCCGGACAAGTTTTGAAAGCAGGCGAAGAATCCAAAGTCAAACTGAGCGTCACCAATGTCGGGGATGCGCCTTTCTATCGTCTGATCGCTTCTACCGATAGCAAGAACTTTCTCTTAACCAATCAGGAATTTGTCTTCGGAAAAATTAACCCGGGAGAAAGTAAAACTTGGGAAGTTCCAGTCAAAGTTCCTGCTAGTGCACTGCAACGCGAAGATGAGCTGACTTTTTCTTTTAAGGAAGGCAACGGTTTTCAACCTCAAGACTTTAGTTCTAGTTTAAAAACGGTTGCTCGTGAAAATCCCGAATTCGCTTATCAACTGCAGCTCTTTGACAACGGTCAATTTGGCTCACGAGGAAATGGCAACCAGGCCATCGAAGCCGGAGAAAAAATCGTCTTACAACTCGAAGTCGAAAACCAAGGCAATAGCGCTAGCAAAAAGGCCACCGTCAATCTTAAAAACCTTGATGGCAAAGGAATTTTCATCGTCAAAGGAAGAGAAATTATTGAAGAGATTGCAGCTCAACAAAAACGCAATGCGCTCTTAAGCTTTGAAGTCAAAGAGGATTATAAAAAACCTGAACTTCAACTAGAAGTTTCGATTAGCGATGAAGAAGCTCTCAGTGGCCTAACAGACAAATTGACTTTTGCTATGGGAAAACCCGAAACCCAAATCTTGGGCAACATGCGCAGTGGTCCCAGCATCGTCCTCAAGAAGGCTCCCTACCCCACTCAGAGTTCAGAAAAAAATATTTCTATCTCGGGAGATCTCAAGGATGCCAACGGCATTAAAGACATCCTCATTTATGTTGGCGATCTCAAAGCTTTTATGAAGAGCTTTGATCCCAAGGACAATCACGGCTTTCCCCATGAGGAATCCTTCACAGCAAATATTCCCCTAAAAGAAAACGAAAATAATTTAATCAATATTATTGCCCGTGATAAAAACAACATCACACGCCGCAAAAGTTTTTATATTTATCATAAATAACGAATAAAATTAAACTTTGCCTTTCTCACCACAAGCCGATAAAAACTGACTATGCAAAAAATCCTTCATGGTTCCAGTGAGTTTAAAAGTAATTTTAAAAGCAAGAATCCAGAGCAACTTGTTTTGGCATTGGGAAATTTCGACGGCGTTCATTTAGCTCATCAAGAGCTCATCAAACAAGCTGTCGCCTGCGCAAAAAAGATTCAGGGAAAGTGTTACGTTTATACTTTTGAACCCCACCCCGTGAAAGTACTTTCAAAAATCGCAGCTCCTCTCATGATCAACACACTCGATCAAAAAAACGCCCTGCTTTTAAGATTAGGCGTTGACGGAATTATCTTGGAAAAATTTGATTCACAACTGGCCAAGATGTCTGCCCAAGATTGGTTTCAAAAAATCGTCGTGCAGCGTTTGGCTGCTAATGCTATTTTTACGGGCTATGATTTTACTTTTGGCTATCGAAGAAGCGGCACAGTCGATACCTTACAACAACTCTGTCAAAACCATTCGATAGCTTTTCATATGTTGAGCGCCCAGCTTTTCAAAAAAACCTTGATCAGCTCAACTCAAATTCGTCATTTTTTAGAAAAGGGAGAAATCACGCTAGCAAACGAATTACTTGCCTATCCTTTTTTTATTGAGGGAGAAGTCATTCAAGGCATGGGCCGCGGCCAACAATTAGGAATTCCTACGGCAAATCTTAAAACAAATAATGAACTGATTCCACCACGCGGCGTCTATATTTGCCGAGCTGTCTATCAAAATAAAAGTTTTGATGCGGTTACCAATATTGGCATCAACCCCACCTTTGGCGGTCAAACTCTGAGTATTGAGACTCACCTGCTCAATTTTTCTCAAGATATTTATCAACAAAAGATCCGTCTGCATTTTTATAAAAAATTACGGGATGAAATAAGCTTCGCTTCGGTTCAGGATCTGACCACGCAGATTGCAAAAGACATTAAAGCCGCCAAGGCGTATTTGCAAGCGACTCAAAAATTCGATATGGACATTGATTCACTGATTAAGTAGTTAACGCCGTATACAAATTTTATAAAAAAAGTACTAGAAGAAAAAAGGATTTCAACCATGTCAGAACAAAAAACTTATCAAGGTAGCACCGATTATGTCGCCTCTCCAGAACTTCAACAAGCCGTCAATGTCGCACTTGCTATCGGCCGTCCGCTTTTAATCAAAGGAGAACCCGGAACAGGCAAAACCGTTTTAGCCAACTCTTTAGCAAAATCCATCAATCGACCGCTCATTCGCTGGAATATCAAATCCACGACCAAGGCTATCGACGGACTTTATTTTTATGACACGGTACAAAGACTCAATGACAGTCGCTTTGGCGATGCAGATGTTTCGGATATTCGGCACTACATTAAATTAGGAAAAATGGGAGAAGCCTTTCGCAGTGATGAGCCCGTCGTTTTACTCATCGACGAAATCGACAAAGCGGATTTGGAATTCCCCAATGACCTACTTGCCGAACTCGATGAAATGCGTTTTTATATTCCCGAAATTGACGAAGAAGTTCAAACCAAACACCGCCCTATGGTGATTATCACTTCTAACTCTGAAAAAGAACTTCCCGATGCCTTTTTGCGCCGCTGTGTTTTTCATTTTATCGAATTTCCTGATATCGCACTTATGGAAAAAATTGTGCGAGTACATTTTCCCGACTTGGAAAAAAAGCTCGTCAATAATGCAATCGAAAAATTTTACCAAATTCGCGCACTCTCTTCTCTCAAAAAGCCACCTTCGACTTCAGAGCTCATCGACTGGCTTCATGCGCTGATCGCCATGGGCATTGATGCAAAAACTCTCGAAAGCCAAGTCCCACTTATCGGCTGCTTACTCAAGAGTGAACAGGACTTACCACAAAATCAAAAAAAATCCCAAAGCCGTTGGAGTTAATTTTTTGACGCAAGTGATGACGCAGCTTTGATGAAAATATCAAAAATGCTTCGATATTTTGAGTTTTTTATGACGCATGCTTTGACGCAAGTTTAAAGAAAAATTAAAGTATTACTTGCTATATATTCTTTTTAAAAAATTCAATTATTGATGCTATTATGGATACAATAGAAGCTGAACTCGACTTTCTTGTTAAGCCGTTTTTTTGTTGTGGAATACGAACTCTTGGAAAGCCTATCTCAACTTTATTACCATCCTTCTCAACTTTATCACTCCTAATTTTATTACTATCCTCTGGCCAACTATAGGCTATTCCAGTTTTGCTATTTTTACGATTTAAAATAACTCCATTCCCACTATTAAGCGCAAATAAATCAAAAAATCTTCTTGGTCCAATCCCTACATAAGGGCGCAACTCAACTTCTTGAAATGAAGCAGTACGCAGCTGATCATTGAGGAAAAGAGCATCCTCATGGAGATCCATCGCCAAACTTTTAGGATAAGGTTCAATAAAGTAAACTCGCTTAATACCAGCAGCAACGATATGCTTTGCACAATTCTGACATGGAAAAGTTGTCACAAACAAATAGCTTCCCTTACTAGAAATTCCTTTACGAGCACAAGTCATGAGCGCCGACATCTCAGCATGAACAGGCCTACCAAAATCTAATGTGCTGTTAATTTTATTTTTTTTATTTTCAAGTAGCCATTTCCTTGCATTTTCCTTAAGCTCGTCAGCTTCACACCCTAGTGACGAAAATATCTCTGAAACCACATCCATTAAATAACACTGATTACTATCATAAGCGTTATAATAAAAGTCTCTTCCATCACGCTCGGACTGATTATGATAATGCCCCCCGCCCGGAGAAGGCACTTCATTATAACCTGTCGCTAAAATATCAAAAGATGGATCTGTAATCACTGCGCCAACCTGACGACATAGGTCCATCGATTGTAGCGAAGCTGCAAAAGCCATAAACATCGCGTGCTCTTCTCGATCAGGCACGATAAAAGGATTGCCTAATAATAATTGAACCAATCGATCTAAAGACTTTGTATATTGCTTTTTGCCTCCACTAAGATCGATAAAGACATCAGCATGCGAAAAAAGTTTTCCCATTTCTTGTCCATGCTTATTTTTAGAGTCTTGCTTGGCTTCCTTTACATTTTTTAAGGCATCACCGCTTTTCTTCTGTTGATCCTCTTCTTCAAAATTTCCTTCATCACGTTCAATCAACTCACTAGCATGAACTTCACTCAACCCCATTTTTATTAGATGCTTTTTTCTGCTTTCTTTGGAAGAGTAAAGCCCTAATAAGAATACTCCGTCTCCAAATTTTTTACGTAGAGTGCTAAGCTCTTCCACTCTCTTAAGTTGCCTAAGAAGAAGAACTCTAGATTTTTTGGCAGCGTCATTCATAAAAGCATTAAAATCATTGTTTGAAGGATCTTCTAATAACAATTCAATTAGAGCCGAATTATTCTTTTCCTGATTACAAATTTTATCTCCTGCTTCAATCTTGGCTTTTAAGTTCTCAAATAACTTTTTATCTCTAAGACCATTAATGATATCTGCATTTTCATCTGTTGCGAAAGTTTTGAGCCAACTCTCAAAATGTTCGCTCAAGGATATTTTGCTGACATTTACCTTATATTTTCTAAATATTTTATCTAAAGCTTCGTCTACTTCGGTTAAACGTGAGCCCATTGGAGCAATATATGCGATAATAGCTTTTTCATTTGAGGATTTAGTAGACTTTAACATCCCGCTGTACCTTTACTAAGCCAAAACCTATTTTAATGAAGCTCACTAAAAATAAAGGTTGTCAGCTTTTTATGTAAGGACAACTCATAACTCTAAATATTATTTTAAACTTATTTTTTTGACTGAACAAGACACGAAAGATCTATTAAAAATAATCGCAACACTATTTTGTCATGACTTGATTGGGACTTGCTAAAAAAATCTGCGCTCGACCTTTATAGGTCTGAATTTTACCCGAAACACAAATCTCTTGATAGAGATAAGCTATTTCCGGAGGGCGAGCAAAATTTGCTCGGTCATCAATCCAGATTACGGCCGTAAAAATATGATTAGGGTAAGCTTTATCAAAATTTAAAAAAGTCGGACTACCTCGACTTCGCCGGGCATATTTTGCACTAACAATTTTTCCACAAACTATTTTATTCTGTCCTACATAGTGAATCGCTTCTTTCGCGCGAATAAAGTCCTGAGCTGACGTGCTTAGTGGAAGAGTTAACAAACACAAAAAGACCACGACAGTCAGATAGTCAAACTTTTTAACTTTGTTCATCGTTCAAGTTTAGCACGCTATTTTTTGAGAATAAAGTTACAAAACTAAAATAGAATCTTTATAAAAAATAACGTCAAAAAATCAAAACTCAATCGAGTGAAATACATCTACACTATCGCCTTTTAACTTTTCTTTAGGAACTAATTTTATTATCCATTAAAGTGTTTTCTATTTACTTTCTTTTTGCTTGGCCAAAAAGAAAGTAACAAAGAAAAAAGCCACCCCGACAAAAAACCGTAAAAAAACTATATTTAAGAAAGATTTTAATCACGTGACTTTGTAGATAGTGCCAGATCAGCTTTTAAATAAAAAGCCAAATAAGCAATTAGAAAAAAGCTGGCATACAAAAAAGTCACTGCAAATGTACTGGGATGGCGCCAAGGCAAGAAGACTCTTGGAGCGACATCGGCTAATACACCCATCGGGTTAAAAAATATATCCCAACTATTCCATCTTAAAAACCGGCCTAAATAGACTCCAAAGCTGCTAGCTAGCAGTACAAAAGCGGTCCATAACCAAGCCCAACTTTTTTCATAGGCAAGTTCCATTAAATCCTGAATGGTTTTAAGAGAAATAAATGCCGCTAATAAACCCGCCCAGGAAAAGGAAAGTAAAAGCAGCAAATCAAACCACAAGGGGATAGGGTTTTTGGGAGTTAAATGCAAAAAATCCGTGACCAAATAAAGGCTATTGGGAAAAAACAATAGCCATAAAGGTAAGAAGATAATTTTTAGATAAAGGTTTTGGGCAAAGTTTTTTTTCATCAAATGAAGAAAAAAAGAAATGTATAAAGGCACGAAAGCCAAAAACAAGTTCCACAAGAGAAACAAGTAGATGCTTGACTGAGTATAATAAAGTCTCAGCATCAATAAGGTCACGCTGAAACAACTTGCCAGCAATAATGGAGCATAAAGCCTGATCTGCTTGAGAAAAAAACTCATTAAAAAATGATTGTCATTTAACATTCGATGTATCTCCTCATCAATTTGTAACAGTACTTTTTTCAAGAGACAGGCGATACCAATCTACCCGACGGGTGATCAGCATGATGCTCGCCAAAATCAGGAACAGTCCTAATGATCCCGCCAGCAAGGCATAGTCTTCCAGTTGTAGCAAGGTATATAAATAAAGATAAAGGCCCGAAAGGATTCCACCCAATAATAATGCACGCTTGAAGCTTTGAAGTACTCGCGACATATAAAAACTAATGAGAAAAACAATCGATATCGCCCCAGACAAATAGGCCCAGGAAAAACCAATGACTTCCGAGAGTGAAAGTAAAAGCAAATAAAAGATACACAAACTAAAACCAACAAAGAGATATTGAATTGGGTGCACGCGAACTTTTCTATTAAAGACTTCCAAGAGAAAGAAAGTCAAAAAGGTCAGGGCTACAAAAAGCATCGAATACTTGTTTGCCCGAGTTGCCAAACGATAGTTATCTACCGGATTAATCATTTCAACTCCAAAAGCTCCTTTTTCAAAATGATTTTCATAAATTTCTTTTTCTAACCACTGAGTCGGAAAACCGCGATTGAGGGAAGAAGCTTGCCACTTCGCTTGAAAGCCCTGCTGAGATCCACTATCGGCAATTTGATGTTTTGTCGGAAGTGAGGCTCCAAAAAATTTAGGGTGTGGCCAATTGGATTGAAGACTAAAAGAACTTTCTTCACCAACGGGAACCATTTTAAATTTTGAACTACCTGAAAGCTGTAATTTTGTTTGAAAAGAATAAGATGAACTTTGAGGGTTCAAGTTTTTAAGATCAGACTTTAAAGAGTTTCGCAAAAAATACTGAGAACTTTCATGTTGAATAGGACGAAAAGGAAGTTTTTCATTATTCCAGAAAACATAAGTTTTATTTTGTAAGGCATGGACTTCGGAAACTCCGATGAGCAAATAACCTTGATCCCATAATATATGTTCATCGCTTATTTTCCATTGAGAAAAATCCGGCCTTTTGAAAGTCCCACTCAAATCAATTGAACTTTGATAAACCGGAACCTTAAAAACATTGCGATGTTTAATTTGTGTTTTAAGGTCACCTTCAACTGTTAATTTGTCCGGCAAAAAATAAGTATTAGAAATCGAGTAATGTATCTTATCATCGTTATCACGATAATATTTTTTATAAGGAATCACCAAAACAGGCCCTATAATTGTTTGATCTCCTCCCCATGTTTGACTAATCTCACGCTTGACTTCGTCTTGTCTGTCTACTCGTTCTTTGACGACAAATTGTACAATCAACAAAGGTAAGCCTAATAAAAGAGCCAAAAACCCAACCAAAAACATCTTACCAATCAGTAAAAGTGTCGAATTGGAAGTTTTGACTGCGTTTAAATTAATCGGGTTATTATCGTTATGATCAGTATTTGTCTCAGTTGTATTTTGCGGAGTATTAGTTTCCATCTTAAATCCTTTTATATAAAAGTTTTTGCTATTGTGGATTTAAGAGAAAACGTTTGAAAGGTTTATGAAGGAAAAATGAAAAGGGAGTGAAAATGGTAGGTCTGTCTCACTCCCCTTTCAATTTTATTATCCTTGCCTGACACTAGCGGATATGGCTGAGTTTTCATCAGCCTTATCCGCTCCACATGCCATATTTGCGGGAACGGCAATCTGAATCTTTTTGGGCATCGCTAATTTTAAATTAGCCATGATTTCGACAAACTCGGCTTCACTTTTTTGTCCTCCTACTCGAGGATTATATTTTTTTTCTTCGCCAATCGTCGAAACCGTTAGGCCATGATAATCATGGGCCGGATACACCAAAGTATCATCCGGAAGAGGAAAAAGTTTTTCGATAATACTGTGATATAAAGCTCCGGGAGACCCTTGTTGAAAGTCTGTCCTTCCTGTGCCACGAATCAACAAGGCGTCTCCCGTAAACACGCGGCCACTCACGACGTAGCTCATGCAACCGTCGGTATGGCCAGGCGTTGACAAAGCTTTAATTTTAAAACTTCCTAAATCAATCTCTTCTCCATCTTTGACTTGCTTATCGGCGCAAGCCACATGAGCTCCAAAACCCACAATGCTCTTGGCACCTGTTGCCTGACGAATGTCTTCGGCACCAGTAATGTGATCAGCGTGCACATGCGTTTCGATAATGTATTTTAATTGTAGATTTAACTCCTTAATCAAATTAAGATCACGTGAAACCTGTTCCTTGACAGGGTCAATTAAAGCGGCTTCTCGCGTCTCGGGATCTGCAATCAAATAACTATAAGTCCAGGTGTCATAATCAAAAAGCTGCCTAAAAAAAAGTTCCCGACTCATGATTTATTCCTCCTTAAGAATTGAATGACTTCATTCAAAATTAAAATTCGCTTATGCAAAAAAAACATTTTGCGTTAAAATTCCCAAACCCAAAATCAAAATAAAAGCGGCAAAGCCTTTTCTCAGCTTTTCGACATGAAGTCTTTTCGCGAGTTGAATTCCCACAAAACTCGATAAGCTTGAAACTGCCACAAAAATCAATATCACCAGCCAATCAAAATGAACCTTGCCCCAATAACCAATCACTCCTGCCATACTATTGATCGTGATAATCAAAAGTGAAGTACCAATCGCTAAACGCAGCTTTAAATGACCAATCGTATTTAGCGCCGGCACGATCAAAAAGCCTCCACCCACACCGAGCAATCCCGTCATAAACCCGACACCTGCTCCCAAACCTCCTGCCAAGTCATGTCGCATCTCGCATTCATTTTTCCCTTCTTCGACATCCGCCTCTTTTTTAAAAATCATCAATACCGCCACAATAACCATTAAGAGTCCAAAGAGAATGAGTTGAAAGCTTCCCGAAACTCGGAGCGCCACCCAAGTTCCAAAAAAAGTACCTATGATTCCAACGATGGAAAAAAACAAGGCCGCACGATGACACAAAGCTTTATGACGCCATTGATGAATCGTGCTAACCAATGCAGTAAAACCTACAATCACCAAGGACATCGCAACGGCAGATTTTGTATCGTATCCCAAAATATAAATTAAGATAGGAACTGCCAAGACCGACCCACCGCTGCCAAACATCCCTAAGGACAAGCCAACTAAAGAACCCATCAACATTGCCAAAATCCAAGTCATGCTGCTACCTTATGAGATTTTTTTGAGAGGAAAGAATTTTTTGTGCGATTCCAAGGCATGCGACTTAATAATTTCTCCATACCACAAAAACCGCTGACACCCGCAAAGATTAATCCGACTCCCACAAAAGCTGTCAAAGCAATAAAGTTGGGATTGACTAACCAAGCAAGCACGAGACCCAAGATAATCAAAGTACCTGCTGTGATTTGTACTTGCTGCATAAGAGGAAGACCGCGCCCTAAACGCAAGACTTCTCCGCCCGACTTTTGATACTGCGAAATACCACCTTCTACATTAATTAAATTTTCAAATCCCATTGCTTGCAAACGCTCTACCGCTTGACGGCTTCGATTGCCCGAACGGCAATAGACATATACCATGCAATTTCGTGGAATTTCATGAGACTTGTTTTCGACGTGATCTAAAGGAATATGCACAGCACCCTCAATATGGTTTAATTGATGCTCATCTGGATTACGTACATCGAGTAAAATTCCCTTATTTTTTTTCAGCTCCTCCTTGAGCTGACTGGCATGAATGGATTTCATAATGAACTTCCCCTTCTTTGACGGCTATTCTTCATCGGTACCGTCTTCAAATTATAGGCAGCTAATTGTCTGCTCAATCTATCTTCGATCCCACGGCAAACGGTATCGCAGATCTCATAAACCATCGAATCGGCAATGGAGTAATAAACCGAATTACCCTCCTGACGACGATCCAATAAATTAGCTTCGGTCAAGATCTTGAGATGCTTGCTCAAATTAGGCTGTGAAGTCGGAATCAACTCGATGAGTTGCGAGACACTTTTTTCGCCTTCCTGTAACTCTTGTAAAATATGCAAACGCACGGATTCACACATTGCCTTAAAGATTCTTGCGACGTCTTCTAATGCTGCTGGATTGAGTTTTTCTTTTCTCATTATCTTTAACCCGTTATTCTTTATATTTATTTTTCAACATTTATATCATTCATTAATAGTTAATTAGTTATATTCTTATATAGTTATATAGTAATTAGACATAAGAAGATTGTCAAGTATCAATATTCTTCTACTTTATTTTTTGTTCCCCCTCCCCCTTTAAAAAATTTCGTGAAAATCTGAAGTGTTTTTAGACTTAGAAAGCCCTACACTGTTTGAGCCCCGTTTTATCGGGGCGAGTTTGCAGAAGCTTCTTTACATTCATAAGTCAACAAATGCTCTTTTTTAACCGAAGACTTTTGAGGATAAGGCAAGGTTCTTTCAAGCATGAAGTTGATCTCCAGCTCTTCCATTTTATTTGTATTTTGATAAAACAAATTCCACAAACGGCATTGATAACTGGCAAACAAAGACAAATGTTCACGGCGTTTGTACAAATTCATCATATACTTACGCCAGCGCTGATTGGGATAAGTCGCCGATACATTTTTGGGTTTGGCAAAGTCGAGTTTTTGATCTGCCTTCATCAAATCTATCTTTGTCCCGTCTTTTAAAGTCGCCGCCAAGACATACCAGCCGTCATTAAGCAAGGGCCGCGGTGAAAACATATTCCATTTTTGTTCAAGGCGAAAAGCGTGCGTGATCCAGTAAACGGGATTGGGTACCTGTTTTTTAACGGAGCTCGAAACAAAGGGATGAATATTCCACCACAGGCTGCATAAAAATAAAAAAATAACCATCACACTTTGCCAGCCTGCGATCGTCCATTTTTGTTCTCTAAATTTAATGAAACGCACCCATGAAGAGGCGATCATGCGATGACCCGCAACCCAGCGATAAAACTTTTGACCTAAGGAATTAATCGGCCAAAGCCTGAGCAAAGGAGCTAAAAACCACGCATAGGGAGAATGACGAAATAAAGTAATGATTCCCTCAAAACGAATGTGCTGTTTGCCGGAAACATCCTGCACCACCCAGGAGTTTTCGCGTTCCATCACCGCATGGATTGCAGGGTCACTTTGCGCAGTATCAACTTGCGTCTCGGGCAAGAGTAAAAACTCTTTCAAGATTTTGACCCAACGACGACAAAAACCACAGTCACGGTCATAATAAATTTTGAGTCCCAATCGCTGGGTTGTTTTGAGACGATGAAAAATTTTATCCCAAAAGAGCGAGGGCAAAAATAAGAGCCAAGCTGTCACACTAATATAAGAAAAAAGCCCCAGCTCCATATGAATGGCAAAGCCAATATGTAAACTCGCCATCAAGGCCACTAAAATAATTCGCAGGCGCTGTGTAAAAAAAGGAAGAAACATCAAACTTGGACCCAATATCTCAAGCCAATAAGTATAACGCGTCAGCCATTTGAGTAAGGCGGGAAACTGCCTCAAATACTCACCCGCCGCCGTTGCAAATTGATCGAGCATCAAGGCTTCATAGACGGCTGTCGCCTGCGACCAGCTCCAGGCACTGCCTGTTTTATATGCGGCACCCATCCAATAAACCAAACAAACTTGCATCAAAATGGCAAAACTTGCCGGGCTTAAAATAATTTGAGGAGGATTTTTTTCGGACGAGTCTAAAGCGCGATCTATCGAAAAACAGGCTCCCAAGGGCAAAAAAATACTCCAAAACAAAAGCATGCGCAGCAAGGTATCCCCTGCTTGCAAAACCATGGGGTTACGCGCCTGAATCGACGCTAACATTAACCACGACATAAAAGCCACCCAACGCGTGCGAT
>JACKPJ010000010.1 GCA_024233625.1 Deltaproteobacteria bacterium
GCCGATCAAGCTATGGCACTATGTGAGGCAGAGGGTTTTAAACTAAAGTCTGTTTTAGTGTTTAAACGTACCGGTCAAAAGATAAATATGCAAACTGGGCGTGATTACGATTGGGAATCTGTGGTTTCAATTCAAGAAAAAACTTGCAGCCCAGAAGTCATGGATGCTGAGGATCCTTTATTTATTTTATACACGAGCGGTTCAACGGGTCGGCCCAAAGGAGTGATGCATACGACTGCAGGTTATATGGTTTATGCTGCGACAACGTTTAAATATATTTTTGCTTACCAACCTGAGGAAATCTTTTGGTGTACGGCAGATATTGGTTGGATAACTGGTCATAGTTATATTGTTTATGGTCCTTTGTTAAATGTTGCAACCACATTGATGTTTGAAGGAATCCCGACTTATCCCAAGCCTGATCGCTTCTGGGATATGGTTAAGCGGCATCAAGTCAATACCTTTTATACAGCTCCCACAGCGATACGTGCTTTAATGCGTCAGGGAGATCAGTGGGTAGAAAAGCATGACTTGAGTAGTTTAAAACTGCTTGGTACAGTCGGAGAACCGATCAATCCGGAAGCTTGGATGTGGTATTATCAAAAAATAGGTCAAGAGCGTTGTCCGATTATTGATACTTGGTGGCAGACCGAAACTGGTGGTATTATGATGACGACTTTACCGGGTGCTATGCCGATGAAACCGAGTGCGGCAGGCCGTCCTTTTTTTGGAGTCAAGCCGGCTATTCTTAACGAAAAAGGGGAGCCTTGTGAACTTCATGAAGGGGGCTACTTTGTGATTCAAGCTTCATGGCCAGCGATTAGCCGAGGTGTTTATCGGCAGCCTAATCGGCTTAAAGAAACTTATTTTTCCCGTTTTCCTAAAACATATTTAAGTGGAGATGGAGCTTATCAAGATGAGGATGGAGATTATTGGTTTTTAGGCCGTTTAGATGATGTGCTCAATGTTTCAGGTCATCGTATGGGAACTGCAGAACTGGAAAGCGCTCTCGTCAAACATGATAAAATTGTAGAGGCAGCTGTGGTGGGTTTTCCTCACGAGGTCAAAGGTCAAGGAATTTTTGCATTTGTGACTCTGCAGGATGGAGTCGAAGAATCCCGTAATTTAAGGCGAGAGATTATTCAGCATATCACCAAAGAGATTGGTCCTATTGCAAAACCCGATCATTTAGTTTTTACACAAGCTTTGCCTAAGACACGTAGCGGTAAAATTATGCGTCGGATTTTAAAAAAGTTAGCTGCTGGTGAAACCAAAAATTTGGGCGACACGAGTACTTTAGCGGATACCCAAGTAGTTGAGCAATTATTAGAAAAGGTTCATCAGGAAGAAATTCATGAATAACAAGCAAAATCAACTCTCTAAAGAAAAATCTCCTTATCTTTTGCAACATCAAAATAATCCAGTATTTTGGTATCCATGGGGAGATGAAGCCTTTGCATTGGCGAAACAAGAAAATAAACCGATTTTTTTGAGTGTGGGTTATTCGACCTGTCATTGGTGTCATGTAATGGCACACCAGTCTTTTGAGGATCAAGCAGTCGCCGATTTTCTTAATGAACATTTCATTTCAATTAAACTCGATCGTGAAGAGAGACCCGATGTAGATGAAATATATATGTCCGCTTTACATCTTATGGGGCAACGTGGCGGCTGGCCTTTGAGTATGTTTTTGACTCCAGACTTAAAGCCTTTTTATGGAGGAACTTATTGGCCTAAGGAAAATTTTTTATATATTCTGCAGCAAATCGTCCAGCTTTGGCAAAAAGAGCCTCAAAAAGCGTTGGAGTCAAGTGCTGGTTTAGTTGACCATTTAAAAGAGCATAAAACGACAAATGGAGTAGATACTCCTTTAGATAACTCTTTATTTCAGAAGTTTTTTGATCAATCCGTACAAAGTTTTGATCCCTATTGGGGTGGCTTTGGCAGTGCGCCGAAGTTTCCGCATGCTCAACAAATTGCCATGCTCTTACGTATTTATCGGCGCTCACAAAATTTACAAGCGTTACATATGGCTGAGTTTAGTCTGGATAAAATGGCTCGCGGTGGGCTTTATGATCATATGGGAGGAGGCTTTACTCGTTATTCCACAGACGAAAAATGGCGCATTCCTCACTTTGAAAAGATGCTCTATGATAACGCTTTATTGGTTCCCGCCTATTTAGAAGCATTTCAAGCGACGCAAAAGTCGATGTTTGCGCGAGTGGCTTCCGAAACTCTAAATTATGTTATAGAGGTCATGCAAAGTCCAGAAGGAGCCTTTTATTCTGCGCAAGATGCGGATAGTGAAGGTGAAGAAGGTAAGTATTATGTGTGGACTTTGGGTGAGTTGAAAGATATTTTAAGTGAAGAAGAACTTGAGAGCTTGAGTCAAGTTTATCCTGTGACTGAATCAGGTAACTTTGAACATCAAACGAATCATTTCTATCTTGCAGCTGATTTGCCATGGGAAGTCAAAGACCAAGAACTCATTCAATCTGCTAGAAAAAAGCTTCTTCATGCCCGTTCTCAGCGTATTCCTCCTCACCTTGATGATAAGGTTCTTAGCTCATGGAACGGTTTGATGATCCGAGCAATGGCATTAGCTTATCAAATTTTGGGGGAAGAAAAATATCTTCAAGCAGCCCATGCTGCTGCTGGTTTTATCAAAAAAAATCTTTGGAGAGACTCCACGCTTTATGCGCGTTATCGTGAAGGTGACGTGCGTTTTATTGGCAGGTCCGAAGATTATGCTTACTTAATTCAAGGTTTAATCGATTTGTATCAATGTGATTTTAAACCCGAGATTCTACAGTGGGCATTGGAGTTACAAGAGTCCCAAAATAAAAAATTTTGGGATGAAAAAAAGACTGCTTATTTTTTTACAGAAGCAAACCAAGTTGACCTTTTATTCCGCACTCAAGAGGGTATGGATGGAGCTTTACCCAGTCCCAATGGAGTGAGCGCCCTTAATTTATTGCGCTTGAGTAGTTTAACACTGGATCAGAGCTATCGCAAAAAAGCTCAGGAGATATTTTCTTGTTTTAGTCAGTTGCTTAAGGAATATCCTCATGTCTTTTCGCAAATGATGATTGCTTGGGATTATTTCTCGGATAGCTCGAAAGAACTTGCCATTTCGACTGCAAATGAAGACGAGGGTGTTGGGGAGTTTTTGAAGAAATTGCGTCAACACTTTCAGCCTAATCTAGTATTAGCTTTAGGAACTTCTCATACAAAAGTTGATTTTCCTATGCTTTTAAAAGATCGCATGGCTGATGAAACGGCCTTTTATGTTTGTGAAAATAAGACTTGTCATCAAGCCACGAACGATCCTCAGCTTGCTTTAAAGCAGGCGTTGACTTATAAGAGTTATGAAATAAGCTAAATTCCTCAGAATAGATCTTCATAATTAATAAACTTATGCTTAACATTGTACTCCATCAACCGCAAATACCTCCCAATACTGGAAATATCGCTCGTTTATGCGTTGCGACAAAGATGACTCTTCATTTGGTGCATCCTTTAGGCTTTCGTCTTGATGATTCAACTCTAAAGCGCGCAGGTTTAGACTATTGGAAAGATCTTACTTGGCATCAGTATTTTTCTTGGGAAGATTTTTTAATAGAGCATGCAAAGGGAAACTTTTACTATTATTCCAAGAAGTTTGATCAGCCTTATACTCAAGCTAATTACCAAAAAGGTGACTATTTAGTTTTTGGTTCCGAAACCAAGGGTTTGCCAGAAACTCTATTGCAAGAAAATTCCTCTAAGGTATATACGATTCCTATGTGGGGCCCGACACGTAGTTTGAATCTAGCGACATCTGTAGGTATTGTGAGCTATGAGGCTTTGCGCCAAGTTACTTTAGATTTTGAAAAAATTTAAGCTGCGGCGCTTTCTTTAGACATGGCTGGAAGGGGTTTAAGGAGAAGGCTGCCTTTGCGAAAGAGAGCTTGGAAGAGCTGTCCATAAAAACTGACAAAATCTCCATCATGTAGAAAAATCACTTGATTGGCTTGTAGATTGCGGCGTGATTGTTTGTGAATAACAAAAGTACAGCCATGAGGAGCTAAATTAGTCATCCAGCAAGAGGAATCATGGTTAAATAAAAATTCTGCTATAGATTGCGTCTTAATACTTTGCTGATTATTTGCTTGTTCTGAGAGGAAGTTAAGCAAAGCAGTTGGTTGCTCTTCTTGAAATCGCAAGTTAAGGGCAGCATTTTTTGTATGATTACTCAAAAAATAAGTATTTTCAGAACTTGATGAATGTGCATTTTCCATATTCATTAATGTGGCTTACTTAACCACTCTCAATCTAATAGTTTGTTATTTTAGGATACATATTTCATTTTATGAATCCTGCTATATTTAGTATCGGTGTTAATTATGACATGTTGCGTAAAAAGTGCAAAAAAAAAATATTTTTTTTTGTGGGTCTGAAAACTGCAAATATTTCTACTTATTGATAATGTTAAAAAAGGAAGTGATTTCAGTGTGTTGAGTTTTTAATGTTAGATGAACTCATAATTATTAAGTGGAATAAATATTAGGTGAGATTTTTTTGTAAGTGTTGGGAAAATATATTTAAGAACTATAATATTTATTTAGAAAAAATATTTCAAAAATAATAACTAAGAAGTCAAATTTAATGATTAACTTAAGCCATGACAGCGTTTGAAGGAGCTCGAGTGGGGAAGCCTCCTGCAACCCGGAAACTTTGAGCGTATCCTAAAACTTTAGGAACATAATTTTGAGTTTCTTTAAAGGGGGGGACACCGCCGTGTTTTTGGACATTTCCCGGGCCAGCATTGTAAGCGGCAACTGCATGGTCTACACGGCCAAATTTATTGATCATTTGACGGATATATTTGGCACCTCCATCAATGTTTTGAGCTGGATCATAAGGGGATGCTACGCCTAATTGTTGAGCAGTGCCAGGCATTAATTGCATTAAGCCCATTGCTCCACAATGACTGCGGGCACGCATATTGCCCCGTGATTCTTGCCAAATGATGCCTGCAATAAGTTCTTCTGGTAAATTATATCGCGCTGCTGCAGCTTTAATATGCCCCTCATACTGACTAAGTTTGTTTAACATCCGATTGCTGCCGCTGCCTGCATTGGGGAGGGGCATGGGAGGCATTGTGGTCCCAAGTTGTTGTTCTTGCGGAGTTTCATAGCTATTGCCAATGCTTGAGCCTTCTTTAGTTTCTAAAGCGGCTTTTTGGCCTAACACTTCGTAATTATTTTGGTTTATATTATCATTTTCGGAGAAAATGCCTGATTTATCTTGCTTTGAGAGGCTTTTGCTAAAATCAGAGTTCTTACTGACTTTTGCTTTATGATCCTCATCATTGCGACGTCGATAGTCTGTGTATTTATTTCTGAATCGATTACTACGAATGGCGGATGTTTCTGACATAATAAAATTACACTCTCTGAAATTTAACCAATTTTATTAATAATTATATCTAACTTTCTGAAATATAATGTTTTATATTTCAGATCGTTAAATCAAATTCTTACATAAATAAATATCGTCATTTAGGTAGAGTAAAGTTGCGTTTTATAGTCATTTTTTTGTCTATTTTCTATCTGTTATTAATTGCTCTTTCTAAGATAAAATAAATATTTTTAAAATACTTTAATCAATAGATTAAATGTTAAAAAAGAACCCTTGCTTTATTAAAAAGCTCTGCCTAGGTTTTTAATATGGTGATATTTTTAAGAGATTATTATGTCAATACATCTGCCAAGCCGGATATTTTATTGATTACTCATGATGTGAAAAGGGCCTTACGTGAGTCGGATGTACAAAATGGAGTTATTAATATTTTAATTCCGGGAGCAACTGGTGGAGTGACTTTACTTGAAGCAGATCCTAAGATTCATGAGGAGTTTCGAGATTGGGTACTCAATCAAATCCCCGAAAGCCCCGGAAAGCGTCCTAGTCGTCGATCAGGCGCGGGGAAGAATTCTGCTCATTTGCAAGCAGCCGTTGTGGGGCCTCATTTAAGTCTTCCAGTTCAGGATGGACGTTTAATGATAGGGCATTGGCAAGAGGTGATTCTTTTTGATTTTGATGATAGAATAGGGCGTCGGGAAATACGTATCCAAGTTATTGGAGAAGGTGCAAAATAAATTTTTAGGCCCTTAGAGGTTATCGTTATGAATAAAAGTCATCAGCAAAGTTTAAAAAGTATTTTAGGTGATTTTAAGAAATCCGATTTTTCTTCGTGGAAAAATTTTCGTCAATCAGCTTTTTTTGGATGGTTTGTTTTTTTGCTTTTCTTAGTGATGATTTCTTTAATTCTCTCCTTCCGAATTGATACCTTGCCCTCAGATATACAGCTTGGTCGTAAAGTGGAGAACGATATCAGGGCTGATGAAGACTATGTGGTAGTTGATCAAGAAAAGACCTTACAAGAAAAGCAAAAAGCAGCAAATAGTGTTTCTCCAATTTTTGATTATGATCCGAGTATCGTTAAACTTATTGATCAAAAAATAGCCAAAACTTTTGTGATGGCTCGGACTGCTTTGGCAGAGTTTGAAACTCCAGAAAAAATTCGTAATACCCTTAATCATAGTTTGGGTGTGATGCCTTCTGCAAATTTGCTCAATAGTTTAATTAAAGATGGTTTTTCGGGTGAGACTGAAAATGCTATTCGGAGTCTTTTTGATATAACGATGTCGCAGCGTATTGTCTCAATTGGGAGTGACCTGCCACAAACCCCTGAACAAGAAGTCATTATTCGGCGTCTAGGACAGTTTGATTCTGAACTTGTAGAAGGTGAAGATGAAGGCCCTTCGGTGCTTAAAACACGACAGGAAGCCGTGAGTCAGCTCGAAACGGTTGCAGAACAGGAATTTTCGGGACTTAACCTTTCCTTGTCCCCAGCACAAATTGCCGAATTTGTCAGCCCTTTAGTGCAGCCTAATACAAAGTACAATCACAATGATACACAAGCGAAACGTCAGCAAGCCAGGGAAGATGAAGCGGAAATATTTTATCATTTTAAAAGAGGAGATCTGATTGTTCGAGGAGGGGAGTCACTGAAGGAGAAAGATATTAAAATATTACAGGCGATTCGTAAGCAAAAGAGTGATGCACGTTACATGGTAAAGTTTGTCGGTATCATTATGTTCGTCGCCATGATGTTACTTTTGGTTTATACATTTTCTCGTCGCTACATTCGAAAATTTTCTCCTTCTCGTCAAGATCTCTATTTTTTAGGGGGAACTCTTTTTTTAATACTCTTAGGTATCCGTTTGACGGTTCCTATGATTCCGGGCATTCAAGCTGGTTTTGCAGATGGTCTAATTCCACAAATCTCAACAGATGCATTTTATTATGCCATTCCCGTTGCAGGTGGCGCTATGTTGGTGCGCTATATTCTTAATTCTGAGTCGGCAGTGATTTTTGCCTTAGTGATGGGCCTCTTAATTGGCTTATTTCTAGAAGCGAATCTAGATTCAGTTTATTTTGTCATTTCTGGAATTGCAGGGGCTTCGGTCATTGCTCAAGTGACGAGTCGTACTTCCATTTTAAAGGCGGGGTTGTGGTTAGGCCTGTTAAATGCTTTTTTCATCATTGCAATCGAATTAGTGACAGTTGTGAGTGTCACTGCTGACTTCAGTATTGGTGAGATGTTGTTAAGTAGCTTAATGGGTGTTGCCGGAGGCTTGCTTAGTGCAGTTTTTGTGATGGTGGTGGCTCCAATTGCTGAATTAATTTTTGATTACGTGACGGATATCAAGTTACTCGAGTTGGGAAATCTTAATCATCCTTTGCTGAGAGATATGATCGTGAAAGCTCCAGGTACTTATCATCACTCTCAGCTTGTTGCAGTGTTAGCTGAAGCTGCAGCCGCAGAAATTGGAGCCAATCCTCTTTTGGCTCGAGTGGGAAGTTATTTTCATGACATCGGAAAGATGCGTAAACCAGCTTATTTTATTGAAAATCAACCTAAGGGTGAGAATCGTCACGATAAATTAACTCCATCAATGTCCGCTTTGATTATTGCTTCTCACGTTAAAGATGGTATTGAAATGGCGCGAGAATATAAATTACCTCGTCGTATTACAGACTTTATTCCTGAGCATCAAGGAACCAAAGTTATTAGTTTTTTCTATAATAAAGCGAAAGAATTGCGTTCTGAAAACGACCCGCCTATAGATGAGAAGCATTACTCATATCCAGGCCCTCGTCCTCAAACGCGGGAATCAGGCATCGTGTTATTAGCGGATGGTGTTGAAGCAGCGGTACGTTCTTTACCAGAAAAGACTTTGCCAAAAATTCAAGCGAAGGTGCAGGAAATCATTAGTAAGAACTTCGCTGAGGAACAGCTCGATCAATGCGATTTAACCTTGCGCGACCTTCATGTGATTTCAGATACTTTTACTCGTACCTTAGTGGGGATTTATCATCAAAGGATTCAATATCCTGATATGCCTGAAATGCGTTCCAATGTTACACCTATTCAAAAGCGTCTTTCAAAATCTGTGACAAAGGCTTAAGTGCAATGCCTGTTGAAATCTATTGCCGAAAAGATAATCCGACAGATCGAGAATGGTTAATGGAAGCTCTCAGTGCGCTACTCTCTTATTCAAAAAAAAAGCGTGCATTGTTAGAAGTGCAATTGGTGGGTAGAAATAAAATGCGTTTCTTAAATCATTGTTATCGAGGGAAAGATCGAGTAACGGATGTCTTGTCTTTTCCGATGGACGTGACAGCTCCTTTCAAAAACGCCCCGTGGCATTTGGGGGAGATTGTCATTGCGACCTCGGTTGCGCAACAGCAAGCGAAACAAGCGAGGCGTTCTCTTGATTTTCAGGTTTTGCGTTTGTCTGTCCATGGCTTTGTTCATTTGGAAGGTATGGACCATGAAAAAAGTTCCCAAGAACGCGAGCTTTTTGAGAAAAGAGAGAAAAAATATTTAAGTTTTTTAGATAAAAAAGGATGGATTTCATGGGATGGTTCCTTGCTGCTTTGAGCGGTACTCTAGCAGCTTTCGCACATGTTACACGTTTTGGAGATTGGCATTTACCTCATTTAAACTTTTTGGCTTTCTTTTGTTGGGTACCTTTATTTATTGCCATGTCTCAATCTTCTTTGCGTCGAATTATAGCATTAAGTTTTGTCGCCGGTTTTTTTCATTACGCCATTTCTCAATACTGGCTCTATACTGCCATTCATAATTTTGGAGGTCTTGCTAAAGTAAGCTCGATTGGTGTGATGTTACTACTCTTTGTTTTTTTGAGCTTTTATTTTTCACTCATTTTCCTTATTAGTCAATATTTGCACCAAAAAACTCATCTGCCTTTGCTTTGGTTGAGGCCAATTTGTTGGGTAGCGATTGAATATCTCAGGCATAATATTCCCGCAAATGGTTATCCCTGGAGTCATGTTGCTTACACGCAGTCTAATTTTTTAACTTTTATTCAAAGCTCGGATTTATTGGGTGTATACCTGGTGACTTTTTTGCTGATATTAATCAATGAGCTTATTTTTCTTTTTTGGTTAAATAGAAAAGATTTGAAGAGTTCTTCATTATGGAAAATGTCTGTACCGGTATTGATGATTGTTTTAGCAAACTTTGTGTATGGTTTTTTTTCTTTGAATTTTTATACGGCTAAAAAACCTTATCGAGAATTCAAAGTAGGAGTGGTGCAAGGAAACATTCCTCAAGATGAAAAGTGGAACCGTGCATATCACCGACGTGTCTTGCAGACTTATCAGGAAGGAACGAAAACCCTTGAGCAGCAAGGAGCTGAACTTATTTTATGGCCCGAAGCGAGTTTACCTATATCGACTTTTTACGATGCAGATCGTTTTTCGATTGCATTAGGGAATAGAAAAGCCCCAGTCTTGTTAGGAGCGATTACACGTTCAGTCAAGTCTCAAGGTCCCCTTGCTTTGCGTGCTGTATATAATTCAGCGATGCTCATTGATTCGAAACAAAATATTTTAGGATATTATCATAAAAGTCGCTTAGTGCCTTTTGGAGAGTATGTTCCTTTTAAAGACTTGCTGTTTTTTGCACGTCAGCTCACAGTCGCTGTTGGAAATATGCAAGCTGGAGAGGTTCATGAGCCGATTGATTATCAAGATATTCCTTTGGGAATTTTAATTTGTTATGAAGATGTTTTTCCCGATATTGCCAGGAATAGTGTTGCGAATGGTGCAAAGGTATTGATTAATATGTCAAATGATGCATGGTATGGTTATTCAAGTGCGGCTTATCAGCATCAAGCTTTTAGTCAGTTTCGAGCGATTGAAAATAGAAGAGCGTTGATTCGAGCGACGAATACGGGTGTCAGTTCTTTAATTGCTCCCACAGGAGAAATTAAATGGCAAGGAGATTTATATACTCATGAGGTTCGGCTCAGTAATTTACCTTTTTATGAAGGGA
Source organism: Deltaproteobacteria bacterium (assembly GCA_024233625.1). GTDB lineage: Bacteria > UBA10199 > UBA10199 > DSSB01 > DSSB01 > JACKPJ01. Next base: position 10,412 of record JACKPJ010000010.1, read on the forward strand.
AATCCATTTATGTTATGTTTGGAGATATTTTACCTCAGCTATCTTTAGTTTTTATTGGAGCTCTATTTGTTTGGTTAATGTTTAAAAAGGGGAATCAAAAAGCATGAGTAAAGAAATTATCGATAAGATAAAAGTTCTAGAAGAAAAATTTTCTGAATTACGGAGGCGTCTTTGACTTAGGATCTAAGCTTCAGAGGATTTCCGAGTTAGAAAATATTTCAAGTAATCCAGATTTTTGGAATGATGCTGATCAAGCCAAGCAGTTAGGTCAAGAGCTCGAGTCACTCAAAACAGAATGTCATTCCTTTCAAGAAAATGAAAAGCAACTTGAAGATGTTAAGGTATTGCTTGAATTGGCAGAAGAAGAAAATGATGAGTCCGTTTTGGAAGAAGTTCATGCTCAGCTGCAGCAGCTACAACAGGCGATTGAAGAAATTGAATTTCGTCTGATGTTGGGACAGCCAGAGGATCGTTTGGGTGCGATTCTGACGATCAATGCAGGGGCTGGAGGGACGGAGTCTTGTGATTGGGCGGAGATTTTGATGCGGATGTATCTTCGTTATACGGAAAAGCATCACATGAAAACTCAGCTGATTGAATATACCGCAGGTGAGGAGGCAGGCTGTAAAAGTGTGACTTTTTCTATTGAGGGTGAATATGCCTATGGTTATCTTAAAGGCGAGAGCGGTGTTCATCGCCTGGTAAGAATTTCTCCATTTGATGCGAATAAGCGTCGGCACACTTCATTTGCGTCGGTTTATGTTTCTCCTCAAGTAGATGAGACTATCGAAATCGAAATTAAAAAAGATGATTTACGTATCGATACCTATCGAGCGGGAGGTAAAGGAGGGCAAAACGTGCAAAAAAATGATACTGCAGTGCGTATTACCCACTTGCCTACGAATATTGTTGTGCAGTGTCAGTCTGAAAGGAGTCAGCATCAAAATAAGAGCCTTGCTATGAAAGTTTTAAAGTCTCGTATTTACGAATTAGAGCTTGAAAAACAACGAGCTGAGCAACAAGCGGTCGAGGCGAATAAAAAGAAAATTGAATGGGGTTCACAGATCCGTTCCTATGTTTTGCATCCTTATAAAATGGTAAAAGATCATCGTACGGATTTCGAAATGGGTAACGCAGATGCCGTTTTAGATGGAGAGCTTGACGGTTTTATTCATAGTTATTTATTGGGTAAACCACTTTCAGATTAGTTTTTATTTAAATTTATTTTTATTATTCATATATTTGAGTTAACTTTTTAAATGTTTTACTTTATATTTATTTTTTCTTTATTTTTGTTAAAAAGCTCTTGACGTGGCGCTTGTAAAATTCTAGCAATAACCATCCCAGCGTTTAAAAGTAAATAACCAGGCAAGCTGAAGTAGAAAGATTAATGAATATTTATTATTTTTAATCGATTTTATATTCAACTTTCGTTAGCGAATGGCCTTTGCAAAGAAACGAATTGTGACTTTTTAGCTAGTTACATAGGCTTGTTAACTTGCGGGGTTCATACTTTTTGATACTGGAGGAATATCAGATGTTAGGTGTTATAAAAAAACTTAAGTTTATAGTCCAATCTATAGTACTAAGGTTTCATTTTTCGACTTGAGAAGACTTAATTTAATATTTAATCACAATTTAAATTAATCTAAATTTAAGCCTTTGAGGTATTTCATCAAGTTGCTCTTGTTATTTTTTTATTCAGTTTACCTCGAAGGGAATGTCGATTTATCTATCATTTTATTTTTATATATTAAGGTGGGGGAAAATGTTCTTATACTTTAAACGTCATAAAATAATTAGTTACATTCTCATTATTCAACTTTTAGGTTTGCCTGTTCCTGTAATAGCAAAAACAACTCAGGAAACAACTAATCTGGTAGGCGGCGCTGAAAGTACAGGTTTGACTCTTGCAGTTGTTCCTGTTGCTAATAAAGAAACAGATATTGAGTCCTTGCAGAAAATTGCCGATACGGTTCGAGATGAGTTGCTCTTAAAAGAAAAGTATCAAGTTATTTCAAGAAATAAAACAGATGCTTTTTTTAAAGATAATCCGGATTTTTTAAAGCATCAAAAAGCTCCTGAAACTCTCAATCGATATATTGATGAAGCAAAGCAATTTTATATTGATTTTGCATATAAAGAGTCCATTGGTCTATTGCACAATACTATAGAAGCATTTGAGAAAACAGAGTCCTTGCAGCGTCAAGTATTTGCTTTAAGAGATGCTCATGTTGTTTTGGCTAATGTATATGCAGGAGCAAATGATAAGAAAAAGGCTGTTCAAGTCTTTCGTGAGGCTGTTCGCTTAGATCCTACTTACGAAATAGACCCCATAGTTTATCCGCCCAAAACAGTGGAATGTTTTAAGGAAGCTAAAGAGCTTTTTTCTAAAAATCATCAGCCGGTAACTCTTGAAATTACAAGTTCTCCTAATGATGCTGATATCTATATTAATGGTGTTCATAAGGGTAGCAGTCCACTCCGCTTAGAAAATTTTAGTCAAGGAGAACACTATATTGTAGTAAAAAAAGGTGAGTTTGAGACATTGGGTTTAAAAATTTTAATTTCGAATAATTTTAAAGAGAAAGTTCATCTAAAGAAAAAGATTCAGCCTGAACTTGATTTGTACGGTTTAAAAGTAGCAAATATTAGAGATATTCCTGAATTAGTGCGTTTAGGCAGTATTGTAGGTGAAGGTTTAGGAGTCCAAAAATTGGTTTTAGTGAGTTTAGAAGAGATTGGTTGGAATCACCGCGTGACAACTCGAATGATTGATATTAAGTATCGAGCTTCTCATAAACACAAATCTGTCGAGGTCTTGGATTTACCAAAAGACAGTCGAACTGCAGCTAAATTATTGGCCGAAGACTTAAATAAAATGTCGGACATCGACTTAGCAAAAGATCCTGAAAAATATGCAGAAAGTGATGTGGTTGTTATTGGGACAAAAAGAAAAAAATCTCTGCTAAAAAACCCTTTGTTATGGTCATTGTTAGGAGTTTTGGTGGCAGGAGGGGCAACTTCTGCAGTTCTCCTAACTCGTGGTGGAGATGATGCTGCTCCAGAAGAAAATCCTAATGGTTCAGTTGGATTTGGAGGAGGTATCGGTAAGTTTTAATATCTAAATTTTTTTATAGGAAGGGTATGTGCGGATCATCTTTACTTTTATTGAAATAACCCTTACCCTTATTCTATGAAAATCTTGAGTTCTCCTAGGCAAGAGTTAATTCAGATACAAAAACAAATTTTCTTGAAAAATCAGCGGCTTATTGATGAAACGATTTCTATTCGTGAGCCTGAGTTTCATCGCTATGAGCGCACTTATCGTAATCATTTAAAAAAATATCAAAAAATATCAGAGATTCCGGAACTTAAGAAGTCACTTGCTTCAGCTCGTTGGATTTATATGGGAGATTATCATACCAATCCCCAATCCCAGCGTGCTTTATTAAGAGTTTTGAAATTGCTGATTCCTCAAACAACTCAAGTGATTATCTGTTTGGAATTTCTTCAACAAAAACATCAAGAATATATAGATAACTATTTAGAATATAGAATTAAAGAAGAAACTTTTTTGGCGAAGATTAATATTAAAAAGTATTTTCATTTCGATCTTTGGCATAATTTTAAGCCTATATTTGAGTTTGCAAGATATCATCACTTAGAGATATGCGGTATAGAGTCAGCTCCGATGGGTTCTGGTTTAAAGAGAAGAGATCAAGCGATGGCTCAAAATATAGTTGGTGTGGCTACAGAAAATCCGGGATATAAAATTTTTACTTTTGTCGGTGATCTACACATGGCTCCTGAGAATTTGCCCAGGCAAGTTCATCATTTATTAGAAGTTCCTCCCCAACCTGGTGAAGAATTGCTGATTTATCAAAACTCTGATCAAATCTATTGGCAACTTGCAGAAGCTCATCTTGAAGATAAAGTTGAGCTCGTTAAGGTTGATGAACAAAGTTTTTGCTTATTAAATAGTTCTCCGATACTCAATCAACAATCTTACTTGGGTTGGTTGGATTCCGAGTTGGGAGATTTTGAATATCAAGAACCTAAAAATAACTTTTGGGAACTAACTAAAAAAATTTTGGATTTTTTCAAACTAAAGACTCAATTTAATAAGCTTAATCACCCTGAAGAGATTGAACTTTTCACCTTTGAAGATTTAGGTTTTTTAGATCATCTGCAAAAGGAAAAAATTTTTTCTAAGAAGAAGTTGGAGTTTTATAAACAAAGAGTAAAATGTGGTGAGAGTTTTTTTATCACTGAGCTCAAGTGGGTCTATCTTTCTTCAATAGTCATTCATCATATTGCTGAGCAATCGGCTTATCTTATTCAAGAAACTTTTATTGACCCTACAATGATTAAGACCGAGGAAGATCAATTTTATGAAGGTGTTTTGAGTAAAGCTCTTGGCTTCTGTATTTCAAAAATTTTTAATTCTAAGAGAAAGTGTTTGCGTTTGAATGATTATCAAAATCTTTTAGAGTATTTAAAACAAGAAAGTAGTCTCAGAAATCATTCAATTAATTATGAGCTTGCTTGTTTAATCATTGAAGTCAAAGCGTTAGAAAGTGATGGCGAGCTCATTAAGTCTTTTCATGATTTTCATTCTCAACCAGAGCTATCCTATCGGTTGAAGCAAGGTTTGGGTTTTATATTGGGGGAAAAACTTTATCATGCTTTTATGCAAGCTAAGCTAAGTAGATTAGAAATTAAAAACTTATTAAAAAAAACTTATTTGCATCGAGGAACCTCAGCGCAAACTTACCTAAAACTAGTAAAAAAATACTGCCAGATATCACTTCCTCAGAGACTTTAAATATAGTTGGTTGACACAGTTTGATTTTGCAGACTAAGCCTTGTGAGGATTTTTTAATTTACATTTTTTTTCAGGAATTACTTTATGATGACTAAAAGTACCAAGTGCTTTGTATTTGCATCGATGTTGTTTACCCTTTTCTTAGTATTAGTTGTGGCAAGACCCATAGCAAGTTTTGCTCAGGTTTCTGTTAATGTCGAGCAAGATGAACCTGTCTATCGTGACTTAGAAAAACTCATTGCTCATGGTTTAATTAAAAAAGTGATTGTTGGTCAAAAGCCTTATTCGCGACGTGAAATTGCACGAATGCTTGCGGAAGCCCTCTATTATTTTCAGGAAGAAAAAGCTCAGTATTCTGAAACAAGTTCCGATTACATTGAAGGAATTCTCAAAAAATTGCAGCAAGAATACAGAGAAGAGTTGATTCAATTAGGTGCTCTGAAAGGTAAAAGTCAATTTTTCTCACTTCACGCTTTGCCAAGCGTTGAACTCGATTATCTTGGAACGATAAGTCCATCAAGAACAATCCCTAATAACGGTATTGGAAGTATCGATGCTCAAATCAATCCTTTACTCAATAATCGACAAGGAAGACGCCTTGTCGATGGTCAAAATTTAGGCCTCGAAACAGAGCATTGGTTTCGTTTATCCAATCACTTTGCAGTTTTAGCCCAGCCGAGACTGCAGTTGGCTTTTCTGCGTGATAGTGATCAAGGTGATCATGGAGTCTATCTCGAAAATTTATATGGAAAATTTTATGTGAAAAACTTTGAAATTCAGATTGGGCGAGACCAGTTGTTTTGGGGGCAAGGGCAAGATGCGGGTTTGCTTTTGTCCAACAACTCACGAAGCCTGGATATGATTAAAATTAGTAATGATGAGCCTTTTTTCTTTCCATGGGTATTCCGTTATATGGGTGCCAATAAATTTAGCTTTTTTTATGCAGATCTCGGACCAGAAAGGGTGTATCCAAATCCTTATTTTGTGGGTTATAAGTGGAGTCTTCAGCCGCTTTCATTTTTTGAAATAGGTGCTGCAGTCATTACATTAGGAGGAGGCGAGGGTGGGCCAGAAGCTTCTTTGGGGGAGCGTGTTCGTGATGTGCTGCCTTTTTTGGGTTCCGGAAGTAGTGTGCAGATTTCTGATAAAATGGCAGGAGTCGATTGGCGTTTTCGGATTCCCCCAGCTCGAGGCTTAGAAATTTATGGCGAATTTATTTTTGACGATTGGCATAATCCTTTTAAAAAAACGAAACAATTTTTTTGGGAGGATGCAGGCTACGTTTTTGGTTTATATGCACCGCGTTTGGATAAAGCGGGTAATGTCGATTTAAGATTGGAGTATCATCGAACTGGAAGGCGTCACTATCAACATGGTCAATTTTTGAGTGGTTGGACATTAAATCAAAATATTATGGGAGATCCATTGGGTCCAAATGCCCAAGGCTTTTACGTTAATTTACGTTGGGATAGTACTAAGCATGATCTATTTACTTTTGCAGCTGCCTATGAATCCAGAAGTAACGATTTATTTGTTGGTGTAGCCGAACCCGAGTTTCATTTTGAAAAATTAGAAGACCGCACTGACGAGCGTCGTTATCGGGGTAGTTTTCATTGGCAGCACGAAGTTATTGATTTTCCTTTAAGGTTATGGACACAGTTTAGTTATGAAAGAGTGTCTAACTTTAACTTTGTTTCTGGACAAGATCGCAATAACTTCTTGGCTCAAGTCGGGTTTAAATTCTACCTTGATCGTTGGACAAGATTCTAGGTTTTATTCGTAGTATTCTCTTCCCAAATGAGTGATTTGATCTTCGCCCATGAGATACCGTAAGGTGTTTTTCAGTTTGATTTCCTGAATAAATAGGTTGTGTTCAGGGTACAGGCCTGGCGCCGTCAATGGGCTTTTATAGTAAAATGAGAGCCATTCTTGAATTCCTTTGAGGCCTGCGCGTTTTGCAAGATCCATGTATAAAACGAGATCTAAGACAAGTGGCGCAGCTAGGATGCTGTCCTTACACAAGAAATCGACTTTAATTTGCATTGGATAATCAAGCCATCCTCGAATATCAATATTATCCCAACCTTCTTTGTCGTCTCCTCGTGGAGGGTAGTAGTTGATGCGAACTTTGTGATAAAGATCTTTATAAAGGTCAGGGTAAAGTTCGGGCTGCAGAATGGTGTCTAGGACGCCTAGTTTGCTAGTTTCTTTAGTTTTAAAAGATTCTGGGTCATCGAGTACTTCTCCATCTCGATTTCCTAAAATGTTTGTCGAGAACCAGCCACTAATTCCCAAATAACGCGCTTTAAAACCTGGTGCTAGGATGGTTTTCATTAAGGTCTGTCCAGTTTTAAAATCTTTTCCCGAAATAGGAGTTTGAGTTTCCATGGCGAGGGTTTCGAGGGCATTCATGTCAGTTGTTAAGTTAGGAGCTCCGTTTGCAAAAGGAATGCCCTGTTTTAACGCGACGTATGCATAAACCATGCTAGGTGATATGCTGGAATCATTTTCATCAAGGGCTTTTTCGAAAGCATTCAGGTTTTCGTGTGCGCTTCCGGGGCGATTGAAAACTTCGGTTGAACCGCACCAGATCATGACGAGCCTTTGTACTTGATGGGCTTCTTTAAATTCTTGAATATCTTTTTCGATGGCTTTGGCCCAATCTCGGCGTTTTCCAGGTTTGATATGTTGTCCTTCAAGTTTTTTGACAAAATTCTTATCGAATGCGGCAGGCCAAGGTTTGATTTGCGAAAGTTCATTTTTAATGGGATCTAGATCCTCTTTTTTAAGAACACCGGCTTTAATAGCTGCAGCATAAGCATCGTCTTCGAAGACATCCCATGCGCCAAATACCAGATCTTTCAGTCCTGCTAGGGGAACAAAATCCTTGATCAGAGGACTATTGTTGTCCGTTCTTTTTCCTAAGCGGATATGTCCCATTTGTGTCATGGAACCAATGGGTTTTCCTAAACCTTTTTTGCTGAGTTCGACGCCTGCGACGAAGGTAGTGCTGACAGCACCAAGGCCTACCATTAATATGCCGAGTTTTCCTTCAGCGGGTTTGATTTCAATCTTTTGACTTGTCACAATATTACCTCTTAATAAAATATATTATGCTGCGTTGACGTTTGATGTTAATAAGTTTTCTTTTGGATAAATCTTTTAGTTAGACTTCTAACACCAGAAAAAAGTTTTTGTAAACAAACATGTTAAGTTAAATTTAATTCCTTAGAATTCATTGAGTTTTATTTATGTTCGTCCTCTTGAATTTGTATGATAATTGGCTTAATGAAAAATGAAAGAATAAAAAATGAGCTTTAAATCGATGCCCAAACGTTTTGGTTCTTACTTAATAACCTTATCTTTAGGGGCTTTTAATGACAATTTTTTCAAAATGTTACTTCAGCTTTTTGTCGTTCAGGGCATAGCGCTTAAGTCTTCAAAGGAAGAATACATCGGCCAAACGACTTTTCTCTTTTCACTTCCTTTTGTCTTGTTTGGTCCATGGGCAGGTTATCTAGCGGATCGTTATTCAAAATCAAAATTAATGGTTAAATATAAACTTGCGGAACTCATCTTAATGTCAATTGGGGCTTTAGCTTTCGCTATAAACAATGTTCCTTTACTGTTTTTATTGCTTTTTTTAATGTCTGCACAATCTGCATTTTTTGGGCCAGCAAAATTGGGAGTTATTCCAGAAATGGTCAAACCTGAGCATATTAGTAAAGCCAATGGTTTTGTAGAAATGTTCAGTATTTTGGCTGTTATTTTAGGTGCAGCAAGTGCGGGTTTTTTACTTAAAATATTTGATTCAGATTATTTAGCGGTGAGTGTTTTTTGTATTTTAATTGCTATTTTGGGTTATTTATCGTCATTTAAAGTGCCTCAGGTTCCACCTGCGCATATCCATCGTCCATTTCCCCAAAATCCTATTCGGTCTATTTTCCAAAACTTAGCATATCTTAAAGCGCAAAGAGAGCTATTTCTTGCGAGTTTAGCCATCAGTTTTTTTTGGATGGTTGGTTTGATTTTTCAAATGAACATTCTCATTTATGGAGAAGTATTATTAGGTTTGGGCAAAGAAAGAGTTCACGAACTTGCATTTTTAAGTTCGTTTATAGGTTTGGGTATTGCTGTAGGTTCAGTCCTGGCAAGTCGGTGGTCAGGGAAGAAAATTGAACTGGGTTTGGTTCCTATGGGAGGAATAGGAATTTGCATTTTTTCGATTGCTTTATGTTTTAGTCATTTCTCATATTCGTATACTGCAGCACTATTGTTTTTGGCCGGCACAAGCGGAGGCCTCTATATTATTCCACTTTATGCTTATTTACAATACTATGCAAAACCCGACGAAAAAGGGAGAATTTTAGCTATCAATGGAATCCTCAATGGTCTTTTTTTAGTCCTAGCTTCATTTTTATACTATTTTGTGACCGTCACATTAGGAGTTTCTTCCAATGTGTTTTTTCTTTTATTAGGGGTTTTAATAGGTCTTGTCGTCATTTATCTTTGTTGGATTTTGCCTGTTTATTTCGTGCGTTTTGTTGCCTGGTTAGGTACACATAGTTTGTATAGTATAAAAATTGAAGGAAGTGAAAATGTGCCTCAAGAAGGGCCTGTTTTACTTGCACCTAATCATGTTTCTTATGTGGATGCCTTTTTGATTGGAGCTACTTTACAACGATTTATTAAGTTTGTCATGATTAAGAGTATTTATCGTTTACCCGTTATTCATTTTTTTTGTCGATTAATGGGAGTTATTCCCATTTCTCCATCAGAAGGTCGCGATTCTGTTAACCAAAGTTTGCACGAGGCACGCCATCAGTTGATGTTGGGAGAAGTAGTTTGTATTTTTCCTGAAGGTAAAATCACTCGGGATGGTCAAATTAATTCATTTCGTCCCGGCTTTGAAACAATTTTAGAAAATACACATTTTCCTATTATTCCTGTGTACCTTGAAAATGTCTGGGGAAGTGTTTTTAGTTATGATAAAAAGAATATTTTTATTAAACTTTTCAAAAGGTTTCCTTATCGTATCACCGTACACTACGGAAAAGCTTTGCCTGCAACTGCGACCGCTCTAGAGGTTGAAAGGGCAGTAAGAAATCTAGAAGCCGAAGCAAAACGAGTGAATTGATTTTATTTTTAAAAATTTAGAGTGGGTTAAGAGTTTGACGATCATAGCCTTAGAGTGTTAGCTCTTCACTTTCAATAAATTAATATGAACCCTTTATAAAAAAGCTAAGTAACAGACCTCTATAAGTGAAGGAGAGAATTTATGTTGAAGCCTAAAGTTGCCATTATTGGAGGTAGCGGCCTGTATCAAATCGATGGTTTAGAAGTGCTTGAGGAAAGAAATGTCGAGACACCTTTTGGGAGCCCTTCAGAAGCTTTTGTTTTGGGAAAATTAGAAGGTGTCGAAGTTGCTTTTTTAGCAAGGCACGGAAAAGGGCATCGCATTTTACCAACAGAGCTTAATTTTAGAGCAAACATTTATGCTATTAAAAGTTTGGGCTGCGATTCTATTTTGTCTGTATCTGCTGTGGGGTCTTTGCAAGAAGAAATTGCTCCCGGTCATTTTGTCGTTGTAGACCAATTTATAGACAGAACTCAAAAACGTCCTCACACTTTTTTTGGTGAAGGCTTAGTGGCACATGTTGCTTTTGCAAATCCTGTTTGTCCTACTTTATGTCGAGACCTCATTGAAGCAACAAAAAAGGTTGGGGTTCAATGTCATGAAAAAGGAACTTACGTTTGTATCGAAGGGCCTCAGTTTTCTACCAAAGCCGAGTCAAAATTGTATCGCCAATGGGGTGCCGATGTGATTGGTATGACCAATTTACAAGAAGCCAAATTAGCCCGTGAAGCAGAAATTTGTTATAGCACTCTAGCACTTTCAACAGATTATGACTGTTGGCACGAGGAACATGATTCTGTGACAGTAGAAATGGTGATTGCAACTCTTCAGCAAAATGTTGAAATGGCAAAAGAGGTTTTAAAGACTGTTTTGCCTCAGGTAGCTAGCAAAGAAGAATGTTCGCATTGTCGAAGCCTAAGTCATGCTATCATGACTGACAAAAAATTCATTCCACAGGAAACTCAAGAAAAGTTAAAACTGATTTGTGGCAAATATCTCTAAAATAAAAAGTGAAGAAGTTGAGAGTATTGGTGCTTATTTAAAGCATCAGCGGGAGCTTCGAGGGATTCCTCTTGAGGAAATCTCCAAACATAGCTTGATTCGCATGGAATTTTTGCAAGCGATTGAACAAGAACAGTTTGTTAAACTGCCCGGTCTAGCTTTTGCAAAAGGTTATTTAAGGGCTTATGCCAATTACATTGGTTTGGATGCTGAAGATGTGCTGTTACGTTTTGAGTCACGTTATGCCTACTTAAAACGAGATAATAAAAAATTAGAGAGTATTCCTTGGCTATCCATTTTCTTGAGTTTGGTAGTGGTGATATTTGTTGTAATTTTATTATTTTTTTTAGTGAAAGAATGAAAACAGGGGAAATTATTTCAGATCATGCATGGTTGATTAAGTCCACACGCTATGGAGATAGCCATCGCATATTGACTTTACTAACAAAAAATCATGGCCGTGTCGATGCGATTGCATATGGAGCTTTGGGTTCTCGAAAGCGTTTTGGGGGAACTCTTGATTTTCTTAATTTATTGCAAATTGAGATTCAAGCAGGCCGGGGAGACTTAAATCGGCTCGTAAAGTGTGAATTGGTTTCCAGTGATATAAATCATTTACTTGCACAAATAAAATTAAATTATCAGCAGACTGTTGCAGTATTAAGTTGGTTTAAACTTATTTCTAAAATTATTCCTCGTGGTGGAGGTCAAGATCTTGATCTGTTTAGTTTATTAGCAAATTCTCTTCAAGCAATAGCTATTCATCCACTTTTTCTTGTTCATCTTGTTTTTTTAAAAAACTTGCTCAACCGTTTAGGGTACTTATTCGATTTTTCTCGTTGCCTGAATTGCCGTGGACAGAGTCACACTCCCTTTTATTTTGAATTAGAAGGAGGAGCTTTTTACTGCAGTTTGTGTTTTAAAAAACCGAGCTCTTATTCCCTTTCAGATTGTATTTCAGATGAGGTTTGGTCCTATTCAGCGAATACTTTAGCATATCAGCAAATACCGTTAAACGAGTTAGAAACACTTTTGATGGATAGCTATCAACATTTTTTGGGTGTGCAGTTTGATTGTTTTGAAAAAATCGTTGCCTAATTTTATTTACCATAATTTTTCAAAAAAATAAAAGGGGATAAATGATTAGAAGCTTGATTAAAAATTTTAACAAGTTTATTTGCACTGAAGTTTAAGCTGAGTTATGAAGCTTTATCTGTAGATGAGGCAGTTGCGAGATCTAGAACATCTAAAATGTTTATAAGCTTAATGTTTAAAGAAATAAGAGGAAAAAATATGGCACAAATTTGTGAAATAACTCGAAAACGTGTTCCACATACCCATAACTTAGGTGAGGGTGAGCAAGCTGATAAGCTCTTGAAAAGAAAAATTGAGATTAAAGAAATTAAAGATGCCGTTCGTTTGAAAGTTTCCAAACAAGGCTTGGAACGTATAAAGCAGGCTGGTGGATTAGGAAAATGGATTTCTCAACAATCTGAAGAGCAGTTAAAAAACAATCCAAAATTTAAAAAGCTCTACGATCGTCTTCCAGAATCTATGAAACCAAAAAAGCAAGAAGAAGAAAAAGCTGAGGAAGCAGAAGCCAAAGAGTAGGGGGGAGGGTCTACTTAGTTAGGCTTCTTTGTCTTTGACCTCGTTGAGATTTAACAGATTGCTTTGTATTTCGATGCTAGAGGGCGTTTCTAATTCCTGATTAGAAATTCCAAACTCTTGAAAACGTCGCGCGATCGGTAAAACGCGGTGGTCAAGAGATCCCATTGCTCGATTAAAAGCTTTGACAGATTTATTGAGCTCTTTTCCGACGTCATTAAGATGTTCAATAAATTTACTCAGACGTTGATAGAGCTCCTGACCTTGTTTGGCAATTCGAGTGGCATTTTCTGTCATTTCTTGTTGTTGCCAGCCGTAAGCAACCGCTTTAAGCAGCGCAAGAAGTGTGACCGGTGTTGCAATCAAGATTTTCTGTTTAAAGCTGTTTTCAAGAAGTTGAGGATCGTTTTCGAAAGCGGCAGCTAGACAGGCCTCGCTGGGAATAAACATCACAACTATTTCAGGGGATGTTTCAAAGAGGTCCCAATATTTTTTTTGGCTCAGTTCTCTAACTCGACTCATGAGTGCTTTGGAGTGGTCGATGAGCTTCTGTCTTCTCTGACTTTCCTCTTGAGTTTCCATTGCTTCAAGATAGGCTTCTAAGGGAACTTTTGAATCAACCGGTAAAATCCCTTTATTCGGAAGATGAATGATCATGTCAGGTCTTCCTTGTTGTGTGCTGACTTGTTCCTCAAATGAGATGTGCTTTGTCATGCCAGCCATTTCGACGACACGCCTTAATTGAATTTCTCCCCAGCGCCCACGAATACTGGAAGATTTTAAAGCTTGAGAGAGCGTAAGAGTTGTACTCTGTAGCTGTGAGTGTCCTTCAGCTAGGTGTTTAATCTGTTGCTGCAAGCTTTCGTAGGCACCTTGCCTTTTTTGTTCCAAAGCACGAATATGCCCATCGAGATGATTAAGGTTTTCTTTAAGAGGTTCGACTAAACCCTTAATTTCTAATTTCTGAGTATTCCAGTCTTGTTGAGATTGGTTCATGAGGTTTTTGACTTGAGTTTGGACTTGTTTATTCCATTCTTCAGACTGTTCACGAAATATTTTCCCTGCTAAAACCTGGAAACTGTCTTGTAGTTTTTCTTGTGACTGTTCTAGCCATTTATACTTTTCCTCTTGATTAAAATTAAGCGCTTCGAGGTCTTTTATTTGAAGTTTTAGCTGCTCAGATTCTTTTTGAGAACGTAGTTTGATGAATATGGTTATTAAGAGACCGATACTTAGCCCAAGAATGAAACTGATTAGTATTTGAAAGTAAGAAGGCACAAATTAGCTCCTGTTTTCTAGATCATTGATATTTATTGATGACTTTAGCCCCCAGTTTTGTGAGAAATTGAGGTTTTTTAACCACTTAGTAAGGCTTTAAAGTCCTGATTCTGATCATGGTGTATCTTTAAAAGTGTTTTTAATTTCAATGAGTTGAAGGTTTTTTTATAAAATTGGCAAGCTTATTGCTTTGTATAAATAGTATATAGAGAATGAATCCAACCTTTCTCTCGATATCAATAATTTTTCTGCTTCAAAGCCTGCCTGGTTTTCCTTCCTAGCTACCCGTAATATTACAAAGAGAGAAATTACGGGTAGTGATTTCCTTCCTTCTGCTAACACGTATTAATCCTGAATAAAAGTAAGAATCCATTGCTGTAGATGAGGGTATCTAAATTTTTATTTTAGAGGGAATTTTTGTTTTTTTAAAATAGTCGCGCTTAAGACTTGACGCTTGGGTTAACTTGAAAGATATATCTTGATCAAATAGCGAGGTATTGAGGTATTTCAATGAAAAAAATCTTTTTATTTAATATTATCTTATATTTTTTTTGCATTTCTGAACTGTTTGCAGCTCAAGTACAAGTTGCAAGATTTCAGTACAATGGTCCACAAGATAAAGAGTATTTAGTTTCTGCAGCACAAGATGCGATTGTTGCTTCATTAAATCAATCAGGTCACCAGGCTCAAAGAGATTCCAAAAGCTACGATCCAGATTCGTATAAACAAAAAAATATTCAAAAAAATATTATAATAGGCCGTATTAATGTTGTCGGTCAGCAAGCTCGTGTCTTAATTATAAGAGTTAATACAGATGCAAATTATAGAGAGAAGTATATTCAGGTCGATAATCTTGATCATTTTCTTCCACAGATAGAAAGTTATGCCCTCAATTATCTCGCTAGAGAGATGAACATTGTTGAAAATTCAAAGACTATAGAAGTTAAGCCTGATAATCAGGGTATAGCTACACAAGAGAAAGTTCAGTCGGATACATCGAAAGAATCTTCACCTGTTGTAAAAGAAGACATTAAGTTGCAAGATAGTACTCATTTTAAAAAAGAGCCAAGAAAAGAAGAAAATAGTATTTCGCAGCATGAGCCAGTCTCAAACGAATATCAAATTTTGTCACAGCGCTTACCTTATGAAATCCGGAGTATTGCTTACGGAGATCTCGATCAAGATGGTATTAAAGAGCTTTGTGTAACTTCACAAAATACCCTCTATATTTATCATTTGAATGGAGCACAACTCGAAAAGCTTACTGAATATCAGGGAAAAAGCACTGATTATTTTGTTAAAGTAGATATACTACCTGAATATCAGGGTCAAAGGGCGAAAATTGCTTTAACAAATCTTAAATCCAATTATGCATCGAGTAAATTATTTGAATATCAAGCTAATACATTAGATCTCGTTGTAGACAAAATTCCTTTTCAATTACGAGTCTTAGTTGAAGGGCAAAAGGCATTGCTTTTAGGTGCATCTTACAACGGGAAACAGGAGCAGATGCAAAGTGTTTATACTTTGTTAATTGAGGGAGATAAAGTCAGGGTTGGTGAAAAGATGAAACTGCCTAAAGTTTCTAGCCTGTATGCTTTTCAGAAATTTCATAATGATAATTCTCTGTTAACGATCAGTCATTCCGGTAAACTCGATTATTATCGAGAGCAGTCGGGGGAAAATAAAAAAATATGGTCTAGTCAAGATAGCTATGGCTCTCATGGTAATTACATTCCCATTTCCGTTAAAAACGTGTTTAATGAAGTTATTGCAAGCTATTATAGCATTCCTGTAGAGATAGAGAGTATTGGAGAAAATACAGGTCACGAAGTCTTATTGGTGCGTTCAGAATCCATGGTAAAAAAGGTTGTTGGCAAGGTTCCTTTCATTGCTGATAGTCAATTAGTGAAGCTAAAATGGGATGAAATGGGTTTTTCTGAAGAATGGATGAGTAAAAAGGTTGACGGAAGTATCCAAGATTTTTTAGTGGATAGAAGTTCATTTCAATCAAAGGTTATTATTGCAGTGCGTTTAAGGCAGGGTGGGGTCTTTGGTAGTATGAGCAAAAATGAATCAATTATACTAGCATATGATCTTCCTTAAATATTTTATATTTTTTGCTGGTAAAGAATATATTTTAAAACTAGTTACTAGCTCGTTTTCTTTTTAATAAATCCTTGTGAAAAGGTCTAGAATATGAGCTGGTGAGGTGAATGGATTATTTGGCGGTGTAGCTCAGGTGGTTAGAGCAGACGGTTCATATCCGTCGTGTCCGGGGTTCGACTCCCTGCACCGCCATTTCAAAAAACCGTATCTTTCATCGAGGATACGGTTTTTCTTTATTTATGAATAGGAACTTCGCAAAAGTTGCTTTGGTAGGTCGTCCCAACGTTGGGAAGTCGACTTTGTTTAACCGTTTGGTAGGTCGTCGACAAGCTATTGTCGAAGATATTCCCGGTGTGACCCGCGATCGTCAGTATGGGCTTTGTGAATGGGAAGGGAACTCCTTTAACTTAATCGATACAGGCGGCTTAATTCCGGGTGTTGAGGAAAATGACATTGCTCGTCAAATCGGTGAGCAGGTTCAGGCAGCTTTAGAAGAAAGTGACTGTGTAATTTTTTTGGTCGATGGGAGAGTCGGTTGCACTCCAGCAGATGAAGAGATTGCGCGATTTCTGAGAAAACAAAAAATACCTATTGTCGTTGCAGTCAACAAAATTGATCAGATTCAGCAATTAAATTACATTCATGATTTTAGTCGTTTGGGAATTCAGCATATTATTGGGCTTTCTGCTGAGACAAGTCTTGGGGTGTCGGACTTACTTGGTTGGATAAATACTAAAATAAAACTTGTCGCTTCAAAGGATTTATTAAAAGCCGATTTGAAAATCGCGATTATGGGACAGCCTAATGTGGGAAAGTCGACTTTGTTGAATGCATTATTAGGTGAGTCAAGAGCCGTTGTGCATCCCACTGCAGGAACTACTTTGGATCCTTTAAGCACCTATATTGAGGAAGAAGATCAAGTTTGGGAGTTTGTGGATACAGCAGGCATTCGTCGTAAAACAAAGGCAAGTGAAAAAATTGAGAAAGTCAGTGTGATTAAGTCGCTGCAGGTCATGGCACAAGTCGATTTGGTTTTGCTAATGGTTGATGCAAGTCAAGGAATGCATGTTCAAGATGCACGAATCCTCAATTATGCTGAGGAAAAAGCCCGTGGACTCATTATTATTTTTAATAAGTGGGACTTGGTAGAAAAAGGCACTAGTATAGAAAGCATTCGGCAGGAAGTTTATGAGCGGTTCCCTAAACAGCGTAATATTCCCTTAATTACTTTGTCTGCAAAAAATAAAAATGGATTTGCTCGGCTCAAGTCGATGATAAAAACAGTTGCTACAAATTTCCATCGGCGTATTTCAACAGGAGAACTCAATCGAGTTTTTCAAGAAGCCATTCGAATGCATCCTCATCCTAGTCAATCAGGTAAACACATTAATTTATCTTACATTACTCAGGTTCATGAAGCCCCACCACGTTTTTTAATTTTCTGTAATTTTCCTGATAAAATTCAAAGTTCCTACATGCGTTACTTAGAGCGTATTATTTATGAAAACTTTGAGTTTACTGGTGTTCCACTGCAGTGGAGTTTTAAAAAGAAAAGCTCAAGAGAGTTCCATTAAAAAAAATTCTAATTTCTGATCAGGCTCTTTTATTAGCTCATAATTGGGATAAAATATAAATATGGGACAGGAAGATAAAAATTTTGAAACAGATAAGCATTTAGAAGCGGGTGTTTGGGGACCTTCTCGAGAAGAGTTGATGACTCAAGCTTCAACTATTTTGATGGAATTGATGATTGCTCGAGAAAAAGTGATTCCCAAAAAGGAAGTAGAATGGACAGTTGATGCAAGTAATCCTGAAGATTTAATCAATGGTCAGTTAAAGGAAGTCATTGATCGTTTTGAAAAAGAGAATATGGTTTTTTCTGACTTTCATATTCGATTAAGGGGTTTAGATACGATTAAATGTTTAGCTCATGGAGAACCTTGGGATCCCAAACGTCATGGAACGAAGAGAGTATTTTCGCGAGCACATTGTGATCAGTTATTGCATCCTATAGGAAGCCATCAGTGGATGGCTAACCTTAGTTTTGATGTTTGAGGATGTTGCTAAAGCTTCTAATCGTGCTGTTAAAAAATTCTGTATTTAGTACTTCTAAATGCTAAAGAGGGCATCAAATGTATATAAAATGCCGCAGTGAGTTATTTTTTCTTAAATACTAACCTTGACAATTATCAAATTTTATTGCTAGCGATTTAATCCAATCAAAAAGCGGACTTCATAAAAAGTGGTTACAAAAATATTTTTTTCTTTTGAAAAAAAATGAGAAATGAGTTCTAATTAATTATTACAAATTTCTCAGTTAAAAAAGTAGTCAAAATGCTTTTTTGTTAAAAACCTAAATTTCTTACTATTGAGAAATCTAGGAAAGATAGAAGATGGTAGGTCGTCCGTCTATTCATCTCTCATCGAAAAAATTAGCAGCCTATAGGAGGTTCTCACTTGAAAAAGTATATTTCATTTCTTTTCTTAAGTTTTTTAATTTTCACCTGGGCACCTCAATCTCATGCAAATATAAATAATAACAAATCAAATGAAGATTATGAAGGACCAGAAATCGAAGTCGACTTAGATTATTTTAGTGAAACCGAATTTTTTATGATGGATATGGATTATGCATTAAATTCAGGATCAGGATATATTCCACAGGGCATACCTTGCGAAGGTGTGATAACCAGCCATTTTGGATGGAGAAAAATTTCTCGGAGGAGGGCTAGAATGCACTTAGGTACGGATATTGCTGGTCCTGTGGGGACAGTTATTTATGCACCAGCAGCAGGAAAAGTAAGCTTTTCAGGAACTAAAGGGGGATATGGAAATACAGTTGTTTTAGATCATGGAAATGATTTGAGTACTTTATATGGACATAACTCAGAGCTTTTAGTCAAGGAAGGACAATGGGTTGAAAAAGGCCAAGCAATTTCTAAAATGGGTAGCACAGGAAGAAGCACAGGTCCCCATTTACATTATGAAGTAAGAATCTCGGGAAAACCTGTTAATCCTCGAAAATTCTTTTAGATTTTAGATAAATCATCTAAAATCTAAAGAGAAGCCAAAGGTAATTAAAAAAAATAATGATATGAACTATTAAGGCTTTTTAAGCCGAGACAAGTTCGTCTTCTTGTTCTTCAATTTCGTCTTCTTCGAACTCATTTATTTCAAATTCTATATATTCAACATTATTTTCGAAATCTGGAAGCTCAGCTAAAAACTTTTGGTATTCTTTTTGGTTAATCAAGCCATTGCTTAAAGCAAATTCTAGGGTTCTGAGATCAAATTTTTCGCCTAATAACATATATTCTTTCATATTTGTCCTTTTACTTTCTTTTTGTTATCAAAGATAAATTATTTAGATATTACAATATAGTATTTAAGTTTT
>JACKPJ010000011.1 GCA_024233625.1 Deltaproteobacteria bacterium
TCAACGTGGTTCACTGTATTATTAATCATTACAAATGCTTTAACAGTAGCTGCTGCAATTATTGTGGGATATGGTATTTTTTTTCAAAGAAAAGAGAAGGAAGCTATTCAATTAAAAGCAGAAGTTAAAGAAACTCAGTTTCAAATGTATTTTGGACCTTGTATACTAGCCATTTCGAGTTTGTTTTGTGGGGTTTTTGTCTATAGTTTTTCAAAAAATCTCATTCCAAGTGCAATTTCTAGCATTGGATTAACTGAAAAAGTTTCAGCTTTAAAATTATGGCATGGTTTTAATTTTATTCTATTGGCTAGTTTAATCACGCTATTATTAGGATTTCTTTTATGGGTCAAAAGAAGCTTTTTCTTAAATTGGGGAAAAGCTTGGGTAAACTTTGTGCAAAGAGTAGGGCCAACAGGTCTGTATGATCTTGCTCTTGAAGGTTTATTAAAAATAGCTCGCTGGATCACAAGAGTTTTTCAACATGGTTATTTGAGAAACTACTTAGCAACGATTATTTCTTTTGCTTTACTGATGCTTGGACTGGCTTTGTTCAAGCATTCACAGTGGCCAATAAAATTATTTCAATTCAATGTACTTAACCTCCTCTTTGTAGTGTTGGTCCTTGTTTTGGTAGCGCGCATGGTGGTTGCGCGTTCAAGATTAAACCTTTTGGTTCATATGGGATGCATCGGACTTTCCATTACACTGATTTTCGCGGTTTATTCAGCACCAGACCTTGCATTAACACAAGCTTTGATAGAAATTTTAACCGTTCTTTTATTTGTCTTAGCAGTTTACCGGCTACCTAAATTTAGATCATTTTCAAGTTGGAAGAGTAAATTGCGTGATGCTTTATTGGCAGTGGGAATGGGAACGGTATTTGTTATTATGTTAATGCAAACTGCTCATCAATCACAGGAACCTATTTCTGAATATTTTGCAAAAAATAGTTATTTAGAGGCCTTTGGTAAAAATGTCGTTAATGTCATTTTAGTCGATTTTCGTGCCTTCGATACTTTAGGTGAAATTACAGTAGTTGCTATGGCAGGTATGGGTATTTTTGCTTTGCTTAAGAAGGCAACTAAATAAAGGAATAAAATGGAATCCGTTATTTTTAAATCAGCAGAACGTTTTTTGTTTCCTGTCCAGAGTCTCATGGCTATGTTTTTTTTGCTTCGGGGTCATAACGAACCTGGTGGAGGTTTTATTGCTGGGTTAATTATCGCGTGTGCTTTTACCTTAAAGAAAATGGCTGTAGGACATGAAGCAAACTTTTGGTTACGTTCATTTTCTGCAAGAAGATTGGTGCAATTAGGCTGGATATTAGCTTTTGCAAGTGGAATTTTTGCTGTGATTAAATCACAACCCTATTTAACGGCTATTTGGGGTCCTAGTATTTTCATTCCAGGAATTGGAAAAATTAAATTGGGCACTGTTTTATTATTCGATTTTGGAGTTTTTTTTCTTGTATGGGGAATGGTGATGGGAATTTTTTTTCTTTTGATTGAGGATTAGGGATAATGAGTTTCTCCTTTATTTTAATGAGTGGAATACTCTTTGCGACAGGTATTTATTTTATTCTAAGAAGAAGTTTGTTAAAACTTCTTTTTGGTGTTTTATTTTTAAGTCATGCGGTCAATCTGATTATTTTTCTTTCAGCAGGTTTGCACAAAGCGCGTCCAGCTATTATTGACAATGAAATGACGCAACTAACAGCTCCTTACGCAGATCCTCTTTCACAAGCTCTTATTTTAACAGCTATCGTTATTGGTTTTGCCATGCAGGCTTTTTTTATTATTTTGATATATCGAGTATATAAATCCATTGGCACAGATGACATCGATCAGATTAGGAGTGGCGAATGATGCAACTTTTAATCATTGCTCCAGTGATTCTTCCCTTGGGAACAGCTATTTTAGCTTTTATATTTACTTCTTCTCTTAACTTTCAACGGTGGCTAAGTCTTATCAGTTTTGGGTTACAGCTAGCTGTTTCCCTTTTATTATTTGAGAAAGTGACTCATAGTGGTTTGCAAGTTTTATGGATAGGAAATTGGCAACCACCTTTTGGGATTAATCTTGTCATAGATCAATTCAGCGCCCTAATGCTCGTTACTTCTAGTCTACTTGTTTTTTGTATTTCTATTTATACTTGGTCTCAAGGAATTAATCTCCGTGAGAAACAATTGAGATATTACCCATTAATTCATCTTTTATTTATGGGAATTAGTGGTTCTTTTATTACCGGAGATTTGTTCAACCTCTATGTCTTCTTTGAAATCATGTTAATGGCTTCTTTTGTCTTGATGAGTTTAGAAAAAAAACGCAGTCGAATCGAAGGAGCTATTAAATATGTTACGTTAAACTTACTTTCTTCAGCATTTTTCTTGGCAGCTCTTGGCTTACTTTATGGAAATTTGGGTACACTCAACATTGCAGATTTAGCTCAAAAAATCTCTTTAGTTGAATCTGCGAATATCGTCATGCCCGCAGTATTAATCAGCATTGCTTTTGGAATTAAATCAGGTGTTTTCCCTCTTTATTTTTGGCTTCCTGCGTCTTATCCTCAATTACCTTCTGCAATGGTTGCCTTGTTTGGGGGATTATTAACCAAGGTTGGCGTCTATGCGATGTTTCGAGTATGGACCATCATTTTTAGAGATCTACAAACCGATCTCAGTTCCTGGTTTATTATTATTGCTTGTTTGACAATGATCATAGGCGTTTTTGGAGCAATTGTTCAGTACGAAATAAAAAAATTATTATCTTTCCATATCATTAGCCAAATTGGATATATGATATTGGGTCTGGGTATTTTTTCAAAATATTCCATTGCTGCAGCGATTTTTTTTATTATCCATAATATGATTGCTAAAACCAATTTGTATCTGGTGGGTGGAGTATTTGAATATACTCAAGGAACAACTCAGCTGAAGAAAATAGGTGGGTATGTAAAATTGCTTCCATTTTTGAGTATAATTTTTTTAATTTCTGCCTTGGGTTTAGCTGGAATTCCTCCACTTTCTGGATTTTTTGCAAAATTCTTATTGATTAAAGAAGTTTTTATTCAAAAATCTTATATTGCTGCAGCTATTGCGCTTGGTGTGGGAATTTTAACTCTTTTTTCAATGCTAAAAATTTGGGCTGAGGCTTTTTGGAAAAAAGCTCCTCAAGGCGATCAAGTTTATTCAGTCAAAACCACGCTAAAACTACCTAAAACGATGTATATCAGTATGAGTATTTTAGCTTCTGCAACCGTTTTGATGGGTATTGAAGCCCAAACGATATTCAGTTGGACTTTAGATGCCGCTGAAGTTCTCAATAAACCTGAAATATATATAGACGCTGTTTTGAAGAACCCATTATGAAAATATTTTTTCGTACTTTTGCCTTATTGAGATTTATAGTCTTTTACTTAAAAGAATTAGTATTAGCTAATTTAACGGTGGCATATGATGCCATTACTCCTCGCCATCATATGCATCCAGGAGTCGTGGCAGTTCCATTAGATATTCAGTCGGATTTAGAAATGATTCTACTGACAAATTTAATTTCAATGACTCCTGGTACTTTGTGTCTAGATGTCTCTTCAGATAGAAAAACTTTATTTGTTCATGTCATGTATCTAGATGATAAAGAAAAATTTATTCAGAGTGTTAAGAATCGTCTCGAGCGATACATATTGGAGATTGTAAGATGATTATTCCCTTATGGTTAAAATATACAACTTTTGGCCTTTTAGGAGGAGCTGCATTGCTAACTTTAATACGCCTGTTGATAGGTCCGACTTTAACAGATCGATTGATCGCTTTTGACCTTTTAGCAATTATTGGTGTTGCTTTTATGGTTGTTCTAGCTGCAACCACAAAAATTTTATTTTTTTTCGATTCTGTGCTAATTTGGTCCTTTTTAGCTTTCATAGGTACAGCAACCTTTGCTAAATATTTAGAGAAGAAAGCGAGCTAGATAATGCAAGGGTTCATGTTCACAATGATCATTATAGGTTCTTTATTTATTTTTTTAGCTGCATTGGGAGTGTTACGCTTTCCTGATCTGTTTAGCCGATTACATGCTGCTTCAAAAGCAGCTTCATTTGGTCTTTCTTGTCTAGTTCTAGGGGTGATTTTTTTCTTAAAAGATCCACGAGTCGTAGTTGAGGGTATTGTTGTTATTGTTTTTACTTATTTGACTTTACCGATTGCCTCCCACTTAATTGCTCGAGCTTCTTATTTTTTGAGGGTTCCTAGGTGGAAGGCGACTGTGATTGATGAGCTAGGAGAAATCCTAAACAAAAAATAGAGTTTTTTCATTAGATAGATTCAATAGTTATAAATTTTAAAAAATAGAATAATTTTAAGGATCTTGCTCTATAAAACTAGTTGAGTAGGTTAAGCTTAAGCTAGTTGAAAATTATTTCATGAGAAAGGCTTAAAGGCTAAAATCTTATTCTATGAAAGCTTCACAACGAATACCTTGACGAGATATCTGAGGAATGCTTAAGATATGGTCTCGATCAATTTATTAAAGGAGACATAAAATATGTATCGATATCGCTTAATGGCGCCAGGTCCAACCCCTGTACCTGATTCAGTTTTATTAAAAATGGCGCAGCCGATTATTCATCACCGAACCGCAGCATTTGAAAAAATTGTTGAAAAGGTCCGTGAAGGACTTAAATGGTTATATCAGACAGAAAATGAAGTCCTGATGTTTGCAAGTAGCGGAACAGGGGCAATGGAAGCCTCTGTTGTCAATTTAATGAGGAAAGGTGACCGTGCTCTTTGTATCGATGGTGGAAAGTTTGGAGAAAGATGGGCTGATATCTGTCAAGCTTATGGTATCGAATATGATGTTATCAAAGTAGAATGGGGTAGTGCGGTTGATCCTAAGGTTGTGGAAGCTAAGTTAAAAGAGAAACAATACCGCACAGTTTTTACGACAGCCTCTGAAACTTCAACGGGTGTATTGCATCCAATAGAAGAACTTGCAAAATTAACGCGAGACCTTCCTGAAACAGCCTTAGTTGTTGATGGTATTACGGCATTAGGTGTTACCGATATACCGACAGATAAATGGGGCATTGATGTTTTAGTCAGTGGATCACAAAAAGCTTTAATGTTACCTCCAGGTTTATCTTTTGCTTCTTTAAGTAAAAAAGCTATTGCTTTTAGTGAAAAGAGTGATTTGCCAAAGTTTTATTTTGATTTTCGGCAAGAACTCAAGTCCATTCAACAAAATACAACTGCTTGGACACCTGCTGTGTCCCTGATTGTGGGTCTAGAGGAAGTCCTTCGTCTTATGAAAGAAGAAGGCTTAGAAAATATTTTTAAAAGACATGATATTTTAGCAAAAGCAACGCGAGCTGCTGTTCAAGCAATGTCTTTAAAACTTTATGCACCTGAGGCTCCTTCTCCTGCAGTGACTGCAGTGTATTCTCCTGAAAATATTAATGCTGGTGAAATTGTCAAAGGTTTGAGAGATCAGTTTAATATGACGATTACTGGTGGCCAGGCTCAAGCTAAGGGTAAAATTTTTCGAATTGGTCACATTGGTTATTACGATCCCATGGATATCGTTAATGCAATAGCTGCTATTGAATCAATTTTGATTCAAAAAGGACATGATGTAAAAGCAGGTTTAGGTGTTGGTGCTGCCCTCGAAGTTATTTCCAAAAACTAAAATACAAAATAAATACTCACTTTTTTAAAAAAAAAGTATTCAGAAAGGAAATCTCTTGAAAGTTCTAATTAGTGATAAACTCAGTGAAGAAGGTTTAAATATTTTAAAGCAATGTTCCGAAATACAATTTGAGGTTCATGCGGGTCTTGCTCCTGAAGAGCTTCGTAAAATTATCGGAAACTATGAAGCTTTAATTATTCGCTCTGGAACAACAGTTGATGAAGCTCTCATTGCTGCTGCAGATAATTTAAAAATTATCGGAAGAGCTGGTATAGGTGTTGATAATGTCGATCTAAACGCAGCAAGCAAAAAAGGAATCATTGTTGAAAATACTCCAAGTGGCAACGCAGTCACAACCGCCGAACATGCAATAGCAATGCTCTTTTCGGTTTCTCGCATGATTCCCCAAGCCAGTATGTCCATGAAGCAAGGAAAATGGGAAAAGAAAAAGTTCATGGGGCGAGAGTTGTGTAACAAAAATTTAGGAATTGTTGGTGTTGGAAATATCGGTAAAATCGTTGCCGATCGTGCCTTGGGCCTTAAAATGAAGGTGTTGGGTTATGATCCTTTTCTTAGTTCTGAAGCCGCAAGTAAATTAGGTATCGAGTTAGTTGATCTGGATACTTTGTTTAAGAAAGCAGATTATATCACAGTTCATGTTCCATTAAACGACAAAACCAAAAATTTGATCAATCAAGCTGCTTTTGAAAAGATGAAATCGGGTGTTTTTATTGTGAATTGCGCACGTGGAGGTATTGTTAATGAAAAAGATTTATTAGCAGCACTTGAATCAGGAAAAGTCGGTGGAGCTGCGTTGGATGTCTTTGAACAAGAACCTCCAGCAGAAGATGATGCACTTGTTAACCATCCCCAAGTGGTCTGTACTCCACATTTAGGAGCTTCTACCGACGAAGCACAAGTCAATGTTGCTATCGAAGTTGCCGAACAAGTTGTGGATTATCTCACAAAGGGAGAAATACGAAATGCAGTTAATTTTCCTTCTATCTCTGCAGAACTCGCTAAAATCTTAAAACCATTTTTTGAGCTTTGTGAAAAAGTTGGTTCGTTACAAGGCCATTTTTTAGAATCAAGTCCTAAAGTCATTAAAATAGAGTATAGCGGTGATTTAACTAATTATCCTTTAGCTCCACTGACGACTTGTGTCTTAAAAGGTATTTTAGAAACAGTTTTGAGTGACGTAGGAGTTAACTTTGTCAATTCCCCAGTTCTAGCAAAAGAAAGAGGGATTAAGGTCATTGAATCTAAGGTGAGTGAAAGCGAAAACTTCACGAGTTTAGTTAAAGTCAGTGTTGAAACAGATAAAGGTGTTCAGAGTATTTCTGGAACCATGTTTGGTATCAACAATCCTAGGATTGTTAAAGTCAATGACTTTTTTCTTGAGTTTGTTCCTCAAGGCCATACCTTATTAATCAGAAACTTGAATACGCCCGGAGTCATTGGAAATATTGGAAGTTTACTCGGAGAAAATAAAATCAATATTTCTCGCATGCAATTGGGGCTTAGTCATGGATCTGAAGAAGCTTTATCTTTTTACAACGTGGACTCTCAAGTTGGTGATGAGGTACTTAAAAAAATAAAAGCCTTACCCAATATTATTTCAGTTAAAGAATTCAAATTATAAGTTAATAAATCATGAATAAAATTATCTTAGGTACCCAATGGGGTGACGAAGGCAAAGGTAAAATTGTCGATTTTTACAGCGCTCAAATGGATGCGATTGTTCGCTTCCAAGGCGGAAACAATGCAGGTCATACTCTTGTCATTAACGGCAAAAAAAGCATCTTACATTTAATCCCGTCCGGTATTTTTCATAAAAATAAAACTTGTATTATTGGAAATGGGGTTGTTCTAGACCCTGAAATTCTTTTGCAAGAAATCAATCAACTTAAAAAAGTCAAAGCATTGCGTTCTACAAAACAGCTGAGAATTAGTGAGAGGGCCCACGTGATTATGCCTTATCACAAAATGATTGATCAGCTGCGTGAGCAAGCAAAAGGTAAAAATAAGATAGGAACAACGGGACGTGGAATCGGTCCATGTTATGAAGATAAAGTCTCCCGCCAAGGGATTCGTGTTCATGATTTAATTCATCCCGATCAACTTGAGCAAAAACTGAAGTTAATCTTGCCATATAAAAATAACTACGTCAGAAAACTCTATCAAAAAAAAGGGCTTAGTTTTAAAAAGCTTTTTGAACAGTATGCAGCTTTAGGAAAAGAACTGAAACCCTATGTTGAAAACACCACTGAACTCATCTGGAGTTTCATTCAAAATAAAAAGTCTATTTTGTTCGAAGGTGCTCAGGGGACTTCATTAGACATCGATCATGGCACTTATCCTTATGTCACTTCCAGTAATACTGTTTCGGGTTATGCTGCCTGTGGTAGTGGAGTAGGTGTAAGACAAATTGATGAAATTATTGGAATAGCCAAAGCTTATACGACAAGAGTTGGAGATGGTCCTTTTCCTACAGAGCTCAATGATAAAACGGGTGAATATCTAAGAGAAAAAGGCCATGAGTTTGGATCTACCACGGGAAGGTCACGCCGCTGTGGTTGGTTGGATTTAGTGGTCATTCGACATTCACAATTGGTCAATGGATTAACTTCATTAATCTTGACAAAGTTGGATGTTCTAAGTGGTTTAAAAGAAATCAAAGTTTGTGTTGGATACCGTTTAAATTCAAAGACGACTCAATCTTTGCCGGCAGATATCAATTCACTGGAAAAACTAAAACCAATCTACGAAAAATTTCCTGGATGGGATGAAGATATTTCTCAAATTACTCAATTTAAAAAACTTCCACAAAATTGCCAACGTTTTGTAAAAGCGATTGAGAAAAAACTTAATTTACCAATATTTTCTGTTTCAGTGGGTCCTGACCGTAAACAACAAATCGACATTACTTAAGTTCAAAAAAGTGTCTTTAGTTAACATTTCTTGGAGCATATAGTGAAGCTTTTTAATTTTTTAACTATAGCCAGTTTAGCATTCATCACTTTCAGCCTATTTAGCTGTGGAGAGGATCATTGCGGAGACGGCATTGTCGATATTGATGAACAATGTGACGATGGTAATAATATTGATAGCGATGATTGTACTAATTTTTGTGAGTTCCCAGCATGTGGAGATGGAATAATTAACCAAGATTTAGAAGAGTGCGATGATGCTAATCTTATCAACGGTGATGGCTGTGACGAAAATTGCCAATTAGAATTGCTGGATAAGCAAAGGTCTTTTAAACCTGATAAATTTTTAATGAGTTGTATTGACAATAATCCTGCAGATGGTCAAATGGTAATTTGTGATAGTAATCCGGGTGATCTTGATGGGTTTTTATAAAAATAATATACATAAATTCTAAAGATTTATTAGGCTGCATATCTTAAACATCAACAATAATATGCGAGAGGGGGGACTTGAACCCCCACAAGGTTGCCCTTACTAGAACCTGAATCTAGCGCGTCTGCCATTCCGCCACTCTCGCGAATGCTGGCTCAATCGACTATCGAATCCTCCAAAATTCGTCAATAAGCTTCTTAATGTTTTTTAACCCTTCTCATGACGATGCTTCAGGAATAGAAAGGCTTAAATGCGACTTTGTCACATTATATACTTTTCTAGATTATTCCTTATAAATGTGACAGGATAACTATGTTTTTTATTTAATCTAAAAATAACAATTAAAAGAAAATCACTGTCGATGGTAAGAATTAAAAGAAGAAAAGCCCCCAAAAAAGGCCGTCAAAAAATTAAGAAAAATCAGAGAGCCAACAAGTCTCATGCTCTAAAAAAAGTTAGTGGTCACCTTAAACTTCATCGAGATGGCTATGGTTTTGTAATGGTTTCTGATGAAAAGCAGCCTGATATTTTTATACCACCTCGCTATGTTAACGGAGCGATGGATGGAGATGAAGTTTTAGTTTCACTGGCCAAGAGAGATGAGAAGGGCCGTTATGAAGGGAAAATACTCGAAGTTATCAAACATCATAAAAAGTGGTTAGTGGGTATACTTAAAAAAGATTTTCAAGGTTATTATCTGGAGACAACAGAGTCTAAACCTCCTCTTGAATTTAATTTAGAGGAAGAGGACTTGTTTGGCGCAAAGCTAGGAGATACTTTAGGGATTGAAATTTTTGATTATCCTCAATTAGGACAACGCGGATCCGGAAAAATGATTCAAATATTCGGGGAACGAGGGGATGAAAAAACAGAAACAGGAATCATTATTTTAAAATATCAACTCAGGAACCAATTTTCCAAATCTTGTTTAGCAGAAGCTGAGCAGTTAAAATTGAATCCACCTGTAGATGAGGCTATCTCGAGAGAAGATTTAAGACATTTAGCTTTTGTAACGATAGATGGAGAAAAAGCCCAGGATTTTGATGATGCGATTTATGTAGAAAAAAAACAAAACGTTTTTAAATTATTCGTCAGTATTGCGGATGTCAGTCACTATGTCAAACCTGGTTCTGCTATTGACCAAGAGGCTTTTGCACGGGGGACATCAGTTTATTTTCCGGATCAAGTTATTCCCATGTTGCCAGAGATTCTCAGCAATGACTTATGTAGTTTGCGTCCATTTGAAGATAGAATGTCTTTCACTGCAGAAATAGACTTCAATCTCAATGGACTCGTCCAGAAGTCACGTTTTTATAAAAGTATCATTTCCTCAAAGGCACGAATCACCTATCGGCAATTAGCTAAAGCACTCATGGAAGAAAATACTGAGGAGCAAAATAAAATCAAAGAAGTGTTGCCGATGTTAAAGGCAGCTTATGAGCTTGCTCATCAAATTCGTGATCAACGTCAAAGGCGAGGAAGTATTGACTTTGACTTGCCGGAGCCTGAGTTTATCACCAATTTAGAGGAAGGTAATATTGAAAGTATCATCAAAGCTGAGAGAAATGAAGCTCACATGTTAATTGAAGACTTTATGATTGCTGCTAATGAAGCTGTTGCAAGTTTTGTTAAGTCACAAGATCTTCCGATGGTTTATCGAATTCATCAAAGTCCTGATAGTCAAAAAATTTATGCTTTTAAGGAATTATTACATCATCTTGGCTTTCATATGAAATTGAGCGATGAACCTTCTCCTAAGGAGCTTTCGAAAATTTTAGATAAAGTTAAAGATCATCCTGAAGAAAAGTTGATTCAGCAAATTTTGTTAAGATCAATGAGGCAAGCTGTTTATTCAACCGAGACAGTGGGGCACTACGGTCTAGCTTCCAATTGCTATACCCATTTTACAAGCCCTATTCGAAGATATCCTGATCTAATGGTTCATAGAATTTTAGCTAAGGTATTAGAAAATAAAAAAAATCAGCAGTTAATGGGAACTGAGCAATTACAAGGAATATGTGAGCATTCTAGTCGACGTGAACGTGTTGCCATGGAGGCAGAGTGGGAGGCTGTTAATTTAAAAATTGCTCTCTTCATGCAACAATATTTAGGCAGAGAATTTGAAGGAATGGTTTCAAGAATTAGTAAATATGGTTTTTTTGTTGAGTTAAAAGATCAATTTGTTGAAGGTTTGGTTCTATTAAAAGATCTTGATGAGTATTATGTATTTGAAGAAAAAAGATATCGTTTGATGAGTCGTGGCCCAAGTAAAAATATTATTAAATTGGGGAAGCAGGTCACTGTTCAAGTAAGCCACGTAGATATTGAGGAGAGGCAAATTCTTTTTAAATGGATAAAATAATTTTATTAAAAAACATATAGTTATAAAATAAATATATGAATTTACTTGACATTTTTTTATAAGAAATTCATCAATCAATAATCATTATTCACTAAAATTGTGAGAAAATAATTCTTATGAAAAAAAGCTATCAAGTAGAAATCTACAATCAAAAGTTTAACGTCAAATCCGATACCGACGAAAAGCATGTGCAAAAAGTTGCTGATTTGGTTAATAAAACTATTTTCGAGATTAAAAAAAATACCAATAGTGTTTCTTCGCTCAACGTTGCTTTATTGACCGCATTAAATATCGCAGATGAATATTATAAGCTCAAAACCAAACAATTGGAGAAAACTCGAGTAGTTAAAAAAGAAATTAAAGAAACGATTCACCTTATTGATGAATGTTTAGATTTTGTTTCTTCAATTTCCTAGTTGATTGAAAAATCAATTCAGGTTAATTTATAAAAAGGTATTATTAAGCAATTTTTTAGATTCCCTGCCTGGTTCGTGATTGACCCGTAACGTTTTCGAACCTATTTGTTTTGAACGGGAGTTTCCTCTGTAGGTGGTGTGCATGCCCAATTTTATTGGGAAGCCTAAAACCTTTATGAGACGCCCACCTAAGGGTCTTGGTTCAAAACGTGTGGTACTAACGACTTATGGTGGGGTTTTTTTTTGAATGACAAACCTTAAGGATCAAATTCGCAAACAAATGAGACTTCAGCTAAGGTCCTACGACTTGAATGAACTCAAAGCTTTTTCAAAACTTGCTCAAGAACATTTAATTCATAACAAAGATTTTAAAGATGCAAATAGCATCGGATTATATTCCTCGTTTGACAAGGAAGTTGAAACAGGGTTGATATTTTCTGATTTAATCAAAAGAAAAAAAAATATTTTTTTCCCGAAAGTGCAAAAAAAAAATCGGCTCATTTGGTCAAAAGTCGATGGACCTAACGATCTCGAGCATGGGTATTTAGGAATCTTAGAACCCAAGTCCAATCTTCAAATTTTTGATATTGATTTAATCGATTTATTAGTGGTTCCAGGCTTGGCTTTTGATATACAAGGAAGGCGATTAGGTAAAGGTATGGGTTTTTATGATAGATCACTCAAAAACTATTCAGGTATTCGAATAGCTTTGGCTTATGATTTTCAAATCATTGCGGAAGTTCCTAGTCATTCCCATGATGAAAAAGTCGACATTATTATCACTCCAACTCGAGAAATATACTGCTCGAAATGTTAAAATTTATAAACAAAAACTTTAAAAAATATTTATAAGTTATTATTTAATATGAGAATTTTATTTATTGGTGATGTGTTTGGTCAAGCTGGCAGGAAAGCCGTTGAGTCAATTCTTCCTAAATTAAGACAGAGGGAAAAAATTGATTTTGTCATTGCAAATGCAGAAAATATTGCTCACGGAAAAGGCATTTCTCCATCTACAGTGAAGTCTCTTTATGAGAGTGGAGTCGATGTCATCACAACGGGAAATCATGCTTTTGATCGCGAAGAAAGTTTGGCTCTTTATCAGCAAGATAAAAGAATACTCAGACCTGCTAATTTTTCGAAAAAATGCCCAGGAAGTGGCTTAGGTATTTATGAAGTTTATAGTGGAGTGACTGTCGGAGTGATTAATCTGATAGGTCGTGTCCACATGGCGCCAGCGAATTGTCCATTTGAAAAAGTAGATGAAATATTGATGGAGACAAAAACAAGCTGTGATATTGTCATCGTGGATATGCATGCAGAGGCCTCCAGCGAATCGAGAGCAATGGGCTGGTATTTAGATGGAAGAGTGGGAGCGGTTGTAGGTTCCCATACTCATGTTCCTACTGCAGATGAGGAAGTTTTACCGAAAGGCACGGCTTATATTACGGATGCCGGAATGACAGGTCCTTATCGCTCCATTATTGGAATAGAAATTGAAGTCGCTTTAAATAGATTTTTAATGGGAATGCGTTCTCCAATTCAGCCTGCCAAGGAAGATATTCGAATGTATTCTGTGTTGATGGATATTGAAGAATCGAATGGGCGGGCAAGGAGTATTCAAAGGCTTTGTGAAAAACTCAATGATTCGGTATAGAAGCCTCGACTTTAATTTCGAAATTGCGCATATAAAATGAAACCTTTACTAGGTTTTGCAATAATACAATTATAACCTAGTAAATAAAATTGAAAGTAATAAACATGTCAGATGTCTTCCAAAAAATCAAAAAGGGTAGTAGTGAAATTCTTTCGGAAGAAGATCTTTTGGAAAAATTAAAGTTAAATCGCCCTCTGCGTATCAAGGCAGGCTTTGATCCTACCGCACCTGATCTTCATTTAGGTCATTATGTATTGTTAAAAAAGTTAAAAGATTTTCAAGATGCTGGCCATGAAGTTTGTTTTTTAATTGGTGATTATACTGCCGCTATTGGAGATCCGAGCGGAAGAAACAGCACGCGCCCCCCCCTCAGCAGTGAAGAGATTAAAGAAAACGTCAAGACCTATCAAGAACAAGTCTTTAAAATCTTAGATCCGCAAAAAACCAAAACTTATTATAACTCAACATGGTTTGATCAATTTTCTGGAAAAGAGATGATTCAACTTGCTAGTCGCTATACTGTTGCTCGCATGCTCGAACGTAACGATTTTGAAAAACGAATTCGTGAAGGGCATCCAGTTTCCATTCATGAGTTTCTATATCCACTGCTTCAAGGTTGGGACTCAGTCGAAATGAAAGCCGATATCGAGATTGGGGGAACCGATCAAAAATTTAACTTGTTAATGGGACGTCAGCTCCAGAGAGAAGAAGGGCAAAGCGAGCAATCGATACTGATGATGCCTCTACTAGAAGGTCTCGATGGTGTCGAAAAAATGAGCAAATCAAAAGGTAATTACATTGGTATTACCGAGGCTCCTGAAACTCAGTTTGGAAAAGTCATGTCCATATCGGATGCTTTGATGTGGCGCTATTATGAACTCTTGACCGACCTGAGTTCAGAAGAAATTTTAGCAATGGAAAAAAGAGTGGGACAAGGAGAGCTGCATCCTAAAGAAGTGAAAATTCGTTTAGCAAAGGAGATTGTGGGTTGCTTTCACTCTGTAGAGGCTGCTGAAGAGGCCGCTGAGCAATTTGAGAGGTCTTTTAAGCTAAAAGAAATTGAAGATCTTGAAGATAAAATTATTTTAAATGACTCAAATCAGTTAGCTCTTTACCAGATTGTGCGTGAAGCTGGTTTTGCTACAAGTGGCAATGAAGCCAAAGCTAAGGTAAAAGCAGGTGCCATTTTGGTCAATGATGAAGTTTACTCGGACCCCTTTATGAATATAGAAATACCGGAAGTTGGAATTACTCTCCAAGGCAAAATTAAGAAGAAGCGAGTTCGACAAAAAATCAGAATTAAACAAAATTAAAAAAATTTAGTGACTTAGTGGGCAGCTTGAGTATTTTCTTCTTTATTAGAAGCGTCACTTGCTACAGAACTTTCTGTTTTTTGAGCTTTTTCTTCTTTTGGTAAAAAACTTTTAATTTTTTCTAGAAGTTCATCGCTTGTTCGTCTGGTGATAGCCAAAAATTCAACGTGTTTAAAAATAATCTTTTGATTTTCATCAATTAAAAATACAGCTCTTTTAGGATGACCCGTAAAACTCATCACATCGTATTTATGAGTAATTCGACTGTCATAATCATTAAGTAATGGAAAATTGAATTCCTGTTTTTTCGCAAACTCGCTTTGTTTTTCATGAGTACTGATGCTAATACCAACTACTTGGACATTAAGACCTTTAAAATCCTCCAGATGATCTCGATAATCACAAAGCTGAGCTGTACATACAGGCGTATTGTCCGCAGGGTAGAATGCGAGTAAAACCTTTCCTTTTTTAACTTGCGAAGATAAGATAAAGCGCTGTTGATTATTATCTAATGCATTAAAGTCTGGGGCTTTTTCTCCAATTTCTGGCATTTTTTTCATCCTTTTAATTTTAAGAATTAATAGATCTTTGAGTTGAAAAATTTTCGAGATCCTAACTAAATTTCTTTTTTAGGTCAAATTGATAATGAAATCTCATTAAACGCCCAAAATTATCTTCTTTTTTTCATCCTTAAATTTAAAAAACTTTTTAAAGATGTTGAGGCAGTTTTTATGTAAGGATTCTCTCGCATTTCTTCTCCGATAGTGGACTGAACTTTTTCAGCATAATTATGTCCTGGCCATAGACAAGTATCTTTGTCTAAACGCATAATCTTTTGAGTCAATGTGTAATACATCGCTTCAGGGTCTCCACCCGGGAGATCACAGCGTCCACATCCATGAATAAATAAAGTATCTCCACTAATGAGATGCTGCTTATTAATATGCAAACATTGACTTCCTGGCGTATGGCCAGGGGTATGAAGAAAATGTATAGATACCTGCCCAATATTAATGTGACTTTGATGATCTGTTTTGATCATGTTAGTTTGAGGAACAGCTACAAACTCTGCATCATGCTTATTAACGAATACTTTTGCATCAGTTCTTTCTAAAAACTCTTCTATTCCGTTTGTATGATCATAATGGTGGTGGCTAACTATAGCACCGATGATTTCCATTTCATCTTTTTTGGCCTCTTTAAAAATAGTATCTACCTGCCATGCCGGATCAACTATCATCGCTTTTTTCTCGACTTTGTCTCCAATGAGATATACAAAATTCTCCATCGGGCCAATTTCGAGTTGTTTAATGTATAAATTTTCCAAATAAAAATGAGTCATAGTTTTTTAGTGCCAAAATCAAAAAATTGAGCCTATGAGTTTCATCGATAATTTTATATAATTATTAAATATGTTTATCATAATTTAAGATAAAAATAACAAGCTCATTTTAACGTTGAAAAAATAAAGTGTAAATATGGGGTGGTTTAGTAAAGATTCTAAAACAATTAAAGTAGAAAAAAAAGAAGGCTATGTCATCATAAGCCTTAACAGGCCTAAGAAGTTTAATCGCATCAATCTACAAATGATTTCTGAGCTGAATTCTGCTATAAAAGAACTGCAGCAAGAAGAAGTTCGATCTGTGATCATGACTTCCTTAGGAAGAGACTTTTCAATAGGAATGGATATTGAAGAAGTTGAAAAACATCTCAGTGATCCAAAAGATTACTTTAATCAATTTTTTGACCATCTTTTTTCACTTGTTTTATCTATTCGAGAAATGAATGCTCCTTTTATTGCAGTGGTTCGAGGTAGAGTTGAAGGACTTGGGTTTAGTTTAAGTTTGTGCTGCGACTTTATATTAGCTGAAATCAGCACCACTTTTTCTTCCCCAAATGTCAATTTAGGGGTTATTCCTATTGGAGGTCTACACTATTTTTTAAATAGGCTCATGGGTCCGCAAAAAAGTAGAGAAATCATATTTACAGGGAAAGTTATCGGCTCAAATCAAGCTGTCGAAATGGGAATCGTTAGCGGTATCATCGATGAAGCCCAATTAATCACCGAAGCAAAAAATCTTGCTATGTACTTTGCTAATCAACCTACTCAAGCCTTGGGAGCTTCAAAGAAACTAATCGATGGAGCAAATTTACCTAAGCTTCATGAATACTTAGAAATTGAAAAAAAAATCTGTATGAACCTGATTATGAGTGATGACTTTAAAGAGGGAATTCATTCGCTGATTAGTGAAGATACTAAATCGGGATTTATGGCAGACTAAAAGCTCTTAAAACTCATTAATCGATAATATTTAGCAATGTTCCGTTGACTTTCCTGCTTTAAGAAGGTTATGGGCATAAGCATGATGAATAAAGACGATAATAAAATGTTAATCAGGGTAGCTCATAGTCCAGACAGTGACGATGCCTTTATGTTTTATGCCTTGGCAAATGACAAAATTGAAACTGGTGAGTATTGTTTTGAACATACACTTTCAGATATCGAAACACTAAATCAAAAAGCTCTTACGGGTAGCTATGAAGTCTCTGCTATTTCCTTTCATGCTTTTCCAAAAGTTGCAGATCGCTATATGTTATTGTCCAGTGGCTCATCCATGGGAGATGGGTATGGTCCTATGTTAGTGGCCAAAAATGAAATAGATTTGAAAGATATTTCAAAAAAAACCATCGCAATTCCTGGTTTAATGACAACAGCTTATTTAGCATTGCAGATTTTTGAGCCCAATCTTAATATTAAAGTGATTCCATTTAATAAAATTCTTGATGCTCTAGCTGCAGATGAAGTGGACATTGGTTTGATTATTCATGAAGGCCAATTAACCTATGCAACAGAAGGCTTTCATCAGCTCTTAGACTTGGGTCAATGGTGGCAAGAAAAAACGGATGGTTTACCTCTGCCATTAGGAGGGAATGTCATTAGGCGCAATTTAGGGATGGAGCATTGTCAAAAAATTTCAAAAATTATACGTGAAGGAATTATTTATTCACTGGAACATCGCAAAGCTGCATTAGACTATGCCTTACAGTTTGCACGAGGTATGGATCCTAATTTAGCGGATAAATTTGTTGGCATGTATGTTAATGAACTTACTGTAGATTATGGTGAGAGGGGACAAAAAGCTCTTCATCGTCTATATGATGAGGCTATTGCAAAAGGCTTGTTAAAAGGTAAACCCCCGCTAGAATTTATTTAATAATCAAAAATAACCTTGCTCTCAAATAAAAAGCTTTTAGAATTAGAGAGTATATACATATAAATCAACTATATAACTAAATTGATTTTATTTAATCTTTTTTTATAGACTACACCACTGGATATATCTTATTAAGTCGCCAAAAAAAGGACGAAAGGAGACTTCTAAAAATGGCCGATAAAGAAAATAAATTACCTGATCAACCTGAAGGAAAATATTACGTTGATGATCAGTGCATCGATTGCAACCTCTGTCGTGAAACCGCACCAGATAATTTTAAACGAGATGACGATAATGGTTGGTCCTATGTTTATAAACAACCAGATAATGAAGAAGAAGAAAAATTGTGCGCAGAAGCTTTAGAAGCTTGTCCTGTTGAAGCGATTGGTAATGACGGATAATTAAAAAAAATTATTTAACCAATTTATCAAGGGTTATATTAATTTCTGAACTTCGCTGAGGAACTTTTAAAAGAGGAGATTGATTAATGATATCTCCTTTTTCTATTCGATTTGCATTTCCATCTTTATCTAATCGAGCACTTAGATTTAAATATTTAGGTATTTCTGTGCCTGAAATCATCAAATCCTCATTAGTTAAAGAAAATTCAACTGGAAAAGCAAAGGGCGGAATAAGTTTTTTTACTGCAACAATTCCTCCCTCAGGGCTTCTTGCAATGATAAACATGATGCTTAAAGAATCGATATTTTTTTCTAAACTTTTTGATATGTGAACTTTACCCGAAATGATAGATTGAGATTGCGCATGATTTTTTTGCATATCTGCTTTCTGTTCGGATCGACATGAAAAAAAATACAGTAAAATAGAGGATAGAGTTAAAATAAATAATTTTTTTGAATAGTTTAAATATATTTTTTTCATCAATTTTACCTAATTAATACTTCAAAACTGTTAAAAGATTGCTCAAATTTTATCTTTAATTATGACAAAGTAGAGATATCTAAAAAAGTATGTCATTGCAAGAATCTGTCAGACAGAAACTTTATCAATTAGGTTTTAGTATTGTTCGCTTTACAGCATTACCTCTTTCCTCAGATAGTCTTCATCATTTCAAAAAATGGATTGAAAAGAATTATCATGGTGAAATGAACTATTTAGAGAGACGTTATGAAGAACGAGTCCATCCTGAACTATTACTCGATACAATCCAAAGTGCTATTTTAGTAGCATACCCTTATGATACAGGCTTAGAAAATACTTTTAAAAAGAGTGAAGGAAATATTTCTCGCTATGCTTGGGGAAAAGATTATCATGATATCCTCAAGGAGAAATTAAAAAAGTTTCAAACGTGGCTCTATAGTCAGTCTAAAGAAGCAAAGTGCTATCTCTCCGTCGATAGTAGTCCTGTTTTAGAAAAAGTCTGGGCACAAAAGGCAGGTATTGGTTGGATAGGAAAACATACTAATATTATACATCAAAAACATGGATCCTATTTTTTTTTGGGAAGTGTATTCACTAATCTCTCATTTTTAACAGATCAAGAAAGCCAAGATTATTGTGGTTCTTGTCAGCGCTGTATTGACGTTTGTCCAACACAGGCCATTATTGCACCTTATGTGTTAGATGCCCGTCGATGTATTTCATATTTAACGATTGAGCTTAAAGGTCCTATACCCCGCGATTTAAGGCCTTTCATCAAAAATCATGTTTTTGGCTGTGATGATTGTCAAGAAGTCTGCCCTTGGAACCGCTTTAGTCAAAAGACCCATGAAGAAAACTTTTTTCCTCAAGATTATACATATAATCAATCTCTTAAAAAGCTCATTCAAATCAAAAAAAACGAATTTAAGACTATTTTTGCAACGAGTCCTATTTTGCGAACAAAGTGGAGGGGGTTGATGCGAAATGTCTTGATTGCTATTGGAAACAGTGGTGATCAAAGTTTGATTCCATACGTCGAAGAAAAACTCCATTGCGAAGAAGCCCTGGTTCGGGGTCATGCAGTTTGGTCATATGCAAGTTTATTAGGAAAAAAAGCTTTCGAAAGACTTAAAATGTTAGAAGAAAACGAAACTGACCCTTTTGTTTTAGAAGAGTTGAGAGTTTTTTTTGACTCTTAAATACTTTATTGATTGATAGTAGTGTTCAAGCTTTTAATTTGTAAGATTTTGCGAAGGTATTTTTTTATTGGGAAGAACTGTTGAATCATCATTAACATCGTCGATGATAATAAAAAACTCATCTTTTCCTAATAGTCCCATTTGGTCTCGAGCAAGATGCTGAATATAACGCGAGTCTTGAAGTCGACTGACTTCTGCTCTTAAGTTTTCATGTTCATCGAGAAGATCATTGACTTCAGATTGTAAACTCTGATGCAAAGCCTGTAGGCGGAAGAGATCAACCACTCCTCCTTTGCCAAAAAGTCCAAATGCACCAAAAAGCAATAAAATAGATAAACTACCCCATAAAATCCAATTTTTAAAGGCATTCTTAAAAAATCTTTGGCGACTTCTTTTTTTTTGACTTTGTTTTTTAGACATTTGTTTTCATTAAAAATATAGAGATATTTTATTTTAAATAAGTATTTTTTACTTTATTTTTTTAAGTAGTTTTCACAACTTTAAATATTCATTTATCATTTTTTAAAAAACGGAAATAAATACCAAAACTCGTTAAACAATGCACGAAAAAATTTATATTTTTCAACCTTTTCATCTTGCCCTCTGATGACAACTTATACTATCTAGCAAGCCCGTATATAAAGAGATTCATTGATTAATCAAATAAGGAGAAAATTTTGATAGAACGATATAGTCGAGAGGAAATGACTCGAATTTGGACCCCCGAAGAAAAATTTCAGCGTTGGCTTGAAATCGAGCTTGCTGTTTGCAAAGCCTGGGCAAAACGAGGAAAAATTCCCCAAAAATCTCTTCAAAACATTCTTAAAAAAGCAAAATTTTCCGTTAAAAGAATTGATCAAATTGAAAAAAAGGTCAAACACGATGTGATTGCCTTCGTCTCTTGTGTCGCTGAGAATATAGGTCCCGATGGTCGTTTTTTACATATGGGGATGACAAGTTCGGACGTCTTAGATACATGTCTTGCAATGCAATTAAGAGATGCAGGCTTGTTGATTCGCCAAGATTTATTTGTCTTGCTCAAGGTTCTTAAAGAGCGTGCTTTAGAACATAAAATGACAATCCAAATTGGACGTTCTCATGGTATTCATGCCGAGCCAATTACCTTTGGTCTCAAGCTGGCACTTTGGTATGATGAGTGCCAACGTCAATTAAAACGCCTTGATCTAGCTATTGATCAAATTGCTTATGGAAAATGTTCAGGAGCCGTCGGAACCTTTGCTCACATCTCTCCAGCGATTGAAAAAGAAGTCATGAAAAGCCTTAAGCTCAAGGCAGCACCCGCATCCTCTCAGATTGTGCAAAGAGATCGACATGCTAATTTCTTCACCTGTCTTGCTCTTATTGCTGGAAGCATCGAAAAGTTTGCGGTTGAGATTCGTCATCTTCAAAGAACCGAAGTCTTAGAGGCCGAAGAATACTTTTCAAAAGGACAGAAGGGTTCATCTGCCATGCCACATAAGCGTAACCCAGTTCTTTCCGAGAACTTGAGCGGTCTAGCGCGTTTAATTCGTTCTTACTCATTAGCTGCCATGGAAAACCAGGCACTGTGGCACGAACGCGATATCAGCCATTCCAGCGTTGAGAGAGTTGCAGGGCCGGATGCCACTGTTTTAATGGATTTCATGTTGGCTCGTTTTACTCAATTGATGACAAATCTTGTCATTTACCCAGAGCGTATGAAAGCTAATCTCGATTCCTTAAGTGGATTGGTTCATAGTCAACAAGTTCTCTTAGCATTAGTTGATGCCGGAATGTCACGAGAAGACGCTTATAGAATTGTTCAGAGCAATGCAATGCAGGTTTGGGAAACACGAGAGAGTTTTGAAGATCTTTTAAAACAGGATGCAAAGGTCAAAAAATATTTAAATGATGAGCAAATTAAGAAAATTTTTGATCTGAATTATCATACTCGACATATTGATACAATTTTCAAAAGAATATTTTAACAGCCTTACAAAGCATCTGTCTGCTTTGTTGCTCTTAAATTTAAGTTTATAGGAATGAAAATGAAAGCAAAAGTCACAGTCCGATTAAAATCTGGAGTCCTCGATCCGCAAGGCCGTGCAGTTCAGCATGCTGCTGAATCCTTAGGTCTCCAAGGTATTCAAGAAATTCGCTTAGGAAAAGTCTTTGACATTGAATTAGAGACGACAGACGAGACTGAGATTGAAAAAATCTTAGAAACCCTTGCGACAAAAATTTTGGCCAATCCAGTAATGGAAAATTACGAATGGGAGATTATACAGTCATGAAAATTGGCATTGTCGTTTTTCCTGGGAGCAATTGTGATCGAGATACTTATGAAAGCCTCACCCAACAATTAGGAGCTCAAGCTATTTATCTGTGGCATAAAAATCATGATCTTCAAGATTGTGAAGCCATCATTTTGCCAGGCGGTTTTTCTTATGGAGATTATTTGCGTTGTGGAGCCATTGCTCATCTCGCTCCAATCATGCAAGAAGTGATTAGCTTTGCTAAAAAAGGTGGCCCCGTTTTAGGTATTTGTAATGGTTTTCAAATTTTAACCGAATCTCAACTTTTGCCAGGGGTGCTTTTGCCCAATGCAGAATTAAAATTTATTTGTGATCAAATTTGGGTACGTATCGAAAACGATCAAACTCCATTTACAAAACAAATCAAACAGGGTTCCACTTTAAAGATGCCCATTGCTCATCGCGATGGAAATTACTTTATTCAAGCTGAAGAGTTAAAACGTATCGAAGGGGAAGGGCAGGTGGTTTTTCGTTACTGTAATCAAGAAGGCCAATCTTCAGAAAAAGATAACCCAAATGGTTCGCTCAATCAAATTGCAGGTGTTTGTAATATCAAAAGAAATGTCGTCGGACTGATGCCGCATCCGGAAAGAGCTTGTGAGAAACTTTTGGGTTCTGACGAAGGTAAACAACTTTTCGAATCTCTATTGGGGTAATATGACAGCACAAGATTTAAAACAAGTCGCACAAGAACATGGACTCTCTAACGAAGAATTTCAAAAAATTCTTGAAATTTTGGATCGTGATCCAAACCTTCTAGAACTGGGTATTTTTTCGGTCATGTGGTCAGAGCATTGTAGTTATAAAAGTTCAAAAATTCATTTAAAAACACTGCCAACAGAGGGGCCGCAGGTTATTCAAGGTCCTGGGGAAAATGCTGGAGTGGTAGATATTGGAGATGGATGGGCAATTGCTTTCAAGATGGAATCCCATAACCATCCTTCTTTTATCGAGCCCTTTCAAGGTGCAGCAACAGGAGTAGGGGGGATACTGCGTGATGTTTTTACAATGGGTGCACGTCCGATTGCTAATTTAAATTCGCTGCGATTTGGAGAGGTGAAGCATCCCAAAACTTCTTATCTTGTCAATGGAGTTGTCGAAGGGATCGCTTTTTATGGCAATTGCATGGGGATTCCAACCGTAGGTGGTGAGTGCTTTTTTGACGCTTCCTTTAATGGAAACATTTTGGTCAATGCCATGACAGTGGGCCTGGTTGCCAAAGATAAAATTTTTAAAGGGCTTGCCGAAGGAGTCGGAAATCCTGTCATTTATGTGGGTTCTAAAACAGGCCGCGATGGAATTCATGGTGCAACGATGGCCTCTGATGAGTTTGATGATAGTAGCGAAGAAAAACGTCCCACAGTCCAAGTAGGAGATCCCTTTACCGAAAAACTTTTGCTCGAAGCTTGTTTGGAACTCATGCAAGAAGATTATCTCGTCGGTATTCAAGATATGGGTGCAGCGGGTCTCACCAGTTCTTCTTTTGAAATGGCTTCGCGGTCCGGCAGTGGTATTGAGATGAACCTCAGCGCTGTACCCATGCGTGAGACAGGGATGACTCCCTACGAAATCATGCTCAGTGAATCTCAAGAGCGTATGCTGATGGTCGCTAAAAAAGGCTACGAAGAGAAAGTTTTAGAAATTTTTAAAAAATGGGACTTAGATGCTGTCGTGGTGGGGCAAGTCACGGATGATGGATGGATGAGGTTAAAATGGGAAGGGGAAACTGTTGCCGAACTTCCAATTGCCCCTCTGGTGGATGCGGCTCCTGAATATGACCGTCCTTGTAAGGAGCCCGAAAATCTTCTTTCTAATTGGGAAATGAACGTTGATCAACTGAATTTTTCTTCTGATTACTCAACAGTTCTTAAGGATCTTATTGGCTCGCCTAATTTATCCCGTC
The DNA here is from genome assembly GCA_024233625.1 of Deltaproteobacteria bacterium. Taxonomy (GTDB): domain Bacteria; phylum UBA10199; class UBA10199; order DSSB01; family DSSB01; genus JACKPJ01. Next base: position 24,283 of record JACKPJ010000011.1, read on the forward strand.
GCCGCTGGATTTATCGACAATACGATCATATGATTATGACAAATACCGTTGTCATGCCCGGAAGTGACGCTGCCGTGCTCCGTTTAAAAGAACTCAAGCAAGGTATTGCAGTAACCAGCGATTGCAATAGTCGTTATTGCTATTTAGACCCTTATTTAGGTGCACAGCATGCCGTTGCCGAAGCTTCGTTAAACCTGGCTTGTAGTGGAGCTAAGGCCTTGGCGCTGACCGATTGTCTCAATTTTGGAAATCCTGAAAAGCCCGAAATTATGTGGCAATTTCGCGAAGCTGTCAAAGGCATGGGAGAGGCCTGTCGCCAACTAGAAATTCCTGTGGTTAGCGGCAATGTTAGTCTTTATAACGAAACTAAGGGCGATGCGATTTTTCCGACACCAACCGTGGGTATGGTCGGACTAATTACAGACATTCAGAACTATGGATCCACAGCGTTTAAACAAAGTGGCGATGCAATTTTTCTTTTGGGGGAAGCTGAAGCCCAATTAGATGCCTCGGAGTATCTTGCTTGGGTTCAGAAAAAAACCTGCGGACGTCCTCCTCAGCTCGATCTTGCCATGCTCGCTTCTATTAACAACTTTTTACTCAAGGCTTGGGAAAATCAACTCATTCGTTCTTCACATGATATTTCCGAAGGTGGATTAGCGATAGCTCTTAGTGAATGCTGTTTACTTTCTTTAGAACAAAAATTGGGAGCTCATATCATTTTTGAGGAAAATACAGATATTCAAAGCATTACAAAAATACTTTTTGGAGAAGCTACACCACGAGTGTTAGTTTCTTGTGCTCCTCAAGATATTTCAAGCTTGCAGGAGCTTGCCCGAGCCCAAGGAATCCCCATCACGCGTTTAGGTTCTGTTATTGAAGAAAACTTAAAAATCGATCCTTGGATTGATTTGCCAGTTGCGGAACTGTTTAATATTTGGGATGCTGGTTTTGAAAAGCATTTAAAAAGTAAATAAATTTTTAATAGATTACCGCTTTTGCGGGAACGAAAAAGATATTGACAAAATTAATAAAGGATATTGGGGAATATTGAGATAGCCGTTTATTAGCATTCCCTGTAATAGTATGTGTGGAATAGTTGGTATATATAATCATCCAGAAGCTTCACGATTAGCCTATTTAGGTCTTTATGCATTACAGCACCGTGGCCAAGAAGCGGCTGGTATTACCTCGTCTGATGGAGGAAAACTATATTCTCATCGTCAGATGGGCCTCGTTGCGGATATATTTAGCGAAGAAAATCTTAACCGTCTGATTGGCAGCTCTGCCATTGGACATGTACGTTATTCAACAACAGGTGCTTCCAACATCAAAAATATCCAGCCCTTAAAATTTACTTATGCACACGGTGGAATAGCAGTCTCTCATAATGGCAATTTAACAAATGCCCAATTTTTAAGGAAGAAGTTCGAGCAAGAAGGATCCATCTTTCAATCAACAACAGATACCGAGGTGATTATTCATCTCATGGCAAAAAACTTTGATAAGGATTTGCATACACGCATTGTTTACGCTTTAGGACAAGTCGAAGGAGCTTATTCTCTAGTTTTTCTTACTGAAACTAAAATGATTGCAGCTCGTGATCCCTATGGCTGGAGGCCACTAGTACTGGGAGATCTTAATGGATCACCTGTCGTGGCTTCTGAAACTTGTGCACTTGATCTTATCGAGGCTAAGTTCGTTCGTGAGGTCGAACCTGGTGAAGTTTTGATCTTTAGTGAGAAGGGAACCGAATCTTTCAAGCCTTTTGATAAGCCTAAGAAGAAGGCTTATTGTATCTTTGAACATGTTTACTTTTCGAGGCCTGATAGCGAGGTCTTTGGGCGCAACGTTTACGAAACTCGCAAAGGTTTTGGACAAGCCCTTGCAAAAGAAAATCCTATCGAGGCGGACATGGTAGTTGCCGTTCCAGATTCCGGTGTTCCTGCCGCTTTGGGATATAGCGAAGAGTCAGGAATTCCTTTCCAAATGGGTTTGATTCGGAACCACTATATCGGCAGAACTTTTATCGAGCCAACAGACAATATTCGTCACTTTGGAGTCAAAATCAAACTTAATGCTGTAAAAGGTTTAGTCGAAGGCAAGCGTATTATTCTAGTCGATGATTCAGTCGTGCGAGGAACAACCTGTCGTAAAATCGTTAGCATGTTAAAAGATGCAGGAGTTAAAGAAGTTCACTTTCGAGTTAGTAGTCCACCCACTTCTTGGCCATGTTTTTTTGGAATTGATACGCCAGAACGTAAACAACTGATAGCTGCACAAAAAAGCCTCGAAGAAATTCGACAATTTATTGGATGTGATACTTTAGCTTATCTCTCTGAAGAGAACTTGTTTTACTTTCAAAAAAATTATGATGAGTGGTTTTGTGACGCTTGTTTTTCAGGTAAATTTCCCATTTCTCTTAAAGACCATCCTGATATTAGTAACTCAAAGTCATTTAAAATTAAGTAGTTAAATTAAAAAACTGAATCTATTTTATTAAATATTAATTTTAATTAAATAATTATTTTTCAAGTAACAAATTTTTATTTAATGCGTAAAATAAGGTAAATAATTATTTTGATAAATTTTGCTTTGCATTTTGTTTTTAATTGCATAAAGCTTAGATTTATCTGAAAAAAATAATTAAGTTATTAATTTTACTTTATTTTTTATCTGTTCTACTTTGAGACAATTTCTTAAAATAGGGCAAATGAAAGAATAAGATCAATAAAATACAAAGGTCAAAAATTTGTTAAGTCAAATCTTTGGATGGAGGAAATACTAATGTCTAAATCAAACAATAAAAAAATATTATTAGGATCAGCTTTAGCAGGATTAATGATGGCAGCTCCAGGAATTTCAGTCACCACAAGCTCCAGTAATAGCACAGGAAACTTTTTTCAAACTGCGGAACTCAGTGTAGGATATAAAGTTGCCCATGCGGAACACCACGAAGGCGATAATGGAGATAATAAAGAGGCGGATAACAAATGCGGCAAAGAGGGAAAATGTTCAAAAGAAGCAAAAGAAGCCGATCATACATGTGGTGCAGGTAAATGTGGAAAAGAAATGAAAGACCACCAATGCGAAAAAGACGATAAAGAAGAAAAGTGTGATAAAGAAAAGAAAGAAGAAAAATCCGAAGATACTAAAAAGAGCGAAGAAAGCGAAAAAAAAGCTGACGATGCTAAAGCAAGCAAAGAAAGTAATAAAAAAGCAGCAGGTGCTAGCTGTGGTGCCGGTTCTTGTGGTAAATAATTAATTTGATATATAAAGTTTGATTGAGCCGGTAATATAAAATATTATCGGCTTTTTATTTTTTTAAAGAGTGCAGTAGGGAGGAATAAAGTTATGACCTTTTTAGATCTAGGCCAAGAATGGGTCGGAATGGGACTTAGGAGAGAGCATTCTAAAGATCTTGTTGAACAGCTCCCTAAAGAAATAGACTGTTTAGAAATTGCTCCGGAAAACTACATGAATACGGGTGGAGAGTATTACGACCAATTATGTGAACTCGCAAAACACTATCCCATAATTTTTCATGGCCTTTGTATGTCGGTCGGAAGTCTCGCGCCACTTGATAAAGATCATCTTAAACAAATAAAGAAATTTCTAAAAAAATTCAATGCAAGATGGATGAGTGATCATTTATGCTTCTCCTCAATTCGAGGAGGTCAAACTCATGATCTTCTTCCTCTCCCTTTTACCAAAGAAGTAATCCAACATGTCAGCGAAAAAATAAAACGCATAAGGGATTTTCTCGAAATGCCTTTTGCGATCGAAAATGTCTCTTACTATGTTGATCCTGCTCCTCCCGAAATGACTGAGTGGGAGTTCTTATCAGAAGTGCTGGAAAAAGCAGACTGTTCTTTACTTTTAGACGTCAATAATATTTATGTCAATTCAGTCAATCACAATTTTGATCCCTTTAAATACCTCGATAATATTCCTCTTGAGAGAACAATACACATGCATATTGCTGGTCATCAAAAAAAGGAAGATTTTATATTAGATACTCATGGGGCTTCGATTATTGACCCGGTTTGGGATTTACTCGCCAATGTTACTTCACGAATCCAAGTTCCTGCTCTGATCGTTGAACGCGATAATAATATCCCCAAATTAAAAGAAGTCTTGAAGGAAGTTTCGCAAGCTCGTGAGATACAAAAAAAATCCCGAGATAAAAAACACGCTTCATTATCTATCGTCAAAGATCTGGTTGAGGAGGGGAGATAGTGAGTTCACTTGCTCAAATCGAATCACTTTGGGAAGAAATTTGTCGCAATGAGAATTTTTCTCCACAAGGGCGCTTTCAAACCTACCGTCAGCTCGTCAAAAATGGATTTTTAAATGTCCTTAAAAACCTCAATCCTGTTGCAAACGAAATTTTAAGTGAAGAAGAATGGGAAATTCTCTATTGGGACTTCGTCAAAAAAGCTCCACCACGCTCTTCAATTTTGCGTGAATTACCCCAAGAATTTTCTCAATATTTAAAAAAATATTCTCACCCTCTCGAAGAAAAATATCCCTATTTGGGTGAGCTCATCGAATATGAATATCTTGAAGTCGAAGTGCGCTATGCTCCTAACCGACCCAAAAAAATGCAAAAAGATCTAGTTTATCTCAATCCAGCTCATGCATTAGGTGTTTATCAATGGCCTGTGCATTTTATTGAAAAACAAAAGTCTGATCCGACTCAACTTCCTCAAGGGAGATATTATTTATTTTTATGGCGCCAAAGTAAAGACTACGAAGTCAAGTTTATGGAAGTCAATCCATTGGTGGCAAGCTTAATCACTTTGCTGGAAAAAATGCCCCTTCCTATTGATAAACTTATCTCTCAAGTTGCTGAAGAGCATGATATTTCTCTTTCTGAACAATTCATTCAAGAAGCTCAAAATTTAATTATTGATTTAATAAGCAAAGAGGCTCTCTTGACCAAAGAGTCAATATTACTTCTAAAAAATTGATATTAACGAGCTGCAATTAATT
>JACKPJ010000012.1 GCA_024233625.1 Deltaproteobacteria bacterium
TCGCGCTTGGGATGTTTTGGAAGCACTCTAAAAAATATACACAATAATCATTGAAATAAAATGACTCATTAAAAATTTGGAGATTACTATGAAATACAAAAAATTATTCTTTATCTTGATAAGTATTTTAGCTTTTAATTTCAGTTCAAAGGTTGATGCCTGTGAAGAAGGTCTTTTCTTGCGGCCATTTCGTGTCGGCATTCAACACGATATTATTTGGGATCCCACTAATATTTCTGGACCCGATATTAATATTCTAGGACCTGAAAATATTCTTTCAACAGACGGTCAAGAGTTTGTCTTGGAAGTTCAAGGATCCGACGCTGACAATGATACACTTTTTTACTATTGGTACCGAGAAGGTAGTTGTGAATTTAGTGTTGATCCCTGTGATACCAACTCGCAATATACACAAGTTAAAGTCAAAGTATTCGGTGGAAAGGATTCAAGTTGCATTGTGTATGCCTCAGGAAATGATTATCGGGGCCGTCAAGATATAGCCAGAGTCTCTTTTAAACAAGACAATGATGGAGATGGTTTGCCCAATCCAGATGATGCTTTCCCTGATGATCCCAATGAATGGAACGACCAAGACAATGATGGAATCGGTGACAATGCGGACCCGGATGACGACAATGATGGAATTCCTGATGACCAAGACAAATGCAATATCCTTAATGAGAACATGCTTGATGTCAACAAAGATGGCTGCCAAGATCAACTCGTTGATTTACTCAATTATCTTGAATCGCTAAATCTTCCCAAAGGAATTGAAAATTCTCTCAGAGTTAAATTAGAAAATGCCTTTAAAAAGTGCCAACAAGGAAATCTTGAGCCAACTAAAAATGCACTCAAGGCCTTTATAAATGAAGTTAATGCTCTCAAAGGAAAGAAAATTACTGAAGAACAGGCTAAAATTTTATTACAGTACGCACAAGGTTTTCTAGATGCTTTAAATGAGAACAATCCTGATAAAAATAATAATGATGTTCTGGATATTTGTGAAAGCCCTTTCCCTGAGCAAATTAAACAGGACAACCCGGATGATAAAAATTTAAATAATAATCAAGAAAATCAAGAGAATATTTCTCCTGGTGGTTGTAGTCTAAGAGTTGACTAGTTTGTCACGCCAAGAGGGCATCGACAAACTCTCGGGCGTCAAAGGGCCGGAGATCTTCCAGGGCTTCGCCCACGCCAATATAGGCAATGGGGACTTTGAGTTCGTCAACAATGGAAATAACGATGCCACCTTTGGAAGTGCTATCGAGTTTCGTTAAAATAATGCCGGTCAAGCCAACGGCTTCATGAAATTGGCGAGCTTGATGAACCGCGTTTTGGCCTTGAGTCGCATCGATGACCAAGAAAACTTCGTGAGGAGCACCTTCCATCGCCTTATTGAGGACGCGCTTGATCTTTTTGAGCTCCTCCATCAGGTTGACTTTGGTATGCAGGCGTCCTGCCGTATCGATGATCACACAATCAATATCTCGAGCCTGCGCTGCCTTGACGGCATCAAAGGCAACCGAGGCTGGGTCCGCGCCTTCTTGTTGGGCTAGAGTCTCGATACCAACACGTTCTCCCCAGCGCTTGAGCTGGTCGACTGCACCCGCACGAAAGGTATCCGCGGCCGCTAATAGGATTTTATTGCCTTCATGACTATAACGGTGGGCTAACTTTCCGATGCTTGTGGTCTTGCCAACGCCATTGATGCCCACAAACATCAAGACATGAGGCTTTTGAGCAGGCTCCAGGTCTTCTTCAGTGATATGCAAAATTTTGAGGATTTCTTTGCTTAAATATTCTTTAAGCAGGTGAATATTCGATTCGGAGCTCTTGCCGAGATCCTCCCGCAGTTGATTGAGTAACTTTTGCGTCGCATTGACTCCCACATCGGCGCTGATCAAAAGTTCTTCCAAAGCGGCTAAACTTTCTTCGTCAACCGTACGGTGTCCGCTAAAAATCTCCGCCAAGCGGGCACTAAAAAGCCGCCGGGTCTTTTCTAGACCCAGCGTTAAAGGCTTTGGCTGCGAAGATTTTTGGGAAGTCTTCTGCTTTTTACGCCGAAAAACAAAGAATAAAATAAGAACTAAGGCAGCGCCCGCACTGATGTAGGCCCAACCCGGAATATTTTCCAACATATTTAGATCAGCTTTTAATACTCAACAATACTATTGGTAGCGGCTTTAAAAGGAGCTCCATTGGCCATCTTACCTTCGAGGTAAAGGATATTTTTTCCGGGTTTTTGATATTTGATAAAATCCCAAGCATTAAAGGTAAGGGTCAAGTCATCGACTCCGTTTTTATTTTTGTCTCCTTTTTCAGGAGCTTTTTTGCCCTCACGAATTGACTGAAGGGGAGGAGTCAAGCTATGCCCATTGACTCGGGTAATCGCCAGGCTATCCACTAAAATACTGTCGACTGCAACCCCTTTGGGGGCCTCGACAATCAAATAGGCTTCCCCTTTGATCTTACCTTTTGGCAAATCAACTTTAACGCGGCTGGCATCAATGTCCATGAAACCGATTTGAGTTGTGTTTTCAGAAGGAGGCAGAATAGGTTTTTTTGCACGGCGATTTGCCTTTAACCGGACATCAGTAGAAGTGGTCACATTAAACTTTTCACCTACTTTGGCCAGAGCATGAGCTTTTTCTCCACTGAGATCAATCTTTCCACTCACAGGAATATGATCCCCATTATAAGCCTCGACATTCTTGATTTCGACCACCAATTTGCCGGTTTTACGATCATTATTGACCTCGGCAACACTGCCTTGAACCAAAGCTCCTCGCTCAATCACGGTGCTTCCACTGACTTGAATCGACTCGGCAGCCTGCAGAGAAACTTTTTGGCCAACCTGAGCTTGAGAACTGCTAAGAACCTCACTTAACTCGACTAAGAATGGTGTTCCTGCTTTTAAAGTGGTACTGCTTGCTCGACGCGGTCTTCTTCGTTTTTTGGTGGTACTCGTGCTATCGCTTTTGCTGGAACCTTCCGGCTGCACAGTATTGCCCATCGGAACAATACTGACCTCACTATAGGCGAGTGAAGTCCAGGTAAAGGCACTTAAAATGATCAAAGATAAATAGCTCAATTTTTTCTTCATGAGGATTCCTCCATTGCGTGATTGATAGATAAAAGATCGCGTTTTTTCAGAGCACTAATCTGGCGGTAGATAAGTGATTCGTCAATGAAAAACTACTTAATCTCAGCCCCTGTAACCTTACTAATAATTTGAACGGCCAAGTTTAAGCCATAACTCGGTGCTTTGACCATGCTTTCGGCGTTTTCACCTTTACAACCTGGTACTTCACGATAACATTTATTCATTGCACCCATAGCAAGTACCATAAAACGCAAACCATTTTCTGAAAGATTGTCGGTCAGATCTTGAAACATATAAAAAACGCTGGGAAGTAAAATTTCCTCACTGCCCTCTAAAGGAATCACTTCGATGCTATTGCCTTTACCCAATTCCTTCGACAAAGCAATTTTTAGACCCTTATTTGCGATTTCCTTACCAGTTAAATTCGCTAATGAGTTTCCAGTGATCAGATCGGCTCGTTTCAAACCGGATCCTGTCGCAATTTTTTGAACACTGCGTTGAACCTGATTAAGCAAAGGCACGCGTTGATTTTCCTTCGTATGATGCATCACATAAGCATAAAGCACCAAAGCGGAGTTGATCTTATTGGTTAAAACGTCCTGACTCGAGCTTTTTGAATCATAGCTCACTTGAGCCTTTCCTTTTTCGTTAAAGGAAATCGTGGTCTCCAAAAGCAGATTTTCTTTTTTAGCTGACGTGGGTGCTGAAGAGCTATTTCCCTCAGCAAATACATGGCTGCCTCCCAAAAAAAGACTCATTAAAATTGAAATCGAAATTAAAGAACGTAATTGCATTATGGACTCCTTTTTCTTCCCCTCCAAAAATGGATATTTTGGAATAATTTTTTTTAAGTTTTATCGTTAAACCTCATTATACGAATTGAAAAACTTTTTCAATAGTTCCTCAATACTTATTACTTACAACGCTGCTAAAAAGCCTCGAGTTCTCAAAAAAAAGCCCAAGATAGAAAGTAATTCTATCTCAGGCCTAAAAAAGCTTTTTACTAGAAAAGCTGCTAACTAAAAAATTATAATCATTTGCCTAGTTCTTTTTAGAAACCAAGCGCATTGCATAAAGCAAACTTCCTAGAACAAACATCATTAAGAATCCATGCCCAACGAAATCTGACTGAGCATTCAAGGAGCAAAGATTTCCACTACCTTCCAAAATACCCTCGTCGCCAGCATCTTCACCTGTATCACCGCCATCATCAGTAGCTTCACTCACTAAGACTGTAGTCGTTCCTTCAGAGCTTCCCCCTCTAGCATCGCTGGGATTGCCATCAAGACCATCGTCGTTATTGTTGGGGTTATTCTTATCTCCATGGGCCACAGCCGTGTTAATAATAAGGTTGTTGTCTGGAATTTCAATTACCTTGACTGTAATATCAACACTGGCACTATCATTAGCCTTAATCTCACCCAGTTTACATAAAACAACTTGGGCATTGACTGTGCAAGTTGGTTCGCCTGGAGAAACCGAGACAATTTCAAGCTCTGCAGGAACTTCATCGACAAGAATGGCATTAGGCTCATCTTGAGGCCCAGTGTTTTCAACTGTGATATTGTATGTAAACTCTTCTCCGAACTCTACATTTGCATTACTTGCCTCTTTATTGACCAATAAGTTCGAACTATTTTGGACCTTTTTGATAAAACCACCTGGATAGGCATAAGAAACAAAGTTCCCATAACCGATATTTGCTAGTCCAAAAGCACCTTCACTGTTAGCAAAGTGACTAGCTTCTGTTACAGCCACATTGGCGACTTCAAAGGCTCCAACATTTTTATAATTATTTACAACTACACCATCAATAAAAATATCCGCTCCATTAGCAGGGCGGACGACCTGGACAAAATGAATTTGATATACTGGGCCATTTAAGGTTTCTGTCCCGGTTTTAAAAGCATAGCGTTTTAAGAATTGCTGCACGGGAATTGCTTGATACATTGAAGGATCGCCTACGGCAAGACCATCAATGACCTCTCCAACGCCACCCGCACTTACCAAGTATTGCACTGGCAAGAAAGGACCATCCCCGTTAAAAACGACATCTGTACCATTATCCAAGACGAGCTCGGCAAACTCACCCTTATTTAATAAGGATACCGGCGTTCCGTCTACAGCAGGTTCTGTTGTAATAGTCACATTATCTGCGCCTGCATAGACTCTCCAAACATGTTTCTCTTCGCCACGTAAGGGATTATGAGTTCCAACATACTGATTGGACCAAAACTCCACCGGCATGCTGCTTTCTTGAATGTGGTCACAAGCCGTCTCGTCAACAGGAATATTCGCGCAGACATTCGCTCCTATCACCCAAATAGGTTTGTCACTCTGAATCAAAGAACCTGATACGTCACCAAGGGCTTCAGCTCTCACTTGTAGAGTATCAAACCGATTGAGATTCACTGAACCGGTATTGCCCATAGTCACTGCATCCACTCCATCTCCTCCTAATGTATTCACCGAAGGACTAAACTGGACAGTGGTATCATCCTCGAGCCCAATGACATTAAAAAAACTATAACCATCAAACATGAGCATTTCGTCATTAATATTAAATTCGGCACTAAAAGATTCAAACGAGGCCACAACATAATCATTTTTTAGACTAGTTTCAGGAATGAGTAAAGACGAGTCATTACTATTAATTGCATTTAAAGGGGAGTGCAAATAAGCCTGAACGGGAATATTGCTCTCCACGCGAAAAGCTCCACCAATACGTAAAAGCGAAATATCTCCAATAAAATCATTTTCCAGATTAAACTCTGAACTAGTCTCTGGAGCAATTTCTACAGGGTTTCCGACAGCTTGCTCGATATTGCCGCCATTTGCTGTAAAGTAAAGTTGAACAGTCGCTGTTTTATCACTAAAAAAATTACCGACAACGATCGTATCATGTAGATTATTTTCACTTTCCTCGGATATAGAAAAGTTATCCATGCGATTCGCTAGAAAAGAACATCCTAAACTGCTATCAGACACTGCAGCAATTTCACAGAGTTCCAAACACTGTCCTGCAAAACAGGCTTCAGTGTCTCCGCCGCAAGTAACAGGTTCTTTATATCCATCACCGGTATCATTACATTCTTGAAAAGAGCCTCCATCAATACATTCTCTTTCTCCAGGTATACAAACATCAAAAACCGCCCAAGACGTCGCTGGAAACAAGAAAAATAAAGTCAAGAGTAGTAGAGAACTCAAACTTTTAAAGAAACCTTTTTTCATTGTCTTCACTCCTAATACTAAATATGATTTTTCAATTTAAGATCTATCATTCTAAGGAATTGTTAGAAAGCAATGTATTTTAACTCGTTAAAATAACAACTCAAGTATTATTCTTAGTTAAAGTTCAAAAATTGTTTTATTTCTACTAAAAATTTCTCTGATAAACAAATAAACAAAAAAGCTTTGGATCAAGTTTATTTCTTAAGATATAAGCTTTTTATTGGATCAGTTTTTATTAAAGCAAATAAAATTTTTGGAAACAACTACACTCATTATTAACTCATGAATCGAATATTAAAACTTAAAGCTCACTTTATCCCCATTTTTTTACTAGTACTTCCAGCTAGCTTTGGCTTGGGTGTCGAAGTATACAATCTTTATTTTCGCGGAATGAGCACTCCATTTTTATGGATCTCTGTCACATTGTTTTTATTAAGCATGTTTTTTTGGATTCGACAAACCTGGCTTTATGTCTTTCTTTTGCTCTTTTTAGGAGCTTTTCTCTTCTACTATTTACAATTTATCGCTGCTGATTCACTGGCTCCCAAAAGCAGTGTTTATTATTATCAGCGCGGCTATTTAAACACCCAAAATGGTCGCTTGGTACTCAAAAAGCCTTTAGGAAAGTATCCTCCTCAAGAAGGTCCTTACCTTGCTTGTTATTTTAGAATTTTTGAATGGAAACAGTATCTCAACTTACAACCACGGATGTGCACTGGATTCGACAAGTCCTTACGAGTCAACTTTAGTTTAAACGATCAATTGGCTCCAGAAGGACGCATCCGTGAAATCCAAATCAACGACTATCATATCGAACGCAAAAGCCTACTGGGTGAAAAACTCGATCGGGGAGCCCTACAGCTAAGTTATCTCAGTACAGAAGAAAAAATCTGGCGAAACTTTCGATTGCAATCCACTTACGAGGCCTATGAAAGAGAGTATCAAAAAAACCGCTTTCGAGTCGTCGAAAGTATTTCCCGAGATGCCCAAGGAAAAATTAAAAGAATTACCGAGTCACCCCTGGAAGTTTATTCACGTCCCGATCAATTTGCAAATTATGGCCCGAACGGAAAACTCAAAAACGCTCCTAAAAATCAACTGAAGCCCTTTGTCTTTCCAAAACAAATCGAGCTAAAGGTGTATAATAATAAAGGCTTACCCTCTCGCTTAAAACCCGGGGAAATTCTTTAAGTCAGTCTATTCGCAAAAAATCGCTACGGCTCTACTCATTCACCACTTTAGCCATTTCCCATTTTTTTAAATGCATCAACAAGACGGAAAGAGCTGCGGGAGTCACTCCTGAAATTCGTGAAGCCTGTCCAAGGCTTTGTGGGCGTACTTTTTCCAGTTTTTCAATGACCTCCGAAGAGAGACCCGGAAGTCCGCGAAAACTGAACTCATCTGGGATGGCCAAAGATTGCATGCGCTCGAGTTTTTCGACCTCCTCCTGTTGTCGTTGGATATAGCCCTGATATTTGATTTGGATCTCCACTTGTTCAAGAATTTCGGGTTTTCGATCTTGGAATAAATTCTCTAAACTGGAGTCTAATGCCAATAAGGAGTATATCTTCATCTCGGGTCGTCTTAAAATGTCTGCCAGAGTCGCCGGTTGTTCGGTAGCTGCCGTATTGAGACTGCGAAGTTTTTTTTGAGTTTCTTCATTGGGCAAAAGACGCTGTGAGTTAAGATAAAATTTTAATTTCTCGATTTGGGCCTTTTTATCTTGAAAATCCTGATATTCTTCATCGCTGACCAGGCCGAACTTGCGACCATAATCACGCAAACGCAAATCTGCGTTGTCTTCTCTCAAAATCAAACGGTGTTCAGCCCGGGAGGTAAACATGCGATAGGGTTCACCGGCTGTGCCTTGGGTCACTAAGTCATCGATGAGTACTCCAATATAGGCTTCTGCACGACTTAAAACAAAGGGATCCTCACCACGAACCCGCAAGACGGCATTGATACCCGCCATCAAACCTTGACCTGCCGCTTCTTCATAGCCGGAAGTCCCATTGATTTGACCAGCATGAAAAAGATTTTTAACAGCTTTGGTTTCTAAATGCGGGTATAGTTGAGTCGGAGGTACATAGTCGTATTCGATCGCATAACCGGGCCTCATCATCTCAGCTTTTTCTAAGCCAGGAATTGTCCTTAAAAAAGCCAGTTGAATGTCGATGGGAAGTGAAGTGGAAAGTCCATTAACGTAAACTTCGTGGGTTTCCAAACCCTCGGGCTCTAAAAAGAGCTGATGACGATCTTTTTCGGGAAAACGCATGACCTTATCTTCGATCGAAGGGCAATAGCGCGGCCCCGTACCTTGAATTTTACCTGAATACATCGGGCTACGATGAATAGCTGCCTGAATTGCTTCATGTGTGGCCATATTGGTATAAGTAATGTGACAACTCACTTGGGGTAATTCAATTTGGTTATTCGAAAAACTAAATTTTTGCGCAGGTTCATCGCCAGGTTGCTCTTCAAGCTGCGAATAATCAATACTGCGGCGATCCATCCGAGGACAAGTCCCAGTTTTGAGACGGCCCACTTCAAAACCCAATTCAGCCAGCGAGCCTGAAAGCTTGAGAGCTGGCATATCTCCCGCACGGCCCGCTCCAAAGTTGTTTTCTCCCATATGGATCAGGCCATTGAGGAAGGTTCCCGTTGTCAAAATGACGGTTTTTGCTCGAAAAAAAATATTGAGATTGGTCAGTACACCTGTCACTTGGCCATTTTCGACCCCAATCGAATCGGCAAAGGCCTGCTTAATATCTAATTGAGGGGTATTTTCTAGTATCCACTTCATCCGCTTTTTATAAAGGAGCTTATCCGCCTGTGCCCGACTTGCACGAACGGCAGGGCCTTTTCGCGTATTGAGCTGTCGAAATTGAATACCGGTAGCATCGATGTTTTTGGCCATCTCTCCGCCTAAGGCATCGATTTCTTTGACAATGTGTCCTTTACCCAAACCACCAATGGCAGGGTTGCAGCTCATATGAGCAATATTGTCTAGATTAGAAGTAAGTAAAAGCGTTGAAGCGCCCATCCGCGCACTCGCCAGAGCAGCTTCGCAGCCAGCATGGCCTGCACCCACTACGAGAACATCATAATTTTTTCCGTAAATAATCATCGTGAATCCTCAACTTCTCCAAAAAATCAGATCTAGCAAATTACAAGTAAAAGTCAATGTCAGAGAAGCTCAAAGGATCTGTTTGGCGACCAGGTATAAAATATGATTAAAAAATAGGCAACTGCACAAATTATACACGATTTCTTCCTAAAAAGAAGCTCCCAAAATTATTTAGTATTTTTTTAACTATATGATTTTAATGTTTTTTTTAAATCCATCCTTTTGGCACTTTGTTTGCTTTAATAAAAGGGTCGAGGGAGGGATTTTTTTAATTCGGCTTGTAAGGACAATAACAATGACCCTTTCTTCAACAAAAAAATTACACCTTGGTGTTTCATATTCAGACTTTTTACCTACAGAAGCCCCGTCTCAAAAAGCAGGTGCTTTTACGCGGGATGCTTTTCAGAGGCCTGCAAAAACTCAAAATGAAGAGGATGACAAACATAAATTTGAACGTTGTGACAAAAATGCAGCGATTCAAAGTGGAAAAAAACCTTTTTCTGATCGATTTTGTCAATTTGCGGCCCCAATCAGTTTTGGCTTCTATAATGAAGGCTTGGCGACAGTTGATTTAGACAACCCGGGAAGTGAAGATCACGCATTGCGCTCTCTAACAGCTAGGGATGGGGTGAGCATTCCTACTAGCCAACTCAGTTTGGCACGCGAAGCAGAGCCGAATTCTGTTGGATTTGGCTTTGATTTAATGGCAGGGAACGATGCTGAAAATCTTAAACCCGGAGATCCTCTCCTGAATATGCCTTACGCATATATGCGTCAGGCATATTTTTCTTTTTTACTTCAAGGAAATCCTAAAAATGGTACTTTTTATGGAAAAATTGGTTTATTTGACACGGATGTCGGCATCGAATCCAATACAAATACCCTCAATCCATTTTATTCACGATCATTGCAATGGATGACGGATCCTGTCAATCACAGCCTTTTTCGGGGTGCTTGGACTCATGCTAATGAGCAATTTTCGGTCCTCTTTGGTCTTAACAATACCTGGAACCCAAGTTTAAAACCCTATATCACTTCTCGACTTGGGCTCTCTCCATTGAATTTTGGTGGTACTCTTGGAATTTCTGCGTCTTTTCTTGATGGAGCATTAACCTATAGCGCGATATTCATGGCAGGAAGTAATAATTTCGAAGACCCGAGCACTTGTAATGGAGAAGCAGAAGAAAGTTCAGGTTCCGGATGTCAGGAAAAACCTTACGCAATGACCTTTTATCATTTAGCAAGCACTTACTCGCCTGTCGAAAAGCCTTGGGCCTTTGCAGTTGAACTTGACCACGGAAGACAGAGACAACCCGATGCACCAACGGGTCGTTGGTACACAGCTTCGGCTTATTTTCGTTACTTTGATAATAAAGTGACAAATCTAGAAACTGCACTGCGCTTTACAGTATTGGTCGATCCAGATACCTTCATCACAGGGCAACACCAAACTATCACTTCTGGAACTGTTGCACTACATTGGAGCTGGCTCAATTTTATTATGAAGCATACTTCTAAAGCAACACTCTTTGATGGCAATGGCGAAAACGGAGAATCCGGTTGGAAATCTTCTATTGGAACAGAGCTACGGGTCGATGGTGCCAATGGCAGAGTTAGTGACACAGAATGTCCTCTAGGAGGACCTCATTGCCAGATACTACCAACGCTAACAGGCGGATTAAGAGTATTCTACGAGTTTTAAGGAGAAGCCGCTAAGGCATCTTGAGCATTTGAAGAGCCTGCGGGACTCAACTCACTAGGAGCAGCAGTAGCTGGAGTACTCATCACTTGCAACTCTTCAATGCTGAGTTCAACAGTTCTTTTACGGCGCATTTTATCCAGCTTTTTGACCAAAGCCACATTGAGTTCAATAGCAGGATATTCAACAAGCGTTTGCTCTAGTTGCTCTTGAAAACCTTTCTGCCAATAGCGATTGGGATGCAAAAGCAAACGCTCATTTCTTAATTCGACCTGAGAATACTCGATACTGACCGGAACCGTATCCAAGAGTTTTACCACATAAGTCCGTCCGCGATTTTTAGCATATGTCTCCCTTAAAGCAGGGTTTGCTTTCTCTGAATAGCGCTTTTGTATTTCCCAAGCTAAATCTGTCACATCCTGCTTATGCATACGCATACAACCATGAGACACTGCTCGACCAACCGAGCTAGGTTTATTCGTTCCATGAATCAAAATTCCATTTTGCATCACTAACTTGACAGCTCCCAAGGGATTGTGTGGTCCCGGAGGCATCACAGACTCTCCCTTCGCCCAATCACTATCAGGAGGATACCAAGAAGGGTTCCACTCAATTCGACTAATGTAAAAATCTTGGACTGGAGTTTGATAACGCAAAGAGCCCACCGCAATCGAGTAACTATGGTAAAATTCTCCATTAAGATAAAGATCTAAGCGCGTCGCTGGAATATTAATACGGATGCTTAATTGTTCTGCTGGACGAAATTGGTCCTCAGACTCTTCCTGATTCGTTTCACTCGGATTTGCCAGACCTTTTTGTGTTTCCAAAGTCTCTTGAGCTAGACTTACATTAGGGAAAATTAGGATGCACAAAAAAAGACTTAGTCTTTTAAAATTAAATGCAAGAATTTTTTTTAATGTAATTTTCCCCATACCCATTCTCCATCTTGAACTCATATTTTAACACTCTTCCTAATCTACAACAATCCGATATTATCTTGCTGACTTTATTTACCGATACAAAACTGTGAAAATATCTTATCTAAGACTTCTTCATGATCTATTTTACCTAAAAGCGCCGCTAAAGAATCCGATGCACGCCGTAAGTCTGCTGCCAAACATTCTGCTGGTAATTGCTCTTGTAGGGCCTTCAAGGCTTCTTCTAAGGCAAGGGTTGCAAGCTTAATAGCATCTCGATGTCGAGCATTATTTAAATATGCGTGGCTTTTCTCACCCAGAATCGACAAGCCTACTTGTTTTAACATCATTTCTTTGAGTTTTTCAATCCCAAAGCCGGTTTTGGCTGAAATGAAAACCCAGTCTTGAAATAGCCATTCAGGTGAATCTTTCCGGTTTTTTAAAAAATCCGAAAATACTCTGGGTAAATCTGCTTTATTTCCAACAATAATGACAGGAGGCTTCAATCGCTGAATAACTTCATAGTCCTCGTCAGTCACTTCTTGAGACACATCGAGTAGCCATAAAGTTAAATCAGCTTGTTCGGCAATGCGCTGACTTCGGCGGATTCCTTCCTTTTCAACGACCTCCTTGACCTCTCGTATGCCAGCCGTATCAAAAATCTGCCAAGCCAGTCCCTGCATCTGAATATAACCTTCAATCACATCGCGGGTTGTTCCAGGAACATCATGGACGATAGCCCGGTCCTCTCCCATAAAACAATTGAGCAAACTTGACTTGCCCACATTGGGCCTACCAACTAAAGCAACACGAATTCCTTCTCGAATTAATCGACCGATTTGAAAGCGCTGGAGCCATAACTCTAGTTTTTGCCCAATTTCTTCGATGCGTTTTTTCAAAGCTATTGGCTGGAGAATCTCGATTTCTTCTTCCGGAAAATCAATTGCTGCTTCAACTTGCGCCAAGACATCAATCAACTTTTCCCGAAGAAAAGAGATTTCCTCTGAAATTCTTCCTTCCAATTGAGAATTTGCATTGGCTAAAGCTTTTTCACTCTTGGCATGAATCATTTCCGCAATGGCTTCGGCCTGTAATAAATCGATTTTACCGTTTAAAAAAGCACGCCGACTAAATTCACCTGGCTCTGCAAGTCGCGCCCCAAGAAAAACACAAGCTTCCAAAATCCGGTTAAGTAAGAGTGGCCCTCCGTGCATATGAAGCTCAAGAACTTCTTCACCCGTAAATGAATTTGGGGCACGCATCCAAACCAACAATCCATTGTCGATTTTTTCTTTGGATTTGGGATGAAAAAAATCTCCCCGATAGAGCTTATGCGATTCAAACTGAGAAAGTTTTTTTTTTCCTTTCCAGATCGAATCAACAATAGAAGCCGCCTTCGAACCACTGATTCGAATGACTCCA
Organism: Deltaproteobacteria bacterium; assembly: GCA_024233625.1. Taxonomy (GTDB): domain Bacteria; phylum UBA10199; class UBA10199; order DSSB01; family DSSB01; genus JACKPJ01. The sequence goes on from JACKPJ010000012.1 coordinate 13,500, forward strand.
ATGCCACCTTCACCCGGTGGAGTCGCTAAAGCGACAATGGTGTCGCGTTTCCAATCTTGGATGTTCATGGGCTTTTAAGTACTGGCTTTTCTGCCCTTAAAGAGTTCCAAAAAACTAAGGTCACGATGATGCATGTACTGCTGAATCACCGTCATGACTGTATTGACAAAAATGTAAACGACCAAGCCGACGGGTAAAAATAGCATAAAAACCGAAAACATGATGGGCATAATCATCATCATCTTGGCTTGTGAGGGATCCCCAGCGGTCGGCGTAAGTTTTTGTTGTAAGACCATCATCACTCCCAATAATACCGGCAAGACAAAATAGGGATCAGGCGCAGAAAGGTCTTGGTAAGGTCCAAAGAATGGTGCATGATAAAGTTCGGTCGCAGTAAATAGCACTTTGTAAAGAGCAAAATAAATGGGCATCTGCAAGACCATGGGGAGACAACCGCCCATTGGATTAACCTTATGAGTCTTAAAAAGATTCATGGTCTCCATATTAAGACGCTCACGGTTGTCTTTATGTTTTTCTCGCAATTCCTTTAATTTAGGCTGAAGCTTTTGCATCGCTTTCATCGATTGCATGGATTTTTTTGTTAATGGATGCATTAATAACTTGATAAATACGGTTAAAATAATGATAGCAATTCCCCAGTTGCCAATAAAGGATTCGAAGAATTTCAATAACCACAAAATAGGACGCGCAACGACAGCAAACCAACCATAGTCTATCGCTTCATTGAGATGTACATTTGAAAAGCTATTGAGATAAGTTGGATTTTTTGGCCCTAAATAAAGCGTAAAATGATATTCTTTTTCGGAACCTGGACTAAGAGTTTCTTCTGGATAGCGAAAATCGGAAAAAATATATGCTTTGTCGACACCATAAGCTTGCAAGTTCTCACCTGTCGAACTGTCAGCAATAATACCTCTTAAAAAGTAACGGTCTTCAAGACCTGACCAGGAGATATCCCCAACACCTTCTTGATAAGCAGTAATATCTTTTAATGAATGTTGGCGCTCAACACCCTCACTTGAATAATGAAGGGGAGTAATAAAATCCTGCCTTTTAAGAAAACTCAAAAAACCGGCCCCATTATCTTGTTCTCGTTGCTTAGTAAGAATTCGAAGTCCTGGCTTAATGGTCTGCGCTTGCTCATTTAAATTTTTAATATTTAATTGCAGTTTTAGACTGTAGTCTTCTGTGGGAGTTGTCACGATCTGCTCTAATTGCAAGCCCTGATACGCACTGCGATATTTTATATGCTTTTCAGTCTTTTCTACCTCTTCATAATCAGGAAAGCTGCTTTCTTTTCCGGCAAATAAAAGTAATTGCATAGGAGGGGTCTTCTCACTACCTTCTAAAAGATTGGTATGGGGCCCTTTATTATTTGCGTTTTGAAAAAAATCATTGAGCTTCCAAAATGTCGGAAGTCCTGTGTGGCTGCTTAATTCAGTCGAGACTTTTGCAGTTTTTAAGGAACTCAAACGTAAGGGAGCTCGCTTTTCTTCAGTCTTTTCTTGCTGAGAGCTTACTTCCTCAGTTTTTTGAGACTCATTCTTTTTTTCCTCTGCCTTTTGAGAAGGGCCTGATTCTTTATTTAAAGTAACTTCAGAAGTATTTAAGTCTTCTTTTTGAGCGCTTTCGTCCGATTGCACAGTAGGAGACTGTGGTGCGGTAATAGGAAATAATGCATAATAACCCAAAAGTACAACTGCACTTAGAACGACGGCTAATAAAGTTCTTTTATCCATTTTTTTGTGACACCTTTGCAATACCTAAGTTTTAATCACGATAGCTTTCAATTTGTTTTAGAGTACATAATGTTAGAGTAATTGATGATGAAGTTTCACTTCGTGAGCATATTTTTTTTCATTGAGATCTCCACAACAATTGGGGGGATCGTAACCTCCAGGATGCCAAGGATGACATTTTAGCAAGCGTTTAAGCATGTAAAAAAACGCCCTAAATAAATTCATTTTTTGGAAACATTGCAGCGCATAATTTGAACATGTCGGGTAAAATCGGCATCTTGCAGGCAATAAAGGTGATATAAATTTTTGATAGCCCCTTATTGATAACAAAATAAGAAAGCGCATCATCTCTTTGACACTTTTCAATTAATTTTTCTCCAATGCCTTTTGCAATGACTGCCTAAAAACTATTTGGTTTTCTGTTTTAACTTGCTGACGTACAAGAACAACATAATCTCGAGCAGCAAGTGTTTTTCGGCATTGTCTAAAAACTTCTCTGATCATCCGCTTATGTAAATTGCGCTGGACAGCTAAAGAAATTTTTTTTTTGGAACAATAATTCCTAAGCGTGGAATCGATTGCTCATTTTTGAGGGAAAAAATCCAAAAAAAAGAAAAGGCTTGTCTCTTACCCCTCTTTAATAATCTTTCGAAGTCCTCCCTTTTTCGCAATCGAAAGGACTTCCCAAAACTCTTTTCACTCATATCCAACAAACAATATCCTTGAAAAGATGAAGAAGTTTTCTAGAACTTTCCAAAATGATTGATTATTTGTGAGATATTTCCTTAGCCAAACGAGTTCGACCTTTTGCGCGTCTTCTTTTTAAGACCAGCCTACCACCTACACTGCTCTTTCTTGCTCTGAAACCGTGTTTGCGTTTTGCTTTTAAATTACTTGGTTGAAATGTTCTTTTCATTGTTTTTTCATCCTTATCTTTTTAAGGCCCAAAGCCTAAAACCTGCTGTGGATAAGTTCAACCAAAAAATTGGATTTATCCTCATTAATTTGTTTGAGAACACTTTTAGCCGCATTAGTCAATGCGAAAAATATTGGATAGAGATCTCCTCTCTCATATCTTTGAAGCCTGACTTGCAGTCACAATTTTCATCAAAGTTCCTTTAGATCAAACCTATTCAAAACTCATTTAAAAAAAAATTGTTTTGAGACCAGTGAGTTACAAATATTCAAAAAAAAAATCTTGCCTTCTCAGAATGAAGGCTCTAACACAGACTACCTTGATGAACCTAATTTTAGGTATATTGAGCTGGAAATTAAATAACCCACATGAAGTAAAACTAAAGATGAAGACAACATCTTAGACCTTCTAAATTTTTTTGGACGCTTCATTGCTATACTTCATTAACGTTTATTAAATATATATTTGGGTGTTAGCTATCAACTGAGAAAAAATCGAAAAGTTTTCCAAAAGTTGGGGATAATTTCCTGCAAGACAAAGCGATTTAATTGATATTATTGATTTTTTTTACTTTTCCACAGCTGTGCTTTAGTCTGTGAATAAGTATACTTGCGCTTTTTTTAGGCGTTTTTGGTTAATTTTTTCATCAAACTTTGACTCTTTAAATATGGAAAACACGATTCAAAAAATCATTGCAACACTGCAAACAAAAATAAGTGGTATCCATTTTAATAATTGGATTAAGCCCACAGTTTTCCAACTCAAAGATCAAAATTTAATTATCCAAGTTTCTAATAAGTTTGTGCGAGACTGGATCAGCGAAAATTATCTCGATTTAATTAAATACGAAGTTTTTAAGTTAACCGGTTCGGAGCATCAAGTTTGCTTTGAAATCTGCGAATCTCTCAATACACAAAAAGAAAATCTTGTCGATACAGAAACACTTCAAGAAGCCAATGCACAACCAAAAGCAGAAGTTCAACCCGCTTCTATAAAAACCCAGTTTTCTTCTTCCACTCATTTAAATCCCAAATACAGTTTTCAAAGTTTTGTTGTCGGTAGTTCAAATCAATTTGCAAATGCGGCCTCACGAGCCGTCGCAAATTTGCCTGCTCTCGCCTACAATCCTTTGTTCATCTACGGCGGAGTTGGACTAGGAAAAACTCATTTACTCAATGCCATTGGACTTGACATCTTACATAAACGCCCAGATTTAAAAGTTCTCTACATCCATGCAGAACAATTTACCAATGAACTCATCAACAGCATCCGCTATGAAAAGATGTTTGAGTTTCGCAAAAAGTATCGCGAATCTTGTGATGTTTTACTCATCGACGATATTCAATTTATTGCCGGAAAAGAACGAACTCAAGAAGAATTCTTTCATACTTTCAATTTTTTGTATGAATCCAGAAAGCAGGTTGTTTTAACCTCAGATCGTTTTCCCAAAGATATTCCTCAATTAGAAGAAAGATTGCGTTCTCGTTTTGAATGGGGTCTTATTGCAGACATTCAAATTCCCGATGTCGAAACTCGAGTGGCCATCCTGCGCAAAAAGACTGAAGCGGATGGTCTCCAACTTCCTCAAAACGTTGCCATGTTTTTAGCAACCCATGTCCGACATAACATCCGTGAACTCGAAGGTTCACTAATTCGTCTCAGTGCCTTTGCTTCTCTCTCGGGAAGCGAAATCACTCTGGAAATGGCAAAAGAAGTTCTCAAAGATATATTCCCCAATCGATCAAAACAACTCAGTGTCGAAGCCATCCAAAAACTGGTTGCGGACCACTATCAACTGAAGATCAGTGACCTAAAATCTTCTCGAAGACATAAGGTTCTAACCGTTCCTCGGCAAATTGCCATGTTTCTTTGTCGCAAATACGTCAAATCAAGTTTTCCTGAACTCGGTATGAAGTTTGGTGGTAAAGATCATTCAACTGTCGTTCATGCAGTGCAAAAGATCACTCAACAACTGAAGAAAGATAGCGACTTACAATCTGAAATAAGTTCTTTGGAAAAGCGTCTCGACCTGGAAGCCTCTATTAGTTAATTTTTTTAATGTCGACGCCGCACCACTGAAAAACTAAGACAAAAGCTTTAAATTTCGTCTTAGATTAACAAAATATCAAGCTAGACTAAAATTTATATAAAGATTATGTCTTTTAAAACTTATCCACAATTTAGCGGATAATTATTGTGTATGAATTGAAGATAAGTTGATTTTGGGGAAAAACCCAAAGAATAAAAAAAAGTATTCCATAACTTATACCCAAGAAATAAGAAGATATTACTTATTATTTCCATAGAGTTAAAATACTTATTCACTCATAAACAGGCCCTATTGCGATTACTGTATTTATATATTAAAGAATAAAATTATTAATAGACTGTTTAAAAAGGTATCCTATGAAATTTAAAATCAATCGTGAAGAACTCAAACAAACTCTTGCTCGCATCTACAATGTCGTTGAACGTAAAACAACAAAGCCGATTTTATCCAATGCACTCATTAAATGTCAGAGCAATGAATTGATTATCTGTGGAACCGATCTTGAAGTGGGTTTACAAATAAAGCTGGAAGCCCAAGTTGAAGAAAGTGGAGAAATTGCGGTTCCTGCAAAATCTCTCTATGACATTGTGCGTGAGCTTTCCTCAGAGCAAGTCCATTTTGAATTAAAAGAAGAAGCTTGGTTAGAGATTTTGGCAGGAAGGTCCAAGTTTAAAGTTGCAGTACTTCCGGCAAAAGAATTTCCATCGATGCCAGAAGTTCCTAGTGAAGGAAGCATTCACTTTGAAAGCCAAAGTTTTCAAGAGATGATCACTAAAACACTTTTTGCAGTTTCGACGGATGAAACCAAGTACAATATCAATGGAGTTTATCTAAGCTCTCCGGCTCCCAAACAGGTTCGCATGGTTGCAACAGACGGCCATCGCTTAAGTTATGAAGAAAAGCCCATGATTGAAGAATCGACTTTGCCAGATTCTTTGCTTTTACCGAGAAAAGGGGTTTTAGAAATTCAAAAGCTTTTAGCGGATTGGGAAGGTCCTTTCCCTTTTTATTTTGAGGGTCGAAATGCTATTGTGCAAACTGAAAATACCACCTTATTTATCCGTCTTATTGAGGGAGAGTTTCCAAAATATCAACAAATCATTCCCAAAGAAAATCATTTAATGGCAAGCGTTTCCAAAGAGCAGCTCATTGGGGCAATTCGTCGTGTTTCTTTACTAAGCCCAGAGCATCATCGTGGAATTAAGTTTGTTTTTAGTAGTGGTAATCTTGAATTACTTTGCTCAAATCCTAATTTAGGGGAAGCTCGAGAAGAAGTTGAGTGTGAATATAAAGGTAAACACCTGGAAATCGGCTTTAATTTCCGTTATATGTTGGACGTTTTAGGAGTGATGGAGGACGAAAAAGTCCAGATTGCTCTTAAAGATGAGGTGAGTCCTTGTTTGATTCGTTCGGAGAGTGATCCGGGGTTTCTTAGTTTAGTCATGCCAATGAGACTATAAAGTAGGTTTTTTCTTATGAAGGCATTACGATGGCACGGTCCAGAAGATGTTCGTTTAGATGAGCTTGCAATACCTGAACCCAGTTTGGGTGAGGTTTTAGTGAAGATCGGTGCAGCGACCACATGTGGAACCGATTTTAAAACATTTAAGCGAGGGCACCCTCGTCTCATCAAAGAAATTCCGGCAAATTTTGGCCACGAAATGGCCGGAGTGATTGAAAAATGCGGAGAAGGGGTTGAAAATTTCCAAGAGGGGGATCGGGTTGTCATTGGAAACTCAGCTCCTTGTAAAAAATGTTTCTATTGCAAAAAACAAGAATTTTCACTTTGTGAAGATTTATTCTTTCTAAATGGTGCTTACGCCGAGTACATTCAGGTTCCTCAAAGAATTGTCGAAGCCAACTTGCATAAAATTCCCTCCTCACTTTCCTTTAGTCAAGCAGCTTTAAGTGAACCCCTCGCTTGTGTGCTTCATGCCTTTGAAAAGCTGAATCCTCAAAAAGGCGAGCAACTAGCTTTATTAGGTGCGGGTCCCATGGGAGTGTTATTTGTACAATTAGCAAAACTTTACGGAGTTTCGCTCGTTGCATTGGGAAGAGATCGTAGCAAATTGGAAAATCTAAAAAATTTAGGTGCCAAAGAGGTTGTAAGTTTAACTGAGGATGAAGATGCTGTTCTTTTGGCAAAGTCTTTCTTAAATGAAGGGCGAGGGGCCGACATGGTGATTGAGGCAGTGGGACTTCCCGAAACTTGGGAATTAGCCACTCAGCTAGCGCGCCCCGGGGGACGCGTTTGTTTTTATGGGGGCTGTCAAAAAGGATCTCAGGTTCAATTGGATACTTATGCACTTCACTATCAAGAATTAAAACTTTTTGGGGTTTTTCATCATACTCCTCATTATTTTGCGCGTGCTGTTCAGTTATTGAGTGAAAAGAAGATTTGCGCAGAAGGTTTAATTGTCGGAGAGTATTCTCTTGGAGAATACCAAAAGGTTTTTCAGAAAGGTCTCAAGTCTCATCCCTTGAAGTACGCAATTATTCCTTAAAATTTAAGGAATGGCAGCTAGGTTTAGGCTGGCTAGCAATTTATTGACGGCATTGCGCGCAATGCGTCGGGGTAGAACGGAGCGAAAACCACCTGAACGGATTCCCATTTCTGAGGGTAGGATAAAGAGAGAGGCAATTCTTACAAGAAGATTACAAGGAATCCAAGCCTGCAACTTATATTGATTTTGGTTTTGGTTAATTTCTATCATCATGGGTGCAGTCCAAAAACCATGGCCTCGTTGATATCTTCGCGTCGTTTCGTTACTGGTGATCAGTCTAAATTTGTTATCCTTGGCCCACTGGTCGACAAGAGGCCATAAGGTATTGGGATATTCAAAATCAATGTAAGTACGTTTTTCCATTCTTACTCCCTTATAAAGTTTTCTTAATACATAACCTAGGATTTTATTTCTTGTTTATAGTCTTGGCAAGCTAATTGCTTATTTATCCTTTAATAAATCATATTTTAGTTTTTACTGATTAATTGAAAGGATGGTGTTTTGTGCCAAAGAAAATTATATGGACTTTTTTTTCATTGTTATTAATTTTTTCAGTCTCAAATGCTGAAGCTAAGAAAAAACCGAAAGATATTGGTTATGTGACGGCAAAATTAGTTCATCTCGAGGTTGCTAAAGATAAAGTGGGGAAGATGGGTTTTGGAAGTCTCTTGGGTGGAGTTGGAATGGGGATAGGTGCTGTAGCGGATATGAATGATGAATATTATAAAATCCAATTGCTTGCAAAAGGTCGAATTTACCATATTATTTACTCGATCAACTCGAGAAAAGCAAAAAAGTATCGACCCAATTGGGCTGTTGGAGATATGTTGCAAGTGGCTTTTGATGAAGCAAAGTCAGATGCTTATATGAGACTTTTTGATTCCGAACGTCATATCAAAGCAAAAATAATCAAACGAGTCCGTCCATAAAGAAAGAAAAAGTTTTTCTGAAGAGTACGATTTCCGAATAGTAGCGTCCGAAAATCGTACTCTTTTTGATTAATTAAGCAAAAGCCCTGCTCCCCAAAGTATATAAGGAAGAGCTGTTTTTCCATCGGGTAAAACTTCTTTAATCTTTTCGATTTTTTTCTGAACTTTCTTTGCTTGGCGTTGAAAGACGATTGCTCGAGCGACGTTTCGGCCAAATTCTTCCGCTGCTTTTTCATCAGCCTTGCGCTTTTCAAGTTGAGAATCAATGAGTTCTGCTTCATTTAAGATATTAACTCCTCTGAGAGTTCCGGCAAGAGGGTGCTCTCTCTCATTTTGTTGAAGATAAAGATTAAGAGCGAGGAGGTAGTGGTCTTCAGGATTTATTGGTGAAAAGTGCTGGCTGAGTTTTTCTCCCTTATAATGTCGGTTTTGAAGGGTATGAAAATATTCATGGGGTAGCACAATATTTAACATGGACAAGTTGTCAGGAATACCTGCTGCCAAAAGATCATCCATGTATTTATCTAAAGCTTGATCAACAATTTGAGCTACTAACTGCAATTTTTCTGCATCATTATCATTTGAGATTTTTACGATTAATTCTTGCAATTTTTTATAATTAAAATTGGAGACATCTAAGGGTTCTCCCACAAGCTTTTCTAACTTTTCCTTATTTTGCTGGAGCATAATAGGAATAAGTACGTCGTACTTTTTTGAAGATCCTTCGCCAGAATCTTCCTGCGATATTTTATCTAAAAGTTCCATTTTTTCATCATTATGATTGTCCTCTTTCCAGATCTTTGAAAAGCTTCTTTCTGCAATAATGACTTTTTCGTCCCGGCGAGGATCTAATAATGCATAAAAATCAGAGATTTCTTCCGCTTGATCTTGATCTTGCATAATAAAGTGAATACCCATAACAATGTCCTTGGCATAAGCTACTCTGTCTTGAACAAGGGCTTTTTGATAATATTCTCCGACGGAGCGCACTTGAGCTAAAAAGTTTCCCTGAGCTTCTTTTGCAAAGTCTGAAACCGCCTTCGCTTTTTCTGTTTCTGATTTTATGGAGGGAATATTATCATAGTCGCTTAATGCCTTTAAGATTAATCCGCTTTCACTTTCCTTCATATTGGGATCTTCAAAAACGTTTTTTTCTCTTTCGAGTTCTTCTTTCCACGGAGGGAGGTTTTCACAGAGAGCCGACTGGGACCATTGATGACAAGAAGCAGCGATTTCTTTGAGAAGATCGTGCATTTTATTTGCTGTGACGTATTGGAATAAAGTTTTGTTCGCATGATGCAAAGCTCGAGTTTTTTCTTCATCATTCAAATGGGGATCATCGTTGATTTCTTTTAAAATCTCTTGATTATATTTTTGAACGAGCTTGGTGTTGATTTTTTTGTCGGGAATGATTTCTGTTTGACCGTTTTTCGGGCTTTGATCATATTGGTCTACCCAAATTTCAACTTTTTTTTGAACTTTCGTAAAATCACTCATTTTAGCTCCTGAACTCTGTGAACTTATTCCATTTATTTTTAGAAATTATAACTAGCTGAGATCTTAGGTTTTTTGCATTGAATTGCAAGCACTCTCTCAATAATCTTTTAGACTTCAGTACAAGATATTTGGTTAAATGCTTTCACTGAACGCTGGGCTCTTGTCGCACTGTGTCTAGATTCGTAAAATATGCTTATGAGAACCATGAGACATGTCATTCAAAAATCAAAATTCCTAATTTTTTTGGGCCTTCTACTTTTGCTTTCGGAAAGTCTTCATGCAAAGTTAAGATTCTTTCCCGAGGACTCCGTCTTATTGCGTAGTGACGTTGGGGAAGCGAAGATAACAGGATTTTTTATTCATAATCTTAGTTCAGATTCCTTACAAATCAAAGGGGTAAAAATTGAGGGACCTGGTGCCGAGTATTTTCATATTGATCAAAATACCTGTGAAAATGAGTCTGACTTTTCTTTGCAAGAGAATGATATTTGCTATGTAATAATTGAATTTATTCCGGAAGCTCCCTCTGATGGCTTGGAAGGGTTTATTGCTTATCTTAAAGTTTTTTATGTCTCAGGTCAGAAAGCTCAACTTCAACAAATTATGGCGACCCTTATTGGGTACGCCTATTCTAATGATTAAAGTAATTCAGAAATAAAACAACCTATTGTGGATAACTTGAGGATAACCATGCTTTATAACTGTGGATAGAAAAAAAAATTTTGATATTTAGTATTCTTTTATCGATGTTTAGCCTTTTCTTAAAGCAAAGATTTTATACCCGATTGACAGTCCTTTAAGAAACATTCTAGTGTCTTTCTCGATCATGGAAACAAGAAGAGAAATTCACCAAAAAGAAGATTTTCGCAGTGGACTTATCGTTGGGATGGGAATGCTTTTTCTTGTATTTCTTATATTAGCACTCTTTGCCGCGTTTTATGTGTTACTCATTCGTTCTAATTCTTCAAGTGAGACCTCTCTTTTAACGCTTTCATTATTCGCAATTTTTTTTGGAGTTGTGATCAGTATTGCCTTAGTATGGAATTATCTCCGGCGCTCTCGTCGGCTCTATAAAAAAAATCATTTTGACTCATTTAGACAGGAGTTATCTGAAAAAAATTCAATTACGCCAAATCAAGAAAACCCACTTTTACTCCAGGGTGAAATGGAAAGTTTGCGTCTTCAACTCGCCTCACTGACGCAACAGGTAAAAGACTTTACAACAGCTCAAAACGGCTTCAAGGCATCGGCAGCTCAACCGTCAGGTAGCTTGTTTAAAGATCAAAGTGAAACTCCTCAAGAAACTTCGATTTCTAGTGAGAAAAATGAAGAAATTCAGGATAACAGCCATCGTCGTTTGGAAGAAAACGTTCGTGAGCTTTATATTTTATTCAATGTTTCGCAAGTGCTCACAGCAAGTATTGATCCGGAAGCTTTATGCAGTAAATTTGCGGATGTGATTTTAAAAAATATTCACCTCAGTGATTTTGCGATTCTTTTATTGGATAAGTCGAAGAAGAATCTGATTGTTCAAGAGTTAAGGGGCTTTCGTAAAAGCCATGAGGTGAAGACCCTCGTCTTTAAGGCTGGAGAAGGTATCAGTGGTCGCGTTTTACAAAGCAAGCAATCGATTTATATTCCCGACACCTCAAAAGATCAGGATTATCTGTACTACAAAGGCATGAAGTCCGAAAATGGTTCCTTCTTGAGTTTTCCTATCCTGACAAAGGATTCCGTTTTTGGTGTGATGAACTTTTCTCGACGTGAGATTGATGCCTTTAGTCAGCGAGAAATTAAAGTTCTCAGCATCATTGTGAAGCAGTTAGCGATTGCGCTTGAAAATGCCTATCTCTATGCCAAGACCAAAGAGCTCACATTAGTCGATGATTTAACGGGTATTTATAATCGTCGCCATTTTTTACGTATCCTGGAAATGGAATTTAAACGCGTGAAGCGTTTTCAACACAAGCTTTCCTTGTTAATGGTCGATGTGGATTACTTTAAGAAAATTAACGACCGATTTGGTCATTTGGAAGGCGATCGCATTTTGTCTCAGCTGGCTAAATTATTGCAAAAAAATCTACGTGAAGTCGATACCCTAGCTCGCTATGGTGGTGAAGAGTTTGCGGTGGTACTGCCTGACACTTCTATCAAAGATGCCGAAAAAGTTGCCGACAAATTACGAAAATTTGTGAAGCAAGCTAGCCCAAATATATTGAATAACCAAAAAAGTCGTTTGACGGTCAGTGTGGGAGTAGCGACCTTTAATCCAGAAATGGAATCCATTGATGAACTGATTGATCAGGCAGACACTGCCCTTTATCAAGCCAAAAGTTATGGCCGCGATTGTGTGACAGTTTTTCGAGAGGATACTACTGTCTCTCTACGCGCAGTCCAAGACTAGTCCAAAGCGTTCAAATAGCTCCAGCTCTTTGTTAAATGAAACCTTGACTCACTCGACGTACTCATAGGTACGACTCCTTCGTCAAAATTTCATTCGCCTCGATCTGAAGCTATTTGAACGCTTTGTTAAATTTCCTGCTTCTTAACTACGAAATTTAAGATTCCATCTCAGAGAGTTTTTTTGCGAGAGCTTGAATGAGTTCTGTTAAACCCTGTCGGGTGTGAGCAGAGATCGTCCAATGAGGAATGGCTTTTTTTGAAAAAACTTCTCGAGCTTCGCGGAGTTTTTCTTTTTCCGCTTCGTCCTGAAGCAGGTCTCCTTTTGTGAAAACGACCCAACGTGTTCTTTTTTCAAATTCTTCAGAATAGGATTTTAATTCGTGTTCAATCTTGTCAAAAGAAATAAAGGGGTCAGGTTCTTCCGGATCCAAAAGGTCAATGAGATGCAAAAAAATTCGGGTACGTTCGATATGTTTGAGAAATTGAATTCCCATACCGGTGCCTTGATGAGCACCTTCGATTAAGCCCGGAATATCTGCCACGGTAAATGTCTTATAATTATTGAGCTTAACCACACCGAGTTGAGGTTGAATGGTGGTAAAGGGATAGTCCGCAATTTTGGGACGTGCAGCCGAGATGGCAGAAATCAAGGTGGACTTTCCTGCATTGGGCCGACCAATCAAGCCGACATCTGCTAGGAGTTTAAGTTCTAATTGAATCATTTTTTCTTCTCCAGGAAGACCGGATTGAGCCTTTCTGGGAGCACGATTAGTGGAGGAGGCATAAGACAAGTTTCCTCTTCCTCCTAGACCGCCTTTAGCGACGATAAAGCTTTGATGATTTTCGGTTAGGTCCGCGAGTAAATGACCGCTTTCGGCATCGCGAATTAAAGTTCCTGGGGGGACACGGATGATGGCATCGGCCCCGCGTCTGCCTTGCATACCTTTTCCCATGCCATTGCCACCGCTTTTAGCGCGAAAATGTCGTTTGCCTTTTAACTCATAAAGCGTGTTGAGACCTTCATCGGTCATTATTATGACCGAACCACCATCTCCTCCATTGCCTCCATCGGGACCACCCCGAGGGACGTGAGCTTCACGGCGAAATGATACACAACCTGGACCTCCGTGGCCGGCCTGAACATAGATCTTTGCTTCATCAAGGAATTTCATGTGGTCTCTTTCCTAAGCTGTTGTGCAAGCCAATGACTGTGTTGGTTTCGTCAAAAAGTCCTCAACGTACCGTTTGTACGCCTCCGTTTTTTTTTCTCAACCGCCTGGTCCTTGGTTTGCTCACGACGGTTGGTAAAGAGACCAAGTAGAGACTTAAGCAGGATAAACGCTGACTTTTTTGCGGGAACGGCCCAATGGCTCAAATTTGACCACGCCGTTGATTTTGGAAAAAATAGTATAGTCTTTACCGACACCGACATTATTGCCAGGATGAATTTTGGTGCCACATTGTCTGACAATGATGGTTCCAGCATGAATTTGCTCACCACCAAAGGATTTTACTCCGCGACGTTGACCATGTGAATCACGACCGTTTCGACTGGATCCCCCAGCTTTCTTATGTGCCATAGTAAAAAATCCTTCCTTAAGTGCCTACGCAATTGAAATTTTATTGATTTTGACTTCGGTGAAGCTTTGTCGATGGCCTTGTTTTTTGGAATAGCCTTTTCGACGTTTCATTTTAAAAACGAGGATTTTTTTATCGCGACCGTTTTTAACGATTTCACCTGAAACTTGAGCCTTTTCTAAAGTAGGAGTTCCTACTTGAAGTTTATCTTCGTCGTTAACGGCTAATACTTTGGTGAACTCAATGACTTTTCCGGCTTCTGCAGGGACTTTTTCGATGCGAATGCTTTTGCCTTCGCTGACTTTGTATTGTTTTCCACCGGTTTCAATAATTGCGTACTTCATAATTAATATCCTTATTGTCGATCTTATAATCTTAGTCTTAAAAATTATATAAGATCTTCACATAACTCTTCAAATGAAGATAGAGCCGCGTAACTTACCTCATTTTGTCAAGATTCGTCAAGCCTGTGGATAAATATTTTTTAAACTCTTTTTGAATACCCTAAATTTTGTTCAAAATACGAACGCGGTGTCCGAAAATCGAACGGTTTTAAAAAAATAAAAACTAAAAAATATATCAAAATCAATTACTTAAAAAGTGGCACCTTTTTTGCTTTGCATTCATATATGGGAATTCAAAGACTTAATATTTGCCTTCGTGATGTGGATTGTACTCCAAAAAATTCTTCTCAGGTGGAGATAGCTCAAAAATCTACTCCAAAAAACGCCTCCTGTGAACAAATCCAAAATCAAATTTCTCTTCGATCTGTCGAATCTGGACGTGCTTACATTCAAAATCGTTTAAAAAAATCTCAACAGCAGGGAAGAACTCACGCTGGTTTTACAGAAAAGCTGGGTAATTGGGTAAAAGGTTATGGCTATATTGATCATGGTGCCAAAGATAGTGAATCGGCAGAATTTAAGACCATTCTCGATTGTTTGAATGAAGAAAACAAGAAACGCATTATTCCGGAGATGGCTTATCATTGCGAAGTCCCTGGGATGCGCAGTGGAGCACTTTGTTGGCAAAATACCCAAGCAGTGACCGAAACGGCGATAACTAGTGGTGGAACTCTTCATGCTAGAAATATCGCTTCAAAAATGAAATCCCTTCAGCCGGATGTTAAAGATATCTGGGGAAATCTTAAAACACTCGAAAAGCACTTTGTCGATCATGGTGCGGATTTTAATGCCAAAAACGCGGATGATTATGCTAGAAAGGCCTGGGATTTTTTTCTGGATTCATCAAAAAAAGGTTATTTAAGAAAGGTTGATGAAAGAGGAGTCACTCGTCTTTTTGATCCAAAGACAAATACCTTTGGTTCTTATAATGCTAATGGAACGATAAGAACATTTTACAAGCCTCAACCTTATTCTTTAAAAAATCCAAATGGCTATAAATCAAAAGACGCATTTCATTATTGGTTGAGTCAACCAGGAAGGTAAAAATGAAAAATTTATATATTAATAATTTTTGTCCAGTATGTGGATACGATCTAGGTTTTCCTGCTTGGGATGGAGAGTCGCCTTCAGATGAAATCTGTAACTGTTGTGGGATTCAATTTGGTTATGGCGATATCGGACCTGGAGGTCTGGAAGGACGAAAAAAGATTTATGAAGATTTTCGTCAATATTGGATTGAGCAAGAAAAGATGCTCTGGGACCGAGGCCGCGAAGAGCCGCCCGAAGGCTGGGATCCTAAAGAACAACTGAAGAATATTGGGGTGGAGTTGGTGTGACATCAAATGTGTAAATCTAGAGAAATATTTAAACGCAGCAAAGCGCCTAAAGGAGGTTTTTACTTAGTCGGTTTAGTGGATATTTTAGGCCAGAAGCAAAAGTTAATGGAACTCGATGAAATCAGTATAGATGAACGAGATAAACTCCATGATCAACTTCAGCAAAATATGAAAGTTGTGATGGCTTTAAGAAATTCGTTTGAAACAACCTATGATGCCTTTTTAAATGAGCAAAAAATAGCTACGAA
>JACKPJ010000013.1 GCA_024233625.1 Deltaproteobacteria bacterium
GGGGAGCGCGAAGGCCTTGCTTTTAACTCCGAAGGGGAAGCCGTTCCTGGAGCGATTGATGGAGATACCCGTCTTATTTATGTCGATGTTTATGGAAAATACCGTAAAGGTCCTATCACCATCGCCGGTGAGTATGTCTTTTTGGGCGGAAAAATAGGAACGGGAGTTTGTATCGATGCTATTGAAGTTCCGGCGGGTTTTACTAATCCCTTGCCGAATCCCGCTTGTTTGGACGGAGAAAATGACGTCGCCGTGCATTTAGGAGCTTTGGAAGTTGAGGGTAAGCATGATTTTGGTGGTGAGTGGAAATTCATGACGGGTTTTGCTAGTGGTGACTCCTCTCCTCTTTCGAGTCGCGCGACTCAGCTTGGTTTTCGTCCCGATTATGATATTGCTCTGATGCTATTTAATATGCCTTTAGGGACTTCCCCTGCCATTCAGGTCAATGGAGAAACCAAATTGGGCAATCAACCGATTACCAGCAACCGCGTCAATAATGCTATTTATGTGGGAGGTCGTTATCTCCATCGCTTTGATATTTCCAAAGCCATTCCTCAAGCGCAGTATCTCAAATTGGGAGCACATGTGATGACGGCGTGGGCACCTTCCCGGGTGGTCGATATTGACTTTGCGGAAATTACTGGTATTCCTACCTTGCCACGGGTGGTCAATGAAAGTCGCTGGTATGGAGTTGAGACAGACCTCATCGTCGAAGCTAAATTCTTTAATCACTTAACCTGGAATATTACTGGTGGTGTGTTTGTGCCTGGTTCAGTCTTTGATATTAAAAATGACGACTTTGCCAATACAACTTTTTCGGGAAATCCGATTAATGCGATCCAGTTTGATCCCGCAAGTCCGGCTTATGCAGTGCGATCGACTTTATTTATTGAATATTAATGACTTTCCGTTGCTTTCAACTTCTGCTCGCTTTTGCCCTTTGTTTACATATGATTCCTTTGTTGCGAGTAGTAGTGGCTTTGTTAAATCGGACATCTCGCGAGCAGTCCATATTTAAAACGAATTTTTTAAGCCGTAACAGTGGAAAGCTCGAATATCTTTTTGGGCCTTTTCGCGACCGCGTGCTTCCATTAGTTTTTAGTGCTATTTTTGTCTATTTGCTCATCTTCCGTTATTCTGAACTCGATTTTTATTCGAAAGAGTTTTTTTTCATTCTCCTTTATTTTGTGTTCTTTTTATTATTGGCTTTCTTGAATGATCGAGCGCGCGTTCGAATTCGCTTGGCTATGGCGAAGCTTGCTCGCTTACATAGCAATATTCATCCCCAAGACTTTTTCGATCAGTATTATCAAATGTTGGGTATTGCGGCTGCCAAGTTTCCTCGATCGGGATTTCGTCTGCTAGAGTGGGACAATGCGGATTTTCGTACGGGAAAAGCTCCCAAGTTGGTGCTTGGGCCGATGTTTGCGGCAGCACTCGCGACCAATACTCTCGCGCGTTTGGCGATCTTGGCCTTTCATAAAAATGGAGCTGATATCGGGCGTGATTGTTTTGATGGCTTAGCTCGAATTTGGAGTTCACGGCTGACACAGCTTTTTAAATGCCGGCTTTATTCTCAAGGAAGTGAAAACATTCCTGTTCTCGAGGGAAAGACTTTAGTCATTCTCAATCATAATTCTTATTTGGATTTTGTGCTCAATTTTTTTGCCATGGGAAAAATTCGGGTCCAGTCTCTGACTTCTCCCTTCGCTTGCTCCGAAACTCGCAATTCTCATACGCAACACTTTTCCCCTCTGGTCCAAGGCTTCCCTCCGGGGAACAGTGTTGATCAAAAGGACTGCTCAGACAGTCTTCGAAATCTCAGTGAGAAATCAGAGACTGGACCTCAAGCTGACTTGTCTCAAAAAACTCGTCATTTAAGGCTGCGATTCATTGCTGCGAAAGACCACTTTGTTGATAACCCAGTTATTTACTCCTGGATTAGTTTAGGAAAGGTCATTGAAAACGCCGGCATGATTTTGATTAATCGTCGTAAAAAAGGGGAAGGCTGGAAGGCGATGCAGGAGGCGGCAAAAAAACTTGTCGAAACCGATGTCGAAGTTGCCGTTTATCCTCAAGGAACGCGGGCTCATTTATTAAGATATTATAATGGAGAGAGATGGGACTCGGGTTACTATACGAGCTTCAATCCGAAGAGTAAAAATCATTATAGTCATCTCAAGCCGGGAACTGCCCATTTGATTTTAGATACCTTATTGCAACTACGCCAAAAAGGTCACTCACATTTAAATGTTTTGGCAGCGGGAATCATTGGCGCAGGAACAGTGGCTCCCAAAGGCAGTTTGCCTTTGCGTTCGGAGAGTGAAATTGGCTTTAATATTCCTCCGCTTTGGCAAATTTCGACCGACTTTATCGAAGGGGTCGAAGTGCCTCAGGCCAAAAGTGCAAAAACAGCAGGAGAAGAACTCTATTTCAAAAAAATTGTTGAGCTGCAAGAGATGATTGATGAGAAACTTTCTAGTGCATTGCAATGGCATCCGCGTTTACTCGAGTTTTTAAAACGTGAAATGCAGACAATGGAGTTTTCCTCTGAAGAGATCGAAAAGCTGCTGAACTTTCTCCAAAAAAATGATCAAAATAACAATAAACTCATTTTTAAGGTCTTGGAATGCATACTCTGCCTTGAAAAGAATTTAAGAAAAGACTATGTCCAAAAGATGATGGAGTGGTCTCAGCAAGGCTTGCGAGAGGAAGGATTTTGGAACTCAAAAATTGCTGAGCTTGCAGAGAAGATGAGCCAATAGGTATAGAAGGCGCGTTTAAAAAATTTATCATGAATGCACAAACAAAAAAAAAGAAGAGCGCTTTGGTTTTAGAGGGAGGAGGTATGCGTTCCTCTTATGTTGCCGGGGCCTTGCTTGCTTTACAAGAAATGGGCATGCCGGAGTTTGATATCGTTTTAGGAACCAGTGCTGGGGCTTGCTGTGCAGCGAATTACCTCATGGGTCGGCCCGAATACAACCAGTTCGTTTTAGAAGAGCGCTTGGCTTCCCCGCGTTTTATTCAATATAAAAACATTTTGTCTAAAAAGAATATCATGGATATCGATTATTTGATGGATGATTCTTTTGAGACCTTGGATGGACTGCAAGAAAAGTTGCAGGATATGAAGACCAAGTTTTATATCGTGGTCAGTAATTGTGAGACCGGAGAAACGCTTTATCTCGATGGAGCCAAGGAAAATATCCGTGAAGCCATTCGTATGTCTTGTGCGATTCCTTATCTTTATCGCCGTGAACTTTATTATCATGGAGATCGTGTGATGGATGGGGGACTTACCAACTCGATTCCCATTGCCAAAGCGATTGAGGAGGGATGTGAGAACATATTAGTGGTTTGTTCTCGTCGGGAGGACTATCGAAAAAAGCCCAGTAAGTTTTCCTGGCTCAATCGTCTTGTATTTCGCCAATACCCTCATGTGGTGGAGGCCCTGATGAGACGCCATGAGGAATATAATCAAACGATCGATTTGATTGAGCAAGCTCCAGAAGGTGTGAAGATCACCGCAATTCGTCCGCAATTTGATTTGCCAGTGAGTCGGGCAACCCGTGATCGTATTAAGGTCCGGCGTGGTATTCAACAGGGTTTTTATGATGCTTATCAGGTTTTGTCTAAAAACAGATGGCTCTTATAAGTGTGTCCCTTAAGAAATTATGAAGTTTAAAGCATGTTGATGAAGAGAGAGGTATTAACATCCTCTTTAAGCAAAAAATAAAAAAGTCCCTTGATTTTGTACAAAACTTTCGATTTAATAGCGCCGTTTATTAACCTGTAGGAAGAAAACAGGTTAACTAGAGACCTCAAATTGGTGAAATCTAAAAGTACTCCAAACCTGATTTTAGTTTTAAAGCCTCTATGAGAATTCTTAAATTTGAAGTGGCTTGACAAAGTGACTCCCTAAAATTCAGGATGAAATGATTTAGGAGAATCATTATGAAACCTTTAAAAGTAAGTTTATTATTATTGGCAAGTATTGGCTGGCTTGCTTCAGGTTGCGGTAGTAGCGACCCTCAAACGACACAACCGGATCCCCAGGACCCTGTAGTTATAGTCGATCCTGGTGAAAACCCTCAGCCCGATCCCAAACCTGACCCCGAACCTGATCCACTTCCCGAAGCTCCCAGTATTGAAGTGAACGGAGGCGAAAGTCCTATTCAGATTACCAATGGAGTCGGTGAGAGCATCGAAGTTAAAGTGGTGATGAATGTTCCTGGTGGTTTGGCAGAGTACAGTGTGACTTCTGATCAAGGTTATGATAAAAGCATGGAAGGAGAAGGTCAGTCCGAATTAGAAACTACTTTCTTATACTCCACTGAAGCCAAAGATCCTGGCGCAGAAACCTTTACCTTTACAGTTGTGGATGAATCCGGTCAGGAAGCCAGTACTCAGTTGGTCGTAGAAATCCTCCCAACGGCTCTTCATTATGTAGTAGCTTTAGAAAATGTTGTGGATGTGAATGACCCTGATGGAATCAATAAAGACGGTCCTGTATTCCTCAATTTGGCTAACGAGGAGGTTTATACGCCTCAGCAAATTATTGATAATTCCAGTTTAGGTGGAAAAGTCGATGTGTTTTTCTTGCGTGCCGATGAAAATCCTCGATTAGTCTATCCTGGTTTGGAAGCTGTTCAGTATATCTTGCCTTGGGAGCTTGATTTTAATGTGACTCAAATGAAAGTCAGTGACAAGGATACCTTGAGCAAGATTTCTTCAAATGAAGTTTCGGAATTACAGCGTATTCAGATGATTAATGATAGTTTTGCTCCCGAAATGGAAGATGCAGATACTGTTTTTACTACGAATCCATTTATGAGTTTCCAAACTGCTTCCGGATCAGTCGGAATTGTTTATGTAGAAGCCAATAATAATGATATCGATTTGATTCATATTGATGTGTGGGTAAATCGATAAACCGATTTGCTTAAATTAAGATATAAGTAAAAGACGAAAATCTTTTATGGCCCCAATCTAGAATTCTAGATTGGGGTTTTTATTTTTTTTGGCTTCTGCTAGAAGTGTTTTATGAATTTAATCTCACTACTAAAAAAATATAATGTCGCAGGACCTCGTTATACGAGTTATCCAACGGTTCCCGAGTGGACCGAACAAGTAAAGAGCAGTGACTATCAACGAGCTTTAGCTTCACTTCAAGCCGAAGAAAAACTTTCTCTTTATTTTCATATCCCTTTTTGTGAGCGGCTTTGTCATTTTTGCGGTTGTATGCGGGTGATTACCGAAGATCATCGCCGTACAGAAGCTTACATACGGGCTTTATTAGCTGAGATGCGAACTGTTCAGCAAAATCTTGCAGTAAAAAAACCGCGCGTTTGTCAAATCCATTTTGGTGGGGGGACACCTAATTTTTTAAAGCCTGAAGAACTTGAACAAATTTTTGAAGAGATTAAAAAAATATTTTGTATTGAAGTAGATGCAGAAATTGCTATCGAAATGCACCCACGCACCAGTACAGTCGAGTTCTGTCAGATGCTCAAAAAGCTGGGTTTTAATCGTATTTCTCTGGGAGTGCAGGATTTTGACCCGCGAGTGCAGCAGTTGATTCATCGCAATCAGACTTATGAGCAGACCCGTGAGATGATCGATGTCTTGCGAGACTTGGGTTTTCACTCTTTTAATTTTGATTTGATTTATGGCTTGCCAGGACAGAGCCTTAAAACTTGGAGAGAAACTTTAGCAAAAGTGATTGAGCTTTCACCGGATCGCCTTGCCGTTTATAGTTATGCGCATGTTCCGTGGAAAAGTCCGGTGCAGCGCTCTTTTAAAGATCAAGACTTGCCTCCTCCGGAGTTAAAAATTCAGCTCTTTGAGGAAGCTTATCAAATGTTTTTAAGTCAAGGTTATCGATCGATAGGTATGGATCACTTTGCCAAAGAGGGTGATGAACTTTCTCAGGCTCTCGACCGTGGAACGATTCATCGTAATTTTATGGGCTATACGACCCGTGCGGAGGCTCATCAATTAGGTTTTGGGGTGAGCTCTATTTCTTATGTTGGCGGACATTATTTTCAGAATGAGAAAGACTTGAAATCTTATGAGCAGCAGGCGACATTAGGAGAGTTGACGACGTTTCGAGGCTATTTGCTCAATCAAGAGGACAGTATTCGCCGAGATTTGATCACACAAATCATGTGTCGAGCTGAACTTGACTTTGAAAAATTTTCCAAAAAATGGAAAATTTCTTTCAAAACATATTTTTCTCAAGAACTGAATTCTCTCTCAGAATTGATCGAGGACGCTTTGTTAATAGTCGATCAAGATCGTTTATATGCAACGACTTCTGGGAAGCTTTTTTTACGAAATATTGCCATGATCTTTGATCCTTATTATCAGAAACAAAAATTGGACCGGCCGACTTTTTCACAAACTGTTTAACAGCTATTTTGCATTTGATTTCTTATGATGAATAGATTTTTTAAAGCATCAAAATTCAATCTGAAAATTTTCTACTTGCAAAGTTTTTCAAACTTGTGTACATTTCATTTGAATGTGGCTTAAAACTAAGCTGCCACAGGCGACCTCACCAAAAACACTCCAAATATGTACTCTTAAAACTAAATACGGTTAAATGCGTTTTATAAAGAGCGGCTTTTAATATATGCCTTTAAATTACTGAGGTTTATTTTGTTTGACTTCTCAGTAGAAATAAATTTTTAAGTGCAAATTAAAGCTTAGCTTGGAAAACCTAAAATGGATTTAATATCGTTTTAAACAGGGAGACAAAGGAAAAAAAACCTTTTAAATCTCCTCGCACTCCAGCAAAACATTCCTCAGAGGTGAGGGATATATAGAAAATAATTTAAGGAGCAAAATTATGAAAATTTTTAATAAACGTCTGTTGGCCAGTCTATTAGTACTTGGCGCATTTGGAATCGCCAGTTGTGACGATAATGATATACCCCCTGATGCAACTCCTCCAACCGTTGAAGTTGTTGGAGAAGCCAGCAAACAGGCCTTGATCGAAGCTGATTCTACTTTAAAATTTACGGTTTCTGTCAATGCCCCTGAGGGTTTTGATTCTTTAGAAATCACTTCAGATCGCGGTTTTAGTGATGACAGCACCACCAGTGATGTTAATTCTTTCGATGTTGATTTAGATATCGATGTTTCTTCTAAAGAGCCTGGTGCAGAAGTTTTCACTTTCAAAGTGACTGACGCTCTTGGTCAAACAGATACGGTGAACGTTACTGCAACCTATCGCTTGGCTGCTTTAAGTTATAGTGTAACATTAGGTAATGCTGTGGATCCGATGCAAATGGATGGTATTAGTCAAACGAATATTGCTTTCTTAAGCTTAAACTCTGGGTTAAGCTTTGCTCGTGATGATATCGAGGCCGACCTTGATTTAGTCAATACGACCGATGTCAGTGCAGTTTATGTACAAACAGACGAAAATCCTCGTTTAGTAGAAACTGCTGCGGAAGGTATTCAGGATATTGCTTTCTGGGAAGGCAATAAATTCACAATTGAATACCGTAACATTGATCAAGCTACTTATGATGCTATTGCTGCAGCTACTGGTTTAGATCAAGTCATTGCAATTGATGAAGCCTTTGCAAATGGTACTCCTGGTAGCGATGTATTGACTTCTGTGAAAGCTTATCAGATTTCAACAGGTGAAACTGGAGTTTTCACTACTGAAGCTGGTGCTGGTAATGTGAACTCTGGCGACGGACTTGTTGATAATGAGTTTACTTTTAACGTTATCACCAACCGCAATAAGTAAATAATCAATTAATTTTGACAAACTTTTATTTGTCTCAGGCCCCAATCATGAAATCATGGTTGGGGTTTTTTTATGAATTATTTTTCAACGAGCTTATTAAATTTGATTACTTTTTTTGGATAAATGCGATTATTTTTTCTAAGCCTAGCTTCAGTTTTGTTTCTTCCGTTAAAAATGAAAGCACAAAATGAATATATTCAGATTCGTAATCATAAAAATAAGCTGGATAAACAAAAACTCCGGCCTCTTGCATTAACTGAATAACCCATGCTTCCTCGCTCAAATCGAGTTTTTGACTGAGCTGGGCCATGAGATAAAAACCACCCTCAGGCTGATGAACTGTGATCTGGGGGCATGAGTTCAAAAGCTTTATAGCGTGCTCAGCTTGATTTTGAACTTGATGGCAATAGCCTTTTAAAAAGTCCGAAGAATTTTGGATTAATTCTGGCAAAGCCTGTTGAATGAGGCCATTTGCAGACAAAAAAGTATCATTGTAGATTTCGAGTTTTTCGAGTGCTTCCGAGACTAAAGTTGTATTTCCAGTGACTCCAATCCATCCTAATTTGAGGCCTGGTGAAGCTAACATTTTGGAGATACCATTTAATGTAAAACATAGCGGTGCTTTATTTAATTGAGCCGCATGCGTGTAGCTATTTTGACTAAAATAAAACTCAGAAAAAACCTCATCACAAATAAGAGCTGTATTATATTTGATGCAAAGTTGAGAAATTTTTTCCCAATCTTCTGTTTTTGCCACCCAACCTGTTGGATTATGAGGTGAGATCACTATAATCGCCTTGGTATGAGGGTTCCATTGCTGCTCTAAAAGTTTCCAGTCGATGTTCCAATGAGGCGATTGCGGAACAAGTGAATAATATCGCAGCTGGCTTTGAGTATAGTCTGCGATGTGGTCAAATAAAGGGTAGCCGGGAAGGGGAGCGAGGATATGCTCGTCTTTTTTAGAGGAAAAGAGCCGAAATAAAAAAGCAAAGGACTCACTGGTTCCCGAAGTGAGAAGAATTTGCTCGGCAGGTATATGACAGTGTTTTGTTTGATAGTATCGTGAAATCGATTGGCGTGCACTGAATAAACCTCGAGGCTCGGCTTGATAAGAATGTTCTGCGATGGCCTTTTGATAAGCATTTCGCAAAATATCTTTGGGGAAGTGAATGCCTTGTTGATTGGGATTTCCCGAATGTAGGATGAGTGGAGTTTTGCCTGCAGCCTTTAATTTTTGAAAGCAGCGTTCGATAGGGTTGATATATGTCATAGTTAATTTAAATATTTTCGTTTTTCTTATCTTCTTGATGGGTTGATTTTAAATAACGATACACCGTCCCGACATTAATTCCCAATTTTTGTGCTGTACTGTAGGGACTTTTTGTTTGGGTAAAAGTTTTTTGAATGACGAAGATTTTAAGATTTGATGCAGTTATGGAGTGAGGAATTTTTTGCACGAGTTCATCAAACCTTTCGTTTTGCGCAGGGTCTTCCAGTGAAAACTTTCTTACTTTGGAATAGACGGTGGCAATGCCGACTTCTAAATCCTCTGCGATTTTTTTGTAGTCTCCCTGAAATTTTTGATAGGAGCGGTTGTATAATGCGGCTTCATAATCTTCCCATTTTTCTAAAACTTCTTTTTGAGAATGAATTTCCACGCGGGGGTTTTCCATTTTTTCTGTTGTCTGCGTGGAGATATTTTTTTTCTGCTGAGGCAAGATAGCTTTGTTGCCTTCTAAACGTTGCCTAAGAAAATCGGGAAGATCTTTTAACTCAATATTTCCCTCATTGGCAAAAGCACTTGCGGTACGTATCATATTTTCTAACTCGCGGACATTACCAGGCCAGTGGTAGGCACTCATGGCTTTAAAAAGATTTTGCGAAAGTTTGGGAGGCTGTTTTAATTTAAGCTCATGAGAAAAAATGTTTAAGAAGTGATTGGCTAAAAGAGGAAGGTCTTCCATGCGTTCTCTAAGAGAGGGAATGTGAAGCAGCATTTGAGCGAGGCGGTAATAAAGATCTTCTCGAAATTTATTTTCACTCACCCAGCTTTCTAGTTGACGGTGAGTAGCTGCGACAAGCCGAAAATCCACAGCAATAGGACGGCTGGAACCCACGCGAACAACTTCTTTTTCTTGTAGGACACGTAATAACTTCACCTGCAATTGCAAAGGAAGTTCCGCAACTTCATCTAAAAAAATCGTGCCCCCATGGGCAGCTTCAAAAAGCCCTTTTTTGTCGCGGGAGGCTCCTGTAAAGGCTCCTGCAACATAACCGAAAAGTTCGCTCTCGATGATGTTTTCCGGAATGGCTCCGCAGTTAATTGCAATGAAGGGCTGACTGCGTCGATGGGAATTTTCATGAATAGCCCGGGCAATGAGCTCCTTACCAGTTCCGGTTTCACCTAAAATCAGCACACTGAGTTCAGTGTCGCTGATGCGATCGAGGTTTTCCAAAATTTGAACAATGGCAGGACTTTGTCCTAAAATTTTGGGGTAGGGATTTTTGAGTTGGGTGCGCATGTCCTCTTTGAGTTGATCAATGAAGGACTCGGCATCATCGAGTTTTTCTCGCAATTGTTGATTGAGTTTTTTGAGCTCAGCCAAATAACGATTATTTTGCAGCGCCAATCCTGCTTGATCGCTGTAGGCTTCGAGCAAACTCAAGACTTCCTGGCTAAAGAGCTGAATTTTGTTACGATGAATCAAATACAGTAAACCAATAACTTTTTGATGGATGCGAATAGGAACACAGGCCACTGAGCGAAGTTTAAGGGCAAGGACAGATTGGTATTGGTTAAAACTTTCATCATCCAGAGCGTCGTGGGTGACGATGGATTTTCCCGAGCGTAAAACCTGACTAGCAATGTGTTCACTGATCTCCTTTTGGCCATCGTCAATTTGAGTGTTGAAGGCGGCGAGGATGGAAAGCGCATTGTCTTCAGAAACTTCGAGCAATAATGCACTTTCGGCTCCGCTTAGATCGGTTGCATACTCCAAAATTTTTTGAAACAGCATGGGGCTTTCCATTTCACTCAATAGTGCGCGATTAATTTTCAAAATGGATAATAGAGCTTCACCACTAAAGTGAGTTTGAGGAAGTGCATCAAAGGTGTGTGAACTTTGGTATAAATTTTGTCTGGATGAAATTTGATTGGTTGAAACAGGTTTTTCATTTTGGGGAATACTCAACAGATTTTTTTCGGGCTTCACCAAGTTATTTTCGAAAGGTAAATCCTTCATGACTTTTGCCAAATCTTCTTTTTGCTCAGGAGATTGAGCGAGGTGAAGAACTTGCGGATAAATTTCTTGGAAACTCTGGGAATTTTTTTCTAGAAGAGCTAATTTTGCCAAAGCCAAAAGTGGATAGAATCTAAAAAAGTGCAAACTTTCTTCTTCTTCAGATCGGTTGAGTGCTTCCGAAAATGCGCTATGAGCTTTTTGAAAGTTTTTTTGTTTGAGATAAATTTCACCCAGTTCTAAAACAGCGCGACTCATCAGGTGGCGAGAGTAAGTCGTGGGTGGCAGTTTGGCTAAAGCTCTTTTCGATGCTTCCAAATCGATGAGTGCTTCCTCAAGTTGATCAAGTTCTCCTAATATCACTCCATGACTTTGTCTCGCACTGGCAGCAGCGGCATAATCCTCGGTGTACTCGGCCAAGCTAAAACTTCTTTCAAAATAGTCCAGCGCTTGTGTAAGTTCCTTTTTAAGATAATGAATATTTCCTAACCCATTATAAGCCCTGACTAAGTAATCCCAGTTTTGGGCTTGCCGGGCACGATTTTCCACTTCTTCAAAAGCAGAAATTGCTTCGGAATATTGTAGTAATTTTTCATAGGCTTCCGCGAGGTGGTAATAAGACTTGAGTTGTGTACTGATGTCGGCTTGCACTGGAGGAGATCTTAAATCTTTTTTGATTTGCTCGATGGCTTCTTCGAAGCGTTCGGCTGCTAGATAAGCGCGGCTCAGTTCGTTGTTCGTGATTTCAAACTGTTGCTCGGGAGGGAGTGCTGCCGTAATTTTAGAAGTTTTTTCAAAGCTTGAAATCGCTTCCTCGATTTTTCCTTCCTGTAAGTCTAGGTAAGATAAAAAGTTCTGGCTTCTTAATTGAAGAATAGGGTCTTCTTGCCCACTTTCTTTAAGCAATTCTAATGTATGGTTTAAGCTTTTTCTGGCTTCTTCATAACGGTTTTGTTTTAAGTAAATCCAGGAACGCAGTCCAAAAACTTTGGCTTTTTTCCAAATTGCTTCTTGTTGATTGGAAATAAAATCAGGATTTCCAATTTTTTCTTCAAGGATTTGCAACCTTTTTAGAGCAGCATCGTGTTTTTTTTGTCTGGCTAAGTTGAGGCAATGAAATAATGCTTCATCCCATTTTTGGAGACTATCAATCTCTTTAATTTGATTTGTTTGATCGTCTCTTAATGCGGTTAGGCCGAGTTGTTCCATGCTGGGAGCAACTTCTCTAAAAATCGCTAAATTCCACTTTCCAGAGCTGTCGACAATTCTGGGGTCTTGGCTGAGGTGATTCAAAGCTATTTTGATGCGATGGCTGTTGCCATGACTTTTTTGATAAAGACTGTTTAAAAAGGGTGGAGGGATTTCCGGGTTACCGCTGATTTTTTTTAGATAAGCTTCGAGTTCTAAAGCAGTGAAGCTTCGAAGAGCAAGGCTTTGGTGGGGAGCGAAATTTTTTATTAGTTCTGGATATAAAGTCGCTGGAATCGCCAAAATGAAATGACTTTTTTGACGATTGAGATTTTGCAGCTTTGCCACAAGTTCTTGTTGGTTAACGGTCTTGTCAGGGCTTCGACCAAGTTGTGACCAGTCGAGGAGTTGTAGCTTTTTGGATTTTTCGGATATTTTTTTGCTACTTTCCTCCGTTTCATTTCTAATTTCAAGTCCTAAAAGTTCCGCTTCGTATTTGAGTTTGCTCAGCAGAGCACTTTGCCCCGAATAGACTTCTCCAGTGAGAATGAGACCTTGTCTTTCTATCGCTTTTTTCTCTTTTTGCTGAGCTACGTGACTTAAAAAATTTTGACAGCTTTCTAGAATGTCCTCTCGCCCAATCCAGGCTTCTTGAATTTCGGTATTGGCGTTTGTAAAGTTGGAGACCTCGCCTTTACTTTCCAAAAATTTGATGCATGCCTCCGCTGAGCTAATTCTTTCTTGAGGGTTTTTAATGAGCATGCGGTCGAGTAGTTGACTCCAGATAGGAGGGATTTCTGGGTTAATGAGAGTCGCTGAAGGAGCAGTATGTTGGAGCTGGGCTTGGAGGGTTTCATGAAGATTTTTTCGAGCAAAGGGGTGCTTGCCTGTGAGAACTTGATAAAAAATAACCGCAAGAGAATAAAGATCACTTCGTGAATCGACAGGTTCCCGAAGTATTTTTTCAGGAGGCATATATGCGGGCGTGCCTCCCTTTAAAGCGAGTTGGGGAAGAGATAGGCCAAAGTCGATGATTTTTAATAGGGCCGAAGATTGCTGATTGGATTCCTCTTTGGCAACAATTAGTAGGTTTTCGGGCTTGAGGTCACCGTGAAGAATTTTTTGACGGTGTAAATAAGCTAAACCTCTCAGAGCTTGGAGGAAGATATCTTGTTTTTCTGTTTGGGTGAGTTTGAGTTTGGGTGAGGAGAGTGCTTGTCCTGGAATGAACTCCTGAGTGTAATACAAGCGCTTGAGCTCTTGGTCTTGCCCAAAATCGAAGAGTTGGACAATGTTTTTGTGTTGCAGTCCTTTTAAAAGAGCAAATTCAAATTTAAAAGCGCGGATCTTGTCGCTTTCTTTGTTTAGAATTTCTGGGGAGTTTGCTAACTCCGTCTTAAGAAGTTTAAGGGCTAGTTCTTTTCCTTTAAATTTAACTCGATAAACCTCGCCACTTTGTCCTGAACCGAGTTCTTCAAGGACTTCATACTTATGATCAATCCATTTCATAATCCCTTTATCCACTTTTTTTATTATAACATATATAATTTATAAAATATATATATTTATTTTTTTTGTATTTAATTATTAAAAATATATATTTTATATTTATTAAGTTTTTATATTCAAAAAATATAATAATTTTTTAAAAAAATAAAAAAACTTATTAAATAACATCAAGTTATCATATATTTTATTTTTTTGCTTATACTTTGGCATGGTGATTGCTTTTACTTTTTATTGAGGTCGCTGGTAAAAACCAGCAAAAAGTGGAAATGAGAATTTTCACTTAAAAATTACCAAGCTTAGTTTTGAAAATCTATTTCGAAGATAAAAGTGGATTTTCGGGTGAGCACGGGTAGCAGGGCCGAAAACCCTGTAAATGATTGAAAATTAAATTTATGAAAAGTCGTGTCTTAATAAGGGATTGTCGAGGTGATTGGAGTGCCCCTCGATAGTTCCAAGTTAAGCGCGGCTTTTTAGTTTTATGATATAGCTTTGCTCTTTTAGAAATTGAATATAGAGTTGTTTTCGAATTTAGAGAGAACTCATACAAAAGCATTGCGTTAGATTTAAATTTACTTCATATAATTAGCCTGCTTGATGTGCAAAGAGGGGAAGAAAATCAAATCTATAATTAAGAGAAAACTTTAGCTCAAATTTTAAAGAGAGATTAATTATGAACAAAGGCCATTTTAGAAAATATATTTGCTCAATCGGTAGCTTTTTAACTATTTTTATCATGTCTCATTGTGGAGGGGGAAGTCCTGGTCCAAATATTCCGGCACCTGTCGGTGAGTTGATGTCGATTAGTAGTCCTGATGTTCAAGGCCTTGTAAAAGTTTCTGGAATGAATGGTGCTGTATTTCCGCAAGCAAAAGTGATTGTAACTAATGTCAGCATACATAAGGGAGATAATCTGATTAATGGTTTAAAGAAGGCTCCATATCTAGATGATCTTCGTCAACAAACGACTTTAACACAGGTTGAAACAATTGCGGACATTAATGGAGCTTTTGAAGTCTTTGTGCGAGGAGCCGTTAAAGATGAAGTAGAGGTTGTCCAAGTTTTTGAAGGAGAGGTTAGTGATGCGACTGAGTTAATTGTTCCACCTAATGTTTTTAGTGTTAAGAGTAATCTTTCCCATTTAGCAGTAAATCCCTATGAAAATCTTGCTGTGGCAATCGGAAATGACGATACAAATGGTCTTGTTTACATGCTTCAATATGACCCCGATGTGCCATTATATAGTCATCCGGAGCCAACCTTGAAGTTTTCACAGAGTCATCGTCTTTCGAAGATCGCTTTGCATCCTACGAATAATACTGCTTTGATTATTTCTCATGAAGATAATGTCATAATCGATTTTTTGACTAATTCTCTACAAACTTCTCCCTATGTTTCTTCGATTAAGTCCCCTCTTTCTATTAATATCAATCCTGATGTTAGTCTTGCTGTGCTAGGCTTAGAAGGGAGTCATGCTGTTCAAATTTATGATATGGTAGCGCATGAACCAACCTGCATGGTAAAAATTAATAACTCTTTAGCCGAGTCGAGTCATGTTCAGACAAAGTTTGTCGACATTAAATTAGAAAATCAGGAAAACATTATCCTAGTGGCAGCCTCCGACTTTGATGATGGAAGTATTGTCATGAGTCGTATTGCTTATGGAAGTTGTGATAATCCTGTCTTGGGAATCAGCCAGCTACTATTGCCTCCAAACGTTGAGGTTTCAGGGTTAGCAAGTTTTGATTTTGGGAATAAAGCTGTCGTGAGTGATGCAAATAGTAATCGTGTTTACATGGTTGATTTTAATGCTTTAAAAATAATTCCGATGATTGTTGGAGATAGTCCTCGTGAGATCTTCATCGATGAACTTTTTAATAGCGCTTACGTTGCAAATGCTGGCGATAATTCAGTCTCTTTTATTAATTTATTGACTAGACAAGTAAAAACTCAGGAGCATATTGGCTTAATGCCGAGTGCTTTGGGTGTTTTTTATAATTTGGACCAAGCAGCAGTTTTTTCGAGTTTTGATAATTCCTTGGTCTTTATTGATATGGATTTTTAGTTTAATGATATGGGCACGAGAGCATCATAGTGATGACATCAATGAACTCTCATAAAAGCCGCCTTGTAGATTACAAGGTGGCTTTTTTCTTGAGTATATGAGAGTGTTGAAAAATTACAATCGACTTTGTTGCAAACAAGAGGCTTATACAATGAAATACCGTCAACTAGGCAAAACGAACTATCAAGTTTCCGAAATAGGTTATGGAACCTGGGCGATGGGTTTTATGTGGGGGCCACGTCGAGACGAAGAAGCGATCACTAGTTTAAGATATGCCTGGGATTCAGGTCTCAACTTTGTAGATACAGCGTATTTGTATGGTAACGGTCATTCGGAAAGGTTGATTGCAGAAGCCAAAGAGTCCAGTGATCAAAAAAATTCACTGATTATTGCGACAAAATGCCCACCTAAGACTCGAGCTTGGCCTCCACAGCCTGGAACATCGTTTTGTGAGGCCTTTCCTCTCGATTATCTTTTAGAAACAACTGAGAAGTCCCGACAAAATTTAAAAGTCGATCAGATTGATATTCAACAACTCCATGTTTGGTTGCCAGAGTGGTTGGAGCAGGAAGAGTTCCCCCAAGCGATCGAAGAGCTGAAAAAAAGAGGTTTGATTAAACACTTTGGAGTTTCACTCAATGATCATGATCCTAATTCGGGCTTAGCATTAGTCCAAAGTGGTTTGGTAGATAGCATTCAAGTGATCTTTAATCTGTTTGATCAAACTCCACGAAAGAGACTTTTTCCTCTTTGTCAAGAGAACGGAGTGGGAGTCATTGTGCGAGTACCTTTGGATGAAGGTGGCTTAACGGGAACTCTGACGCCTCAAACTCAATTTGTCAAAAGCGATTGGCGTCGCCATTACTTTAAAGAGGGTCGATTAAAAGAAACTTGTGAGCATGCTGCTCAGTTCGATTTTTTAATCCAGCCTTCTATGCAAAGTTTGGCGCAAGCTGCTCTTAAATTTTGTCTATCCGAAGCGGCTGTTTCCACTGTTATTGTTGGAATGAGATCTGTGGATCATGTGAAGCAAAATTTGGCTGTTTCAGAGTTGTCAGATTTTACAAAAGAAGAACTTGACAAGGCCTACTCACTTGAATGGCCAAGAAATTATTATCCGACATTTTCGTAATTCTGATAAAAAAAACCCAGTTGAAATTTCAACTGGGTTTAAATGATTTAAGTTTTATTATAAAAATTCTTAGAAGCGATAAGAAAACTCTCCTGCAAGTCCGTGGGATACTGAAGAGGTATCTCCCAAGGTAACAGGGCCAATGGCTGTTCTAGGCCCTTGATTTTTTGCATATTGGAAGTAATCTAGACGATACTCCATTTTGAATTTAGCATCATCAGTGATTTTATATCCAAAACCAATGACTCCGTTATGAACCTGTTGGTCCAATCCGGTGACAACGCCTTGGATGTCATGGACGTATCCATAGCTTCCATATAGATCCCACAGTTCATTCATCTGCCAGTCTAATACAAGAAGTCCACCAATGAATTTTGCATTAGGACCAGTGACGCCACTAAGGTTGTTACGTTGATAGTAGATAGCTTCACCAGCAATTAAGAGGTTTTCAGTTGCTTTTATAGCAAAGTCTAAATCAACTAAATGATCCCAGTGAGCATTTTGTCCTTGTTCAGGACCTGCAATATAGGCCAAACCGATCGTGCTAGCGGTTTCTTCGGAGCCCCAATTATAACCTAAACGGGTTCCAAAAGAAGGAATAGCACTATCAGCTGTTCCTGGTCCAGTTCTGGGGCCAGTTAAACAAGAGCCACCAATTTGGAGGCAATCGAACATGCTATTGACTGCATAAACTTGTAGGTCTAACCCATTGTCAAATTCCCAATGCATTTTAGCCCCTGTCATGTTGGTTGGGGTAAGAAAATTATAAATATTAGCATAGGAAATAGTTGGGTTGTCGACTCGATCCACAAGGTAGTAACCGACAGGAGCGTTGAATCTTCCGATTGCGAGTTCTCCTCCGAGGACTCCAACTGTCATATAAGCCTGTTCGACGACAAAGTTTGCTCCTTCAGTAGATCGACCACTGCCTGATAAAGCGCGTCCAAAATCCAAATCAGCACGTAAGCGAATTTTATCGCCGAAGCTTTTTTCGATATCGATTTCGACTTGGTCGAGGTAAAAATTAAAAGTATCGCGGTTAGGTGCACGAAGCCCACGAACCATTGAAAATTCTCCTCCTGGACCAGGTAAAGCTCCACCGTCATCGTGTTGCCAACCCATCATTACAGTTGCGTTACCACTGATTTCTAAAGGGGCTTCCGCATTGATAGTACCCGTTAGCAGAGCTAGGGATAGGGCTCCCGCCAAGGTGATTATTTTTTTCATGTTAGATCTCCTTCTTCTCCATTGTTTTTTTAGTGTCTCCCTCTCGTTAAAACTTTTGAAGGCGACCCTATGCTAGAGGTTTGCCTTACTAATCCTTGACTATTTATGTGTCAAGTTTTTGAATTCTTAAATTTTTATGTTTTTTTGAAAAAAGAATGAATATCATTCGAGTTACTGTGTAGTGTTGAACTTTTTCCCTGTCTTGTATGTTTTGTCGTTTTAAATCTCTAGTTGATGTTGAGTTTCTCCTTAATGCTTTTTGCTTAATGAAAGTTAACCGATAGCTAAGCAATAACTATACCGAATGTTATTTTTTTTATTCCCTATTTTTCAATAGGTTACAATTGGATTGTTTTTCGATAAGAAAATATGTGCATAAAAAAAGGTCATCGTATTTTATTTTGCATATTTTTTTTGCATGAATGGAGGTTTTTCTGGATCCCGCCTTCGGGGGGATGACATTTTACGTACTATTTAAAGGTTAAATAATTATTAAGTGTTTTATTATTTTGTTTCTGAAGAAAATTTTTTAATGGAGAAATAAAAAAAAAGCCTAAGTCATCAGACTTAGGCTTAATCTTTTTAATTAATTAAACTGTGTTGACAGTTTATTAGAAGCGATATCCCATTTGCATTAAGAGCGCATGAGAGATTGAGCTTTGATCGCCACCTGTCAGAGCGTTTGCAACAGCTGTGCTGTAATTACGCATATCTAAACGATACTCCATTTTTAGATTAGCATCATCTGTGATGTTGTAACCAAAACCGAGAGTAAAGTCGTGGATTTGTTGATCAAGACCGGTATAAGCACCTGTGGGGTTGATGTCGTGGATATATCCATAACGGAAGAATAAGTTCCAAGCATCACTTGCCACCCAGTTTAATAATAAGTTACCGGCTAATACTTTGCTGTTAGGTAGACCGTTGAAGTCACGTCCTTGAGAGTCAACAAAATTGGTATTGTCCATTCGGTAAATACCTTCACCAGCTAACATAAGATTTTCGCTGAACCAAAGTGTGAAATCTAAGTCAAACATATGTGTTAGATGGGCATTATGACCGAAGTTTTCTGGGCCACCAGCATAACTAATGCCTAAGGTGTTCTCATGACCTTCTTCACCCCAGGTGAAGCCTAAACGTGTACCCCAAGAAGGAATAGCACTATCGCTTCCACTTCCAAAGCTGAATGTATCAGCGAGGTTGTTGACAACATAAACGTTGAGGTCAACGTTATCATTAAAGGCGTAATAGAATTTAGCACCCGTTAAGTTGTGTGGACGAACGTAACGAAAAATGCTTGAGTAAGAAATCGCTACGTTATCAATGCGGTCAACACTTTCGTAACCGATTGGGGCATTGAAACGACCAACTAAGAATTCCATGCCGTTACCAACAGGAATATTAGCGGTGACATAACCTTGTTCTACAATGCTATTTGCAGCAGAAGCATTAAGATCGGTTGTTCCACTCAAAAGACGTCCAAAATCGATATCAGCACGTAGGCGAATGTTTTCACCAAAGCTTTTTTGTACATCGATTTCAACTTCATCTAGGTAAAAGTTAAAAGTAGTGCGGTTTGGATTGCCTAAGCCACGAAAGCCTCCAAGGCCTCCAACTCCAGAGCCAATGGTATCGATTGAATTACAGCCTAAGCCGCCTAATCCAAATGAGCAACTGCCTAAATCAACAGTTGAACCATCATCTTGTTGAAAACCTGCGTTAGCGGTAACGTGACCACTGATTTCAGGTCCTTCTGCGAAAACAGGGCTCGCAGCTAAAGCAGCAACTAAGCCTGTACTTAGTGCAATTGATTTTATTTTTCTCATTATCTCCTCTCCTTCTTTAGAGAAATGTAGTAAATTTTTAGCCTTTGGACTTTGATTGTTATCCTTTGCTTCGATTGATTTGTAGACTTTTCTCAATCCAAGCAAGTTAAATAAAATTTTAGCCAATCAATATAGTCTTCATGAGGCTTTATAAATTATATCTAGCTCTCTCAAGCTCAGATATTTTTCTCAAATTCTGCGCTTGCAAAACCTGAGATGATTTCTTCTTCATCTTAAAAAAATGTTATTAAAATTTCTAAAACATTGGGTGGATGTCTAGAAACTTAATTACATTACCTTGCTTTTATTAAAGCAAAGGTCCAAGGCAAGCTGTGATGAAGGATTATTGGCTGAATGTCAAGTGAAAATAGTATGAAAATGAGAAGCTGAAATAGTAATTTTTTGTTCGAATTTCTTAAAAAACCCTGTAAATATGTATAGTTTCAGATTATGTTTTTTCATCAATAGGCTGTGATGGATGTTTGAATCACGAGTATAAGTCTTTATTTTATCTCAAAAATGTATTCAATTTCGATACAGGAACCAAAGGGTAAATCGGTTACCCCGACAACTGTTCGGACATGTTTTCCGGCCTCACCAAATAATTCGACTAAAAAATCACTGGCTCCGTTCATGACTAACGAATGATCTGTGAACCCAGGCATTCCGGAGACATAACCGGTCACTTTAATAACTCGTTTAATTTTTTCGAGGCTTCCGAGTTCGTTTTTAGCAAGTGCGAGTGCGTTGAGAGTGCATATCTGAGCGGCGCGTTGACCTCCGTCGACAGAAATTTCTCGACCGTGTCTTCCAACAAAAGATCCAAGTGAGCCGTCTTTAAGTGGGAGCTGTCCACTGACATAAAGCGTCTTGTCGTGTTTTAATACAGGTAGATAGTTGCCTTTGGGAGTTGGGATTAAAGGAAGTTTAATCAGTTTTTCCCAGAGCTTTCTTTCGATAGAATCGCTAGTTGGACCCGAAGGTCGCACGGTTTTTGATCCAGTCGGTGCGGTAAATCCTTGTTTCATGCTTTTCTCCTTTTGCGAACTAATAAGCATCTTAGAACAATGATGACGGGCAGATCTCCATAACGTCCTAGTGATTTAGCAAATTCTTTTGGTAATGAAACATGCCTGACTGCGTCATTTAAAGTTGCTTCGTTAAATTTTTCGACAAAAAAGCCATATTGCAAAAGTGTCGAGTAAAGCTGTGAAAGTTTTTTGCTAAAGCCCCCTCGAGGAAACATCAGGTACTCAAAAAATGGATGCACCATCGAACAGACGAGTTGACCTTGGCTTTTAAGACAACGTGCTAGTTCTGGCACCAAATCTGGGAAATCCGCTCTCCAGGCAAGTGCAGAGGGATATAAAATAAAGTCAAATGCATTATTTTTAAAAGGAAGGCTTTCAATGCTTCCTTTGATGTTGAGATGCTTGCTTTGAGTTTCATTATTTTTTTTGGATACTTTTTTGATAGTTCTCTCGACATTGAGTTCGATACAATTGTTGGCGTGTCGTCGTTGACGTAAATCTTGTATGTAAGTAGAACGACCTGGTGTCAGGTGGAGGCAGCTTTTGTCTTTGAGATCTGGAATAAAATTGAGCAGGTTTTGGCGTTCAGAATAAGAGAGTAAATTTTCGATATACCGCTCTCTCCAGTCCAATTCACTAAAATCTTGACCTTCTTCGTCTTCGATACCTGTCTTTTTTGTTTTGACGGGTTTTTTTATATTTGCCCAATCAATAGCTGATTCAACAAGATTTCCCGCTGAACCCATTAATTGTACAAGCATTTCTTCTATCTTACTCATTTCGTTTTGATTTTATGGTGCTTTCAAATTTTAGGAAAGAAAAAACTGATCGTATTTTACGTAGAGTATTGCGGTTTTAGTTTTGTTTGTAGCTTGGTTCTTTTTAAAACTTAGATGTCCAAATTAACATAGCATCAATATTATTACTTAACTTTTAAAGATAGAGTGAGACTAAACTCAGCGACCGGATTTTTTTTGGAGATGCTCGGTGTATAGGCTAAAATTTTGAGTTTTTGATGGACTCTTTCCTTTTTTTTTATAGCCGTTTCAATGAGTTTTTGAATTGCTTTACCATCTTGACATTTAAAATGGACATCTGCTTCGGGCCGACGCAGGAAATTGGCTTGTATGTCCTTAAAGACCAATTGAATCTTGTGAGAAGTTTTATTGATATGTTGCATTGTCAATAATCCAGCAACCAGGTCGGCTCCTGTCGCCAATACACCAATATACATTGATCGAAGATGATTCTTAGTTAAGTAATTGAGAGGGATTTTGACTTCGCACTCGTTGTCATCAAGTTTTAAGACTGTGGGTCTTACTAAAAAAATGAGTGGTATATTTTTCAGTGCAAATGCCCGCAGGCCGAAAGTTTTCCATGTTAAATTGAGTGATTTTTCAAATTTTGATCGAATTAAATCAGTCCAGTGAAGTAGGGTGTTCATAGAGATGACATATTCATGACCTTTAAATTAAAGCAAGAATTATAAATTAAAATGATTCTAATTTATTTTGGTAGAAAAAAACTTAAGAGCGACCGTAATAATTTTTCAAAATAACTGAATGAAAAATTATTACAAGTTGCTCTTAAGTTCAGCCTGTCCAATTAACTTTTTATATTTAAATCTTCTAGAAAAATAATATGTCACTAATTTCGCCAGGTTATTAATAACATGTTGTTAATAACAGTCAAGAAAAAGGGCAAAACATATCATTTGAATTAATATCATTCCTCGACTACCCCATTGGCTATGGAGAGTTATTCCTTTGACTAAGCAAAGGGTTTAATTATTTTTTTTAATAATCAAGCAAGCTTAGGTTTTCTCTCTTGACAATCGTTAATCTAAGCCTTTAACCATTGATTGGAAGAGAAAAAAACTTCTTTTTCACAGGTAAGGGAAAAAATATGGCTCAAGACTATGGATCAAGGATTCGAAAGCTGCGAGATGCAAAGCAACTCACTATTGAAGAGTTGGCGGGAAAAGCTGGTATTACAGCTGGATATTTGGGACGTTTAGAAAGAGGTGAGTCGGGTTATGATAATCCGACATTGGCAACAATCGAGGCAATAGCTCGAGCACTTGAGCTGCATCCTGCAGTGATTTTGTTTGGTAAAATATTGAGTCCTGAGATTGAACTCAATCACTCGGGTAATATTATTGTCTCTGATAATGTTGAGAAACGTTTTATTACAAAGTTTCGAAAACTAACGGGTAAATTAGAGCGCAACTCCATCGAAAAAATCATGGATGCTTTTATTGAACTTCAAAAAGCTCCATAATACAGTTCGTTTTATTTCTATCAATTTAAACATTGCTATTTTTAAATAATTCCGTTTATTAAATATTGAGAATAAAGGCGTATAGCTCAGTTGGTTAGAGCGCTGCGTTCACATCGCAGAGGTCTGCGGTTCGAGCCCGCATACGCCTATATTTATTGTATTACTCATTATATTATTTAGGTTTGCTAAATTGCTGTCAATCTCACCGACTCAAATCTCAAGCATATTAACAAAACTCAAAAAGCTCTATCCAGAAGCCAAATGTGCCTTAGAACATCGAAACCCCTTTGAATTGTTGATTGCCACTATTTTGTCGGCCCAGTGTACGGATAAACGAGTTAATATGGTCACTCCTGCTTTATTTCAAGCGGCACCGACTCCAGCTGCGATGCTTCAATTGGGTGAAAAAGGATTAAAAAAATATATTCAAACCTGTGGGCTTTATCAGTCTAAAGCGAAGAATATTTTGGCGACTTGCCAAATTTTAGAAGAGCAATATGCGGGCAGGGTTCCCCAAAAGTTAGAAGAGCTTGTGCAGCTTCCAGGTGTTGGTCGAAAAACCGCCAATGTCGTTTTATCGAATGCCTTTGATATTCCAGCGATTGCGGTGGATACTCATGTCTTTCGGGTTTCACAACGCTTGGGACTTGCAAAGGCTTCGACGCCAGAAAAAGTCGAGCAACAATTAATGCAAGTTTTACCCAAGCGTCGCTGGAGTGAAGCGCATCATTTGTTCATTCACCACGGACGTGCACTTTGCTCGGCGAGAAATCCTAAATGTGAAATTTGCCCTTTACAAAAGCTCTGTTTATATTATCCATCAAAATCTTCATGAAATCTGAAAATCAAAATCTAAATACAAAGCTCGATTCAATAGAAAAAACTTTTCTTGAGCTAGACAAAAAAGTTTGTCTTGTCTCTTTAGGTTGTCCAAAAAATCTTGTGGATGCCGAAATGATGCTAGGATCTTTGGTGAAGGCAGGCTATCAATTGACAATTGATCCTCAGGAAGCTCAAGTGATTGTCGTCAATACTTGTAGTTTTATTGATGGGTCAAAAAGTGAGTCGATTGACCAGCTTTTGGAGATGTCAGAATACAAAAAAAGTGGAAATTGTCAGGTTTTGGTTTCTACAGGTTGTCTTTCCCAAAGATATGGTGATGCCCTAAAAACTCAAATGTCCGAGGTTGATCTCATTATTGGAACAGGCGAGTTTGATCGGCTTCCTTATTTATTAGATGAAAAATTAAACTCACAACAGGGAATCAGTGCTGAAATCGAAAAAAAATATGTTTCGGACCGACAGATTTTACCTGATCCCGATTTGCCAAGAATTTTATCAACACCTAGTCATTATTCTTATCTCAAAGTGAGTGAAGGTTGTTCGCATCGTTGTTCCTTTTGCATTATCCCTAAAATTCGGGGAGGGCTCAAAAGTAGTCCACTCAGTCAAGTCTTAGCGGAGGCAGAAAATTTACTCAATCGTGGTGTGAAGGAGTTAAACCTGATTGCGCAAGATCTTAATGAGTATGGAAGAGACCTTAAAGATGGTAGCAGCCTGGTTCGTCTCATCGAGGGTTTGGACCAATTGCCAGGAGATTTTTGGATTCGTCCCTTATATATGTA
The DNA here is from genome assembly GCA_024233625.1 of Deltaproteobacteria bacterium. Lineage (GTDB taxonomy): Bacteria > UBA10199 > UBA10199 > DSSB01 > DSSB01 > JACKPJ01. The sequence goes on from JACKPJ010000013.1 coordinate 24,882, forward strand.
TCCTTTACTTTTTAATGAGGATTTGATTTCAGCACTTAAAAACTCTGAGCATTTTACTCGCTATATTGATATGCCATTACAGCATATTAGTGAAAATATAATGCTTTCGATGCGGCGAGGTTCTCCAGGGCGTTATGTGAGACAGCTTTTAGATCAACTTAGAAAATCCATGCCAGACTTGAGTATCCGTACGACCTTTATCGTGGGTTACCCTGGAGAAACTGAGGAAAATTTTGAAGAACTTTGCCAATTTATTCGAGATTATCCTTTTGATCACTTAGGTGTTTTTGCTTATTCTCAAGAGGAAAATACTCCTGCTGCAGAGTTTGATCATCAAGTTCCTGATGCATTACGTGAAGAGCGCCGGCAAGGTCTCATGGAAATCCAGCAAGAAATTTCACGTCAAAGACAAAAGTTGCTCTTAGGAAAAGAAATTCGTGTTTTAGTGGAAGGTCCGAGTGAAGAGAATGACTGGGTCATGACAGGACGCGCTTCTTTTCAAGCTCCAGAGATTGATGGCGTGACTTATTTATCCGAGGTGGATGCAGAGCCTGGAACTTTTATTCGGGCAGAAGTGATTGAAACACATGATTATGACTTGGTGGTAAAAGCTTTAGATTAAGTTTATTTGATTTTATGTTTCCTAATTTTCAAAACATTCACTTTGTAGGTATCGGCGGAATCGGCATGAGCGGTATCGCCGAGCTTTTGCTCAATTTGGGTTATCGCGTGACCGGTTCCGATCAAAAGCACAGTTCCATCACAACACGGCTTCGTAAAAAAGGTGCTAAGATATATTATCAGCACCAAGCTTCTAATATTGATTCCTCTCATGTCGTCGTCATTTCTTCAGCCATTCATCCTGAAAATCCCGAGTTGATTGCTGCACGACAAAAGAAGATTCCGATTATTCCTCGTGCAGAAATGCTCTCTGAACTCATGCGCTTAAAGTACGGAATTGCCATCGCAGGATCTCATGGCAAGACGACGACGACCTCTTTGGTGGGCCATTTATTGATGAGTGCCGGTTTTGACCCCACAGTCGTTATTGGAGGAAAGCTCAATAGTTTGCGAACCAATGCCAAGTTAGGCAAAGGCGAATTTCTGGTTGCCGAAGCGGACGAGTCCGATGGCTCATTTATGCTGCTCAATCCGAGCATTGCTTTGATTACCAATATCGACCCTGAGCATATGGAGCATTACAAAGATTTTGAAACCCTTAAAGAAACCTTTGTTTCTTTTGCCAATAAAGTGCCTTTTTATGGAAGTATCGTTGCCTGCGTGGATCATCCCGTCGTTAGGGAGCTCGCACCTCGTTTTCGTCGCAAAGTTCTCACTTATGGTTTAAAGTCTCCAGCGGATTATTCAGCAAAACGTATTCGAGCTCAGGGCCTCAAACAAAGTTTTGAACTCAAATATAGAGACAAAGCTTTGGGTGAGCTTGTGCTCAATATGCCTGGTTTGCATAATGTTAGTAATGCCTTGGGTGCGATTGCGATTGCCAGGGAGCTCGATGTGTCGATGCGTGTTATTCGAACGGCTTTGAAAAATTTTAAAGGGATCCAACGGCGTCTACAGATTCTTTTTGATAATGAAGTTACTCTCATTGATGATTATGGGCATCATCCCATCGAAATAGAAGCCAGTTTAAAAGCGCTGAAGGCAGCTTTTCCTAAAAGAAAAATAAAAGCGGTTTTCCAACCCCATCGTTATACGCGGACCCGAGACCTCTTTGAAGACTTTAGTCAATGTTTTAAGCTAGCGGATCAGGTTGTGATGACAGAAATTTACCCTGCAGGAGAGGAAGCCATTGTTGGAATTTCTGGGAGAAGTTTAGCCAAAGCGGTTCAACATTCTCGAGTAGAATATCATCATGATAAAAATAGCTTGGCCAAATTTCTCCATGAAACTTGTCAAAAAGGAGATCTTATTGTCACTTTAGGAGCCGGTGATATTACAAAAGTGGCTCATCAATTGGCAAAGCTTTTAAAGGTGCAGGCGAAGCCGAAAAAATAATCATTAAAAATTCTGAAAAATATTTCCTTCCCCTCTTTACAGATGAGACAAAACATTTTAAGACTCGTCTATGAATGTCGCTCTTCTCCAGCAGTTGGCTGCCCAGTCGCAGATTTCGCATAGTCCTCCTGAAAATTGGCAGCAAAAGCTTCAAGACTTGCTTTCTTGTGAAGTCAGGCTCGATGAGCCGCTCAGGCGTTATAGTTGGATGAAGGTGGGGGGGAATGCCGATGCCCTGGTGGCTCCCGATCATATCGAGGAACTTCAGAAAATTTTAAAATTTGCCTCAGAAAATCATTTACACTGGATGGTATTAGGATTTGGTAGTAACGTCCTCATTAAAGATGGAGGCATTCGAGGAATTGTCATTCGCTTACATAAATTATTTCAACAATTTGATATCCTCGAGGAAGACGACACAACTTGCTATGTCAAAGTCGGAGCAGCTTATCCTTTGCCTAAGTTGGTTGATTGGGCAAAAGAAAAGGGCTGTCAAAATATTGAGGTTTTATACGGAATTCCCGCAACGCTTGGCGGGGCATTATGGATGAATGCAGGGACGCGCGCGGGTGAGATTGAACAGTTTGTCGAATCCATTACGGTGTTGCGAGCAGAAGGAGGCTTTAAAGATTACCCCAAAGAAAAATTAGATTTTTCCTATCGGCATCTTAAATTTCCTGGCAAAGGTTTGATTACGGCTTGTCAGTTAAAATTTGTCAAAACAGATCCCGAGAAAGTTAAAGAAAAAGTCCAGGGTTATCAACTCAAACGCCAAAGCACTCAGCCCTTGGATCAACCGAGTTTAGGAAGTATTTTTAAAAATCCTCCCCAAGCCTTTGCTGCACAGATGATCGATGAAATTGGTTTAAAAGGAGTCCGTGTGGGTGGAGCCCGAATCAGCGAAAAACATGCCAATTTTATTGTGAATGAAAACAACGCTAGTGCGAAGGATGTCTTGACCTTGATTAGTTTAATGAAGGATAAAGTGAAAGAACATTTCGATGAGCGTTTAGAATTAGAAATCAAGGTGGTGGGAGAAGATGTCTGAGCGAAGAGATAAATTAGTTGGTGTGTTAATGGGAGGTTGGAGCCAAGAGCGCGAAATCTCCCTCAAAAGCGGGCAAGCAGTGTTACGTGCTTTGGAAAATTTAGGCTATCAATGCGTTGCAATCGATGTCGCTCCAAATATTGGGGAGCAACTCAGACAGCATCCTCTTGATGTCGTCTACATTGCCTTGCACGGTCGTTATGGTGAGGATGGCGTTATTCAATCCTTACTGGAGATCCAGCAGATTCCTTATACCAGCTCTTCTGTTTTAACTTCGGCTCTGGCGATGGATAAGTATTTAAGTAAAGAGCTTGTGAGAGCTCAAGGTCTTAAGACTCCCGATTATTGTATATTTAATAGAGATCTTGATAATTTAGAAGACTTTATCAATAATTTTTCGGGGACTTTTCCCTTGATGATTAAGCCCTCCCGGGAAGGGTCCAGCTATGGT
>JACKPJ010000014.1 GCA_024233625.1 Deltaproteobacteria bacterium
TTCAGACGGTCGTTTTATATCCTTGGTTAGAACTAGCTAATCTTAAAGCAAATATAGCATTTTTGATTGATCCTTTAAGTAGTTTGATGATGTTGATTATTACGGGAATTGGTTTTCTTATCCATGTTTATTCAACAGGATATATGCACGAAGATCAGAGTTTTGCTCGCTTTTTTACCTACCTCAATCTCTTTTGTTTTGCGATGTTATTGTTAGTAATGGGTGATAATGTATTCATGCTCTTTGTAGGTTGGGAAGGTGTCGGATTATGTTCCTATCTGCTCATTGGCTTTTGGTTTAATCATAAGCCCAATGCAGTTGCGGGTATGAAAGCCTTTATTGTGAACCGTGTGGGTGATTTTGGTTTTTTAATTGGTGTTTTCTTGCTTTTCTGGCACATGCAGGCTCTGGGTCATGGGTCAGTGACTTTCCTTAATATTCAAGAGCATGTTCATATTTTAGAGGGTGTGACGGTTGCGGGGGTTCCCGTATTGGTATTGTCTGGCATTATGATGTTTGTCGGTGCAACTGGAAAATCTGCACAGATTCCTCTCTATGTTTGGTTGCCGGATGCGATGGCGGGTCCGACTCCAGTTTCCGCACTGATTCATGCGGCAACAATGGTTACGGCCGGCATCTATATGATTGCCCGGATGAATTTTGTTTATATTTTAGCTCCCGAAGCCTTGGTTGTGGTGGCAACGGTTGGAGCTTTTACAGCTTTGTTTGCGGCAACGATTGGCTTTGCCCAAAACGATATTAAAAAAGTTTTGGCTTATTCGACAGTTTCTCAATTAGGATATATGTTTTTGGGAATGGGTGCAGCGGCATATGCGGGAGCCTCAGCCTTTTCTGCTGGTATGTTTCATGTTATGACTCATGCGTTTTTTAAAGCATGCTTATTTTTGGGTTCTGGCTCCGTTATTTTAGGAATGCATCACGAGCAAGATATGCGTCGCATGGGAGGTTTGCGTAAGTATATGCCGACGACTTACTGGACATTTCTTTTGGCAACAATTGCAATTGCTGGAATATTTCCTTTTGCCGGTTTTTTTAGTAAGGATGAAATTCTTTGGAAGGTCTTCAGTAACGGTGAGAAAAATGCCTGGTTCTATGTTCTTTGGGTGATGGGTATCTTAGGTGCGATGGGGACTGCATTTTATATGTTTCGTGCTGTCTCGATGACCTTTTTTGGAAAATTAGGTGCGCGAGCACATGAAATTCCTGCTGAAGAAAGTCATGGGCATGATGATCATGGGCACCATGGTCATGGCGATCACGTTCCTCATGAGTCTCCAAAATCAATGACCTTTGCGTTGGTGGTCCTGGCATTACTGTCAGTAATAGGTGGATTTTTTGGTATTCCTTATGCTTTAGGATTTTTTGTTAGTGATCATCCAAACTTGTTTGAAAATTGGTTACATCCTGTATTGTTCCATGGTCATGCTGTAGAAGCAGCTCACCATATTCACGTCATTGAGTATGCATTGATGGCTTTCTCAGTATGTGTGGCTTTGGTTGCAATTTATGCTGCTTGGGTCATGTATAATAAAAGACAAGAATTGCCTAAAGCCTTTGTAGAAAGATTTCCTCGCCTGCATCGTTTAGTGTTAAATAAATATTATGTTGATGAGATTTACCAGGCCGTTATTGTCAATAATCTACTCCGTCTTAACGAAATTTTAGCCATTTTTGATCAAAAAGTCATTGATGGTTTCGTAAACTTCTGTGGTGCTGCAGTTCGTATGGCATCTAAAGTATTTGCTTTTATCGATCGTGACTTTGTTGACGGTCTTGTTCGTTTCACTGGATATTCGGTGCGCTTTACCGGATCAAAGTTGCGTCGAGTGCAGACTGGTTTGGTCCAAAATTATTTATATGTTGCCGCAGCGGGTGTTATGGTGTTGATGTTGTGGAAACTGTTTGAATAAGTGTGAGAGCTTTAAAAAGCACTCATCTGCTTTGTTGCTTTTAATGATTTTACAAGTTTAAGTTTTTTATAGAGAAAAAAGGATTTCAAAAGGAAACTAAGATATGGATATGCCAATTTTAAGTATAACAGCATTTGCTCCTTTATTAGGAATGTTGATTATTGGGCTAATTCCCAAAGCAAAAGAAAATTTAATTCGATGGACGGCCCTGATTGCAACTTTTCCTTCTCTATTGGGTGCGGTCAAAATCTTTATGGACTTCGATCGCAGCAGCGCGGCTATTCAGTTTCAGGAAGGTCCGTTTAATTGGATTCCAGCTTTTAATATCCAATATTATTTTGGTTTAGATGGTCTTTCAGTGACCATGGTTATCTTAACCGCATTAATTAGTACCATTTGTATTCTTGCTAGTTGGAAGGTGACCAAACAGATTAAGGGCTATTTCGCATTATTTCTATTGCTTGAGACAGGTATGATGGGTACCTTTATGGCCTTGGATTTCTTCCTTTTCTTTGTCTTTTGGGAAATCATGTTGTTGCCCATGTATTTTCTTATCGGTATTTGGGGTGGAGCACGGCGCGAGTATGCGGCGATTAAGTTCTTTCTTTATACGATGTTTGGTTCTGTTCTCATGATGCTGGTGATGGTTGCATTATACCTCAATATAGGTACTTTCAATATGGTGGCGATGCAAGATCAGGCTTTGATCATGAGTGAATTTAGCCACTGGGCAAGAACCTTATGTTGGTTGGGTCTATTTGTTGGTTTTGCGGTAAAAGTACCCGTGTTCCCCTTTCATACCTGGTTGCCAGATGCTCACGTTGAAGCCCCAACTGCGATTTCTGTTATCTTGGCAGGTGTTCTCTTAAAGATGGGAACTTATGGTATTTTACGTTTTAATTTCCAGATTTTTCCTGATATTACAGTCGAAATGGCGAAGTGGTTAGCTGTTTTAGGTGTTATTAATATTGTTTATGGTGCGCTTTGTGCAATGGCGCAAAGAGATTTTAAAAAACTTATCGCATATTCATCTGTCAGTCATATGGGTTTTGTTTTACTGGGGATGGCTTCCTTTACGAGTGAGGGTTTAAATGGCGCTGTCTTACAAATGTTTAACCATGGAACTATTACCGCCCAATTGTTCTTGATTGTCGGTATATTATATGACCGCGCCCATCATCGTGAAATTAATGGCTTTGGTGGAATGTCGAGTATTATGCCTCGCTATGCAGTATGGACAACGATAGCTTTCTTTGCTGCAATAGGTCTTCCAGGTCTTTCCGGTTTTATTAGTGAAGCTTTGATTTTTCTGGGCTCGTTTCAGCAATGGCCGCTTTTAACCACTGTTGCCGTTTCCAGTGTTGTGCTTAGCGCAGCTTATATGCTTTGGACTTTGCAAAGGGTTTATCTAGGAAAAATTAATGAAAAGTATAAAGACTTTCCCGATATCAGTGCGCGGGAAGCCTTCTGTTTGTTTCCTTTGGCGCTTATCGTTTTAGTTTTAGGAGTCTATCCAAAGCCAATCTTGAATATGATGATGACTTCTCTTGATAATATTAACCAGGTTTTAGGTCAGCATGGTGCGCCTCTATTAACCACTTTTCTCAATAAATAATTTTTGAGTTATACTATGCAAGTTTTGGAGAATTCAGCCAGTTTTCAATATTTCCTTCCTGAGATGATTCTTGGGCTGACTTTGCTCGTTGTCTTGATTTTGGATCTAAACGAGGAGTTAAGTAAAAGTCGTTTGATTGCTCCTTGGACAGCGGCGGTTGGAATTATACTATATGTTGCCGTTTCTCTTATGATGCGAGTGCAATTGCCTGCAGCGATTACTTTCCATGGTATGATGGCCAACGATTCATTTACAGACTTTTTTCGTGTGTTTTCTGGTGCTTCCGCATTATTGGCAGTATTTTTGAGCGTGCAATCCAAAGAACTTCAAGATGTTAAAGTTGAGTACTGGATTCTTCTTTTGGGTATTACTTTAGGTATGCCAGTATTGGCAGGTGCAAATAACTTGCTTATGATATACCTAGCGATGGAAATGGTGAGTATTCTATCCTATATCGTTGTGGGCTATTTGAGGAAATCTCGTCAGTCTTCTGAAGCAGCGCTTAAATATGTGTTGTATGGAGCCACTGCCAGTGGGATTATGATTTACGGCCTTTCAATTATTTTTGGGGTTGCCGGCAGTTTAGACGTTTTAGAGATTCAAAAGTTTTTGATTAATAATCCGGTGGGAACAGGGCGTATTGCTCTATTTGTAGGATTACTCATGACCTTGGCGGGTTTTGGTTATAAAATCTCTGCTGTTCCTTTCCATATGTGGGCACCCGATGTTTATCAAGGAGCGCCAACTCCTGTAACGGCGTTTCTTTCGGTCGGACCAAAAGCTGCTGGTTTTGCAATATTGCTTCGGTTTACATATACGGCGTTAGCGCAGTTTAATGTTGATACTCAGGTGTTTACTCCGCTTAAGTACCTTGATATCACAGGTTTGATGGCCGTTTTGGCAGTTTTGACCATGACGGTGGGTAATTTCTTGGCTATTCAGCAAACAAACACAAAGCGTTTTTTGGCTTATTCTTCGATTGCGCATGCTGGATATATGCTCATTGCTGCAGCAACTTTGAGTACTTTGGCCCTGCAAGGTGTCTTGTTTTATCTTGTTGCTTATTTCATTATGAATATGGGAGCCTTTGCTGTCACCATTATGGTTATTAACGCGACGGGTTCTGAAGAACTCAGTTCATTTAAAGGTCTCGCAAAAAGAAGCGGTGGTGGGGCTTTAATTGCCATGTTGATGGCGGTGTTCATGTTTTCTTTGGTAGGTTTGCCGCCGACCTTTGGCTTTGTAGGTAAATTTTATCTATTCATGTCAGTGATCAAAGCGAAGCTTTATTGGCTAGCAGTGATTGGTGTCATTAACAGTGTGGTCAGTTTATATTATTATCTTCGAGTTGTGAAATACATGTATTTTGATGAGGCTGAAGATGAAAAGTCTTTAGGTCTAAAAGGTTTTGCTTTTCCAGGTGTTGTTACAAGCTTAGGTTTAGTGACTCTTATTTTAGGAATTTACTGGGAACCGATTGCGGTATTCGTACAAGAATCTGCTAATATGATATTGAAATAGATTAGGCTTTTAAAAAAGGCTCAACTGCTTAGTTGTTTTCATAAACTTCTCTTTAAAAGATTTAATCAGAGGAAATCCATTGCTAAGTTTAGAGAATTATACACCATTATTGATGATTTTTGGACTCGGTGTGATTTTTTCGGGTCTATTTTTATTCATGGCTTATGCCTTTGGTCCCAAAAAGCCCACTGCTTCTAAGTTGGACGTTTACGAATGTGGAGTTCCTAGTATTGGAACTGCCCGCGAAAGGTTTTCGGTAAAGTTTTTCTTGGTTGCCATGCTGTTCTTGCTTTTTGATGTCGAAGTGGTTTTTTTATTTCCATGGGCTGTTTTATTGAAAAGTTTTAAAGAAGCGGGCATGGGTCCAGCAGTTTTTTGGCCGATGTTTGTCTTTTTAGCGATGTTAGGTTTAGGTCTTATCTATGAATGGAGACGCGGTGGTCTTGATTGGGAATGATTGAGAAAAATGAAAAAAGTGGTTTTTTTACAATGAGATGATTTTCAAGATAACTTTTTGATAAAAATATGAAACCAGTTAGTGAAAACAATATATTAACCACACGTTTAAGCGAATTGATCGCTTGGGGTCGTAAATATAGCCTTTGGCCCATGCCTTTTGGAACGGCTTGTTGCGCAATTGAATTTATGGGTACGGTTTCGGCAACCTTTGATATTTCACGTTTTGGAGCTGAGTTTGTACGTTTTTCTCCAAGACAATCTGACTTATTGCTAGTTTTGGGGACGATTAACTATAAGCAAGCTGCAATCTTAAAAAAGATATATGAACAAATGACCGAGCCAAAATATGTGATTGCAGTGGGAGCTTGTGCAACTTGTGGCGGTTTTTATGATAATTATGCTGTTTTACAGGGTATTGATGAGATTATCCCAGTGGATGTTTATGTCCCGGGTTGTCCACCGCGTCCCGAACAAATTCTGCTTGCAGTCGTCAAGCTACAACAAAAAATTACAGCTGAAGCTCGAGGTGAGCAGGTTCAGGATTTAAAACGGGCAAAACCAGACATCCTCTACTCCTCAAGGTTAGAGGACATATCTAGTAACTCTTAAAGATGAATTTAGAACTTTTAAAAGAAAAATTTCCAAATGGAATTTTAGAACTTGGTGTAGATAAAGGGCAGAACTATGTCAAAGTTAACTTGGCCCAACTGCATGATGTAGTGAAGTTTTGCAAAGAAGAGAACAGTTTTAATTTAAATGTATTAATGGATATTGTTGCGGTGGATTACCATACTCAAGAAGCTCGCTTCGAACTGATTTATATTATTTACTCGATTCCATTGCGTCATCGCTTGCGACTCAAAGTTCGAGTAAAAGATGGAGAAAGCGTGCCGACATGTTCTGATATCTATAAAAGTGCAGATTGGGCAGAGCGTGAAATTTTCGATATGTTTGGAATTCAATTCAATAAGCATCCTAATTTAAAACGAATTTTAATGTTTGAAGGTTTTGAAGGTCACCCCTTGCGTAAAGACTATCCTACAAAGAGACGGCAAAAAATTCCGGTGATGAAGGAGGTTCCTTAACTAATGACTGAGATTAAGGATCATCTTAAAGCAGAAAGAACCTACCTCAATTTAGGCCCGTCGCATCCAGCGATGCATGGAACTTTGCGCCTATTATGTGAGCTTGATGGCGAAACCATTGTGAAGGCAGAGCCAGAGTTTGGTTATTTACATCGAGGTTTTGAAAAGCACTGTGAAAATAGCACTTATACTCAGTGTATTCCTTATACTGATCGCCTTAATTATGTCAGTGCGATGATGAATAATGTGGGCTTTTGTAAGGCGGTTGAAGATCTTTTAGAAATTCAAATTCCCGAGCAGGCTCAGGTTATCCGAGTCATTGTCTGTGAAATCAATCGTATTATTGACCATTTAGTGTGTACGAGTACCAATATCTTGGATATGGGCGCTTTGACTAATTTTTGGTATTATTTTAATGTTCGAGAAAAGTTTTACAATGTGATTGAAAAGCTTTGTGGAGCGCGATTGACAACGGCTTATACGCGTATTGGTGGTATTACCAAGCCGCTTTATGATGGTTTTGAAGCTGAAGTGAAAGATTGTATTCGCGACCTGGTCAAAGCTATCGATGACGTTGAAGGATTGATTAATCATAATCGTATTTTTCTGAAACGCACAGTGGGGATTGGAAAAATTTCGGCAGAAGAAGCCATTAGTTATGGTTTTACAGGCCCCTGTCTACGGGCTTGTGGAGTTGATTTTGACTTACGTAAAGACCAGCCTTACTATGACTATGAGCAATATGATTGGCAGGTGGTTGTCGGAGAGAATGGTGATACCTACGATCGTGTTTTAGTGCGTTTTTATGAAATGCGAGAAAGCTCCAAAATAATCTTGCAGGCAATGAAACGAATTGATCGGCAAGCTCCTGTGATGACATCAGATAGAAGAGTCGCCTTGCCGCCCAAAAAAGAAGTTTACACCAGTATCGAATCTTTGATGAATCATTTTAAATTGATTTATGAAGGCATTCGGCCTCCTGCAGGAGAAACTTATAGCGCAACCGAAGCGGCTAATGGTGAGCTTGGCTTTTTTATCGTGAGTGATGGAACTGGAACTCCATATCGTGTGAAGTGTCGACCTCCTTGTTTTCCTATCTATCAAGCTTATGCTCCCATGTGCGAAGGAGGTTTGATTGGTGATGCGATTGCGATATTGGGGGGGCTTAACATTGTTGCCGGCGAGTTAGATAGATGAGTTTTATATTTACTGAAGAAAATAAAAAAAAATTTGAGGCAATTCTCGAACGCTATCCAGAGAAGCGGGCGGCGATGTTGCCAGCCTTATGGCTTGTTCAACAGCAAAATGAATGGATTTCTCCAGAGGCAATGGAATATGTGGCGAGTCTACTTGATTTAGCTCCTGCAAGAGTTTATGAGGTGGCCACTTTTTACACGATGTTTAACTTAAAGCCGATTGGAAAATATCATTTTCAAGTTTGTCGGACGCTTTCCTGTCAGCTTTGTGGAGCAGAGAGTATTACTCATTATTTGAAAGAAAAGTTGGGTATTGAAAAACTTGGGCAAACGAGTCAAGACGGTCGTTTTACTCTGAGTGAAGTGGAGTGTTTGGGTTCGTGTGGAACGGCTCCTATGTTGCAACTCAATGATGATTATCACGAAAATCTTACGCCGCAAAAATTAGATGAATTAATTGCAAGTTTAAAATAAGAGCGAGTTAAAAAATCAAAAGTATGGAAAACAAAGTTCTCACAAAAAATTTTGGGCTAAAAGATTCGCACCTCTTAAGTGTCTACGAATCCACTGGGGGTTATCAAAACCTCAAGAAGATTTTTGCCATGCAGCCAGTCGATGTGATCGAAGAAGTCAAAAACTCTGGTCTGCGTGGACGTGGGGGCGCGGGTTTTCCAACGGGGCTTAAATGGAGTTTCGTTCCTAAAGATAGTCCTAAACCCAAGTACCTTTGCGTCAATGCGGATGAAAGTGAACCCGGGACTTTTAAGGATCGCTACCTCTTGGAACTCGATCCTCATCGTTTGGTCGAAGGTATGATTATTTGCTCTTATGCGATTTCCTGTCACAATGCCTATGTTTATATCCGTGGAGAATTTGTTTACCCCAAGGTTCAGTTAGAGAAAGCAATCGAAGAAGCTTACCAAAAAGGCTATTTGGGGAAAAATATTTTGGGTAGTGGATATGATCTTGAGATTACGGTTCATCGTGGAGCAGGAGCTTATATTTGTGGAGAAGAAACGGCATTGTTGAATTCCTTGGAAGGGAAACGGGGTATGCCTCGTCTCAAACCTCCTTTTCCAGCGGTAGTTGGTTTATTTTCTTGTCCCACGGTCGTCAATAATGTCGAAACGATTTCTGCTCTTCCCTATATATTAGATCAGGGTGCCGAAGCATATCGTCAATTTGGAACGGAGAAAAGCCCAGGGACAAAGCTCTTTTCGGTCAGTGGTCATGTCAATCGACCAGGAGTTTTTGAAGTGCCTCTTGCTTACTCATTGAAGAAGCTTATTATGGAAGATGCGGGTGGAATCAAAGACGGCAAGGCTCTTAAAGCAGTCATTCCTGGAGGTTCTTCCGTTCCCGTTTTAACCGCAGAAGAAGCTTTAGAAGTTAATCTCGATTACGAGTCTCTTCAAGAAAAGGGAACTATGCTGGGTTCAGGTGGAGTGATCGTCATGGATGAAACGGTTTGCATGGTGAAAGCTTTGACAAACCTGGCGCATTTTTATTCGCACGAGTCTTGTGGTCAATGCAGTCCTTGTCGTGAAGGAACCGGTTGGGCTCATAAGCTTTTGCAAAGGATTTCCGGTGGAGAAGGGCGTGCAGGGGATATCGAGGAATTGCAGAAAATTGCGGATAATATGGCAGGTAAAACCATTTGTGTTTTAGCAGATGCCTTGGCCATGCCGATTTGGAGTTATTTGAAAAAGTTTAGAAATGAGTTTGAGTCTTTGATTAAGGATTAATTTTTTATTTTGAGGAGTGCTGAGGAATCAACACTTCTGTTTGAAGTTATGCCAAAGTTAACGATAGACGGAAAAGAAATTACAGTTGATGAAGGGACGACGGTCTTTGAAGCTGCGCGCCAAGTGGAGACGACTATCCCTCACTTCTGCTATCATCCCAAATTGAGCATTGCAGGTAATTGCCGGATGTGTTTGGTTGAAATTGAAAAAATGCCTAAACCACAAATTTCTTGTAACACCGTTGTGCAAGAAGGTATGGTTGTTCATACACAAACAGAAAATGTCAAAGCCTTACAAAAAAATGTTCTTGAGTTTATTTTAATCAATCACCCGATCGATTGTCCCGTTTGTGACCAGGCTGGAGAGTGTAAACTGCAAGGTTATTACATGGATCATTCGGCGAGTGGTTCTGAGTTTAATGAAGCTAAAGTCAAAAAACCCAAGCGGGTAGATTTAGGCCCCAATGTGATGCTAGACGACGAACGCTGTATTTTATGTACACGCTGTGTACGTTTCTGTGATGAAATTTCTCAGACAGGTGAGCTTTGCGTAACCAACCGAGGTGATCGTTCTACTTTAAGAACCTTTCCAGGTAAAAAACTAGAAAATAAATACTCTCTCAATACAGTTGATATTTGTCCAGTCGGAGCATTGACCAGTAAGCCTTTCCGATTTCAACAGCGTGTATGGTTTTTGAAGAGCGTTCCTTCCATTTGTACGGGATGTGCGACCGGTTGCAATATCTATGTTGACCATAATGATGGAAAAGTCTTTCGTTATAAAACACGTGAGAACGAAGAGGTCAATCAATGTTGGACCTGTGATGAAGGGCGTTTGTCCTATACATTTATCAATGAAGCGCGTTTGATTCGACCTTTATTGAAAACAGAAAATGGTATTGAGGAAATCAATAAAAAGCAAGCTGTGTTGACCATCGTTGAAAAGCTAAAATCCGAAGCAGCTGATAATATGGTTTTTATCGGAAGCGCTTATGAGTCCAACGAAAATAATGCTGCATTAAAGAAACTTGCCGATGCGCTTGGAGTCAAGCGACTTGAGTATGCTTATCACGAGGTCGAAAATCCTAGTTCAGATGATTTTCTTATTAAAGCAGACAAAAATCCTAATCGCGCGGGTGTAAAGAAACTCTCTTATGCAGAGTTTTCAGGTGAGCTAAGTGGGAAAACCGTGATAGCCATGGAAAAAATTGGCACTTCGCAACTTGAAAAAATTCGCCTTAAAAAACCTCAATATTTGATCTTATTAAGCAGCCAGAGAAGCCCTGCTTGCGAGCTTGCTGATGTTATTTTACCTGTTTCGACTTTTGCTGAGCAAAAAGGTAGCTTTATTAATTTTCAAAATCGAATTCAAAAATTTGAATCAGCTTTAGAGGTCAAGGGCGAAATGCAGTCAGCTTGGCAATATTTACAAGAGATAGCAGAGGGCCTTGGTCATGCTTGGAACATTGTTAGTTCCGATAAACTTTTACAGGAATTTTTCAATCTAAACTATGAGGCAATTGGAGAGCAAGGAAAGGTGATTGAAAACTAAATCATGTTAACAATGTCCTTAAAAATTTTAGTTCCTTTTGTGTTGATCCTTCAGATCTTGCCTATTTTTATCTGGATGGAGCGCAAGGGGGCTTCATATATCCAAGATAGAAGAGGGCCCAATCGAGCGAATATTTTTGGAATTCGCTTGGGTGGCATGGTGCATACTTTGCCAGATGTTATTAAACTCATCTTTAAAGAAGATATTATTCCTACACGCGCAAATCGATTTATTTATACCATTGCACCTTTTATTTCGATGACGGTGGCTTGCATGACCTTTGCCGTCATCCCCTGGGCGGCACCTTTAACATTAGATAGCGGTTCCTTTGCTTTGCAAGCCCTAGAAATGAATGTAGGTATTCTGTATATCTTTGCGATTGCATCCATAGGTGTCTACGGTGTTATGCTGGCCGGTTGGGGAAGCAATAATAAGTACTCCTTAATGGGTGGCTTGCGGGCTTCTTCTCAAATGATCAGTTATGAACTGACCTTAAGTTTATCTATTGTCGGTGTGCTCATTTTGTCGGGAAGTCTCGAGTTAGGTGCCATTGTCGAAAGCCAAAGTGCTAACATACTTTCCTGGAATTTTATCCGTCAGCCTTTAGGCTGTATATTATTTCTGGTCGCGGCTGTTGCAGAAACCAATCGCACGCCTTTTGATTTGCCTGAGGCTGAAGCTGAGTTGGTTGCTGGTTATCACACCGAGTACAGCTCTCTTAAATTTGCGCTTTTTTACATGGCTGAATATGTCAACATGATCATTGCTTCAGCCTTGATTGCGACTTTATTTTTTGGAGGCTGGCAAGTCCCTTTTATCAGTACCGAGCTGCTTCGTGAACATGCTGATTTGATTATCCACTACTCATTGTTAGCAGCTGGAGTGGGTTCAATTTTAGGCTCCATTCCATTGTTTTTATATAAATCTCGAGTGCGTTATGGTGATGCGCGTGATACGGAGACAAAAAAAATATCCATTGCGATGTTTGTCCTGGGAATTGCTTTAGTGGCTTGGCGCTTGGGTGCAGGAGAGTTCTTTTTTGAGGGCTTGGCGGCACAAATAGCTGCGGCAGCATTGCAATTAGGGATTTTTATCGCAAAGATTTTGTTTTTTTGTTGGTTCTTTGTTTGGATAAGGTGGACCTTGCCCCGTTTTCGTTATGATCAACTCATGCAATTAGGTTGGAAAGCGATGTTACCTTTGGCTTTACTCAACTTATTTATAACAGCCGGGGTTTATTTATTGGTATGACGATATTATTTTACATTTTGTCAGCTCTTGCGGTGCTTTCTGCAGTTGCGGTGATTAGTTTTCGCCAGCCGGTTTATTCTGCTTTGTCTTTAGTAGTGACTTTGTTTTCCCTTGCAGGTCTCTATTTAACGCTTCACGCAGAGTTTTTAGCGATTATTCAAATATTGACCTATGCAGGTGCAATCCTCATCCTATTTATTTTCATTATTATGCTTCTCAACTTAAATAAGGATGAACTGAAAGAGCAGACCCCGGCCTTGTGGAGACGTATTGTACTCGCTTTATTAGGAGGCTTCCTTTTTGCAGGCCTTTGGTGGGGAGTAAAAAAGCTTTCTGGAGATTCTGCAAAATTAACAGAAGGCTTTGGAAGCATTGCTAGTTCAGGAAAACTTTTATTTACTGAGTATGTTCTGGCTTTTGAAATTTCTGGCATACTTTTAACCGTCGCCCTGATTGGGGCTTTGGTTTTAGCCAAAAGGCGACTAAACTATTTGCCCGAGGAAAAAAATTGAGCATCACCCACTATTTAACATTAGCGATTGCGCTGTTTAGCATTGGACTGATTGGCGTTGTTTTGCGCCGTAATCTCCTTGTGGCTTTCATGTCCATCGAGTTAATGCTCAACGGGGCGAATTTATCTTTCATTGCTTTTTCGCGCTATTTAGGAGACATGCAGGGACAAATGGCGGCTTTTTTTATTGTCATATTGGCAGCTGCTGAGGCTGCGGTAGGTTTAGCGATTATTGTTTTATTATTTCGTCGCCAAGGTTCGGTGCAGTCTAGTGTATTTCAAAATTTGAAAGATAAGGTGGGAGTATAGTGAGAGATGGTCTCCTATAGCCCAATATCGAAAAAGATACTCACTGAGTATTGATTATATATAAGGTATACTTTTTAATGGTACTCGCTTGGATCATTTTACTTCCGCTTTTAGGAGCACTCATCAATGGCTATCACGCTTTGAGTTGCCGCTTGCGTCAGCAAAAGGTCATTCACGGAATGGTCAATTTTGTCGGAGTCGGGCTTCCTTTCGTGGCTTTCTTAATCGCCTTATCTCAAGGCATTCCGTTTATTTTAGGTGCAGAGGAACCTATTCGCGAAAACTTATTTTCATGGATCAGCGTGGGCAGTCTTCATATCGAAGCAGGACTCTATCTTGACCGGCTTTCTACCTTGATGGTGTTAATCATTACAGGAGTGGGCACCTTGATTCACCTTTATTCCATCGGTTACATGAAAGGTGACTCTGGATACGCCAAGTACTTTGCTTATCTTAATCTCTTTTTGACTTCGATGTTGATTTTGGTTTTGGGAGATAATTTACTTTTACTTTTTTTGGGTTGGGAAGGCGTTGGTCTCTGTTCTTATTTACTCATTGGGTTTTGGTTTGAGGACAAAGCAAAAGCACAAGCTGGTAAAAAAGCTTTTATTGTCAACCGTATTGGGGATGTCGGTTTTCTTTTGGGCATTTTTGCTCTTGGAGTTTTACTGCTCCCTGGAGCAGGAGAAAACGCGGTAATCTTTAATTTTGAATATATTGAGTCTCAAATAGGATTGATTACAGTCTCTAAAGTATTTTGGCTCAGTGCACCTTTTATTATTACTCTTTTCCTATTTGTGGGTGCGACCGGTAAATCTGCACAAATTCCTCTTTATGTTTGGTTGCCCGATGCGATGGCGGGTCCGACTCCTGTTTCTGCACTCATTCATGCTGCGACGATGGTGACAGCAGGTGTCTATATGATTGCGCGCATGGATTTTTTATTTGATGTTGCTCCAGAGACTTTGCATATTATTGCAATCATTGGGGCAAGTACGGCGCTTTTTGCTGCCCTTATTGCAATGGTGCAAACGGATATCAAAAAGGTCTTGGCTTATTCGACAGTTTCTCAATTGGGCTATATGTTTTTAGCCATGGGCGTAGGAGCCTACGCTTATGGAGTATTTCACTTGATGACTCATGCTTTTTTTAAGGCCTGTTTGTTCTTAGGTTCGGGATCGGTGATTCATGCGATGAGCGGTGAGCAAGATATTCGCAAGATGGGTGGACTTAAAAAAGCTCTTCCTATTACTTCGATGACATTCTTGATTGCAACCATGACAATTGCGGGGCTGCCTCCCTTTGCTGCTTTTTTCTCAAAAGATCATATTCTTTGGAAAACTTACTCCCATGGGCATCCCATATTATGGGTGATGGGGCTTTTGGCTGCTTTTGGGACAGCTTTTTATATGTTTCGGCTTTATATTTTGACTTTTACCGGAAAAAGTCGGGTTTCGGAAGAAGCCAAAGCCCATTTGCATGAGTCTCCTTTTAACATGACTTTTGCCTTGATCGTTTTAGCCGTATTATCTGCTGTTGCAGGATTTTTAGGCCTGCCTGAGGTCTTAGGGGGTCACGACTGGATTGCTCATTGGCTTCATTTAGGTTCAAATGCGGCAGAAGCTCATGGAGCAAGTCATAGTCATACGATGGAATTATTACTGATGGGTGTTTCAGTTGCGGTAGCCACATTTGCGATTCTTCTAGCTTTTGTACTTTATCGAAATGGTTTAGAGGGTCCCAATAAACGCGCTCGAGCTATGCGGCCACTGCATAACTTACTAACGAATAAATTTTATGTCGATGAAATCTACGATGCTTGTGTTGTTCGCCCCATTTATTACCTGAGTCAGTCAATTTTATTTACTGTGATCGATCGAAAATTAATTGACGAAGTTCTGGTTAATCGATCGGGACGCTTTTTGGCATGGTTAGGTAGTTGTGTCAGCCGTATTCAAAATGGTTTTGTCAATCGATATGCTTTTTGCTTTTTGTTGGCTTTCGCATTGATGTTAGGAATTTGGGTATTTAATTAGAATTTTTCTATAGGTAAACCGTGTTTAACTTTTTTGATCAAAATATCTTAAATTTTGTCATTTGGACTCCACTTTTAGGAGCTTTATTGCTTTTGACAATTCCCCAAAAGCAAAATTTATGGATTAAGCGCATTGCTTTAATGACAGTATCCTTAACTTTTTTATTTTCCTTACATCTCGTTTGTTATTTTAAATCAAGTTCGGGTTATCAATTTGAAATTTTTCGTCCTTGGATTCCTGCGATTGGAGCTTATTATGCCTTGGGCGTCGATGGTTTTTCACTTTGGTTGGTTTTACTGGCAACCTTACTCATGCCGATTGCAGTTTTATTTTCGATGGGTTCAATTAAAGAAAAAGAGAAAAGCTTCTACTTTAATTTGCTTATCCTAGAAACAGCCATGCTAGGCACACTCTGTGCTTTAGATGTTTTTTTGTTTTATCTCTTTTGGGAGGCTATGTTGATTCCGATGTATTTTCTTATCGGAATTTTCGGTCATGGCCGCAAAGTCTATGCAGCCATTAAATTCTTCATTTTTACTCTAATTGGTAGTGTTTTGATGCTGCTTGCTATTGTTTATTTGAGGCAAGAAGCGGAGGGAAGTTTTTTATTAGACCATTGGTCCTTGTTGGCTTTAAGTCCTCAAGTGCAAGGGGTCCTGTTTGCGGCTTTCGCTTTGGCTTTTGCCATTAAAGTTCCTCTATTTCCTCTACATACTTGGTTACCTGATGCTCATACCGAAGCTCCGACAGCAGGAAGTATGATTTTGGCAGGAGTTTTACTTAAGATGGGTACTTACGGCTTTGTCCGTTTTGCGATACCCTTGTTTCCCGATGCTTTGCTCGTTGCAAAGCCCTGGATTGCGACTCTAGCGGTTGTCGGTATTGTTTACGGAGCCTTGGTCGCGATGGTGCAAAAAGATATGAAGCGTTTAGTGGCATATTCTTCGATTTCTCACTTAGGTTTTGTCATGTTAGGTCTTATGGCCTTAACTCCTCAAGCAGTAACCGGTGCGACATATCAAATGGTCAATCATGGATTGACCAGCGCAGGTCTTTTTTTAATGGTAGGAATGCTTTATGATCGTACGCACACGCGTTTGATCGCAGACTATGGTGGCATTGCAAAACAGGTCCCTCTTTACACTTTTGTCTTTCTGATTTTAACTTTTGCTTCTATTGCTTTGCCTGGTACGAATAGTTTTGTCGGGGAGTTTTTGATTCTTTCGGGAAGTCTAAAAGAACTCCCTTATCAAACTATCTTGGCAACATTGGGAGTCATTTTTGGCGCGGTTTACATGTTATGGATGGTGGAACGTGTCTTTTTTGGACCTTTAAAAAAAGATTCTCTCAAGGGCTTAAAAGATATGAATTGGCGTGAAGTTCTTTGTGTGTTACCAATCATCCTTTTGGTTGTCTGGATGGGGGTTAAGCCAAATTTCTTTCTTTCCAAGATTGAAATTGCGACACAAACTTTAACGGAAACTGTTCAACAAAATCAGCTTGCTAAACAGTCGCTTAAATTACAAAAATAGATATTTGATAAAAAAGATTTTTTAAAAGTACATTGAATTTTAAACAGTTAAAAGAATTAAGCTAATCATTGTACATCACGTGAGCGCGATGATGTGGGACTCGAATTATGGCAGAAATTGAACAAAATTTTAGTTTTTCTCAGCTTTGGCACTTGGGATACCCAACGCTTATCCTTGTGATAGCTGCATTTACGGCCCTCATGACGAGCATTATGCGTTTTAAGCGATCGTTTTTGGTGACTTCAATTGTCTCAGCTTTAGGATTTTTTCTTTCTGCTTTGGGCACTATTTTTCAAATAAAAGCAGAAGTTAAAGGCCTGTTTTTTGGTCTTGAGTTTGGCCTCTATGGACAGGTTCTCGCTTTGATCATTGCTCTGATTGGCCTTGTCGTCGTGCTGTTTTCTTATCGCTATTGGTTGGATTATGAGCAGGAAGGAAAAAAAGAAATTATTCCCGAGACAATGGCGCTCATGCTTTTCAGTGCTGTGGGTATGCAACTCATGCTTTTTGCACAAAATTGGATTATCTTTGTTTTATCCCTAGAAGTCATGAGTATTGCTCTCTATATTTTAGTAGGTATTCGTCGTTATCAGGTGAACTCAGCTGAGGGAGCATTAAAATATTTTCTCTTGGGATCCGTAGCTGCTGCGATCATGTTGATGGGAATTTCCTTTCTGTATGGTGCTACAGGAAGTTTGGACATGATGAGTTTTTTAAAGGCTTTTTCCCTATTAAAACTTCCTACTTATTCGGCGGGTATTCTGGTCAAAGCGGGCCTTTTATTAGTATTGATTGGTTTTATTTTTAAAATTGCTGCGGTGCCTTTTCATTTTTGGGCTCCAGATGTTTATGAAGCAGCTCCTATGCCGGTGACTGGTTTTATGGCAACAGGTGTTAAAGTAGCTGCATTTGGTGCTTTTTTTCGTATCTTGATGGGTATTCCTTATATATCCTTTGATGCAGAACATAATCGGCTTTTGCTTAATTTTTTGGGATTGATTTTTATTCTAACCGTTGTTGTTGCAAATATGACTGCACTCAGACAAAAATCAATCAAGCGTGTATTGGCATATTCTTCAATTGCACATGCTGGTTACCTTTTATTGGGAGTAATGAGTTATATTAAGCATCAAGGACAGGGTTCTTCTCATGAGTTAGAGCAAATAAAAACAATGTTTGGTTCATTACAATCAATACTCTTGTATTTAGCTGTTTATAGTTTATTAACTTTAGGAGCATTTGCAGTTTTGACAAATCTCTCTAAGAAAAAAGATTTAGAAAATATTGAAGAGTTAAAAGGTCTTGCAGGCAGACAGCCCTTATTGGCTGCAGCACTTTCAGTGTTTTTGTTTGCCTTGGCGGGGATTCCTCCCCTTGGCGGTTTTTTTGCAAAATACTACTTGTTTAGCCAAGCGATAGCAACAGAGCTTTATTTATATGCAGTGATAGGAATTCTATTCAGTGCGGTTTCTCTTTATTATTATTTGGCTCCAGTCGTTGCGATGTATTTTATGAAGACAGAAGCCTCTCAAGAGCAAGTTCAATCTGAGATAAGTACACCCTTTTATTCAAAACTTCTCATCGTTGGCATGATGGTTTTGGTCTTTTATGTCGGATTATTTCCCCAAAGTGTATTGGATCTTTTTTAGAAAATATTTTCTAAAAACTTCTTTTTTTCTCCAAAAACTTAATTGCTTTCTTTTTTTGCCTAAAAAGAAAGAAAAATAAATTTTACTGGACTGTCACAAAAATGTCACAAAAATATGTTCAGATCCAATTAAATTCAAGTTAAGTGATCATGAGATAGAGCATTGAGTTAAAGTGATAACTATATATGAGGATAAATAACTTATGAAACTAAACAAATACATTCGCAAGAGCATTCTTAGCAGCATTGCAGCAGCTAGTTTGCTTGCTTGTAGTATTTCAGCACAAGCTAGCACAGCTGTGGATGCTAATTTAAAAAATTATCAAACGGTTAGTGGAGTTTCTGGAAACCTAAACAGTATTGGTTCAGACACTCTCAATAACCTCATGACCTTTTGGGCAGAGGGCTTTAAAGCAAAATACCCTAATGTCAATATTCAGATCGAAGGAAAAGGCTCTTCGACAGCTCCACCGGCTCTCATTGAGGGAACCTCTCAGCTTGGCCCAATGAGTCGTGCGATGAAAGCTTCCGAAATTGATGCGTTTGAAAAGAAATATGGTTATAAGCCTACGCAGATTCCTGTTGCGATTGATGCCTTGGCTGTCTATACCCATAAAGACAACCCTATAA
Organism: Deltaproteobacteria bacterium; assembly: GCA_024233625.1. Lineage (GTDB taxonomy): Bacteria > UBA10199 > UBA10199 > DSSB01 > DSSB01 > JACKPJ01. The sequence continues at coordinate 19,021 of JACKPJ010000014.1, forward strand.
AGGGACTTACTTTACAGCAAATTGACGGTATCTTTTCGAGCACTCGTAAATTAGGCGGAGAAGAAATCAAAACCTGGGGCCAATTGGGTCTAACAGGTCCTTGGGCCAGTAAACCTATTTCACTTTATGGAAGAAATAGTGCTTCCGGAACTTATGCTTACTTTAAAGAAGTTGCGATGAGTAAAGGTGACTACAAATCGACAGTCAAAGAACAGCCGGGTTCTTCCTCTGTTGTTCAAGGTGTTGCTAGCGATTTAGGTGCAATTGGTTACTCAGGAATTGGCTATAAAACATCTGGTGTTAACGCAGTTGCAGTTGGAAAAGCAAGTGCTGATCTTGCAGAGCCCAATGTCGAAAATGCAATTAGTAACAAATATCCTTTGTCAAGGTTCCTGTATATCTATGTGAATAAGAAGCCTGGACAACCTGTAGATAAATTAACGAAAGAATTTGTTAATTTCGTTCTATCAAAAGAAGGACAACAGATTGTGGTGAAAGACGGTTATTTCCCTCTTCCTGCTACTTTAGCAGATAAATCTGCAAAAAATTTGTAATCCTCAGGAAATGCTGGCTTGCAAAAAAATGAAACTGTATTTTGGCAGGAATTCTTATCATAGAATTCCTGCTTTTTTATTACTTAGATTTTGCGATTATGGTTTTTGATTATAATTTCCTATTTTGCTTGATCTATTCATATTGATTATGACATTTCCTCATCATGGGAAAAAAAATGCCAAATCAAGATTCCTCTCGTTTTGAAACTTCAAAACGAATTCTCTGGATTGACCGCATGATGAATTTCTTCATTAGTAGTGGAGGAGTTTCTATTATTCTAGCGGTGTTAGGTATTTTTGTTTTTATTTTTTCTCAAATCTTTCCTCTTTTTACTCAAGCTGAAATTAAAAAAGGACCTACCTTACAAGTTCGACCAGGAAACTACCAATTGATGGGTATGGATGAATGGGGTGAGCTGCCTTTTTTGGTCAATGATCAAGGAGAACTCACTTTTGTTGATGTTCAGGAACGTTCCATTCACACACAGAAATTGAATGATGGAGAACAAAACAATGTCCAAGCGGTAGATTATCATGTGCAGACGCAAACACTGGTTTTGGCTTTAGCAGGTGAGGCTTTTCGCTTGGTTGATATTAAGTATGAGCCAAAATTTTCGGGAAAAAAACGCAAAATAAGTTCTTCAGTTTTTCTTTCAGAAAAAAAGCCTTTGTTTTTAAAAGAGTTTGCAAGTGAAGAAACTCAAACTTCTCGTCAGCTTTCACAAATTAAACTGGGAATGAACGACGATTTTATTCTCCTTGCAACTGTATTAGTTCCTCAAGAAGCAGCAGAAAAAAAGGAAGTCTGGGCAACCTTGTTAGCGAAAGAAGAAAATCTCCTGGGTGAAAGCAATATCGAATGGAAGGGTGCCTGGAATTTAACGGATCAAATTTCGGGAAATGTTCAAAATATTCGAGTGAATGAAAGCGGTGATATTTTATTAGTAACGACGGAAGAGGGCTTCATTCATTATTTTAAGAGAGAAGAGGATACTTTAAAATTAAGACAAAGCTTTCAACCTTTTGCGGAATTAAGCTCTCCCGAAATTCAATCTATTGATTTTATTTTGGGGGGTGTTTCGATTTATTTGGTGAATGAAAGCGGAGAAAATGTCCTTTATAGTCTTTACCTTCACGAAGATCCCAAAACAGGTATAGAAGAACGTTTGTTTGGTCAGACAAAAACTTTTCCTTTACTTAAAAGCCCCCCAAGTTTTTTTGACCATAGTTTACGTAATAAAGCCTTCTTGATTGGTAACCAAGATTATTCCTCTCTCCGATATGCTACAACTGAGAAAGTTCGTTGGGAGAGCTCGTTACCCTTTCAACCCATTTTAGGCAGTCTATCTCGGAAGTATCACAAAATGGCTTTTTTGGATAAAGAACAAAGACTTTATCTTTATGATTTGAAAGACCCTCACCCTGAGGGAGGCTGGAAAGCCTTTTTTGGAAAAATTTGGTATGAGGGAGCATCTAAGCCAGACTATACTTGGCAATCCACAGGAGGCAGTGACAGTTTCGAATCCAAACTTTCTTTGGTGCCACTTATTTTTGGAACTCTTAAAGGGACTTTTTATGCGCTGATTTTTTCAGTTCCCGTGGCTCTTTTAGCGGCGCTATATACTTCACAGTTTTTGCAGCCTCAGTTGAAAAAAATCGTCAAACCCACCATGGAAATCATGGCCTCACTTCCTTCAGTTATTTTAGGTTTTTTAGCAGCACTTTGGCTAGCACCTTTAATTGAAGAAAAGATTCCCTCTTTGATATTAATTTTCTTTGCTATTCCGTTGTGTGCTTGGCTTGCGGGATATTTTTTAAGCCGAGTTCCTATTAGATATCGCAAATGGATTCCCAGGGGGCAAGAATGGTTAACTTTAATTCCTCTCTTGCTAGTGGTTATTTGGTTTTGTTGGGAGTTAGGTCCAATTTTAGAAAAAAACTTCTTTATTGTCACAGATGCCTATCCTCGAGAAAAACTTTGGGAGATGGGACCTATCTTAAAAAATTATGTTTTTGAAGGTGAAAGAGTTGCCGATTTTCGACTTTGGTGGCCCCAAGTAACAGGGACGCCCTTTGAGCAGCGCAATTCCCTCGTTGTCGGTTTTATCATGGGCTTTGCAGTGATTCCGATTATTTTTACGATTGCCGAAGATTCACTCGCTGCGGTGCCGCAAAGTCTGCGTTCGGCTTCGTTAGCTTTGGGAGCTAGTCGTTGGCAAACGGCTTTTTATGTAATGTTGCCTGCAGCGACTGCGGGAATATTTTCAGCAATCATGATTGGTATTGGCCGTGCAGTCGGAGAAACCATGATTGTTTTAATGGCAACAGGAAATACCCCCATTATGGAGTGGAATATTTTTTCAGGGATGAGGACGCTTTCAGCGAATTTAGCTGTCGAGCTTCCCGAAGCCCCTTTGCATAGTACTCTTTATCGAACGCTTTATTTAGGAGCTTTCGTCCTTTTCATTATGACTTTTTTATTGAACTCAATTGCGGAAATTATGAGACATCGTATTCGAAAAAAATTTAAGGCTCTTTAAGTGAGATTAGAAAAATGAGGTTAAAAAAACAAAAAAATAGTCAAGCTTCTGGGGAACCCATGGTGTGGATGACAGCTATGGGTCTCAGTATGGGAGTTTTGATGATTTTAGGACTTTTGGCCTTAATTTTTTATAAGGGGCTTGAAGTTTTTTGGCCAAAACATGTTGCAGAGATTCATCTAAAAAGTGAAGATGGCAATGGGGAACGTCTTTTAGGAGAAATTATTCTTCAGCGAGATCGCAGCTCTCATAAAAGTTCAAATGAAAATGATGAGGGCTCTCCACTTCGAGAAACCCAAATTTTTATGGGAAACAAAGAAGTGCTGGGCCAAGCCTTTCGTTTTGTTGAACAAGATAAAATTAAGAAAACATCTTATCCTGAAAGTGTTATTAAACTTGAGCGTCGCGAATATGGGAATGCGATGGGTTTCCCTCAGGCAATTTATCAAGCTGATCAAGAATTGATTCCTTTAAAAAAAACAGAGCTATTTGAGAAGACACTTCATCAATTAGTGAAGACCTATAATGCGCGTTGGGAAGAAATTCGCCACATCGAAAAAGATCAGATTGGAAAAATTAACTATGAGATGGAAGAGCTTGAGCTAGAAAAAAAACAACTCGAAGAGCAAAATACAGCAGCTAAAAATGCTCAAGCTAAAAATCGTTTGCAAGAACTCGAATCGTCTCAGAAAACTCTTCAAGAGAAGTATCAAAAACTTGCGGATCAAGCCAAAAAACTTCGAGAAGCTCAACAGGGAGCTCAGCTAGAAATTCTCTTGGCTAATGGCCAAAGCCACAAAATTGAGGTCAGCCAAATTCTTGAATACTATTATCCTAATCAACTGAGTACTTGGGGTCGTGTGGGTATGTTCTTTCATAAAATTTGGCTCTTTCTCAGTCAAGAACCTCGAGAAGCGAATACCGAAGGGGGAGTTTTTCCCGCTTTTTTTGGCACTTTAGTGATGACATTATTAATGACGATCGTGGTTGTCCCTTTTGGTGTGATGGCAGCTATTTATTTAAAGGAATATGCTAAGCAGGGCCCACTGGTGCGCACGGTACGTATTGCGGTAAATAATCTTGCTGGAGTTCCTTCCATTGTTTTTGGTGTATTCGGGATGGGTTTTTTTGTCTATATGGTGGGGGGTACTATTGATCAACTCTTCTTTAGTAATAAATTACCGACGCCTACTTTTGGCACAGGGGGTCTTTTGTGGGCTTCTCTAACCCTGGCATTGATGACGGTTCCTGTAGTGATCGTTGCAACAGAAGAAGCTTTGGGAGCTGTTTCTCAAAATATTCGCGAGGGAGCTCTCGGTTGTGGTGCGTCTAAGTGGCAGATGATTCAAAAAATTATTTTGCCGGCTTCGGCTCCGGGAATTTTAACCGGCGCAATTTTGGCAATGGCACGGGGTGCTGGAGAGGTTGCTCCGTTGATGCTTGTGGGGGTTGTAAAGTTGGCTCCGACTCTGCCGATTAATTCGACTTTTCCTTATATTCATCTCGACCAAAAATTTATGCATTTAGGTTTTCATATTTACGATTTAGGTTTTCAGTCTCCAGACTCCGAAGCAGCTAAACCCATTGTTTTTGCCACGACTCTATTACTTATTTTATTAGTTTTAGTCCTCAATTTGGGGGCAATTATTTTAAGAGAACGCTTAAGAAAGAAATATGCCAGTGGAAAATTCTAATCAAAAATTAAATCCAACGATTATTCAAATCGAAAATTTTTCCTTCTTTTATGGGAAGAATCAGGCACTTTTTGATATCGATCTTTCAATTCCCGAAAAAGAAGTCACAGCACTTATTGGACCTTCTGGCTGTGGAAAATCGACACTATTAAGAAGTATTAATCGCATGAATGATTTAGTTGATGAGTCTAATCATCGTGGTAGGATTCTAATTCAAGATCAAGATATTCATGATACACAATTAGAAGTGATTTCTTTGCGTAAAAGAGTCGGAATGGTCTTTCAAAAATCCAACCCTTTTCCAAAATCTATTTATGAGAATGTCGTTTTTGGACTTCGTATTGCCGGAAAAACCAATAAGAATGATTTGGATGAAGTGGTGGAACGTAGTCTTAAAGCATCGGCTTTATGGGACGAAGTCAAGGACCGTCTCAAAGATAGCGCTTTGGGTCTTTCGGGAGGACAGATGCAGAGACTTTGTATTGCTCGTGCTATTGCTAACCAACCGGAAGTCTTACTAATGGATGAGCCTTGTTCGGCTCTAGACCCTGTTGCAACGGCAAAAATTGAATCCTTGATTCATGAACTCAAAAAGAATTACACTATCGTGATCGTGACTCATAATATGCAGCAGGCTTCGCGGGTTTCTGATAGAACAGCTTTTTTATATATGGGTAAACTGATTGAATACGATGAAACCGAAACATTATTTACTAATCCGAAACAGCAGCAGACTGAGGATTATATTACAGGAAGGTTTGGATAATGCCAGAACATACCGATAAAGTCTTCGAGAAAGACTTACATGCATTGAAGGAACTGATCTTAAAAATGGGCAGTTTGGTTGAGACCATGATTGCACGATCAATCCAAGCTCTTGAAAAGCGGGATTTAAACCTAGCGCGAGATATCATTCAGGAAGATAAGAAGGTCGATCAACTTGAGATGAATATTGATGATCTATGTTTACGCATTTTAGCTTTGCATCAACCTGCCGCGATTGATTTACGTTTTGTTGCGGTCGGTATGAAAATTTCCACAGATCTTGAGAGAATGGGTGATCTTGCTGTGAATATCTGCCGTCAGGTGATCGATCTCAATCAAGAAGGCTTACAAGGTATGCCAGGTGGAGTTCATTTTGATCTCAGTGAGCTTGCTAAGAAAAGTCAGAATATGGTCCATCAAGCTTTGGATGCCTTTGTTGCGAAGGATGCTGTCAAAGCCAAAAATATCTGTGAGTCGGATGACGAAGTCGATAAGCTGGATTATCAAAATTTTGAGAGCCTGATCAAAGCCACTCAAGCTAATGCCCAAGATGCTAGGCGTAATATGAGAATTATTATCATTTCGCGTCAGCTCGAACGTATTGCTGATCATGCAACAAATGTTGCAGAAGAGGTATTGTTTTTAGTTAAGGGTCAAGATATTCGGCATGGAGGCTAAAGGATTTATCTTTTTTGATTCTTAAGTCACAGCTAATTTATATCCTAAAATTTAGAACTCGACAAGTTAAAGTAAAATTTCATAGCATAGGTTTTATGCGCCAGTTCTTTAAAAAGTATTTTAGTGCAGGTATTATTGCTTTGTTGCCGGTTGCAGGAACACTTTGGCTGCTCAAATTCATCGTCGTTTCTGCCGAGGAAATTTTTCGTTCCTTTATTCCACCACAATTTCTCCCTGAGAAGCATTTTGGCTTTGATATTCCTGGTTTGGGAATTCTCTTTGCAATTGTTGTTGTGTTATTGGTCGGCTTATTAACCCGTCTTTACATTGGTAGGAGATTGTTGACGGCTGGAGATCGTATTTTTGCAAAAATTCCTCTCGGTCGAGGAGTTTATACAGCCATTAAACAGTTTTTAGGAACAATCACGGGTGAGGAAAGAAAATCCTTTCGCCAAGTTGTTTTGGTAGAATATCCTTCGCCAGGATCTCATGCTTTGGGTTTCTTTACCGGTTATGCGAGTGGAGAGGTACAGGCAAAGACTCAACAGCGGGTGGCAAATGTATTTATTCCAACGACTCCAAATCCCACGAGCGGTTTTTTGCTGATGCTTCCTGAGAGTAAACTGATGCATCTTGAAATGAGCGTTGAGGATGCCTTTAAATTTATTGTCAGTGGTGGAGTGGTTGTGAAAGAGTATTCTACAAAAAAAGAAATTTGAATAGCTTATAATAATTATTTTCCTAAAGGCAGCAATTCATGAAAAAGAGGAAAACAATGCGCCGAACTTCTTTCGTTGAAATTTTTAAGGAGAAAAATAAATTTTCGTCGGCACACTTTACGATTTTTTCAAAAGAAAAACGCGAAAATCTTCATGGTCATAATTATCAAGTTTATTTATGTATAGAATGCGAAATTTTAGAAAATGGTTTATCTTTTGATTATCGATTTTATAAAAAGAAAATCTACGAACTTTGCCGTGAACTCAATGAATATACTTTATTGCCGACAAAATCGGAGTTTTTGAAAATTGTAGAAGACGAAAATTACTACAGTGCAGAGTTTAATCAAGAAAAGCTCTTTTTTCTCAAGAGGGATGTGAAGTTGCTTCCGATTTGTAATATTACCTTAGAAGAACTCTCTTTTTGGTTTATTCAGCAATTGACTCAAGACAAAATCCAACTCGAAAAGCATCATGTCAATCGTCTCTGTGTAAAGGTGTTTTCAGCTCCAGGGCAATCGGGGTCTTGTGACTGGAGGAAGGCTTGGTGAAAACATTAGTGATTACAGGAGCCAGTCGGGGAATTGGTTTTAGTACAGCTGAGCATTTTTTAGAACAAGGATGGCGGGTGATCAATCTTTCGCGTCAAACTTGTTCTTTGGAGGCCGTTAAAAATTTTTCTGTCGATTTTTCTCAAGAAAATTGGCAAGAGCAAATTAGAGAAGATTTATTGCAAGAATTTTCACAAGCCCAGCAGATTTCTGTGATTCATTGTTCTTCTGCTTATGGAAGTGGGGGATTAGAAAGCGTGCAGGATCAAACTTTGCGTCAAGATTTTGAAGTTAATTTAATTGCTCCTATTTTACTCAATCAAATCTTATTGGATAAGATGTCACCAGGTTCTTCCATCTTATATCTGGGTTCGACACTTTCTGAAAAGGCAGTGAAAGGTGTGATCAGCTATGTTATCTCAAAACATGGTGTTGTGGGGTTGATGCGTTCAACTTGTCAGGATTTGGCCGGAACAGGAATTCATACCGCTTGTGTCTGTCCTGGATTTACCGACACTGAAATGCTTCGTCAGCACCTTCAGGGAAATACTGCCATGCTGGAATCAGTGAAAGCGCGAGTTGGAGAAAATCGCCTGATTCAACCCAAAGAAATTGCTCAGACCCTTTTCTTTTGTAGCCAAAATCCTGTTATCAACGGCTCAGTCATTCATGCAAATTTAGGTCAGATAGAAAATTAATTTTTGGTAATAAAACGGGTTAATTAGAAAATTTTCTCAGCATTTCAAAAGAGTAAATTCCTGTGTCATGTTGATCGGTGAATACAAATTGCAGGGCATAGTTTCCGACAGGGTGAGCTTTTTGGATGTCGAGGTTATCCTTCAAAGATTCTTCTAAAGGAATCACACCTTCTGGACTTCTTCCGGGAATTTCACGACAAACTGCACAAGGACAACGCTCTCTTAAATACGCTGCGGAGAAGGTGCTAGATTTTCCGTCTTGCCATTCAATTTTTATGCCTCTATCCACTCGACTGATTGAAACTGCTTGCATAGATTGTTTTCCATCTCTTTTAAAAACTTTGTTATGAAAACTTCTCTAATTGAAGAGGAGTGAAATTCCAAGATTAATCTTTTCATTTTTCTTTATTTTATTTGGGCTCAGAAAGTCTTTCTTTGTTTCTTTCTTTTGGCTTTAAAAGAAAGCAAGAGCTAATCCTATTGATTTCTTCTTATTCCAGTGGCAGATATTTCTCATGAAAACATCGAAAAGAGTGAGTGTAAAAAATATTTCACAGTTTGTCTGCTTAAGTTTCGTTTTTTTGCTATTGTCCTGTCAATATAAGTCGGCTGTTTTGATTCCTCAAAAAAAGCCTGATCAAGTTCATATTCGTGACCACTATGTTGTGATGATATTGTTGGATGGTTCCAGGCCTGAAGAAATCGAAGCGGGTGTTGCTGCTGGACGTTTGCCAACTTTTAAAAAATTATTCTTTGAAG
>JACKPJ010000015.1 GCA_024233625.1 Deltaproteobacteria bacterium
AAGCTCATCACGTTTTGCTCTTTGGGTCTAACCTGACCCTGAGCAATAATTTGTTGTCCGCCCTTTCGAATTAGATCAATGTCCATTTTTAAGTTCCATTGATTGGTGAGAAAATAACTCGGACTTGTTAAATCAAGATTAAGTTTGCCTTTTTCTAACCATGGAGTTTGAAGAGCATCGAGGTTGACTTGGATAGATTGGAGTTGAAATTTGTCATTATGTTTCTCTTGAAGGTCTAATGAAAACTTTTGTATCCCTTCTTCTCCGATAAGGTATATTTTTTTAAAATGAATCGATAGATCTTTGAATTTTGTTTTTTGAAGGAAATCCGGAAGAAATATTTGGGGAGAATTGAACTCAAAAGGATTTTTGTTTGCCCTGTTTGATTTTTTTTCTTCTTTTTCTTGCTTCATATAATAAAAAAGCCGTGCATCTTTGATGTAAACAGGGCCTACTTCGTTGATTTGAATTCCCTTGTCCCAATGGACATGTGTCGCAAAATTTAGTTGAGGAAAGCATGCTTGAATGGGGTCCTGATAGATGCAGAGACCTTCAAATTCAAACGAAAATCGTTTATTGAAAAATGAAATTGAATCTAACTCGAAGTCTAGTTTATCCCAGTGAATAAGTATTCCGAGTTCTGCTGCAAAAGGAGCTGCTCGTTTCAGATTTTTTTCGTTAAGAATGAACTCGGGCCATTTTAAGAAAACTCCAAGAGCTATGATCAATAGAAATAAAATAATAGCCACGCTCAAGGTGAGTACTTTTAATGTCTTAAGAAAAAATTTTAAAGCTTTCCTCAAAATTCTTCTCCAAAGCTAAATAAAAATTGAAAATGCGTATTTCCAGGGTCATTGTCATCTCCGGTTTTAAAGCCATGAGCAAAAGTCGTTCTAAAAACTCCAAAAGGAGAATCCACTCGAACCCCAGCGCCAGGCGAATAATACAAGGGTGAGTTGAAGTTCATAAAGCCATCTCCCATCATTCCGGCATCAAAAAAAATGATGGGTTGAATTCCAAAGGGGATATAATTAGCAAGACGCAGTTCAAAACTTAAATAAGCAGCGCTAAGCGCGCCGACTTCGATGTCGTCAATGTTACGTGGCAGTTCTTTTCGGCTGAAACCTCTGAGGTTAGTCGAACCGCCTAAATAATATCTGTAGTTAGGAGGAAGTCTGTCCCGATTACTTTCGTTCCCTGAGACTAGAGTTGAGCTTAAGCCCCCGCGCCAACCAAAAACAAGTAGAGGAGGATCCAGTTTTTTAAAGTTATAGTAATAATGCCAATCCAGTTGGAAACTTTGAGTACTGATATCTGATAAAATTTTTTGACTACTTAAATTTGCTTTTAATTGAACTTGATAGCCTCGGTGAGGATTGTTTTGAAAAATTTTATAATAGTGATCTGTCCAGATAGCTTCTCCCTGAAGTCTCAGAAATTTCGTAATACCTTTGTCTGCACCTTCAAATGAATAGGTTGTATTAAAGTCTGGGCCTAGTGAATAATAGAGAGAGAATTTTTGGTTATTATAATTTCGGGCAACCGGAAAATAGACATCTCCGGATAAGTAGTGAAAATCGGATTCCCATTCGTGTTGAATGGTTAGTCTTGGTTTAAAGAACCAAGGGTTTAATGGAGGGAAAGCATACCACTCGTTTTCTAGCTTGAGGAGTTGTTCACGAAAAGAAGCAAACCAACTGAGTCCTAAATTGCTTCCATGTCGACCAATACGGTGATGTTTCCAAGACCCACGGACAATAATGTACTCTTGTGTATCGACACCAAACCCAATACGAATTTGTTTAGATTTTCCTGCGTGAGTTCGTTGAAGTAATTCAACACCGTCTTCTTGACATCTCCAGGTAAAAAAAGTGCTTTGCAAGACTCCGTCATTTTCGATTTCTTGGCTAGTGAGCGTTAATAGGTCGCTATTGAAGGGAAGCTCGAGTTGAAAAGTGTCATAACGTCGCAAACTTCCGACATCGAGTCCAGGAACAGATTCTTGCAAAATAGAAGAGATATTTTGCTGAGGTCCTGGATCAATCTCGATCTCAACCCTCCCTGAGATGACATGAGCATGAGATTTTAAATTTGGGCAAGCGTAACCGTTACGGTTGAGTTCGGACTTAATCCATCCCTCTAGTTCACTTAATGAAGCTGGAGTTAATTTTGTCCCAATCGTTTTCCAACGGCGTTTGATATTAATAAAATCAGGTTGATTTCCTGTTAAAGTGACTTCACTAATGTTGATTGTATTACCCGGATAGACTTTGAGTATTTGTCCTGAGATTTTAAATTGAGTTTGAAAAAAGCCTCTCGTTTCAAGAAAAGTTTTTATGTGATATTGAATTTGCGAAATGGGTAAATCTTGCCAGGCCTTGACATTAGGGTCACCGCAAAGAAAGTTTTTTTCATTTTTGCTAAACTTAATTTCAGAGTCATGAATGATCTCAACTCTATTTGGACAAACAGAATAAGTCTTGGATGTTTTGTCCTCAGCTCGAATAGGAGAGATGAAAGCAACTACAAAAAAAATGTTTATCCATAATAGAACTAGAAAATGATGGCGTAAATTCATTTAGCTCCGTGAGTCTTAAAATAAAAAAGAATCATTAAATATAAACCTGAGTTGAAAAGACTATCGAGAACTCTTAAACTTATAAAGTTTTTTTATCTGTAATCGAAAAAAACCTAACTTTAGTTAGGTGTAAAATATTCCTAGAATTAGTAGAACCCCTGCCAAGTCGAATTAAAAATCAAGAAGCCTTTCAGTTTTTAAAGGAGCTCTTATGAAAATTAAGTTATTGCAGGTATCTAATTTTATTGAAATATCCATTTTTTTTGCGGCATTATTTTCTTTTTCGGTTCATGCAGAAAAATATGAAATACTGGCTAATCCTAAAGCAGAGAGTGTGGTTACTGCTCCAGGGTCAGATATTCAGTTCAAGCCAGGATTGACGATTGTTCATGTTAAGGAGAGTTTCTTTTTTTCAAGTGAAGTGAAACCGGGAAAATTTTCTACTCTTGATTTAAGTTTAGATAGAATCGTTGGAGGCTCATCACAGCTTGGAGATGTTTTCGATGTTTTAAGTAGGTTATGGGTCAAAAAATTTGATCAAGCCGAGATTGTTAAAACCGGTAATTGGGATCTTTCGGGTAAACCCGTAAAATACTTTATCTTGAAGCATTTGCTCAAAGGCAAAAACATGAAATCTAAGTACTATGTAGCGATGAATGGTAACGAAGTGATGTTTATGATTGCTTTAGCTTATGCAAATGATTTTGCTAAGCTTGAGAAGCAAATGGATGAGGAAATAAAACAAGAAATATTAAAAAAAATTGATCAGACTAAAGTCAATGACTCTAAAAATGATAACTCTGTGCCTATTGAAAAATATTCGATTAAATTTCCCAAAGATTGGACAATTACAGAAGAGAAAAACGTTGCTTATTTTCAAAAATCGGGAGCAAAAGATTATGGAATCTTGATAGTAAAACCATATAAAATAGTGAACCCTAATTGGAATGAAGAAACAAATTTTAAGAGCATAAAACAATCTTTTGTTGAAAAATATAATGGAGAAATTAGAGGTGAAGGTGAAATCAAAATTGGGAAAAAAACTGCAAAGTATTTTATTATGCACTATGTGAATAAAGGTAGGCCTTTAATTTCTAAAACTTATATTTTAAGCGACCTTCATAGAAAAAAAGTTTGTTATATTGACGGAACTGCGCCTCAGGATGAATTCAAAAAATACGAAAGTATATTTGACAAAAGTGCAAAGAGTTTTTACTTTAAATAATGTGAGTTTTGTGGAATGTTATATTTAGGATATGATATTTTCTCTTTCTTTTAACTCTTTAATAATAAATAAAGTTTTGCACAAATTGAACGCGCGTTCAAAACTTCTTGATAAATAATTTATTCGGCTTTTTTGTCTTTGCTCGCGGCGACTTCGCGGATTTTGTCTTTCAGTGCGTCTTTAGTGATTCCATATTGTGAAGCTTTTTGGATTTCAGCTTCAACATCTTGCTGATTGCGAATAATTTCGTCGAGAGCGACCATCGTTGCAGCTCGGTTTGCGGAAGAACAATGAACTAGGATAGGGTAATTTTCAGGCTTTGCCAAATATTGCGAAAATTCGTTGACCGTTTTTAAATCAAGAGTAGCAGGAGAGACAGGAATATGAACGTATTTCATTTGTTGATCTTGAACAATTTTTTCTTCTGCGAATTTCATTTCGTCTTGGCCTCTCAAATTAATGATAGTTTTAATGCCCATTTTTTTGAATTCGGCAAAACTTTTGGAATCAGGTTGTGCAGCCGTATAAAGATCTCCCTGAGCTTTATTTTGTTTATAGATTGGATCAGTTCCCTGAACTTTGAGGCTTTCTATTTTGTCTCGGCGAATAAAGAAGAAGGAAAGATAAATAAAAGACTCAGTAAAATTAATTTTTCATAACATTTCCTTTTTTGAATAAATAATTTGTCCATATTTTAGCTTTTAATAGCTAAATTGCAAAAATTTTTTTATCAATTTATTGGTTGAAATGTTAAACTTGGGAACCCAGTTTTAAATTAAAGTTTAAATTATGGTATTTTATAATTTAGATTTAGCTAAAATGTAATGAGTAAAAATGTTATTCAAAATTTCGTAATGATAATCAAAATAGTTTGGCCGTAGGTCCAGGAGATCTGTAAATTTTAAAATAGGAGATATATTATGTCTGAAAGTATAGTGACTCAATCAATGCCGCGCTTAAATGAGTCTGCGCCGGATTTTCAAGCACCGACAACACATGGAGAAAAGAAACTATCCGATTATGAGGGAAAGTGGTTGGTTTTATTTTCTCATCCAGCTGACTTTACTCCAGTTTGTACAACTGAGTTTATTGCATTTGCAAAAGCTTATCCCGAGTTTCAAAAGCTAAATTGTGAACTTTTAGGTTTATCTATTGACAGTACTTACTCCCATTTAGCTTGGGTTAGAAATATTAAAGAAAAGTTCGGAGTTGAGATTCCTTTTCCTATTATTGCGGATTTGTCGATGCGAGTGGCTAATGACTATGGAATGATTCAACCCGGAGCTTCAGATACTTCAGCAGTACGAGCTGTATTTTTTATTGACCCTAAGGGTATTTTACGGGCGATGATGTATTACCCCATGACAAATGGACGATCAGTCGCAGAGTTCTTGCGCTTGTTATCTGCTTTTCAGACTTCGGATGCTAATCAGGTTGCGACACCAGAGGGTTGGAAACCAGGAGAGAAAGTTATCGTTCCTCCTCCAGGGACCACCGAGGCTATTGAGAAGAGGTTGACTGAGAACTATGAATGTGTCGATTGGTATTTTTGTAAAAAGGATATATAGTTAATTTAGTTGATCAATGGTCAGATCAAATTTTTAATGGGCCTGTTGGAGAGCTTGATTCTTCAATGGGCCCTTTTAGTATGTATTGGTATATTATTTTTAGTCTAGAAGAAGTTTAATTGAGAAGATGAGGCAGAGTCCTCCAAGAAAGCATAAAAAATAGATCAAATTAGTTTTCCAGTCAGTATGATTTTTGAGTTCAGGAATGAGATCACTTGCACCAATATAGATAAAATTACCTGCAGCAAAGGGTATCAAGAGAGTTAAATCTAGTTGATGAGATAGCCCATAAGCGAGAATTCCTCCAAAAAGAAAAGTGCTTGCTGAAATGAAATTATAAAGTAGGGCTTTCTTTTTAGTCCAGCCTCCATAGACGAGAACGCTGAAGTCTCCTATTTCTTGCGGAATTTCATGAGCAGCAGCAGCTAACCATGTCATGATTCCTAAACGGATATCTAAAAGAAAAACACCGGCGATTGCAAATCCTCCCAAAAAATTATGCAAAGCATCTCCAATTAAGATTAAATAAGTGAGTGGCTTGCGGCATTTAGCATTTTTTTTATGTCCATGATGCCAATGCAAGAATTGTTCTAAAGCAAAAAATGTTGTGAAGCCAGCAAGTAGCCATAAAAAAATTTCTAAGGGCTGAGATTGAGTTTTGAGGGCAGCCGGTAACATGAAAAGAAAAGCCCCTCCTAAGAGAGATCCTGCTGAGAGTGCAACAAAAGGAGCTAGCAGTTTTTGTAGGGTTTCTTCTTTCACAAACATCATGATGCCACCCACTAAAGCAAGAGTACTCATAGTGATTCCTCCTAGAACTATCCAAAAAAGCGCTTGAAGGTTTGGCTGCATGATTTTTGTTCCTTATGACATTTAATAAATATTTTATTTTGTTGTATAGAACGATTTTTTAATGATGACATCTTCGCCTTTCTTGGAGCGCTCTATTTCTAAATGTTTTTCTTTTTCTAATTCCTGTTGAGCTGATTTTTTGCCACCCACAAATTTATTTAAAATAAGCGTAGCAACTAAGTCACCGGTAACATTGAGAGCGGTTCGACTCATATCCAAAATACGATCGACGCCGATAATGAGGGCAATGCCTGCAGAAGGGATTCCTGCAGAAGATAATACCATTGATAGGATGACAATGCCAACTCCAGGTGTTCCAGGAGAGCCAATAGAAGCCGCGACGGCAGTCAAAACGACTAGGCTTAAAGCTCCTAGGGAAAGATCAATTCCAAAAACTTGCGCTAGAAAAATCGTAGCGACTCCTTGATATAACGCAGTGCCAGCCATGTTGATCGTGGTTCCCAGAGGAATCACAAATTGTGCAATGGAAGGTCTTAACGCTAAATTTTCTTCGGCAGTTTTCATGCTCAAGGGCATGACGGCAGCGGAACTTGAGGTTGAAAAAGCGAGGAGTTGTACTTCCTTGATAGAACGGAGGAAACTCAAAGGCTTTTGTTGGGTGAATATGGCGGTGATAGCCAGATAAATGGCTAAAAGGAAAAGAAGTCCTAATAAAACCGTGAAGACATAAATGGACATGCCAAAAAGTGCATTGAGGCCAATCTTTGTAGTGATTTGTGTCATGAGCCCAAAGACAGCATAGGGTGCTAGGTACATCGCCCACCGGACAATGGTCATACAAACTTCTTGGATAGAACCCAAGAGCTCTAAAATAGGTTTAGATTGGCTGGGAGATAATGAGAGAAGCGCGATTCCGACTATAATTGCAAAGAGTACTATCTGAAGCATTTGTGAGTTAAGCATAGCACCAATCAGATTTTTGGGAATAAGTTCGATAATGTGAGTAGTAACTGAAACGTTTGGGTTTGCTGGGATGTTTTCGCTAAGTGAGATACTTGTGTTGGAAAGAGCTTCTCTGACTTGAACAGGGTCAATAAAATTTCCAGGTTGAATCACATAGGCTAATCCAATTCCCAAAATAATAGCGATCAAAGTTGTCACAATAAAAAAGACCACTGCATAGCTTCCAAGTTTTCGCAGTTGATGAATATCTTCCACGGCAACCAAGCCACGAATAATCGATCCTACAACTAAAGGAATGACGATCATTTGGATGAGGCTCAAGAAAATTTGTCCAGGTAGAGCAAGCCAGTTTCCGATCGTTGCGGAGAGTTGTATGGAAATCCATCCCGTTGAGGGGCCAATGAGGATGCCTAAGAGGATTCCGCAAAACATTCCAATCAGGACTTTTAGCCAGAGACGACCTTTCACCAAAGAGGAGAGAGATTCACTTAAATATTTGAGAGAACGAGGATGAAGGTATTTGATAGAGGAGAAATTGATTTGCATCTTTTTATTACTCTATAAGGTGTTAAATTGGTTTTATAAGTAACTTAAACTCCCCAGGGAAATGTTTCCGGCATTTGATAACCATCAGGTTCAAAGTGTAAGGGATGTAAGGCATGAGTTTGATCAAAATAAATAAAGGCATCATAGCGTTGTGTTATCAAACTGGGGACGTAATTTCCATACCGTTCTTGTTGGGGATGATAGACGACGCCTACAGCACGGTGGTCGACACTTTTAGAACTAAGTGGAGAACTTTTAAGATCCTCCATTAAGAGTAATTTATTTTTTCCATGATCTTGGTGAAGGAGGAATTCCCAGCTGTCTTTACGTGCAGGGGGTAAAGGCATGGCTTCCATTTTAGCTCCCCATTCATTTCCTGCAATGACGTTTCCCTGATAAGAGCCAAAGCCAATTAAAAAACATTCTTCTTTTGAAAAATTCTCTCGAACTAATTGCCCAATGTTAAACATGCCTTGGCGAGCCATGTCGGTAGCACGTGCATCGCCAATATGAGTATTGTGTTCCCAAACAATTACTTTACTTTTAGGGCCGTGGAAATTCATGAGACGAGTTAAGGTTGAAAACATGTGCTGGTCTCGGATATTCCAAGAACTGGCTCCTCCTTTTAGCATTGATCGATAATAACGCTCAGCATTGACAGCAACTAAGGCATTTTGTTCTGTGCTAAAGACCAATTCCTGGTCACCATCGTAGGAATGTGTTTTGCGACGAATTTGTTGGAGCAATTGTAAAACTTCTTCTTGGCAAGAATTAGGGACCAGTTGAGTAGCTAGGGCATAGGATTGACCTTCGTAGCGATAGGGTTCGAAACAGGAAATAGCCAGTTGAGCGGCATGGAGTGCGCTGGGATCCTTGTGCTCCAGGTAATGTAATATTTCCGCCAGGGACTCCCAGAGCGAGTAAACATCTAAACCATAGAATCCAATTTTTTGTTTTAATGGCAGATCGTGGTTGAATTTGCGCAGTCTTTCCGCGAAAGCGACAATTTCCCAATTGGCCCACATCCAAGTGGGCCAACGGTTAAACTCATGTAAGACTTTTTCGGCGTTTTCTCCCGAATCCGGGTAATTTTTAATATAGCGATTTAAACGATAGCAGTCTGGCCAGTCGCCTTCTACTGCAATAAACTGAAATCCCTTTTCTTGAATGAGTCGTTGGCTAATTTTAGCTCTCCAGGTGTAATATTCATGAGTTCCATGGCTGGCTTCACCTAATAAAACAATGCGTGAGTCACCGATTTTCTCGATAAGGGGGTCGAGTGAGCTTACATCTTTGAGTGGATGTTCGTGTTTTATTATTTCATTTAGCAGATTAAACTGGCTTTCATGCATATTTTTCCCACTTTATTATTTTTGGATCAAGTTTTTGTATGTTTTATTCATATGGCATATACTCCCTTAAAAAGTTATATACCAATTTGGCTTTTGTGTTAAATGATAAAAAACTATCAGCAAAGTGAAAATAGAATGACTTAAAATTTAAGGATGATAAAATGGCTGCTCTGAATTGTTTTAAAGAAATGGAGGAGAGCAATTGATGACAGCTTTCAGCATTGACCGTAGTGAGCTCGACTCGCTCTTTCAGGCCCTAAAAAAGAGAGGCTATGAAGTTGTCGGTCCGACCTTGCAGGATCAAGCCATTGTCTATGATTATATCGAGTCGAGTGCTGAGCTTCCCGTGGGGATGAGTGATGAACAAGAAGCGGGTTCTTATCGCTTGAAAAAACGCTCAGATGGAGCGCTCTTTGCCTATGCAGTTGGGCCTCATGCTTGGAAGAAATTTCTCCATCCATCCCATCAACGTCTGTGGACAGTTAAAAAACAAAAAGGCGATCTTCAATTTATTTCAGAAAAGCCAAACTCGATTCGCTATGCCTTCATAGGTGTTCGAGCCTGTGATATAGCAGCGATGCAAGTTCAAGATAAGGTTTTTCTTTCGGGAACAGAGAAAAATTACTTTTATAAAGAGCTCAGAGAAAATACTTTTATTGTCGGAGTAAATTGTAGTCATGCAGTTTCGACTTGTTTTTGTACTTCAATGCAAACGGGTCCCAAGCTGCTATCGGGTTTTGATTTATCTCTTACTGAACTCATCGAAAATGAAAGACATATTTTTTTATTAAAATGCGGTTCAAAAAAGGGAGAGGAAGTTTTGCAAGAGCTTTCTTATGATCAAGCGAAGCCTGCTGAACAAGAAGCTGCCCAAAAACTGATTGAAAATACTTCTCAACAAATTAATAAGAATTTGGATGTTAGCAATATCCAAGAATTATTTTATCAAAATTATGAACATTCACATTGGGAAGATGTCGCAGAACGTTGTTTAAGCTGTGCAAATTGTACTATGGTCTGTCCTACATGTTTTTGTACGACGGTCGAAGATGTTTCAGACTTGAGTGGTGACCACAGTGAACGATGGCAAAAGTGGGATTCTTGCTTTAGTTTAGATTTTTCCTACACGCATGGAACAGGCCCGCGCCGCTCTTCAATTAAATCGCGTTATCGGCAATGGTTGACGCATAAGTTGGCAACTTGGATTGATCAATTTGGAAGTTCTGGTTGTGTGGGCTGTGGTCGTTGTATCACTTGGTGTCCAGTTGGTATTGACTTGACGCAAGAAGTAGCTGCTTTGCGAGGTATTCAAAAGTGAATCACTTGATGCCACATCCTGCTGAGATCATCGAAAAGCGACAAGAAAATGAAAATACTTATACCTTTCGCCTGCGTTTTTGTGAAGAAGAAGTTCAACGTCATTATCGTTTTTTACCCGGTCAGTTTAATATGCTTTATGCATTTGGTGTTGGTGAAGTTCCCATTACTCTAGTTTCTGACCCGATGGATACTGAGTTCTTAGACCATACCATTCGAATTGTCGGAAATGTGACTCAAGCTTTGGCGCGTCTCCATGTAGGGGATAAACTTGGACTGCGTGGTCCTTTTGGCAGTGCCTGGCCTCTGGACAAAGCTCAAGGTCATGACGTTCTGGTATTAACAGGAGGACTGGGTTGTGCACCCAGTATGGGAGCCATCCGTTATATCATGCGTCATAGGAGTTCGTACGGTAAGTTAGCTATTCTTCATGGTGTCAAGGCGCCGAGTGATCTCATTTATCAGAAGAAGTTTTTGGAGTGGGGAAAAATTCCTAATACGGAAGTTTTTCTCAGCGCTGATCAAGCCGATCGCACTTGGAAACATAAAGTAGGCTTGGTAACTCACTTACTCGATCAGGTGAACTTTGATGCAGGTCGAGTGCTGGTGATGATGTGTGGACCTGAGATCATGATGCGATTTGCGGTAAAGGAGTGTTTGGTTAAAGGTATTCAGGCGGATGCCATCTATTTGGCTTTAGAAAGAAATATGAAATGTGCACTGGGTTTTTGTGGGCATTGTCAGTTAGGTCCTCAATTCATTTGTAAAGATGGGCCCGTGCTTTGTTATGATAAAATTAAAAATATTTTTGATATAAAAGAGGTTTAATTTGAGTCATTCATCGACGCCTAAACTTGCCGTATGGAAATTTGCTTCTTGTGATGGTTGTCAGTTGAGTTTGCTGGATTGTGAAGATGAACTTTTAGCGATTTCCGAAAAGCTAGAAATTGCGCATTTTCTCGAGGCCTCGCGTTTGCAGATTGCAGGCCCCTATGATTTGTCTTTGGTCGAAGGTTCTATTACGACAGCGCAGGATCTCGAAAAAATTCAAAAAATCCGGCAACAATCCAAATATCTTGTGTGCATAGGCGCTTGTGCAACCAGCGGTGGAATTCAAGCCTTGCGTAATTTTCAGGATGTTAAGGAATTTAGCTCGGCTGTTTATGCAAAGCCGCACTATATTGAAACCCTCAAGACTTCTACATCAATTGCCTCTCATGTCTTAGTTGATTTTGAACTCCAGGGCTGTCCAATTAATAAAAAGCAGCTCATAGAAGTGATCTTAGCTTTCTTGCAGCAGCGTCAGCCTAACATTCCCAGTTATAGCGTCTGTGTGGAGTGCAAGCAGGCTGGCAAAGTTTGTGTTATGGTGGCTTCAGGGACGCCTTGTTTAGGACCAGTGACCCATGCGGGTTGTGGTGCTGTCTGCCCAGCTTATCATCGAGGTTGTTATGCTTGTTATGGACCGATGGAATCACCCAATACTCAAGCTTTAAGTCGGCGTTGGCAAGATTTAGGAGCGAGCCGAAAAGATTTAGTGCGAGTTTTTCGCACCTTTAATGCTTATGCGAATGATTTTCATAAAATAAGTGAGTTTCATGAAAAAAAAGAAAAATAAAAAAAAAGTTAGGACGATTCAAGTCGATTACCTTGCTCGCGTGGAAGGTGAAGCCACTTTATATATTCAGCTCGAAGATGAAAAAATTCGTGAAGTTAAGCTTAAAATTTTTGAGCCACCGCGTTTTTTTGAGGCCTTTTTGCGGGGTAGAAATTTTGCAGAAGCGCCAGATATTACTGCGCGGATTTGTGGGATTTGTCCAGTCGCTTATCAGATGAGTTCAGTTCATGCGATGGAAAATGCATTTGGAGTGCAGGTTGAAGGAGCTCTGCGAGATCTGCGTCGTTTGATTTATTGTGGAGAATGGATAGAAAGTCATAGCTTGCATATTTACATGTTACATGCTCCCGATTTTTTAGGTTACCCGGATGCGGTGCGCATGGCGAAGGATCATCCCGAAATCGTGAAACGTGGCTTGGGCCTCAAAAAAGTAGGAAATGAAATTATCTCACTTTTAGGTGGACGAGAAATTCACCCCATCAATGTGAAAGTGGGTGGTTTTTATCGGACTCCCACTCGAAAAGAACTACAAGTTTTATTGCCTTCATTAGAAAAGGCACGTGAAGCGGCGCTCGAGACTTTGCATTGGGCGGCTCAGTTTGATTTTCCAGATTTTGAGCAAGATTATGAATTTGTCGCTTTAAGCCATACTGAAGAATACCCTTTTAATGAAGGTCGAATCATTTCAAATCGCGGTTTAGATATCAGCGTTGAGGAGTTTGAAGATTATTTTCAAGAGCAGCAAGTAGAGTACTCTAATGCACTCCATTGTCTCTTGCGGGGAAAGCCCTATTTTGTAGGCCCAATGGCGCGATTTAATTTAAACTTTGAAAAGTTTTCTCCTGTTGTTCAACAAGCAGCTAATTCGATTGGTCTGTTACCTGGTTTAAAAAATCCCTTTAAAAGTATTTTGGTGCGCTC
Source organism: Deltaproteobacteria bacterium (assembly GCA_024233625.1). Classification (GTDB taxonomy): domain Bacteria; phylum UBA10199; class UBA10199; order DSSB01; family DSSB01; genus JACKPJ01. The sequence continues at coordinate 12,902 of JACKPJ010000015.1, forward strand.
TCTCGAAGTCTTGCATGCCTGTGAGGAAGCCTTGCGTATTGTACAAAACTATCAGGAAGCGAGTTCTGCGACTATTAAGATTTCGGCAAGTGCAGGAAAGGGGTATGCTTGCACGGAAGCACCCCGAGGACTTTTATACCATCGCTATCATATCAATTCCCAAGAATTGATTGAGGAAGCGAAGATTGTTCCGCCTACCTCGCAAAATCAAAAGATCATTGAAGATGACTTGTTCAAATTGCTTGAGCATTCCCTCCATCTTGAGGAAGAAAAGCTACAAGAATATTGTGAACACGCGGTGCGCAATTATGATCCTTGTATTTCTTGTGCAACACATTTTTTAAAACTCCAGGTAGAAAGAAAATAATGAAGTTGATTGGTATTGGCAATGAGTTTCGTCAGGATGATGCTGTGGGTTTATATGTAGTACGGCAATTACGAGCGAAAAAATTAAAAGATTGGAAGCTTGTAGAATCTTCAGGTGAAGTGACTCAACTCATGGATTTATGGAAGAAAGAAAAAAAAGTGATTGTCGTGGATGCACTGGTTTCAGGGGCCGCGGTGGGGACTATTTTACGATTTGAAGCTCATCGAGAAAGCCTGCCTGCGCAGAGCTTTCGTGGGTCGAGTCATTCTCTGGGATTACATGAAGCGATCGAATTAAGCCGAGCCATGCAGCAATTGCCTGACGAATTAATTGTTTATGGTATTGAAGCGAAAACTTTTGAAAATGGGAAAGGGCTTTCTCCAGAAGTTAGACTAGCTGCGGAGAAGCTCATTGGGGAATTAACGTAATAGAAAGGAGAGTAGTCTTATGCATGAAGCCCATCTGATGAAAGATCTCATAAATAAAATAATTAGCATTTCAAAAGAAAATGCTTCTTGTAAAGTTACAAAAATCAAAGTGAAGCTGGGGGCCTTGAGTCATATGACGCCAGAGCATTTTAAAGAACATTTTGACCAAGTTGCGGTCGGCACTTGCGCACAAGATGCAGTGATTGAGGCTCAGCAAGCTCAAGATATCCATGATGCAAATGCTCAAGGAATTTTGCTTGAGAGTTTTGAGATCGAGGAGTCATAAAACTTGCAGCGAGAAAACTTAAAACGCTTGCGTATTCAATTAGAAGGTCGCGTGCAGGGAGTGGGTTTACGTCCCTATGTTTTTCGTTTGGCACAAGACTTGCGATTGGGAGGCTGGGTCGCCAACTCTTCAGCAGGTGTCTCGATTGAGATTGAGGGAAGTGCGAATGCTATCGCAAATTTTTTAAAACGTTTTCCTCAAGAAAAACCGACTCATGCTCTATTTCAGCACATGTATGTGCAGGATATAGAAATACAAGGAGAGGCTCACTTTGAAATTCTCCCGAGTTTTTTAGAAAAAAAATCCACTGCCTTGCTTCCTGATTTGGCAACTTGTTCGAAATGTCTTGAAGATATTTTCGATCCCAAAAATCGTCGCTACCAATATCCCTTTACAAATTGTACAAAGTGTGGCCCGCGCTTTAGTATCATTGAAGAAGCTCCCTATGATCGATCTCGAACCAGCATGAGAAATTTTGCCATGTGTGAGGCTTGCCAAGAAGAGTATGATGATCCTCAAGATCGGCGTTTTCATGCTCAACCCAATGCCTGTGCGGAGTGTGGACCTCAATTACGGTTATGGGATAAAAAGGGGGCTGTGCTCTCAGAAAATCATCGTGCATTATTGCAGTCAGCTGAAGCGATTCGTGAAGGCAAGATCGTTGCGGTGAAGGGCTTGGGTGGTTTTCATTTCATTGTGAGCGCTTATCATGGTGAGGCAGTGGCGTCTTTACGGGCTCGGAAACATCGAAAAGAAAAGGCCTTTGCAGTGATGTTTTCTTCTCTGCAATCGCTTAAAGCCGAAGCCGAAGTTTCAAGTCTTGAAGAAACCCTACTTCTTTCCGCGGCAGCTCCCATTGTTTTGCTCAAGAGAAAAAAAATAAGTCAAATAAGTCCACAAGTGGCTCCTCAAAATCCTTTACTAGGAGCCATGCTAGCCTATACGCCTTTACATCATCTCTTGATACGCGAGTTGGGTTTTCCGCTCGTTGTTACGAGCGCAAACTTATCGGGAGAAAGCATTTGTTACGACGAAAAAAATGCCTTAGAACGTTTTCAAGGGATAGCAGATTTGTTTCTTGTGCATGATCGACCGATTATTCGTCATGTTGATGATTCGGTCCTTCGAGTGATTGGGGGAAGAGAAATGATGCTTCGGCAAGCTCGTGGCTATGCTCCGCTCACTTTTGAGATAGAGGAGTCTTGTGAATCCGTTTTAGCTTTGGGAGGACAAATGAAAAATTCTGTTGCTTTCAGCTACGATAAAAAAATTTTATTGAGTCAATATATTGGTGAGTTACAAACTGCTGAAGCGAGAAAAATGCATCGCAGGGTTTTGCAGGACTATGCAAATTTGTATCAAGGCAAAACCAAGTATATTGCTACTGATATGCACCCAGATTATTTTTCAACTCAAGAAGCTAAACAATGGGAGAGCCCTCAAGTGCAAGTTCAACATCATCATGCTCATCTTGCCTCTTGCATGCTTGAACATGGCTTAAGAAAAAAAGTTTTGGGAGTGCTTTGGGATGGAACAGGACTGGGTGAGAATCACGAATTATGGGGAGGTGAGTTTTTTCTCGCCACCCGAGCAGACTATGAAAGAGTAGGGCATCTCATGATTTTTCCTTTATTAGGAGGAGAGCAAGCCATATATGAAATACGTCGTATAGCGATCTCATTGCTTTACCAATTATTTAACAAAGACTTATTTAGCAAGGATGAAATGCAATTCTTGTTTGAAGGGATGAGTCAAACGAAGAAAAGTATTTTTACTAAGATGTTGGAGGAAAGAAAACATAGTCAGCTGACTTCGAGCATGGGACGCCTTTTTGATGGAGTGGCGAGTATTTTAGAGCTTCGTCAAAAGGTGAGTTTTGAAGCCCAGGCTGCGATGGAGTTAGAGTTTCTTGCGGATCAATCCCAGAGTGAGCAAAGTTATTGCTTTCCACTGTTTTGGCAAGACTCAAAATGGATAGCTGATTGGAAGCCTGTGTTGCTGGAAATCCTTCAGGATAAACGGGATAAAATTGAGCTAAGTGAGATTGCTCGGAAATTCCATAATAGTTTAGCCGAACTCGTTTGTCAGCTCGCTTTGAAGCTTGGACAAAAGCAAGTAATTTTGAGTGGGGGCTGTTTCCAGAATAAATTACTGACAGAGATTATTTTGCAACGCCTAAAAAAAAAAGGTTTTGAAGTTTTTTGGCATCATCGAGTTCCGCCTAATGATGGGGGGATTGCTTTAGGACAGGCCATTGTTGCTATTGATAAGATGCAAGAAGAAAGTAAATAAAATAAGTTACTAAGGAAAAGTTTAAAGACTATAGAGGTAAAAAGATGTGCTTAGCTATCCCAGGTCAAGTGGTTTCATTTCTTTCTGAAAAAAGTCTCATGCGAATAGCTAAAGTAAAATTTGGAGGAATTTTTAAAGAAATTAATTTATCTTATGTTCCAGAAGCCGGGGTCGGTGATTATGTCTTAGTACATGTCGGTTTTGCGATTAGTCGAATTGATGAACAAGAAGCAAAGCGGATTTTTGAATTTTTAAAAGAGATTGAAGAGTTAGAATAAATCAAAGGAGCCTAAGTGAAGTACCTTGAGGAATACCGAGATGAAAAGGCCGTTCAGGTTTTACTAAAAAAAATCCATGAAGTGACGCGGCAACCTTGGACCTTGATGGAAGTCTGTGGCGGACAAACTCATGCAATTATCAAATACGGTCTTGACGGGTTACTTCCGAAAGAAATTTCCCTCATCCACGGACCGGGCTGTCCAGTTTGTGTGACTCCCTTAGAAATGATTGACCGAGCTATTGCGATTGCTTCGCAAAAAGAGGTTATTTTTTGTTCCTTTGGTGACATGTTGCGGGTTCCGGGAAGTCAGGAAGACCTGATGTCAGTTCGTGCAAAGGGAGCGGATATTCGCATACTTTACTCTCCAATGGATGCCCTCAAAATTGCTCAGCAAAATCCAGATAAACAAGTTGTGTTTTTTGCAATTGGTTTTGAGACGACAGCGCCTGCTAACGCTATGGCAGTTTTTCAAGCACAACAATTAAAATTAAAAAATTTTTCTCTTTTACTTTCTCATGTTTTGGTGCCGCCTGCGATGGAGAAAATTTTAACTTCTCCTGAGCAGAAAGTTCAGGCTTTTTTGGCGGCTGGGCATGTATGTAGTATCATGGGATGTCGTCAGTACATTCCAATCGTTAAAAAGTACCGTGTGCCTATTGTGGTGACGGGTTTTGAACCTTTAGATATTTTACAAGGCGTTTTACTATGCGTGCAGCAATTGGAGGAAGGTCGTTGTGAACTCGAAAATGCTTATAGCCGTTCAGTCAAATATGAAGGAAACCTGCTGGCTCAAGAAATGATAGAAAATGTTTTTCGAGTTGTTTCTAAAACTTGGCGTGGTATTGGGGAAATTCCACAAAGTGGATTAGCATTAAAAGAGGAATATGAAAGTTTTGATGCAGAAAAGCGTTTTTCTTTAGAAAATATTTCAAGTGATGAAAGTTCCCTCTGTATAAGTGGGTTGATTCTTCAAGGGCTTAAAAAGCCGCAGGAGTGCCCAGCTTTTGGCCTAGAGTGTACACCTGAGCAAGCCTTAGGTGCGACGATGGTTTCCTCAGAAGGTGCTTGTGCAGCTTATTATCGTTATCGTCAATTCACGGAGAGGTGATTTTGTGAATCCTATTTGTCCTATTCCTATTCAAAAATACCCTCATATTTTATTGTCTCATGGAGGTGGTGGCAAAATGATGTCACAACTGATTCAAGAGATGTTTATCTCGGCCTTTGACAATCCTCTGTTAAAACAGGGCCATGATTCGGCATTAATTGATTTACCTCAAAATAGGATTGCATTGACTACTGATTCTTATGTGATCAATCCGCTTTTTTTTCCAGGAGGTGATATTGCTTCTTTAGCCATTTATGGAACAGTGAACGATTTAGCAATGGCTGGAGCGCGCCCTTTGTATCTCAGTGTGGGCTTTATCCTCGAAGAAGGTCTCTGCATGGAAACTCTGTGGAACTTAATACTTTCCATGCGTGAAGCTGCAGAGCGTTGTCAGGTGAAGATTGTCACCGGTGATACCAAGGTGGTCAATCGGGGGAAAGGAGATGGTATCTACATCAATACTTCTGGAGTTGGTCTTTTAGAAACTAAGCATTCGATATGTCCGCAATCGATTCAAGAAGGGGATGTAATTTTGCTTTCAGGTGATTTGGGTCGGCATGGAGTAGCGGTGATGGCATTTCGGGAAGGTCTCGAATTTGAGACAAAACTACAGAGCGACTTAGCTCCTCTCCATGACTTGGTGAAATGTTTAATGGACTCAGGTGTTGTAATCCATTGTATGCGAGATCTGACACGCGGTGGTTTAGGAAGCGCCTTGATTGAACTTGCAGAGACTTCTAAATTTTTTTTTGAGATTGAAGAAAAATCTATTCCACTATGTGAAGATGTCGAAGCTGCTTGTGAAATTTTGGGGTTAGATCCTCTGTTCGTGGCAAATGAAGGTCGTTTTGTTTTGTTTGTTTCTCCGCAAGACCAGGAAAAAGCACTCAATATTTTGCGATCCCACCCTCTGGGAGAAAATGCTGTTAAAATAGGTGAAGTAAAGTCTCAGTTGATTGCTCCAGTGATTTTAAAAAGCAAAATTGGTGTTGCACGTATTTTGGATTTTATCAGTGGAGAACAATTACCTCGAATTTGTTGATAAAAAAGTCTATAATACAAAAGGGAGTTTTTTATGACTTTTAAAAATCGCCAAGAAGCCGCAGATCAATTGGTTCAACGTCTTCAAGCGTATCAAGACAAAAATCCCCTCGTGTTGGCAATCCCGCGTGGTGCCATTCATATGGCGAAGCGTTTAGCAGAGGGGTTACAAGGGGATCTCGATGTTGTTTTGGTGCATAAATTGGGAGCTCCAGGGCAACCTGAACTAGCCATTGGTGCAGTGGATGAGACGGGTGAAGTTTATCTTCACCCTTATGCAAAGCTTATTGGAGTGGGTCAGAGTTATCTTGAACAAGAAATACAAAATCAAGTCTCTTTATTAAGGGTCCGACGTAAAAATTATACTCCATTGCGTCAGTCAATTAATCCCCAAGGGCGCATAGTTATTGTTGTGGACGATGGTATTGCGACAGGTGCGACGATGATTGCCGCTTTAAATGCACTCCGTAAAAAAAATCCCAAAAAAATAATTGTTGCGACTGCAGTAGCTCCTGCTTCGACAGTAGAAAAATTAGAAAACTTTGCCGATGAAGTCGTTTGTTTAGAGGCACCCGAAGATTTTCGGGCGGTGGGGCAATTTTTTGAGGATTTTTCTCAAGTGAGTGATGAGGAGGTTATTCAGGCTCTTCGTTCCAGAAAATAGTTTCTATAAATCAATTAAGAATTTTTTAACGAATAACGTTTGTGCCAAATCCATTTATGTAATTCCATTGCAACGACAATGATCAAAGCCAGTGAGATAAGCATCACCCACATTTCCAGTCTAATTGGATGCATTTGAAGAATTTTTTGTCCAAAAGAAACATGCATTAATAAGATGTGGATCGATAATGCCGCGACAGCTCCTGAGAGTAGTAATGGACTTCGTAATGGAGAAATGACAAAAGCCGATTGTGTTTCCGATCGACAGTTTCCTAAATGAAAATTTTCAAATAAGACCATTAATAATAATAAGCCATTGCGTGCTTCGCTTTCGCTGAAACCATATTGCAGCAAAAAATAAAAAGTCCCTAATCCAAGTAAGCTCATGATTCCTGCACCTACCAACATGCGTTCAATCATCAGTCGGTTAAAAATAGCTTCTTGGGGACTGCGAGGTTTGCGTTTTAAAACATTTCCTTCGCTGGGTTCGAAGGCCAAGGTGACATCTTGGATTCCACTTGTGACTAAGTTAAGCCAAAGCAATTGCACTGGAAGTAAGGGGAGGGGGAGCCCTAAGAGGATAGCGCAGGCAACCATGATGACTTCGGTTGCTCCAGTCGAGATAAGAAAATAAATGACTTTGCGCACATTGTCATAGGCTACTCGGCCTTCTTCCACTCCAGCAACAATCGTATTAAAGTTATCATCGCTGATGACGATGTCTGAAGCATCACGAGCGACATCGGTTCCGCCTTTTCCCATCGCAACACCAATATTGGCATCGCGTAATGCTGGAGCATCGTTGACGCCGTCACCTGTAACGGCGACAAAGTTGCCGATCTTTCGTGCCGCTTGTACAATGCGCTGTTTATCTACAGGAGTTACTCGAGCAAAGACTCGAATGTTTTTAACAGATTCTCTTAACTCGGCTTCGGATAGTTTTGAGAGTTGTTCTCCCGTAAGAACTTGACTCATGTCTTTAGCGAGATCTAATTGTTTAGCTATCGCAAGGGCTGTGATGGGGTGATCGCCCGTAATCATACTCGTAAAAATTCCGGCTTCTCGACAACACTGGATAGACTGGCGGACTCCATCGCGAAGTGGGTCCAGCATTCCTAAAAATCCTAAAAAATTTAAATTGTTCAGTTGTGGAGAACTTGGATTAAAAGCACACTTTTCTATTTTTGCACTTGCAATAGCTAGAATACGATAGCCTTGTTCTGCCATCTGTTGAATGATTTGATGCAATTGTTCTTTTTGATTTTGTTTGAGTGAGCTCATTGCAATGATGCGTTCTGGTGCTCCTTTGACATAAATATGAATATCATTTTGAGTTTCATGAAAGGAAGCTGCAAATTGATTTTCGGATTCGAAAGGAATTTGATGAATTTGTGCTTGGTGTTCTAAGAGTTGTTCACGACTCAGTCCTGCCTTTTCTCCCAAGCTGAGTAGGGCGATATCGGTTGACTCTCCGTGCCATATCCATTGCTGATTACAACGATGCAAGCTGGCTTCATTACACAATACTGCGCTGTAGAGTAATTGAGTGAGTTCACTTTCTGTTTTTAGATTGACTTCTTGGTCTTTAAATAAAATTTCTCCTTTGGGTTCAAAACCTTGGCCAGAGACTTGAAAGGTCTTTCCATTGGCCAGTCGGACTTCTTTGACGGTTAAAGCGTTAACTGTGAGTGTTCCTGTCTTATCACTACCAATGTAAGTGCAACTTCCTAAGCCTTCAACCGCGGCGAGTTTTCGCACGATGACGCCTCGCTTTGCCATCCTTTTAGAAGCAATCGCAAGGGCTATGGTTATCGCAACAGGAAGGCCTTCTGGAATGGCTGCAACGGCCAGTGCGACTCCGACTAAAAACATTTCGCTAATGGAAAAATGATGCAGGGCTCCCACGAGGCCGGTTAGTATCGAAGCGATGACAATCCAAATGCCGATGGATCGAGAAAATTTTTCTAGGCGCAAAATAAGAGGAGCTTTACCTGCTTGCGAACTCAAAATGTCTAAAGCCATTTGACCAAGAAGAGTTTGAGAACCTGTGGCGACAACTATGCCTTTTGCACGACCTCGGGCGACGGTAGCTCCTGCATAGACCATGTTTTGTTGATCGGCCATGCTAGTTTCATTCTCAGCCTTCCATTCAGCATCTTTGCTAGCGGCAAGCGATTCTCCCGTTAAGGCCGATTGATCGACTTCAAATCCTTGGCTGAAAAGTAATCGGACATCGGCAGGAACTCGATTTCCAGACTCCAGCCAAATGATATCTCCTCTAACGATGTTTTCTGCATCAATTTCGCTAATTTCATCATTTCGTAAAATTGCGGCTTTGAGTTGGAGGAGTTTTTCCAGCGCGCGGTTGCTTTTTTCAGCTTTCCACTCTTGATAGCTTCCAATAGCGCTATTTAGAATTAAAACGAACGCAATAAAAGCGGCATCTGTCAATTCTTGAATGAAGAGGGAAACGATTGTTGCTGCCAATAAAATGTAGATTAAAGGACTCTTGAATTGCCTCAAAAAGATGAGACTGAATTTAGGTGTTGCTTGGCGTGGAAGTTTATTTAATCCAAATTTTTTAAGCCGTGATTGTGCTTCTTTTTGTTCGAGGCCTTCAGGTCCAGATTGAAGTTGAGAAAAAATATCTTGAAGACTTGACTGGTACCAGGTGTTTTCAGTAGAGAAATTTTGTTCGGGTTCTATTGTCGAAGCTGGGTCATTGTTCATTTTTTATGATCTCAAAAAAAGTTAGAAATTGATATTTATTATTTTATTAGTCAAACTATAAGATTTATTGGAATTTATGAGATAAGAGAATTTCAAAATAAAATCTTTTATTACTAGTCGTATATATTGATTTTATTAAAAAGTGTTTATTTTTTTCTAGAAATATTCAGATGTTTAAGCTGTATTTTAAAGGAGTGGTGAAATGAGAGTTTTTTTTAATAAACAAGTTTTTTCTTGTTTATTTTCTTTCTTATTAATCAATTTTGGATCCGGTTGTATTTTACCTAATCCAGCCTATGATCCTCCGGGTGGAGCAGGTGCATTTATCTGTGGGGACGGCATGATTGATGAAGGTGAAGCGTGTGACGATGGTAATCAAAATAATGGCGATGGTTGCAGTGATCAATGCCAGTTCGAAACCAGTTTAAATTGCGGAGATGGAAATCTAGATATCGATCAAGGAGAAACCTGTGACGATGGTAATCAAAATAGTGGCGATGGTTGTGATGAAACCTGCCATATTGAAGGAGCTGGGACTTGCGGCTTAGGCAACCCTCGAGAATGTGGTATGCATATTTGGAGTTTCTCTGTCGGTAATGCGGAGGGCTCAGAAAAAGTACAAAGTATCGCAACAGATTCGCAAGCTAATATCTATGTCAGTGGATCTGTTCAGTCAGGTATAATCAACTTTAATCCATCCATCCCTGATGATCCATTTAATCAAAATGTCAATCAAGATGCGTTTCTCGCAAAATATAGTCCAGAAGGTGCCCTTATTTGGTTAAAGACCTTCCCCGACCAATATGCTGAGAATTATGTGGTCATTGATAGCCAAGATAGTGTCTATTTTTTGGGTGGTTTTACCAGTGAACCAATTAACCTGGGTGGGGATGATCTCATCAGCGCAGGAGACTATGATGTTGTGTTAGCAAAATTTGATAGCGACGGAAATCACCTCTGGAGCCAAAGCATTGGTGGAGATAATATAGATGTTGCTCAAGGTGTTTCTCTTTCCCCAGAAGGAAATATTGTGATTGCGGGTATATTTAATTCTTCAAGTCTTTCTATGGGAGGTCAAGCTATTAATCAAGGGGGTGCTCCAGGAGATTGGGATACTTTTATTGCGGTTTTTAATGGTTCAGGTGAACTCCAATGGAAGCACTCCGTTGTGGATACTATACGACATCGAGATGAAGAGCATAATATTCTTCATATTAACCATCAAGGAGAGATTTTTATTCTTTTTTCAAGCATGTCGGGATCGATAGATTTGGGTAATGGTCTTGTTTTAGCAGTAGACCCTTATGAAGATGCGGTGTTGGCAAAATTTGATTCGCAAGGTGCTGCTCAATGGACTCACGTGATTGAATCAGATGGATTTAATCAAACAGGAGCTTATTGTATGGCTTCTGACATTCAAGGAAATATTTGGGTTGCCGGTACTATTTTTGGGGACCCTGTAAACCTTGGTGGCGAACTATTAGAAACAAATGGAGAGGGAATTTATTATGTTGCATTTAGTCGAGAGGATGGAAGTCATCTGACTAGTCAATCATTTCCTCGTTTAGATGTTAATGGTAGTGGATATGTTTTTAGTCTTCACTTTGATAAGCTTGGAAATATGTGGCTTGCAGGCTCATTCAGCGGAAAATTTAATCTTGGTTTAGGAGATCTCATTTCAAATTCATCTCAGGATTATGAATTTTACATTGCGAAGTTTGACCCCCAGCAAAAACTTCTTTGGAGTCAAGATTATGCATCAGGTGCATCTTCATTTCATCGAGGAGAAATTCATCTCACCACTGATTCAATGGCTTATCCTATTTTGGCAGGAGCTTTTGATGAAACTGTTAACCTAGGTGGTGATACCTTGGTAAGTCAAGATGATGAAGATTTCTTCTTGGCGAAGTTTCTTCCATAAAAATTAGTCAATATTTTGATGTTAATTGGAATCCTGGTTTATTTTTAAACCAGGATTTTTTTGTGGTATCGAGATCGTATTTATTGTTTAACAGATTCTTAGTACATAAGTAAAAATGATATTCGTATTTATTTTCTCTCAATTGGAAAAAAAATTTCCGAGGCTTTTATGAAAAATATATTAAACCCTAATTATGTTTCACCTCAAACCCCAAAATCCACTCACGAAGTTTTAAACCAAACTCCACTATTGGAAGAATATAATCTTTTTTTCAGTGATCTTGTTTTGCAAGAAGCTTTAGTGCGAGAAGAGGATGCAGGAGCTTCAGGCAAGGCCAAAGAATTTGGCCAAGCATCAGGTGCAGCCCAAGTTTGGCAGTGGGGATTTCAAGCTAACGAGAATCCACCTAAATTACGTAGTCATAATTCACAGGGTTATCGCATTGACCAAGTGGAGTATCATCCTGCTTATCACGAGTTGATGAAATTTTCCTTAAAGAACGGACTCCAAAGTCGCCCCTGGACAGATGTTAATAACAAAAGTCAGGTCTTGCGAGCAGCTTGTTATTATATGATGGCTCAGGTGGAGATTGGGCATCTTTGTCCAGTCACCATGACTTATGCGGTTGCACCTGTTTTAAAAAAACAGGGAAGCTATGTCGAAGAATGGTTTAAAAAAGTGAGCACTCCGGATTATGATCCGCAATTTAAGCCATCCTCGCAAAAAAAAGCGGTGGTTTTTGGAATGGCAATGACCGAAAAGCAAGGAGGTTCCGATGTTCGTGCTAATTCGACGATTGCTAAGCCTCTGCAAAAAAGTGGTCCCGGTGAAGCTTATCATTTGACGGGGCATAAGTGGTTTTGTTCTGCGCCGATGTCCGATGCTTTTTTGGTCTTGGCGCAAGCGCCTCATGGACTTTCCTGTTTTTTAGTTCCGCGCTTTTTGCCAGATGGTAGTACAAATGTCTTCATGATTCAAAGGCTCAAAGATAAGTTAGGCAATCGTTCCAATGCATCTAGTGAAATTGAATTTTTAAACACTTGGGGAATGCTCCTTGGAGAAGAAGGTCGAGGAGTTCCCACTATCATCGAAATGGTGAATCATACACGTTTAGATTGTGTGATTGGTTCTTCTGCATTGATGCGTCAGGCGGTTTTTAGAGCTTTACATCATGCTGAATATCGCTTTGCCTTTGGTAAAAAACTGATTGAGCAAGATTTAATGAAAAATGTTTTAGCTGATTTGATTTTAGAATCTGAAGCAGCGACTCAATTATTTTTTCGACTTGCTAGAGCTTTTGATGCCAGATCCGATGAAAGAGAAAGTCGCTTTCGTCGTTTAGCCACAGCGATTAGCAAATATTGGGTTTGTAAACGTGCTCCTTTTCATATTTTTGAAGCGATGGAATGCTTAGGAGGTAATGGCTATGCTGAGGAGAGTATTTTACCGCGGCTCTATCGAGAGGCTCCGGTTAATTCGATTTGGGAAGGTTCGGGGAATGTCAATTGTTTAGATGTGTTGCGTGCGATTGCCAAAGACCCTGAAAGTCTGCAGATCTTGTTTGAGGAAATTGAAGCAGGAGCTCAGGACAACTCTCAAATTAAAAGCGAATTGATTCAACTGAAAAAAATTTTTCAATCAAGTGCAACGGATCAATACATGACACGTCGTCTGGTTGAAAAATTAATTTTAATGTTGCAAGCTTCTCTCTTAAATCTCTATTCTCCTGATTTTGTTTCAGATGCATTTATTTATTCCCGTCTCAAACAAGATTGGGGTTATGCCTTTGGGACGCTTCCGCAGGGAACTAAATTTAAAAAAATTATTGAGAGGGCGAAGTCAAATACTTAATCTGGATTTTATAAATCATTATTTATAACTTTTATTTAGAAACATAGTCAGCGACTCAGAAATATATCCGAAAAAATGCTTGTGATCCGCGCTTGAAAATTTCTGCGAGATTGCTTGATGCTTGGGGGCAAAGGCAAGCTAAGCGACAGATTCGTTGGCCTTTGTATCTGAGATTGGGACGCCTAGTTTAGATTTTCTCTCTATTTTATATGTATGATCATTAGAAGTCGCTTCATTATAGCTTTCCTGAATGGTTTGTAAGGATGCTTCGTCGAAATATAACTGAGTCGAATTTTCTTCCATGTCCGGGATGGCCCGGATCGTATCATTGACAAAGTCTTTAATTTCTTTATCGTCTTGTTGAATTAAACTTTTAAAGAGTTCTCGAGAGTCTAGTCCAGTAGCTTGGGCATAAGCTTCTAATCCTTGGTTTGCACTTAAAAAATCACCATTGACATCTCGAAGTCGGTAAGCAACATCTTTAATTTTTTCTGAGTTGAGATTAAGATCCGCTTCATGATTGTTCATTTCAGTGAGAGCTCCTTCAAGATAGGGCTGAAGATCTTTTTGGTAGGGGCGAGTTGAATTTTGATAAATAGTTCGACTTACGTCGATAACTGAGGATAGTACAGCTCCACCTGCAATACATGCAGGTGCGGCAGGCCCACATGCCAAACCAGCAATAGGTAGAGCATCAGTGAAGGCCCCTGCTATGTCTCCTTCGCTGAGTTCATGCACTGACATAGCGCCTGAGATAATTAAATTACCTCTTGCGAAAAGTTTTGATCCAGGTTTTATTAAACCGCCTACATCCATGCTTGACTCAAGTAGATCAAGTGAATTTTCTGCATTGGGATTTTTATAAAATTTATAGGTGTTTGCTCCAGCGGCGTAGAGAGTAAAGCTTCTGCCGAGCTCGGCTAAGTCTGGAGGAACTCTATTGCCAATTAATTTTTCTATTTCAGATGCCATAGTAGTGTATGAACTCAGACTTGAGGAGGTATCTGAGATAATTTCAGAGGTTAAGTTTGCAGAATCAGAATAGACAGATTTTAACTCAGGGTTTGTAACTGCTTTGCTAGTTCCTTGATGCAGATTCTTGATTTGATTATAAGAATTGACGGAAATATTCTCTGAGAGCTCTTGGGTTGCGCGTTGACTGGTGTAATTGAGAGCAAAATCTAATTTTTTTTCGTAGAGAGGATAGTTTTCTGCTATTTGAGTAGCTGTTTTTAAAAAAGTACTTTCTTGGGCATTTCTGATTAAAGCTGATTTAAGGGCTTGATAGCCACTTTCGCTTTGTATGAGTTCAGGAGTTTTTTCGAGGACAGCTTTTGTCTCTTCAAAGTTAACCTGAGCGTTCATGACATTGTCTTTTCTAGTCACCTTAAAAAAGTTTTCGGATTCAATATATGAAGCTCCCTCAAGAGTAGAAGCTAAAACTTTACTGGCATTCTCATAACTCTGAAAATCTTCTCGGTTCGCTTGGCGGTAGGAATCAATGCCTGCAGCGACTTCGTCTTCAGTAAATTGTGGAAAGTTTGTACTTGCTTGGCTGAGCACTTTTGCATGATTTTGGAAATTTGCATTGGCTTTGTCGTAATTCTTTTTGACCTTTTCGAGGCTATCCATAATGGCATTTGTAAATCGTTCACTAAGTGCGATATTTTTTTTATTTTCTTCAGGAATTTTTCCTCCAGTATAATTTTCAGTGGCTTTTTGGCTAAACTGATGGGTGAGACTTGCACTAAAGAGAGCTCCATCTCCTGATTTGATGGCTGTTTCTATACCGTTTGCAACATTTTTGGATCCCGACTCTGTGATGCCGCCCTTTTGTAAGCCTTCGAAAAGAGGAGTGGTTAGATGGTCGATATTATCTTGACCTAATGCTTCGCCGCTTCGAGAAAAACTTTGAATAGCTTGATAAACCTCAAATTTATTTTCTAATTGAGGCATTTTTTCTCCTAAAGAAACAAGTTCGGAACGAGTTTGGTATAAAATAGCATTTTGTACATAGGAGTTTTGATCCTTAAGGGCATTTTCAAAACTTTGTGTTGCCCTAACAT
>JACKPJ010000016.1 GCA_024233625.1 Deltaproteobacteria bacterium
GTTTTTGGCTTGCTGGGATTGATCCTGTCCTGATTTGCCTTTGGAGTCTTGATTTTGGGAATCCGAATTCTTGCCATTTTGCTGAGAGTTTTCATTTTGAGAATTTTGACCCTGGTTTTGATTATTTCCCTGAGAATCCTGCTTGGATGCTTGAGAGCCCTCTTTTTGCGAACCTGAACCTTGCTCTTGTTTTTGCCCTTCTCCCTTGGAATTTTGCGACTGATTTTGATCTTGATTTTGAGACTGGCTCGTCATTTGACGACGGACAAATTCTAGGTTGCGCGCCGCTTCTCCGTCTTGAGGGTTGATTTCTAGGGCCTTGGCATAAGCGTTGATCGCTCCATTGAGATCTTTGAGGCGATAGAGCGTGTTTCCCAAATTATAATAAGCTTGCTGTTGAATTTGTGGGTCTTCGCTGTTGAGAGCAGCCATAAAGTTTTCTTTGGCTTCGGCAAATTTTTCCTGCTTGTATTGAGTCACCCCTAGATTGTAATAGTCTTCCGGCAAAGGGTCCGAGGCAATTTTTTCTCGAAAGGCTTGCTCGGCTTGCGAATAGTCCTCTTTTTGAGTGGCTTCGCGCCCTCGATAATCCTTCCAAAAATCGAAAAGACCCGCATGGGTTTCAAAAGAAATACTCAAAAGCGCAATAAACAACAAAGCAACAACAATGTATAATCTCTTCATCATAATTTTTAAGACGAAACAAAGGCCTCTAAAGTTTTGATTCTGCTTCTCAATTGAATAGATTGATTCCATTCTTTTATTTTTTTAACCATGAATTTTACGCCTCACCCTTTTGGCTTCTGGCAATAAACGTTCAATAATCAGCAATATCAAGGCAATTCCCAAAGGCCAATAATAACGAATCTCATAAAATTTTCTCTGCGTAACACTGAGATCTTGCATATTAAAGACTCCCCGAATGCCATTTAAGTAGATTTCGCGCAAATCCAGATCGCTACTAATTGCTCGCACATAAGCGCCGCCTGTTGCCAGAGCTAACTCCTTGAGATAAGCCTCTCCCAATCTTGAAGTCACGAGTTGTCCGGCATCATCTTTACGAAAACCTCCATCAGGATTGGGAATTGGCGCGCCTTTGCTTGTTCCAATGCCGATGACAAAAAGCTTCATCTTTTTTTCTTTAAAAATTGAAACCAGCTCTGAAATTTTTTCGCCATGATCCTCACCATCTGTAAACAAAATCACCGCTTTATTTTCTTTGCTGGGAGGAAAGCTCTTCACCGCAAGTTGAAAGGCCTCCTTGAGATTGGTGCCCGGAATACTTAAGGTCTCAGTGTCGATTTCTTGAACCGATCTTTTTAAAATATTGTAGTCATTGGTCATGGGCACGAGAAGAAAACTTTTCCCAGCAAAACCAATGAGACCCACCCGGTCACCCTTAAACAGATTAAGTAAATCCCCTACCTTGCGTTTTTGCCTTTCCAAACGATTGGGAGAAACGTCTTGCGCCAACATCGAGTCGGATAAATCCACCATGATCATGATATCGACTCCCCGCAAGGTGATTTTTTCTTCACGCTCTCCCCATTGAGGTTCCATCAAAGTCAAAACCAAAAAGATGAAAATCAGAACTTTGAAAATATCTTTGACGACATGCATGTCTGGCCAGGAGCTGGGCATGAGAATCTTTTTAAAACGCCTTTCGGCAAAGAGCTTCCATAGTTTTTGACTACGGTAAAATTTCCAAACCAGCAAAGCAACCAGCAGGGGCAACAAGAAAAGCAAAAAGATATAATCGACATGACCAAAGCGCATTTATACGACCCTCCTCAGCCAGGTTGCCGAAAAAATCATTTCCAAAAAAACGAGTAAGAGTGCCAAAGCAACAAAATAAGCATAAAGCTCTTTTTTGACCTCGTATTGAGTTTCGGTAATCTTGGTTTTTTCAAGCTTGGCGATCTCGGCGTAGATTTCTTTCAGAGCTCGACTGTCGGTCGCATGATAAAACTTTCCATCCGTGGCTTGGGCAATTTCTTGCAGAGTTTCGAGATCCAAATCAAGCTGCACATAACCCACACCTGGCACAAATGCACGCCCTTGAGTTCCGATACCGATCGTATAGACTCGAACTCCCAATTTTTTGGCAATTTCAGCGGCGCTTTTGGGAGGCAGTTTGCCATAATTATTGCGTCCATCCGTTAATAAAATCACTACTTTTGATTTGCTCTTCGACTCGCTAATACGTTTGAGGCTGAGACCCAAACCATCGCCAATCGCCGTACCATCCCCTGCCATGCCAATTTCTAACTGCTTCATCAAATTGATGACATAATTATAATCAAAAGTAAGGGGGCTTTGCGTAAAGGCGTATTGACCAAAAACAACTAAGCCGATGCGGTTTCCAAACTGTCCCGAAATAAACTCCGCAACAACTTTTTTAACAACGGTGAGACGACTCACAGTTTGAGCGTCCAGCCGAAAATCTCGTGCGTCCATACTGCGAGAAGTATCCAACGCGAGGATGATATCAATACCCTCACTGCTGGTTTCGACTTCTTGCCATTTCCATTGAGGTCTTGCCAAAGCAATCGCAATCAAAAATAATGCGGTCCATAGAAAGACACGGTGTAAATTTGCACGCAAGGGATCCGTCCAACGCGAAAGTTTTTTGACTCGGCTGGCAAGAGGAAAATCCAGTTTGACCTTAGCTTGAACAAAGACTTCCCAAAAAATTAAAGCCAATGGAATGAAAGTCAAAAGCAAGAACCAGGGATGGGCAAAAGGTAACATTAAACGGGGCCTCCTTGCTTAGCCGCATTGGCCCCGGCAAAATCATTTATTAAGTCACGACAGGTCGCTAAACTCTTTTGAATCTCCTCTGAGTTGGGTTCGTACTTGGCATATTTTGCGAGTGCATTGACTTCGATGAGCCAATTGAGACCCGATTCATTTTGCTGCCCGCGCTCAATGACATTAAGATTGCGTTTAAGCTCTTCATCCGTAGCTTCCACTGCCATAATATGGAGTTCTTCTTCTAAAAAAGTCCGGAAAATTTCGGAGAGTCGAAAATAAAAATCACGCACCGATAATTTTGAAGCCTGCTGAGATTTTTCCAATTCTTCTAAACTCAAATAAGCCCTTTGCAAGGGAGTGAGCACAATCGCTTGCGGAGATTTCTTCTTGATAAAAAAGAAATAAATCAAAAAGACCACGAGCAAGATTAGCACTATACTCAGCCCGATCGCGACGAGCCAAAAAAGCCAAGAGAGATCCCAAAAGCCAACGCCTTTGATATCCAAGATATCCTGCATTTGATCGACACTGGGAAGCGCGTCTGCAGGACTATTGTCGCTTTTCGCGCTCGCGAAAAAATTGTAAAAGAGGTTCCACATAATCCCCACTCTGTTCAATTAAAACGGAGTCGACTCCTATCTTTCGAAATTTATTTTGAGTTTCTTCCTGAAAACTTTTTGCCTGTTCCTGAAAACCTTTTTGAAAACTCGCGCGACTGCTATTGATCCAACATTCTTCACCACTTTCGGGATCTCGCATCTTTAAATAACCCATGGCTGGCAATTGCTCTTCGGCACGATCATAAAGTTGAATGCAGAGCATATCATGACGGCGTGAAGCAATATTGAGTGCTGTTTCGTAACCCTGATCTAAAAAATCCGAAATCAAAAAACAAATGCTGTGACGCTGTCTGACATGCATGAGGTATTCCAGAGGAAACCGAATACAGGTGCGCTCAAACTGAGCACGATAAGTCAAAATTTCTTGAATGATGCGATAAATATGAGCTGTTCCTTTTTTAGGGGGAATATATTTTTCGACCCGGTCACTAAAAAGAATGAGCCCGACTTTATCGTTACTTTTAACCGCAGCATAAGCCAAGACAGCCGCAACCTCGGCAGCCGTTTCATTTTTGAGTCGCTCGTGAGTCCCAAAATTCAAACTGGCCGATAGATCGACCATCACCATCACGGTCATTTCACGTTCTTCCCGAAAGACTTTGACATGAGGCTCACCGACTCGCGCTGTGACATTCCAGTCGATGCTGCGTACATCATCACCGGGGTGATACTCGCGAACTTCTTCAAACTCCATCCCGCGACCCCGGAAGGCCGACTCATACTCGCCCGAAAAAACTTCATTCGCCAAATAATTGGTCTTGAGCTGGATGCGTTTTATTTTTTTTAATAATTCAGCTGGTAACATAAATTATGGAACCTCCACATGGTCCATAATTCTTTTGAGTATATCGTCTATTTTTAATTCTTCTGCCTCGGCCATATAAGTCAACAAAACCCGATGTCGCAAAACATCCAAGGCCATTACTTTGACATCTTGCGGCGTCACAAAAGCGCGCCCTTGAAAAAAAGCATAGCAACGCGAAGCCAAATTGAGATTGATGCTCCCACGAGGTGAAGCCCCAAATTGAATATAAGGTTTTAGCTCGGGCAAGATTTCACTCGGATCACGCGTGGCCTTCACTAAGCGCACGATGTAATCTTTAATCTTGGGATCAATATAAATCTCATGCACCAATTGTTGCATCTCACGCAAAATCTGGGGGTCATACTTCGCTTCAATTTGTTCAAAGTGATTTGCAAACGCGCGGTCCATGATCTCCATTTCTTCTTCGTGTGAAGGATACGTTATATTAAGCTTTAAAGTGAAGCGGTCAACTTGGGCTTCAGGCAAAGGGTAAGTTCCCTCTTGTTCAATGGGATTTTGAGTTGCCAAAACAACAAAAGGAAAACCCATCTTATATGTCTCGCCGCCGATAGTCACTTGGCGTTCCTGCATGGCTTCGAGCAATGCACTTTGTACCTTTGCCGGAGCACGGTTGATCTCATCGGCCAAAACAATGTTAGAAAAAATCGGACCCTTTTTGACGCTAAACTCTTGAGTCTTGGGAGAATAAATCTCGGTTCCCATAATATCTGCCGGCAATAAATCGGGGGTAAATTGAATGCGCTGAAAACCCACTTTGAGCACTTTGGCCATGGCTTTAACCGCTGTCGTCTTGGCCAACCCGGGAACCCCTTCCACTAAAATATGCCCTTCCAATAATATGCCCATGAGCAAACGCTCCAGCATATAGCGCTGACCGACAATGATTTTGGAGGCTTCTTCCAGGATATTGGCAAGCATAGGATGATAGCGTTGAACTTTTTCTCGAGTTTCATTGAGTGCGGATTCCATGAAAATCTCCTTAAACTGAATGACTTAAAAACTTAGTTAATTTTTTTGACTTGAGTCTTTTTCATAAGATTTTTTTAAAAAAAAAGCACAATACTCTCTTCAACTAAAATACTCAACGAGTTTTAATATGAAAAAGTTTTTGAAGTTTTTTCGATTTCTTTAAAGAAATAAAAAAATTGAATTGAAATTTTACTTTAATTTCAATAGGTTACAACTCTAAATGTCGGACAGTGTCCGACATGTCCGACATTTGATTCAAATTTATTGGGTGTTTTTATAGATATATCTGAATTTACTTTAGGAGGGCAAACGATGACAAGTGATTTTTTCCAAGGCAAAAGCTATCAAAAGTTTGTTAAAAAATTAGAGGAAATTTCATCTTCTGATGATGAGTTTTCTGAACTGACAAATAATCAACGAGTTTTACAAAGCCACTGGAAAAAAGGGAAATATATTTCTCAATTTAGAGAAAAAGTTCCCTATGGCCAAAAAGAGGAATATTACAGTAAGCTTGCTAAAGATCTCAAACGCGACCGCTCTCTTATCTTTTTACTTCAAAAGCTATTTGATTTATTTCCCGAAGGAATTCCACAATTTCCTGGCAGCGAAAAGCTCAGCTGGTCAAAATATACAGTTCTACTTACAGTCGATGCTAACAAAGAACGTGATTATTATCTCAAACTTGCCGCCGAAGAAGACCTCTCCCGCGATCGCCTGCGCAAGGCGATCAAAGAAGAGCTTTATCAAAAACTCCAAGAGCAAAAATCAAAAAAGCATCCCAACGGAACTTTAGAGCGCCCCACCGACCCAAGCTTTCTTTTTATTGCCGATCCCAAGACGCTTAAAAACCCCGACGTCGATACTCTGGAGGCCTTACTCGATCAAGGTTTTCGCTCTTGGCACCGCGACACTTTTCGTCTGCGTGGTATCAACGGCCCTGAAATTCATGGACCCGAACATGAGCTTGCAATGCAGGGTAAAATTTTTCTGGAAGAAAAACTCAAAAACGCTGCACTGATCTTAATTAAGACTTACAAAACGGATAAATATGGCCGTTATATCGCCGATGTCATTTACCACCCAGTGTGGACTGATCCGGCAAAAGTTTTTAAGGAAGGCATTTATCTGAACCAAGAGTTATTAGACGAAGGCCTAGTCAAGTTTGCGGTGTATTAGCGTCGACAAAGAATACATTTCAAGACGGAGTTAAATCTAAATCTTAACGTCGACAAAGACAAAGTATACATTTCAAGACGGAGTTAAATCCAAGTTTAATTATTTTAATTCTAACCAATCATTCATCAATACATTTCAAGACGGAGTTAAATCCAAGTTTAATTATTTTAATTCTAACCAATCATTCATGATTATACAAAATTTTAATGCTATTTATTCTTTAATTTTCTTGAAAGTAAAAGTTTCTCTTTGGCTTATCTATTGAGAGACTATTTTTTTTAAGTAGCTAAGTTTTTTACCAAAAATAAAAACAGATTTGCAAACGTATCCATCAAAACAAACGATTTTGCCACCACTCACGATAAAAAATATTTATCCAGAATTTCTAAAAGTTCCAAATCTTCTTTCATGTCTGATCTTCCAATCACGGTAATAATTGGCTTGGGCTTCTTTTAAAGTTTTTATTCTTTGATTAACCCAGATTGGGTTGCCAATGAAAGGTATAGAAGAATATGGCTTTTTAACTTTCCAGTCATATTTTAAAATCTTAGAGATAAGTTCTTGATATATCTTTTGTCTTTCTTTTCTTGTTTTTCCTAGACCTAAATAAGTAGGAGCACTTGTCACTAAAGCATCTTTTTTCCCGTAGGCATAATAGTTATAGGAAGAGAAAATATTTTTTTTAGGATGAATTACCTTACCTGCTCTTTTCGGATTAAGATCAATATAAAACATTACTTTGAGTAAATCAGCTTCGGTTTCGATACGTGGAGACTTAAAACGATCCATTACAACTTGGCCACGACGCTCGACTCTTTTATTATAGAAACGAGCAAAACAAGAGTTAACCACTCTAAAAAAATCGGAGAAGTTTTTTAATGTTTGAAGCTTACCAGTTAGATGGATGTGATTATCCATCAAACAATAGGCATAGATTTGAACACCATACTGATCTTTATATTTCAGTAGCAGATCATAGTAGTGTTTCTTGGCCCAATCAGTCTTAAGTAACCAGTCCTCATTATGGCATTTCCAGGTAACGTGGAAGAGAGATTGATCTTCTAAAATGTAATATCTGGGAAAACTTGGCATGGGAATAAGTAAAGCAAATTAGATGCCAATTAGTAACTCATCGAAAACCAAGGATAATGAAATAATAGTATAGAAAAGATCAGTTTAGAAAGACCAAAAACTGAACAGTAGCGTCTCGTTTTCATACCTTCGTCTGGATTTTTCCTATTTTTTCTTAATAAAGGCTTTTAAGATTAAAGGTGTTGCGATGCTAAATGTAAAAATAAAGATCTCACCTGCGCTAAATAAAACCACATATTTAAAAATGAGTGAGACAAATTCGTTAGTAATAACTTTTTGTTCAGTATTCGTATCTGATATCGCTGCCGCTCTGAGTAAAGCAGAAATATGTTTTCTATCTCGAAATACAACAAGTAAATTGATTGAAAGCCATGCAAAAGAAGACGAAACCAGTATTAAAAACCAGCCCCAAAAGCTGGTAATCTTAATATAAAAGTTGCATTTATTTTCTTGCGTGATTTTGGATGCTTCCAAAGTCCATTCGGATGATTCAGTCATTTTATTTCCCTCTTCATTGATTTAATAAAAGCAGAAAATACATAATCAATAATTGGATATCCTTCACCTAACTAAAGTTAGGTTTTTGGTTTTAAAAGAAAAAATATGAGTTTTTTATAAAATTTAAAAATTGTAGCTATATCTACAAAAAGTTGTAGGTTAGACTGCAACTTTGACCATATTGTCTGCGCTTATCCAGAACAAAAAATTAGTTACAACAAATTACTCGGACAATTGCAGGATAAAGGAAATATTGATCTGATTAAGCATTATCTAGAACTATTTTCCGGAGCATTTTTACTTAAAACTCTCTTTAAATTTAGTGGCAAAGCAACCTTAAGTAAGTCTTCTTCTCCTAAAATCCTACTGGGCTGTCCTGCTCTATCAACACGCCAGGAATTTATTGGAGACAAAAATAGCCGGCGGGGTCACCTCATTATTGATTTTGAAAATTTTGAAAAGTTTAGTGAAGACCCTGACAAATTTTTATCTATGTTTGCATAGTACTATATGCAATTTACTTCAGGCAATATCTTGAATCATATATAGTATTTAAGCTTTTGTTTTATATAGAAGCTAGATTCCGCAGTCACTGAATTTAGGTAGTATATTCCCCTTCGAAAAAATACCGTAAAAAATCCGATATGAACGAAGCCAACAAATTCGCACTGTTTGAGTCCCGATGTAATCGGGGCGAGTTTGCGAATTTGGGCAAGAGTGAATAAGGATTTAGGTATTTTGTTCGGGGGTGGACTTTTTCTTTGTTACTTTCTTTTTGGCCAAACAAAAAGAAAGTAAATAAAATAAATAAGAGAAAATATTTTAATGAAGAATAAAATGATTTGTTAAAAAAATAAAAAACTGTAGTTTATTATACCTTCTTATCTTAAATTTATTTTAATGATTTATTACAGTAGGAGCTGAGTAATTTGTTTGATGGTAATTAGATGATTAATCATTTAAATTACTCCAAATACAAGCATCTTCAGCTTTGAAAAAACAAACTTGAGACTCATTATTACCTAACTTGTCATTAACTTTATTTTTCCAGGCTTCATTATTTTCAAAGTAACTAATGTAAATACGCTGAAATTTTCTATGCTGGATAGCTTCGATAATGTGCCTATCACAATCCTTAAATGCAAACCCAAAGATAAATAGATTGTTTGCGTCACTATGGTTTTTTAATTTGGAATAACAATAATTAAGATAGTTATTAGAAAAGATGTGTTTAAGTTTTTCTTGAGCATTTCCCCCTGTAACAATAATAGGGATATCACCTCGAAGAATACTTTCGTCAAACTTTGTGAGTATGTTACCACAAACAGAATTTGTAAGTTTTTTGATATATGAAGAAAAGTTAAAAAAGGCTAATCCCCCATGTAAATAAAAAATATTTTGTTTGGAAATATTATTAGATGGCCATATAGGCTCATTAAAAAAACCAAAACCATCAAAAAAAATACTTGTTAAATGCTTCGCTATTACCCAATAAAGCAAGAGGTCGTAGTTTAAGGTATATATTTCTTTAAATTTTTTCAAAAAATTTGCACAACTAGAATATTTATCATCTTCATTTAATTGCTCTGGATGAGTCTTTTGTATAACTTGAATCAAAACATTTTTTAGTTCTGTTGCATCATTCTTCATTTGTTGAATTTTAACACCATAAAGACCATATATGCCTAATACTTCATACACTTTTAAAGCCTGTTCGATTTTCTCCATGGCTAATTCAAAATCGCAAGAACAAACTTCTTCTAACAATTGCTTAGCACGTATAAACTGATCTCCTTCAAATAAACTTAATTGCTTAGCTTTTTCAAATAAGTTTGCATAAGCAAGTTTTGAATCACCATAGCTGATACTAAAACCATTTCCTAAAAGAAGAATTCTATCTTTATTATTTTCTAATCCAGTTTCTTCAATAGCATTATGAAAATTTACTTCCCTCATATAGAAATTTTACAAGTCCAAGTGAATAATTAAAACTACAAACTTGCTTTTAAGATTTTTTTACAATCTTAGTGTCAATTTCGTAATTTTTTCATTCCGCAACTTTATTTAGGCAATCCCGCGATAACCCTATCAATCTAATAAATTGCTTAAGCTTAAAACCGCATAATTTAACATGCAGTTTTATAGATTTTTAGGTGCAGTTTAGGGGACAAAATATGAGAATCAACTCGCTAGCGCTACAAAACGCCATAAAGCAAGCGGCGAAGGCAAAAGCGCAATCAATAAAAGATGCTATCAGCAACAAAATTGTCAATCAAAGCCGCTCTTACGTTCCCAAGCAAGTTCAAAATTTAGAGCGAAATACCTCAGCACCACAACCTAAACAATATACTCCCCCTGCTCCAGGGCCCGATTCGACTAAATACTGTCCTGTACCACCACCCCACTCTCCTTCACTGATGAATTTACAAAAAGGCTCTCTCCATCAAAAAACGAGAACCGCAACAATTCCTGATAACCTTGATCTAAGTCCTGTTGAAAAAGTCCATGTTTATCAATCGGTACACACTATTCAAAATCCTGTTTTTCCTCCCGATATTTTTTTTGAACAAGTTCCTGCACAAACTGCAATCCACCAGTCTACACAAATTAATATTGCCTTAGAAAATCAATCAGCCGAAGTGCAAGAAGCGATTTTAATGAACATACAACCCGAGCTTGAAAACATTGGAAACTCATTTTCTTACATTGATCAAGAGAGCTCCGACCAGGTCGTATCCGAATTAAGTCAAGCTGCTGAAAAAATCGGCCTTAGTGAAAGCAGCCAAGGTGGAGAGAATATTCAATTACTTACCCAACCGATAGCACAAGGCTTGGATGCCGAAGAATGGCAAAGCGGTTTTAGAACAAGAAAACTTGCTCAAAGCCAGGAAAGACTCATCGGTGAAAATGGAACAGATGGCAGTCTTGGTAATGCAATCAAAAATGGCGAAGGCAGTCTTTTTACGGCTGCGCTAGCACTCTCTCTCCATAATGAAAACCACGAGGTTGCAGCCGATCAAACTATCATGGGAAGTATGCTATTTCATTCTCGTAACGTTCGAGAAAGCTACGAAAATGCTGAAACACCTTACATAGAAAAACAAGGACAACTCTTTTTTAGCATTGCTCAAAATCCTCTTTATTCTGAAATAGCTGTGGCGGCGGGAGTCGAAAATTTCCACCGCAAGCATCATGAAGTTTATGAAAATTACGAGGATGCCTCACAAAGGCTTTCAGCCAATCAAAATGGAGCTGCCTATATTCTTGCTCACTCTTCTTCCTTCCAAGAAATAGAAAGTTATGGAAGCATATTAGAAGATCCAGAGGAGCATACCCGGCTGGTGGATGAAGCTGAAAAACAACTTTCCCATCTTCCCGCTTTAATACAAAACAACGAAAATCTAGATGAACAAATCTCCTCTGCTTTAATTAGAGAGGGACAAGGACATAAAACCTTTTTAAGTGTGGCAAGTGAGCATGCAAGTTCTCACCCTGAATATACCGAAGCATTCAATCATGCAATCATGTACTCAACAGCCAAAGCTACCGACTCTCAGGTCAATACAATCTTAAATAGCAATGATAGTTCAGAACATGCACAAAATTATGAAAAGATTGCTCAGCTTTTTCAGGGAGCCAGTCAAGTTACACCACAAAACACCCTTCAAAACCAACAAATTCACGATATTTATTCTGACTTTGCATTGATGGTTGATAAGGAACTTAACGAGATTAAAATAAGCGATGTTCTTGACGCTGGAAATGAAGCATTCACACTTGCCGAAGAATTCCCTCAAAATGTTAATCAGCTTCTTAAAACACAATACCGAGAAATTCCTTCACATATAGCAAATGGTTTTCGTAGCATGAGCGTTGGACTTGGCATTGCAGATTTGGGTGTCAAAAGTGGTGAGCTATTAAGTGACCCCAATATCGAGGATGCTACGCGGGTCGCTATCGATGCCGCTGAACTTACTGAACATTTACCTTTCAATAGCGCTCAATTTATCGGGAGAGCGGGTTTCTATGCCTCATTGGGTTTTTCTGCATGGGATACCTATCATGCCATTAAAGACGGCGACAACCTAGCGGCTATCAGCGCAGCTGCTCCCCTCGTCGGTGCTGCAGCTTGCGCACCTTTTGGAGGACCACCAGCCGCAGGAACATGTGCAGCGATTGGTTCATTAGTTGGTTTTGGAATTAATTTTGTGCGAGCTTGGGGAGGAGATCCCAATGAAAAAAATATTGAAGAATCCACTCAATCCTTTCACGAAGGAGCTTTAAAAACAACTTATCCAGAACTCGATCAAGAAAGCATCGAAGACATTGCTTATCGCTTTCGCAACATTAGCATTGATCAAGATCAGGAAGAAGCTTGGGGCTGGCAAAAGCGCATGCTAGAACGCACTGGATTTGACCGAGAAGTCCTTCTTAATACGATGGTCTTTACAAGCGACGAAGACCGCAAAGAAACCATCAAAGCCTATCTAGATTAAAAACTCCCTTTTATATTTTATTAAAGATGATATAAGCTGCAGTCATGACTGAAACCAGCATCATGTTACTCACCTTAGGGGGATTGCTATTATCTGCACTTGCTGTAGAAGCTATTGGCCGTAAAACTTCACTTCCAAGAGTGAGCCTTTTGCTTTTGCTCGGCTTTGTTGTCGGCCCCTATGGTTTTGATTTTCTCCATGGCATTCAAGAAACTTGGTTTGACTCCGTCGCCAATATTGCGCTTCTGATGGTTGGATTTCTTATCGGCGGAAAAATTAACCGGAGCTTTTTAAAAAAATATGGCAAAGCAGTTTTTATTCTTTCTCTTGCTGTTGTTTTGAGTACTTTTGCTTTAATGAGCCTGGGGTTTTATCTATTTGGATTAAGCATGAGCTTCTCTCTTTTAATGGCTTCTATCGCAGTCGCAACCGACCCGGCTGCAACCTTGGATGTCATTCACGAAAGCAAAAGCGAAAGTCCTTTTGTAAAAACCCTCATGGGCATTGTCGCTTTAGATGATGTATGGGGAATTTTTCTATTTGGTTTCGTCCTAGCAATCAGTGATGTCAGTAGAGGTCATAGTCAAATCATCGACTCATTGTTTTTTATTTTGAAAGATATTGGAGGCGCAGCTTTACTTGGTTTTTTATTAGGAATTCCCTTTTCTTATTTAAGTGGTCGCATTCAAAGTGGACGCCCAGCCCTTTTGGAAGCTTTAGGGATGGTATTACTTTGTGGAGGTCTCGCTAAATACTTTGCTGTCTCTTATCTTCTCGCTTCAATTACCATGGGAATTACCGTTGCTAACTTTTCGAAGCATCACACAAAACCCTTTCATACCGTCATGAATATAGAATGGCCTTTTCTAGTCTTATTTTTTATTTTAGCGGGAGCCAATATTCAAATTCAAAATCTAGAAAAAATTCTCTGGATATTGGTACTCTATATTGTACTGCGAATACTTTCTCGCTTCATAGGAAGTTACTTGAGCACAACTCTTTTTAAGCTAGACCCAATTTATAAATGGAGAATGGGGGCAACACTCATGCCTCAAGCAGGTGTGGCATTGGGTTTAACGCTATTAATTGGTGAACATTTCCCAGAAATGAAACAGGATGTATTAGGCGTTGCGATTAGTGCGACAGTCATTTTTGAATTTTTAGGGCCAATATTGACTCGCTTTGCTATTAAGCAAAAAACAATTAGTACAAAGGAATAACAACATTTTGAACGATGCCAAGACAAAAAAGGGGAAAAAATCTCTTTTGGGACTAGCTGCAGGATCCTTGGGTGTAGTTTATGGAGACATTGGAACGAGCCCTCTCTATGCTCTGCGACAATGTTTTCTTGGTGTCTCTGGATTTCCCGTAAACGATACAAATGTACTCGGCATTCTTTCTCTGATTGCATGGTCTCTCATTTTAGTTATTTCTATCAAATATCTTTTACTTGTGCTTCGAGCTGACTCTCAAGGAGAAGGTGGAATTTTAGTTTTGTCCCATTTAGTCGTACCGAACCAATTGAAACTTTGGAAAAGAAAAGATTGGATACTAGTCAGTGTAGGACTATTCGGTGCCGCACTTCTTTATGGTGATGGAATGATTACGCCTGCACTATCTGTTCTCAGTGCTGTGGAAGGTCTGGAAATTGCAACTCCATTTTTTAAGCCTTACATTATTCCCTTAGCAATTTTGATATTAAGTCTATTATTTATCTTGCAACATAAAGGTACTCACCAAATCAGTCGATTGTTTACTCCCATTACTTTTGTTTGGTTTTTAGTCTTAGCAGTTCTTGGCCTACATCAAATATGGCAAAACCCAAAAGTATTGCAAGCACTCAACCCTGCTTTTGGAATCGATTTTTTTCAAAATCATGGAATGCATGGCAGCATCATTTTAGGAGCGGTATTTCTTGTGGTTACTGGAGGAGAAGCCCTCTACGCTGATCTGGGACATTTTGGCAGAGGGCCTATTCAACTCTCTTGGTTTTCGATTGTCTTTCCTGCGCTACTAATTAACTATTTTGGACAAGGTGCTTTACTTCTGCGCTCTCCAGAAAAAATAGGAAATATTTTTTATCACCTTGCACCTTCCTGGGCGCTCTACCCTCTATTAATTTTAGCTAGCTTTGCAACGATTATCGCTTCACAAGCGATCATATCAGGTGTTTTTTCTCTAACTTCCCAAGCAATTAAAATGAATTATCTACCCAGACTTAAAATCAAACATACCTCCGAAAAGAAAGAAGGACAAATCTATGTACCAAGCGCTAATTGGCTATTGTTTATCGGAACCATCATCTTGATTTTAAGCTTTCGCTCTTCAGGAAACCTTGCTGACGCTTATGGCATTGCAGTTTGTTTTACCATGATCATCACCTCTTTTTTGCTCTATTTTGTCATGAGAAAGTTATGGCATTGGAAAAACCTTTGGGCTCGGTTGTGTATAGGCTTTTTATTGACTATTGATTTAAGCTTCTTCTCTTCGATTATCCGCAAAGTTTCTCACGGTGGATGGATCCCTTTAATTATTGCTAGCTCACTCTTTTGCATCATGTTAATTTGGCGTCGTGGCCAACAACTCGTTCATAAAGAACTCATGAAACATGAGGCTTCTACCCAAAATTTTCTTAGAGAACTCGATAAGCACCCTCCCCTACACTCCAAAGGAGCTATTATCTATTTAGTCAGAGACACTTCTGAAATTCCCTTATCTCTTCTCAACGAATTTAAAAATTATAAAACTATTCACGAGAAAGTATTTTTACTCCACGTTAACCAATGCCTGCGACCCTATATGATTGATGAAACTCATGGACGCTTAGAAAAATTACGCAAAGGCTTTTATGTCATCCATGCCTGCTATGGTTTTATGGAAGTCCCCGACATCAAAGCCTTAGTCAGACAACTTATTAAAGAAAACAACTTTAACATTGACCCTAAAAAAATCACTTATATTCTAAGTAAAGAGAGCGTCATTGCGACAAAAAAAGCAGGTCTTCCCAAATGGGCAAAGGCTTTGTATGGGTTTATGTTACGCAATACCACACGCATCACTCAACATTTTAATATCCATTCTGAACAAGTGATCGAGATCAACACCCAAGTTAGAATATAGTTTGTATGAAAGTCGATAAAGTGAAGTGAAGTCACTTAGGAAAAATAAGAAAAGACCGACTTTTTACCCTTTTTTTTAGAGCTATTTTTCTGGGGATTTTTCGAGCTTTTTTGAGAGGAAGAGCCTTCTAGACTAGCGAGTTTTTCATAAAGCTCCCTTTGTTCTTTGCTTATTTTTTGAGGGGTTTCAATAAAAAGTTGAACTAAAAAATCACCTCGATTTTTATGATTGACCCGAGGCATACCCAGCCCTTTAATCTTAATGACATCTCCTGTTTGGGCTCCGGCTTTAATCGTAATGCTTTGTTGTCCCTCTGGAGTTTCAACTTCCAGTTCGGCACCCAAAACAGCCTGAGGGATAGAAATTTTTTGTTGAATAAAAATTGTTTGGTCTTCGCGTTGAAATTGAGGGTGCTTTTCGACATGTAGAAAGACATATAAATCACCACTATAACCCCCCGGACTCGAAACTTCACCCTCTCCTCTTAAAACTAGCTGCATACCATCATCGACACCTGCAGGAATTTTGACTTTGAGCTTTTTCTCTGTTTTGGTCAGACCATGACCATGACATTCCTCACAATGCTTATCGACAGTCTTTCCCTGACCTCGACAAGCACCACAAGTTGAAGAAATGGTAAAAAATCCCTGTGAGTGATAAAGCTGACCTGTGCCCTGGCAATGCTCACAGGTCTCAGGCGTGACATCTTTAGGATAACCTTGCCCTTCACAAGCTAAACAAGTTTCTTTTTTAGGAATTTTTATTTCTTTTTCAATACCTTGATAGGCTTCCATGAAAGTAATTTCTAGGTCATAACGCGTGTCTTGACCCGGCGCACGACGCTGAGCACCCCGTGATCCACTGCGACCAAAACCAAAGAAATCTTCAAAGATATCTGAAAAATGAGAAAAAATATCGCCCGTTCCCGAAAAACCACTAAAACCTTGTTGATTAAGACCTTGATGACCAAATTGGTCATAGGTTGCGCGCTTTTGAGCATCGGCAAGAACCTCATAAGCCTCAGAAGCCTCTTTAAATTTTTCTTCAGCGTCTTTTTCTGAATTGCGATCGGGGTGATATTTTAACGCTAATCGACGATATGCCGCTTTAATTGTGGCATGATCTGCCTGTCGTTCTATACCTAAAACCTCATAGTAGCATCTCTTCACGGGAAGCCTCAAAATTAATAATGACCCAGATTGTTCAAAATGTTTATCCCGGGTACGACTTGTTGAAATTACATAGTTTACACCCATTGAAATAATCATTATAAACTATTTGTCAACGCCAATATCTTTTAAAATAATATCATGGGAATTGAACGACATTTTTGGGACACATTAGAAGTTGTCGAATCTAAAAGCTTTCGACTCATCTCCGAGGAAAATATTAGCATCCTTTATGAGCACGGTTTCGTGGATTCAGAAAAGATTTCATTGGAACAATGGAAGGAAATTCTGCATAATTTTCCAGAGGATGAAGGAAAATATCGTCTCACAGAAAACAATCTATTTCAGCTTTCTCACTACCTTTACCAAGGACCGATTCGCAAACCTTTCAGCCCAGATAATCTCAAGGAAGGCCCTCGTGACCCAAGCTGGCTGGAAAAACTTTATCTCAAAGTATTGCAATACGAAACCACTTTAAGCTATGAAGAATGGCAAGATATTATCCGAAACGAAATCATGCTGCGCTATACTCATTTGGGTGACTTCGTCTTAGACTCGAATAGCAAAGAATATCTAAAAAAACTCATTGATGAAAAAAATTCTCGGCTCAGAAGACTCGAATTATGGGTTCATGAAGGTCCTCCCGACCAAGAAGCTCTAAGAAAAAGCACTTTTAAAGCCGTTCCACAAAAGATTGAAGACCGCTTTGAGACTTCTTCACCAAATTCTAAAACAATCGAAAGCATCGAAAAATCCTTTCATAGCCCCATAAAAAAAGAAAAAATTAGCGACGAAGAAGCCCTAAATTTTTTGGATGAAATCGAAACTTGGGGAGATGATGAAGAATCTCCTTTTTCTTAATTGCTTGACTTGACATAAGTCCAAAGCGACTTATATCTCAATCAGGAAGCAAAAATACCTAAAAAGTGACTCAATAATAATATTTTTTAATGATTTTTTAGAGTTTGATGGGATTAATTACCATAAAACTCGTTATAAAAGAAAGGAAAGTGATTAATCATGGCAAAAATCATCGGTATCGACTTAGGAACCACCAATAGCTGTGTCGCAGTCATGGAGGGCAAAGAACCCAAAGTCATCGCCAACCAAGAAGGCAACCGCACGACTCCCTCAGTGATAGCCTTTACAAAAGATGGTGAGACATTAGTCGGACAAGTTGCAAAACGCCAAGCTGTGACAAATCCTGAAAATACGATTTATTCCATCAAGCGTTTCATGGGACGTAAATTTGACGAGGTCAGTGAAGAAATCAAAATGGTTCCTTACAAGATCTCGAAATCTAGCAACGGAGATGTTCAGGTCGAATCCCGAGGCAAAAATTACTCACCTCCTGAGATATCTGCCAAGACCCTCAAAAAACTAAAAGAAGCCGCCGAAGATTATCTCGGTGAAAAAGTTACCGAAGCCGTTATTACCGTTCCGGCTTATTTTAACGACTCGCAACGTCAAGCCACTAAAGATGCTGGACGCATTGCCGGCCTTGATGTCAAACGTATCGTCAACGAACCCACAGCTGCTGCACTTGCTTATGGATTAGACAAGAAGAAAAACGAAATCATCGCGGTTTATGACTTTGGTGGTGGTACTTTTGATATCTCGATTCTTGAAGTTGGCGAAAATGTCGTTGAAGTTATTTCAACCAATGGTGACACTCACCTCGGCGGTGACAACATTGACCAGTTATTAATTAACTACTTAATTGACGAGTTTAAAAAAGACCAAGGTATTGATATTAGTCAAGACCGCATGGTTCTCCAACGACTTAAAGAGGCCGCCGAAAAAGCCAAGATTGAACTCTCCAGCGTAATAGAAACCGAGATCAATCTCCCCTTCTTAACTGCAGACCAAAGTGGCCCCAAACACATGAACATCAAACTCACTCGTGCTAAATTTGAGGCCCTTTGTGAAGATGTTTTTAAGCGCAGTTTTGAACCCGTTGCAAAGGCTCTTAAAGATGCCGGCAAAAAACCCAGCGAAATCGATGAAGTCGTTTTAGTCGGTGGAACTACACGTATTCCTCGCATTCAAGAAGAAGTTAAAAAGTACTTTGGTAAAGACCCTCACAAAGGCGTCAACCCTGATGAAGTGGTCGCTTTGGGAGCAGCGGTTCAAGCTGGCGTACTTTCAGGTGATGTTCAAGACGTTCTCTTGCTTGATGTCACCCCACTCTCCTTAGGCATCGAAACTCTAGGTGGAGTCATGACCAAACTTATTGAACGCAATACGACCATTCCTACTAAAAAATCTCAGATATTTAGTACTGCGGCAGATAATCAAAACAGCGTCGAGATTCACGTCCTTCAGGGAGAACGTGAAATGGCTAAAGACAACCGTACCTTGGGACGCTTTATTCTCGACGGTATTCCTGCTGCTCCTCGAGGTGTTCCTCAAGTTGAAGTTACTTTTGACATCGACGCCAATGGTATTGTTCATGTCGCAGCCGTCGATAAAGCAACTAATAAAGAGCAAAAAATCACGATCACCGCTTCCAGCGGACTCAAAGAAGATGAAATTGATCGCATGGTCAAAGATGCCGAGTCTCATGCTGAAGAAGATAAAAAGCGTAAAGAAGAAATTCAATTGCGCAACCAAGCCGATACTTTAGTCTATAGCACTGAAAAAACGATTAAAGAAAATAAAGACAAGATCGACAGTGCATTAATCACTGAAATCGAAAGTACGATCGCTGATCTTAAAAAGGCTATCGAAGATAAAAACTCAGATACAATCAAAAGCGGCATGGATAAACTCACTGAGCAATCTCATAAAATGGCTGAACAACTCTACAAATCTTCACAAGCTAGTGGAGAAACTCCTGGAGATCAAGCTGGAGCAGAAGCCAATGCTGGCTCCGAAGCGAAGGGTGAGGAGAATAAAGATGAAGATGTCGTCGATGCCGAGTTTGAAGAAGCGAAAGATTAAGAGATCATCAGCTAAAAAAGCATCTTGAAAATTATTAAAGGGATTCAGGAATTATCTTGAATTCCTTTTTTTATGACCCTCCATTCCAAACTAGCCTAAGACATTAAAAATTGCTCATTTTCAACTCGACTTATTTAAGACATGAGGCTAGAAATTTCATATGGCAACTAGTGCAGAAATTCAAACCATTGTTTTTGCTCTCAATGCAGGATTGATTTCACTGTTTCTTGCAGAAGTTCTCAAAATACCTGGCATCATTCTATATTTAATTTGTGGGATATTATTAGGACCCTTTTTCTTTAATCTTGTTCAGCCCTCTAGCCTCCCCCTCACCACTATTATCGAATTGGGCGTGGCGATCATCATGTTTGAAGGCTCCATGCATCTCAATATCGAACAGTTTCGCTCGGCTTCTCGCGTCATACGAAATTTACTTACCATTGGTTTTGTGATTTCTGTGGCATGCATCATGCTTTTATCCCATTGGTTTTTTAATTGGAGCTGGGGAGTTTCTCTGCTTTTTGGTATTTTAATGAGTGTTACAGGACCCACTGTCATCACTCCTATCTTAAGAAAAGTTCCCTTAAAACCACCTCTAAGCTCTGTGCTTCATTGGGAATCCATCATGCTCGAGCCGATTGTCGTAATCTCAGCCATTTTAGTCGTGGAATTCCTTATTCAAGAAGTTGAAATTACCGTACTAGATTCTTTATGGCGTTTGGTCCGCATCCTTATTGTGGGTATTGGAATAGGCTCATTTTTAGGAATTGGACTGAGCTTTATTATGAAAAAATTCCCTCTCAAGAATGAATTTTTTCGTAATGTATTTGTTCTTTCCTTTGCCTTACTTGTTTTTGAAATTTCTAATCATTTGATTGCTGATTCGGGTCTATTAGCGATTGTTTGTGCCGGCCTCCTGGTAGGTAATAGTAAATTCCCCGGTATTCATGAGATTAAACAATTTAAAGAAAATATTACTCGAGTTATTATTTCAATTTTATTCATTTTACTTGCAGCTAACTTAGATTGGAATTTGTTAACCACTTTTAGTCCCCAAGTTATTATTTTATTAGTTGTCTTAATGTTTGCAATACGACCTCTTGTTGTGTTTGTTTCTGGAATTAAATCACCCATCACAACCAATGGAAAACTCTTTCTATCTCTAACAGCACCGAGAGGCATAGTTGCAGCTTCCATGGCTTCATTGTTAACAATCGTTTTTGAAAAACAAGATTCGGCCCAAGCAACCCAGCAAGCCAAACAATTTGAAATTTTGGCCTATCAGGTCATTTTTGTCACAGTTTTTACCCAGGCTCTTTGGAGTAAGACTTTAGCTTCTTTGTTACGTGTTAAAGAAAACGAAAAAAGGAATTTTTTAATCATCGGTGCGCATTCTCTCGGTATCGGAATTGCCAAATGGCTTAAAGAACGTGGAATCAATTCTGTGTTAATTGATCGAAGTACTTATAATACCTACCTTGCACAAAAAGAGGGACTGATTGCTTATGAAGGTGATGCACTCAACGAATACTTTATGGACAACTTACCACTCAATGAAGTGGGAAAACTCCTTGCTTTGACCTCCAATGATGAAGTTAATACCCTCGCTTGCCAATTGGGACGGCGTTACTTTCCTTCTGAAAAGATTTATCAAATCCATAAAACCCTCAAACGACAAGATGCAGGATTTTTAAAAGGTGCAGGAGGCACGATAGTCTTTCCCAAAATGTCTTCACTACTTAATGTCCTTGATGGAATCAATAAAGGCAATTATTTACTTCAAGAAATGCATGGTATTCCCAAAGAAAACCACATTCCGCTCTTTTTAATCGAATCGAAAAGCAACCTTCAGTTGGTTACCGAAGAAACCGAGTTTGCTGAAGATTCCGTATGGTTTGGAGTCGTTAATCTTAATCCTGTTCCCAGCACTTCCTATGCTTCTTAAAGGTTTTAAGTTTTTCTATTCATCAAAAGTTATTTTGAACTGAGACGATTGGCAAGGTTACTTGCACTATCTCTAATTTGAGCACGTTCTCTTTCATCTTTAACCCCTAAATACAAGGCATCGTTTAGCTTGTACTGCATATTTGCTTGTCCAATAACACTTTTTTCCTCCTCATTATAAGTTCTCAGAAAAGCAAAGAAACTATTCTTTTTTTTAGAAAAAATTCTCACCATTTCATTGGTAGCTAAAATATTTGCAGCTGCTAAATTTTTTAATCTAGAGTTCGCTTTAAAAAAAGCAACGGAATTTTTATTGTCAGAGTCATTGATTTCTTCCTGTAATTTTTTAGCATAAATCAAAATATGCTTACGCAGTGCCTTTTGTAATTTTGCTTCATTATTGAAAAATACAATCTGAAAAAGTTGACTCAGAGCTTGAACATGAGTTTCCTTATCATCTAAAGTTAGATAATTAAAAATGGATTCATAGTGACCAAGTATCAACAAAATAAGTGCATCGACGCGGTCAGGATCATCTAAAAACCATTTAGGTTGAGTAACAGAAGATTTTACTAGCTCAATTGCCAAGTCGTCAGCATCTCCCTGTTTTGCTATTTTTAGTAGAAGCGCTGAAGAAATATCTTCTGGTGGTGAGTCATCAACCATATTTTTAGATAAAAATAAATATCCGACAAGAATAAAAACAGAAACAAAAACAACTTTTAAAGCATAAGACTTTTTCAATTACACACCTATTTTAATTCTTTGAAATAAAATTCTGTAAGATACCATTTCCACGATCTCTTATAGCTGCGACATCTCTTTGATCAGATATTCCATCCAATAAAGCATCTTTAAAAAAATTTTGTAGAAAACTTTTTTCACTTAAGTCCCCAACTTGCGCTCCAAAATCCGAGATAATTCTTTCCCTCACATCAAATTGAAGTTGATTTGTTCTCTCATCAATGATTTCATTTTCTTCTACCCTTGCAATAGCAGCTTTAATTTTACTATCTTGATTTAAATTCTTTGAGATTAAACTTTTTAACCCACTTCCTATTCTAGAACCAACAGAGTCCGCAATTGGCAATTTTTGTAGTGATAAATCTAAAGACATATCTACCACAAGTCCTAGTACTTGTTTTTGCATCTCTTTACTTGCCCTAAGTTTTGTATAATCTTGGGATATAGCCACACTTGCCGCACCATACAACATAGCTAATTGATCGG
This sequence comes from Deltaproteobacteria bacterium, assembly GCA_024233625.1. Lineage (GTDB taxonomy): Bacteria > UBA10199 > UBA10199 > DSSB01 > DSSB01 > JACKPJ01. The sequence goes on from JACKPJ010000016.1 coordinate 22,838, forward strand.
AAGACTGTAAATAACCTTCCGAACGAGATCTTGATAGACTCATATTAGCCTGATTTTTTAAATGACTAGAATAACTAATTACTTTCTGACGTAATTTTTGGCTATATTGAGAATCTCCCAATAAATTAAGTCGAAACAAGGTTCCTAAATTAGAAACATTTACATAAGTTTGGCTATTTTCTATACCTGACTGAGTGCCAACAATACGATCACTGTAACTCGTTAATTCATCTAATATAGGACCACTTTTCTTAGTCATTAACTCACCGAGAGCATTAACACGGTCTGTATTATTATCGATATTACCCCCATACTGAGTCACTACTTCAAAAAGTTGAGGGTTTTCTGCTGCAACACGTGCTAAACCAATGCTAAGTTCTTTCCCTTCTTCATTTTCGCTATTTGCTGAAGCCGAAAAAATATTACTGATACTATCAATGGATGAATCAGCAAAAATATTTTCTCCATTCAAATATAAAATAAAACCTGTTGCCGCAATTTTTTGATAAGGATTGGCCTCTATCAATTTTAAATAAGATTTTTTTATATTTTTAGGAAAATTTTCTTGAAACTTTTTAGACTCTGGCCCTGATGAAGATTTGATCCAATCTAAAAATTGAATTCTTTTATTGAAGTCAGCTTCCCACATTTTTCCATTAAAATCGAAATCAGCGGGTTGAGGTGGACTAATATATTTATCTAGATATTTAGGGTCTTGGTTATAAGCCGCAGCAAAGCCTTCTCCAATAAGCTTGCTTTGATCAACATTGATCTCACCGTTTTGAATCGCTTGCTGAATGTTTGAAAAGCTCAACCACGAATCAGCAGCTCCCTCATCTTGTTTTAAAACCTCAGAAATCAATTTATTTTCATACTCAGAATCTTTTCCTTCTATTTTTTGAATAAATGCTTCAAAGCGTTTTTTATAATCGTCCTCTCCAGTTTGACAGCCAACTTTCAAAATCTCTTCAGCTTCAAACTTTGCAACTGAATCGAGTATTTCTTGACGATGTTTTTTGTAATTTTTCTTTCGGTCTTCGAGAACGGTCAGCAACTCTTGAGGAGTATATCTTTGAAAGGCGGGTGCTTGAGGAATTGTTTTTTTGGCAACATCATTACCGCTTTGAGAACCACTTTTTACGAAAAGATTACCCGTAACAGGTTTAACCATGACATTCTCCATTATTTAAACAAGCAAAAACTCAAACTTTACTTGCTATTACACCCTGTCACGATCAATTTTTGATAAACAAAAAATTAAAATTTTAAACTAACCACTAAAACTAACAAAATCCGGATAAGGTAAAAGAAAAGCGTTGTCAATTTATTCTTCGATACTATTAAACGCCCCCTGCTCCCAGCGCTTCCTATGCTTCTTAAAAGATTTGAGTTTTTCTATTAACCAAAAGTCATTTTGAACTGAGACGATTGGCAAGCGCATCTGCTCTACCAACTATGCTAAAACGATCACGCGAGTTCTTAATTTGGGAAACAAAATCTTTTTTCAGTTTACCTTGGATTTGAGCTTGTTGATTAAAATTAAATTCTTTAGATTTAAAGTCTGAAAACATAGTAAATAGACTGTTCTTTTGTGCTATAAAGTCTTCAAAAATAAAAGCCATTGCAATATCACTTGCTGCAGATAAAGTTTCCAGACGTGTACTAGCTTCTAAAAAATCAGCTGAATTATTATCACTACTCTGATTAAGTTTTTTCTGTAATTTTTTTGAATAAAGCAAAATTTGCTGATGTAGTTGCTGAGAGTATTTAGATTCATGATTAAACAAAATTATTCTCATTAAATTGGCCAAACTAATTAAATTATCTTTACTCTGATCTAAAGTGAAATATTCAAAAATAGAATCATTATACTCTATGACCAAATTGCCTAAAGCATCCGTAAGCTCTTTATTATCTAAAAACCATTTAGGCTTAGTCACAGAAGATTTTACTAGCCTAATTGCCAAGTCATTTTCGTTATGCTGATTGGCAGCTCGACTTAAAACTTCAATTGAAATACCTTCAGGAGATGAGCTTTTATCTAAAAAATAGGGTATATAATAGAGCGAAGCGAAAACTAAAACCAGCAAAAAAATTTTTACAAAATTTTGTTTTTTTAAAACAGTCTTTCTTTTTTTTTCTTTATTAACGTTCATGAGATATTCTATCTGCCGTATCAATTATACTTTTTCTATCTCTAGAGGATATAATTCCCTCTACGAAAGCCTCTCTTAATAGATTTTGCACTAAAGTTTGCTCGAGCATGTTTAAAGAATTATTCTCCAAAGATTTAGACATTTGTATTTTAGCGTCATCTGTTAACTTACCCGTGGACTTATCGTAAAGATTATCTTCCTCAATTTTTGCTAAGGCATGTTTAAACTTACTTTCAGAAAATAGGGAATCTGATAAAAATTTTTTAAGAGCTCCCCCTACTCTTGAACTTATTGAACTTGCTATAGGAATTTTTTTTAAGCCATACTCAAAAGCAAGATCTACAGAAAAGCTAAGCAGTTCTTGATTTTTTTTCAAGTTATCATCATAAAATTCATAATTTTGCGAAATTGCTTCATCAGTACCTGCTGATAATAAAGCAAGTCTCATTGCAGGTTCAAAATATTCATTTTGTTTTGTTCCTCGTGCTTGATTAATCCTTAATTTCAAATCATATGCATAATTGGTTATTTTTTTTTGCAGCTGTGTTCTTTTTTCATAATTTAGATTAAAAGCTGTCAATCTATATAGAGTTCCTTGATGCTTTGAGTTAACATTATATTTTTGCCATTCAGGTCTAGATGGAATACCTGCCTTATCCCGATCATACCTAGTCAATTCATCTAATATAGGACCGCTTTGCTTAGTCATTAACTCACCGAGAGCATTAACACGGTCTGTATTATTATCGATATTACCCCCATACTGAGTCACTGCTTCAAAAAGTTGAGGGCTTTCTGCTGCAACACGTGCTAAACCGACGCTAAGCTCTTTCCCTTCTTCATTTTCGCTATTTGCTGAAGCCGAAAAAATATTACTGATACTATCAATGGATGAATCAGCAAAAATATTTGCTCCATTCAAATGTAGAATAAAACCTGTTGCTGCAATTTTTTGATAAGGATTGGCCTCTATCGATTTTAGATAAGATTTTTTTATATTTTTAGGAAAATTTTTTTGAAACTTTTTAGACTCTGGCCCTGATGAAGATTTGATCCAATCTAAAAATTGAATTCTCTTATTAACGTCAGCTTCCCACCTTTTTCCATTAAAATCAAAATCAGCAGGTTGAGGTGGACTAATATATTTATCGAGATATTTAGAATCTTGGTTATAAGCCGCAGCAAAGCCTTCTCCAATAAGCTTGCTTTGATCAACATTAATCTCACCGTTTTGAATCGCTTGCTGAATATTTGAAAAACTCAACCACGAATCAGCCGCTCCCTCATCCTGTTTTAAAACCTCTGTGATCAATTTATTTTCATACTCAGAATCTTTTCCCTCAATTTTTTGGACAAATGCTTCAAAGCGTTTTTGATAATCGTCCTCTCCAGTTTGACGGCCAACTTTCAAAATCTCTCCAGCTTCAAACTTTGCAACTGAATCAAGTATTTCCTGGCGATGTTCTTGATAATTTTTCTTTCGGTCTTCAAGTACAGTCAGCAACTCTTGAGGAGTATATCTTTGAAAGGCAGGGGCTTGAGGGAGTGTTTTTTCGGCAATCTCATTGCCGCTTTGAGAGCCACTTTTTACGAAAAGTTTACCCGTAACAGGTTTAACCATGACATCCTCCATTATTTAAACAAACAAAAAAAATTTTGCTTGTTTTTACACCCTGTCACGATCAATTTTTGATAAACAAAAAATTAAAATTTTAAACTAACCACTCAAACTAACATCATTTGGATAAGGTAAAAGAAAGGTC
>JACKPJ010000017.1 GCA_024233625.1 Deltaproteobacteria bacterium
CTATCGCTATGAAAAAAATCCTCGAGTTTTTAAAATTGACCTGGATCATTCTGTCGATCGTATCGAAGCGCTCGCCAATGACGCCGTGATTGTCGGAACCCAAAAGAGCGATCTCTATTTTACTCCGATTGCTCTCGATCAACGTTTCAATCAAGCTCCCTACCGCTCTGCCAGTTATATTCGGCAAAATGCCTCTCAAGGAGAATTGCGCAGCCATGGATTTTTCTATAAGCCACAAGGCGAACGAAATGGCTACTTGGGGCTTCCCGTCCGAGGTCGCGGTCAACCTGGCTACTCACATCTCACTCAGGACTCGGCTTCCATTCTCTTTTTGAAGCATCAGAACTTGCAATTTCAAAACATGGGTGAGCTTTATTCTCACTTAAATGAAAGACCCAATGATGGATGCAAGGCCTCTTGTGTAGATTGGTATGGCAACGCCCGCCCCCTCTTTTTAAAAGGCCGTGTCTTTGCGCTCTTGGGATACGAAATCGTCGAAGGAAAAATAGACAGCGATCATCTTTATGAAAAACAACGCGTGGATTATTCTCGAGTGATCCGAATGGAGGAAAATCGATAAAACAAAACCCTCAACCGACAATCGAATGATTCGATACCATCTTGGGTTTGTGTTTCTTCTCAGTCCACTGCAAAAGCTTTTCTTTGAGCTTATTATAATCGATGGGTTTTGTCAGGTGATCATCCATGCCCGCTGCAAAACTCTTTTGACGGTACTCTTCTAAAGCATGGGCAGTCAGTGCAATAATAGGCACGTGAGACTGCCCTCTTTCTTTTTCAATTTCACGAATCTTCGCCGTTGCAGTATAACCGTCCATCTCGGGCATTTCACAATCCATAAAAATCAAATCAATTGTTTGTGTTGAGTTTTTAAACTCTTCAATGGCCTTTCTTCCATTCTCGATAATTTTTGGATAGACTCCAAGGTTTTTCAAGAGACCCTGAATAATCATCTGATTAACTATGTTGTCTTCTACGACCACGACATGAAGCTGGTTTAAGGAAACTTGTTCCTCTTCTGCAAGTAACTCTTTCGCTAAAGTAAAATCTTCTTTTTCCTTTCTTAAAATCTGCAACAATTTCTTCGCAAGACGAAAATTAGTAAAAGGCTTTTCGATAGCGGCATATAAGTTGCCCAGTTGAAAAATACGATCATCCGGAGTCACATTATTTTTCAAAAGCAGCAAAACAGGGATATGACTTAAACTAAGATTGTCCTGAAAGAGTCGAAACAAACGAAAATTATCTTCTTGCAAAATTTCCGCCGAGCATAAAACAATATCAAAAGTTTTCTGATTTGAAGCATCTACGAACAGTTGTCGGCACTCTTCAGAACTGTGAATGACCGTACATTGCATTCCCCAACTAAAACAATTTTCTAATATATCACGGCTAGCAATCGAATGTTCCTCTGCAATGAGTATTTTGATCTTCTTTAGAGGAGAAGTATCTAGCACACTGACGCCCGGTAGCTGTGAGGCTGCTAAAGGCAAGCGAAACCAAAAACGGGATCCCTTTCCGTTTTCGCTTTCAACACCAATTTCGCCATGCATCAACTCCACTAATTGCTTAGAAATTGTTAAGCCCAGACCACTGCCTCCATAACGTCTCGTAATGGAGCTGTCCGCCTGAGTGAAAGGCGTAAATAATTTTTTCTGATCACTTTCCGAGATACCTATTCCAGTATCTTTGACCGAAAAGACAAATTCTGTATTTCCATTCTCTGGATTTATCTCCGGCTCAACACGAAGCGTAATACTACCCTCCTGAGTAAACTTCGCTGCATTGCTCAATAAATTCACAATGATTTGACGGATACGATTAGGATCACCCGCTAGCACGGGAGGAGTCTGAGGGCTGATATAAGCGCGCAAGACAACGTCTTTGTTTTCGATAGTCGTGGCAACAACGGTGGTGCACTCTTCCACAAGCGTATTGACTTGAAAAGGAATCGACTCAAGCTGCATCTTTCCCGCTTCAATTTTGGAGTGATCTAAAATATCGTTAATCAGGTTGAGAAGAATTTTTCCCGAGCTCAAAATAATCTGGGTATAATTCCGCTGAACAGGCTTAAGTGGTGTTGCACCTAATAATTGCGCCATCCCCAAAACGCCATTCATCGGAGTGCGAATCTCATGGCTCATCTTGGCTAAAAAATCACTTTTGGCTTCAGCTTCAGCCTTTGCTTTGGTCGCTAGTTGTGCTGTCTCTGCTTTTTCTTGACGCAAAACATTGATACGGTAAGCCAGTGCAAAGGAAAGCAAAATCGCTTCGGTACTCGAACCTGCCAGAAAAATCCAAATCGTCAAAATATTATAAGAGATCAGTCCAAAAGACCATAATTGATAAACCGAAGACGAAGCCACCATAATGGACCAAGAGAGCAAAAAATAACGCGCCGGTTTATTACCCTGCCAAACTCTTTGAATATTCGCAATCATCAACACGACCGAAAAAACCATGATGGAAGTGGCTAAGACAAATCCTCCCCAATAGTTACTGATAAAAACGGTCAGAAAAATACCCGCAATAAAGGCATAGATCCCTAATTTCATATAGCGATCCGTACGGGGAAGATACTGGGAAGAATTAAAAAACGACCGCGCAAATTGCATTGCAAAAAGCGGAGCTAGATTACCAAAAATATGGCGCTGGTGCAGATTCCACCAAATTGCATTGGGAAAAATTCTGACACTGATTCCAAAAACAGAAAGCTGAAAAATTGCAAAAGTTAAAATAAAAAGAACATAATAAATATAGGGTCTATCCTTGACAGCAATAAAAAGGAAAAAGTTATACAACATCATCGCAGTGATAAAACTAAAATAGCTCGTCAATACCCAATTACGAAAGCCACTATCCGCACGAAAAACTTCTTCGCTACTAATTTTAAAAGGTAAGCTGTAAGGAAAATCTGATTGCACGTTGATATAATAAGTTCGTTTGGAATTTGCAGGGAGATTAAGCGGAAGCGTATAATAATAATCATCTATTGGACGGCTATAATAGGGATAATTCATTCCCACAATGGTCTGTTGTAGCTTGCCCTCTGCATCCAAATAAAACAAATTAAGGTGATTTAATAAACTATAGTTAACCTGGAGAAACCATTCCTGATCTTGCGGAATATCATGAATTACTTCAAACTTAAACCACACCGAATGATTGTTAAAAGAAAGGTTGGGAGCTTTTTCGTGGACCTTTTTAAACAATGCATCGTGCTGGCCACTAGCAACTTCTTGAACGTCGAGTTTATTTTCCTCATCGATAAAGATCTGGAGAGACGACTCGAGGGTATAACTCTGCTTTGAACCATCAATCACGACGGCACTGTTGGCCTGATTGAGGTAGACCCCTATCGATAGAAAAACAAAGAAAAAAAAACTAACTTTTTTTAAAAATTTGTCATTCAACCTTCTAATTATAAGCAAAAATAAGCACTCAGAAAAGGCCTTTCAAAGAATCTTTTATATTATGAAGCCCTTTATTATATGCGATTTTTTCAAATTTTTCATGTGGATCATTTTGCAAAACGACTCATGAGCGTTCAAAAAAATATTGATTTTTTTGAAAAAATACTATTTATTTCAATAACTTATAAATTTTTTGAAGTTTCAAAAGTCCAACGCGTTGGAGTCGTTGGAATTTTGAGTGAGTTTTTTTAAGAATTATTCTTGAAGAAATTCATTTTAAACCAACAAACGAAAATGAATAAGGGGAACGTTAAAACAATGGAAGATTTTTTTCAAACAAAAAGCTATCAAAGTTTTTTAAAAAACCTCAAGAGTCTGGATGAGTCAAAACTGTTGACGAGCCCAGACAATCTGCAACAAAAACGTGTCGAAGTTTATTGGACTCAAGGGAAAGAAATCGCCCGTTTTAGCAAAAAGGTTCCTCATGGCCAAAAGCAAACTTATTATCAAAGAGTGGCCGCAGACATAGAACACAAAAGCTCACATATTTTTCTCTTACAAAATTTATACGACGCCTTTCCCAGAGGTCTGCCCAAATTTAAAGGAGCCGAAAATCTTAGCTGGTCGCAATACACTGTAATCATCCCCATCGAAAATAAAAATGAACGCGACTTTTATCTAAAAATGGCTGCCGAAGAAGAGATTTCGCGCGACCGTTTGCGCAAAGCCGTCAAAACGAAGCTTTATGAAAAATTACAGGAGACGCTTTCGGAAAAACACCCTCATGGCATCTTGAAGCGCCCCGAAGACCCGACTTATCTTTTTATCGCCAGCTCTGAGGACATCCACAATCCCGATGCGGATACATTAGACGCTTTGCTGGATCAAGGCTTTCGCTCCTGGCACCGTGATACCTTTCGTCTGCGCGGAATCAATAGCCCCGAGATACATGGCCCCGATCACGAGATTGCTTTGGCAGGTAAATTATTTGTTGCAGAAGAACTCACAAACGCCGCTTTGATTTTGATCAAGTCTTACAAGACAGATAAATACGGCCGTTATATTGCCGACGTGATTTACCACCCAGTTTGGACGGACCCGGTGAAAGTCTTTCGCCAGGGTATTTTTCTTAACCAAATTTTACTCGATCGCGGCTTTGCCAAGTTGGCGGTGTATTAGAAATCTTTTATTTTTTATAACAACACCTGAAACAGGTATACTTTTAAGCATTTTATGACTTGTCATCCCCAGGAAAGCGGTGTCTCAGAAACTTTGAAAACTATATGCCTATTGCCCCAAAAAAGTTCTAAGAGCTTGTTCAATGGCAGGGTTTTCCATCCATTATTCCCCATAGTCTCTTAGCACTCGTATCCAGTGCGCAACATTGGCATCTAATTTATCAGTTTCAACACTATACTCTATCTCGCCACTAACAATATGCTTTGAGGCAACTGAATCTCCCAAGTCTACATCATCCATCCATTTTCCCCCATCGTCTTTTGTCGATCTTAACCAATGACTAATATCAGAATTTAATACATCTGCTGCGGAATCATATTCAAGCTCCCCAATACTAGAGTTCACACGGAATCCTACTCCACCTTCCAGAGCAACAAATCCATTTTTACCACTTATACTTCTACCGATTGCTCTCCTTCCCAAAGCTGCGCCAGCATCACCAACAATAGGAACAAATGCAACAATAGATAAACCAACACCAGCAACATTCTTGAGACTGACATCATTGAATAGCTTCTCTCCTGAACAAGCAAGATCTCTCAAATCTGCCGCTTGCCCGACAAAAGGGATTGCACCCACAGCAACTTCTGATGCTACATTAGAATTGCCATCATATTCTTTACAAGATCCATAAATAGCACCATCTATTGCCTCACGCTGATTTTTTTTACTTTCTTCAACATTAGCTAAGTTTTTTCTGTAAGTCTCATGGGCTTTCGCAATTTGATGATTTTCTTTTCTCTCAGCTAAGTCGTTAGATTGATCATCTGTTGGTCGAGAATAAACACTGCGAGTACCATCAGCTCCTTTTGGTATCGCTCCTTGATCATCGAGCCAGCTATCTCGACTATAAGTAACAGCGCTTTTACCTCCTTGGCCTCTTGAAGTGACTAAAGCCAACCCGCCAGTACCATATACTTCCCTTTGACTTACCAGTGGATTTTCATTTTTTATTGAAGACCCATATTGCTTCTCAGCTAATTCACCGAGTGAGACTGTCTTACTATCGGCAGGAGTATTCACAGAAGGTTTTGAGATGTCTATAGCTTGAAAGCTTTGACCTTTAGTATATTTATCTTCGTTTGTATTTTTTGGACTAGAAATGCTTACCGCTGAGCTTTTAACACTTGATGAAGCCTCTTCAAGTTTATTATCAACAAATTTAATTCCACTATCGATTAAAGTTTTTATGTTTAACATTTGAGAAATCTCCTTACCCAAAGAAGTTATAATTAAATACGCAGCACCCTGTTTTATTGATAAGCAAAAATCATACCAAAGAAAATAAATCTTTTAACTTTATGATTTCACAGAATATTTTAATTATTTAACAAAAGACCTTACAATATTTGAGGATAGAAATACCCGAAAAAAAACTATTGATACCAAAATGTTGGGGATAAAATACCGCATTTTATGTAGAAGTTCAGGACAAAACACACATTTTATTAATTCCTTACCCGCTAAAACTTACCAATACTACCACCAAAACCTGACGAGATGTTCGGGTTTTCGGAAGCAGAGCCTTCACCATCACGAGTCAGCAAGACTGCAGAGGTCGCGCCTCCGGCAACCAGCAACCCTACCAGTGACCACATCAGGGGGCTCTTTAATAAAGACTTCTTTCTCTTGGTGCCGATGACGACAACATCGCTCTCAGCATACTTTTTGGGGTCTTTGGCTAAATCCACATCGGAGAGTTTATTTAAGTCCTCCGCGAGTACTTTGGCGGCGGTCAGACTGTCTTTAGGCAGGTCTAAGACTTCCACCATGCTGTGCTTATGGGAGGCGCGGTATTTGATATCGATCATGCGAGTGGTGACGCGATGGTGCCAGCCTACTTCTTCTAGACTGACTAAGACGACTTTTTGCACGCCTAGACCCTCGCCGACCACGCTACCCAAGCGGACAAGTTCGGGAATATCTTTTAACTGGGCAACTTTAAGGCCATGCAGATCCACTTGGGGTTGGACTTTTTTCTTAAGCTCGATCTTTTCTTTGGTGTCTTGAGTGACTTGAAGTTTGACGGCAACGGTTTCGTGTTCGGGTTTTTTGACCAGTATAAAATGGGTCCCAGGGCTGTAATTCTCCAAAACCACGGGGCTGTTGCCCTTGAACACACCATTAACATAAACCTCGGCCTCACTGGGAGAAGTGCTGATCTCTAATTTGGTGGGTTTGAGTTCTTTTAAGTATTCCTCCTTGGCTTGATCAAAATTGGCCACGGTCGCGGGAGGATAAACGATGGAATCGATCTTATAATCTGGATCTAGGCGAATAGCCTCTTTAAAGGTTTGGATCGCTTTGCGCTTGTCCTCATCGGCCGTGTAGATATTGCCTAGGATCAAATGGGCCTCTCGGAGCACGAAGGTCTGTTTTTGCAGGGATCCAGTATTGTAAAAGGCCTCGATAGTATTTTGCAAAAGGCCAATGCCCTCTTTATAGGCAAATTCCACATAGAATTTTTTTGCATCTTCCAAATAGCGATCGAGAGTCACTGGGGCCTTAGTCTGGGCTAAAAGATTAGGGTTATCAGCAAAGAAGACGTCGGTTTTCTTTTTAGTCAAGACTTCATATTTACCCTGATTGCTTAAGGAATCACGGATTCTATCCGCAATCTTCTCGAGTGACTCTCCATCGGTCTCGGCGGTTCCCACCGGGACAACGGCTAGGCTTTGACCTGTATTAGGATCTTGCGCTGTGGCGGCTTTTTCCTCCACAGATTTTTCTTCAATTTTAGTTTTTGCTAAAACAGGAACAGGTAATCCCAAGAGTTGAAAAACCAAAAGATAAATCATTATTTTGTAGCGTTTGAAATCAGCGAGCATAAACCTCTCCCATCATTGAATTAGGTTGTTTTTAAAAATTTGCGCATTTCTTTGACATTAATTCCCGGCTCCCATTTCATTTAAGATCTAGGTATTTTTTATAGACCTCGTTGTTTCCACCATTCATCAGTTTTAAACTCTGGAGGAATCTCATTAGGCTGATTATTAGGGTCGGTAATTCCGAGTTTTTCCAATTCGTCAAACCAATTTTCTCGCAAGCTCTGGGGAAGTTTTTTTCCACACCAAGGGCAGAAATCTAAAAGCTGTCTCACCACTTCATCTTCAGATCCTGGGATAGAATACTCTCGATATTTCGCATTATATTTGATTTTAACGCGAGGATCCTCGAGAAGCTTGCCCATCTGAGCACAACATGTTGAAATAGTAAGTATAGAGCTCATAAATCGATCTTTCTCCCGTTTACTTTATCCTTGATAAACTCACGATTAGTCGGGTCTATTGCTCCTTTGTGATTACCGCTTCTATCAAAAACCTCGATCTCATTATGATCATAATCCCACTTGTAGAACTCTTGCTTCTTTCCTGAAAGGCCGTTCGTTTTAATATCTTCACGAAAAGGCTTTAATTCTTTCCATACTGGACTCTCCGCTTTGCTGGGATTAACTTTGCGAGGCTCTGACGCTTCGGAGTTTTTTTTGGAAGAGGAAGCATTTTCCCTAGCTCGACTCTGTAAATACTGCTGCTGAGCTTCGGCATACATTCCAGTATGGCTCACCATCGAAGCAGTTCCGCCTCCTGCAAGGACAGCTCCCGTCGCAAAGGCAGGGGCTGCTACAACCGTGCAAACTCCTCCGGTACCCACTTCACAAGCACCCGAACCCAGCATCATACCACCACCGCTTGCCATGATTGTCCCATCCACCATCACACCGACAGCGGCTCCATCACTGCGCCCTTTCCAATAAGTCGACTCCTTCCCCGCATGTTGGCGCTCAATATGAAGACTCTCGGCCAGGGCATCGGCAATCGGTGTCATGGGGTTTATTCCATCGGCAAAACCAAAAACATAAGTAAGACCTTCTTTGATGTCTTCTTTTCCAGATTCATGTCCAGCTCGATAGTGCGGGCTTTCAATCAGAGGGGTTTTCACGCCCAAATTAGCGACAGATTGGTCACGAAGCTCATTAAGAGGAATCAGCCCATCCAGGTAGCCACTAGCATACTCTGCTTTTGCACTCAGTTTATCCCAAGTATCTGGTTCAGTCTTTTGACGCTGCTCAACTTTTGCTAAGTCTTTTTGTGCTAATGAGTGATTTTGAAATTCAGACTCTGCAATACTGGCATCTTGCTTGGAAACAGGAGAATAATCTTGAACCCCCTGCTTGGGGATTGAATCGACCAAGGAATCTTGTGAGTTACCTTGTACTGAAAATGCACTGGATATTGTCATAACTTTCTCCTGAGTACTCATTCAGTAATGCAGTTATTGTACCAAAACAGCTTAAAATATTATCATTGGTTTTAAAGGGCTTTTAATAAGCTATTTTCATAAAGCCATTGTTCTCATCACGAATCGTTCGATTTCCGGCCGGCCATAGTCCAAAAATTGAACGATTAGGATTCTTAATCTTTTTAAAAACTCCACTCTTCATAGGGGGCCAAAAGAAGAGTGGAGACAAACCTACCTGTCCTTATAGGTTAAAACCTTTCTTCTTAGCCAAGCTTCTCAATGAAAAAAAGATTCCAAAAAATCCGGCTATTGCTATTAAAAAATATCGATTATTTTTTTGCATCGAAGAACTTAACTCACAGCCACCTGAAGACTCTCCGTCGCCATCACCGGTCGTGCTAGCTTCGACTTTGCACAAGGCGTCACAGCCATCACCATCGACTTTATTGCCGTCATCGCACTCTTCGTTGCCGCTTTTAACACCGTCACCACAGATCGTCTGGAAGGCACCAATGTCACAGCCATCACCTTCTGCACGGGCAAAGCCGCGTTGGTCAAACTCCGGACAGTTCTCTGGATCGCCATTGCTCAAAGCGCGGCTTCCTGCGAGGAGTGCGTGGGTATCTGTAGGGCCACCGTTGTCTTGTAATGGCCCGATGAGAGGGTCAATGGGAGAATCTGAGGTACCAATTTGATCTGTAGATTCAAAATTCTCTAAGAAACAATCAACTCCAATCAAGTTATGGCCTTCCAGCACTAAGTCAAATACACAGTCAGCTTGAGGATCAAATGGATCATTTTTATATTGGTTGAGCGCAATAATATTACCCTTAAAAGATACTGGAAGACCAACGTATACTCCTCCCCCTTGACCTTCTCCTTTGTTTAAAAGTATTGTACTATAACTTACTAAGGATTCTATTGGAGTACCTATAAGCATTCCTCCTCCATTATCATTTGCAAAGTTATTAGAAATAGTGGAGTTATGTAGTTGAAAATTTCCTTCAAGCATAAAAATACCCCCACCACTACTCATAGATTTATTATTAGCAATGGTAGATTGTTCAATAGTTAGATCGCCATATCCAGAATAAACACCTCCACCATTATAGATTCCATTAGTTTCTTGATTGGTATTGTTAAGCACATGACAACGATACAAACTTAAATCGCCCTCTTGATTATAGATACCAGCTCCATGCCCAATATCTTCAGGTAAATTACCATCTCTGATGGTTAGATCTTGTAAAATAACCTTGCTCCCCAAAAAAATATGAACCACTCGACCATTACCCACACGCTTGAGAATAGTCTTGCGAGCACCTTGACCTTGTAAAGTCATATGATTAGTAATGTCTAAGTCTCCTTCATGATTAGTATCATCACCCATAGCTCCAGTGATAAGATAAGTACCCTCTTGCAAAACAATAGTATGAGAACCGCCCAAAACATTTGCCTGCGAGATGGCAGCTCGCAAGGTACAGGCCCCTGTTCCTGCGATTGCACACTCTTCGTCTGCTGTATTTTCATCATCAATATCTTCAAAACTATTCACAGTAAAAGTTGCTGCCAAGGAGAGTGAACTCCATAGGACAAGACTTAAAGATATGGCCAGTTTTAACATATATTTTTTCCATAGTAGATTTTTCATAACTGCTCCCTTGTTTTTAACTGTAGCACACTTAAAAGAATTACATACATAATCCTAGACGAGTACAACTCGCCTTAATTTCATCTAAACTTAAGATTCTCTTATAAACAGCTACTTCACTGAGTATCCCTTTAAATTCTCCTTTATTAGCAACTGTATTATCTAAATAAATCAAGGCATTGACAGCATGTTTATAAAGGCATTTAGTATTTAGACTAAAATTTATAGGGCTAACTTCCTTCTCTGATATTCCATCTATAAAAAGCTCTGCTTTCTTTGCATTGGCATCATAAATCATCACAACATGATGCCACTCACCTACTGCGTAGGAAGTATCAGATATAATATACTGCCAAACCCCCTCTCCAAAACCTTTTTGATCACAGATTTTATTTTTAAGGCCTAAGGTACCTTTAAACTTGTACTTATCACCGTTCTTTTCAATCCCCAACGCAAATTCGCCATTTTTAGAGAAAATATAGGGGGCATCCTGAGCTGCATCTACTCTCACCAACAACTCCAAAGTCAAAGCATTCGGAGAAGCATGAATATTGGTATTTGAACTCAGCCCGTATTTATTAGGGCCGTTAAAAACTAGTCCACGATAGTCTTGATCTGTCCAGGAGGGAGCTCCAAAGAGTTGGGCTGCATAAAAAGGATTACTTATTTCATTAATCATCATGTCATAAGCGACAGACCCTGTGATCTCCTGAGCTAGCATGGAATTATAATCCTTAAATTCTCCTAGAGGATACCATAAGACTAAATCTGTGTCTTGACTAAGATAGGAAAGCGTACTTGCTTTTCGAGAGGTAATGACTTCACCCTGTTCGTTAAGTAACTCTAATAAGAAATCATAATGGCTACGAGGTGCTAATTGGATAGGGCTAATTTCTGTCCCTGAACCAACAATATCTAATTGTACTTGGCCATTAAAACGGGGCGTTACGCGCCAATTTTGATTTGCAGGAGCTCCCTGGATTAACCAATGGTGTTCTCCAGGTAAGATACGTTTTAAATTTCCCCCTTTCGAAAGGGAGCCGGCTAAAGTGACATTTTGTAAGGCAAAGTCTTGTGTAGATTTAAAATCCGCCGTGCGCTTGGCCTCAATCCGCCAATAGCCCGACTTA
The DNA here is from genome assembly GCA_024233625.1 of Deltaproteobacteria bacterium. GTDB lineage: Bacteria > UBA10199 > UBA10199 > DSSB01 > DSSB01 > JACKPJ01. The sequence goes on from JACKPJ010000017.1 coordinate 11,691, forward strand.
CCTCCACAAATTATTTCTTTCTCTCCTTTGCCATTTGCTGTGGTGATATCGGAGTCAGCAACAAAGTTTGTCCCTTCTACGCTAGAATAAAGATAAATCTGATCTTGGGGATCACGATTCGTCACTTCCCATTCTAATACGGCAAAGCCCTCTTCTAAGCAAACTCTGGTATCTAAACGATCATTTTTAAGGTTAATGCGGATGTCGGGGTCATTATTGATATAATAATCCACTTTGCGGATGACTTTTTTAGTAGGGGTTGCAGCTTCAAAGACTAGAGTAATCTTTTTCTCTCCAGGCTCAAAGCTTAAGTTCTGGGTGGAACTAAATTTATCAGTCAAGGCATCATTGTCTTCAAAAATAGTAGTCAGATCACTGATATTCGCTCCGATGACTTCGATGAGCTTAAAGCTCTTGAGATCGGGCATGAGATTAGTATCTACGTAAGCTGAAACATTGAGAACGTCCCTAACTTCAGAATTAGGCGTGGGACTCAAGATTTTGATCTCACCTTTATTATTGACGGTGACCTCGTGGAGATATTCTCGTGAGTCTCCATGAATATCGACAGCTTTAAATCCAAGTTCAACGACCCCATCAAAGCCTAAAACTTCGGTATCGATATTGGCCTCGAAGATATCCGTGGCAGACTGGGTATCGCCAGAATTAGCATTGAAAGCAACTAAGCTATCGATCCCATCCTCATGGCAGGCTACTGCTAAGGTAGGCACGAGTCCACTGACAGTGGAATATCTCTCCGGACGGATCACCGCTATCTCCGGACCTTTATATTCATCATCCACGGGATCGACCTTGCTAAAATTAAGATCATAGCTATATTCACCAGTTCTTCCAATAGAATCGGTCGCCTCGATGACTAAAGTCACTTGGCTATCACCTAGATAGGCACGCGTATTAAACTCCGCTATCAGTTTTTGGATGCGGCCATCTGACTCAGGCTGCGGGATGAGCTCCCATTGATGATAACCACAAACTGGATTTTTGGGAGCGACACGGATGATTTCACTGGCATCGGTGAAGGTCAGTTCAAACTTGATGATATTGACCTGGCCATTGGCGATCTCACCGCTGACTTCTGGCGCGCGGGGGATATCATTGGCATCGTTGGGGTTGGAGCCTTCGACCAGTTCGTGATAGTTAGTATAACCGTCAGCGTCTAAATCAAAGTTGGGCAGTCGGCCTAAAGAGATATGCCCCGTATAGTTGGGGTCTAAGTCAGACCCTTGGATCATGACTTGCTCTGGAGTGAACTCCACCATGGTCCCGTCTTCGATCAGATCCACCACGATGTAAACTGCGGCAAAGGGGATATTGCCAACGTAAAATGTGGCCACATAGGCATAGCGTTCGTTTCTTGGTAGTTCAAAAAGCGGGGATTGCACGCGGCCCGTCGTCATGTTGATATCGAGAGGTGTGGAATAAGCCTCTTCATCTTTGGAGTTATAGATATGCAGTTCTCCAGTGATTTGATCGCTAGGTAAAAATTTGATGAGTTTAAGGGGAAGGTAACTGCCGTCTTGAATGTTTTCTTGGGAAGCCAAATCAGCAGAGCCACCGCAATTGGGAAGGGCCGCAGCCAGAACCAATAATAGGCTTAAACTAAGAAGGCTCTTTTTATGTAAACTGGAAAATAAGTTGATACACGCTGCACAAAGATAACGTACGGTTCTAAAGATAAAAGAAAAGGATTCACTTTTCATAAACACCCTCCCACTCAAGGTTGTGGCAGTTAAAGTTATAGATAGTGAGCTAAGCATGCTAAATTTTAGGCAAAGCAAAGCCCTTAAGTTAATCTAATTTTTTTCTAACTAACCACTCAAAACAATCAGCACCCGGTTTTACTGAATGGGTTCAGCCTTATTGTTTTTTAAAACTCAAGTCAAGGTTATTTTAATCATAAATTTTTTAAACACACACCCTTATAAAATAAGGGTTTAACGCATTATTTGATAGTCTCATGAATTCATTATTGATTATTTAGAGGAGCTAGTTTCGGTTTAACTCTGTAGAGGTTCAGGACAAAAAACCCCATTTTAACGCAAAATGCAAAAAATGTAAGACGGAGTTAAACTCAGTTTTTTACTCGATCGCGGCTTTGCCAAGTTGGCGGTGTATTAGATGAAACCATGTTTTTTAAAGCTTTGTTCTATTTTTTTATATGAGCATAACTTTGATTCTTATTGAGTGACATCGAAAAGCAACACATTCGTAGCGTTAGTAATTAAACGGCTTACTTTGTAAATTTTCTCATAGTCAATTCACTCCCTTATCAAAAAAAGTTATAATTTGGTTAAGTCACTAAAGATTTAGTGGGAGGGATTATGCAAGAAGATATCCAAGAACGTATTATTAAAGTTGAGAAGTCCAATAAAATTCTAAAAATATTACTTTTTCTGTGCCTTATTATTTCACTTAGTGCAAGTGGTTATGGTTTATTTATAAGTTATAGAAACTACTCCAAACTAAAAGAAGATTTAGCCAAAAGAATAATCACTAAAGAAATTGTTGTAAGAAATCATATGAAAGATGGAAATATCACTTTAGTTTCTAATATGGGAAATCCCTTCATTAGTTTGTCGGCGCCTAAATCAAATAATCAAATCAAGATTAACGCCAGTAATACAGGATCTAATATTGAATTATTGAACAAAGATCCAGAGTATAGAAGAATATTATTATCTAATACAGATGAGAAAGTAGAAGTTAGTTTATCTTCAGGTGATTTTTATCAATTTTTCAATATATACAAAGGTTCAAATATGTACTCTATGTCAAATGGATTGAGTGGAGTTTCTTTAATGAGTCTGACGAAAGTACCTCCTAGCCTATTTTTTTATGACAATAACAACAAAACTAGAATAGATTTAGGCATTCATGATTTCAATGGAACACCCAGTTTAATATTTTTCAATGAAAATGAAAGAATTACCAGAAGATATAAATAAGGAAACAATAACCAAGCTAATAGCTTTATAATTTTAATAAATTTTTATGTATAATCCGTCCAGGTGAGAAAAGATGAGAATAGGCCGCAAAATTGAAACTTCCAGACGGAAAAAAGGCTGGTCGAGAGAGGCTTTGTCAGTAAAAACGCGGCGTTGTGTTTCTGCAGCGACAATTAAACGAATTGAAAAAATAAAATCGTATAACATTTCATCTGCTAAGCTGATAGCCTTATGTAAAGCCTTAGAAATTGATATTGGCGATTTAAATAGTAGAAGGCATTAAGAACGTACATCAAATATTATCCTGACGATAGAACTCATCAAGAAAGTTTATTCAAAATGAATCGATAAAGTTTTTCCAGTTGCAATTGCAAATTTGGTCAAAGTATCCATAGTGACATTCTTGTCATTAAATAAGCGCTCTACCTGAGCGGGACTGGCATTCATTTTTTCAGCTAAAGTCCGTACGCTCAAACTCTTTTGTTTCGCAATTTTTCGGGTAGCTTGTCCTATAGCAAGTTGCAAACGAGCTTTTTCATATTCTTCCTTGAACGTAACCGATTTTAAGTTTTTTCTAAGGTCCACAAGAACATCTGATCCTAAATGTTTGTTCTTTCTTTCATTTTAATTGTTCCTTTACTCAAAGTCTTTTTGCCTCTCTATAGCGAGATTGATATCTTTTTTTGGTGTCTCCTGAGTTTTCTTTATAAAAGCATGAAGCAAAATAACCTGATCATCAGTGTTTTCTCTCATTTATTTCATCTACTTACTATCTTTTGAATTTAAACCATTCAAACTCTGAATTGCCGCTATTAGAGCCTTGTTTGCAGAAAAGATTTCACGGTTTACATTGAGAATAGTCGAAATTTCCACATCAGAAAATGCCTTCTGACTAATCATCGAATAGGTTTCTTTGACATATTCGTCATGAAAATTTTGTGCCCGTCTCAGCAAATCTTCAAAAACCTCTTGTTCTAATAAAGTTTCTAATTCTAGAAGAGGCAGAAGCTCTCGATAAAATTGAGCAAGAAAATTTTTGATAGCTTGATAACGCTCCATCAGATGAGATGAAGTAGAGTTTCTAAACTCAACTAAATTTTGTCCAATATCTTTGACACACTTACTACTATGAACAGCATGACGCGCTGCTAAAATTAAAGTCTCCAGTTTTTTAGAGTCTTCAGGTTTGAGCTGCCTGGTTTGTAACTGAATACTAAAATTTAAAATTTCTCCTTCCACTTCCTTCAGCTTCTGATAACGGGATAATAATTTGTAATCGTGGCTTTTATTAATTTCCCAACCTAGCCCTTCGATGTGAAAAGTTTTTACATTAAACTTCATGACGCTCACGATAAGTTCCCGAACTTCCGAGCGCAGTGCAATCAAAGCAGCTTCCGGAATTTCTGGAACGACTTTATGCAAAAATTTTGTCGTCGACTCATCGCGGGAATGAAAACGCTTTTCTAAAAATCTGGAAAAGCTCTTAATCCAAGGAATAAAAACGATAATACCCATCAGATTAAAAAGGCTATGAAAAGCAACCAAGGCATAGAGAGGTTCGGAGATCTTTAAGACATCCTGGATAAAATAAATCCAAGGAACGATCATCAAAAAGGCCAATATATCAGTCACGACATTGAACAATACATGAGCCAGTGCAACTCGTTTTTTGTCACTGGTCCCTTTAATGGATCCCAAGACAGCCGTAATAGTCGTCCCTAGATTAGCTCCAATCACCAAAGCACAAGCTGCAGGAAATGTAATCAATTCTGTGTGAAGAGCTGTTAGAGTAATCATCACGGTGGCCGAACTGGATTGGATCAACGCGGTTAAAAGGGCTCCAAAGATCAAAAAGACAAATAAAGGATATCCGGAAAGCCAACTGATATCGATATTTTGGGCAATCAACTCTGTGCTGGTCTTCATCAAGACTAAACCCATGAGCAAAAAGCTCAAACCCAAGAAAGCTTGACTCATCAGGCGAGCACGAGATTGCTTTTGAAAAAAGACAAAGCCCAGACTACTTAAAGCCAGTACAGGAAGATAAAAGTTTTCGAGATTGAGTTTAAAACCAATGGTAGCAACTATCCATCCGGTAAATGTCGTGCCAAGATTAGATCCGAAGATAATTCCCAGGGCATTCTTGGTACTAATAATGCCTGCCCCAACAAAGGCCATTACGATGAGCGAAACAACCGAACTACTTTGAAGGATCGCTGTCGCAACAGTTCCGACCAAAATAGCTGACAAAGGGCGTTGAGTATATTTTCTTAAGGATAATTTTAGAGAACGGCCGCCTAATTCCTTTAGAGATGCTTCGATATGATGCATTCCAAAAAGAAAGACACCCAGACCTGCAATCAATTTCCAAATGTCAATGCTTTCCATCATGGCTTGTGTCGATATTTAACCGGAAAGTAAAATACGAAGATTTTTTTAAAAAAATCTTCGTATTTTAAATTAGGAAGCCCGATTAAGCTTATGCAAAGTTACGGCATTGCCTTCGGTATCCATCACAACCGCCATACGGCAAACGGGAGAGGAGAAGGGCTCTCTTAAAATAGTGCGACCCTTTTCTTTGAGTTGAGTGACCATCGCATCGACATCATCGACTTCGAAGGCGATACTTCCCCCAGAATTTGCACTGGGTTTAATCTGATCTTTGAGCATAGAAGTAATCGCAAAACAACCTCCTGCGAGATCATACTCAATCCATTGTCCATTAAACTCTTGAGTCATTTTTAGACCCAGATCTTCTTCGTAAAATTTTCGAGCACGTGCAAGATCGTTGACCGAATACATAGTAAAGGCAATTTTCTTAATCATAAAAGCTCCTTTTTTAAATGTCGTTTCTTTTTAATTTTTAAAATAATAATGATCAATGCCAAAATGATATAATAGGCCAACAAAGCTGTGCCGACAAACAAAAATAATAAACTCGAGAATTCAATGATTAAATTAAAACCAGTTTAGCTAATCGATTCATTCAATAATTTTAAAATATCTTCCCAAATTCTTTTACTCGACTTTTTAAAATACCCAAAATGTCCTATTTTTTTATTGGGGAAATTACAAGCGCTATATCGTGTAAAAACAATACCCTTTTTTGAGTGAATATTTTTCCAAAAGTTTTCTATATTTTTTGGAGTACTAATTTCGTCATCGTCCGCTGTCATGACATGAATGGCAAAATTAAAATTTTTATAAGCATCTTGCGGCAATAAATTATTATAGTATTTTGGAGAAAAAAATAATTCTTTCTCACTGCACCACTGGTTCCACTCCTTAACAAAAGACGTAGGTAAGTCTTCCATGAACTTAAACTTGCTGGCTGCTACATATCCAAAGAACAGATTAGAAATAGGCGCAAATATTTTAAAGAAAAAGAGAGCCTTGAGCCGATATGCAAAAGGCATTTGGTAAAAGTAGCCAGAAGAGGAAGCTACTGCGATCAGAATTTGAAGTTTTTTATGTTGATCTGTAAAACCAAACTGTTGTCCACCAGCACTGTGGCCTATACATAAAAGGGGTAAGTTTGGAAAAAGAGAAGAAACTTTATCAATCGCAGCGGGCACGTCGTATTTTCCAATGTCAGAGAACTTATATTGGCTTCCTGCAAGAGTTTCACTTTTAGATATGCAAATGCCACGATAATTCCACAAAAAAACAGCGAAGCCGTTTTCTACAAGATACTTTGCAAATTCTTTATAATATGAAGTCTTGGTTGCTGTTGCGGGATTAATTAAAACAACTGCTTTAGGGTTGGGACCGCTTAAAATCTCTCCCTGCAGCAAAATATTATCTTTAGTTTTGATTTTTACTTTTTTTGCTTTATCCATTTTTACATGCTAAACCTTAGAGCTAACTCCAAGGCAAGGGGAAAAAATGAAAATTCAAGAACTTTCTAAAAAAAGCAAATTGAGTAAAGATACGATTAGATTTTACGAAAAAATTGGCATTTTATCTAAACCCAGCAGAGATAATAGCGGTTATCGAAAATATGATCATCATTTTTTAAAACAACTTAACATGATCGCAAAAGCAAAAGAATTGGGGTTTTCATTAGATGAAATAAAGGAACTTTCTGACTTACTTTACTCTAAAAGTTTGACTAAGAAAAAAATGGCAAGACAGTTAGAAATAAAACTGCAGGAAATAGTTTACAAAATGAAAGCTCTTAATAAAATTAAAAAAGAAATCCAAAAAGCACTGGATGGTCTTTGCGAATATAAAGATGTTCTTGATTAGAGTGCTGCTCGTTCAAGAGTTATCTGAGCGGCTCTATTCTGTATTTTTTATCTTGTATAAAAATTCTTTGAGATCGGCTAGGTTAGTCTTCCACTCGGAAACAGGATGACCTTCATCAGTAACTGTTATACGTGTACCTATATGAATATAAGGGTTATTCAAATCTAAAGGAACTTTTAACTCACTAAGACGAATGAGTTCTTGTTGTACATATATATCCTCATCTGTCTCATAATAAAGAACCCACCACAATATAAAAGTTGTTGCCTTGGGATCTCTCATACTTTGTATTAAAATGGCATGTTCTTTTTGATTAATAATTCTTTCAAGACCTTCAATCCATTGACTTTTATAATCTTTTACCTGCCAGTACGAAAGCGGTATATGAAAGGTTTCTTTGTCACCATCCATCGTAATTTGGCCGTAACAAATTTTTTCACCTTCCCAGATTTCAGGTTCCGAGATGACCTCGATAGAGAATGTCATGGTTAATTCTTAATAAAGTTAAGGTTTTTATCGAATGTTCCTAAACGTTTTAAACCCTCCAACATTTGACAAAACTTGGAAAGTTTCTGATTGAGTCGTATTTAGTTCAGAGCATATTCTGTTGCGTCTGTTTTTGTATTTTTTTAAAAATTTCTTTTAATGTTTTTTCTTCTTCAAAATAATTAAAAACTTCGAGAAGTTGACTAAGAGATTCTGCCTCCCAAGCATTTTTAGAGTAATCTATTTTTGAAATATATCTCTCCAATGTTTTTCTATTCACGTCTTCCCTTATTAGTTCATAAACCTCTTTTTCGTAATCTGCTAAACTCTTTATTGGACTTGGCCAATCATTAATAGCTTCGAGAAGTATACCTATTAACTTTTTTGTAACAGGTCTTAGTTTTTCTGATTTTTGAATTCTTTCAAGATAACTTATTGATAAATTCATTTTTATAAACCCCTAAATGCTTTTTGATGCCAGTAATTATATTTGATTATTGAATGGTGGTGTTCGGGAATTGGATCCTCACCTGATTTTTGTTCAATAAATTATGTTACAAATTGTTCAAGTAGTCCTTCTCTAGCAAGTTTAGATAAAGTGAAAAACGAAAAAGTTTGTGGCGTTTTTGTTCGCTAATTTCCTCAAGAAATCCTAACTCTATAAAACTAGATATTAAATGATGAGAGGTGTTGTAGCTCTTACCAAGGTGACTTGCCAGGTCACTGATGCTCATAATCGGTTTTTGAAATAGGTAGTTTAAAGCTTGAAAGGCGCTTTCTTGTGTTCTTTGAAAACTTGGACTGCTTTTAATTTTTTTACGTATATCTTTTTCCAGCTTTTCAATATCTTTAACCCTCTGATACGCATCATGAGCCGACTCACGAATGGCCTCTAAATAAAAAACTATCCAGCCTTCGAAATCTCCCTTTGTTCGAACCGCGTCTAACCTTTGATAATATTCAGCATGATTTTTTTTAAAAAAATAAGAAGGGTAAATAATTGGTGCTAACAAAAGCCGATGCTTAATTAACATCAGCACAATCAAAAGCCTACCAATACGGCCATTGCCGTCTAAAAAAGGATGGATGATTTCAAATTGAACATGAGCCAAGCCTGCTTGAATGAGTGGGGGTAAACTTTGATCTGTATTGATAAATTTTTCTAGTTCGCTCATCAGCTCAATTACTTGTGACGCTGGAGGAGGAACATGCTCTCCTACTCGAACCGCTTGCTTGCGATATTGACCAGGACTTGCTTGATCGCCTTCACCCAAACGCATTAAGGCTTCATGTGAAGATAAAATGACTCTCGAAACAATGGGTAAACTTTCTTCCTCAATGAGCTTCAGTGCAAGCTCCAGTGACACAGTATAATTTAAAACAAGTTGGGTCTCTTTCTTTGCTTTATTCGGCTCCAGTGACTGAGTATATACTTCTTGTATAGTCGTATGAATCCCCTCAATGGCCGAAGAAAGTAGAGCCTCTTTAATGACATAAGCTTTAATAAACCGATTCAAGTCTGGGAGTCGCTCTGCCATTTCACTCAACAGCCCAAGGCGATGCATTGACTCTCCATATAAAAGAGCAAGCTCACCACTGATGTCTATTTTTGGATCTTTGGGTGGAAGAGAATAAGGGATAAAATAAGAAGTATCCCCCAAAGCTTCATAATATCCAGTCTTTCGCATTTTTTATCTCAAAAATTTAGTTAAAATTGAAATAAAACTAGCATAAATTCAATTTTATTTCAAAAAAAATATAATAATTGAAATAAAATATATCTTTACTCTAGTTTATTTCAAATTATTGAAGAAAGTGAAAAAAGAAGGTAATTTGAATATTGCAGAGTTAATCCTCCGAGCAAACAATCTCAAAAAAACTGACCTACTTTCCCATGCTTCGACCTTCTATTACTTGACCTTTAGGAGGAAACAGATACAAACTTCTCATGGCTCCATCTTGCATCAGACATACCAATAATTCTTCTTTCCAATTTTTTGGTATGGGCAGTGAAGATTTTTCTATTAAAATTTCTAAAAGCTTTTCTTCTTCTAGTGTTGCTTTTCTATTTAACTCCATGGATCCTACCTATGAAGGTTTGACTCCAAGTTTTCGTTCCAGCTCTTCAGGACTTAAAGGAGGACGGGCATGACTGCGCTGAAGCACAATATCTACAGCAGGCTCACCTTTAATTCGCTTAGTCTCCAAATCAATATGATCGACTTCCGCCATACCGTCTCGATAATCAATGAGAAAAAAATAAATCCAATATTCCAGCTCATTCTCAGAAAGTTCTAAATATAATTTATTCTGTTCTAATTTAGCAGTCGCTCTTTCAGATGCAGAGATATTTTTGTTTTTA
>JACKPJ010000018.1 GCA_024233625.1 Deltaproteobacteria bacterium
TTTGTAAATCTTTCATAAATATCCCCTAAATCGGTATATACCTGTCTCCACTATCACATAAAATCGTGACGACAACCCCTTCTTTGAGTTTTTTTGCGATTTCAATGGCAGCCCAGACATTAGCTCCACTGGAATGCCCGACAAAAATCCCCTCTTCTCGAGCCAGTCGCTCTGCCATGTCATAGCCATTTTCTGTCTGAACAGGCAAAACACCGTCTAATGTTTCTGGATGATAAATCCCCGGGACAATCGAGGAAGCCATGTGCTTGAGCCCTTCCAAGCCATGCAAGGCCTCAGCAGGTTCGGCAGCCCAAGTTTGGATCTTGCTATCATAATCTTTGAGACGCCGTGAAACCCCCATAATGGTGCCACTGGTACCAATCCCCGTGATAAAATGAGTCACTCGCTTGCCCGTCTGGTGATAAATTTCCACTCCCGTGGTGTCATAATGCGCTTGTGGATTAAAAGAGTTATTATACTGGTTGGGCATAAAATAATGATGTGGGCTTTCGTCTTTGAGCTTTTGGGAAAGGCGAATCGCTCCATCACTGCCTTCCATTGCCGAAGAAAAAGTCAGCTTGGCTCCAAAGGAAAGCGCAATATCCTTGCGCTGTTGGCTAACATTTTCGGGAACCACTAATTCTACCTGATAACCTAAAGAAGCCCCAATCATCGAGTAAGCGACTCCCGTATTACCACTAGTGGGGTCCATAATCACTTTATCTTTGGTCAATTCACCCGAACGAATGCCCTCTTGAATCATACGATAAGCCGGACGGTCTTTGATTGACCCCCCCGGATTAAAGAACTCTGCCTTGACATAAACTTCGACCGAAGCAGGAAGCTCCCGAGTGACCTCATTGAGACGAATCAGGGGAGTATGGCCAATTTTTTCAACAATGGATCGAATCATCAGAATGAATTATCCAGCAATGATATTCATCTCAATAGGCTCAACAGTTAATCCACGCGAACGAAAATATTCGATGGCCTCTCCGATTTTGTCTTCTTCACCCTCAAGCTCCAGGGCAATCAAACCAACCGAATCATTGACAGAAGCACTGCGAATATTAAATCGAATGCGGTATTTATCATACATATCGCAAATAATCGCATCGGTCACGGTTTCGGTTGGAAAGGTTAAATAAACTTTGCGTTTTACTTGTTCAGCCATATAAACTCCTTAATATTTGTTATGATTTATTTTGTGAGCCTGCAATAGGTTCTTGTTTAAAGAAGGATTGCCGACAAGTTATTGATGTCACCCCTGCGGACTCGGGGATTGACCGATATATTGAATGCTCAATCTCCAATTTCGCAGATTTGACATCAAAAAAGGCAATCTATCATTTTTTACCTGCAAATCTTAGCAAAGCTATAGATAGATAGCCAGCATTTTCGCTTTCTGTCAAAACCGTTGAAAAATAACTTTTTTTAGCCAATCAGTTTTGATGCAGTTTTTGATAAACTTCATCAAATTCGCGTATTTTGGCATTAATGGTCACGCTTTCTCCACATTTTCCGACTAAAACATCCATGGTTTTGAGACCATTTCCAGTGATGCAGAGGACAATGCTTTCATCTTTGGGAATACGTCCTTGCTCAATGAGCTTTTTGGCAACTCCAACTGTCACACCGCCGGCCGTCTCAGTAAAAATTCCTTCGGTCTGAGCTAAAAGCTTCATCGCATCGACAATTTCCTCATCGTTGATATCTTCTCCCCAGCCACCGCTTTTACGCATCACACCGGCTGCATAAAATCCATCGGCAGGGTTTCCGATAGCGAGGGATTTACAAATCGTGTCGGGTTGTTGAGGTTTAAACAATTCCCACTCATTTTTCACTGCTGTCGTAATTGGCGAACAGCCTGTTGCCTGAGCTCCATAGATTTTTGCGGTATTTTTCTCGATCAGACCCACCTTGACCATTTCGTTAAAGGATTTCCATAGCTTGGTGATCAAAGAACCTCCAGCCATTGGCGAAACCACATGCTGAGGTGTTTTCCAATCGAGCTGCTCCACAATCTCATAGCCCATTGCCTTGGAACCTTCGGCATAAAAAGGTCGAATATTAATATTGACGAAAGCCCACTGATATTTTGCCGCCACCTCACTACAAAGACGGTTCACTTCGTCATAGGTTCCACGAATGCCGATCAAATTTGTTCCAAAGACCATGGTTCCGAGAATTTTTCCCTGTTCAAGATCATGAGGAATGAAAATAAAACTCTCCAAACCGGAAGAAGCCGCATGAGCCGCCACGGAATTTGCCAAATTACCTGTTGAAGCGCAGCCAACTGTCTTAAAACCAAATTCTTTGGCTTTAGAAATCGCCACTGAAACGACGCGATCTTTAAAGGAAAGTGTCGGGTAGTTCACGGCATCATTTTTGACATAGAGTTCCTTCACACCTAAAGCTTTCGCGAGGTTATCTGCTTTGACCAAAGGCGTATAGCCGACTTGAGTCCCAACAGTGGGTTCTTTATCTAAAGGCAATAACTCTTTGTAACGCCACATAGTAGTGGGACGAGAGAGAATTTTTTCTCGGCTAATATTTTGTTTAATCGCCTCATAATCATAGATGACTTCAAGGGGTCCAAAACAAAACTCGCAAACGTGAATCGCTGAAGTTGGGTATTGATGATGACATTCCCGGCACTGGAGGCCTTTGACGAAAGACATAAACTAAAACTCCTTAGAAAATAAATTTATATTTTACTTTGAAAAAAAATAATATTTTCTCATTTTTAAAAAAATCAGAGGCTTTTAAAAAATGTCCAGATGCGAGGCGCTCGAGAAAACCTTAACTGAGTCGTACGAGATCAGTACGTCGCAGGGAAAGGTTTTGAGAGCAACAAAGCAGATGGGTAGTTTTTAAAAGCCTCCCTGAAAATGCTTTTCGATACTGAAATAGCGTTCCCCTTTATCACAAAAAATCGTCAGCACGTTTTTATCCGGGCCGAGTTCTTTTGCAATATGAGAAGCCACGCAAAAGTTTGCTCCCGAAGAGAGCCCACCTAAAACACCTTCATTGAGAGAGAGCTTTTTACTATATTCGAAAGCTTCCTCATCTTGTACTTTTTCAATTCGATCAATCAGATCGAGATCTAAAATCTCCGGAATAAAACCCGCTCCAATCCCTTGTATTTTATGCACTGCCGGCTTTTCTCCCGAAAGCACCGCAGCTCCAGCAGGTTCCACAGCAACCACTAAGCAGTTTGGGTTTTCGGCTTTGATCGCTCTTGCCAGCCCTGTAATCGCTCCACCTGTGCCGACCCCCAAAACCAATGCATCGATGGATTGAGCTGGCAAATCTTCAAAAACCTCCGCAGCTGTATACGTTTGATGAGTCTCGGGATTATGCAGATTATTAAATTGCCTGGGCATAAAGGCCCCGGGAGTCTCATTAAAAATTTCTTCCGCCCGTTCAATGGCTCCTGCCATTTCTTGATCAGCAGGAGTCAGTACTATCTTCGCTCCCATTTCCTGCATCATATAGCGCCGCTCGATGCTGTAATTTTCGGGCATCACCAAAATGAGACGGTACTTTTTGACGCTGCAAACAATTGCTAAACCAATTCCGGTATTGCCACTAGTCGGTTCGATAACAGTCGCTCCGGGCTGCAACAAAGCTTCTCGCTCGGCAGCTTCAATCATATTAAGACAAATACGGTCTTTAATCGAACCACCCGGATTAAACATCTCCAGCTTTGCATACACATTGGCACAAGGCTGAGGCAAACTACGCGAAAGTTTCAATAACGGCGTATGACCCACCTCATCTAAAATATTTTTTGAAAAAGTCTCTTGCATCATTAAACAAAAAAAAACCTCTTCTGGAATTTTCAGAAGAGGCAAAACTTCTGTACTTATCTTCCCTGATTTTATCAGGACGGAATTAGCACCTGATTTTCACAGGTTGCTGTGGGTTCCAAGGGCCAGTTCCCTCCCCCACTCTAGATAAGTGACGAATAATTGGTATCAATAAATTTTAAAAAACCTAGCTTAAGCTAGCGGTTATCCACAAAGGTGTCAATAGTTTTGCATTCAGGCTAAACTTAAAGACACTATCAAGCTTTGTTTTTGTGTTTTTAACTCTGACTTTGACCCAATCAAAACAGCTGATAAAAATTATATTTTTAATGAGGTTTTAAAAAACAAAAATGGATGATTTTAAAAATTTTCTTATTTGGACATATTGAAATTAAATTAGAAATTTCAATATGTTATGATGGAAATTTTTCTTTCAAAAAACGACGATTAACATCGTAAAGTCGTTTTTTGGAAATTCATTTTTTAGGAAAATTAAGAGGGTCTTTTTAGCTAATACATTGCAGTTTAGTTTGATGACTATAGAATATAGTAGCTCTTTAGCCCAAAAAAGTCAAGGGGAGCCTGTTCACTAAGAGCTCAATGAAAGAGCATCTAAATCAAGAGGAACACTCTCCTTATATTCACGAGCAGACAAATCATCGTAATCTACCAAGAACATGTGAGCATCAATGTATGATGAGTTTTTTATATCGATCAACTCTCTCCAGGATTCGATTTGATCAGCCCCATCCATTTCAAAATCTTTAGTTTCTACAAAAAAATAGAACATAAGAGTAGAGTTTCCCGATGTCCAAGACGGCTCTGCCCTTACACGAATTTCCTTGATTTCTGCCAACAAGCGCCCTTCATCAGTTTTCTTGTCATATTTCTTATTGATCCTCTTTAAAAACGGCTTTACCACTTTTACAAATTCATCAGGAAATGCAAAGCGGGAACGTTTACGAGCTAAAGCCCAAGAAAATGCTGTTATTTGACTCTCCGTTTTAAGACCTCTCTTTATTTCAAAGTCTTTAGTGTTATGCCAGAGAGCTAATACAGGTTTTTCTAGTGTCATGGTTTTTTCAAGATTGACGATAATTTTCTCAGATTCTAAGACAGGTATAGCGACGTAGGAAGGCCTCTTAAATTTTTTAATAGGAAGATAATCTTTTTCTTCAATTTGCAATGGAGCGAATTCAATATAGCGTCTTTCTTGACAAGTTCTAACCAGATCACAAGTTTGCGTTAATATACAAAGCCCAATTACAGATTCTTCTATATACTCTATACGTTCTTGGTTATTTTTTTCGACACCTTCTTTTAGAGGGTAACAAGAAGCCAAGCCAAATAGAAATGTACAATCTCCTAAAATACAATCACCTTGCTGCAATGTTTTGACAAACTGATTAACTTGCTCCTCCGAAATACTTTCCATTTAGCTGAGCCTTTATGTGATGCTTTTTATTTTTTTAACCTTAGCAATTGAAACCTTAGCTGGTTTTTCGGGTAAAGAACGGTAGTCTACCTCCAACATATCAAGTGGAGATACTGGAGGATAAAACTCAACTTCTTTACGACCCTGCCCGGAAAGAGCCTGAGAAGAATAACGGCGATATTGTATTTTTGATACAGAGCCTTTCAACTTGCTTACATCAAAATCTCCTTCTTTTAAACGATCGAATAATGAAACACCTTTCTCTCCTACAGCGAATAAAGCATATCTGTTTTGTCTAGAAGAACCTGTATCTATTTTCTTAATAACTTCTAGTAAACGATTAAGTTTCTCGACACGAATATCTTCCATGGCTTTTCCATTAGCCCAAAAATGAACAGAGCGTCTTGAGACACCAAATATTTTTGCAATTTTTTCCCAAGTAAGTCCTGATAGTCGGCGAAATTCGAAAAGCTTAGATGAATTACTTTGATAAGATTGAACATAATAGGACCCACATGAAGTAGAACCTTCAATTTTTAAATCATAGTCATCAAAAAGTGATGGGCCTGTTTGGGCATAAACCTCTCCAGTACCCACACCGCCATTTAATAAACACATGCCTATTAAAAAGACCCCTGTCTTCATTAAAGAGTGTGTTCCACTATTCGTAGGCTTAGCCAAGATATCTGGATCTATCATAATTTTCCCCCGTAATATTTAAGAAATTCGTCTGTAACCATCCATCTAAAAAATGAGTATATTCTTTCTGTATAAAACAGTGAAAGCTGTATAAGTGTGTCGATATCAAAGGATGCTGTTTTTTTTGTAAACATGTCTATGTCAAGAAGCCAACTTTCATCCTGTCGTGGTTCAATTGCCGATGGATCAATGGTTGATTGTGCTGCTAACTTTCCCCATCTAGCTAATAATTGTGAATCATCAACTTGGAAAACAGCCTCACTCATTGCATGCATCATTTCATTTTGAGCAAAGTGAGTAATGATTCCCAAGGCCTCAGGTCGAATAAATTTTTCAACCTGTGTCATTGCTTCATTTGCAATTCTATCAATATAGCGAATACCCAAACGATCGTAATATTTTAAGTGAAAATGCTCATTCGCTTTAGTTAAGACTTTTCCCCATCGTTCTAAAAAATCACTACGACTCACATAAGAGCTTGTATTGAGGGCAATAAAATCGTTCGACAAAGATAAGGCCCAATCAGCCTGTTCGTTGTTAAATTTCCAAATTTTACCAACCGGGCTCTGTTCAAGACGTAAAACAGGATAATGGTCTTGGACTGCCTCTTGGAAACTCGCAATAAAATCCTCTTTTACAAGAGAAGCCATGGTAGGAAATCTAAGTTGAGCAATAACTTTTACGAGGGGCGCTTTCTTAAGAGGTATCTCTGTGGGAACAGGACGAGTTAAAGGGTTATCTTTCAACATATCAACTCCTTTATTTCACAGTTTACTTCACAAGCCATTCCATTGCAACAGGAATGTGAAGTTTAATGTGAATTAGATATAACCACTTATTAATACTTAGAAAATTTAAAACTCTTCACACAATCGACCAAAGACATCACATGATCCACGGGGGTTTCGGGCAAGATACCATGTCCAAGATTAAAAATAAAGCCCGGTTTATTTCCAACCGCCTGAAGAATTTTTTGAGTTTCGCGTTCGATCACCGAAATCGGTGCAAAAAGCACACTCGAGTCCAAATTGCCCTGAACGGCAACCTCTTCGCCGAGTCTCTGCCAGCTCGCTGCAATATCGACATGAGCATCGAGCGCTATCACATCTCCACCCGCCTGCTTCATGAGATCCAGCAATGCGGCGGTCCCCGTTCCAAAATGAATCGAGGGAACACCTTGAGGAAGTTCCGAAAAAAGTCTTTTCATGTGAGGAAAAACAAATTCTTGATATTGAGCTGGAGAAAGCGCTCCCACCCAACTATCAAAAATCTGCAAAATCTGACATCCCGCTGCAACCTGCGCATGGAGGTAAGTTACAATCGCGGTCGTAAACTTTTCCATCAATCGATGCCAAGCTTGAGGCTCGCTCAACATCAAGGTTTTGACAGCTAAATAATTTCGCGAGCTCCTTCCCTCGACCAAATAAGAAGCCAAAGTAAAAGGCGCTCCCGAAAAACCAATCAGCGGAATTCTTGCGCTCATGTTTTGACGCACTTGTCGAATCGCTTGAAGCGTAAAATGCAAATCACTTTCGGGATCAACTGGCTTGAGTGAGTCAATGGCCTCCACACTGCGAACGGGATTTTTAATAACAGGACCAACTCCCTCATAAAAATTAAGATCCGCTCCCATGGGTTCTAATATCAACAAAATATCGGCAAAGATAATCGCTGCATCGACTCCCAAACGCTCAATGGCATCTAAAGTTGCTTGAGTACAAAGATCCGGATTTTTACAAAACTCAATAAAACCACGCCCCTGACGAATCAGTTGATATTCTGCCATATAGCGCCCGGCTTGACGCATTAGCCACAACGGAGGTCGAGGGTTTGGCAAGCGCCGACAGGCCCGCATCATCAAGGAATCTTCCCACTGGGAGACTGCATCCGCTTTTTTTTCTAAATCCAAAGGAACTTGCAAGCGCACCCAAGAGTTTTCAGCACGCTGGCGTTTTTTTTCCAGCAAAGAATGAGACTGCTCTGCTGCCTGAGCCACCAGGTTGTCCATTTTGTTGGGAAAAACTTCCAAATCGGGAAAAATCTGTCTTTCGCGCAAGCGCGCTGTACAAGTGGGTCCAATGGAAACCACAACAACACGATGCAAGGCGCGGCGAAATTGTAATTCCTCTTCGACACTTTGAGACATTTTGAGAAAGTGATCGATCTGAATCGCACTCGTCAGTAAAAACACGTCGACTTTACCCGCGATAACATCTTCAAAAGCTTGCCGCAATGGAGCAGTATCTTGGGGCAAAGCCCACTTATAAACCTGGAGAGGAACGACCTTCACGCCACGAGCTTCCAAGTTTTCTATAAAAGATGGGTCACTCGAACCATATTCGAGCAAGGCAATTTGTTTTTGATTGAGTAAATTTTGTTCGGACAAAATTTGCAAAATCTCCTGCCAAGTATTGGGAGGAGGCGCTGTAATATTGATCTCGATACCTTGCATCTTGCAAACCGATGTTGGCTTTGGGCCTCGCACTAGAACTTGAGTCTGTTTAAAAGCATCTTGGATTTCTTCAAGAGAATAACGCGTCTCCCAAATTTTGAGCAAAGTTCTTAAGCCTACACCCGTCATGAGTATCATGACATCGAATTGCCCTGCCTTGAGCTGCTCAAAAAAATGAAAGGCTTGCTCATTATCCTCAAGAGGCACTTCTCGAACCGAAGCCGCTAGCTGGGCTGTCCCATGGTATTTTTCAATGAGCTTTTGCATCGGCAAAGCCATCCGGCTTTCTAAAGATAAAACCTTTAAAGCTTGAAAATTTGGAGTGGTTTGAGCGGATATTTTGGTCAATTTTTCTGTCATATTTAAAAAACTAAGAATTTAGAAGTTAAGGGCAATGCATAAAGTCCGATTGTCGATAAAAAACCGACGAACCAAACACTGGACCGCAATAAATCCCAATTTAGCAAATAAAAAGCAATATAAAAGCATCGGGAAATAACAAAAATCAGGGCAAAAGCCTCGCACCATACCGGACTACCACCTCCAAGATGAGCAACGAAAACTCCCACCGCAAAAGGCGCAAAAGTCTCAAAAGAGTTTTGGTGGGCTGACACAGCTCGTTTTCCCCAACCACTCAATTCAGCCTGCTGCTGGCGCGGGTTTTTATTATCATAACCTCCAGGCAATTGGTTCATGGCAATACTCACAGGTATTTTTGTCAGGTAGACAAGCAAAAAGCTTAAAGCCACACATATAAATGCAATCGACATGGTTATTGCTTAATGGATTTTATTTTTAAAAGAAAGGTGAATTTTAGAGTTAATTAAACTTAACCCATCCTCCCACTACAATGAGACCTAATTGATAGAAACATGGCCTTTAAACTCAAAGACGGTTTAAAAAGTTGACTTATTACCTATTAAATTACATAGTTATATCCTAATAATAAATAAAAAAATGAAAACGCTAGAACAACTATTATCTAACTTTGAGAGTATTCCCGTAACCATTTCCTGGTATTTAACTGATCTTAGTGAGTCCAAGGGAAAGCAGGAGTTGTTTACAAAACAATCTCCACAAAAACTAAAGGTTTTACGTGAACATTCTATTATCGAAAGTGCCATTTCTTCAAATCGCATCGAAGGGGTCAAAGTAAATAAAAATCGTATAGGCACAGTTATATTTGGCAGATCCCTTCTTAAAGATCGAGACGAAGAAGAAGTCCGTGGTTATCGAAAAGCTTTAGATTTGATTCATCAAAAAAGAGCAAAGTTACCCATTTCAGAAAAAACCATACTTCAACTTCATCAATTAAGCCGCGGAAAAATTTGGGATGCTGGAAAATATAAAGAAAAGGATGGAGATATTATCGAAAAATATCCCGATGGAAGAGAACGCGTGCGATTTAAAACCGTAAGTGCAAAAAATACTCCTGACGCAATGAAACAACTGATTTCTAAATGGAATGAATGCCTAAAAAAGAAACCTATACATCCCTTGATTACCCTAGCAGCTTTTAATTTAGATTTTTTGTGCATACACCCTTTTCGTGATGGAAACGGAAGAGTCTCCAGATTATTATTGCTTCTGCAGTGTTACCATTTAGGTTATGAAGTTGGTCGATTTATTAGTTTGGAACGGCTTATTGAAGAAAATAAAGAACGTTACTATGAAACGCTAGAGCAATCTTCAATCAACTGGCATCAAGGCTCACAAAACTCTCTACCCTATATTGCTTTTCTGCTTTACATCCTAAAAACAGCATATCGTGAGTTTGAAGAACGCTTAGGAAAAATGAAAACACCACGTGGAGAAAAAACAGATTTAATTATTTTAGCAATACAAAAATCAAACGAAGTATTTCGAATTTCTGATCTTCAACATCAATGTCCAGGAATTAGTATCGATATGATTCGTAAGGTTTTAAAAGATTTAAAAAATAAAGATAAAATCATATGCCTTGGACGTGGCCATACAGCTCAATGGAAAAAAACAAAAAAATGGATCAATTAGGTAATACCCTTTTAATTAGGTAATTATATAGGTAATTTATTTTTATCTAACTACAAAACTTAACTATTAAAAGTCTTTATTACAAACTCGGGGACTAGGATTCGAACCTAGATTGACGGAGTCAGAGTCCGCAGTCCTACCATTAGACGATCCCCGAAAATTTTGATCACTCTCTAGCGACTAGAATAAAACTCGTCAAGCAATTGAAAAACTGTTAACTTGATCGACAAATGAATATTCGAGACCTTCAATATTTTACCACCGTCGCAAAAGAAAAACACTTTAGCCGAGCAGCCAAGATCTGCCATGTGTCTCAACCCACTCTCAGCATGCAAATTAAAAAACTCGAAGAAGAGTTGGGCTTACAGCTTTTCGAAAGAGAAGGAAAAAAAGTTGTTTTGACATACTCCGGAAAAGCCATTTTTGAGAAAGCCCAAAAAATTCTTGAGGAAAGTCTCGCTATTGAAAATATCGCAAAACACTTACAAGACCCATTTTTTTCACCTTATAAAGTCGGCGTCATTCCCACACTCGCTCCTGATTTTTTACCCATCATACTTCCCAAGCTTAAAAAGAAGTTCCCTTTACTAAAATTAAGAATTTGGGAAGGACAAACAGAAGTCATTAGCCAACAATTAAGCGAAGGTGAGCTCGATTTTTTACTTTTAGCACTACCCCTTCACTTAAATGACACTGTTGAAGAAACTCTTCTGAAAGAAAATTTTAACCTGGCTTTAAACCCTAATCATCCTCTATCAAAATATGATTCTATTTCTCAAAAACAACTCAAAGGACAAAAACTATTATTGTTAGAGGAAGGCCATTGTTTACGCGATCAAGCCTTGGAAGTTTGTGACTCTAATCAAGCTTATGAAGAACAGGAATTTCGTTTTACAAGCCTATCAACGCTTATTGAAATTATAAAAAATGGACATGGAATGACTTTATTGCCCGAACTGAGTGTCAAAAGATTTCGTGATAAACAACTGAAAATTATACCCTTTAAAAAACCCCAACCTTTCAGAAAAATTGGTATAGTTTGGAGGAAATCTCATCCATTTCAAGAAATGATGAAAAAAATCTCCTCTGTGATTAAAGACTTATTTCCTAATGGAAATCAATAGATAAAATCTATCAAAACTATAAAAACAATCGATTTTACAAATATTAAATATACTCTAAAATAAACTCAAGAATAAACATTAACCAAAATGGACTGTTGAAGCAGTCCTAATTAAGGAGAATTGATATGTTAACCAACCAAGAAGGAAAACAAGTTCCCAACGTCAAACTAAAGGTTCTAGAAAATCAAAAACTCGTTGATTTAAACACCGAAGATATCTTCAAAGGGAAACGCGTTATCGTCTTTGCCCTTCCTGGCGCCTATACGCCAACTTGTTCTTCGGCACACTTGCCAAGATATAACGAACTAGCTCCTGTCTTTTTCAAGCAAGGCATCGATGAAATAGTTTGTCTTTCGGTCAATGACCCTTTTGTCATGGCGGCATGGGCTCAAGATCAAAAAGCAAACAATGTTCGCCTTGTTGCCGATGGTAACGGTGAATTTTCTGAAAAAATTGGCATGCTAGTAGATAAATCGGATTTGGGTTTTGGCAAGAGATCCTGGCGTTATTCGATGTATGTCGAAGACGGCATCATTAAAAAAATGTTTATTGAGCCTGAAAAACCAGGGGATCCCTTTGAAGTTTCCGATGCGGATACCATGCTTAACTACTTATATCCAGGAGTTCAAAAACCACTTCGCATTTCGATGATTAGTAAGAGAGGTTGCCCTCACTGTGCCCGTGCTAAAAGCATGTTAACAGAACGTGGTCTTGACTTTGAAGAAATCGAATTAGGTGGCGGCATCACCCAACGTAGCCTATTTGCGATTTCTGGCGCAGCCACCACCCCTCAAGTTTTCATTGATGGGAAAAAAATCGGAGGCGCAGACGAACTAGCTGAGTATTTACAAAATCTGAGCATTAATTAACACAGCCATCAGAGCACGTAACAGCTTAGTTAAAGAAATATATAATATGAGGTAAAAAATGAAAGAGTACCCCATTGCAATCATTGGAGCAGGAGCCGCCGGTCAAATGGCGGCTCTACGCTCTGTTTTAAACAATATCGAAACATTGTGGTTTTTAGGTGACGGCCAAAGCAGCCGCCGCAGTCGGGCCACTTGGGTCGAATCTGTCGATAATATACCAGGAATGTTCGATAAAAAAAGACCGATTAACAGTACCACTAAAGAGGTTATAAAATTTATTGAAAGTGAAGAAAACCTTTCCCCTCTTATTAAAGCAGTAAAAGGGTCTGTCACAAAAATTGAGAAGAAAGAAAACCACTTTATCTTATCTTGCAAAGATGAAACTTATCATGCTCAACACGTTGTGCTTTGTACCGGAACTATGGATGTTCAGCCCCTCATTAACGGTGAAATCGATCCAGTTTTTCCTTATGCAAACCGTGGAGATATCCTGTATTGCATACGCTGTGACGGACATAAAGTCATGGGAAAAGCGGTCAGCGTCATCGGCCATAGCGATTCTGCTGCCTGGGTTAGTGTCCTCTTAAAAGAACGCTATGATCTACCTGAGGTTTATTTACTGACTAATGGCAAAACCATCGAAGCTTCGGAAGAAGTCCATCAGCTCATGCAGAATTATCAAATTAAAATTTATGAAGAACCCATCCTTTCTATTTTAGGAGATCCCAAAAAAGAAATGGAAGGTTTTGAATTAAATTCAGGTGAAAAAATCCTCACTCCAAAAGCCTTTGCCGTTTTAGGTTCCATCGTATACAATGACTTGGTAAAACCTCTGGGAGTTGCCGTCGATGAGCGTGATCATTTAATCACTAATAAACATTTTGAGACTTCAGTTCCCGGATTATATGCTGCTGGTGATTTGGTTTCTGGAAAAAAGAAACAAGTCTATACAGCATGGGACATGGCAGTCGATGCAGTAGATAATATTGACTTAAAATTGCGCCGTGAAAAAAGAAAGCAAATGAAAGGAAAATAATGAAAGTACTTCGCACCCCTGAAGCTAGATTTGAAAATCTGCCCGGTTTTAATTTTCAAGCGCATTATCGTGAGGTCCTGAGCCAAGATCAAACACCACTCCGCATGCATTATCTCGATGAAGGGGATACCGATGGACAGCCCGTACTTTTCATGCATGGTGAACCCAGTTGGTGTTTTCTCTATCGAAAGATGATTCCTATTTTAGCTGAGGCGGGTTTTCGAGTACTTGCTCCCGATTTGATTGGCTTTGGAAAATCGGACAAGCCTGCCAAGCAAAGCGATTATAGCTATCAAGCCCATGTCGACTGGATCACTCAATGGCTCAAGGCCTTAGACTTAAAAAATATCGCTTTAGTCTGCCAGGATTGGGGAGGTCTGATTGGTTTACGCGTTGCTGCAGAAAATGAAGCTCTCTTTTCTTCTATTATTGCTGCAAATACAGCCCTGCCAACCGGAGACCAAAAAATGCCTGAAGCTTTTTTTCAATGGCAAAAGCTTTCCCAAGAAATTCCAGAGTTCATGGTGGGAAATATTGTCAATATGGGATGCGTCTCCGATCTCAGCCAGGAAATCATTCAAGCTTATGACGCCCCATTTCCAGACGAAAGCTATAAAGCAGGAGCCCGAGTTTTTCCCTTGTTGGTTCCGACAAAACCAGACGATCCTGCCTCAGAAGCCAATCGAGAGGCCTGGAAGATTTTGCAAAACTGGCAAAAACCTTTTCTAACCGCATTTAGTGATAAGGATTTTATCACGAGGGGAGGAGAAAAAGTTTTTCAAAAATTGATTCCCGGAGCCCAAGATCAGCCGCATACAATCATAGAAAATGCAGGACACTTTTTACAAGAAGATCAAGGGGAAAAGCTGGCTGAAGTTATTCTTAAGTTTTTAAAAAGTATTTAGCTGTGGAATTTAAAAAAATCGATATGTGCTTTGTCGGAGATGACTTAATAACAAGTAGTACTTAACAAAAAATAAAAATAGTATAGCTATTCAGCATTGACAGATAAAATTATATAGACTAGTCTTAGACTAGTAGAGGTGATACATGAAAGAAATCGGCGCATATGAAGCAAAAACTCATTTTTCTAAAATACTTGCTCAAGTAAAAAACGGAGAATTGTTCACAATCACGCATCATGGACTTCCTATTGCTGAACTTAGACCTATTAACCAACGCAATAAGGAAAAAATCAAAGAGTCTATAAAGAAGTTAAGAGACTTTCAATCTAAGCACCGATTAAAAGGCCTTAAGATTAAAGACCTTATTGCTGAAGGAAGAAAGTATTAAAAAACAAATGAAGGTTTACTAATGTCTTTTGTTTTAGATTGCTCCATGACAATGACATGGATATTTGCTGATGAAGTTACTCCCCAAACACAACTGATACAAGAGCGCCTACTTGATCAAGACGCCATTGTCCCTTCCCTTTGGTCTATCGAGGTAGCCAACGTTGTTTTGGTTGCGACAAGGCGTAAAAGAATAAAAGTAAGCGAGTGGCCAGAGATATTCAACGGCTTGAATGAACTTCCTATTATTCAAGATGATCAGACATTCGAACAAGCCACTAAAAAAAGCCTCCATCTTGCAAATCAGCATTCTATAAGCGTGTACGATGCGACATACTTAGAGCTCGCCCAGAGGTTACAAATACCTTTAGCTACTTTAGATAAAAAATTAAAAAGCACTGCAAAATCTATCGGAGTTAAAGTGTTTTAACGATTTTTTAAAAATAAATCAAAGATTCAACTGCAGCTTGGCCGCTTCGCTCATTTTTTCAGGACTCCAAGGGGGTTCCCAAGTTAACTCGACTTTAGTTGAATTGATTTCGGGAATAGCATTAACTTTTTCTTCCACTTCGTGAGGAAGAGATTCTGCCACGGGACACATGGGGGAAGTCAAAGTCATTAAAAGATCCACGTGTTTATTTTCATGAATATCAATATCGTAAATTAAACCGAGCTCAAAAATATTGACGGGAATTTCGGGGTCATAACAATCTTTTAATGCAGCAATCACTTTATCTTGCAGAGGATCCGAGTTTTGAGAAAGCCTTTCTGAAGGAGGTATTTCAGAATTCATTTCTTGATTTGTAACAGAATGGTTTTCCGCAGAAGAATGCTCTGATTCAGTATGACTAAAGTCTTTACTCGGAGAAGTGTCGGAAGCGGAGCTTTGTAATAATTCATTACTCTGAGATGGACCCACCCTATCCTCAAGCTGAGCTTCTTGAATAGACTCCAACGGTATTTTTTCTTGTGGTGTTTCTTCAGCTTTTTCTTTCTTTTTAAATAATTTTTTCAGCATATTTTCCTCGAGACTATTCCGTCGTAACCGTTTCTTCCTCACCTTTGAGAGCCGAATTCAGTGTGTGCCAAGCAAGTGAAGCACATTTGACGCGGGCTGGAAATTCACACACTCCAGCGAGCACACTGAGCTTTCCTAAATCAAATGAAGTTTCTTCTCCGGGTTTTGCGGTTACCATCGCATGAAATTTTTCAAAAATATTTTTTGCTTCTTTGACGCTTTTTCCTTTCAATTCATCGGTCATTAACGAAGCCGATGCTTTAGAAATCGCACAACCAGAGCCAACAAAGCTGAGATCTTCAATTTTTTGATCGGCACCTAATTTCACATAAAGCGTCAATTGATCACCACACAGCGGATTATAGCCTTCTGCATAACAAGTGGCTTCTGGCATTTCATGAAAGTTTCTGGGATGCTTATTGTGGTCTAAAATCACTTCTTGATAAAGCTCACGCAATTCGCTCATGACGTAAAAACCTCCTGAACTTTTTTAACTGCTTCGACTAGTTTATCGATTTCTTCGAAAGTATTATAAAACGCAAAGGATGCTCTCACAGTCGCTGGAACCTGAAAACGCTGCATCAAAGGCATCGTACAATGATGACCCGCGCGCACAGCGACTCCCTCTCGATCTAAGATGGTGCCGATATCGTGTGGGTGAATATCTTTCAAAACAAAAGAGATCACGCTGGTTTTGTCTTTGGCCTGTCCGATGATTTTTAAATCAGGAAGCTGCTCAAAGGCCTTACTTGCATAATCGAGTAAATCGCGCTCGTAAGTCGCTAAATGAGACATACCGATTTCCTGTAAATAATCAATCGCAGCTCCTAAGCCAATCGCACCTGCAATATGAGGAGTTCCCGCTTCAAACTTATAGGGCAAATCGTTATAAGTGGTTTTTTCAAAGCTAACTTGACGAATCATATCGCCTCCCCCTTGATAAGGTGGCATTTTTTCTAAAAGCTGTTCTTTTCCATAAAGCACACCGATGCCTGTCGGTCCAAAAAGTTTATGACCGGAAAAAGCAAAAAAGTCTGCATCCAGATCTTGCACATCAATACTGAGATGATTCACAGCTTGAGCACCATCCACTAAGACAGGCACCCCTGCCTGATGAGCAAACTCGATGACTTGCTTGATAGGGTTGACGGTTCCCAAAGAATTACTGACATAAACCATCGAAACCAATTTGGTGCGCTTAGAGAAAAGCTTTTGATAGGCTTCTAAATCCAACTCTCCTTGATCTGTAATCGGAACAACTTTCAGCTGCGCCCCGCTTTGCTCTGCCAAGATTTGCCAAGGCACGATATTAGAATGATGCTCCATATGGGAGATAATGATCTCATCACCAGCCTGAAGATGTTCTCTTCCGTAAGTTTGAGCAACTAAATTGATAGATTCGGTCGTCCCTCTTGTAAAAATAATCTCACTCGTTTTTTTTGCATGAATAAATTGACGGATCTTTTCACGTGCTGCTTCGTATTCTTGAGTCGAACGCTCACTTAAGGTATGAACACCTCGATGGATATTCGCATTATCCCAAGTATAATAATGATGAAGTTTTTCAATCACAGCACGAGGTTTTTGTGTCGTTGCTGCGTTATCCAAATAAACCAAAGGCTTTCCATGAACTTCTTGATGAAGGGTGGGAAATTCCTCACGGATTTTTTCAATATCAAAACTCGGTGTTTTCATCACGGAGTCCTCTCGACTTTTTAGATTTGTCGTCATGATTGATTCCTTAAACCGCCTCTGCACTTAACAAAGCATTTCCATCGAGTTGTAAACGCTCTAATAAAATCTTTTTGAGTTTTTCTTGCAAAGCCTTTAACTCAATCGACTCGAAGCTTTCTGCCGCAAAGGCATAGGTTAGTAAATGACGTGCCCATTGCGCATCAATACCCCGAGATCTCAAATAAAAAACTTGGGATTCATCCAAACGCCCAATCGTGGCTCCATGGGCACATTTAACATCATCAGCAAAAATTTCTAGCAGCGGCTTTGTATTGACCTCAGCTTTTTTCGAGAGCAATAAGTTGCGATTACTAAGTTCAGAAACTGTTTTTTGCGCATGAGCTCTCACCAAAATTCTTCCATTAAAGACGGCTTTGGATTCGTCATCTAAAATACCCCGATAAAACTCTCGGCTCGTACAATGCTCAACCGCATGATCGATGCTCGTTTGGTTATCGATATGCTGTTTGTGACGAGTAAAATAGAGACCATTCATTAAACAGTCGGCACCAGGTTCTCGCAAAACGCTTTCTAATTCGACGCGGGCGATAGCAGAGCCCAAAGCAATATTGTGTGATTGCACTTGGCTATCGCGACCTTGAGTGAATTTAAGATTTGCTAGGTGAAAAGCATTTTCGGCCTCTTCTTGAACTCGATAATGTTTCAGTTGAGCATTTTGATCGACAAAAATTTCTGTCACGACATTATTTAGGTAAGGATGCTCTCCTTTGAGGCCATAGTAATTTTCCAGAACTTCTAATTGAGCACCTTGATCTAAGACAATCACATTGCGAGGATGGGTAACTTGAGCTTGCCCATTGGGAGCTGAAAAATAAATTAACTCAAGGGGTCTGTTAAGCACAGCATTTTTCTGAAGATGAATCCAAGCCCCCTCTTGCATAAAAGCACAATTCCATGTGACAAAACTTTTATCTACCTGGTCGATATTCTGACTTGAACTCTCTTTTAAAATCTCCTGTAATTTTTTTTCATCCTGAGCCAAGGCTTGCGAAAGCGGTTTAATCACCACACCTTCAGGCAAATCATTCAGCTGAGAAAGCTCGGGGCGAAAAACTCCATTGATAAAGACTAAAGCAATGGAATCTTCTAATAGTGGTTTCACTTCGTAATCTTTTTTAGTCAATTGCGTAGCCAACACAAAGTTTTGCGCTACAATGGACTTGACAGAGGTATACTTCCAGGATTCTTGTTTTATTGTGGGGAACCCTAGCTTTTCAAAACTTGTTAAAGCTTTTTCTTGAATGGACTTGAGCCAGGATTCATGAATACCGTTTTGAAATTTCTGAAATTCTTTTTGATAAAATTCTGTCATAATGAGTAACTCTTTATTATCTTTTCGCTTTTCTTTAGTGACTTCTTTATCCAATTTAAAATATTTCCTTTCAAAAGTGCTCAGATGCGAGGCGCTTTCAAAAATCACGACTGAGTCGTACGATTAGTACGTCGCAGGGAGAGATTTTTGAAAGCAACAAAGCAGATGAGTGCTTTTCAAAGGCCCTCCTAGGCTCTCTCTAAAACCCAACCATACCCCTTCTCTTCTAAATGATAAGCCAACTCTTTATCTCCAGAATGAATAATCTGACCATCCTTCAGCACATGCACAAAATCTGGAACAATATAATCCAGCAAACGCTGATAATGCGTTACCAAAATCATCGATCGATCCGAACTTTTAAGTGAATTGACTCCATTAGCAACTATCTTTAGCGAATCAATATCCAGTCCGGAGTCGGTTTCATCAAGCAAGCAAAGTTTAGGCTCTAAAACCAACATCTGTAAAATCTCGTTGCGTTTTTTTTCACCTCCGGAAAAACCTTCATTGACATTGCGCTTGAGAAACTTTTCGTCCATTTCCAAGATCTTCATCTTTTCTTTAATCAATTGCAAAAATTCCATGGCATCCACTTCGGGAAGACCACGTTCTTGACGAATGGCATTGAGAGCTGTCTTTAAAAAATAAGTATTACCCACTCCTGGAATCTCAATTGGGTATTGAAAACCCAAAAAGATACCGGCACGGGCGCGTTCCTCCGCTTCAAGCTCCAAGAGATTTTTCCCTTCAAAGAGAATTTCTCCTTGCGTAATTTCATAACCCTCTCGGCCCGCGATGCCCTGACTCAAAGTGCTTTTGCCTGAACCATTGGGCCCCATGATCGCGTGGATTTCTCCAGCGTTCACCTTTAAATTGAGACCTTTTAAAATTTCTTTT
>JACKPJ010000019.1 GCA_024233625.1 Deltaproteobacteria bacterium
TTATGCTCAAAGTAGTTCAGTCAAACTGAGGTTGTATGGCTAAGATATTCCCAAGCATTGAAGTCATCAAGAAAAGCAAGCAGAAGCCGACTGAGGGTGAGTTATTTCTTCTAAATGAGCTGTCGCAGAATTTCGATACGGAAGTGGAGATATACTTTCAGCCATTTTTTAACGGTGAAAGACCTGACATCATAATTATTCACTCGGTAATGGGTGTAATCATAATCGAAGTAAAAGACTGGGATTTGTCCTTTTATAATTTGGATGAAAACAACAAATGGCATGTAAATAACAATGGGTCGGTAATACGATCACCGTTCGCCCAAGTTTTTGGCTACAAAAAAAATATGTTTGATCTTCATATTAATGGACTTTTAGAAAAGAACTTAAATAATAAGAATTTTTACAAGGTGATATCTTGTTACGTTTATTTCCATAGCGAGAATAAAGATTCAATTCAAAGATTTTTTTCTCCCAGAATGGACGAATTGAAGAACATGCTCAGAGAGCATAATAATGCATATGCTGAAAACCCAATAGACCATGACAAATATGAGCGAAAGAGAGAATGGCTGAACTCAAAAATAAAAAAGTTTGAAAGGGATCTGTATCAGCATGCAGTTACCAAAGATCAGTTAATGAAAATAAAATTTCCACTTTCCAAGAAGAGTGACATATACCCTGCATCAATCCACGAAGCTTTCTTAAGGTATTTGCAGCCTCCTTATCATTATCTCAATGAAGGGAAAGAAATTGAATACACTAAGGTGCAAGAAAGGCTCGTAACCAGTGAGCAGGGCAAGCGAGAAAAAATTAAAGGGGTTGCAGGATCAGGAAAAACTACCGTGCTGGCGAAAAGGGCGGTAAATGCACATTCGAGACATGGTGGTAACGTTCTTATACTCACGTTTAATCTTACTCTTCGGATGTACATTAAAGACAAAATAAATGAAGTGAGAAGTGATTTTTCCTGGGGAGCTTTTGGCATCATTAACTACCATAGATTTATGAGTTCAGCACTCAGTCGATATGGAATAGAAGTAAGTGTTCCTGAAGAAATGAAAAATGATAAAAATAAGATCAGTGCTTACCTGGATTCGAAATACTACTCAAATGAAAATGTCTTTGAAAATTGCGAAATTGAGGAGAAATTCGATACAATATTAGTCGATGAAATTCAAGACTATAAGCCTGAGTGGATAAAAATTATACGTAAATACTTTTTAACTGACCAAGGCGAAATGGTTCTTTTTGGGGACGAGAAGCAGAATATTTATGAAAGGGAAATTGATGAAGAAAATACCACAAAAGTAGTTCAAGGTTTTGGTCGCTGGAATAAGCTGTCTAAATCTTTTCGTTATAAAGAAGATTCTCACATATTAGATGTTGCAAAAAGGTTTCAGGAAGCATTTTTTAGTGGTCGGTACGAACTCGATTTTACAGAGGCGATGCAACCCGCGTTGTTAGGAGTTGGCGTCAATCAATGTGTATTGATTGACGCAAGCGATATCAATTCAATTGTTAATTATGTTTTTTCTGTCGCAAAACGTGAATCTATTCACCCGAATGACATGGTTATTCTTTCATCCAGCATTTCTCAAATGCGGGAAATCGATTTTTTAATAAGAAAAAATCCAAATTTTAACGAAAAAACTTTGACAACATTTGAAACCAAAGAAGCTTATGAATCTTCACGCATAGATCGTAGTGAAATTGAAAAAATAAGAAGTAATAAAAAATATGGATTTAACCTGAATAGTGGTGTTTTAAAGATATCGACAATACATAGTTTTAAAGGTTATGAGTCGCCAACTGTTTTTTTGATTGTTAATGAGCTAGATAACGCGGAGTTGGTTTACGTTGGCCTCACAAGGGCAAAGTTCAACCTAGTTGTTTTTGTCGCAAAAAACTCTAAATATTCCAACTTCTTTGAAAGCGCTCTGGAAGTAATTCAATTATCAGGCGCTATAGAAAACGATATGGAAAGAGCATAACAAAGTGCTGCTGTCGGACAATTTTTCCGCTACGCTACAAAATTGCCGCAGAGCACGGCGTTAGATGCTATAGGTGTTGATCACCGTTCCAATAAAAAACGGATTGAATTATGAAGTTTGCGATCGTAAACGGTGCCCGCCATGAAGCCCTTCCAAATATAGCTGGAATTTGTCCTAGCTGCGGAAAACCTATGACCGCGAAGTGTGGGGAAATAAAAGCGTGGCACTGGGCGCACAGAGGAAAGCGCGACTGCGACCCGTGGTGGGAAAATGAGACCGAATGGCATCGGAATTGGAAAGATCAGTTTCCATTAGAATGGCAAGAAGTTATTCAATATGCTGCAAATGGCGAAAAACACATAGCAGATGTAAAGACCGAGCAGGGCTGGGTCATTGAGTTTCAGCACTCAAGAATCGACCCCGATGAGCGGCGCTCTCGTAACGGATTCTACGAGAAGCTAGCATGGGTGGTTGATGGAACGAGGCTACAGAGAGATATAAAGCAGTTTGATCGTGCTTGGGGTAATGGATCACTAATTGGCAAAAATACTGGAATTAGGGTGGTTAATAAAGAGATTTGCGCGATTCTCAAAGAATG
>JACKPJ010000020.1 GCA_024233625.1 Deltaproteobacteria bacterium
CTTCTCGATCACCCACGTTTGATCCCAGTCCAAGGTAAACGGTGATTTTTTTTCTCTCATTCATTTGCCTCGATAGGTTACCCAAGCAGTGGAGGTTTCCCATAAACTGACTTCATAAAGATGGATTTGCTCAGTGAAGCCACTGGTGTCCATTTTACCGTCTTTATCTTTAAAATATTTGGTGACTGATTCAGGAAGATTTGGGTCCTCCAGTTGCTCTTTGATGTTGGCTTTCAGGTCGACCAGTTGATTCCAAATCCAAATGGCAACATTTTCAGCAGAAGGGACTTCTAAAAAGTCGTTGAGAACTTGATGGTCTAACTGGTCTAAAACTTTTTCTTTGACCATTTTTTTGAGGATGACAAAGTCGATCAGTAGACCATTTTCTCCTACTTTTCCTTCTACTGTCACTTGGAGTTTATAGGTATGGCCGTGCATGCGTTCACACTTCCCGTAGTAATTGGGCAAATAGTGAGCGGAATCAAATTCAAATTCTTTGGTGACAAGCATGGGATATCTATTAAGTCTTTTTCATTATATCAGCCATTATTTGTCTTGAACATCGACTTTCAATTTGGATTTAGGGGTTTGTTTTTGATAGAATGGTTCACGATAATCTTTTCATCATGAATAAAGTTTTGCCTTATTTTTCAGCGCTCGGAATTATTTTGTTCATCTATTTTTTGTTGCCTCCCGGGCGTGAGTTTTTGGCTGATTTAGGAGGTCGTTTGACCGATGGAAAAGAAAATATCACGTCTCAGTATGATGACGTTAAGAACTCTGTGACGGATTTTACAGATTCGATTACCGACACTCAAAAAAAATTCCAGGAAACGGTGGATGCAGTCAATGAAACAAAAGCGTCTATTGAGGCCCTGGATGAGAAAATGGAGTATTTCTTAAAAATTACCCAGTCTGTCAAAGAGGTCACTGAGGATTGGCAGATTTCGAGTTCGGCGTTGGATCCAACGATTGATTTGGGCCGAATGAATTATAATTTTGCCGATCCGGGTGAAGATGGGCTTTCCAAGGCTCATTTGGAGCTAGACATTAAACCTTGGATTGAGTGGGGAGGGTCAGAAAATGACTTAACGACTAAAGAGGAGCGTATTAAGGCTTTGTCCAAGTCAGAACAAGGGCGACGTATGCTTGAGAAGTTGGGATATGAGTATTAGTGCTTGAGCTTGAAGTAGTCTCAATTTTATGCTAAAGTGAAATATATAATGTTTTGTGTTTATGAAACTTCAGATTATTATCACCAGAGATGAAGATGGTCTTTATGTCGCTTCATGCCCTGCGATTAAGGGGTGTCATTCTCAAGGTGATACCTATGAGGAAGCTTTAAAAAACATTCAAGAAGCCATTGAGTTGAATTTGGAGCATTTAGCCGAAACAAATAAGTTGGAATTAGAATCACTAAAGTCTTACCCTCGTGTTATTGCCACTGAAGATTTAACGGTTACTTTATGAGTTTTTTGCCGATTTTAAGTTATAAGGAAATGAAGATTTTGATGAGGCGTCTAGACTATTTCCCTGTTCGTCAAAAAGGCAGTCACGTCATTTTTGAGAACGTTTCCGGAAATACTATAACGATCCCTAATCATCCTGGGCGAATGCTTGGTAAGGGGCTGTTGAGAAGTCTAATAAGGGATTTAGATATGACTGTTGATGAATTTATGAGCCTTTACAAGGGGTGATGCTTTTTCTCAAGGCGCTTTCAAGATAGGAGGATTAGCGATAGTCCAGCCATGGCGGCGGTTTCCGTTCTTAAAATCCGTTTACCCATACTAAATGATTTAACATTATTTTTTTTGGCGAGTTCTACCTCCTTTTCTGAAAATCCTCCCTCTGGACCGATTAAAAGCTGGATTTCACCGGAGGAGCTTAATTCTTTTTCGTAATCCGAAAGATATTTTTCTTCTTCTGCTTCGTAAGCCATGAAACCTTTTTTTAGAATTCCAATCACTTTTTTAAAGTCCACAGGGGGATGGATGGTGGGTACATGTCGTCCTCCACATTGTTCCGTGGCTTCGATGGCGATCATTTGCAGACGTTCCATTTTGTGCAGGCGTTTGCTTTCGGTGCGCTCGGTGACGAGGGGGTAAATGTCATGCACCCCGAGTTCTGTGGCTTTTTGAATCACTAGCTCAAATAAGGCTTGTTTTTTGGGTATGGCTTGATAGAGGCTTACTTTTTGCTTTGGATCACATTTATTTTGGATCTGATTGATCACTTTTACAGTGGCTTTTCTTTTTTCAAGGGTTTCAAGTTCGACCTGCCATTCTTCTTTTTCGTTAAAGACGTGAAATTGATTTCCCGGTT